>NZ_BMVV01000001.1:0-202133 GCF_014650895.1 Streptomyces omiyaensis
GGCCTGGAGCAGCATCTGCTGGCTCGACAGGCCCTGGGCGAGGGTGTCGTGGATCTCCATGGAGAGGCGCTGCCGCTCGGCGAGGGTGCCCTCGCGCCGTTCGATGGCGGCGAGTTCGCGCCGGGTGCGGATCAGGTCGTCGATGAGGGCCCGCTGCCGGGCCGCCTGGCGGTCGGCGTGGACGAAGACGCCGGTGGCGAGGGCGGCGACGGCCGGCGGTGCCACGATCAGGTTGGGGTCCCAGCCGCCGTGCGAGAGCTGCACCTGGGCGAAGACGACGAAGGCGGTGAGGAGGGCGACCAGGACGAGGGCCGCCCGGTGGGGCAGGGTCCGCAGGCCGGTGTAGAAGAGCGGGACCGCGCACCAGGCGAAGCTGGGCGCGAGGACGACGAGCACCACCCACACCGCGACGACCGTGCACAGCCAGGCGATCCGGCGGGGGGTGGCGCGGGTGCCGAGGACGGGGCCGAGCAGGTAGAGCGCGGCGAGCGCGCCGCTGAGCGCGATGATCCACGGGCTGCGGTCCTCCCACGCGTGCCGCAGCAGGAACCGCGCCAGGGAGGCCCCGAGCAGCAGGAAGAACACCACGTGCATGACGCGCGCGAGCCAGCCGGCGTCGGGGTCGTGCGCGCGGCCGCGCGGGTCGGGGCCGTGCGGCAGGGGCCCGTGGGACGGCCCGGGGGCCGAGGGCCCGTACGGGGAGGGTGGGGGGTGCGGGGTGTGCCGCGCGTGCCGACCGGTCCGGTCCACCGTCTCGCCTCCTTCGCGGGCCGTACGCCCGGTGCCGCGCGCCCTGCGCGGACCGCGCCGACCTGGGTGTACGTGTCCATGCTGGCCCGTGCGGACCCCCCGGGCATCAGCCGATCGGCTGACCCCGGCATCCTCCGGTGCGCGCCGGGAGGGCAGCCGGACCGTGGACCGGCGGGGGCCGGGACCGGACCCAGGATGGAGGCAGAGCGCAGGACGCGCCCTCCTCCACCGGACCGGTCAGGTCCGCCACGACCTCCTCGGGAGCCCACCATGAAGAAGAAGCTCGTCCTCGGTGCCGCCGCCGCCGCCGTCCTGACCGCCGGCACCTTCGGCGCCGTCTCGGCCAGCGCCTCCGCTCCGGCCGCCGCCCCCGCCGCCGTCGCCGACGCGGGCCGCGACCACCTGCGCCAGACCACGCACCTCACGATCGAGGCCGCGACCGAGGCCGCCGAGGCCGCCCTGGAGGCCGCCGAGAAGGAGAACCAGCGCGTCTCCGTCGCCGTCGTCGACCGCAACGGCAACACCCTCGTCACCCTGCGCGGCGACGGTGCCGGCCCGCAGTCCTACGAGTCGGCGATCCGCAAGGCGTACACCGCCGTCTCCTGGAACGCCCCGACCTCGGTGCTCGCCGGCCGGCTGGCCCAGACCCCGAACCTGAAGGACATCCCGGGCACCCTCTTCCTCGGCGGCGGCGCCCCGGTCACCGCCGACGGCGGCCCGATCGCCGGCATCGGCGTGGCCGGCGCCCCCTCCGGCGACCTGGACGAGAAGTTCGCCCGGGCCGGCGTCGCCGAGCTGGCGAAGTAACACCCCCCGGTTCCGTCCCGGAGCCGTACGCGCGGGCCGGGGCCCCCGGTTCCGCCCCGGAGCCGTACGCGCGGGCCGACCGCCCCGCACGCGGGGGCCGGGAGCCCCGGCTGCGCTCCCTCCCGGAGCCGTACGGGCGTCCGTCGTGCGGAGTGGTCCCGCGCGGGGGGAGCCGCCCCGCCCCACCGGCCGGTGGGGGCGCCCGATTCCCCCCGACGGGCGCTCCCACCCCCACCTCCTGTCCGACTTGTCTAGGATCCGTACGTGACCCGGATCAGCCGGACCGGACGGTCCCCGAGGACCGTCGCCGCGGGCGCGGCGGCGGTCCTCGCCGTGCTCGGGCTCCTCGCCGGCGGCTGCACCCCGGCGACCGGAGGGGTGCAGGGCACCCCCGGCGCGGCCGGGCTGAAGGACCCCTACTTCCCCCGGCTGGGCAACGGCGGCTACGACGTCTCCCATTACGCCCTCGACCTCGCCTTCGACCCGGACTCGGGCCGCCTCGACGGCACCGCGACGATCACCGCCCGCGCCACCCAGGACCTCTCCGCCCTCAACCTCGACCTCGCCGGCCTCACCGTGGCGGAGGCGACCGTCGACGGCGAGCCGGCCGCCGTCAACCGCGCCGGCGACGAGCTGACCCTCCGCCCCCGCGACGAACTGCCCGACGGCGCCGAGTTCACCGTCACCGTGGCCTACTCCGGGGTGCCCGAGCCCCTCACCGACCCCGACGGCTCCACCGAGGGCTGGCTGAACACCGGCGGCGGAGCCGTCGCGGTCGGCGAACCGGCCGGCTCCACGACCTGGTTCCCCGGCAACCACCACCCCTCCGACAAGGCCGCCTACGAGATCGCGCTGACCGCCCCCAGCCGTCTGACGGCCCTCTCCAACGGCGTCCGCGTCTCCGCCGAGCCGGTCTCCGGCGGCCGCACCCGCACGGTCTGGCGCCAGACCGAGCCGATGGCGAGCTACCTCGCCACCGTGATGATCGGCCGGTACGCGACCACCACCGGCACCGCCCTGGGCACCGTCCCGGTCGTCACCGCCGTCGACCCCTCGCTGGTCTCCGCCACCGCCGGGCTCCGCGCCGAACTCCCCACCGTCCTCGCCCGCCAGCAGGACCGCTTCGGCCCGTACCCCTTCGACGCGGCCGGCGCCGTCGTCGTCCCCGACGGCGTCCTCGGCTACGCCCTGGAGACCCAGACCCGGCCCGTCTTCCCGGCCTCCTCCTTCGACCGGGCGACGCTCGTGCACGAGATGGCCCACCAGTGGTTCGGGAACTCCGTCACCCCCGCCACCTGGCAGGACCTCTGGCTCAACGAGGGCTTCGCCACCTACGCCGAGTGGCTGTACGCGGAGGAGCACGGCTCCGTCCCGGCCCGCGAGAGCTTCGAGGCGGCCTTCGCCGAGGAGGCCAACTGGGCCTTCCCGCCCGCCGATCCGCCGACCGCAGAGAACCTCTTCGACCCGCCCGTCTACCAGCGCGGGGCGATGGTCCTGCACAAGCTCCGCGAGACCGTCGGCGACGGGGTCTTCGGCGAGCTGCTGCGCGGCTGGCCCGCCGAGCGCCGGCACGCCAACGCCTCCACGGAGGACTTCACGTCCTACGCGGAGGCGCTGGCGGGGCGGGACCTGGACGGGGTGTGGGACGTCTGGCTGTACGGGAAGGGCCGTCCGGAGCGCCCGTGAGGAGGGGGGCGGCCGCCCGCGGCGGGGAGGGCCGGCCGGTCCGGTCCGGTCAGCCGGCGGTGATGCGCAGCACGCCCGTCACGGTGCCCTGGAGGTAGGCGCCGTCCGGGGCGACCGTGCCGGCCATCTGGAGCGTGTCGTACAGCGAGCCGATCCCGACCTGCTTCGCCCGCAGGACCCTGCCGGTCTCCGGGTCGATCTGCGCGTAGCGGTAGGGGTCGAGCAGGCTCGTGCCCTTCGTGCCGGGGATCACCGGGTCGCGCAGCACGGTGTGCAGGGTGTGGGTGGCGGTGGACAGCTTCGGGACGGCCGCCGAGCGCAGCGCGTTGTCCCAGACGACCGCGCAGCCGGTGCCGTCGGGGCGGACGTCGACCCGGGTCAGGCCGCCCGCGAAGTCGGCCGAGGACGGCACGGAGGAGCCGGCGCCGTCCGGCAGCGCCGGGTACGGGTAGCCGTAGGTGCCGGCGACGTAGACGCTGGTGCCGGCGCCGACCGGGGAGTTCTCGCTGCCGGGGCCGCCGGCCGCCCGGAGGACGGGCGAGGAGCAGACCTCGGAGCCGTCGGACGTGCGGTACACCTTCAGCCGGACGGTGGTGTCGGCGTTGTCGACGATCGCGACCCACTCGGTGCCGGTGCCCGGGCCGAGGAAGGTCGGGGTGGAGCCGCTGCCCCAGCTCAGCAGCCCCGGCTTGCGGGCCTGCCCCCGGTCGTACGCCTGCCGCCAGGCGATCCGCGGGGTGCCGTCGGCGTCCGCCGTCAGCAGGTAGGTGGCGTGGGTGCTGGTGACGGCGGTGCCCTCGGGGGCGGTGGAGATGCTGTTGGCGACCCGCTCGCCGGCCGGCAGCCGGAGCGTGGTGACCCGGCCGGTGCGGTCGTCGGCCAGGCCGACGACGCCGCCGCCGGTCGCGAACCACACCCGGCCCTGCCAGTCCGGCGACAGCCCCGTCACCGCGTCGCCGGCCGGGACGGCGTCGCCGAGCGGGAGGCGCTGGTCGACGGAGAGGCGCCAGGCGCCCGAGGCGTCCCGGTGGTGCCCGACGCGGAGCAGGCTGCCGCTGCCGTCGACGACGACCAGCCGGTCCCGGTCGTCGAGGTAGGCGTAGACGCCGCCGAGCAGCGAGCCCTTGGTGAGGGCGAGCGAGGTGAGGGAGTCGCCGGTCGACGGGTCGAGCAGGTGCACGGTGGGCACCTGGCCGAAGATCGGCGTGCACAGGACCACCGGGTGGCCGTCGGCGCCGACCAGGACGGTCGGGCAGGCGGAGGCGAGCGCGGTCCGCTTCGACGCCAGCGCGCCCGCGCCGGGCCCGGCCAGCGGCGTGGTGTCGGAGGAGCCGGTGTCGCCGTGCATGGTGGCGGTGCCGTCGGGACCCGCGTACGGGTGGTGCGGCGGGGTCGGCACGGCGGTCGGGGCCGCGCCGGCGGGGACGGCGGCCGTGAGCGCGAGCACGGCGGCGGCCAGCGCGGTGGCCAGCGGCCCGCGCCGGGTACGGAGGCGCGCGGACGGGACGGACATGGCGGGGGGCCTTCCGGAAGGGACTCGCGGGAGCGAGCGCGGCGGATCCGCGCACGCCGGCGCGCCCGGCGACCCGGACGGACGGGAGGCGGGGAGGGCGGGGCGGTGCGCGGGTGGGCCGGACGGCCGGGGGACGGCGGCGCCGGCGGGGGAACGGACGGGGTCCGGGGGGCCGGGGGCCGGAGGGCGCGCGGAGAGCCGGTGCGGCGGCGGCCGGGGCAGGGATCACCCGGTCGGGCCGAGGACGGTCAGCGGGGCGCGGCGGCCTGGCTCAGCGCCGGTGACAGAGGGCGCCGGCCGTGCGCGCGAGATCGACGTGACGTCGTCGCGTGAGCGGTGCGGTCCGGGGGTCCATGCGGGTGATGGAAGCAGCCGCCCGGTGCCGGGGTCAAGATCCGGGCGGTCGCGTTCCACGGAGTGGGACGGGCAAGTGGGCCTTCTCAGGCGGGGGCTGACGTGCCGTCGGGGGCGAGGTCCTTGCGCAGCACCCGGCAGGGGCGGCCGTGCGCCAGGTCGGGGCGGCGGGCGGTCTCCTCGTATCCGAGGGAGGTCCAGAAGGCGAGCGCCTTCGGGTTGCCCTCCAGGACGGCGAGCCTGAGGCCGGTGCGGCCCCGGGCGCGGAAGACGTCCTCGACGTGCCCGGCGAGCCGGCGTCCGAAGCCGGTGCGGTGCTCGTCGGCGTGGACCATCAGCAGGCCGAGCCACGGGTCCGGGTCGGCCGGGTCGGGGTGCCGGCCGAGCGTCACGGCGACGGCGACGAGCCGGCCTTCGGAGCGGGCGAGCAGCACCTCGGCGGAGGGGTGGGCGAGTTCGTCGGCGAGGGCGGCCGCGACCTGTTCGGGCCGGATGTCACCGGGATCCGGGAAGTCGCCGCCGAGCTGATGGAACTCCCGGTTCGAGGCGTACAGCGCGGTGAGCTCGGTGAGCAGCGTGCCGGGCAGTGCGGCGCCGTCCTCCAGGACCTTGGGCGCGAGGGTCTCGACGATCACGCGGAAAGGGTAGAGCCCCGGCGCGGGAGAACCGGCCGGGGCTCACAGGCCCTGGGGGCGTCGGTCAGAGGTTGACGCCGAAGTCGCGGGCGATGCCCTCCAGGCCGGAGGCGTAGCCCTGGCCGACCGCGCGGAACTTCCACTCGGCGCCGTTGCGGTACAGCTCGCCGAAGACCATGGCGGTCTCGACGGCGGCGTCCTCGGAGAGGTCGTAGCGGGCGATCTCGGCGCCGCCGGCCTGGTTCACGATGCGGATGTAGGCGTTGCGCACCTGGCCGAAGTTCTGCGAGCGGGAGACCGCGTCGTAGATGGAGACCGGGAAGACGATCTTGTCGACGGTGGCGGGGAGGCCCGCGAGGTTGACGTTGATCTGCTCGTCGTCGCCGCCGCCCTCGCCGGTGCGGTTGTCACCCGTGTGGACGATGGTCTGGTCCGGGGTCGACTTGTTGTTGAAGAAGACGAAGTGGGCGTCCGAGGCCACCTTGCCGGCCGCGTCGACACCGATCGCGGAGGCGTCGAGGTCGAAGTCGGTGCCGGTCGTCGTGCGGACGTCCCAGCCGAGGCCCACGGTGACGGCGGTCAGACCCGGCGCCTCCTTGGTCAGGGAGACGTTGCCGCCCTTGCTGAGGCTGACTGCCATGGAAGTCCCTTTCATCGTGGTTCACGCGCTGTGTTCGTCCGGAGAAACGCTGAGAGGTCTTCCACGGTTCCCGGTGCGGAAAACAGGGTGACGGTCCGTGCCCGTCCCGGGGAACATGGAGGGCATGTCAGGTCCGTATCAGATCCGCGGCTCCGTCTCGCTCCCCGAGGCCGAGCTCCAGTGGCGTTTCTCGCGCTCCTCGGGTCCCGGCGGCCAGCACGTGAACACCTCCGACTCGCGCGTCGAGCTGCTCTTCGACCTCGCCGCGACCGAGGCGCTGCCCGAGGTGTGGAAGTCCCGCGCCCTGGAACGGCTCGCCTCCCGGCTGGTGGACGGCGTGCTGACCGTGCGGGCCTCGGAGCACCGCTCCCAGTGGCGCAACCGCGAGACGGCCGCCGTCCGGCTCGCCGCGCTCCTCGCCGAGGCGACCGCCCCGCCGCCGAAGCCCCGCAAGGCGACCCGCATCCCGCGCGGCATCAACGAACGCCGGCTGCGGGAGAAGAAGCAGCGCGCGGAGACCAAGCGCGGCCGCCAGGGCCGCGACTGGGGCTGAGCCCCGGCCCCCGGCGTCCCGGCTCCCGGCGCTCGGGCTTCGGTGCCCCGGCCCGGGCGGGTCAGCCCAGGCGGCGGTACCTGCCGCGGAAGTACGCGAGGGGGGCGCCGTCCGGGGAGGGCAGGCCGACCGACAGGACGCGGCCGATCACCAGGGTGTGGTCGCCCGCCACCACGCGGCTCTCCGTGCGGCACTCCAGGGTGGTGAGCGCACCGCCGAGCAGCGGCGCCCCGCTCGCCTCGCCGCGGGTGTAGGGCAGGTCGGCGAAGAGCAGCCGGTCCGAGACGCGGCCCTTCATGGCGAAGCGCCCGGCGACGTGCCGCTGGCTCTCGGCGAGCACCGACACCGCCCAGACCGGGACCTCCTCCAGGAGGTCGTCCATGCGCGAGCCGTTGCGCAGGCTGACCAGGACGAGGGGCGGGTCCAGGGAGACGGAGAGGAACGCGGTGGCCGTCATGCCGACGTCCTCGCCGCGCGGCCCGTCGTCGGGATCGTGCGCGGTCACCAGGACCACGCCGGCCGCGAGGCGGGACATGGCCGCCCGGAACTCGTCGTCGCTCACCCCCTCAGCATGGGGGATGGCGAGGTCCGTGACGGGCGGCGGGGTGGGGGTCTTCTGCAGCACACCCGGCACGCTAGCCGCGGCCCCGAGGGGGCCGCATCGGGCCCCGGGACCAGGCGCGCGCCCGGCGCGGGTCCTAGGACCCGCGGCCCCGGGAGCCGCGCCCGGGTCCCGGCGCCGCACCTCCGCGGGGGCACCGGAAGCACGGGGCGTCGCTTTCGACCCGCCGGATCCCGCCACGACATGCTGTGACTTGAGTCACAGAGGGCACTATTTGCTGACCCTGTGTACCGGGTGCGCAGCTCGCTGTGATTCAGTGGCGGGGACAGTGCAGCACGAAGCCGATGAGAAGCCTGGAGTTGCTGTCGAGGTCTCGGGGAGAGCGAGCGATGGAGACCGAGTCGGAGCCGTACGTCCGTCTCTCGACCCTGCGGCAGCTGCATCAGGTCGTGGCGGACCTCAACACCGCCCGTAGCCTGGCGGACACCCTGCAGACCGTCGCCGACGGCGTCGTCGCCGGACTCAACTACCAGCTGGCCTGCGTCAACCTCGTCCGGCCCGACGGCGACCTGGTCGTCGCCGCCTTCGCCGGGGACCCCGCCGCCGAAGCCCTCATCACCGGCCGCGTCGGCTCCCGCGACGCCTGGGACCGCCGCCTCTCCATGGGCGTCCCCTGGGGCGAACTGCGCTTCATCCCGCACACCGAGGGCTGGGTCCTGATGGACGACGACGTCCCCCAGTGGCACACCGACGGCCCCGCCCCCCGCTTCGAGGACGAGTGGCACCCCCACGACCGCCTCTACGCCCCCATGTACTCGCCCCGCCTCGGCTCCGCCCGCTCCGACGGACCGCCGTCCGGCACCGGCCGCGAACTCCTCGGCGTCATATCCGTCGACCGCCCGCGCAACGGCCGCCACCCCGGCCCCTGGGGGCAGGAAGCCCTCCAGATGTACGCCTCCCAGTCCGCCATCGCGATCAGCAACGCCCGGCTCCGCTCCAACATGCAGCGCGCCCTGATCCGCCTGGAGCGCGAGCAGCAGGCCCTGCGCGCCAGCGAGGAATCCTTCCGGCAGGCCTTCGAGTACGCCCCCTCGGGCATGGCCATCGCCGAGCTCGGCGGCGACCAGCACGGCCGCCTGCTCCGCACCAACGACGCCCTCTGCCGGCTCCTCGGCCGCCCCGCCTCCGTGATGCGCCGCTACTCCTTCGCCGACCTCGTCCACCCCGAGGACATCGGCACCCTGCTCCGCACCTCCGCCGAGGGCGGCCGCGCCGAGCTGCGGCTCGGCCGGCGCGACGGCACCTACGTCTGGGTCTCGCTGCGCAACTCGGTGGTCGCCGACACCGCCGACGGCCCCCGCTTCCTCCTCACCCACGTCGAGGACATCGAGGAGCGCAAGCGGCACGAGCTCCAGCTCGCCCACCGCGCCTCCCACGACGCCCTCACCGGCCTGCCCAACAGCGCCGAGCTCCGCTCCCGGCTCTCCGCCCGGATCTGCGAGCGCCCCGCGCACAGCGGCTCCTACCAGGGCCCCGGCCCGGACGGCGGCTTCGCCTACGACCCCGACCCGCTGCCCGTCGCCTACGAGGGGGGCTACGAGCACGAGCACGAACACGGCTTCGGCTTCGAGCCGGCCGGCGGCGGGGCGTACGACCACCACGTGCACGCGGTCGCGCCGACCGGCGGGGACACCGACGACGGCACCAAGGGGCTCGCCGTCCTCTTCTGCGACCTCGACGGCTTCAAGTCGATCAACGACCGGTTCGGGCACCACACCGGCGACGCCGTCCTCATCGAGGTGGCCCGCCGGCTCACCACCGGCGTCCGGGACGGCGACACCGTCGCCCGTCTGGGCGGTGACGAGTTCGTCGTCCTCGCCGACGGGCTCGGCGCCGCCGACGCCGCCGACCTCGCCGTCCGGCTGCGGAACGCGATCATCCCGCCCATCCGGGTGGACGGCCGCGCGGTCCGTGTCGGGGCCAGTTTCGGCATCGGCTGGGCCGAGTGCGGAATGACCGTCGAAGAGGTCCTGAACTCCGCCGACCAGCGGATGTACGTCGAGAAGCGGTCCCGCGCCAAGGTCCACCGCCGGGCCGGTTGATCGTTCCCGGCGCGGGGGCTACATCCGTTCGGGGTAGGCTCGCCGGGTCGGCGACGGCTGGCGAGCATGGAGAGGATGACCCGGATGGCTGCCGGTAACGACGGCGCGAACAAGCCCGAGGAAGACGATCCGTTCGGCTACCTGTACGCGGACGGACAGGCGGCGGCCGGCCGCGCCCCGCAGGGCGGCTACGGCTACCCGGGCCCCGCCCCCGCGCAGCCCGGCGTCCCCCGCACCTCGTACAACCAGGTCAGGACGGTCGGCGAGCGCCAGTACGGGCAGCAGCCGGCGCAGCCGTACGTGCCGCCGCAGCAGCAGGCGCCGTACGGCCAGCCGCACCCGCAGTACGCGGCCCCCGAGACCTACGGCAACGGACAGCCGCCCCGGCACTCCCCGCCCCCGCAGGGCCCGCGCGGCGGGGGCCGCGGCCCGAACACCAAGGGCCTGCTGATCGGCGCGGTCGCGGTCGTCGCGGTCGTCGTCGCCGGCATCACCGCGGCGATCATCGGCAACCAGGGCGGGAAGAAGCCCGACCCGCAGGCGACCGGCACCAGCCAGTCCAGCGCCCCGGCCACCCCGAGCGAGGAGCCCAGCGGCTCCGCCGAGCCCTCCGCCGAGCCCACCAAGGGTCCGCTGCCCAAGCAGGACGCGGCGACGCTCACCCTCGGCGGCATGGCCACCGTGGGCAAGGACATCAAGGGGGCCAAGGGCCCGGGCGGCGCCTACGTGTCGCTCAACGGCGTCGGCGGCTCCGCGAGCTGGACCGTGGACGTGCCCGAGGCGGGCGACTACACGCTCAAGATCACCTACAGCGTGCCCGGCAAGGACGCGGACGCCATGCTGACGGTCAACGGCAGCCCGCCGTACAAGGTCAACATGAAGAACTACGCCCTCGCCCCGGCGGGCGACTGGGTGAAGGGGTGGACCACCACCTACGGCTACGCCACCCTCACCAAGGGCAGCAACTCCCTCAAGATCTCCTGCGAGCAGGGCAACTCCTGCGAGGCGATCATCGACCAGGTCTACCTGGTGGCGGGCAAGGTCGGCAGCTGACCCCGGCTTCCACGGACGGCCCCGGACGGTGACGCGCACCGGACGGGGCCGTTTCGCGTTCCCGGGTCAGGACGGGGAGGCCTCGCGGGTGACCGTGACCTTCGGGAGGAGGCTCTCGTAGGCGGCCGGGTCGTACTCGCCGGCGACCGGGGAGGCGACCGTGGCGGCCGAGAGGGCGACCGCGTGCGCCAGGCGCTCGGGCCAGGGGGCGGAGTCGGCCCCGCCCGCGAGGAGGGCGGCGACCACGGAGTCGCCGGCCCCGGTGGGGTTGCCGTGGACCGGGGCCGGGAGCGCCGCGCGCCAGAGGCCGTCCGGGGTGGCGGCGAGCAGGCCGTCGGGGCCCAGCGAGGTGACGACCGCGTGGGCGCCGCGGCGGCGGGCGTCCTGGGTGGCGCGGCGCGGGTCGCGGGAGCCGGTGAGGCCGGCGAGCTCGTCGGCGTTGGGCTTCACCAGGTCGGGGCGGGCGGCGATGCCGCGGCGGAGCGGTTCGCCGCTGGTGTCGAGGAGGACCGGGACGCCGGCGGCGCGGGCCGTGCGGACCAGTTCCGCGTACGCGCCGACGTGGACGCCCGGCGGGAGGCTGCCGCAGAGGGCGACGGCCGAGGCGCCGTCGAGCAGTGCGGCGTACCGCTCGCGGAAGGCGGTCCACTCGGCGGCGGTGACGGCGGCGCCGGCCTCGTTGAACTGGGTGGTGTCGCCGGCCCCGGTGTCGACCACGGCGAGCGTGCGGCGGGTGGCCGCCTCGGTGGCGACGAGCGCGTCGGTCAGCCGGGCGACCGGGGCGAGGAGGGCGCGGAGCCGGTCCCCGGTGGGGCCGCCGGCGAATCCCGTGACCACGGTCTCGTGGCCGAGGGCGGCGAGCACCCGGGCCACGTTGACGCCCTTGCCGCCGGGCCGTTCGGCGCTGCGGGCGACCCGGTGGCTGCCGTGCGGCACGAGGGCGGGCACCTCGTAGGTGAGGTCCAGCGCCGTGTTGAGGGTGACCGTGAGGATCACCTGCCCACCCCCGTACTTCCGGTAAGACCGTGCGGCGTCAGCCGTGTGACGGGTCACGATCATGCCAAAGGAACGGCGATCGGCCCAGACCCCGGACCGATCGCCGTCCCCTTTCCGCCCTGATCAGGCGGTCTGCGGCACCCGGGTGGGGACGCCCTGCGGGGCGACGATCCACTCGCCCTTGCGCATGACGCCCTTGATGTCGAAGGCGCCGTCGAGGACGACGATGTCGGCGTCCTTGCCGGGCTCCAGCGAGCCCACCCGGTCGTAGACGCCGAGGAGGCGGGCCGGGTTGGCGGAGATGGCCTGGACGACGGACTCGACGGGGAGGCGGTCGACGGTGGCGGCGCGCTTGAAGGCGCGGTCCAGGGTGAGGGTGGAGCCGGCGATGGAGCCGCCCTCGACGAGGCGGGCCACGCTGTCCTTCACCTCGACCTCCAGCGGGCCGAGCATGTAGCGCCCGTCGCCGAAGCCGGCCGCGTCCATGGCGTCGGTGATGAGGGCGACGCGCTCGGGGCCCGCGTGGTGGAAGGCGAGCTCCAGGGCGGCCGGGTGGAGGTGGGTGCCGTCGTTGATGAGCTCGACGGTGATCCGCTCGTCCTCCAGGAGGGCGGCGATCGGGCCGGGCGCGCGGTGGCCGAGGCCGGGCATCGCGTTGTACAGGTGGGTGGCGACGGTGGCGCCGGCGTCGATCGCCGCGACGGTCTGCTCGTAGCTCGCGTCGGTGTGGCCGATGGCGGCGATGACGCCGTGCTCGGCGAGGAGGCGGACGGAGTCGAGGCCGCCGGGCAGCTCGGTGGCGAGGGTGACCATCTTCGCCTGCCCGCGGGCGGCGTCGATCAGCTTGAGGACCTCGGCCGGGTGCGGGTCGCGCAGCAGGGTCTCGTCGTGGGCGCCCTTGCGGCAGGGGGAGATGAAGGGGCCCTCGAAGTGGAGGCCGGCGATCTCGCCCTGCTCGGCGAGCTCGGAGAGCAGCCCGGCCCGCGCGGTGAGGAAGTCCATGTCGCCGGTGACGAAGGAGGCGACGACGGTGGTGGTGCCGTGCAGGCGGTGGGTGCGGACGCCCTTGAGGACGTCCTCGACGCTGCCGGAGGTGAAGGAGGCGCCGCCGCCGCCGTGGTTGTGCATGTCGACGAAGCCGGGCACGAGCCAGTGGCCCGTGAGGTCGAGGACGGGGGCGTCCTCGGGCGCGCTGCCGGCGATGCGGCCGCCGTCGACGATCACGCGTCCGTTCTCGACGATTCCGGTGGGCAGCACGACGCGCGCGCCGGAGAGAACCTTGTGATCGGACATCAGGCGGAAACCTCCGAGTCGATGGGGCGCTGGTCGGCGAGCAGGTCCCAGGCGAGGAGGCCCGCGCCCAGGCATCCGGCGGTGTCCCCGAGGGCCGCCGGCACGATGACGGGCAGCTTCTGGAAGGTCACTCGCTCCTCCACCGCGGCCCGAAGGGGTGTGAACAAGGTTTCCCCGGCCTCGGCCAGGCCGCCACCGATGATGAGGGTGCGGGGGTCCAGGAGGGTGAGGGCGGTGACCAGGCCGTCGGCGAGGGCGTCCACCGCCTCCTGCCAGATCCGGACGGCGGTGGGGTCGCCGGACTCGACGGCCTTGGCGCAGTCGGCGGCGTCCGCCTCGGGGTCGCCGGAGGCCTCGGCCCAGGCGAGGGAGACGGCGGAGGCGGAGGCGTACCGCTCCAGGCAGCCGCGCTGGCCGCAGCCGCAGTCGGTGCCGCCGGGGCGGACGACGATGTGGCCGATCTCACCGGCGTAACCGTGGGCGCCGGCCTCGATGCGGTCGCCGATGCCGATGGCGCCGGCGATGCCGGTGCCGAGCGGCACGAAGAGGAAGCGGTCGGCGCCGTTGCCCGCGCCGATGCGTCCCTCGGCGAGGCCGCCGGTGCGCACGTCGTGGCCGAGGGCGACCGGGATGCCGTCGAGCCGGCGGCTGAGGAGTTCGCGCATGGGAACGTCGCGCCAGCCGAGGTTGGCGGCGTAGACGGCGATGCCGTTCTCCGCGTCGACGATGCCGGGGACGGCGACTCCGGCGGCCGCGGCGGGCTCCCCGAAGCGTTCCTGGCCGAGCGCGCGGAGCTCCTCGGCGAAGCCGAGGATGGTCTCCACCACGGCCTCGGGGCCGCGGCGGCGCCCGGTGGCGCGGCGGGCCTCGTGGAGCAGGGTGCCGTCCGCCCCGACGAGGGCGGCCTTCATGCCGGTGCCGCCCACATCCAGGGCGATGACGTGTCTCACGGGGGACAGTCTCGCGCGAGACCGCCCTAAAGGTCTAGTCCACTGCCGAGGATTGTTGCGCTCGGATACAAATTCGGGCCCCGTGGTGTGGGGGGTTTGTGGCGAAGGTCCCCCCGGAGTTGCGGAAGTGATACCCCACTGGTGTAGACCTCTTGCCCGGGAGTGCGGGAGACTTTCGGACCCTGCCCCGAGGCATGCGCAGCGCACTGCTGCTCAACGACGAGCAAAAGGTGGATGAAGCCGTGGAGCGGCGACGATTCCTTGGACTGACCGCGGCCGCCGCCGCCCTGGGCCTGACCGCCACGGTCGCCGGCTGCGGAACCCTCGGCGGTGACGGCGGCGACGTGACCCTGCGCCTGGTCGCGGCCGACTACGACCTCACCGGCGGCAACACCACCAAGAAGTACTGGGACGACCTCGTCGCCGCCTTCCAGGCCGGCCACCCGGGGATCAAGGTCCAGGTCCAGGTCGAGTCCTGGGACGACGTCGACCGCAAGGTCGCCGAGATGGTGAAGAACGGCCAGGCCCCCGACGTCGCCCAGATCGGCGCCTACGCCGACTACGCCGCCGCCGGGCAGCTCTACGCGGCCGACGACATCCTCACCATCCCCGTGCAGGCCAACTTCCTCCCCGCGCTCGCCGAGGCCGGCGAGACCGACCGCACCCAGTACGGGCTGCCGTTCGTCGCCTCCACCCGCCCCCTCTTCTACAACGCCGACCTCTTCGAGAAGGCCGGGATCAAGCCCCCGACCACCTGGGACGAGCTCGCCAAGGCCGCGAAGAAGCTCAAGAAGGAGGGCGTCCGCACCCCCTTCGCGCTTCCCCTCGGCCCGGAGGAGGCCCAGGCCGAGTCCCTCATGTGGCTGCTCGCCGCCGGAGGCGGCTGGACCGACGACTCCGACCGGTACGCCGTCGACTCCGAGGCCAACGTCCAGGCCTTCACCTGGCTCAAGGACGAGCTCGTCGACCCGGGCCTCACCGGCCCCATCGCCCCCGGCAAGCTCAACCGCAAGGCCGCCTTCGCCTCCTTCGCGCGCGGCGAGGTCGGCATGCTCAACGGCCACCCCTCCCTCCTCAAGGAGGCCGCCAAGCAGGGCGTCAAGGTCGGCCAGGCCCCGCTGCCCGGCGTCGACGGCCCGGCCAGGGCCACCATGGGCGTCGCCGACTGGATCATGGGCTTCAAGCAGAACGGGCACCGCAAGGAGGTCGGCGCCTTCCTCGACTTCGTCTTCAGCGACGAGAACGTGCTGAAGTTCGCCGGCGACAACGACCTGCTGCCCGTCACCGTCAGCGCCTCCACCCGCATGGAGACCGCCGCCGAGCACGCCGGCCTGCGCGAGTTCCTGAAGGCCCTGCCCACCGCCCAGCTCCCCCCGGTCGGCAAGACCTCCTGGGCCAAGGTCAGCGAGACCATCAAGCAGGACATAGGCAAGGCCGTCACCCCCGCAGGCCGCCCGGGCGACGTCCTCGGCGCCATCGCCCGCACGGCGACCGCGGCGGAGGCGGCGGAGTAGCGGGAAGGCCGCGACCGGGCCGCGCGACCGGGCCGGATGCCCCGGCCGCGCGGCCGGGCGGAGTGTCGGGGCGGAGTAATAGGTTGGTCGTATGACCGAAGAGACGCCCGCCGGCGACAGCGGCCTGGAGGAACGGGAGAGGGCGGTGCTCGCCGTCGAGCGCCGCTCCTGGCCCGGCCCCGGTGCCAAGGAGCGGGCCGTCCGCGAGGGCCTCGGCCTCAGCCCGACCCGCTACTACCAGCTCCTCAACGCCCTCCTCGACGACCCGCGCGCCCTGGCCCACGACCCCGTCACGGTCAACCGCCTGCGCCGGGTCCGCGAGGAGAGGGAGCGCCGCCGCTGACACCGGCGGAGGGACACCGGGGGCACCGGCGGGAGGGCACCGCTGACACCTGCGGCAGGAAACCGGGGCACCGGGGGCGGTCGGAAGGTCCCGGAATCCGGCCCGGATCCGGCCCGGATTCCGCCCGGATCCGGTCCGGCGGCGGTGAAACCCGGTCGAGAGGGTGAGTCCGCCCACGCTGACGGCGGGCGCCCGCGTCGGTAGGGTCGAGCCATGGTCAGCCTTCCGCACCCGACCACACCCGCCGGCCGCGACGGCCTGGAGGCGCTCCTCGCGCGCCCTTCCGAGGCCGTCGTCGCCCTCGACTTCGACGGGACGCTCGCCGAGATCGTCCCCGACCCCGAGCAGGCCCGCGCCCACCCCGGCGCCGTCCCCGCGCTCGCCGCGCTCGCCCCGCACCTCGCCGCCGTCGTCGTCGTGACCGGCCGCCCCGCCGGGGTCGCGGTCCGCCACGGAGGCCTCGCCGGCGTCCCCGGCCTCGAACACCTCACCGTCCTCGGCCACTACGGCGCCGAGCGGTGGGACGCCGTCACCGGCACCGTCACCGCCGCCGCCCCGCACCCCGGGGTCGCCACGGTCCGCGCCGAACTCCCCGGCTTCCTCGACCGGTACGGCGCCTGGCCCGGCGTCTGGATCGAGGAGAAGGGCCGCGCGGTCGCCGTCCACACCCGCCGCGCCCGCGACCCGCAGGGCGCCTTCGAGGCCCTCAAGGGCCCCCTCGGCGACCTCGCCGCCGCGCACGGCCTCGTCCTGGAACCCGGCCGGCTCGTCCTGGAACTGCGCCCGCCGGGCATGGACAAGGGCGTGGCGCTGGCGGAGTTCGTACGCGAGAAGGCGGCCGGCTCCGTCCTGTACGCCGGCGACGACCTGGGCGACCTGCCGGCCTTCGCCGCCGTCGAGAAGCTCCGCGGCGACGGCCTCCCCGGCCTCCTGGTCTGCTCCGGCTCCGCCGAGGTCCCCGAACTCGCCGACCGCGCCGACCTCTCCGTCCCGGGCCCGTCCGCCGTGGTCGCCCTCCTCACGGAACTGGCGGAGGCGGTCGGGGAGCCGCGCCGCTGGCTACCATCTTCGGATGGTCGAAGTGAGGGTGGGGCAGCTCAGGAAGAGCCGTGAGCGACTGAGTGAGCGGGCGGAGGCTTCGGTACGTGAGGGTGACGCCGCCACGGGAGGGTTGCTCTTGTTCTACGCGGCGGAGTGCGGGCTGAAGGCAGAACTGCTCGACCGTGTGTACGGAGCCAGGGACACGTCGAAGCTGCCGGCGGACATGCGCACGCACGACCTGCGCCGCCTGGCGAAGGAGCTGGGCCTTTCCGGAGGGCTGGGCGAAGCGGTACGCCGGTGCCGCAGGATCAGACAGGGAAGCGTGCAGGGGACGGGGCGGAACGACCAGCAGGCCGCGCACGTCGGGCCGGCGGAACTCCACGAGGCGTGGCGTTACGGCGCCGATCTGCACGCCGATGATGAGAAGGCCGCCCTGGAAGCCCTCCGGGCCCTGGTCCAAGCCTCACGTAGTTGTTGACGTCAGCGGGAGATGAACCATGCACCAGAACTACCCCCTGCTTCCCGGCAACCTGCTGACGTGGGTCGATGTCGATGAGCATTGCGCCGTCCTGGCGACCAAGGGGCTGTGGCCGGAGTGGCTCAAGGAGGCGAATGCCTGGTGGGACGGAATCGAGCTCACCGTTTCTCCGGGAACCGATGAACACACTGCTCTGAACTGGCTGAACACCGCCTTCGGGCGGGGATCGATCCGCACGTCCGACTTCGGCTTCGAGCTGATCCTCGACCGGCCCCGGGACATGCATGTCGAGGGGCTGCCCGTCACCATTCACGTCGAGGACCCCGTCCAGCCGTCCGTGCGTCTGCCGAAGCTCATCGACAGGAGGGTCACCGACGAACTCGCGGAGCCACTTCCCCGCCCGGAATCCGACCTCTTTCCGGGGGGCGTCCAAGTGGTTGCGTTCCACTCCTTCAAGGGCGGCGTGGGACGCACCGTGCACGCCGTGGCCCTGGCGGATCTCCTGGCACAGCGAGGACGGAAGGTCCTCCTCGTGGACGCCGACCTGGAAGCTCCGGGCATCAGCTGGATGTACGAGTCGCAAGGCGGTGCGGCCGACATCGCGTACGACGACGTGCTGGCGCTTCTGCACGGTTCCTCCGGGGGGGACCGCAGCCAGGCGGTTCGGATCGCGTCCGAGTATCTGGCGAACCAGGAAACCCTGCTGCACAAGACGGGGGGACAGGGGCGCCTGGTGATCCTGCCGACCAGTCGCCGTGTCAGGCTGGGCCCTCCGCGCATCGAACCCGGCCAGCTCCTCACGCCGGACCGCCCCCGGTACTTCCTGACGGAGTCACTGGCCGATCTGGCCGCTCGAGCAGGTCTGGACACGGTAGTCGTGGACCTGCGCGCCGGAGCGTCGGAACTGTCGGCTCCGATTCTCCTGGACCCGAGGGTCCAGCGCACCTTCGTGACCACGCTCAGCAGCCAGTCCCTCGACGGGACCGATCGCCTCATCCGTCAGCTGGGCGACAAGGCGGTCGCCCTGACCGGCCGTGACCCCGAGCCGTCCGTGATCATCACCCAGTACCGAGAGGATCAGCACGGCGAGGAAGTCGAAAAGGCGAAGGTCCAACTCTCCCAGGCACTCGAAGAGCTGAGGGGGGTTCAGGCCACTGCTTCTCCGGACGCGGACGGCGGATCATCACAGCCGGATCCCACCAGCGAAGTGGACGCCCAGGTCCTCACCGAGCCCCTCCTGAGTCCGTTCCGGGACGAGCTGCTGGCGTTGCCCCAGTCCTGGGACGACGTCATCGCCGTGGTCAGGAGGCTCGGTATCGGTGACCGCCTGCTGGAGTCCATGAGCCTGTCCATCGAGTCGGACTCTGCCACGCAGGTGTCGAAGGAGCCCGACCTCGACACGCGCCGGGCTGCACTGCACAGCCGGGCGAAGTCGCTGGTGTTCGCGGAGAAGACCGGACTGGACAGCAGTCTGGGGTTCCTTTCGACCGCTCCGCTCCGACGGCTGGTGGGAGACCACCGCACGGCACTGCCCGTCACCGTGGTGGTGGGAGCGAAGGGATCGGGAAAGACCTTCACGTACGCGCGGCTGTGCGTCGCCGGAAGCTGGCAGCGGTTCGCGCAGAGCGCCGAGGAAGAGGTGCGCGTGGACGCGCCCATCGTCCCGGTGCTGGACCCGACGAACATGGGGACGGACGCCGGTGAGGGGGGCACCAGCCCCCAGCGCCTTCGGGCCGCCGCGGCAGACGGGGCCGGCGCGACAGCACTGGACATCCGGAATGTCCTGGACGAGGCCTTGGCGAGTGAGCACCGGGAGAGCCTGGCGTTCTGGCGGGACGTCTGGTTGCGGTGCATGGCCATGGCCGTCGCGGGGCCGACCCTGACGAAGAGTGCGGAAGAGGTCCTCTTCGAGCGGTCCATGAAGCCCGCGCTGTTCGTGTTCGACGGTCTTGAGGACGTGTTCCAGGAACTGGTCGGCGACGCCAAGCGGATCGCTCTCAGGGCGTTGTTCATCGAGATCCCCGACTGGTTGCGGACCTTCCGCGGGCGGCCGTTCGGCGCGGTCATCTTCGTCCGGGAAGACCTCGTGCGATGGGCGGTGCGGCAGAACCTCGGTCAGTACCTCGACCGGTATGAGCCCTATGCTCTGCGATGGGACAGTCAGGAAGCGCTTCGGCTGGCCCTGTGGGTGGCTTCCACGGCCAAGGCGGTCGAACGTCCCGACGGGGATCTGATGGAGCTGGGGAGCGAGAAGGTCGTCGACGCTCTGGTTCCCTTGTGGGGCGTGAAGATGGGCCGCAAAAATTCGAGAGAGGCCCGGTCGGACCGGTGGGTGCCCGCGGCCCTCGGCGACTTCAACGACCAGGTGCAGGCCCGTGATGTCGTGAGGTTCATCAGGGATGCCGCCGAGCTGTCGCAGGGAGACCAGGACTGGCAGGACCGCCTGCTGGTACCGGGAGCGATGCGGCAGGCCCTCGTCCGGTGCAGCGCGGAAAAGCTGGACGAACTCCGGCAGGAGAATCCCTCGGTGGGCGACCTCCTCGCCAACGTGGGGCGCTTCGCGGACGACGTCGTCATGCCGTTCACCGCAGAGGATGTCGGCCTGGACGCGAACGCGATCGCCACGCTGAGGGAAGCGGGGGCTCTCGATCGCGATACCGACGGGCTGTACCGGCTTCCCGAGATCTACCGCCACGCGCTCGGCTTCAGGACACGAGGCCGCGCGCGCGTGGTGCGGACCTGAGACAGCGGCCGCTCCGGCAGGGGCGGCCGCAGCTCAGGCGCTGAACCGGCGCGCGGCCGGGCTCGCCATGGTGATCGCCAGACCGCCGCCGGCGACGATGACATGCATGCCGTGCCGGGTGTCCTTGATGCCGTCCAGCGCCGCCTGGGCGACCTCGCCGCCGTCGGTGACGCCCTCGGGGAGGGGCGTCACCGACGGCGGCGAGGGCCCGGCGGCCGGGCGGGCGTGTTCTAGGACGGTCGGCGCAGGGCGTCCAGCTGGTCGAGGAACCAGCGCTGCGGGGGGAGGGCGGTGGCGGCGGCGGCCAGGCGCTTGGTGCGCTCGGCGCGCTCGGCGCGGGGCATGGAGAGGCCGGTGTGGAGCGCCTCGGCGGTGGCCGAGACGTCGTAGGGGTCGACCGTGAGGGCGTCCTCCCTCAGCTCCCGGTAGGCCCCCGCGCCGGTCGACAGGACCAGCGCGCAGCCCTCGTCGGAGACCACGGGTATCTCCTTCGCCACCAGGTTCATGCCGTCGCGCACCGGGTTCACCAGGGCCACGTCCGCGAGCCGGTAGGCGGCGAGGGAGCGGACGAAGTCGTCCTGGACGGAGACCAGGACCGGCTGCCAGTCGGCGGTGCCGAACTCGGCGTTGATCTCCTCGGCCAGGGTGCGCACGGAGTCCGTGTAGGACCGGTACGACTCCAGGTCCTGCCGGGACGGGTACGCGGAGGCCAGGTGGACGACCCGGTCGCGCCACTCGGGGTGGGTGGTGAGGAGCTCCCGGTAGGCGAGCAGGCCGCGCAGGATGTTCTTGGACAGCTCGGTGCGGTCGACGCGGACGATGGTCTTCCGGTCGCCGACCTCCTCGCGGAGCCGGGCCAGCCGGTCGTCCACCTGCGGGCGGTGCGCCAGGGCCCGCAGGTCGTCGCCGTCGACGCCGAGCGCGTGCACCCGGACCCGGGTGCGGCCCTTCCCGGCGCCGTGGCGGCGCCACTCCACGCCCCGCCAGGGGTCGCCGCTCGGCCAGACGCCCCGGGCCGTGCCCGTGGAGTCGTCCCGCTGGGAGCAGCAGCCGATGAAGGACGAGGCCCACGCCCAGGTGTGGAAACCGAGCTCGTCCGCGCCGAGCATGCCCCACAGCAGCTCCTCGGCGATGTCGTCCGGCACCATCCGGAGGTACTCCGACGACACCCACGGCGTGTGCGTGAAGTGCCCGATCCGCAGGTCGGGGCGGAGCTCGCGGAGCATCCCGGGGACCAGGGCCAGGTGGTAGTCCTGCACCAGGACCGCCGCGCCCTCGGCGGCCGCGGCGGCCAGGGCCTCGGCGAAGGCGCGGTTGTAGGCGCGGTACGACTCCCAGCGGCGGCGGAAGGCCGCGTCGAAGACGGGCTCGCGGGGGATGTCGTACAGGTGGTGGTGGAGGAACCACAGCACCGAGTTCGCGATGCCGTTGTACGCGTCGGCGTACACCTCCGGGTCGATGTCCAGCATGCGCACGCCGGGCTCGGCGACCCCGCGCCGGACCGCCTCCCGGTCGCCGTCGCCGAGCGCCGCGCACACCCAGAGGCTGTCCTGCGCGTCGACGGCGCTCAGGCCGGAGACGAGGCCGCCGCCGCCCCTGCGGGCGGAGAGCGCGCCGTCGTCACCGAGCGTGTACGAGACGGGCCCCCGGTTGGATGCCACGAGTACGGAAACCATGTGGCGAACCTAGCCCGTCCGGTAAACGCTCAAACGTACGTATACGGTCGGCGGTCGGCCGGATACGGACGGCCCCCGCCGCCTACCGCGTCCGCCGGCCGCGCAGGGCCGCCTTCGCGACCAGGCCCGTCGCCGCAAGGACCACCGCCAGCGCGCCGAGCAGCCACAGCCGCTCCCCGTCGCCGCCGGTCCCGGCCATCGAGCCGCCTCCCCGGCCGCCCGCGGAACCGGGTCCGGGGCCGGGGGCCGGGGGCGCGGGTGAGGTGGTGGCGGGGGGCGGGGGCGCGGTCACGGAGGGCGAGGGGGCCGGGCGGTCGGGGCCGGCCGGCGAGGCCGCCGGGGCGGCGAGCGCCGAGGCCGCCGTGCACGCGGGGTCCTCGCTGCCCCTGCCGCAGTTGGAGCGCGGGGAGCCCACCTCCACGGTGCCGCGGAGCTCTCCGTCGCCCGGAGCCGGGTCCCGCGGGCCCCTCACCCGCACCGAGTAGGTCACCGTGGCGGTCCTCCCGGCCGGGATGTCGCCGGTCCAGCGGATCCGCGGCCCGTCGTACGCCACGGTGCCGAGGTCCGCCTCCGCGTCGCCCCCGTGGACGGCGTCGTCGAGGGCGCCGGTCGGGTCGTCGGTGAAGGAGGCGCCCGGGTAGGCGCGCCCGCTGACGTTCCGCGCGGTGACCGTGTACGTCACGGTGTCCCCCGGCCGCGCCGTGTGCGGGCTCGCCGTCCGGGTGACCTCCAGGTCCGCCACCGGCACCGAGAAGGCGAGGCCGGAGGCGAGGTAGGCGTCGTCCCCGGCGGAGAAGGCCAGCGCGGCGGAGGTCGCGCCCACCGGGACCGCGCCCTCGGGGACCGCGAGCTCCTTCGCGTCGGGGGAGAGGCCGTCGGCGAGGCCGGGGGAGGGCGCGCCGCCGTCCTCGCCGGCGAGGAGGTCGCCCGTGCCGTCCGCGCGGGTCCCGGCCCTCCTCCCGTCCACCAGGAACGTGTCGCCGGGCGTGTTCCGGTCGCCCGCGTACGCCGTCACGCCCACCCGCGCCTTCCCCGGGGCGCGGCGGAAGCCCTCCACGGTGACGGTCGTCGCCGGGGAGGCCGGGCGCTGGAGGACGTGCCCGCCGTGGAGGTGGACGGAGCGGCGCTCCGTCGCCTCGGACGGGCCGGGGTCCGGGAGGCGGTGGACCACGGTCAGGGACCAGCCGGCGGCGCAGCCCCTGCCGTCCGGTGCCCACACGCCGCCCACGCCGACGGTCAGCGGTGCGCCCGTCCCCGAGACGCCCTCGAAGGCGGCGGTCACGTCGGACTCGCCGGTGTAGTGGTGCGGTCCGGCGGTGTCGGGCGGGTCGACCACCATGCTGTCGATCGAGACGGGTGCGGCGGGCCCGGCGCCGACCGAGAGCAGCGGGGAGGTGGTCGCCGGGTCGCCGGGGGAGCGCTCCACGTCCGCGCCGGAGGGGTCGCAGCGCCGCAGCCGCGCCCCGCCGGGGCTCCGGTACGTGCCGTCGTGGCCGCCCCAGTGGAGCCGGGCGTGGGCCACCTCGGCGCCTTCGGGGAGCGTGATCCGGCCGGTGCTGGAGCCGTACGCGCGGCCGGTGCCGTCGGTGTCCAGGCGGCGCATCACGAAGGTGCCGGCGGAGTCGCCCCCCTCGCCCCGGGTGGCGGCGGCGCACCGGGCGGCGAGGCCGGCGGGGGCGGCCGGGCAGCCCATGACGGTGTTGCCGAGGGTGGTGAAGTCGCCGTACAGGGACTCCTGGTACCGCTGCCCGAAGGGTTCGACGACGTCGGCGGCGGCGGGCCCGGCCGCCGTGAGCGAGAGCGTGCCCGCGGCGAGGAGGCCCGCCGCGAGCGCACGGGCCGCGCGGGCGGGGCGGGAGGGGACGATGTACATAAAAGGGCAATGTAGGCAAAGCCCATGATCTGCGGAGGTCACGCCACGCGGCGCTGGGCGTACTCCGTGATCTCGGCGATCGGCGGCCGCTCCTCCGTGTCCACCGCGTACGTCCGCGGCTCGAAGCCCTTCTCGCCCCGCTCGAACTGGGTCAGCAGGGGGCGCACGAGGTGCCCCCGGGAGAGCCTCAGCTGGGCCGTCCGGTAGATCGCCGCCGCCATCCGGCCCAGCGCCTGCCCGTCCTGGTGCCGGTGCTTGCGCACCCCCACGTCCACCTGCGCCAGCGCGTCCAGGCCCACCGTGTGCAGCGCGTCGACCAGGAGCCCCAGCTCCACTCCGTAACCGACCGGGAAGGGCAGTCGTTCGAGCAGCGAGCGCCGGGCCGCGTACTCCCCGCCCAGCGGCTGGACGAAGCCGGCCAGCCGCGGCCAGTGCAGATTGAGCAGCGGGCGCGCCACCAGCTCCGTCACCCTGCCGCCCTGACCAGGGGTGTCGCCGAAGGGTCGGTCGTACATCGCCTTCACGAACTCGACGTCCGGGTCGGTGAGCAGCGGGCCCACGATGCCGGTGACGAAGTCCGCCGAGAAGTCCCTCAGGTCCGCGTCGACGAAGCAGACCACGTCCCCGCTCGTCACCATGAGTGACCGCCACAGGACCTCTCCCTTGCCCGGCACCGCCGGGATCCGGGGGAGTATGTCGTCCCGCGCGACCACCCGGGCGCCGGCCGCCGCCGCGACCTCGGCCGTGCGGTCCGTGGAGCCGGAGTCGATCACCACCAGCTCGTCCACGAGCGGCACCGCCCCGGTCATCAGCTCGCGCCGGATCACGCTGACGATGTCCCCGACGGTCGCCTCCTCGTTCAGCGCGGGCAGCACCACGCTGACCGTCGTCCCCCGCTTGGCGGCGAGCACCCGCTCCAGCGGCCGGTCGGACACGGACCAGGACCGCCGGGTCAGCCAGCGCTCCACTTCTTCCAGCAACGTGATCTCCATCTCGCGGATCGGACGACCGTCTCCACCTTCGAAGCCTTCGGTTACAGTCTTGAACAACGCGGATGCCCGATGCATGTCGGGGTGCCACCCGCGTCCCACAATCGAATACCGCTCATCCAGAGGGGCAGAGGGATACGGCCCGTTGAAGCCCCGGCAACCCTCCAGTCGGTTTGTCTTGCGCCAGCGAGGCCCCCGACTCGGGAAGGTGCCAAATCCGTCTCGTGGCGAAATGCGCCATGAGGAAGATGAGGAGAAAGGGCCTCCCCTCCATGGCTGTACAGACCGTCGCACCCGCCACCACCGTCGACCTCGGTCCCGCTTCCGGGCTTTCCTGTCGAGAGTGCGGCGAGGTCTTCGCCCTCGGCCCGATCTTCGCCTGCGAGCTCTGTTTCGGCCCCCTCGAAGTGGCCTACGACCTCCCGGCCGGCGACCCCGAGGCGCTCCGCAAGCAGATCGAGTCCGGCCCGGCCAGCATCTGGCGCTACGCCCCCCTGCTGCCCGTCCCCGCCGACGTCGCCGAGAAGCCGAACCTGAACCCCGGCTGGACCCCGCTCGTCAAGGCCGACAACCTCGCCCGCGAGCTCGGCGTCGCCCCCGGCAGGCTCTTCGTCAAGGACGACTCCGGCAACCCGACCCACTCCTTCAAGGACCGGGTCGTCGCCCAGGCCATCGAGGCCGCCCGCGCCTTCGGCTTCACCACGCTCTCCTGCTCCTCCACCGGCAACCTGGCCGGCGCCGTCGGCGCCGCCGCCGCCCGCGCCGGCTTCCGCTCCTGCGTCTTCATCCCGCACGACCTGGAGCAGGGCAAGGTCGTCATGGCCGGTGTCTACGGCGGTGACCTCGTCGCCATCGAGGGCAACTACGACGACGTCAACCGCTTCTGCTCGGAGCTCATCGGCGACCCGCTCGGCGAGGGCTGGGGCTTCGTCAACGTCAACCTGCGCCCCTACTACGGCGAGGGCTCCAAGACGCTCGCGTACGAGATCTGCGAGCAGCTCGGCTGGGTCATCCCCGACCAGCTCGTCATCCCGATCGCCTCCGGCTCCCAGCTCACCAAGATCGACAAGGGGCTCCAGGAGCTCATCAAGCTGGGCCTCGTCGAGGACAGGCCGTACAAGATCTTCGGCGCCCAGGCCGAGGGCTGCTCCCCGGTCTCCGCCGCCTTCAAGGCCGGCCACGACGTGGTCCGCCCGCAGAAGCCGAACACCATCGCCAAGTCCCTCGCGATCGGCAACCCGGCCGACGGCCCCTACGTCCTCGACATCGCCCGCCGCACCGGCGGCGCCGTGGAGGACGTGAACGACGAGCAGGTCGTGGACGCGATCAAGCTGCTCGCCCGGACCGAGGGCATCTTCGCCGAGACCGCGGGCGGCGTGACCGTCGGCGTGACGCGCAAGCTGGTCGAGGCCGGCGTGATCGACCCGAACCTCACCACCGTGGTCCTCAACACCGGCGACGGCCTCAAGACCCTGGACGCCGTGGCCGACAGCTCGCAGGCGACCGCCACCATCCGCCCGAACCTCGACGCGTTCCGCGACGCGGGCCTGGCCCACTGAACCCGGTCCCCCCGAACCCGTCCTCCGCGCCCGGCCCACCGAAAGGTCTCGCACACACCATGGCCGTGAACGTCCGCATCCCCACCATCCTCCGCACCTACACCGGCGGGCAGGCCGAGGTCGCCGCCGAGGGCGCGACCCTCGCCGAGGTCATCGCCGACCTGGAGAAGAACCACACCGGCATCGCCGCCCGCGTCCTGGACGACCAGGGCAAGCTGCGCCGCTTCGTGAACGTCTACGTGAACGACGACGACGTCCGCTTCGAGCAGGGCCTGGAGACCGCCACGCCGGACGGCGCGGGCGTCTCGATCATCCCCGCGGTCGCCGGCGGCTGCTGATCACCCCGCACGGAGCCGTCCGCCTTACCGGTCGGTACTGAATTGCCCCTTCCGCGAGAGAAAGCGGAGGGGGCAATTCTGCATGGTTGAGCGCGGTAGAGTTGGGGAAGTCCCCTCCGCCGCCCGTGCCAGACGCATATGAGAGCCGGCCCGGACGTGACAAGAATGCGACAACAAGCGGCCGAAACGCGCGCACATCCTGCCCCTTATGCGCCTTTCGCCCGGCCCGACTTGCCCCGCAATTCAAGGATTTCTTCCCGCTTCCCCTTTCCGCGCCCTCCAGAATTCCCGGTGGATTGCCCTGTTGCAGAGGGCAGTTGGACAGATACATTCAGCGGCGGTCGATGCGTTCCGGCGCAGGTTCTGACCCGGGTCCGTGAAGTGCGGATCCGCGCAAGGGCCAGTAATAGGGGAGTTAGGCATGGCTCAGGGCACCGTCAAGTGGTTCAACGCGGAGAAGGGCTACGGCTTCATCGCGGTCGACGGTGGTGCGGATGTTTTCGTCCACTACAGCGCCATCCAGATGGATGGCTACCGCAGCCTCGAAGAGGGTCAGCGGGTCGAGTTCGAGATCTCGCAGGGTCAGAAGGGTCCTCAGGCGGACATGGTCAAGGTGACCGTCTGAGCGCGACGCGATCGGCCAACGACGCCACAGCCGTCGAGGGGCCCGCATCCCCAGGGATGCGGGCCCCTCACGCGTTCCCGGGGGTGCCGGGAGCTCCGTGCGAGGGCTGCCCGATCCACGAGAGTCGCTTGCACTCGCATGGGTCGAGTGCTAATCATTGGCGTTAGCACTCGGAAGGTGAGAGTGCTACGAGGATCGGGCAGACGAGGCCGACGACCCGGGTGGGGCAAGGAACCACGCGGAGCGCGGAGGCCGTCCGTCGCGGGCGTCGGCGCGGTCCTGGAGCGTTATCCACCCCATGTCCGGGAGGACCACTTCACATGGCCAAGATCATCGCGTTCGACGAGGAGGCCCGGCGCGGTCTCGAGCGCGGCATGAACCAGCTCGCTGACGCCGTCAAGGTCACCCTCGGCCCCAAGGGTCGCAACGTCGTCCTCGAGAAGAAGTGGGGCGCCCCCACGATCACCAACGATGGTGTCTCCATCGCCAAGGAGATCGAGCTCGAGGACCCGTACGAGAAGATCGGCGCCGAGCTGGTCAAGGAAGTCGCCAAGAAGACGGACGACGTCGCCGGCGACGGCACGACCACCGCCACCGTCCTCGCCCAGGCGCTCGTCCGCGAGGGCCTCCGCAACGTCGCCGCCGGTGCCAACCCGATGGCCCTCAAGCGCGGCATCGAGAAGGCCGTCGAGGCCGTCTCCGGCGCCCTGCTCGACCAGGCGAAGGAGGTCGAGACGAAGGAGCAGATCGCCTCCACCGCCTCCATCTCCGCCGCCGACACCCAGATCGGCGAGCTCATCGCCGAGGCGATGGACAAGGTCGGCAAGGAAGGCGTCATCACCGTCGAGGAGTCGCAGACCTTCGGTCTGGAGCTCGAGCTCACCGAGGGCATGCGCTTCGACAAGGGCTACATCTCGGCGTACTTCGCGACCGACATGGAGCGCATGGAGGCCGCGCTCGAGGACCCCTACATCCTCATCGTCAACTCCAAGATCTCCTCCGTGAAGGACCTCCTCCCGCTCCTGGAGAAGGTCATGCAGTCGGGCAAGCCGCTGCTGATCATCGCCGAGGACGTCGAGGGCGAGGCCCTGTCGACCCTGGTCGTCAACAAGATCCGCGGCACCTTCCGCTCCGTCGCGGTCAAGGCCCCGGGCTTCGGCGACCGCCGCAAGGCCATGCTCCAGGACATCGCCATCCTCACCGGCGGCACGGTCATCTCCGAGGAGGTCGGCCTCAAGCTGGAGTCGGCCGGTCTCGACCTGCTGGGCCGCGCCCGCAAGGTCGTCATCACCAAGGACGAGACCACCATCGTCGACGGTGCCGGTGACAGCGAGCAGGTCGCGGGCCGCGTGAACCAGATCCGCGCCGAGATCGAGAACAGCGACTCCGACTACGACCGCGAGAAGCTCCAGGAGCGCCTCGCGAAGCTCGCCGGCGGCGTGGCGGTCATCAAGGCCGGTGCCGCGACCGAGGTCGAGCTCAAGGAGCGCAAGCACCGCATCGAGGACGCCGTGCGCAACGCCAAGGCCGCCGTCGAGGAGGGCATCGTCGCCGGTGGCGGCGTGGCCCTGCTCCAGGCCGCCAGCGTCTTCGAGAAGCTGGAGCTGGACGGCGACGAGGCCACCGGTGCCGCGATCGTCAAGCTCGCCCTGGAGGCCCCGATCAAGCAGATCGCGGTCAACGCGGGCCTCGAGGGCGGCGTCGTCGTCGAGAAGGTGCGCAACCTGACCCCGGGCCACGGCCTCAACGCCGCGACCGGCGAGTACGTCGACCTGGTCGCCGAGGGCATCATCGACCCGGCCAAGGTGACGCGCTCCGCGCTCCAGAACGCCGCGTCGATCGCCGCGCTGTTCCTCACCACCGAGGCCGTCATCGCCGACAAGCCGGAGAAGGCCGCGGCCCCGGCCGGCGGCGGCATGCCGGGCGGTGACATGGACTTCTGATCCCGAACGGATCGGAGGTTCCTCGCTGCACGCGAACGCCGAGGGCGGCGCTCCCCGAAAGGGGGGTGCCGCCCTCGGCGCGTTTCGGCACGGGGCTCCGCGGACGGCCCCTCGTGCGGTTCCGTTCCGGCTCCGCGTGAGGTTCCGGTTCCGCGTGCGGCTCCGGCTCCGCCTGCGGCTCCGGTTCCGTTCCGGCTCCGCGTGGATGTGGCCCGCGGTTGCCGGTGGCCCGCGGGTGCCCGTGGCTCAGACGACCGGCCGCACCAGGGCCTCGGCCGGCGGCTCCCCGGTGCGGCGGGCGTGGGCGACGCGGGCCTTGACCTCGGCGAGCGTCCGGGGCCGGTAGCCGGACCCCTCCCCGCCGCAGCCCCGCTTGTGGAAGCGGATTCCCGCGTGGAGCAGCACCGACAGCACCCGCCAGGCCTCGTCGTCCCGCCGCCTCGGCGGCTGGAACGCGGACCCGACGCCCACCATGAGCGCCCCGCACCGGGGGCACTTCCGCTCCGGCCCGTGGTCGTACCCCTGCTTGTACGAGCCCCGGCACGGCAGGCAGACGTACGAGGTCCTGGTGATTCCCATGGGGGCAGCGTAGGACCCCCGCCCGGCCGGAGCCCACGCCTTTACGGCCCCGGGGGCGGCCGGGCGTCCCGGCCGCCTCCCCTTCCTTCGCGTTTCCCGCCGCCTCCCCGTCACGCTTCCTTTCCGGGGCGGCGGAAGAGGCCCGTCCAGAGGAAGGACTCGCCGAAGCGCGGCGAGTCCGCGGGCTCGTCGCGCATGCGGCGGAGCTCCAGCGGGGCGAGGTCTCCGAAGACCGCGCGGAGCGCGGTGTCGGTGTAGGCGAGGCCGCCCTCCAGGGCGCCCGCGCGGTAGAAGTCGGCGTCGGGGCGCTCGGAGCCCATGCCGCCCTCGCCCGCCGCGAAGGCCGTCAGGGCGAAGAGCCCGCCGGGCGCCAGGACGCGGTCCAGCAGGGCGAGGTGGCTGACGCGCCGGTGCGGGGGCAGGTGGTGGAAGCAGCCGGAGTCGTAGACGAGGTCGTAGGGGCCCTCGACCGTGCCGGCCGCGAAGGCGTCGCCGCAGCGGAGGCGGACGCCGGTCGCCCCCGCCTCCCGGGCGCGCTCCCGCGCCCAGCGGATCGCGGTCGCGGAGAGGTCGACGGCGTCCACCTCGTACCCGAGCGAGGCGAGGTACAGGGCGTTCCGTCCGGGCCCGCAGCCCAGGTCGAGCGCCCGCCCGCCGCCCGCGAGCAGGCCCCGCTCCGCGTACGCCACGAGGTTCTCGTCCGGCTTCGGGACGAAGAAGGGCACCGGCCGCCCGCGGTCCGCGTAGAACCCGTCCCACCAGTCCGCGCCGCCCTCCGTCCACCGGTCGGCCCCGGGCGCGAACAGCCCGTCCAGCAGCGTCAGGACGTCCTCGACCGTGCGGATGCCGCGGTCCGTCTCCCCCATGCGGATCTCCCTTCGACGTGACCTCCAGGGTAGAGGCAAGGAGGGTAAATGCCCAGGTCAGGAAGGGTGTTGGGGTGACGGGGGAAGGGCTGGGAGGGGGTGCGCGGGGTGCGGGCGGGGGAGCGGGCCCCGGTCTCCGCGGCGGGGTGCGAGAAGGCGGCCGAGGGCCCTTCTCCGGCCCCTGGGGGCCCTTCTCGCGGTGCGCCCGGATGCCTTTCGCGGCGTGCCGGACGCCGGGGGCGGCCCCGGCCGCGCCCCTCGTTCGCCGTCGGCGCATTCCGTGCGCCGACGGCGAACCACCGGCTCCGGGACGCCTGTTCGGTGGTCGACTGGGCGCATGGAGATTCTGGTTCTCGGTGGGACGGCTTGGGTGGGTCGCGAAGTGTCGCGACGGGCGCTGGAGCGCGGACACGGCGTGACGTGTCTGGCGCGCGGGGAGAGCGGGGAGGCGGCCGAGGGGGCCGAGCTGGTCGTCGCGGACCGGCGGGAGCCGGGGGCGTACGACGCGCTGGCCGGGCGCGAGTGGGACGCCGTGGTGGAGGTGTCGTGGCAGCCGGGGTTCGTGCGCGGGGCCCTGGAGGCGCTCGGCGCGAAGGCCCGGCACTGGACCTACGTGTCGTCCGGGAACGTGTACGCCTCGCAGGCCGAGGTGGGGGCGGACGAGTCGGCCGGGCTGATGACGCCGACCGGGCTGGACGAGGTCGGACGGGAGCTGTACGGGGAGGCCAAGGCCGCCTGCGAGCTGGCGTCCGTCGCGGCGGTCGGCGACCGGCTGCTGATCGCCCGGGCGGGGCTCATCGGCGGGCCCGGCGACGTGAGCGGCCGCACGGGCTACTGGGCCGCGCGGGCCGCGCGCGAGCCGGAGGCGCCGCTGCTGGTGCCGGACGAGCCGGAGCTGCCGACCCGGGTCGTCGACGTGCGGGACCTCGTCGACTGGATCCTCGACTCCGCGGAGAAGGGCCTGACGGGCGCCTACGACACGGTGGGGCCGAGCGTGGCCCTCGGCGAGTGGATCGCGCTCTCGCGGGCGGCCGCCGGACACACCGGACCGGTGGTGCCGGCCGGGTCGGCGTGGCTGCTGGAGCAGGGCGTCACGGAGTTCATGGGGCCCGAGTCCCTGCCGCTGTGGATCGTGGCCGAGGACTGGGCCGGCTTCCAGGCCCGCTCGGGCGCCGCCGCTGCCGCCGCCGGGCTGCGCCAGCGCCCCCGGACCGAGGTGATCGCCGACACGCTGGCCTGGGAGCGGGAGCAGGGCCTCGACCGCGAGCGCCGCGCCGGCCTCACCCCGACCCGCGAGGCCGAACTGCTGGGACTGCTGGGGAAGTAGACCCCGCCGGGGCTCAATGGACGGACGGGGCCGAAGTCAGTGCCGTGTAGGACGCTTCCGCCCTGCGGGCTTCGGGCGTTCCCTCGGGAGCGTGGCCGAGGAAGTCCGCGGTGGAGCCGGAATAGGTGATCCTGCCGCCGGTGAGAGTGGTGACGTGGTCGGCCTCCTCGGCGAGGTCGGCGACGTCGTGGGTGGACAGCAGGACCCTGACGTCGTCGGTGGCGAGCCGGAGGACCAGGTCGCGGAAGACGCGCCGCTGGGTGGGGTCCATACCGGCCGTGGGCTCGTCGAGGAGGAGCACGCGGGCGCCGTGGACGAGGGCGGAGGCGACACCGACCCGACGGAGCTGACCGCCGGAGAGCCGCTTGGTCCTCACCCCGGAGTGTTCTCCCATCTGCACTCGTTCCAGGGCCGTCGCGGCCGCGTCCCACGCCTCGCCGCGGCTCATCCCCTTCAGCCAGCCGGTGTAGGCGACCTGCTCGCGGGCCGTGAGGCCGGTCATGGCGGTGATGGACTGGGGCATCCAGGCGACCTTCCTCCGGTACTCCTTCGACAGGGAGGACACCCGGTCCAGGCGCACCGTGCCGGTCAGGGGCCGGTTCACCCCGGCGGCGAGCTTCAGCAGGGTCGTCTTCCCCGCCCCGTTCGGACCGAGCAGGATCGTCAGCCCCGGAGGCACGGCGTAGTCGAGCCCGGAGAGGACGCGGCGGGTTCGGCGTCCGTACGCAAAGGAGACTGCTTCGAGGACGAGGGACACGGAGGGCCTTTCACAGGGGACGGCGAGTGCGGGTCAGCGCGGCCAGACCACCGGCGAGGACCGCGAGACAGAGGAGGAACGTCGGCGGGTACCCGGCGGGGTGGAGGGTGACGGCCCACGGCCACGGCCGACGGAAGTCGCGATAGCCGGCGAACGCGGTGACGAAGACCCAGGTGACCGGGGCGACCGTCGCGAGCTGAGGGCGGACGGCGCCGCCCAGCAGCGCGAGCCCCACGAGGAAGAGGGTGTTGCGTCCGGCTTCGGTCGCAGCCGCGGAGTGCGAGAGGTGACCGACGGACCAGGCGGTCGCCGTGCTCGCCGCGACCGTGAGGAGGACGAGGACCGTGTCGTACCGGTGGACGGACCTCGCCCCCATGTCCTCGGCCTCGGGGAGGCGCTGGGCGAGGCTGTGGGTGAGCGTGCCGGTGATGACCAGAGGCACGACGTTCATCAGGAAGAGCAGGCTGGTGCCCGGCCCGAGCAGGCCGGGCAGGGCGACGGACTGGTCGTGGGCGACCGCGGTGAGCAGGGCGAACGCCATGAGCCCGGGCAGGACGACGGCCGTCACGCGCCGCCCTTTGAACCACCAGATCACGAGCGGCCTGCCGGGGGTTCCGGCACGAGGCGGCAGGCCTTCGCCTGCTCCTGTTCGAACCAGGCGGTGCGCTGACCGGCGGTGGGCAGCGCGCGGCCCTTCGCGGCGCGCTCCCGCACCTTCGCCAGTACCTCGCCGCCGTTCGCCAACTGGCCGTACTCGGCGGTGCGCCACGCGAGGTACGGCTTCTGGGCCCCCACTTCGTACGCGGCCCACAGCACGGCCGCGTCGTGATTGACGATCCAGTCGGCGGAGGCGCCGGGGACGAGAGCCGTGGGGAAGGCGCAGGGGAAGGAGACGGAGTGGAGGAGGACGGCGTGACGGATGCCGGCCAGGTCGCCGTCCGGCCGGTCGGCCTCGGCCGTCAGCGGCAGCCACCAGGTCGCCCCCGTCGACGGGGGCCGGGTGAGCTCGCGCTCGTACAGCAGGCTGTCGGTGACCGTGGTGGGTACGGTGACGTCGACCCCGGCCGCCTCGAGCCGCCGGAGCGAGGTGGCGATCTCGCGTCCCACGGTGTCGAGGTCCTCGACCGCGCCTCCGGTCTTGGCCATGCAGACCCGGGGAGCCGATCCCGTGCAGCGGGCCGGGGCGTGTCCGGCGGTGACCGGAGCCCCCGCGACGGGCCAGTCCGACGCGATGCGCACGCACAGGGCCATGACCGCGAGGGCCGCCGGAGGGGCTGCCGTGCGCCACGGGCGGCGGCCGTCCCCGGCCCACCACGCCGCGACGGCCAGGGCCGGCGCCGCGGCGAACAGGAACGGGACGAGGACGGCGGAGGCGGAGAACTGCTCGCCGAAAGCGGCACTGGTGTCGAGCTGTCCGGACACGTGCCGGGGCCAGACCGGATCGCTGTACGCACCGGTCTTGGCGACGGCGTAGAAGACGGCGACGGCGGAGAGCGGTGCGGCGATCAGGGGCGGGGCGATGTGCCCGAGGGCGCAGCCCACGACGGCGTACGCGCAGACGATGCCCATGCCCATGGCGAGCGGCAGCAGGGACGCCGGGGTCGGGACCAGCCGTGTCTCGACCAGTCGCATGGCGACCGGCAGGAGGAGGATCAGCCATCCGGCGGCGACCGAGGGAGCCAGCGCGACGGCGGCCACGCGGTAGCGGGAACGCCCCGGAGCGAGCTCCCACACCCGGTCCCGCTTGAGCCGCCCGCCGTCCCAGGCCGCGAGACCGCAGGCGATGGCGTACGAGAAGGCGTAGAAGTACAGCAGGGCGACGTGCACCTGCTGGGGTGCCCAGAGGGGACCGTCGACGAGCTCGGCGTAGGGCCGGGTCAGGTGGAGGGCGTGGAAGAAGTAGAAGACGACGATGCCCACCCAGACCGGTGCGGTCCACAGGGCGGCGGAGGTGCGGAGGATGGCTCGAGTTCTCAAGGGCGCCGATCTCGGGGAGGCGCCGGGAGGCGGGACGGCACCTCCCGGCCGGGTCGTGGTCGGAAGGATCCGTCAGTCGGCGGCGGTGGTGTCGACGTGGATCCTGCTCACCGAGACCGTGGCCTTGGTGTACACGGATCCGTTCAGCGCGGGGATCGTGAAGTAGCGCTTCGTACCGCCGTCGACGTGTACGTTCCACACCCCCTGGGACGTGTAGCCAGGGCCTCTGAAGCACCCGGTGAGGGTGTTGACGCCCAGGTCCTTGTCGAAGGAATAGGGGACTTCCTGCCACAGCTTCAGCATGAGCGAGGTCACCGTTGCGCCGGTGTAGGTGCAGCCCGTGAACAGGACTTCCGTGTAGTCGTTGTCCTCCCAGTGACGGGACTCGAAGTTGCCCGGTCCCCAACCGGTCAGTGAGCCGTCCCAGTTGAGAGCCTGGACCTGTCCCGGCTCCGGACCAGGGTAGAGGGGGAACAGCCCCTTCTCGTCCGGCTTGATGGTGTAGAGGTCCTTGTCGACGGGGCGGGGCGTGTCGGCGTGGACCGAGGCAGTGGTGGCGGCGAGCGTGGCGACGGTGAGCAGCGCGATCAGCGAAGTGCGCCGCGGACGGGTGCGAAGCATGAGGTCCCTCCCCCAGGGAATCCGAGATGTACGTCCGGGGGATTCAAGACGAAGAGGCGGTGCCCGTCTGTGGCCCGGGTCACGGTGTGGAGGACCTGGGGGGGGCGGGTGGCCGAAGAGTGCCGTGGACGGAGGGACTCCGTCCCCGTTTCCCACCCGGTGCGCGTTACCTCCCGGGGTCACGGAGGGGGGAAGTCGACGGGAAGTGTGCCGTCGCGTCACGGCGCCACCAGGGCCGGGTCCTGGTGGGAGTGGCGCAGGGCGTCGGTGACGAAGCCGTTGCGCTTCAGCTCCTCGATGAGGGAGCCGAGGTAGGCGACGGTCTCCGGCGCCCTGCTCCGCGTGGTGCCGACGGCCTGGCGGATCTCCATGAAGCGGCCGTCGATCAGGCGGACTTCGGGGTGTGCGGCGACGTAGGCGGCCATGGGCTGGCGGATGCCCGCGCCGGCTTCGAGGTCCAGGGTGCGGAAGGTGTCGACGCCTTCGGCACCGCGGACGACGGTGGCGTGGGCGAGGGTGCGGGTGAGGTGGAGGTCGTACGCCGAGCCCTGCTTGACGCCGATGCGGACGCCGGGGGCGTCCACGTCCTCGACGGTGACGAGCGACGAGTCGCGGGGGACCGCGTACACGCCCTCGATGACGACGTACGGGGCGGTGAAGGCGACTTCCTTCTCACGGGCCGGGTCGACGGCGAGGAAGCAGAGGTCGGCGTGGCCCTCGGCCATCGCCTCGAAGGACTTGCGGGCCGCGTCGAAGCAGAGCGTCTCCAGGGAGAGGCCGAGGCGGCGGGCGATCTCGCGGGCCAGGTCGACGGTGATGCCGGCGGGCTCCTCCGGCGTGCCCTGGGCGAGCACCGGGTTGCCGAGGTTGATGGAGGCCCGCAGGACGCCGGTGGGGGCGAGGTCGGCGGCGATCGCGGCGATGTCGTGGTCGCCCTTGCCGTCGTGGTGCTTGGTGTTCATGGTTGCGGAGTCTAGGCACGGTCGGGGCGGTGGGGGCCGTCGTGGAGGTGCCGGGCGGGGCGGGGGAGGGGGGAAGGGGCAGGAGGGGCAGGAGGGGTGGGTGGTGACGGATGTCGGGGGTGGGGGGCTTGTCGGCCGGTGCGGTCCGGCTGCGGGCCGGCCGGGTGGGTCGGGCCGGCCGGGTCGGTGTCGTCGGGCCGCCCGGGTGCGGCCGGGGCGGGGAGGGACGTGCGGTCAGGGGGCCGCGGGCGGGCACGGCGTCGTCAGCCGCCAGCCCTCCAGGGCCGGATCGGCGAGGAGGTCGGCGAGGGCGGCCGTCGCCTCGGCCGGCGCCGTGGCGGCGGGCGCCGAGAGGCGCAGCCGGGCCGCGACGTCGTCGCAGCCGGTGAGGACGGCCTCCCAGCCGGCCGGGAGGAGGGCGATGAAGCGGATCGCCGCGAGCGCGGGCGGCGCTCCGGCCGGGCCCACGAGGGCCACCTGCGGTAACTGGTACATGCGGAACTCCGGTACGGGGGTGCCCCGGACCGGCCGCGAAGGGGACGGCCGGTCCGGGGGCGCGGGGGGTGCGTCAGCGGTCGGACGAACCCTTGGAGAGGCGGTACACGACGGCCAGGATGGCCACCGCGAGGACCGCGCCGCCGCCGTAGCGGACGCCGTCGGAGGCGTCGCCGGTCACGAGGACGACCTCGGCGACGGCGAGGACGGCGAGCAGGGCGGCCAGGAGGGTGCGGCTGGAGGTGGCGGTGGAGGAGGACATGGGGTTCCTTTCCTTCGTTTTCCGTGAGGGGGGTGGAAGGCTCCGGCCGCCGTGGGGGCGGCCGGAGCCGGTATCGGGGGACCGGCCGGGAGGCGTCAGTCCGTGAGCTTCAGCGCCTGGCCGAAGGAGAGCTTCCGGTCGGTCTGGAGGAGCGCCCGGCGGTAGACCCGCGCGCTCGCCGTGACGATGACCGCGGCCGCCGCGAGGGAGAGGCCGAGCGCCACGACCGGCTCCCACCAGGCGGCCTCGCCCGCGAGGACCCGGGCCGGCATGGTGACGGTCGAGGTCAGCGGGACGAAGGAGAGGATCTCCCGGGTGCCGCCGGAGACGGTGACGCCGACGATGAAGACGAGCGCGGTGATCGCGTTGACCGGGGTCGTCGTGGACTGGATGTCCTCGGTACGGGTGGCGAGCGCGCCGGCCGCGGCGAACAGGCAGGCCAGGACCGCGATCCCGACGACGTAGAAGACGAGGAACCAGCCGAGGCCGGAGCCGATGTCGGCCAGCAGCTCCTGCTCGCCGGTGAAGAGCAGGCCCGCGACGCCGACCAGGCTGAAGAGGGTCATCTGGGCGAGCGCGAGGACCGTCGAGCCGACGATCTTGCCGATGAGCAGCGAGCGGATCGGCACGGAGCTGGCGATCAGCTCGACGATCCGGTTCTGCTTCTCCTCGACGACGCTGGTGGCGAGGGCGGCGCCGAGCAGCACGGCCGCCAGGTAGAAGAGGAAGCCGAAGAAGTACGTCGTCATCCGGACCGGGCCCTCGGGCGTCTTGTCCGGGGAGAGCAGGACCCGCTCCAGGCCGGTGTTCTCGCCCAGCTCCTCCAGGCTGGTGCCGGCGGCCGCCGCGTTCTCGGCGAGGGCGGCCTGCTGGACGGCCGCGCCGATCCAGGTGGCGGCGATGTCGTTCTGCCCGGTGTCGCCGAGGAGGACCCAGCGGCCGTCCTCCCGGACCAGGCCGGCCTCGGCCTCGCCGGCCCGGACGGCCGCCCGGACCCGCTCGGCGGACGCCTCCTGGCGGACGGTGATCTTCACGTCCTGGCCGGAGCCGACGGCGAGCGCCTCGCCCCGGCCGGCCAGCTCGCCGGCCGGCCGCTCGGCCACCGCGACGGTGATCTTCCCCATCGAGTCGGCCAGGTAGAGCTGGAGGCCGATGGCGCCGACGATCAGGGCGAGCGTGACGAGGGTGGAGAGCAGGAAGCCGCGGTTGGTCAGCTTCACCTGGATCTCGCGGGCGGTGACGATCCGCCAGGGGGCCGTCCGGGTCCCGGACTTCGCGGGCGCCCCGGGCCGGGGGGCGGGCCCGGGGCTTACGGGGGCGGCCGCCGGCTCGGTCCGCGGTGCGGGGGACTGGGTCACGGTGCTCATGCGGCGGTCATCTCCCGGTAGATGTCGGCGATGCTGGGGACGAGGGGGGTGAAGGCGTGCACGGGGCCCCGGGCGAGGGCCTCGGTGAGGAGGCGGCCGGGGTCGGCGTCGGCGGCGAGCTCGACCCGGGCGCCGTCGGACAGCTCCTCGACGTCGGTCACGCCGGCCAGGCCGCGGGTCCAGCCGGCGGGGGCGCCGGTGACCAGCAGGTAGCGGGGGCGCTCGCGGTGGCGGAGTTCGTCGGCGGTGCCCTTGCCGACGACCCGGCCCTTCGCCATGACCACCAGGTCGTCGCAGAGCCGCTCCACCAGGTCGAGCTGGTGCGAGGAGAAGAGGACCGGGACGCCGGCCGCCGCGTACTCCCGCAGCAGCTCCGCCATGGTGTCGACGGCGTGCGGGTCGAGCCCGGAGAAGGGCTCGTCCAGGACGAGCAGGCGCGGGCTGCCGAGCAGCGCCGCGGCGATCTGCACCCGCTGCTGGTTGCCGAGCGAGAGCGACTCCAGGCGGGCCTGGGCCTTCTCGGCGAGGCCGAGGCGCTCCAGGAGCTCCAGGGTCTCGCGGCGGGCCTCGGCGGTGCCCTGGCCGCGCAGCCGGGCCAGGTAGACCAGCTGGCTGTGGACGGTCTGCTTCGGGTACAGGCCGCGCTCCTCCGGCATGTAGCCGAAGTCGCGGCGGTCCTCGGCGGTGGCCGGGGAGCCCTGCCAGCGGACGGTGCCGCCGTTCGAGGCGAGCACCCCCATGATCATGCGCATGGTGGTGGTCTTGCCCGCCCCGTTCCCGCCGACGAAGCCGGTCATCCGGCCCTCCGAGACCCGGAAGGACACCCGGTCGACGGCGCGGTGACTCCCGAAGTCGCGTACGAGTTCTTCCAGTTCCAGCATCTCAGTCTTCCTTCGGATCTACGGAGGGGGCGGGCGGTCCGGGGCGGTCAGGGCAGGGGGTGCGGGGCGGCGTCACGGGGGTCGTCCAGCCGGGCCGGGCAGCCGGTGCGTTCCGGCGCCGAGGCCAGCCGGGGGAGGTGCCAGCTCCACCGGTGCGTCTCGTCCATGCGGAGATTCTGGTACCCGGGGGCCAGGACCTTCACGACTTTCCAGCCCATGGCGGCGACGGCGGCCGGGAGCCTGGGCGTCAGGTCGACGGCGAGCAGGGCCGCGCCGTCGGCGTTCATGGACTCCGTCAACTCCCGCACCGGCAGCGGCGGGGCCGCCGACGGTCCGGGCAGCGGCACGGGCTCCCGGAAGCCGTCCGCCCAGGCGCGCACCGAGTCGTACGCGGGCCGGGTCAGCATGTGGCGGAGCCGGTCGTGCTCGGTGACGAGGAGCGGTCCGTGCGGCCCGGTCTCGCCCTGCGCGCGCAGCGCGCGGAGCGCGGCCCGCACCTGCCGGGCCTCCTGGAAGGCCTTGACGGCGGCCTCGGACGGGCGGGTCGACGCCTTCATGCCGACGGTGGCCAGCGGCACGGCGTCCCCGGGCGCGTCCGTTTCGACCAGCAGGGCCGTCATGCACCACAGGCCGGTCGCGGCGACCGGGATCCGGGCGAGGACGGGCCGCAGCCCCTCCGCCTCGGCGCGCTCCCAGACGGCCCGCAGCGCGGTGTCCTCCGGGGCCGGGGTGTAGGTCGGCAGCCGCAGCTGCCGGCCCCAGGCGACCGTGAGGGCGTCCCGCTCGGCCACCTCGACCAGGGCCGCGCCGAGGGCGGCCTCGTGGCCGGCGCCGGCCGCCGCCCCGGAGGGGCTCGGGTCGAAGAGGTCGTCGTTCCGGGCCGGCCAGTTGACCAGGTCGGCCGGGACGAGGACGGGGACGTCCGTGTCCGGGGTGCGGGCCTCGTGCCAGTCCAGGACGGCCGTCGCCGCGTCCGGGTGGGCCAGGGCGTGGCCCGGGTGGTACGCGTCCAGGGTGAGCGCGTCCAGCCCGGCGGCGGTGCCGCGGCGGGCCGGGAGCGCGGCCGAGGGGTGCAGGGCCCGGCGCTCCACGGCCTCGCCGGCCCCGCGCAGCAGCGCGTCCGAGCGGGACGGGCCGCTGGCGCCGGCGAAGCGCGCCGACAGCGGCACCTCGGCCCCGTCGCGGACGAACCCGGCGCCGACCGGCGGGAGTTCCACCGCGCTGCTCCACAGCGGGTCGCCCGCGTGGGGCGGGGTGACGGCGTAGCGCAGGGCGACGCCGGTGGCGGGGGCCAGGGTGGCCGGGAGGTCGATCATCACGCCACCGACCCGGCGAGCGGCGCCGGGAGGACCGACGGGGAGAGGAACGGCAGGGCCGGGCGGCCGTCGCGCAGGGCGGTCAGGGCGAGCAGGACGCCGGCCGAGCCCGTGCCGAGGTCGGTGGAGAGCCGGTAGCCGTACTGGCCGAGGAAGTCGACCCGGCCGGGCTCCGAGGCGATGGCCTCCCAGCCGAGCGCGTCGAGGTGGGCGTCGAGGACGTGCCGCTCGCTGGGGCGGGTGCCCTCGCCGAGCGCCAGGATCTCGCCGGCCCGGCCGTGCAGCAGCCCGCACGGGGTGGAGAAGCCGCCGCGGCGCACCGCGAGCAGCCGGTCCGCGGCGGCGGACAGCCGCTCGTCGCCCGGCAGGTGGGGCAGGGCGGCGCGCAGCGCGATCGCGATGCCGGCCGATCCGTCGAGCCCGGAGGTGAGGAAGCGCTCGTCGAAGCGCGGGTCCTCCAGGAGGTCCAGGTCGCCCCGGAGCTCCTCCACCGCCCGGTCCAGGAGGCGGGCCTCACCGGTCGCCTCGTACAGCCTGATCAGGAACAGGGCGTGGCCGCAGCGGCCGTTGAGGAGTCCGACGCGGTTCGGGGCCGGGGTGTCGGGGAGTCGGTCGGCGAGCGCCGCCGCCTGCCGGACGTACCGGTCGGCTCCGTCGGCGCCCGCCCGGTGCAGGGCGGCGAGGCCGAGGCCGGAGAGGCCGTTCGCCACGGTCGAGCCGACGTTGGGGTCGGCCTGGGCGAGGGCGAAGGCGCGGTCGAGCACCGTGTCCGCGGTGTCGGGGTGACCGAGCTCGCCCAGGGTGTACGCGATGCCGGAGAGGCCGGTGAAGAGCCCGGGGCCCTCGCCGGTCGCCGTCCCGGCCTTCCGCAGCAGCCAGTCGACGTGTGCGGGGGGCACCTCGGCGCCGGCCCGGTGGAGCGCCCACAGCACGCCGGCCGCCCCGTAGGCGAAGGTGACGCCGCCGTCGGCGAGGACGAACTGCATGACGTCGCCGGGGTAGAGCCGGTCGTCGCGGCCGGGGGTGGCCGAGCCGAGGATGGACGCGGCGATCGCCGAGGTGAGGACGGTGTCGCGGGCGCCGGCCGGCCAGGTCACGCCGTAGTCGGTGCGGGCGCCGAGGACGTCGTCGCCGAGGCCGCGCTCGATCCCCTCCACGAAGGAGGCGGGGAGCGGGAAGTCGCGGACGGCGGCGTCGAGGAGGGTGCGGATCTTCTCGGTGCCCCACGGCACGACGTGCGGCATCGGCACGAAGAGGGTCAGCCGCAGCACGTCGAGGGCGAAGAGGTCGACGGCCTTGCCCCGCAGGTGGTCGGGGGCGCGGAAGCCGAGGGAGCCCATGGCCTGCGGGCGCTCCTCCTCGGTGGGGGTGGCGGTCTCCAGGTCGATGAAGGCGACGGTGTCGTCCTCGCCGACGAGGATGTTGCCGGGGTGCAGGTCGCCGAAGACGACGCCCCGCTCGTGCATGGCGTCGATGCCGGCGGCGACCTGGTCGAGGATGTGCAGCGCCCAGGAGGTGTACTCGGCGCGGGCCCGGGCGGAGTTGTCGGTGGAGCCGTAGGGGTGGCGGGCGCGGACCAGCTCGGTGAGCGGGGTGCCCTCCACGTAGTCGCGGGCGAGGAAGTGGTGTTCGTTTCCGCGGCGGACGTCGCGGAGGGCGGGGACGGAGGCGAGGCCTTCGAGGCGGGAGAGCGCCCAGTGCTCGCGTTCGAGGCGGGTGACGGCGTCGTCGCCGGCCGCGTCGAGGCCGGCGAGCGGGCGGGCCTCCTTGAGGAGGACCTCGGCGCCGTCGCGCTTGTCGACCGCCCGGTAGACGCCGCCCCCGTTGGAGAAGTGGAGGGCCTTGTAGACGCGGAAGGGGAAGTCGGCGAGGGTGCGGGCGCGCCGCTCGGCGAGCGCCGCCTGGAGGAAGGGAGGGATCTCGACCCAGGACGGCGGGTGGAAGCCGGGGCGCCGCTCGTCGGGGACGAGTTCCCCGTCCGGGGTGGTGACGGCGGGGGTGAGGGTGCCGTCCTTGAGGCGGGTGGTCTTGAGGACGAAGCCGCCGTACCGGACGTGGAGGGGCCCCTCGCGCCAGCGCAGGTCGCTGAGGATGGAGGGGGCGGGGGTGCCGCCGACCAGCTCCTCCAGTTCGTCCAGGGCCGTCTCCAGCTCGGCCTCGTCGGCCGGGTAGAGGGTGATGAACTTGCCGCTGGCGCTGCGGTCGCCGTACTTGCTGCCGCGGCGGCCGAGGGTCTCCGGGTCGGAGATGTACTTGAACATCAGCCCGTGCTCGACGCAGTAGGGGACGACCGCGTCGAGGAGTTCGGCGGCGTTGCCGGGGGAGGCCGCGACGTGGATCTTCCAGCCCTGGTCGGGTATCCGGGAGTCCGGTGGGACGCAGACCGTCCATTCCTGTCCGCGGGTGGCGGTCCACCCCTCGGGGAGCGGGCGGCCCTCGCGGAAGTCCTGGCCGGCGGACTCGGTGGCGGGCGCGTCGTAGAAGAGCGTGTCCGCGCGGCAGAAGTTGATGAACCGGGTGTCGAGCACGGTGTCTCCAGGGGGATCAGAAGGGGAGGAAGGGCAGGACGTAGGTGCGGTGGAGCGAGGTCCACAGCGGCACCCGGCCCACCTCCACCTCGGCCGTTCCGGAGGCCGGCGCCGGCGTGCGGGCGAGGTCCAGGGGGAAGGCCGTCGAGTCCATGCCCACGGCGCCGCCGAGGTCCACCGGGAAGTAGGCGGAGACCGGGACCTGCGTCGCGGAGGGGGGCGCCGACCCGATCCGGGCGGTGCCGACGGTGTCGTTGAGCACCAGTCCGTTGGTCTTGAGCGTCACGGGCTGTCCGGCGCGTACGAGCTCCGCCGCGTCGCCCTCGGGGAGGACCAGGCGGGTGGTGCCGGAGGCGTCGGTGACGTAGGCGGCGGCGACGGTCTGCTGGACCGGGAGGAACAGCGCGCCGCCGGCGGCCGCGGCGAGCAGGCCGCAGACGGCGAGGACGCGGCCGCGGCGGACGCCGGCCTCCTTGACCTCGCCGGAGAGCCGCAGGGCGCCGCGGACCAGGATCCACAGGGCGTAGGAGAGGCCGGTGGCGGCGAAGAGGAGGCCGACCCAGCCGACGCGCTGGAGGGTGCCGAGCCAGGTCTGGAGCGCGGTGGTGAGGAAGTACAGCGGGAAGGCGAGGCAGGCGAGGCCGTAGGCGATCGTCCACCGGGTGGGCAGTTCCCGCTCGTACGTGCCGCCGAAGAGGGTCCGGGCGAGCCAGCGGCGGGCGTCGGTCATCGAGCGGTCGCGGAGGAAGGGGACGTCCACGTGGCTCATCAGGGCGATGTAGCCGTCGAGCTTGATGAAGGGCGTCAGGTTGAGCAGGGCGGTGGCGTAGCTGGAGACGGCGAAGAAGAGCAGGCAGGTCTTGGCGGTGCCGTCGGCCAGCGGCCAGGCGACGAAGGCGGAGGCGGCGGCGAGCGAGGTCTGGACGGCGGGGCCGGCGAGCGCGGTGTGGACGCGCTGCCTGCGGTCCGGGAGCCGCCAGGCGTCGGAGACGTCGCAGAAGAACGCCGGCATCAGGTAGAAGAGCATGACGCCGATCCGGGACGGGCGTCCGCCGTAGCGGATGAGGACCGCCGCGTGGCCGAGTTCGTGGATCGAGACGCCGATCAGCAGGGCGATCAGGACGCCGGTGAAGCTGCCGGCGGAGAGCGGGCTGTTCAGGGTGGCGAGGACGGCGTCCGCCTGGGCGGCCATCGCGCCCATGCCGAGCAGGACGCCGAGGGCGGCGACGGTCATCGCGCCGCGCGAGAAGAGGCGGGCGAAGAGCGGCCGCATGGCCTGCATGGTCTTCCCCGGGCGCAACAGCGTGAGCTGGAGGGTCATCGGGGGGACGATCTGGAAGCGGGGGGCGACGGGCGGGGCGGGCGTCTCGCCGTCGTCGAGGAGGCGCAGGGTGTCGAGGCGGGTGACGGCGCTGTGGACGCTCTCGGCGCTCCAGACGCCGCCGAGGCGGTCCGCGAGGGCCTCGTGGTCCCGCTCGCCGTCGAACTCCTGGACGAGCTGGGCGATGTGAGGGGTGATGCGGACGTAGCGGGCGCCGTGCTGGAGGACCCATTCGCCCTGTCCGTCGGCGGGCGAGTGGACCTCGGCGCTCGGGGCGAGGCGAGGACGCTTCGCGTGTGCCGGGAGAGTGGGGGCGGGGGGACTCGTGACAGCGCTCACGGGAGTTTCCTTGTCGGGGCGGCGGCGGGCGGGGGGCGGAGCGTGCGACACCCTTGCGGTGGTCCGGCCGGACCGGGGGCCGGCCGGACCACCGCAGATCCTCGGTCGTCACCCGAGAGGGGTTCCGAGGTGCGGCGGGGAGTCGGTCACGCCGTCTCCCACCGCGTCAGTGCTGCACCGGTGTCGTGCTCGGTCCTCGACGCTCAGGTGAGGGTGATGGAGGTGGCGACCGAGGCGGAGATGCCGACGCCGATGGAGACACCGGTCCAGAAGCCGGGGGACTCCAGGGTCTCCAGCTCCTGCATCTCCAGCTCGACGAGCTCGGGGGCGGCGGCGTCGAGGGTGATCTGCTTGTCGCTCATGTCTTCTCCTTGGGTGAGGTGGTTCTTCGGTGGGTGGTGCGGTGGGTCGTGCGGTGGTGCGGGGTGGTGCGGGTGCGGCTCAGGTGAGGGCGATGGAGACGCCCACGGAGACACCGGTCGAGAAGGCGACGCTGATGGTTCCCCAGCCCGGGGCCTCCAGGGCCTCCAGCTCCTGCATCTCCAGCTCGACGAGCTCGGGCGCGGCGGCCGCGGTGATGTCCTGGTTCTCGTTCATCTCGGTTCCTCCTGAGGGGGTTCGGGTCGGCGGGGCGGGGTGGCTCAGGTGAGGGTGATGGAGACGCCCACGGAGACGCCGGTCGAGAAGGCGACGCTCCAGGTGCCCCAGCCCGGGGCCTCCAGGGCCTCCAGCTCCTGCATCTCCAGCTCGACGAGCTCGGGCGCGGCGGCCGCGGTGATGTCCTGGTTCTCGTTCATCTCTGTTGCTCCTGGGGTGTGTTCTGCTGCGGGTGGGGGTGGTGCGGGCGGCCGGCGGCCGGCTCGGTCAGGTGAGGCTCCAGGCGACGGAGACGATCGAGATGCCGACGGAGACGCCGACGTTGGTGGCCCAGCCCGGGGCGTGCATGGCCTCGAGCTCCTGCATCTCCAGCTCGACGAGCTCGGCGGCGGCGGTGTCGAGGGTGATCTGCTTGTCGTTCATGTCCGTCTCCTTGTGTGGGTGGTGCGTCGGGGTGGTGCGCGAGCGGATGCTCGGGGTGGTGCCGTTTCACCTCCGGGTCAGGCGCTGAGGCCTGCCGGGAGGAGTGCGGGGGAGCCGTCCGCGCGGGGGTGCGGCTCGATGGGGGCCGGCCCGGTGGCCGGCACGGTGGCCTCGGCGAGGAGCGCGGCGACGTCGTCGGCGCTCAACCCGGTGAGGGTGGGGAGTCCGGCGCCCCAGGCCCGGACGCTGCGGAGGGCGATCCCGCGCCGCAGGGCCGGTGCGAGGCGGACGGTGCGGTCGACCTGCCAGCGGTGCATCAGCCGGTGCAGGCCGTCCGCGGGGTCGGTGCCGAGCCAGGGGGACTGCCGGCCGAGCCGTGTCCACAGGCGGTGGATGCGGGCGGCGCTGCCGAAGCGGAGGTCCCCGTCGAGGGCCCGCCGCCAGACGACCGGCCAGACGGCGGCGATGGCCCGCATCTTGGCGAGGCCGAGGGCGGTGGAGAGCTCGTTGGCGACGGCCCAGGTCTTGACGGCGTACGGGCTGCGGCCGGTGTTGATGTGGCCGAGCTGGCTCTCGGCGCTGAGCGCGGCGACCCGGAGCCGGGCGCTCGCGGGGGCGGGCAGGCCGATGGTGACGTGCCGGGCGAGTTCGTCGCCGGCGGCGAGCAGTCCGGCGGCCAGCTCCTCGACGGCGGCGTCCTGTTCGGGCAGGTCGAGGGTGTCGCTGCTGTAGGGCATGACGGCCCGGAAGAGGGCTTCGAGGGCGCCGTCCATGAGGAGCGGGCCGGGCAGGGTCTCGGTGGCCTCGGCGGTCCTGAGGATCGCGCGGGGCCGGAGGCACTCGCCCATCACGAGGCGCTTGCCGCCGCCGTACGGGAAGCAGGCGACGGGGCCGGCCTCGGTGCCGGTGCCGAGGGTGGTCGGGACGGCGAGCACGTGGGCGTGGTCCCCCCAGCCGTGCGGCAGGGCGATCAGGCCGCTGCGCTGTCCGGCGGTGAGGTAGGGCAGGAGGTCGGGCCGGCGGTGGACCGCGGCGGCGAGTTTCGCCAGGTCGAGGGTGCTGCCCCCGCCGACGCCGATGATCAGTTCGCCGGGGGTGAGCCGGGCGGCGAGCGCCTCGACGGCGGGGAGGCCGCCGTCGGCCGGGGTGATCGCCCGGGTGGGCGCGATCCCGGCGCGGGCGATCCCTTCGAGGACCTCGCGGGTGACGGGCAGACCGTCCACCGCGGGGTCGGCGAGGAGGGTCGCTCCGGTGGGGCGCAGCTCGCGCAGGAGTCCGGGGAGCTGGTCGTAGGAGTCGAGGACGGGGGCGGGGGCCATGGCGGGTCAGCTCCTCGGTGCGGCGCTCGCGGCGGCCGGCAGCAGGCTGTCGAGTCCGGCTTCGACGCAGGTCATGAGCTCGGCGACCTCGTCGCGTGCGTAGGTGAGGGCGGGGACGAGCTGGATGCCGGAGGGGCCGGGGTGGACGATGGCGCCCGCCTCGCGGATCCGGGTGACGAGCTCGGCGACGTCGGCGCCGGTGAGGGCGGTGCCGTCGGGGTGGGCGAGGCGCAGGGTGCGGAAGCAGCCGGTGCCGGTGGCGCCCGTGGCGAGCGGGTGGCGGTCGATGAGGTCGGTGAGGCCCTGCTGGAGCCAGGCGGCGACGTTCCGGCCGGCGGCGACGGCGTCGAGCCGTTCCATCTCGGCGATGGTGGCGCTGATGGCGGCGCAGGCGAGGGCGGTGGCGCCCTGGGTCTCGGCGTGGGCGAAGGTGGTGTCGTGCTCTTCGAGGGCCCGGGTCACGCGGTGGGCGAGGACGAGGGCGGAGGCGGGGCAGGCGCCGTTGGTGAGGCCCTTGGAGGTGACGAGGACGTCGGGGCGGCCGGGCCAGCTCTCGGAGGCGAAGTAGCTTCCGGTGCGGCCGAAGCCGGTGGCGACCTCGTCGGCGACCAGGAGGAAGCCGTGCTCGTCGCGGAGCCGGCCGAGGGCGGCGACGTACTCCTCGTCGAGGGGGACGGTGCCGGTGCCGACGACGGGTTCCACGACCACGGCGGCGACCTGCCGGCCGAGGGCGGCCATGAGCCGTTCCAGTTCGGCGGTGTCGTTGGGGCCGACGTGGCGGATGAGCCGCTGGTCGACGCCGTACACCCGCTGGCCGAGGTCCTCGCCGGTGAGGGCGAAGCCGCCGAAGGTGAGGCCGTGGAAGCTGCCGCGGAGGGCGACGACCAGGTTGCGTCCGGGGTTGCCCCGGAGGGCGTGGTAGAGCCGGGCGAGCTTCATGACGGCGTCGTTGGCGACGCCTCCGCCGGTGGAGAAGAGGACCCGGCCGTAGTGGTCGGGGCCGCAGACGCGGACGAGGTCCTCGGCGGCGCGGCGGGCGTAGACGTTCTCGAAGCGGAAGGAGCCGAGGTAGGAGGCGTTCCGGGCGGCTTCGGCGATGGCCTCGGCGACGCGCTCGTTGCCGTAGCCGAGGTTGGCGTTCCACAGGCCGCTGTCGGCGTCCAGGACGGTGCTGCCGTCCGCGAAGGTGACGCGGTGGCCTTCGGCGCGGACGGCGCAGAGCCGGTCGTCGCCGTGGCTGGAGGGCGGGATGAGGTAGGGCCAGAGCGCGGTCATCGGGTGGCTTCCGTGGTCAGGAGCGTCACGCGGTGACGCTCGCCGGGCGGGGTGAGGAGCTCGCGGGTCAGGACGGTGAGTCCGGCGGCGGCGAGTTCGGCCTCCAGGACGTCCGGGCCGATCACGCCCACCCGGTCGGTGCAGACGGTGACGGGGCTGTCGTCGGCGGGCGGGTCGGCGGGCAGCAGGGTGACGGAGCGGCCGTCGGCGCCGGCCGGCCAGTGCTCGTACAGCTCGTAGACGGTGCCGCCGGCGCCGGTGACGCGGACGGCCGTCTCGTCGGGGCCGTCGTCGTCGCCGCGCTCCAGGGCGGTGAGCCGGAACCGGCCGCCGTCCGCGAGGTGGTCGAGGACGCAGCGGTAGAGGCCGGCCCGCCCGGCGGCGTCGAGCAGGGAGAGCGAGGTGGTGCCGAGCAGGATGTGCGGGAAGCGGCGGCCGAGCGCGAAGGCGGACATGTCGCCCTGGACGACGGTGCAGCGGGAGCGCATCGAGGCGGGTGCCTTGGCGAGCTCGGAGCGGAGCAGGTCCAGCATGTCGGCGGAGAGGTCGAGGGCGGTGACCTCGCGTCCGCCGGCGAGCAGCGGGAGGGTGAAGCGGCCGGCTCCCGCGGCCAGGTCGAGGACCGGGCCGGGCGCGGTGCGGACACCGGAGAGCAGGGCCCGGGTCTCGGGGTCGTCGTAGGTGGCGAGGTCCTGGTAGAGCGGGGCGCCGAGGGCGTCGTAGAGGCCGCAGGGGCGGACCCGGGCGCCGAGTCCGGCGATGCGGCGGGCGGCGAGGGTGGCGGCCTCGGAGGCGTCGGCGGCGGGGGCGGGTGCGGTGGCCGTGGTCATCACGCGGCCGCCGGGACGGGCAGGGACAGGGGGAGGTCGATCGCGTGCCGGGCGAGGAGCTCGGCGGTCCGGTCGACGTCCTCGGCGGGGACGAGGCCGTCCACGCGGCCGCCGGTGGCGAGGAGGCACTCCAGGGCCCGTGCGGCGCGGACGTCGAGGGCGAAGAGGCGGCTGCCGGCGACGACGTACGCCTCCTCCCCGTCCGCCCCGGTCTCCCGGTGCAGCACGATCGGCAGGCCGGGGTCGGCGAGGTCGGCGGCGGCGCCGGTCGCGGCGAGCCCGGGGGTGAGCCGGGAGCCGAAGCCGGAGACGCTCAGGCCGGTGACGCCGCGGACCATGAGGCTGCGCAGGGCGGTGACGGCGGCGAGGTAGCGGGGCAGGTGGGGGCGGTCGGCGCGGATCCGTGCGAGGGCGGGGGGCGGCAGCACCCGGCCGGTGCCGGCGGCGCCGTGGGTGAGCTCCGCGTGGCGTGCGGTGAGGGTGTCGAGGGTGTCGTCGACGGTGCCGAGCACCGCTCCCGTGGGGGAGAGGGAGACCCGGCCGCCCGGGTCGGCGTAGAGCCGCAGGGCGGGGCCGTCGGCGGGGTCCTGGCCGCCGCCGAGGGCGTCGGGGTCGGCGAGCAGGACGGAGGAGGTGACGAGGAACTCGGGGAAGGCGCCGTCGGAGAGGGCGCGGTCGGCGTCGGCGAGGAAGGCCGCGTGGTCGTCCTCGTCGAAGACCCGGACCACGGTGGGGCCGAAGACCGTCATGAAGGGGCTGGCGGCGTAGGAGTGGGTCTGGAGGAAGAAGTCCTGGCCGTTGGAGAACTCGCCGCCGGGCTCGGTGAGGCTGCCGTCGTAGGCGGCGGTGCCGTCCGGGACCTCGCCGGGGAAGCCGGGGACGAGGACCAGGGTGCCGGGGCCGGCGAGTCCGGCCGCGGTGGCGGCGGGGAGGTGGGCGGCGTCGGCGAGGACGAGCGTGCGGGTGCCGGTGGCGGGCGCCGGTGACGGCGGGTCGACCGGCGTGCCGGTGGCCCAGGAGATCAGGTGCCGCTTCAGCAGGCGGCGGGCCGTGTCCGCGTCCGAGAATTCTGTCGTGTCCATGCCAGAGAGTCCTTCGTCGGTCCGTGTCCCGTCTGCCGCTGGGCGCCGGGAGGCAGTGGTTCGGGAGGAGAGGGGAGGGCGGAGCTGTTCGAGGAGGGGCGGGGCCGTTCGGGAAGGGGCGGAGCTTCCCGGGGAGAGGGCGGTGCCGGGCGGGGCGGGGCGCAGGGGCGGGGCGCTGCGGGCGGGGCCGGGGGTCAGGGGGCGGTGACGGCCTGGAGGATCGCGGAGAGGTCGGAGAGCGACTCGCGGGAGCCGAAGAGCTTGTGCACGGCGGTGGTGTTGAGGACGACCTCGTCGACCCCCGCCTCCTCGTAGGCCCGCAGGCCCTTCACGACCTGAGCGAGGTCGCCGCCGACGAACGCGCCGGTCTCCACGACACCGCGCGCCACGTCGTCCAGGCGTCCGGAGCTCACGTCCACACCCGCCCGGCCGAGCATGTCCAGGTAGTGCGGGGCCTGCATGTGGGCGGCGTTGCCGGCCACGGCCAGCCGCTCGGGGGAGGCGCCCTCGCGCCCCTCCGGCTCCAGCCCGGTCGGCACCATCGCGACCACCCGGGGCAGCGAGGTCCGGCCCGCACGGGCGGCCCCCTCCTCGACCGCCGGCAGGATCACGTCACGCAGGTACGCGGGCGGGGTCAGCCAGGTGATCACGACGTCCGCGACCTCGCCGGCGAGCCGCGCCATGCCCGGCCGCAGCACCCCGAGACCCACGTCGACCCGGGGCGCCGCGGCGGGCGCGAGCTGCCCCCGGAAGGTGTAGTGCGGGCCCGCGGCCTCGACGGTCTCGCCGTCGAGCAGGCCCCGCACCGCCGTCACGTACTCCCGCGCCACCTGGAGGGGCTTGGCGTAGGGGGCGCCCAGGATGTTGGCCTGGAAGGCCGGCGAGCCGGGGCCGAAGCCCGCGATCACCGGTTCCCCGGTGGCCAGGGCCACCGACCGGGCCTGGAGCGCCGCCTCGTACGGGTGGCGCAGCGGCATCAGCGTGACCCCGAAGCCGGTCGGGACCCGGAATCCGGCCCCGGCCATCCCCGTGAAGGTCTGGTGCGGCTCCATCACCATCGCCTGTCCCTGCCAGAGCCGGGCGGCTCCGGTCCACCGGACCAGTCCGGCGAAGGGGAGGGCCTGCTCCAGGCGGCGGGGCACACAGGGGAGGAGTACGGAGTATTCGGTCATGGCGTCGGGTCTCCTCGGTCGGTGTCCGGCGGGCGGGCGGGCGGGTGGACGGGCGGCGGTGCGGTGCGCCGGGCGGGGCGGGCGGCCGGCGGTCCGTTCCGGCGTGAACCCCGGGGTCCGGGCCGGCGGTCCGTTCCGGCGTGAACCGTGCGGTCCGGGCCGGTGGGCCGTGGGCTACTTCCAGTCGTTGTTGTTCTTCGGCAGCGGCAGCACGTCCGGCAGCAGGTCGCCGATCCGGCCGATCAGCTCGCGGACGTCGCCGCCGATGCCGTCGAAGGGGAAGCCCTCCGGGGTGCCGGCCGGAGCGGCGGCCGCGGTGCCGGTCCGCGCCGCCGGCTCGTCCGCGGCGAAGGCCGCGCCCTGCGCGCCGGCGGTCAGCAGCCCGGCGGTCAGCAGCGCCACGAAGGAGGTGCGGACAGTGCGGCGGGACGACTTCGTGCTGCGCTTCGCGGTGCTGTTCACGGTGGTCTCCTCGGTCCTGGCGGGGGCTCTGCCCTGAGTGCCTCTGCTTCGCTTCCGCGCTCTCCGCGCTTTCGCTTGTGAGGAAGACTTTGCCGTCTCGGGAAGGACTTTCGGAGGTCGATCGCGCGCAGCTTGCTGCACGCCGGTGTTCCTCATGCTGCACGCACGTGGCACAAGTGCACGGTTCAAATCCGACGATTATCGGGCATTTCTCCATTGACACTCCCGTCCGGGCGGCTGAAGATTCCAGCGGGGCAGCTGTGACCGTTCGTCAAAGGGGGGGATACGTGGGCAACTTGCTCTCGTTTCTGGGAGTGACCGAGGAAGAGGAGGAGGCGTACCGCGCTCTCCTGCGCCGCGGCTCGGCCTCGGCGGCCCCGGGAAGACGGGAGGCCGGCGCGGCGGACGGGGGGAGACCCGAGACCTCCGAGGGGGCGGAATCCGGCCGGGAGGTCCTGGAGCGGCTGCTCGTCCTGGGACTCGCCACGGGAGGCGCCCATGGCGTGATCCGGGCCATCCCGCCGGCCCGCGCGGTCGACGCCCTCGTGGAGAGCCGGCTGCGGACCCTGCGCGAGGAGCTGGAGTCCGAGGCCACCGGCCGCTCGGTCATCGAGTCGCTCTTCATGGAGTGCTGGACGGCCGTCCCCCCGCCGCACGACGACCACGCCGGCGAGGGCCAGATGATCGCCCAGCTGCACGGCATCGACGCGGTCCGGGAGGCCATCGACGAGCTGACCTTCTTCGCCCGCACCGAGGACCTGACCACCGAACCCACCGGGGTCCTCGCGGAGGAGTCCATCGCGGTCTCGCACCCGATCAACATGCGGCTGCTGCGCCGCGGGGTCCGGCTGCGCACCATCATGGGCGCGGCGATCCTCCAGGACGAGCCCACCCTCACGTACATGCGGGAGCTGGTCTCGCACGGCGCCGAGGTGCGGGTCTCGCACCAGCCGATCGAGCGGGTGATCATCGTCGACCGGTCGGCGGCGCTCACCCCCATCGATCCGGCGCACACCGCGCGGGGCGCCCTCCTGGTCCGCGAGCCGGGGCTGGTGGCGACGCTGGTCACGCTCTTCGAGCGGATGTGGGAGGCGGCGGACGAGCTCCCGAGCGAGGAGGTCGACCTGCCGTCGGACGTCGAGCGGGAGATCCTCGCGATGCTCAGGGAGGCCGACAAGGACGAGACGGCCGCCCGCCAGCTGGGCATGTCCGTGCGCACCTACCGCAAGCACCTGGCCGCGCTCATGCGCCGCCTCGGCGCGGCGAACCGGGTGGAGGCGGCCCTCCTCGCCCACGAGAAGGGCTGGCTCAACTGACACCGGGGCCCCGCCCCCGCGACACCTGCGCGGGGACGGGGCCCGTGTTTCCGGAGGCGTACGGCGCCTCCCGGGGGTTCAGACCTTCGCGGGCTCCGGCTCGGGGGTGCCCACGGCGGGCGGCGGGGTGTTCCCGGCCGCCACCGGCGCCGTCCCGGCCCCGGCGTCCGTGTCCACGTCGAACTCCTCGATCAGCTCGCGGCTGAAGCCCCAGAAGTAGGTGGCGACGAAGCCGACGAGGTAGCCGACGAGCAGACCGCCCGCGTAGATCGCGATCGTCGCGCCCAGGCCCTTGTTGCCGTCGAGGAGCGGGAAGAGCGCCCAGCCGGACGGGCCGATGGCGGTGGAGCCGACCTTGTCGCCCAGCATGCTGAAGAGGCCGACGAAGGCGCCTCCGGCCGCGCCGCCGACGCAGGCGGTGACGAAGGGGCGGCCCAGCGGCAGCGAGACGCCGTAGATCAGCGGCTCGCCGACGCCGAGGAAGCCGGCCGGGAGGGCGGACTTGATGGTGCGGCGGATGGAGCTGTTGCGCGGCAGCTTCAGGTAGACCGCCATGGCCGCGCCGACCTGGCCCGCGCCCGCCATCGCCAGGATCGGGAGGAGGACGGTGTAGCCCTGCTGCTCGATCAGGGTGGTGTGGATCGGGATGAGGGCCTGGTGGAGGCCGAGCATCACCAGCGGGAGGAAGAGGCCGCCGAGCAGGAGGCCGGCGCCCGCGCCCGCGTTCTCCAGGAGCCAGTTGGCGAAGTCGCCGATGGCCTGCGAGACCTCGCCCGCGACGAACATCAGGCCGAAGACCGTGACCAGGCCGGAGACGAGCACCGTGAGCGTCGGGGTGACCAGGACGTCCAGGGACTCCGGCACCCAGCGGCGGCACCACTTCTCCACGTACACCGCGAGGACGGCCGCGCCGAGCGCGCCGAGCACGCCGCCCTGGCCGGGCGAGAGGGCCTGGCCGAAGACCTCGATCTTCGCCACGCCCGCGTAGACGATGATGGCGGCGACCGCGCCGCCGAGGATCGGCGTGCCGCCGAACTCCTTCGCCGTGTTGTAGCCGACGAAGACCGCGATGAGGGCCATGAAGCCGCTCGCGATGGCGGCGAGCGCCGGGGTGACGCCGGGCAGCCAGCCGAGGTTGACCAGCAGGCCGTTGAGTCCGGCGATGATGCCGCAGCCGATGAGGGCGGGGATCAGCGGGACGAAGATGTTCGCGATCTTCCGGAGGAAGAGCTTGAAGGGGGTCGCGTTCTTCGCCTTCCGGGCCTCCTTGAGGGCGGCGCCCTGGGCCGCCAGCTCGTCCGCGGAGGCGGCCGGCTTCGGGGCCTCGGCCACCAGGGCCTCGAACTCGGGGGTCACGCGGGCGACCGTCCCGGGGCCCAGGACGATCTGGTACGTGTCGTCCTCCACCACGCCCATCACGGACGGCAGGGCCTTGAGGGCCTCGTCCCGGACGAGCGACCGGTCGCGCAGACCCAGCCGGAGGCGGGTCATGCAGTGGGCCACGGAGGTGATGTTCCCGGCGCCGCCGACGAGGGGCAGGATCGCGGCGGCGATGGCGCGGTTCTTGTCGTCTGTGCTCATGGTGCGGTGGTGCCTTCGGTACGGGGGAGGGGGAGGAGCGGACCGGCTCAGGGGGTCGGGTGCAGCGCCGCGCGCAGGTGGCCGCGGGAGTCCTTCAGCCGCTGTGCGGCGGTGGGGCCGTCGACGCCGGCGAGGATGATCAGGATGGCGTTCTTCACCTCCCCGCCGGCGGCGGTGAGGGCGGCCTCGATCTGCTCGTCGGGGGCGCCGGTCGCGAGCGCGACGATGCGGCGCGAGCGGGCCCGGAGCTTCTCGTTCGAGGCGCGGACGTCGACCATGAGGTTCCCGTAGGTCTTCCCCAGCCGGATCATGGTGATCGTCGAGATCATGTTGAGGACGAGCTTCTGGGCCGTGCCGGCCTTCAGGCGGGTGGAGCCGGTGAGGAGCTCGGGCCCGGCGACGACCTCGATGCCGTGCTCGGCGGCGGCCGCCAGGGCGCTGTCCTCGTTGCAGGACAGGCCGATGGTGAGCGCCCCGGCGGCGCGGGCGTGCTCGACGGCGCCGATGGCGTACGGGGTGCGGCCGGAGGCGGAGATGCCGACGACGGTGTCGTCGGGGCCGACGCCGAGGGCGTCCAGGTCGGCCGCGGCGAGCTCCTTGGAGTCCTCGGCGCCCTCGACGGCCTGGACCATGGCGGAGGGGCCGCCCGCGATCAGGCCGACGACCTGCGAGGGGTCGGTGTTGAAGGTGGGCGGGCACTCGCTGGCGTCGAGGACGCCGAGCCGGCCGGCGGTGCCGGCGCCCAGGTAGATCAGCCGTCCGCCGCGGGCCATCCGCTCGGCGGTGGCGTCGATGGCGGCGGCGATCTCGGGCAGCCGCCGGGCCACGGCGGCGGGGACGGACCGGTCCTCGCCGTTCATGGTGCGGGCGATCTCCAGCGTGGACAGCCGGTCGATCTCGGCCAGTTCGGGACGGAAGGCCTCGGTGGTGAGGGAGGCCAGCTGGGCGCGGAGTTCGGAGTACGTGGTGGACACGGGGCGGCTGCTTTCCTTCTGCGTTCCGGGGTCAGCGGGTGCGCGGGGAGTGACGGTGGGCGAGGGCTTCGTACGAGGCCGCGAGGGCAGGGGCCGCGGTCTCGTACGTACGCTGGGTGACACAGGTGAACAGGCAGTCCACGACCAGGAGCTGGCTGGTCCGGGACGACATGGCGGCCGGTCTCAGCTCGCTCTCGCGGGCGGTGGACGTGGTCAGCACGTGGTCGGCGTACTGGCTGACCGGCCCGTCCGGGCGACCGGTGATCGCGACCGTGGTGGCGCCGTGCTCGAAGGCCACCCGGAGCGGTTCTATGACGTCGCCGGTCGAGCCGGAGTGGGTGATGGCGAGGGCCACGTCGCCGGAGCGGAGCTGCACGGCGTTGGTGACCGCCAGGTGCGGGTCGCTGTGGGCGTGGGCGACGAGCCCGATCCGCAGCAGCTTCTGCACGAGGTCCTGGGCGACCAGGCCGGAGGCGCCGACGCCGTACACGTCGATGCGGCGGGCGGTGGCGCAGGCGGCGGCGACGGCGCCGAGCTGGACGGTGTCGAGCGCGGCGGCGGTGTCGGCGAGGGTCTGCCGCTCGTCGTGGGCGAGCTTGGCGACCACGTCGGCGACCGGGTCGTCGACGGCGATGTCGGCGGTGACGGAAGGGGCCCGTCCCGACTGCTGCTGGGCGGCGAGCCCCGCGAGGGCGAGCCGCAGGTCGCGGTAGCCGGGGTAGCCCAGGAGGCGGGCGGTGCGGACGACGGTGGCCTCGCTGGTGCCGGTCAGTTCGGCGAGGCCGGTGACCGTGAGGGCGGCGCAGCCGGCGGGGTCCCCGGCGACGGCCTCGGCGACCCGCTGCATGGAGCGGGTCATGGAGGGGGCGAGGGTCCGCACCTTGGCGGCGAGCGCGGCCGGCGCGGGGGGCGCCTCCCCGCTGAAAGTTTCCTTCACGTCATGGGTCACATCTGAAAGATACTTTCACCGGGGCGTCGGGACAAGGGCCCGTAAGGCCCGCGTCAGGAGGGGACCTTCGTCCTCCCCCGGCCGCCGGGGGACAATGACCCCATGGACGACATCGACCCCGTGGAGCAGGCGCTGCACGCCGCTCGCGCACTGGTGCTGGCCGACCTCGCGGCCCGTGACGTGGCCGCCGCCCAGGTCGTGTCGATGGTGGAGGAGGCGGTGGCGCACCGCCGCTGGTGGGTCGAGCAGTGGCCCGAGGGCGTCGAGTACGTCGCCGGCCTGGTCGCCCAGGACGTCCAGGACGCCCTCCTGGAGCAGTACGGCCGCTGGCCCCTCTGCCCCGTCTGCCCCTCCGGCGACCCCCACGCCCTCGACGTCGAACCGGAACTGGGCCCGGACCCCCACTGGGTCTGCGCCGAGCAGGGCGTGGTGGTGGCCCGCGTGGGCGGCCTGACGTGACGGGCGCCGCGGGCCGCACGGCACGGGCGGCGGGCCACCGGGGCGCGGGACCCGCCGGTACGGGGCCGCGCCCGTGACCCTCTACATCGACCCGCCGACCTGGCCGGGCCACGGCCGCATGTGGTCCCACCTGGTCAGCGACGCCTCCTTCGAGGAGCTGCACGCCTTCGCCGCCGCCCTCGGCGTCCCGGCGCGCGGCTTCGACCGCGACCACTACGACATCCCGTCCGACTGGCACGAGGCCGCCGTCGCGGCCGGAGCCGTCCCCGTCGGCTCCAAGGAACTCCTCCGCCGCCTCACGGCGGCGGGCCTCCGCCGCCCGAAGGGACGGGCGGCGGAGGGATAGCCGCGGGCCGCGTCAGCGGCCGGCCGCGGGCTCCGGCGCGGTGGTGCGGGGAGCTCCGGCGCCGGCCGCTCCGGCGCCGGCCACCACGCGGGACCTCCCCGTGCGGGTGAGGCGGAGGGAGAGCACGACCGCGGCGAGGCCCAGGAGGGTCATGGCGGCGCCGGCCCAGGCGGGCGAGACGTAGCCGAGGCCGGCGTCGATGACGGTGCCGCCGAGCCAGGGGCCGCCGGTGTTGCCCAGGTTGAAGGCCGCGGTGGTGGTGGCGCCGGCGAGGGTCGGGGCGGCGCCCGCGACGTTGAACATGCGGGCGTTGAGGGCGGGCGCCGTGTAGAAGGCGGAGACGCCGAGGAGGAAGGCCAGGAGGATCGTCGCCACCGGGCCGGTGGCGAGGAGGGCCAGGGCCACGAGGAAGACGGTGGAGGCGGTGATGCCGCTGAGGAGGACGCCGAAGAGGTGGGCGTCGGCGACCCGGCCGCCGATCGTGGTGCCGACGAGGGCGCCGATGCCGAAGAGCGCGAGGACGCCGGAGACCCATCCCTCGTCGAGGCCCGAGACCTCGGTGAGGAGCGGCGCCAGGTAGGAGAAGGCGCAGAAGACGCCGCCGGCGGCGAGCGCGGTGATCACGATCGAGAGGAGGACCTGGCGGTCCCGGTAGATCGTGAGCTCCTTCGCGAGGCGGGGCTTCGTCTCGGGGAGCGGGAGGTGCGGGATGCGGGTCAGGACGCCGACGAGGGCGATCGCGGAGGCGGCGCCGACGGCCCAGAAGGCCGCGCGCCAGCCGAGGTGCTCGCCGAGGAAGGCGCCGGCGGGGACGCCGAGGACGTTGGCGATGGAGAGGCCGCCGATCATGACGGCCATGGCCCGGGCCCGGGAGCCCTGCGGGACCATCGCGATGGCGACGGCCGCGCCGACGGCCCAGAAGCCGGCGCAGGCGAGCGCGCTGACCACGCGGGAGGCGAAGAGGATCCCGTAGTTCGGGGCGAGGGCGCCGGCTATCTGGCCGAGGCCGAAGACGGTGATCAGCGCGACCAGGGTGGTCTTCCGGGGGAGGCGGAGGGTCGCGACGGCGAGCAGCGGGGCGCCGACGACCATGCCGATGGCGAAGGCCGAGATGAGGAGCCCGGCCTGCGGGATGGAGACGCCCATGTCCGTAGCGATGGGCTGGAGCAGCCCGGAGAGCATGAACTCGCTCGTGCCGAGCGCGAAGACGGAGAGGCCGAGGATGTAGACGGCCAGGGGCATCCGGGGAGCGGCGGGGGAGGCGGGCGCGGGCCCGGAGGAGGGCTCGGCGGCGGGGGCGGCGGGGTGCTCGGGGGAGTGTCCGGCGGCGGGGTCGGCGGGGTCGGCTGAGGGAGACGGCATGACAGGGGTCAACCTGCCGTTCGTTCCTGTCATTCCCTTTTCCGGGGGCGTCTCGGGATGTGGACCCCGGGACGTGGGCCCCGGGATGCGGACCTCGGGATGCGGACCTCGGAACGTGGGCCCGGGATGCCGAGCCAGGGATGTGGACCTCGGGACGTGGGCCCCGGGACGTGGACCACGAGGGACCGCCCGCCCCCGGAAGGGGGGCGGGCGGTCCGGTGCGGGGCGGTCGCTCAGCAGAGGCAGGGCTGGCCGCCCCAGCCGAGCCGGGTGACGTCCTGGGGGCTCAGCGCGCCGGCGTACGCCTGGATCTCGTCCACGTCGCCGCGCAGGTACGCGCCGGGCGCGCCGGCGACGAGGCCGCGGCCGACCTGCAGGGGGCCGGTGGCGCGCCAGGAGCGGGGGAGGGTCGCGGTGGTCCCGGCCTCGGCGTAGCCGTCGAGGTACAGCGTCACCGTGTCGTTCGCGTCGTCGTAGACGACGGCCAGGCGGTGGCCGTCGCCCTCGCCGCCGTCGGCGGGGACGGCGCGCGAGACGATCCGCTCGGGGGCGCCGGCCTCGTCCCGCTCGGTGACCACGAGCTGCCAGGCCCCTCCGGCCGGGTCGTAGCGCACCTGGAAGGCGTCGGCGTGCCGTCCGGGCAGGGACAGGACGGTCATCGGGCCGGCCGGCGCGCGGTCCGCGAGGCGGGCCACCACGCCGAGGGTGAAGCTGTCGGAGGTGTCCACCACCGGTCCGTCGGCGACGGCGTGGCCGGACGCGCCGTCCAGGGACAGGTGACCGTCCCCGACGAGGGCGTACGGCACGACCGGGCACTCGGGGTCGAGGTCCGGGACGCAGGAGCCGTCCGGGCCCCGGTGGACCGAGGCCCCGCCGCCGAGCCGCAGCGGGGCGCCGCCGTACGCGTCCGGGCTGGTGCCGTCCGCGGCGGTCTCCAGGGACCACCGGCCGAGCCGCTTCGGCTGCCGGTGGGCGAGCCGGGCCGCCTCGGCCGCCACGACGACGCGGTCGTGGACCCGGACGTCCCCGAGGTCGCCCTGCCAGCGCTGCCCGTAGCCGGACCCGCGGTGCGCCCGTCCGAGCTGGAAGGCGCCGGTGGAGGCGGCGGGCGAGGCCTGGACGGGCGTGCCCGTCTCGCGTCCGTTCACGTACAGCCGGGCGGTGCCGGTCTCGGAGTCGTAGAGCCCCAGCAGGTGGGCCCACTCGCCGGTCTCGGGCGCGCCGCCCGACACCCGGGCGCCGCCCAGGGCGAAGGACCAGACGGGGCCGGAGCTCCTGGCGCGCAGGCCGAGGGTGAAGGCGGCGCCGTCGGCGGTGTCCTGCCCGGCGACCGTCATGGTGCGGTCGGTCCGCGCGGGGCGGACCCAGGCGCTGACGGCGAAGGTGCCGCGGGTGTCGACGGCCGGGGCGTCCGTGGTGAGGAAGCCGTGGCGGCTCCCGTCGAGCGCGGCCGTGGAGGCGAGGGTGGTGCCGGCGGGCGCCGGGCCGCCGAAGACGACTCCGGAGCCGGCCCGGGCGGCCGCGCCGGTCTCGGCGGCGGCGTGCGCGGACCCGGCGGGGTCGGCCAGCTTCCAGTGGGCGACCGGCGCGCGGCCCGCGTTCACGAAGAAGTGGTGCGTGGTGGTCGTGCTGCGCCGGCCCGCCCGGTCGACCGCCCAGACGCTCAGGTAGTCGGGGCCGTTCTTCTGCGGCAGGAAGCGGAGGGTCGCGGGGCCGCCGGGTTCGGCGGGCAGGGCGGTCAGCTGGGGGCCGCCGATGAAGTTGTACTGGTAGGCGACGACGTCGGGGGAGGGGGAGTCGACGACGAAGGAGCCGTACCGGCCGACCCCGTCGCTGTACCGCTCCGCCGGGTAGTCGTCCGAGGCGACCGCCGGCTTCTCCGGGTTCGCCTGGTCGATCACGAAGCGGCAGGCGGCGCCCGTCCCCTCGGAGCTCCACGCGGAGGCCGCGGTGCCGTCGTTCGCGCGGACGTGCCACGAGACGACGGTGTCCGCCGGCACGTCCGGCGGGAGCTGCCAGCGCTGGACGGTTCCCGACGGGGCCGGGTACGAGGAGTGGGTGCGGCGCTGCTCGGTCCCCGAGGCGTCGGTCCACCAGGCCTCGAAGTCGCCGGCCACCGTGTTGCCCTCGGCGGGTCCGTCGTCCTCCTCCGGGTCGTGCAGCACGGCCGTGACGACGGGGACCGTCGGGACGTACGCCGGCTCCCCGCCGGTGGCGCAGGCCTTGAAGGCGGTCTGGAGGTCGCCGGTGAGCGGCTGCCGCGGGGGCAGGCCGTCCGCGGCGTGTGCGGCTCCGGGCACGGCCGTGACGACCGAGGCGGCCAGCGCGGCGACGGCCGCCGCCGCGCCCCACCCCGCTCGCGGCCGCCCCCCGGCGGATCTCGTCCTTCCGGACCTCTGCATGAACACGTGTCCCTCCCCTGTCGGCGCGTGCGCGGATGATCACCGGCACGCCTGGCGGAGGCTAACAAAGGGTGGGGAGGGCCAAGTACCGGTTTCTTGAGGGGAGTTCCGAGGGGCGGAGAAGCCCCGATGGCCAGGGGAGTTCCGGGGGCGGGGGAGTTCCGGGGGCGAGGGGGGTCCGCGGCGCGGCGGAGGTTTCCCGGGGGCCGGGGGCCGGGGGCCTCGCCGCGCGGCGGGGGTTCACGCGGTGGCGGAGGGGTGGTCCGGGGCGGTGGAGGGGTGGTCCGGGGCGGTGAGGGCCGACAGCTCCGCGTCGATGTTGGTCCGGGCCCTCTCCTCCCAGGCCGCCGCGCCGTACGGCGTGCGGAAGAGCCGGGGGAGGCCGAGGAGCTGGCGGAGGACGGCGGCGCGGCCGTCGCGGAAGGCGTCGTCGGGGACGAAGCCGTACTCCTCGCGGACCGCCGCCGTGTACCCCCGGTAGGTATCGGGGTCGGTCGCGAGGATCGCGAGGTCGGCGTCGCAGAGGGTCTCGCCGTTGAGGTCGCCGGGTTCGGGGTCGTGGGTGACGGTGAGGCGGACCAGGCGGGCCACCTCCGCCACCTCGTGCGGGGTCAGCCCGGCTTCGGTCAGGGCGCGTTCGGCGAGGGAGGCGGAGCGCTCCTCGTTCTCGGAGCGGTCGGGTCGGTAGACGGCGTCGTGGAACCAGGCGGCGAGGCGGACGAGTTCGAGCTCCCCGCCCTCGCCGCCCTGGTCGGCGAGCTCGTCGATCCGGTCGAGGACCGCCCGCAGGTGGGCGGTGGTGTGGTACCGCCGCTGCGGTTCGGCCCAGCGGTCCAGGAGGTCGAGGCCGTACGGGGCGGGGTCCGGGCCGTCGTGGCCGGCGCGGGCGGCGAGCAGGGTGGCGTTCCAGCGCCGGAGGAGGTCCTGGTGCTGGTCGCGCGGGGCGGCTTCCTCGGTTGCGGTCATGGGCGCATTGTGCCCGTCCGGGGTGCCGCGGCCGTGGCGGAAGCGCGCCCCCATCTCACTCTTACATACCCCCCATGGGTATGCTACGGTGCTCCGCGAAGGTACCCCCCAGGGGTATGTGAACGGCCCGGTCCACCGGTCGGCCGCGAGTGAAGGGCAGTGCGATGTCACACGTCAACCCCCGGCGCTGGTGGGCACTTCTCGTGCTCGCCACCGCCCAGTTCATGGTCATCATGGACACCTCGATCATCGGGGTCGCCCTCCCCGAGATGCAGAAGGACCTGGGCTTCGGCCAGGGCGAGCTCCAGTGGGTCTTCAACGCCTACGTGATCGTCTTCGGCGGCCTGCTGCTCCTCGGCGGACGCCTCTCCGACCTCGTCGGAGCCCGGAAGATCTTCGTCACCGGCTGGGCCGTGATGATCGCCGGCTCGGTGCTCGCCGCCGCCGCGCAGACCGCCTGGGTCGAGATCGCCGGCCGTGCCGTGCAGGGCGTCGGCGGCGCGCTCATCGCGCCCTCCGCGATGACCCTCCTGATGATGCTCTTCACGCACGACCCGAAGGAGCTCGGCAAGGCGATGGCGCTGTACGGCGCCGCGGCCCCGGCCGGCGGCACCGCGGGCGTCTTCCTCGGCGGCGTCTTCACCGAGTGGGCCGCCTGGCAGTGGGTCTTCGCCATCTACATCCCGATCGGCCTGGCCACCCTCGCCGCCACCAAGCTGCTCCCGGACGTCGGGTCCCGCCGCGGCTCCGTCGACGTCCTCGGCGCCGTCGCCGTCACCGCCGGCCTCGCGCTCGCCGTCTTCGCCGTCGTCCGCGCCCCCGAGGCCGGCCGGGGCTCCACCGCGACGATCCTCCAGCTGGTGGGCGCCGCCGCGCTGCTCGTCCTCTTCCTCGTGATCCAGAAGTCCGTCCGCGAGCCCCTCATGCCGCTCGGCGTCTGGCGGGTCCCGCGCCTCGGCTCGGCCAACCTGGCGATGACGCTGCTCGGCGCCGCGTGGATCCCGATGTGGTACTTCCTCAACCTCTACCTCCAGCAGGTCCTCGGCTACGGGGCCTTCGCCTCCGGCGCCGCGCTCCTCCCGATGACCGTGCTCCTCATGATCTTCATGACGGCCGTCACCTCCCGCCTGATGACGAAGGTCGGCGCCAAGCCGCTGATCGGCGGCGGTCTGCTGGTCCTCGCGGCCGGCCTGGTCTGGCTCGCCGCAGTCGAGCCCACCGGCACCTTCCTCGTCGACGTCCTGCCGGCCTCGCTGGTCGCCGCGCTCGGCATGTCCCTCGCCTACATCCCGGCGATGATCGCCGCGATGTCCGGCGCCCCGCAGGAGCAGGCCGGCCTCGCCTCCGGCATCGTCAACACCACCTACAACGTCGGCTCCGCGCTCGGCCTCGCGGCCCTCACCGCGGTCGCCATGTCGCAGGGCGCCGACCGCCTGGGCGACCTGCCCGAGCTGACCGAGGGCTTCTCGGCCGCCTTCGTCGGCGCCGCGGTGATCGCCGCCGTCGGCGGCGTGGTCACCCTCCTGGTGATGAAGGGCGACAAGGCCGTGGCGGCCGAGGCCGCCGCCCCCGCGCCGCAGGGCGAGAAGGTCTCCGCCTGAGCCGCCGGCCGCCCCCCGTCCCGAGGCCGCCGCCCCCGTCCCGAAAGGGCCGCCCGCCCTCCGGCCCCGGTGCCCCGCCCTCCGGAGCCTCGCCCGTTCGGGCCCCGTCGCGGTGCGGGGCGCCGGAGCCGGGGGTGTGCTGGGCGGGACCCCACCCCCGCACCCCCGGGAGCAGCAGCATGGCCGTCATCGTCACCGTCGAGATCCCCGGCGGCACCCAGGAGCAGTACGAGTCCGCGACGCGGCGGCTGGGGGAGGCCGAGTGGTGGCCGCCGCAGGGCTTCCTCGCGCACGCGGCGGGCCCGGACGGGTCCGGCGGCTGGCGGGTGGTGGACTTCTGGGAGTCGGAGGAGGACTTCCTCGCCTTCGCGGTGAAGGCCCGCCCGATCTTCCAGGAGACGGGCATGCCGCCGATCCTCCCGACCTTCCAGGACGCGGTGAACGTCATGTTCCGGTGACCGCCGCCGCGCCGGAACCCCCGGGACCGCCGGCGCGCCGAAAACCCTTTGCGGGGCGGGGAGCCGGGCCGCCACCCTTCCCCCCATGAGCAGTCATCCCTCCCCGCGCCCCGTGGCGGACCTCTTCTCCGCCGACGGGCGCCTCCTGGCGATCCCGCGCCGGCCGGCCCGCCGCGAGGCGCTCCTGGCCCACCTGACCGAGACCCTCTTCGACTTCGGCCGGGTCTACCGCGAGCCCGAGGTCGACGCGGCGCTGAAGACGGTCCACGACGACCACGCGGCGCTCCGCCGGTACCTCGTCGTCGGCGGCTTCCTCGCCCGGACGAAGGACGGCTCGGCCTACCACCGACAGCAGACGCCGCCCGCCCCCGGAGGTGCGGCCCCCGCCGCCGCGTGACGGCCGCGGTGGTGGCCGGTCTGCTGGCCGGCTACGGCATCGCGATCCCGGTCGGCGCCGTCGGCGCCCACCTGGTGGCGGTCGCGGCCCGCAGCCCGTGGCGCACGGGGGCGGGCGCGGCGCTCGGCATCGCGACGGCGGACGGGGTGTACGCCCTGGTCGCGGTCGCCGGCGGAGCCGCCCTGGTCCCGCTCCTCGCGCCGGTGGCGACGCCCCTGCGCTGGGCGTCCGCGCTCGTCCTGCTGGCCCTCGCGGCGGCCTCGGCCCGTACCGCGCTGCGGGCCCACCGCGCCGGGAACCCGGCGGAGGAACGGCCGGTGGCGGCCCCGCACCGCGCCTTCTGGACCTTCCTCGGCATCACGGTCCTGAACCCGATGACGGTCCTCTACTTCACGGCCCTGGTCCTCGGCGGCCACGCCACGGCGGGCCCGGCCGACTCGGCGGTCTTCGTCGCCGCGGCCTTCGCCGCCTCGGCGAGCTGGCAGCTCCTCCTGGCGGCCACCGGCACCCTCCTCGGCCACGCCCTGGCGGGCGCCCGCGCCCGGCTCCTCACGGGCCTGGCGTCGAGCGCCCTGATCGCGGTCCTGGCGGTGGGCCTGGTGGTGTGAGGCCGCGGCAGCCCCTCCGGGGCGCCGCCGGCGGCTCTCGCCGGCACCGGGGTGCGGCCGGCGGCCCTGCCGGCCTGGGCGGTGGTCAGGCGCCGGTGGCGTACCGCGCCAGGAACAGGTCCACTCCCGAGCCGATGACCCGCTCCAGCTCGGCCTCGTCGATCTCGGCCTCGGGCGAGAAGGTGCGGACGAGCTGCGGCACCCCGACCGTCGCCGCGACCAGCTGCCGCGCCGCCAGCTTCGGGTCCGGCACGGCGAGGTCGCCGCGCGCGTCGAGCGCGGTGAGGGCCTCGACGAGCGGACCGTCGTCCACGTCGTGGCCGACCCGGCACCAGAGCCGCCCGAGCTGCGGGAAGCGGTCGATCTCGCCGATGACGAGCCGCCGCAGCGCCATGACGTCCGGCCGCAGCAGGATCCGCGCCCGGTCGGTGGTCAGCCGCACCAGCGCGGACCGGAGGTCGGGCGCGGCGGCGATGGCCTGGCCGGCCGGTTCCAGGTCGGCGCAGGTCTTCCGCAGCACGTCGCCGATGACGGCGAGGAACAGGCGCTCCTTGCTGCCGAAGTGCTTGTAGACCGTCGCCTTCGACACCCCGGACCGGGCGGTGACGGCGTCCATCGACGCCGCCGAGTACCCCTCCGCGAGGAATTCGGTCAGCGCCGCGTCGACGATCGCCCGCCGCTTGCGGGAAGCGGCGCCGGCGGGGGCCGGGACGACCGGGATCCCGTACGCGTCGAGGTCGTCCTTGCCGGCGGCCATGGCGGTACGTCCTCGGGATGGGGGAGGGGCGTCCAGTGTATGAACGGAACGGTTCGGCGGGCAAAGCCCCGTTCCGGTCCCGGCGCCGTCTCGGACGGAGAAGCCGTCGTGCCGCAAACGGGTCAGCCGAGGTCGTCCGAGCGGAGGGCCGGAACCGTGCGGGGATCATGGGCACGTGTCGGCAACAGGCGGGCGTGCGGGGGGAGTTCCTCCACCGGCCACCCGTGACCGGACGCCCCGTGCCGGAGGCCTGGGCGGGGCGTCAGTCGCGGCGGGCGGCCAGGGCCAGCAGCGCGGCGGCGGTCGTCAGCGCGGCGCCGGCGGCCAGCAGGCCGCCGCGGGAGCGCCAGGACAGGGCCGACCACTGGGACTCCGCCGAGAGGATCGAGCCGAGGCTCGCCCAGGAGCCGACCGAGAGGACGGAGGCGGCGGAGCCGACCGATCCGATGGACAGGAACGAGCCCACGGAGCCGATCGACAGCGTCGAGCCGACCGATCCGATGGACAGGAACGAGTCCCGGGACCCGATGGACCAGTGGGAACCGTCAGTGCTCATGACCCGATCGTAGGCACGGGACCCCGTCCCGCGCAGACCGGCAGGAAGTCCAGCCCCTCCGGCGTCCCGGACCGGACGACCGCCGGGTGCGCCTCCGGGGGCGTCGTCAGCGGCGGGGGGTGACCGAGCCCGCGTAGACGTTCTCCGGGGTGATGACCTCCGTGACGGCCCGCGCCACCAGCGTCGACGGCTCCTGGCCGCCGCTGAGGGAGTCCGTGTTGAGCATCAGGACGAGGGTGGCCTTCCGCGACGGCAGGTAGACGGTGACCGTCTCGTACCCGGGCAGGGAGCCGTTGTGGCCGATCCAGCCGTTGGTGTCCAGGATGCCGAGGCCGTAGCCGGTGCCGGGGAAGCCCGTCGGGAGGGTCTTCAGGCGCTGCGCCTGCGTCCCGGGGCTGAGGAGCTTGCCGGTGGCCAGGACCGGGGCCCAGCGCCGCAGGTCCTCCAGGTCCGAGATCATCCCGCCGGCCGCCCACGCCCAGCTGGGGTTCCAGTCCGTCGCGTCGGCCTCGGCGCCGGTCAGGGTCTGGTCGGTGTAGCCGCGGGGGTGCGGGCGAGGGAACTCGGCGCCCTCGGGCAGGAAGGTGTGGCGCAGCCCCGCCGGTCCGGCGACGCGCTCGCGCAGGACGTCGGCGAGGCGCCGGCCGGTGACCTTCTCGACGACCAGGCCGAGCAGCACGAGGTTGGAGTTGGAGTACTGGAAGGCGGCGCCCGGCTCGAAGGTGTTGGCGTGCCGGTAGCCGTACGAGAGGACCTCCCACGGGTTGAACGGCCGCTTCGGCGCGCTCAGCAGGTCCTGGGTGAAGCCGGGGTCCGAGGTGTACGGGAACAGCCCGCTGCGCATCCCGGCGAGCTGCCGGAGCGTGATCCGGTGCCCGTTCGGGACGCCCCGGACGTAGTCGTCGATCGGGTCGTCGAGCCCGACCCTGCCCTCGTCGACGAGCTGGAGCAGCGCGGTGACGGTGAAGGTCTTCGTCTCGCTGCCGATCCGGACGTACCCGCCGGTGGACATCGGCCTCCCGGTCCGCTTGTCCGCGACGCCGGTGGCCCGGACGTAGCACCCCTCGCCCGGCATCCAGACGCCGACGACCAGGCCGGGGATGCCGGCCTCGCGGCGGACCTTCTCGACCGTGGCGTCGAGCCGGGCGGAGGTGGCGGGCGGGAGCCCGTCGCCGTCCCGGCAGGCCTCGCCGCCGTGCCGGACCGGCACGGGCGCGGGGGCGGCCGCCGCGGGCAGGGCGGCCGGGGCGAGGGCGGCCGCCGCGAGGAGCAGGGCGGTGGCGAGGAGCCGGCGGTGGGGGACGCGTCGTCGCATGGGGGAGCGCCTTCTCGGGGTGGGGGAGGGTGCGGGCGCTGCCAGATCAGCACCGGGAGCCCGCGCGGTGCCGCGGCGCCGGGCGGGAGCGGGGCCGAGTCCACCCGTACGGCGTCCGGTCGCACGCCCGGTTGCACGCACCCGGGGGCGGTCGGGTCGTCCGGCCGCCCGCGCCCGTCGGCGGGGCCCGCAACCGGCCGGGGGTCCGCGGGCGTCCCCCACAGGACCCCGTACCCGACGGACAAGGTGCACCCGCATGCCCGGCACGGCCGACCGCTACCTCTATCTCACCCGGCACGCGGAGGCCACGCCCGACGAGACCGGACTGACGGAGGCGGGCCGCCGGCAGGCCGCGCTCCTCGGCGAGCGGCTCCGCGGCGTGCCGCTGACGGCGGTCCACCACGGGCCGCTCGCCCGCGCGGCGGAGACGGCCCGGCTGATCGGCGAGCGGCTCGACGGCGTCCCGGTGCGCGTCGCCGAGGAGGCCGGCGACTACGTCCCGTACCGGCCCTCCCGGGAGGAGCTGCCGGCCGACGTCGCCGACCCGATGCTCGGCTTCCTCGGCCGGTTCCCGAAGGAGGAGGAACGCGTCCCGGGCGCGGAGCTGGCGGCGGAGGCCGTCGCGCGCTTCACGGGACCCGTCGCCGGGGACGAGCCGCGCCACGAGCTGGTCGTCACGCACAACTTCCTCGTGGGGTGGCTGGTGCGGGGGGCGCTGGGGGCGCCGGCGTGGCGGTGGATGGGCGTCGACCACGCGAACGCGGCGCTGACGGTGATCCGTTACGCGCCGGGCCGGCCGCCGGGCCTCCTCGTCTTCAACGACACGGCCCACCTCCCGGCCCCCCTCCGCTGGACCGGCTTCCCCCCGCACCTCCACGTCTGACCCGCCCCCGCCGGCACGACGCCCCCGTTCCCGTCGCGGCCGCCCGTGCCGACCGCGTCGCCCGCCTCCTGGCGCGCCGGCCGGCCCGCCCCAACCGCGCCGACGCCCGGGCCCTCTGCGCCCTCGCCGTGCACGAGCTCTGGGTGGAGAGGAGTCGGCAGAGCGGGGGAGGTCACCTGTCCGCGGCCTGGAAGCCGCGCAGCCGCAGGCTGTTGCCGACCACGAAGACCGAGGAGAAGGCCATCGCGGCGCCGGCGATCATCGGGTTGAGCAGTCCGGCCGCGGCGAGCGGCAGGGCCGCCACGTTGTAGGCGAAGGCCCAGAAGAGGTTGGACCGGATGGTGCCGAGCGTCCGGCGGGAGAGCCGGATGGCGTCCGCCGCCGCCCGCAGGTCGCCCCGGACCAGGGTCAGGTCGCCGGCCTCGATGGCGGCGTCCGTGCCGGTGCCCATCGCCAGGCCCAGGTCGGCCTGGGCGAGCGCGGCCGCGTCGTTGACGCCGTCGCCCACCATGGCGACCGAACGGCCCTCGGCCTGGAGCCTCTTGACGACGTCCACCTTGTCCTGCGGCATGACCTCGGCGATGACCTCGCCGATGCCGACCTCGGCGGCGACGGCCTCCGCGACCGCCTTGTTGTCGCCGGTCAGCAGGATCGGGGTGAGCCCGAGGGCCTTGAGCCGGCGGATCGCCTCCGCGCTGGTCTCCTTGACCGCGTCGGCGACCTCCAGGACCGCGCGGGCCTCCCCGTCCCAGGCGACCGCGATGGCCGTCCGGCCGCCCTTCTCCGCCGCGTCCTTCGCGGCCTTCAGGCTCGCCGGGAGGGACATCGCCCACTCCTCCAGGAGCTTCTCGCGGCCGACGAGGACGGCGTGCCCCTCGACGAGGCCCTGGACGCCGAGACCGGGGATGTTGGCGAAGTCCTCGGGGGTGGGCAGGGTGCCGGCCCTCGCCGCGGCACCGGTGGCGACGGCCTGGGCGATCGGGTGCTCGGAGGAGTGCTCCAGGGCGCCGGCCAGGCGCAGCACGTCGGTCTCGTCCGTCCCGGCGGCGGTGTGGACCTTGAGGAGGGTCATCCGGCCGGTGGTGACGGTGCCGGTCTTGTCCAGGACGATGGTGTCGACCTTGCGGGTGGTCTCCAGGACCTCGGGGCCCTTGATCAGGATGCCGAGCTGCGCGCCGCGGCCGGTGCCGACCATGAGGGCGGTCGGGGTGGCCAGGCCCAGGGCGCACGGGCAGGCGATGATCAGGACGGCGACGGCGGCGGTGAAGGCGGCGGTCAGGCCCTGGCCGGTGCCGAGCCAGAAGCCGAGGGTGCCGAGCGAGAGCGCGATGACGATCGGGACGAAGACGGCCGAGATCCGGTCGGCGAGCCGCTGGGCGGCGGCCTTGCCGTTCTGCGCGTCCTCGACCAGCTTCGCCATCCGGGCGAGCTGGGTGTCGGCGCCGACGCGGGTGGCCTCCACGACCAGGCGGCCGCCGGCGTTCAGGGTGGCGCCGGTGACGGAGTCGCCGGCGGAGACCTCGACCGGCACGGACTCGCCGGTGAGCATGGAGGCGTCGACGGCGGAGGAGCCCTCCACCACGGTGCCGTCGGTGGCGATCTTCTCGCCCGGGCGGACCAGGAAGCGCATCCCGACCTGGAGTTCGGCGGTCGGGACGGTGACCTCGCGCCCGTCCCTCAGGACGGTGACCTCCTTGGCGCCCAGCTGCATCAGCGCCTTGAGCGCGGCGCCGGCCTTCCGCTTCGAGCGGGCCTCGAAGTAGCGGCCCGCCAGGATGAAGGCGGTGACGCCGGCGGCGGCCTCCAGGTAGATGTTCCCGGCGCCGTCGGTGCGGGCGATGGTGAACTCGAAGGGGTGCGTCATGCCCGGGGCGCCGGCGGTGCCGAAGAAGAGCGCCCACAGGGACCACAGGAACGCGGCGATCGTGCCGACCGAGATCAGCGTGTCCATGGTGGCCGCGCCGTGCTTCGCGTTGGTCCAGGCGGCCCGGTGGAAGGGCCAGGCGGCGTAGACGACGACCGGCGCGGCGAGCGTGAGGCTCAGCCACTGCCAGTACTCGATCTGGAGCGCCGGGACCATCGCCATCGCGATGACCGGGACGGCGAGCGAGACGGCGGTGACCAGGCGCTGCTTCAGCGGCCGCAGCTCCTCGTCCGCCCTCTCCTCGTCGGTGGGGCCGCCGGCCCCGGGGGCTTCGGTCCGCGGCGGCGCGGGCTCCTCGGCGGTGTAGCCGGTGGCCTCGACGGTCGCGATCAGGTCGGCGACCGGGATGTCGGCGGCGAAGGTGACCTTCGCCTTCTCGGTGGCGTAGTTGACGGTGGCCTCGACCCCGTCCATGCGGTTGAGCTTCTTCTCGATCCGGGCCGCGCACGAGGCGCAGGTCATGCCGCCGATGGCGAGCTCGACCTGGGCGGTGCCGGGGGTCGTCGTGGTCATTTCCTGCTCCTCGGGAGTGCGGGCGGGGGCCGGGGCCCGGGCGGGGGCGCGGGACGGGCCCCGGCGGCCTGTTCGGTCAGGCGCGGCCGGTGAGCTCGTAGCCCGCGTCGTCGATCGCCGCGGCGACGGCGGCGTCGTCGGGCGCGCCGTCCGTGGTGACGGTCACCAGGCCGCCGGCGACGTCGACGTCCACGGAGAGGACGCCCTCCAGCGCGCCGACCGCCTGGGTGATCGCGGTCCGGCAGTGGCCGCAGGTCATGCCGGAGACCGCGTAGACGGTGGCGGTGGCGTCGGCGACGGCGACCGCGGTGGTGGTGCCGGTCGAGCAGCTGTTGTCGGGGGTGCAGCAGGAACCCATGTCGTCCTCCATCGTGTAGGCGGACCGGATACCCTCGGGGGGTATCGTCGGCATGGATTCATGTATACCCCCCGGCGGTATCCGGCGCAAGCGTCGGTCCGGCTTGACTTGATACCCCCCAGGGGTATGGTGAAGTGCAGGGAACGAGAACACCGGCCCCACGGCCGCCCCGTCCACACCCGCACCCGCATCTGGGAGAGCAGCCATGAACACCGGAGTGAAGATCACCGCCTTCGCCGCCGCGCTCGCCGCGACCTTCGGCACCGCGTACGGGGTCGGCAAGGGCGTCGGGCCGGTGGACGAGCCGGCGAAGGCGGAGCACGGCGAGCACGCCGCCGCCCCCGACGCCGCCGACGGCCACGCCGGCCACGCCGGCCACGAGGAGGCCCCCGCCGGCGCCGGCGCGGAGCTCCCCGGCGGCCTCCAGGTCTCCCAGGGCGGCTACACCCTCGCCCTGGAGACCCCCGCCCCGCCCGTGGGCCGCAGCACCCTGAGGTTCGCCATCGAGGACTCCGCCGGGAAGAAGGTCACCGCCTTCACCACCGAGCACGGCAAGGAGCTCCACTTCATCGTCGCCTCGCGCGACCTGACGGTCTTCCGCCACCTCCACCCCGAGAAGGCGGCCGACGGCACCTGGACCGTCGAGGCCGATCTGCCGGCCGCCGGCGGCTACAAGGCCTTCGCCGACTTCAAGCCCGCCGCGAAGGGCGCCGGGGCCCTCACCCTCGGCGCCGACCTCGGCGTCCCCGGCGCCTACGCCCCGCGGCCGCTGCCCGCCGCCGCCCCCACCGCCACGGTCGACGGCTACCAGGTCCGCCTCGGCGGCACCCTCGACCCCGGCAAGGCCGGTGAGCTGCGCCTCACCGTCTCGAAGGACGGCCGGCCGGTCACCGACCTGGAGCCCTACCTCGGCGCGTACGGCCACCTGGTCGCCCTCCGTCAGGGCGACCTCGCCTACCTCCACGTCCACCCCGACGAGGGCGGCCCCGGCCCCGACGTCTCCTTCACCGCGACCGCGCCGAGCGCCGGCACGTACCGCCTCTTCCTGGACTTCCGGCACGAGGGCGAGGTCCGCACGGCCGCCTTCACCGTGCGGGCCGGTGCGCCGGAGGCGGCCCCGGCCCCCGCGGCGACGCCGTCGGAGACGCCCGAGCACGGTGCGGGAGGTCACTCGCACGGCTAGTCTGGTCATTGGACTAGACCTGTAGCCGTCATTCATGGAGGAATGGGCGCAATGAGCAACCGTGCTGTCCTGGAGGTGATCGCCCTCGACGAGCAGGACGCGGTCGCCGCCCAGACCGGGGGCGCCGACCGCCTCGAACTCGTCACCGACATGGCGGCGGACGGCCTCACCCCGTCGACGGCCGGCTTCACGGCCATCCGCCGCGCGGTCGACATCCCGCTCCGCGTGATGCTCCGCCTGGCGGACGGCTTCGCCGCCGGAGACGCCGCGGACCTCGACGCCCTGGTCGGCCGGGCCACCGAGCTCCGCGCGGCCGGCGCCGACGAGTTCGTCCTCGGCTTCCTCGCCCCCTCGGGCGAGCCCGACCTGGTCGCCGTCGAGCGCCTCATCGCCGTCCTCGACGGCGCCCGCTGGACCTTCCACCGCGCCATCGACCGCGCCGCCGACCGCGACGGGCTCCGCAAGCGCCTCGCCGACCTCCCCGGCCTCGACACCTACCTCACCGCGGGCGCCGCCGCCGGAGTGGACGCCGGCCTCCCGGTCCTGGAGGCCGAGGCCGCCCGCGCCGGCGAGCCCGGCTACGAGCCCCAGATCCTCGTCGGCGGCGGCCTCCGCCTCGACCACCTCCCCCGGCTGCGCGCCGCCGGCCTCACCGCCTTCCACATCGGCGGCGCCGCCCGCCCCCAGGGCTGGACCGCGCCGGTCTCGGCGGACGCGGTCCGCACCTGGCGCGAGGCGGTCGACGCGTAACACCCGCCGGGCCGCCGCGCCCCGAAATCGTGGTGCGGGGGCCCGGGCCCGGTCGTTAGCCTCCGCGTATGGCGGACGGAATCGACGAAGGGCTCGTGCGGCGGCTCGTCGGGGCGCAGTTCCCCCGGTGGGCCGGACTCGGCGTGCGGAGGGTGGACTCGGCCGGGACGGACAACGCGATGTTCCGGCTCGGCGACGAGCTGGTCGTGCGGCTGCCGAGGGCACAGTGGGCGGACGGGCAGGCGGAGAAGGAGCAGCGGTGGCTGCCCCGGCTCGCGCCCGGACTGCCGCTGCCCGTGCCGGTGCCCGTCGGCGCCGGGGTCCCGGGGGAGGGGTTCGGGCGGGCGTGGGGGGTGTACGCCTGGCTGGACGGCGCCGACGCCTGGGCCTCGCCCGTCGCCGACCTCGCGCACGCCGCAGAGGAGCTGGGACGGTTCGGGGTCGCCCTGCGGGCGGCCGACACCACCGGCGGCCCCCGGTCCTTCCGGGGCGGCTCCGTCACCGACTGGGAGGGCGGCGCCCTGCCCGGAGCCGTCGCCGCGCTCGCCGCCGCCGGGCTGCTCGACGAGCGGGCCGCGCTCGACGCCTGGGAAAGGGTCCTGGCGCTCCCCGCGTGGGACCGCGATCCGGTCTGGATCCACGGCGACCTGCTGCCGGGGAACCTCCTCACCCGCGACGGGCGGCTCAGCGCCGTCATCGACTTCGGCGGCCTCGGCACCGGCGACCCCGCCGTCGACCTGATGCCCGGCTGGACCCTCCTCACCGCCGCCACCCGCCCCCGCTTCCGGGCCGCCTCCCGCGTCGACGACGCCACCTGGGCGCGCGGCCGCGGCTGGGCCCTGTGCTGGGGCCTGGTCACCGACCACCACTACGGCGGCGGGGACGGTCCCGGCACCGCCGCCGTGCCGAACCCCGTCCTCGCGGCGGTCGCCCGCCGCACCTGGACCGAGGCCCTGGCCGACCTCGCGTGACGGGACGGCCGGGGGCGGGGCCGTCGTACCGCCGTGGTACCCCTGTCCCCATGACTCGGTTCCACGACTTCAACCTCAAGCTGCTCGTCATCGAGGAGCTCATGTACACCGCGGGGACGTTGCTCCCGGTCTACGACCTGGGCGCGCGCATGGCCGCGCGGGGCATCGCCGACCCCGCCTCCCACGTCCTGGAGAACGGCCTCGCCGAAGAGGTGCTGCCGGAGTCCCGGGAGTACTTCGAGGCGCTGGAGATCCCGGCCGGGCTGCTCGCCGGCGTCGAGGAGCTGTGCTTCGACGCCGGGGCGGACGTCTTCCGCCACTGCGCCCCGGCCTGGGACGGCGAGGACGGCCTCTTCGACGTGCGGTCGCTCGACGACCTCGACCTGCTGCCCCGCCTCCGCGAGGTCACCTTCGTGGAGGACGGCGTGCTCGCGGTGGAGGGCGCGGCGGAGATCTTCGCCGCGCGGGGCATCGCCACCGACTGACCGGGACCGCTCAGCCCCGCGCCGCCACCGGCTCCAGCTGCTCCGGCAGCGGGGCCGCGTGGACGATCGTCAGGCCGGAGACGGCACGGGTCAGCGCCACGTAGAGGCGGCGCAGGCCGGTCCGCTCGTCCGGTTCGCCGTCGACGACGGCCGCCGGCTCGTCCAGGACCACGTGGTCGTACTCCAGGCCCTTCGCGAGCGTCGCCGGCACGAGCGTCAGGCGCGACGCGGCGGTCGTCTCCTCGCCGGGGGAGAGGCAGGGCATCCCCGCCGCCTCCAGGGCCGCCGCCAGCGGGGCGATCCGCGCGTCGGCGGCGATCAGGCCGATGGAGCCCTCGTGCGCGAGCGCGTCCGCGCAGGCCGCGACCACCGCCGCGTCGGAGGGACCGTCCGCCCGCCGGATCTCGAAGGCGCCGGGGTTCTCCCGCACCGACTCCACGGGGGCGAGCCCGGGCGCCATGTGCGGCAGCAGCCGGGAGGCGTACGCGATGACCTCGCTCGGCACGCGGAAGCCGGCCGTCAGCTCCTCGACGCGCGCCTCCGGTTTGCCGAGGTGCTCCAGGGCGGCCTCCCAGCTCCGGGTGGCCCAGGGCGTGGTGCCCTGCGCGAGGTCGCCGAGGACCGTCGCCGAGCCGGTGGTGCAGCGCCGGCCGACGGCCCGGTACTGCATGGGGGACAGGTCCTGCGCCTCGTCGAGGACCACGTGCCCGAGCGAGTGGGTCCGCTCGACCAGGTCCGTCGCCTCGTCGATGAGCACGGCGTCCGCCGCCGACCACTTCGCGGTCCGCACGCTGCGGGCGGGCTTCGTCCACAGCAGCAGCTTCTGCTCCTCGTCGCTCAGCAGGCCCGCCGCGTGCTCCGCCAGGAACTCCGGGTCGCCCAGCAGCCGCAGCACCAGCTTCGCCGGCTCGACCGGCGGCCAGCACTCCTTCACGACGGCCTTCACGGCCGGGTTGCGGGCCACCGCGTTCTGCACCCGGTCGTCGGGGGCCTCGCCGGCCTGCTCCATCCGCACCAGGACGGCGTGCGCGATCCGCTGCGGCAGCGCCTCGCGGGCGGCCCCGTAGCGGATGTCACGCTCCGTCAGCTCCCGGACGATCTCCTCCAGTTCGTACGCGGGGACGCGCCAGCGGCGCGAGCCGCGCACCACCATCAGCGGCTCCGTCGGCAGCGTCACGTGCGAGCGGACGGCCCGCCGCAGGACCTCCGCCATCCGGGCGTCGCCCTTCACGACCGCCGTCGCCGCCTCGTCCGTGCCGCGCACCTCCACGTGGGCGACGAGGTCGTCCACGGTCGCCTGCTTCACCTCCAGCTCGCCCAGCGCGGGCAGCACCTGCTCGATGTACTGGAGGAAGGAGCGGTTCGGCCCGATGACGAGGGTGCCGGTGCGGGCCAGCCGCTCCCGGTGGGCGTAGAGCAGGTAGGCGACGCGGTGGAGGCCGACGGCGGTCTTGCCGGTGCCGGGTCCTCCCTGCACGCACAGCGTGCCGGACAGGTCGGAGCGGACGATCTCGTCCTGCTCCGGCTGGATGGTGGCCACGATGTCCCGCATGGGGCCCACGCGCGGCCGCTCGATCTCGGCCTGGAGCAGCCGGCTGGTGCGCTCCGGCTCGGCGGGGTCGGCGAGGCGCTCGTCCTCGTAGGCGGTGAGCTCGCCGCCGGTGTAGCCGAAGCGGCGGCGCAGCCCCACGTCCCGCGGGTCCTTCCTCGACGCCTGGTAGTACGGCTGCGAGACGGGCGCGCGCCAGTCGATGACCATGGGGTCGCCGTGCGCGTCGTGGACGTGCCGGCGGCCGATGTAGAAGCGCTGCCCCTGCTGGGCGGGCGGCAGGTAGTCGAGCCGGCCGAAGAAGAGCGGGGTGTGGGCGAGGTCGGCGAGCGCCTTGATGCGGTCCTCGATCTGCCGTTCCAGCACGATCGAGTTGACCCAGTTCGCGGTGACGTCCTTGATGTCCAGCGCCTCCACCTCCTCGCGCATCGCGCGCAGGGCGGCGCGGGAGGAGGTCAGGTGGGCCCGCTCGCGTACGAGCGGATCGTCGGTGGGCACGGCTGCGGACACGGTGGGGCCTCCGGTCGGTACGCGGATGAACGGACACACGGACACACGGACACATCGATGTGGCCGCCGGTTTCCGACCGGGCGGCGGCGCGCTCACGTACGGGGACGGGAGGCGGGGGAGCCGGTGATTCTAACGGGGGGCGGGGGGACCGGGCGAATCGGTTTCCCGTAGGGGGAGGGATCCGCCGCAAGGGTGAGCCCGGTTCCACCCCCAGGCCGATGTGTCTTTAATGTCCGGATTCCAGAATGGAGTCATGAGCGCGACGACCTTCACCCTCGTGACCACCGTTCCCCGCCCCCGTCCGGCCCGCCTGGTGGCGGCCCTGCGGGCCTTCGGCTCCGCCGCCGTCGGCGTCGTCCTCCTCGGCGACCACGGCCCGGAGGAGGCGGGCGTCAGGAACCCCCGCCCCGTGTACGCACCGGCCCCCGACTGAGTACGCGCCCGCCGCGGACCGAGTACCCGCGCGCATGCGCGCGGCGCCGGCCGGCTGATGGGATCGGGCCATGACGACGCAGGACGCCCCCGGCCGCACCGCCTCCTCCCGCACCGCCCCTTCCCGCACCGCCTCCTCCCGCACCGCCTCCTCCCGCACCGCGCTGCGCGTCCTCGCGGGCGTCGGTCTCCTCCTCGCCGCCGTCTGCGCGGTGGCGACGGCGGTGGTCACCCTCGACGACGCGGTCTCGGGAGACGGCTCCGGCGGGATGCTCGTGGCCGCCGGCTTCTGGGCCGTGGGCCTCGCCCACCCGGCGGGCGTGGCGGCCCTCGTCGTCCCCCGCCGCGCCCTCGTCGCCGCCGAGTACGCCCTGGCGTTCGCCGGCCCGGTCCTGGCCCTGATGGACTGAGGCCCGCGGGGGAGGGGCCGGGGCCGCCGGACCGCCCCGGTCAGGAGCCCAGCAGCTCGTCCGCGTCGAGGATCCGGTAGGCGTACCCCTGCTCGGCCAGGAAGCGCTGCCGGTGCGCGGCGAAGTCCTGGTCGATGGTGTCGCGGGCGACGACCGAGTAGAAGTGCGCCTGGTGGCCGTCGGCCTTCGGACGCAGGACGCGGCCGAGGCGCTGCGCCTCCTCCTGGCGGGAGCCGAAGGTGCCGGAGACCTGGATGGCGACGGTCGCCTCCGGCAGGTCGATGGAGAAGTTGGCGACCTTGGAGACGACGAGGACGTTGATCTCGCCGTTGCGGAAGGCGTCGAAGAGCCGCTCCCGCTCCTTGTTCGACGTCTCGCCCTTGATGACCGGGGCGTCGAGGTGCGCGCCGAGCTCGTCGAGCTGGTCGATGTACTGCCCGATGACGAGGATCTGCTGGCCGGCGAACTTCCGCACCAGGGCCTCCGTCACCCGCCGCTTCGTCGCCGTCGTCGCGCAGAAGCGGTACTTCTCCTCCGCCTCGGCCGTCGCGTAGGCGAGCCGCTCCGACTCGGTGAGGTTGACCCGCACCTCGACGCAGTCGGCGGGCGCGATGTACCCCTGCGCCTCGATCTCCTTCCACGGGGCGTCGAAGCGCTTGGGGCCGATCAGCGAGAAGACGTCCGCCTCCTTGCCGTCCTCGCGCACCAGGGTCGCGGTCAGGCCGAGCCGCCGGCGCGCCTGGAGGTCGGCGGTGAACTTGAAGACCGGCGCGGGCAGCAGGTGCACCTCGTCGTAGACGATCAGGCCCCAGTCGCGGGAGTCGAAGAGCTCCAGGTGCGGGTAGACGCCCTTCCGCCGGGTCGTGAGGACCTGGTAGGTGGCGATGGTGACCGGCCGGATCTCCTTCTTGGTGCCGGAGTACTCGCCGATCTCGTCCTCGGTCAGGGAGGTCCGCTTGACCAGCTCGTTCTTCCACTGGCGGGCGGAGACGGTGTTGGTGACGAGGATCAGCGTCGTCGCCTTCGCCTTCGCCATCGCCCCCGCTCCGACCAGCGTCTTCCCGGCGCCGCAGGGCAGCACGACGACGCCGGAGCCGCCGTGCCAGAAGCCCTCGACGGCCTGCCGCTGGTACGCCCGCAGGCTCCAGCCGTCCTCGGCGAGGTCGATCGGATGGGCCTCGCCGTCGACGTACCCGGCGAGGTCCTCGGCGGGCCAGCCCAGCTTCAGCAGCGTCTGCTTGATCTGGCCGCGCTCGGAGGGGTGGACGACGACCGTGTCGGGGTCGAGCCGGGCGCCGACGAGCGGCTGGACCCGCTTCGACCGGAGGATCTCCTCCAGGACGGGCCGGTCGGTGGTGGTCAGCACCAGGCCGTGCGCGGGGTGCTTGGAGAGGGTGAGCCGCCCGTAGCGGTCCATGGTCTCGGCGATGTCGACGAGCAGCGCGTGCGGCACGGGGTAGCGGGAGTACTCCACGAGCGCGTCCACGACCTGCTCGGCGTCGTGGCCGGCGGCCCGGGCGTTCCACAGGCCGAGCGGCGTCACCCGGTACGTGTGGATGTGCTCGGGTGCCCGCTCCAGCTCGGCGAAGGGCGCGATGGCCCGCCGGCAGGCCTCGGCGAGTTCGTGGTCGACCTCCAGCAGCAGCGTCTTGTCGCTCTGGACGATCAGGCAGGACACACATACCTCCGCGGGCGGTGGCGAGGGAAACGTCCCACTCTACCCCGCCCCGACCCGCCCGTGCCTGGTCAGGAGGCGACCGACGGGGAGCCGCGCCGGCGGTGGGGCAGGGGTGCGCCGGGGCCGGCGCCGGCGGACTCGTCCAGGAAGACGAAGGACCCCTCCTGGCCGTGACGGGCCCCGCACGGCGCCCCGCCGTCAGGCGTCGTCGTCCGCCAGCTCGGCCACGCCCGTGATCCGGTGCAGCGGATAGGTCCTGACCTCGTCGGCCGTGTGGTCGTAGCCGGTCACGAAACCGCCCTCGACCCGCACCGGGGCGATGACCCGCTGGCTCGCCGCGCCCTCCGCGTTCACGTAGCCGATCCACACCGCCGAGCCCGTCATCGCCGCCGCCTGCACGGTCGCCAGGGTCTCGGCGGCCGAGGTGCGCGGCAGTCCGCCCGCGGTGACCGGGACCGCGGGCTCCTTCCGCACCGCCGTCGCCGCGCGGTCGCCGGCCCGGATCGCCCGCACCGCCGCCGTGAGCAGGGTGGCGTCCGGGGCCGGCGGTCCGTCGGGGACCGGCGCCGGGGCCGTGCGCGGCGGGGTGCGGTGGGTGTCGGTCCGGGTGATCAGGACGTCGCCCCCCGCCGACTCGGCGGCCGGCGCGTACCCCATCGACCGCAGCCCTTCGAGGAGCGACGCCGGGTCCGTCTGCGCGGCGAGCACCGTCGGCGCGAGGCGGCGCAGCCGCAGCACGGCCGACCGGCGGTCGGCCATGATCTCGCCGAGCAGCGCGTCGTCGTCGCAGCGGACGTACGCGGACGCGGCGCCGATCCGCAGGTGCCCGTGCTTCCTCGCCACGTCGTCGATGAGGTAGGCGAGCGGCTGCGGCACCGGGGTGCGCGCGTGCGCGGCGAGGAAGGCGTGCAGGTCGGAGGCGGAGCGGCCGGTGTCGAGCGCCCGTCGCACCGAACCGGGCGTGAAGCGGTAGACGGTCGCGCCACCCTTCGACTCCACGTCCGCCAGGACCGCGAGCGCGTCGGCCAGCGGGCGCAGCAGCGGCCCGGGGGCGACCGCGGTCAGGTCGGCCTGGAGCAGGACGTGGTCGACGGCCCGCGGGAGCAGCGGTTCGAGGAGTTCCGCGGCGCGCTCCGCCGCGACCTCCGGCTCCACCCCGCCGCCCTCGGCTGACGGTTCCGCGGCCTTCGCGAGCGGCAGGTTGAGCAGGGCCCGGGCGTGCGTGGACAGCGCTCCGCGGCCGGTGACGCCCAGGAGCTCGGCGTCGCCGAGCGCCCACCGGGCCAGGCGCTCCCGCAGCTCGGCGGGGGGCCGGGGGGCGGCGGGCCGGGGGGCCGCGGCGGTCCGCGTCTCCGAGGCCCAGGGTCCGGCGGCGCCGGGGTCGGTGCCGTCGGCCGGGCCCGCGGCGGGGGCCGGGGGCCCGCCCGCCCGGGGCGCGGAGGAGGCGCCCCGCGTCGGCCGCTCCCAGCGGAGCCGCCCCAGCAGGGTCTCGGGGTCGGCCGCGGCGCCCGGGGGCAGGGTCGCCAGCAGGCCGAGGACCCGGTGGCGGACCTCGGGGGCCGCCGCGCGGTCCAGGTCCGGGCCGAGCGCGGACAGCGTCCGCCCCTTCGCGTCCTGGCCGCCGACCAGGCCGGGGGTGCGGGTCGCCGTGAGCCAGGCGGTGACCAGCCGGGCCCAGCGTTCGGCCGGCGGCCGGTCGAGCCAGTCGTCGTAGGCGGGCGTCGGCGCGTACCGCTCGTCCGCCTCGCCGTCCGAGGCCAGCAGCCCCGCCCCGTACGCCAGTTCCAGCCAGAAGGCGGCCACCGGCTCGGGCACGTCCAGGGCCGTCGCGGTCCGCTTCAGGTCGCGCACGGACAGGCCGCCCGCCCGCAGCACCGCAGGGCCGCCGTGGTCCCACGACTTCAGCAGCTCCTCGACGGTCGCGAGCGCCGCGTAGGCCTGTCCGGCGGCGGCGCCGTCGACCGCTTCGGGGCGGTACTCGCGCGCCACCTCGAGCCGGGGCGCGTGCGGCTCCGGCGTCCGGTGCGCCCGCCCGCCCCGCAGGTGCAGCGCGACCTCGCGCGGCAGGACCATCGTGCGCGGCGACACGGGCAGCAGCAGGCCCCGGTCGCGCAGCCATCCCACCGGAGGCGTCGGCTTCGCGGTCACCTCGCCGTACGGCGGGCCCCACACGAGCCGGTCGAGGACGGACAGCGCCTCCGGCGGCGCCGTGTCGAGCAGGGCCGCCATCCGCTCCCGGTCGGTGAAGAGGGCCGTCAGCGCGGCGACCGCCGACACCGGGTCGTGCGTGGACGGCAGCCCGGCCGCCGCCACGATCTCCTGGAGCCGCCCCGGCGACATGCCCGCCGTGGCCTCCGCGACGGTCGGCCCGAGTCCGGTGGGGGAGGGGTGCTGCGGTGACGGCGACAGCAGTTCGCGGGCGGTCCGCACCAGTCGCAGCCGGTCGTCCTCGCCCCACACCAGGGCCTGCTCGCGCAGCAGCGCCACCGCGCGGGGCAGCGCCTCGGCGACCTCGGGGGACCGTGCGGCCTCCGGGGCCTCCGGGTCGCCGCCGCCGAGCAGGCCGAGCAGGACGGGGTACGGCGCCGGGTCCGGCGCCACCGCCAGCGTCTCCGCCACCTGGAGCGAGAACCGGTCGAGCCGTTCGAGCGCCCGCACCACGGACGCCCGCGTCCCGGCCCGGGTCGCCAGCTGCGTCACGTCGTTCGGCACCGGGCCGAGCAGGTCGGGGCGGGCCCGCAGCAGCGCCGCCAGCCCGTCGTCGCCGCGCGCCCGCAGCGCCTCGGCCAGCGTGCGCGGGCTTCCCGCGGTCCCACTCGGACGTCCCTCGGGCACGTGCGCCTCCCGGTCCAGCTCGCCGATCCCCATCCGCCCCACGTTATCCGCTGCGCAGGCGCTACCGTCAGGACCGGGACGGCGTTCGGCCGGACGGTGGAGGGGCGGCGTGGGCATCGAGAGCGACCGGATGGTCTTCGACTACCTGAGCGAGGTCGGCGACCTGGCCCAGCAGCGGCAGCTCCCGCCGGGCGAGCGCAGCGCGCTCGTCGCGGGTCTGCGCGACGAGATCGACCGCCGCCGCGCCACCCGTGGCGAGGAGTCCCCCAGGGCCGTCCGGGGGATCCTCGGCGACCTGGGCACCCCGGACGAGGTCGTGACGCGGGCGTCGGACGCGCCGCCGAGGAGCCGGGAGCCGGAGTGGTGGGCGGACCCGGATCCGGCCGCTCCGCCGTCCCCTTCCGGGTCCTCCCCGTCCTCCGCGTCCCCGCCCCCGTCCCCCTCCGCGTCCCCGTCCCGTTCCCCGCACGCGCCGCCGTCCGAGGGGGCGGCCGCCGCCCCGGTCCCGCACCCCCGGGGCTGGTGGCACGGCGGTCCGGACGGGCCGGAGGGCCCGGGCGGGCCGGACGGCACGGACATGATCGTGCCGGGCTTCGTGGGCGGCGTGGAGGCGCCGGAGCTCTTCCGCCCGCCGGAGCCCGAGGCGCCCGCGGAGGAGGAGCCGGGGGAGCCGGCCGCCCCCGCGGGCCGCGCCCGCCGCCTGGCCCGGCTGCTGCGCCGGCGCCGTCCCGAGGCGGAGCCGGCGCCGGAGGAGGCGGCGGGGGAGGGGCCGGTCCGGGCGCGCCGCGGCGTCGCCCGTCCGTTCCTGCTGCTGGCGGCGGTGCTGCTGGTCGCCGGCGCGGCGTTCGGCTGGCTGCTCGCGCTCGCCGCCGGCTGGCTCATCGCGTACGGCTCCCGCCGGCTGACCCCGGGCCAGGTGAAGCGGGCCGTCTTCGTCCTGCCGGGCCTCGCGGCGGCGGGCGGCGTCGCCTGGCTGTGGGGCCGTCTCCAGGGCCGCTGGGGCGAGCCGGTCCCGGCGGGCGCCCTGCACGCGGCCCTCTCCGAGACCTGGCCCTGGACCCTCCGGGCCGCCGCCCTGCTCTCGGCCCTCTACCTGCTGCACCACTCCCGCCGTCCCTGACGGGCGGTCCCGGGGCGCGCCCGGCACGGCGGGCGGCGGCCGGGGGACCCTTCGGGCGGGAGGGGGGTCCGGCGGGGCGGGCCCCGGTCTCGGCAGCCGCCGTTTTCGAACACCCGGGCACAATGTCCCCCATGACGACGAACACCTCCGTGGCCCCGCTGACCGTCGGGTTCGACCTCGACCTGACCCTCCTCGACACCCGTCCCGGCATTCGGGCGGCCTTCGTGGCCTTCTCGGAGAAGTACGGCGTCGCCGTCGACGCCGACCTCGTCGTCACCCGCCTCGGCCCGCCGCTGGAGCAGGAGATGGCCCACTGGGTGCCCGCCGCGCAGGTCACCGAGATGACCGCCCGCTACCGCGCCCTCTACCCCGCGTACGCGATCGAGCCGACCGTGCCCATGCCGGGCGCCCGGGACGCCCTCGACGCGGTCCGCGAGGCCGGCGGCCGGACGGTCGTCGTCACCGCCAAGAACGCCCCCGACGCCCAGCGCCACTTCGCCCACCTCGGCATCGAGCCGGGCGCGGTCGTCGGCCGCCTCTTCGCCGAGGCCAAGGCGGAGGCGCTGCGGGCCCACGGCGCCACGGTGTACGTCGGCGACCACGTCGGCGACGTGCGCGGCGCGAAGGCCGCCGGCGCCCTGTCGGTGGCCGTCGCGACCGGTCCGTGCGCCCCCGAGGAGCTGCGCGCCGCCGGTGCCGACGTGGTCCTGGAGGACCTGACGGACTTCCGCGCCTGGTGGGAGTCGTACGTCTCCTGACGCCGTCCCGGCTAGCCGGCGGAGCCGCTCCGGGCCTGCCGGCGCTGGGCCGCGACGGAGCGGAGCACCCCCGCGGCGGCGAGGGCGAAGCCGACGCCCATCAGCATCGACACGAGGTAGGCGACGGTCGGGAAGGGGTCGGTCCCGAGGAAGAGCGGGGCCACCGTGACCAGCGTGGCGAGCGCGCCGACGGCGAAGACGACGACGCCGGCCTTCACGAGTCCGTCGCCCGGGGCGGAGTCGTCCACGGAATCGCTCACCGCTCCTGCGGGGGTTTCACTGCGCATCAGGTCAGGGTAGTTCCCTGGCCACAGGAACACTTCGGCGGCGTCTTGTCACCGGCTCCCCGGCCGCTAGCCTTGGGGGTCGGCGGGCCGCTTCGACCCGCTGTTTTTGCTACCCCGACGAGTCGACGAGGACTGAGGACAGACGTGCCTACCGGCAAGGTCAAATGGTTCAACAGCGAGAAGGGCTTCGGCTTTCTCTCCCGCGACGACGGCGGTGACGTCTTCGTGCACTCGTCGGTGCTCCCTGCCGGGGTCGACGCACTGAAGCCGGGCCAGCGGGTGGAGTTCGGCGTCGTCGCCGGCCAGCGGGGTGACCAGGCTCTCTCGGTGACGATTCTCGACCCGACGCCGTCGGTGGCGGCGGCGCAGCGCCGCAAGCCCGACGAGCTGGCGTCGATCGTGCAGGACCTGACGACGCTCCTGGAGAACATCACGCCGATGCTGGAGCGCGGCCGGTACCCCGACAAGGCGGCCGGCAAGAAGATCGCGGGCCTGCTGCGGGCGGTCGCGGACCAGCTGGACGTCTGACCGGACACGGTCGCGCGGGCCCCCGGGGATCCCCCCGGGGGCCCGCGCGCTTCCCGGGGCGGTCCTCACGGGAACGACAGCGCGCGCGGGCCGAGGGGCGGCACCAGCCCCTCGGCCGCGGCACGGGTGAGCAGCCCCCGGACCGCCGCGTAGCCGTCCTCGCCGAGGTCGGCGGTGAACTCGTTCACGTACAGCCCGATGTGCTGGTCGGCGACCTTCGGGTCCATCTCCTGCGCGTGCTCCATGACGTAGGGCCGCGAGGCGGCCGGGTCGTCCCACGCCATCCGCACCGAGCGCCGGGCGGAGTCGGCGAGCAGCCGCAGCGTCTCCTCGCCGAGCGAGCGGCGGGCGACGATCGCGCCGAGCGGGATCGGCAGCCCGGTGGTGGACTCCCAGTGCTCGCCCATGTCGGCGAGGCAGTGCAGCCCGTACGCGGTGTAGGTGAAGCGGGCCTCGTGGATGACGAGCCCCGCGTCGACCTTGCCGTCGCGCACGGCGGGCATGATCTCGTGGAACGGCATCACGACGACCTCGCCGACGCCGCCCGGCACGGTCTCCGCCGCCCACAGCCGGAAGAGCAGGTAGGCGGTCGAGCGCTCGCTCGGCACCGCCACCGTCTTCCCGGCGAGGTCGGCGCCGGTCCCGGCGTCCCGGGTCAGCACGAGCGGGCCGCAGCCCCGGCCGAGGGCGCCGCCGCAGGGCAGCAGCGCGTACTCGTCGAGGATCCACGGCAGGACGGCGTACGAGACCTTGAGGACGTCGTGGCCGTCGGTGCCGCTCTCGGCCCAGCCGTTGGTGACGTCGATGTCGGCGAAGGTGACGTCGAGGCGGGGCGCGCCGGGTACCCGTCCGTGGGCCCAGGCGTCGAAGACGAAGGTGTCGTTCGGGCAGGGCGAGTAGGCGATCTTCAGCTGCACGGCCGGACCTCCGACAGGGTGGTTTCGAGTGCGGTCACGGCCCGGCGCAGGGCGCCCAGGGCGTCACCGATGCGCCAGGCGGCGCGGTCGCGGGGTCCGACGGCGTTCGACACGGCCCGCAGTTCCAGGACGGCGACGCCGTGCGCGGCGGCGGCCTCGGCGACCCCGAAGCCCTCCATCGCCTCGGCGGCGGCCCCCGGGTGGCGGGCGGCGAGCTCCCCGGCGCGGGCGGCACCGCCGGTCACGGTGGAGACGGTCAGCACGACCCCGGTGGTGTGCGGGAGCCCGGCGGCCGCGAGGGCGGCGGCGGCGGGTCCGGTGAGGGCGGGCGGCACGCGGTGCAGGGAGCGGCCGAAGCCCAGCTCCTCGACGGGCAGGAACCCCTCGGGGGTGTCGGCGCCCAGGTCGGCGGCGACGATCGCGTCGGCGACGACGAGCGAGCCGAGCGGGGCGCGGCCGGGGAAGCCGCCGGCGATCCCGGCGGAGACGACGAGCCCGTACGGCTCGCCGGCGAGCGCGCCGCGGGTCAGCACGGCGCCGGTCGCGGCGGCGGCCGCCGCGGGCCCCACGCCGCCCACGAGGACGTCGACGGTGCGGTCCGGCGCGTGGTGCCGGCGCAGCGCGAGGCCGCCCGGCACGGGAAGCTCCCCGCCCGGGAGGGCGGGCGTCGCGAGACCGCCGGCGACGGAGTCCGCCTCCGCCGCCACGGCCGTCACGATCAGGATCCGGCGGTGCACCGGAGGATCAGGATTCCTTCTTCAGCTTGAAGTGCCAGATGCCGGTGAGCGTCTTGCCGGTGTTCTCGACGATCGTCACCTGCGTCTCGTCGGTGGCCTCGCCGGTCTGGCTGGAGAAGAAGGCGCTGGCCGGGATGGTCCGGTAGGTCTTCTTGTACGGCTCCGGCTCGGCCTGCTGGCCGCCCAGGAAGATGGTCCAGCCGTTGTCGGCGATCTCCGGGTCCACGCCGAAGCGGACCTTGTCGTCCATGGCGACGGTGATCGACTTCTCGGCCTTCTTGTTGAGGCACTTCTGGACGTCCGACTCCTTGATGGGGTCGCCGTCGTTGTAGCAGGCCGCCTCGGAGTTGATCGATTCGGTCCCGACCGTGACGGTCGCGATCGGAGTCGGCTTTTCGCAGGCGGTGAGGACGAGGAGCCCGGCGGAGACGGCCCCGAGGGCGGCAGCGGCCCGGCGGCGCGAGCCGGAGAAGAACGCAACGGTCATGAGCCGAAGGCTATCGGGCCGCCGCGCCGCTGCCACGCGGGGGTACGGCGTGCCGCGCCCGGGACCGCGCGCCCGGGGGTCAGGCGACCTTCGCGCGGTGCGGCCGGTCGGAGGTGCCCGGCCCGCGCGACGACAGCAGTCCCCGTACGGCGAGCAGGGCGCCGATCGCCAGGAAGCCGGAGGCCACGGCCATCCCCACCGTCCCGTTCAGCGGCATCGCGATCCCGAGCGCGCCGCCCACCACCCACGCCATCTGGAGCGCGGTCTCGGACCGGGCGAAGGCCGAGGTCCGGACGAGCTCCGGCACGTCCCGCTGGATCAGCGCGTCGAGGGACAGCTTCGACAGGGCCTGCGTCAGCCCCGCGACCGCGCCCAGCACGGCGACCATCACCCCGCCGAAGAAGACGGCGGCGCAGATCGCCGCCGCCAGGACCGTCGTGATCATCGTGGCGATGATCACCTCCGGCCGGTGTCCCCGGTCCCGCAGCAGCGAGCCCGCGGCCGTCCCGCAGGCGTTCCCCACCCCCGCCGCCACGCCGACGATCCCGAGCGACACCGCCGCCGACTGGCCCGACAGCGGATGCTCGCGCAGCAGGAACGCGAGGAAGAAGATCAGGAACCCGGAGAGCATCCGCTGCGCCGCGTTCGCCTGGAGGCCGTGGAGCACCGCGGGCCCCACCGTCCGCAGACTCGGCTTCTTCTCGCCGTGCGTCAGCAGGTGTGCCCGCCGCTCGCCCTTCGCGGAGTCCACCTTGTGCGGCATCCGCACCGCCCAGTACGTGCCGAGCAGGAAGAGCGCGCACGCCCCGTACAGCGGCCAGCGCGGTCCGATCAGCTGGAGCCCCGCCCCGATCGGGGCGGCGATGCCGGTGGCGAGCAGCCCGGCGAGCGTCACCCGCGAGTTCGCCTTCACCAGGGAGAAGCCCGGTGGCAGCAGCCGGGGCACCACGGCGCTGCGCACCACCCCGTACGCCTTCGACGCCACGAGCACGCCGAGCGCCGCCGGGTACAGCTCGATCCCGCCGGTCGCGACCGCGCCCGACATCAGCACGGCCAGCACCGCCCGGGTGAGCATCGCCGCCGCCATCGCCGCCCGCCGTCCGTGCGGCAGCCGGTCGAGGACCGGCCCGATGACGGGCGCGAGGAGGGTGAAGGGAAGCATGGTGATGGCGAGGTAGAGCGCGACGCGCCCGCGGGCCTCGTCGGTCGGCACGGAGAAGAACACGGTCGACGCGAGCGCCACGGTGATCATCACGTCCCCGGCGCCGTTGACCGCGTGCAGCTCGATCAGCTTCCCGAGCCCCGACTCGCCCGCCCCGTGGGCGTGCGTCGCCCGCCGGATCCCCCGCGCGGTCCCCGTGAACGGCAGGTGGAGCGCACGCCCCACCGCCCCGCCCGCTCGGCGGAGCGGTCCGGGACGGTCGTCGGATCGACCGGAGGACCGTGCGGCTGCCACCACCTCATAGTGCCCCACCCACCCCCCGCCCGAACCGGGACCGCGGCCCTCCGGGGTGTCGGACGGGGAGGACGGAGCCGGGCGGGGGCGGGCGGGGGACGGGAAGGGGGCGGGCGGGGGACGGCAGGACGGCGGGCGGGTGCGGGGCGGACGAGTCGGGGGTTCCGGGGCCCCCGGAAGGCGGCGGGACACGCCGGAAGGGGGCGGGAGCGGCGGCGCTCCGGGGCCCGATCCGGGTCACTTGGGGCGCGCAGGTGGGCCCAGGCCCGCGAACGGGGTAGCGTGCGTAGCGCGCCACCGGCGGTTCCTCTCGACCGCGCGCCCCTTCGGCATCCCGCAGAATGGATGACGATAGGTGTGCCCGAGACGTGTGAGACCGGTCGGGTGCGGACGTCGATGCGGCCCTCAGGTCCGCTCCGCCCGCCCCGCTCCCGGAGCCTCGCTCCCGGACCTCGGCCGGCGCACCCGTGAGACGGCGTAGGAGAGAAGCGATACCAGTGAGTGCTGCGACGACGCGAGACCGTGCCCCGCGTACCCCGCGTACCCCGGCCCCCGACCGCCTCTGCGCCGAGGCCGTGGACCTCGCGCGGGAGGCCGCCGAGGAGGCCGCCGCCCCCGGCGTCGTCGGCGAACACTCCGGTGTCGTCGCGGAGGGCGACCGGGTCGTCACGCACTACTTCGCGTGCAAGGAGCCCGGCTACCGCGGATGGCGCTGGGCCGTCACGGTCACCCGCGCCTCCCGGGCCAAGAACGTCACGCTTGACGAAACCGTCCTGCTGCCCGGCTCCGACGCCCTCCTCGCCCCCGAGTGGGTGCCGTGGAGCGAGCGGCTGCGCCCCGGCGACCTCGGCCCCGGCGACCTCCTGCCCACCGAGCAGGACGACCCGCGCCTGGAGCCCGGCTACACCGGCGAGGACGCGCCGCCGCCGAACTCCGCGCTCTCCGCCGAGCTGGTGGACCAGCTCGACACGGAGGACGCCGAGATCACCGACCGGGTGCCGGCGCGCGGCACGATCGCGGCCGTCGCGGACGAGCTCGGCATGGGCCGGGCCCGCGTCCTCTCCCGGTACGGCCTGCGGATCGCCGCCGACCGCTGGGACGAGTCCTTCGGCCCCCGCACGCCGATGGCCCAGGCGGCCCCGGCGACCTGCCAGTCCTGCGCCTTCCTGGTCCCCCTGGCCGGCTCCCTCAGCCAGTCCTTCGGCCTCTGCGCCAACGAACTGTCCCCGGCCGACGGACGCGTGGTCTCCCTCGCGTACGGCTGCGGCGGGCACTCGGAGGCGGCGGTCATGCCCACCCCGCCGCGTCCCGCCGAGCCGGTCCTCGACTCCACGGCCGTCGACCCCTTCCCCCTCCGCCCGGCCTCCGACTCCGGCTCGGTCCCCGCCCCCGACCCCGCCTCGGAAGACCTCGGCCACTCCTGACGCCCCGCCCGCACGGCCGCGGGACCGGCGCCCGCACCGGCCCGGCGCGGCCGGGCGCGGGCCCGCACCGAGGGGTTCCGGCCACCTCCGCGGGGGCGTCGCGCCCGCCGCGTGGAAACCGCTCGCGGCGCGGTAACTTCGGGCGCGGTACCGAAGGAACGGCCCAGCAGAGTGGAGTCTCACGTGAGCGTCACCGTCCGGACGACGACCGACGGAAGCGACCCCTTCGGCACCGCCCGTCTCCGCAGAGGCGTCCTGGACGCCTGGACCGCCTCCCCCGCCCGCTTCCGCGAGGACGCGAACGCCGAGGAGGACCTCGCGCTCGGCGGGTACCGCGACCGCCTCGTCGTCGAACTGGCCCAGAACGCCGCCGACGCCGCCGCCCGCACCGGCGTCCCCGGCCGCCTCCGCCTCACCTTGCGCCCCGCCGACGCGGACAGCCCCGCCGTGCTGGCCGCCGCCAACACCGGCGCCCCGCTGGACGCGACCGGAGTCGAGTCGCTGTCCACGCTCCGCGCCTCCGCGAAGCGGACGGCGAGCGACACGGCCACGGCCGTCGGCCGCTTCGGCGTCGGCTTCGCCGCCGTCCTCGCCGTCTCCGACGAGCCCGCCGTCCTGGGCCGGCACGGCGGCGTCCGCTGGTCCCTCGCGGAGGCCCGCGAGCTCGCCGCGGACGTGGCCCGCCACCTCCCGGGCCTCGGCGACGAACTGCGCCGCAGGGACGGCCACGTCCCCCTCCTGAGGCTGCCGCTGCCCGCCGAGGGCACGGCGCCCGACGGGTACGACACGGTCGTCGTCCTCCCGCTGCGCGACGCCGCCGCCCACGACCTCGCCGACCGGCTCCTCTCCTCCGTCGACGACGCGCTGCTGCTCACTCTTCCGGGTCTCTCCGAGATCGTCGTGGAGACCCCGGAAGGGGTACGCACGCTGACCCGCTCCGAGGCCGACGGGTACGTCCGCGTCGAGGACTCCGCCGCCGAGGGCCCGCACCGCTGGCGGACCGTCACCCGCACCGGCCCGCTCGACGCCGGCCTCCTCGCGGACCGCCCGGTCGAGGAGCGGCTGCGCCCGCACTGGTCGGTCACCTGGGCCGTACCGGTCGACGACGCCGGCGCCCCCCGCTACCCCCGCACCGCGCCCGTCGTGCACGCCCCGACGCCCACCGACGAACCCCTCGGCCTGCCCGCCCTGCTCATCGCCTCGCTGCCGCTGGACACCGCCCGCCGGCACGCGGCCCCGGGGCCGCTCACGGACTTCCTGGTGCAGCGGGCCGCCGACGCGTACGCCGAACTCCTCGCCGGCTGGGAGCCGGTGACCACCGCCTCGCTCGACCTCGTGCCGGGCCCCCTGGGCAAGGGGCACCTCGACGGGGCGCTGCGGGAGGCGATCCTCGACCGCCTGCCGCGGGTCCCCTTCCTCGCCCCGGCCCTCCCCTCCGAGGACGTGCGGGTGCTGCGCCCGATCGAGGCGGAGGTGGTCGAGGGCGCCGGCGCCGAGACGGTCGCCGTCCTCGCCGAGGTCTTCCCCGCGCTGCTGCCGGCGGGCCTGGAGCGCCGCCCCGAGCTGCGCACGCTCGGCGTGGGCCGGGTGCCGCTGACGGAGGCGGTGGACCGGCTCGCGGGCGTGGAGCGGACGCCGGGCTGGTGGCGGCGGCTGTACGACTCCCTCGCGGGCGTCGACCCGGACCGGCTGACCGGCCTGCCGGTGCCGCTGGACTCGGGCCGGACGGTGATCGGCCCCCGGCAGGTCCTCCTGCCGCAGGAGGGCACCCCGCCGGAGCTGGCGCGGCTCGGCCTGAAGGTGGCGCACGCGGAGGCCGCGCACCCGCTCCTGGAGAAGCTGGGCGCCCTCCCGGCCACGCCCCGCGCCGTCCTGACCACGCCTCAGGTGCGGGCCGCGGTGGCGGGCTCCCTGGACGCGGGCGAGATCTGGGACGAGGACGAGCGGACGCCGGACGCGGACGAGCTCGCCGAGACGGTCCTCGGTCTCGTGCGCGACGCGGCCCTGGAGCCCGGCGACGAGCCGTGGCTCGCCGCGCTCGCCCTGCCCGACGAGGACGGGGAACTGGCCCCCGCGGGCGAACTGGTGCTGCCCGGATCGGCGTTCGCCGCCGTCATGCGCGAGGACGAGCTCGCCTTCGTGGACGCCGAGCTGGCCGACCGCTGGGGCGAGGCGCCGCTCGCCGCCTGCGGCGTCCTCGCGAACTTCGCGCTCGTCCGCGCCGCCGACCTGGTCCTCGACCCCGACGACCTGGAGCCCCGGGAGGGCGACTACCCGGAGCCGGACGACGCGGGCCTCCTGGACGCGGTCGACGTCTGGTGCGAGGACGTCCTGGACCGGCTGCCGGAGGCCGTGGTGCCGCCGGTCGCCACGGAGATCGTGGCGGTGCGGGACCTGGACCTGGTCGACGACGACGCCTGGCCGCGGGCGCTGGCCCTGCTGGCGCGGCCGCCGCTGCGGGACGCCCTGATCCAGCCCGTGCGGGTCCTCCTCCCGGACGGCACGACGGAGACGGTCCGCTCCTACACGGCCTGGTGGCTGCGCGACCACCCCGTCCTCGACGGGCGCCGCCCCGCGGGGCTCCGCGCCTCCGGCACCGACCCGCTCCTCGCCGGCCTGTACGACCCCGCCGACGCGACCGGCTTCGAGGACGAGCAGGTCCTGCGCGCGCTCGGCGTCCGCACCTCGGTCGCGGCGCTGCTCGACGAGCCGGGCGGCGCGGCGGAGCTCCTCTCCCGCCTGGCCGACCCGTCCCGCCCCGTCTCGGCCGCGCAGCTCCACGCCCTCTACACGGCCCTGGCCGACCTCGACCCCGACCAGGTCACCCTCCCCGACGAGCTGCGCGCGGTGGTCGACGGCGAGCTGGTCGTCGTCGACGCGGCGGAGGCCCTGGTGGCCGACGCCCCCGACCTCCTCCCCCTGACGGCGGGCCTCCCGCTGCTGCCGGTCTCGCCGTCCCGCGCCGCGGACCTGGCGGACCTCCTCCAGGTGCGCCGGCTGAGCGAGACGGTCGAGGCGGAGGTCACCACGGAGGGCGAGGTGCACGAGGTCCCGGCCTCCGTCCACGCCCTCCTCGGCCCCGCCACCCCCGCCACCTACGTGGAGCACGAGGAGCTCCTCGCGGCCGGCACGGAGCTCGACTGGCGCCGCACCCCCGACGGAGTCCTCCACGCGGCCACCCTCGAAGGCGTGGCCGCCGCCCTGGCCTGGGCCACCGCCCAGTGGCCCCGCCGCTTCGAGGTGGCCGCCCTCCTGGAGGACCCCACCCGCACGGAGGAACTGGCCCGCGACCGCTGGTTCGACTAGCGGGGCTGCTCCCGGCGCGGCGCCGCTACGCCGGGAAGCGGCGGTCCACCCAGCGCCAGGCGACCTCCAGGACGGCCGCGCCGGCCGCGGCGACGGCGACGGCCGCCCACGGCATGGTGGTGCCGACGAGCTTGAGGGCGAAGAAGTCCTGGAGCCAGGGGACGACGAGGACGAGGAGGAAGGCGCCGCCCATCGCGGCGACCAGGGCGAGCCGCCACAGGGTGTAGGGCCGGGCGATGATCGCGAGGACCCACATGGAGACCAGGAAGAGGGTCAGGGTCGCGGCGCTGGTCTCGGCCCCGAGGGCGTCGGCGCCCGTGTAGTGGTGGCGGGCGAGGAGGTACGTGGTGAAGGTGGCGGCCGCCGCGACGACGCCGCCGGGGATCGCGTACCGCATGACCCGCCGGACGAAGTGCGGCTTGGCCCGTTCCTTGTTGGGCGCGAGGGCCAGGAAGAAGGCGGGGACGCCGATGGTCAGGGTGGACAGCAGCGTCAGGTGCCTCGGCAGGAAGGGGTACTCGATCTGGGAGACCACGACCAGGATGGCGAGCAGCACCGAGTAGACCGTCTTGGTGAGGAAGAGGGTCGCCACCCGGGTGATGTTGCCGATGACCCGGCGTCCTTCGGCGACCACCGAGGGGAGGGTCGCGAAGGAGTTGTTCAGGAGGACGATCTGGGCGACGGCCCGGGTCGCCTCGGATCCGGAGCCCATGGAGACGCCGATGTCGGCGTCCTTGAGGGCGAGGACGTCGTTGACGCCGTCGCCGGTCATGGCGACGGTGTGGCCGGCGGACTGGAGGGCGGCGACCATGTCGCGCTTCTGCTGCGGGGTGACCCGGCCGAAGACGGCGTTCTCGTCGAGGACCTTCGCCATCTCCTCGCGGTCGGCGGGGAGCGTACGGGCGTCGACGGTGTTCGCCGCGCCGGGCAGGCCGAGCTTGCCGGCGACGGCGCCGACGGAGACCGCGTTGTCGCCGGAGATGACCTTGGCGGCGACGTTCTGGTCGGCGAAGTAGGCGAGGGTGTCGGCCGCGTCGGGCCGCAGCCGCTGTTCGAGGACGACGAGGGCGGTCGCCCGGGCGTCCTGCGCGACGTGGGGGGAGTCGAGTTCGTGGACGGTGCGGGCGAGCAGGAGGACCCGCAGGCCCTGCTCGTTGAGGTGGTCGATCTCGGCGAGGGACGGGTCGCCGGACGGGAGGAGGACGTCGGGGGCGCCGAGCAGCCAGGTGGAGTCCTCGCCGTCGCCCTCGCTGAAGGAGGCGCCGCTGTACTTGCGGGCGGAGGAGAAGGGGAGGGACTCGGTGCAGCGCCAGTCCTCGGCGTCGGGGTAGGCGTCGATGACGGCCTGGAGGGACGCGTTGGGGCGCGGGTCGGACTCGCCGAGGGCGCCGAGCACCTTGGCGACGTACCCCTCGTCCGCGCCGTTCAGGAGGCGGACCCCGGTGACGTCCATGCCGCCCTCGGTGAGGGTGCCGGTCTTGTCGAGGCAGACGACGTCGACCCGGGCCAGGCCCTCGATCGCGGGCAGCTCCTGCACCAGGCACTGCTTGCGGCCGAGCCGGATGACGCCGATCGCGAAGGCGACGGAGGTGAGCAGGACGAGGCCCTCGGGGATCATCGGGACGATGCCGCCGACGGTCCGTGCGATGGAGTTCTTGAGGTCGTTGTCCTTGACGACGAGCTGGCTGATGATCAGGCCGATCGCGGTCGGGACCATCATCCACGTCACGTACTTGAGGATCGTGGAGATGCCGGAGCGCAGCTCGGAGTGGACGAGCGTGAAGCGGGAGGCCTCCTCGGCGAGCTGGGCCGCGTAGGCCTCCCGGCCGACCTTGGTGGCGGTGAAGGCGCCGCCGCCGGCGACGACGAAGGAGCCGGACATGACGGGGTCGCCGGGGCGCTTGACGACCGGGTCGGCCTCGCCGGTGAGGAGCGACTCGTCGATCTCCATGCTGTCGGCCTCGGCGACGACGCCGTCGACGACGACCTTGTCGCCGGGGCCGAGCTCGATGAGGTCGCCGAGGACGATCTCGGAGGTGGAGATCCCGGCGGCGCGGCCGTCGCGCCGGACGGTGGGTTTCGCCTCGCCGATGACGGCGAGCCCGTCGAGGGTCTTCTTGGCGCGGAGCTCCTGGATGATGCCGATGCCGGTGTTGGCGACGATCACGAAGCCGAAGAGGCTGTCCTGGATCGGGGCGACGATCAGCATGATCACCCACAGGACGCCGATGATCGCATTGAAGCGGGTGAAGACGTTGGCCCGGACGATGTCGGTGGTGGAGCGGGAGCTGCGGACGGGGACGTCGTTGACCTCGCCGCGGGCGACCCGCTCGGCGACCTCGGCGGCGGTGAGGCCGGCGGGGCGGTGGACGACGGGCGGTTCGGTCCCCACCGGGCCGCCCGGGTCCCCGCCGCCGTCCGTGCCGATCTTCGCCCGCTGAGTCATGGTTCCGACGGTACGACCGGAACCGGCCGTTCACCTGCCGAGAAGGGCGAAGATCCGACCGGGGGAGGAGCGGAATCGTCCTGTGGTCCCACGGGCCGTCCTCCGGTCCCGAGGGGCCGCCGTCCCGTGGTCCTCCGGGGCCGTGGGAGCTACGGGGCCCGGGGCTACGGGGCGGCGGTGCCGTCCGCCTCCTGCGCCGCGCGGTGCCGCTTGATGGCCGCGTCGCGCTTGCGGACGTACCAGATGCCGATCAGGCCGAGGCCGGCGCCGGCCAGGCAGGTCCACACCCACCAGGTGAGGTCCCGGTCGTCGAACCAGCCGTAGAAGGGGAGCTGGACGAGGAAGAGGACGAACCAGAGGATCGTGCCGCCGGTGATCGTGCCGACGACGGGCCCCTCCAGGGGCTCGGGTGCCTCGTGCTTCGGTGTCCACTTCGCCATGCGGCTCAGTCTAGGCGGCCCCCGGGGGCCGCCTCCCGGGGGCGGCGGGGAGGCGGTCTACGCGCGGAGATGGACTGCTCCTCGTTCATGTGTTCATACTGAAACGGTTTGCCTATGGCGGGTTTCCTTCGTATGAACCGCCAATCAGGACTTCAGGACTTTCCCGAAGAGGAACCCACCCATGAGCACCACGGCCGCCGCCAAGGCCCCTGCCCCCGAGCCGCAGGGGCCCCGGCCCCCCGCCTCGGCCCTCGACCGCTACTTCCGGATCTCCGAGCGCGGCTCCACCGTCTCCCGCGAGGTCCGCGGCGGTTTCGCCACCTTCTTCGCGATGGCCTACATCATCGTGCTGAACCCGATCATCCTCGGCAGCGCCAAGGACATGTACGGGCACCAGCTCGACGGGGGCCAGCTCGTCACCGCCACCGTGCTGACGGCGGCCTTCTCGACCCTCCTCATGGGCGTCATCGGCAACGTCCCGATCGCGCTCGCCGCCGGCCTCGGCGTGAACACGGTCGTCGCCCTCCAGCTCGCGCCCCGGATGTCCTGGCCGGACGCCATGGGCATGGTCGTCCTCGCCGGCATCGTGGTGATGCTGCTCGTCGCGACCGGCCTGCGCGAGCGCGTCATGAACGCCGTCCCGGTCGGCCTGCGCAAGGGCATCGCGATCGGCATCGGCCTCTTCATCATGCTGATCGGCCTCGTCGACTCGGGCTTCGTCTCCCGCATCCCCGACGCCGCGCACACCACCGTCCCGCTCCAGCTCGGCTCCGACGGGCACCTCAACGGCTGGCCGGTCCTCGTCTTCGTCCTGGGCACCCTGCTCACCCTCGCCCTGATCATCCGCAAGGTGCCGGGCGCGATCCTCATCTCGATCGTCGTGATGACGATCGTCGCCATGGTGATCGACGCGGTGGCCACCGTCCCGTCCTGGGGCCTGACCACCCCGGAGTGGCCCGGCAACCCGGTCGCCTCCCCGGACTTCGGCCTGGTCGGCCAGGTCAGCCTCTTCGGCGGCTTCGGCAAGGTCGGCGTCCTCACCGGCGTCCTCTTCGTCTTCACCGTCCTGCTGTCCTGCTTCTTCGACGCCATGGGCACGATCCTCGGCGTCGGCGACGAGGCCAAGCTGATCGACAAGGACGGCAACTTCCCGGGCATCAACAAGGTCCTGCTCGTCGACGGCCTCGCCGTCGCCTCCGGCGGCGCGACCTCCTCGTCGGCCACCACCTGCTTCGTGGAGTCCACGGCGGGCGTCGGCGAGGGCGCCCGCACGGGCCTCGCCTCGGTCGTCACGGGCGGTCTGTTCTCGGTGGCGCTGTTCCTCACGCCGCTCGCGACCATGGTGCCGTCGCAGGCGGCCACCCCCGCGCTGCTCGCGGTGGGCTTCCTGATCCTGGCCGGGTCGGTCAAGGACATCGACTGGAGCGACTACACCATCGCGGTGCCGGCGTTCCTGGCCATGACGATGATGCCGTTCACGTACTCGATCACGAACGGCATCGGCATCGGCTTCATCAGCTTCAGCGTGCTGCGTCTCGCGGCCGGCCGGGGCCGTGAGGTCCCGGTGGCCATGTACGCCGTGTCGGCGATCTTCGTCTTCTACTACGCGATGCCGGCGCTGGGCCTCACCTGATCGCCGGCGCCGGCCGCGGGGGAGTCCGCGGCCGGCCCGTAGAACTTCTCCGTCTCCTCGACGGCGGTCGTGAACCGCTCGTCGAAGTCCTCCCGAATGAGCGTCCGGACGACATAGTCCTGGACGCTCATTCCCCTTTTCGCGGCGTGGCGCTTGAGCCGGTCGAGCAGCTCACTGTCGATGCGCAGGCTGAGCACTGTCGATCCCATGCCGTCAGGGTCGGGCTGCCGGTGCCCCTCTGCGTCACTTTCCGGATCCAGCTCACTCATTTGGGTGATGCATGGATATCGACCCGTGACCTGGGGCGCCCGGATGCGGCTGTGCAGGGCGTGGCGTGTGCGACACGAGCACATCCCATTGGTCTTTAGCGAGAGTAATGAGTTAGGCTAAATACATGCCTGATCTGTCCCACGGCACCACCGACGACGTCGCGGCCGTGAACGCGATCCGCTCGTCCGTCATGCGGCTGAGCCGGCGCCTGAAGCACCAGCGCGTCGACGAGTCGCTGAGCCCGACCGAGATCTCGGTCCTCGGCACCCTGGCCCTCTGCGGCTCCGCCACCCCCGGTGAGCTGGCCCGCAAGGAACACGTCCAGCCGCCGTCGATGACCCGCATCGTCGCGCTGCTCGAAGCCAAGGGACTGGTCCGGCTGGAGCCGCATCCCGACGACCGCCGGCAGAAGGTGGTCAGCCAGACCGAGCGGGCCGAGGCCATGCTCGAGGACGCCCGCCGCAAGCGGAACGCCTGGCTGGCCGCCCTCGCCGAGGGGCTGGACGAGGACGAGTGGGCCGTACTGCGCGCGGCCGCTCCCGTCCTGGAGAAGCTCGCCCATCTCTGAACCGAGCGCCAAGGAGGCGACGCACTTTGAGCACGGGACCCGGAGCAGACTCCGCCCCCGTCCACAAACCCACGACTACCCCGCGGGGCGGGGGGTCCCGCAAGGGAACCTTCTCCTCGCTCTCGATCCGGAACTACCGGCTGTTCTTCACCGGAGCGATCGTCTCCAACACCGGTACGTGGATGGCCCGGATCACCCAGGACTGGCTGGTCCTGAGCCTCACCGGCTCGGCCGCCGCCGTCGGCGTCACCACGGCCCTGCAGTTCCTGCCGATGCTCCTCTTCGGCCTGTACGGCGGCGTCGTCGCCGACCGCTACCCGAAACGGCGCCTGCTGCTGATCAGCCAGGCCGCGCTCGGCCTCTGCGGACTCGCGCTCGCCGCGCTCACCCTCTCCGGGCAGGTGCAGGTCTGGCACGTCTACCTGATCGCCTTCCTCCTCGGCATGGTGACGGTCGTCGACAACCCGGCCCGGCAGTCCTTCGTCTCCGAGATGGTCGGCCCCGACCGGCTCCGCAACGCCGTCTCGCTGAACTCGGCCAACTTCCAGTCCGCCCGGCTCGTCGGCCCCGCCGTCGCCGGCGTGCTGATCGCCGGGGTCGGCAGCGGCTGGGCCTTCCTCATCAACGGCCTCTCCTTCCTGGCGCCGCTCACCGCCCTCTGGCTGATGCGGACGAGCGAGCTGCACCGGGTGGAGCGCGCCCCGCGCGGCAAGGGCCAGCTCCGTGAGGGCCTGCGGTACGTGGCGGGCCGCCCCGACCTGATCTGGCCGATCGTCCTGGTCGGCTTCGTCGGCACCTTCGGGTTCAACTTCCCGATCTGGCTGACCGCCTTCTCCGAGGAGGTCTTCCACGTCGGCGCCGGCACCTACGGCTTCCTCAACACCCTGATGGCGGCCGGCTCCCTCGCGGGCGCCCTGCTCGCGGCCCGCCGCGGCTCGACCCGGCTGCGGATGCTGGTGATCGCCGCGGGCGTCTTCGGCGCCCTGGAGGTCGCCGCGGCGCTCTCCCCGTCGTTCTGGCTGTTCGCGCTGCTCCTGGTGCCGATCGGCATGATCGGCCTCACGGTGAACATCACCGCGAACTCGGCCGTCCAGATGGCGACCGACCCGGTCATGCGGGGCCGGGTGATGAGCCTCTACATGATGGTCTTCGCCGGCGGCACGCCGATCGGCGCCCCGCTCATGGGCTGGGTCACCGACACCTACGGCGCCCGCGCCGGCTTCGCCGCGGGCGGTCTGGTCTCGCTCGCCGCGGCGGCCGCCATCGGCCTCGTCCTGGCCCGGATCGGCAACCTCAGGGTGGCGATGGCCTGGCGCCGCGGCCACCCCAGCCTGCGCTTCGTCCCCCGCGCCGCGCCCCGCCGGCTGGCCGCGGCGGCCTGACCCGGACCACCCCGCGCGAGGGCGGGCGGCAGCCGGGAGGCTCCCGCCCGCCCTCGGGCGTTCCCTGGCCGGAAGAGAACGTTCGGGGTACGGGGTGTGGGGATTCTGTGTATGTTGAGCCGTCAATCACCGGTACCACAGGGGGGTTCCCTTGCGCATGCGCTCCACCCGTCCCGTCATAGCCGCGGCCCTCGCCGCCGGCGCGCTGACCGGCGCCCTCGTCGCCACCCCGGCCCACGCCGCCGAGTACGCCTCGTCCCTGAAGATCGCCGGCGTCCAGTACGACGCCCCGGGCCGCGACAACAACAGCTGCACCACCGGCAACACCAAGGCCGAGTTCGTCACGATCAAGAACTTCGCCCGCACCGGCACCGTGAACCTCAAGGGGTACGTGGTCAAGGACGCCGCAGGCAACACCTTCGTCTTCCCCTACAACCACTACCTGGAGCCCGGCGACCACGTGAAGCTGCGCGGCGGCCGGGGCACCGACTCCGACGGCGGCAACGTCGCCTACCGCAACAACTGCAACTTCCTCTGGAACAACGACCGGGACACGGTCAGGCTGATCAAGCCCACCGGCGCCGCCGCGGACACGCACGCCTACACCAAGAGCGCGAACGACCGCGACGGCAACGGCTTCATCACCTTCCACGGCTGAGACCGCACCGCGCCCGGGGCTACACCCGCATCTCCAGGACCTGGCCCGGCCAGTCGCCGACGGCGAAGGGGTCGGTGCGGGTGAAGCCCTGGCGCTCGTAGTAGGCCACCAGGCGGCCCTCGCTGCCGGCGAAGCAGTCGACGCGCAGCAGCGAGACGCCCGCGCGGCGGGTCTCCTCCGCCGCGTGGGCGAGGAGCGCGGCGCCCACCCCGAGGCCGTGGAAGCGCCCGTCGGTGGCGAGGTAGCGCACGTACCGCTCCGGCTCGGCGGCCGGCGGCACGTACGAGCCGGGGTGCGGGGTCAGCGTGAGGGTGCCGGCCGGGACGCCGTCCACCTCCGCGATCCACGGGCTCCCCTCGCCCATCACCTGGCCGACGTGCTCCACCGTCTTCGGGCGGCCGGTGAAGGGCTCGGTGCCCCACTGGGCGGTGATGCCCCTGCCGTTGAGCCAGACGACGGCGCTGTCGAGTATCGCGAGGACGGCCGGCACGTCCGCCGCCCCGCCCCGCCTGATCGTGATCGCGTGGGTCTCCATCCGGCCGAGGCTATCGGCTGCCAGACTGGCGTCCATGAGGCTTTTCGCCGCCGTCCTGCCGCCCGCCGGGGCCGTCGCCGAGCTGGGCGCCGTCGTCGACGCGCTGCACGCCCTCCCCGGGGCCGGGGAGCTGCGCTGGACCTCCCGGCCCGGATGGCACTTCACGCTCGCGTTCATGGGCGAGGTGGACGACGCCCTGCTGCCGGACCTCCGCGCCCGCCTGGCCCGCGCGGCCCGCCGCACCCCGCCCTTCGCGCTCCGGCTGCACGGCGGCGGTCACTTCGGCGGGCGCGCGCTGTGGACCGGGGCCGCCGGGGACCTGGACGCGCTCCGGCTGCTCGCCGAGCGCGCCGACGCGGCGGCCCGCCGGGCGGGCGTCGCGATGGAGGAGCACCGCCGCTACCGGGCCCACCTCACGCTCGCCCGCGCCCGCGGCGAGGGCGAGCCGCTCGCTCCCTTCCTCGCCGCCCTCGACGGTTTCGAGGGCACCCGCTGGCGGGTCGGCGAGCTGGCCCTGGTCCGCTCGAACCTGCCGGTGAGCGGGGTGCCGGGGGAGCAGCCCCGGTACGCGACGGTCGGGTCCTGGCGGCTGGAGGGGGGCGGCGGGGGAGCGGAGGGCTCGGGTTAACCTCGGGGGGTGGACCCGAAGACTCGTAACCGGATCATGGCCGGTGTGCTCGTACTGATGTTCGTGATGATCGCGGTGGCGTCGGTGGCCGGCCAGTAGCGCCGCCGAGGTATCCCCTTGCTTCGAGCGCGCTCCAAGGCGTTGGCTGGTGACCCATGGAGTACACGCAGCTCGGACGCACCGGACTCAAGGTCAGCCGCCTCGTCCTCGGCACGATGAACTTCGGCCCGCAGACCGACGAGGCCACCAGCCACGGCATCATGGACACGGCGCTCGACGCCGGCCTGAACTTCTTCGAGACCGCGAAGCAGGCATTTTGACGCCTGTGTGGCACTGTGGCCGCCGCCCCATCGGAGCGGGCGACGGCCGTGCTTCCAGCCGCTACTCGATCACCAGGCAAAGGCTTCCGGCGACGGCCCCGGGCCGGGAAAGATCTCGTCCAGACCAGTCAGAAGTTCGTCACTCAGCTCCAGCTCCAGGGCGCGCAATGCGCTCTCCAGCTGCTCCACCGTGCGCGGGCCGACGATCGGGCCGGTGACGCCGGGCCGGGTCAGCAGCCATGCCAGCCCGACTTCGCCGGGCTCCAGGCCGTGCTTGTCGAGCAGGTCCTCGTACGTCTGGAACTTCGCCCGCACGGTCGGGTCGGCGAGCGTTTCTGCCGCGCGGCCCTCCGTACGCCGCTTACCCCCGGCCTCCTTCTTCAGGACGCCGCCGAGCAGGCCGCCGTGCAGCGGGGACCAGGGGATGACCCCGAGGCCGTAGTCCTGCGCGGCCGGGATCACCTCCATCTCCGCGCGCCGCTCGTAGAGGTTGTACAGGCACTGCTCACTGACCAGGCCGACCATGCCGCGCCGGGCGGCGGTCTCGTTGGCCTGGGCGATCTTGTACCCGGGGAAGTTCGAGGAGCCCGCGTACAGGATCTTCCCCTGCTGGATCAGCACGTCGACGGCCTGCCAGATCTCCTCGAAGGGAGTGGCACGGTCGACGTGGTGGAACTGGTACAGATCGATGTAGTCGGTACCGAGCCGCTTGAGGCTGGCGTCGACAGCCCGCCGGATGTTCAAGGCCGACAGCCGGTCCTCGTTGGGCCAGGTCTCGCCCTCACGTGACATGGAGCCGTAGACCTTCGTGGCGAGGACCGTCTTTTCCCGCCGGCCACCGCCCTGGGCGAACCACGTCCCGATGATCTCCTCGGTGCGGCCCTTGTTCTCACCCCACCCATACACGTTGGCGGTGTCTACGAAGTTCAGACCTGCGTCGAGCGCGGCATCCAGGATGCCGTGGCTTGTCGGTTCGTCTGTCTGCGGGCCGAAGTTCATCGTCCCGAGGACGAGTCGACTGACCTTGAGTCCGGTGCGTCCGAGCTGCGTGTACTTCATGAGGCACAAGCCAACTGCTTCGAGCCCACTCCAAGCAAGGGCCGACCACTCAGCCGCCCATTTATGCGACAACGCGCATGAGTCACGTCCCTGCATGGACGGCTGCGAGCGGCCCCCGTACGGTCGTCTCGGGCGGCCCGACCGGGCCTACAGGTCAAGGGAGTTCCGCATGGCACGCGTAGAACTGACTCGGCTCACCGGCAACGGCAACGGCACGTGTGGAGAGGACGACTGCCCGAACGTCTACCGCACCGCTTCCGGCTCCATCGTGGTTCAGGGCGACGTGTCCGACGCCTTTACTCCCCCGCAGGGGGAAGGGCTCGTGGAGATCCCCGAGAGCGTTCTCCGGGAGGCCGTTCGTGCTCTTGGATGGTGACGAGTGGCGGGCGATGCTCCGGGGCTTCCGGTCGGAAGCGTGGCGACTGGAGACCCTGCCTCAGTACCTCGTACCGCAGGAGGCGGAAGAGCTCGAAGCCTTCCGGGCGGGCAAGCGCGTCGACCCGCACGCCTACTCGTCCGCGTACACGGAAGACCTGAAGCGGCTGCGAGGGGAGGGCAAGAGCAAGGGGCGAGTGCACGTCCTGACACGACCGCTCTCGGAGTACCTGCGCTTCGAGTTCTCGCGGTACTACGCCCCGCACGTGCTCGCCGGGGAGGACATCCGCATCCTTGACGTGACCGAGCGAGACAACCCGTTGCCGGACGTCGAGGACTTCTGGATGTTCGACCGCTCGACCGTCGTCCTGATGCACTACGCGGGCGACGGCACGCAGATCAGCCGGGAGCTGTACGAGGGTGACCTTGCGCCGTTCATCGAGTGGCAGCGCATTGCCGTTGCCGAGTCGGTTCCCTTCCTGGAGTACGCGGAGCGCGGGACGGAGTGACGTTCGAAGCTGAGCAGCTCGGCGAGGCCGGTATCGAACTCGCCTCACTGCTTCGGGACTTGCGCAAGCGAGCCGGCCTCTCAGGGGACCGGCTCGCAGCGCGCTGCAACATGTCCCAGTCGAAGGTGTCTCGCATCGAGAACGGCCGGACACGGCCATCCCTGGTCGACGTCGAACAGATCTTGCGAGCGCTGGACGCTCCGCCGGAACTGGTCGCCGAGGTCTCCGCCCTCGCCAGGATGGCGAACACCGAGTGGCGGAACGTCCGAGAGCTTCGGCGCAAAGGGCTCGGTACGAGACAGGCCGAGCTGAAGTCGCTCGAAGCGTCCTCTACCCATATGCGCTCCTGTGAAGCACACGCAGGTGCGCCAGTGACCCCCGCCGGACGGCGGGACATGTGCCTCCCTTTCTTCGCGGGGGTGGACCGGCCGCGGCTGGCCAGTCCCTTCACAGGGCGCCCAAGGCTTCGCGCCTGGACTCGGTCTCGTGCAGTCGGGAGCGACGGCGGCGACCTGCCAGAAATCCTACAGAGCGAAGGAGGGCCCGGGGCGGGGCCCTCCTGTCGTAAGGCGGCGAGGCGGTCAGCTTTCGCTGTGTACCGCCGCCAGGTCGCGCACGCGGCGCTTGAAGTCCATCGGGATGAGGATCTGCACGCGGCCCTTCCCCTCCTGCCACATGCCGTCATGTCCCTCCGGAGACATGGCCTGCACGGCAGTCATGGGCGGGATCTTCTCGGCGTGGATGACCGCCTTGATGCCGGCTGCCCGGAGTTCCCTGCCCTTCTCGTGCTGGGTCGACAGCTTCGCCCAGCGTTCCCGGTAGGTTTCGCCCGTCGGGATCTCTTCCCATGTGTCGGGGCGGGTGGGCTGGGCCATGAGTTGCTCCCGCCTCGCGTCCAGCCGCTTGTACGTCTCCCGGTACTCCTGTTTGCCCAGCTCGCTGGAGTAGAGACCGGCTTCGCGGTCCTCCCGGAGTTCTGCCAGAGCGCGGTTCACCTCTTCGATGTCCCGTGTGAAGTCCACACCCGGGCGGAAGACCTTCCGCACGATCTCGACATCGCCGGCCGCGCGCAGGAAGACCTCCTCGACCACTCCCTCCAGGACGTGCGCTGCGATGCCCTTGCTGCCTGTGGGGCACGGCTTGTGCGTGGTTCGCGAGGCGCACCGGTAGTACGGCCAGTTCCGCCCCGGGCCGAGGTACGCGGGCTCACCGCAGGTGCAGAACGCGACCCTGAGAAGAGGAGAGCCGCCCTTCCTGTTGCCGTTGCGTTTGCTGGTGTTCTCGTCCAGCTTCTTGTTCGCCAGCTCCCACTCCTCCTGGGTGATCAGTGGCTCCGCCCGCTGGAGAGGACGCCCTTCCGCGTCACGGACGATGCGGGTTCGCTTCGTCTTCTTGCCGTCGATGACGACTTCCTCCGTCACCTCCATCTGGCCGAGAATGCTCAGGGAGCGCACCACCTTGGCTGTGTTCGCGGCGGTCCACCGGCCGCCCTTCGAGGGCTTGCCGTTCCTGATCAGTTGAGCGTCGAGCGATGTCGGCGTCTTGGCCGGGTCCTTGTTGAGCCACTGGGCGATGCTGTTCGCCGACTCGCCCTCGATGAGCCGACGGACGATCTCGCGCAGTGTCCCGGCGGTGTCCGTTCCGTAGTCGTCCGGGATCAGCCGCCAGCCGTCACCGGTGTCCTGCTTCTCCGCCCGGTAGCCGTACGGGATACGGCCGCCACGCCAGCGGCCCTCCTTCACCAGGTGGTTGTACGAGGACTTCGCCCTGGCCTTGATGGCTTCGAGCTCCCCTTCCGCGAAGGAGGCGATCAGGCTGAACAGCAGCTTGCCCATCTGCGTGTTCAGGTTGATCCCGTCCTCGACGGTGGCGACCTCCTTGCCGTGCTTCTCACACCACTCCACGAGCGTGTGCACGTGGAGCACGCGCCGTGAGAGGCGGTCGAGCTTCAGCGCGCAGATGATGTCGTACTCGTCGGCTCGGGACTCCTCCAGCGCGATCCGGTGCTCGATCGAGCTGACCTCCTTGCCGATCGTAGAAGGCAGCCACTTGCCGAACTCCGGGCGCTTCCACGGCTCGACACCGCCCGACACGTCGATGTCTTCGACCCACCCGACGACGACGTGTCCTTCCTGGTCGGCCCATCGTTAAATCGATCGGCGCTGGCGCTCCGGCGACGTGGTCTCGTCCGACACCTTCGACAGGCGGACCACTCCCAGGACTCGTGCCACTTGCTCTCCCCATCCCCTGTGGTGCTTGGGGATCGACGCTAGGGTCCTGAGAGTGTGGCGTCAAAGTGGATTGTTCGGTACGGCCAACGTCTACGGCTGGGGAGACGACAAGGGCCGCACCGAGGAGATCATCGGCTCCTGGTTCGCCCAGGGCGGCGGCCGCCGCGACCGGACCGTGATCGCCACCAAGGTGTACGGGAACATGGGGCCCGACGGCGCGGCCTGGCCGAACCACGACAAGATCTCCGCCCTCAACATCCGCCGTGCCGTCGAGGCCAGCCTCAAGCGCCTCGGCACCGACTACATCGACGTCTACCAGTTCCACCACGTCGACCGGGCCACCCCCTTCGACGAGGTCTGGCAGGCGATCGACGTCCTGATCGGACAGGGCAAGATCCTCTACGCCGGCTCGTCCAACTTCCCCGGCTACAAGATCGCCCAGGCGAACGAGGCCGCCGCCCGGCGCGGCATGGTCGGGCTCGTCAGCGAGCAGTGCCTCTACAACCTCTACGAGCGCCGCGCCGAGATGGAGGTCGTCCCGGCCGCGCAGGAGTACGGCCTCGGGGTCATCCCCTGGTCGCCGCTGCACGGCGGCCTGCTCGGCGGCGTCCTGAAGAAGGAGACCGAGGGCCGGCGCCGCACCGAGGGCCGCGCGGCGCAGACGCTCGCGGACCCGGCGAAGCGCGCGCAGTTCCAGGCCTACGAGGACCTGCTGGAGAAGCACGGCCTCGCCCCCGGCGAGGTGGGTCTCGCCTGGCTGCTCACCCGTCCGGGCGTGACCGGCCCGATCGTCGGCCCGCGCACCCCGGAGCAGCTGGCGGGCGCCCTGCGGGCGCTGGAGCTGGAGCTGTCGGACGAGCTGCTGGCCGAGCTGGACGAGATCTTCCCGGGCCCCGGCCCGACCCCGGAGGCCTTCGCCTGGTAGGCCCCCGAGCGGTGCGCGAAGGCGCGGCGCGTGTCGGCGGATCCGTCGGCGCGCGCCGCGCCTTCGTCTTTCCCGGGCGCGGTTCCGGCGCGAGTCCCCTGCAAGTCCCTTCCCCCGTGCGCGAGTTCGGTTCTACGCTGAATCTCGTCGGATCGTTCAACAATGCAACGGGGAAGCCATGACCGCGAGTTCCGCTCTGCCCCGCACCTACGGGATCAAGCCCGGCCGCATGAAGGCGATGCTCGCCGCCGCCGGCGTCGGCCTGCCGCTCTCCCTGGTCCCGCTGCTCACCGAGGAGGACGCACCCGGCTGGGTGAAGTGGCTCGTCACCCTCCTCGTCCTCGCCTTCGTCGGCTGGATCGCCCGCGCGGCGAGGAAGCTCTCGACCTCGGCCGACCTCAAGGGCATCCGCGTCCGCGGCTTCGTGCGGGACCGCCGGATCGCCTGGGAGGACATCCAGGACATCCGCGCGGTGCCCAACCCCGCCGCGGGCATGGCCCAGGGGGCGCCGGGCGTCATCTCGTACGCGTACGGGCGCGACGGCGGCCGCATCCAGCTCTTCTACGTGGACGACAACCACGTCCGGGTCGAGCGCGAGGTCGCCGCCCTGCGCGCCGCCTGGGAGGAGCTGCGCGGCGCCGACTGGACCGAGGACGCCCGGGCGGCGGAGGCGATCGGCCGGCGGGACGCCCGCGAGGGCGGCCTGATGAGGGCGCTGGGTTGGGCGACGGCCTCGGTGCTCGTCCTCACCGTCCTCTTCGTCGTCCTCCTCCTGACGGGCAACGTCCTGCTGGGCCCGGAGTGGATCCTCATCGGTCCGGCGCTGGTCTTCCTCGCGGTCTGGCTCGGCGGCCGCTACCGCTCCCGGTAGGGCCCGCCGAGCCCCCACGCCTGGTGCATCGCGCCGGCGAAGGCGGCGGCCAGCTTGTGCTCGCCGCTCGGACCCGGGTGCGTGCCGTCGTAGGTGTCGTCCCGGAGGTCGTACGACTCCGGGACGGCCGCGAGCAGCAGCGGCGAGGCCGCGGTGTCGAGGTCGGCGACCGCCTTCGCGAGCAGCTCGTTGAAGCGGGCGCACTCGGCGGCGAAGGCGGCGTCGTGGCCGGCGCGGACGTTGGGGATCACGGGCAGCAGCACGGCGCGGACGGTCGGACGGGCGGCGCGGGCGGCGGCCAGGAAGGCGCGGACGTTCTCCTCGGTCCGGCCGCTGTCGGTGTAGAAGCCGAGGTCGATCAGGCCGAGCGAGACCAGGAGCACGTCGGCGCGGGTCGCGGCGACGGTCTCCCCGATCACCGGGGCCATGTGCAGCCACCCCTCGCCCCATCCGGCGAGGTGGCGCCGCGCGGCGGCCGGGAAGGCCGGGTCGGCGTAGGCGTGCGGGCCGCCGCCGGTCTCCGCGCCGCCCTCGGGGTCCTCGGGCGCGTACAGCCCGTCGCGCGGCCCGACGATCTCGTACGCGCCGGGCAGCACCGACTCCAGGTGCCGCCACATGCGGTACCGCCAGGTCCAGTCGCCGGGGCGTCCGATGGTCATGCTGTCGCCGACGAACAGAAAACGCATGGTCACATCATTCCGGATCCCGCCCCTGACCTGCGACGTGATGCGGGCCACGGGGCGCGGGGCCTCCCGGAGGGGCCCGGGGCTCCCCGGAGGGGCTCAGGACTTCAGGAAGCCCGCCACCGCCGCAGCGAACCACTCCGCGTCGTCGTGCCAGGGGAAGTGTCCGCCGCCCTCCAGGACCGCCCGCTCCGCCGAGGGGAACAGCGCCGCGTAGGCGGCGGCGGTCGGCGGCGGGGTGTTGGCGTCGCCCTCGCCGGCGACGACCAGGACGGGCCGGGTGAACGCGGCGAAGGCCGCGCGGGTGGCCTCCGGGTCGTAGGCGCCCTCGCCGCCGTGGACGCCGGCCGCCTCGTCGTTCCGCCGGGCGTCCGAGGCCGCGTGCCGCTCCCGGGCCGCCGCGTCCCAGGTGCCGTGGAAGAAGGGGGCGACCGCCTGGAAGGCCGCGGCCGAGCCGCGTCCCGCCGCCAGCTCCTCCAGCGCCGCGTACGCCTCCGGGAACCACGGCTCGCCCTCCCGCAGCCGCGCCGCCGCGAGCCGCTCCTCCGGCGCCGTGTCGATCCCGGCCGCCGCCGTGCCCGGCGTCACCAGGACCAGGCGGGCCACCCGGTGCGGGTGGCGGGTGAGATAGAGCGCCGCCAGGTTCGCGCCCGCCGAGTGGCCGAGGAGGTCGACCGTCTCCAGGCCGAGGTGCAGGCGCAGCGCCTCCACGTCCCCGACGAGCCGGTCGCAGCGGTAGGAGGCGGGGTCCTCGGGCGTGCGGGACGCGCCGGTGCCGCGCGGGTCGAGCCGGATCAGGGTGCGGTGCGCGGTGAGCCCGCCCAGGTCGCCGAGGTAGCCGGAGTCCTGCATGGGGCCGCCGGGCAGGCAGATCAGCGGGTCGCCGGAACCGGACGCGTGGTACGCGAGGAGGGTGCCGTCGGGAGCGGGGAAGGTAGGCATGGACGCGACCATGACAGGCGCTCCGGTGCAGGTCAAGCGGGTTGCCGCCGGGCCGTGGCACGCTTGGTCCCATGCGATCTGCTCTGTGCGCCCTCGGCGCGGCCGCCGCCCTGGCGCTGCTGCCGGCCGGTCATGCCCGTGCCGAAGGACAGGGGCCCGACCGGGACTTCACGTTCGAGGACTCCCGGATCACCGAGTCCAGCGGTCTCGCGGCCAGCCGCGCGCACCCGGGTATCTACTGGACGCACAACGACCAGGACGAGCCCCGGATCTTCGGGGTCGACTCCCGCACGGGCAAGACGGTCGCCACCCTCACCCTGTCCGGCGTCGGCACCCCCCGGGACATGGAGGCCGTCTCGGTGGGCCCGGACGGCGACCTCTACGTCGGCGACGTCGGCGACAACCTCGACGGTTCCTGGGACCACGTCTGGATCTACCGCTTCCCCGAGCCGAAGACGCTGAAGGACCAGACGGTCCGGGCGCGGCAGTACGTCGTGAAGTACGCCGACGGCCCCCGCAACGCCGAGGCGCTGATGGTCCACCCGAAGACCGGCCGCGTCTACATCGCCAGCAAGCGCGAGGACGGCGGCGGCCTCTACGCCGGCCCCGAACGCCTCACCACCTCCGGCACCAACACCTTCCGCCGCGTCGGCGAGGTCCCCTGGGTGACCGACGGGGCCTTCTCGCCCGACGGCGAACGGCTCCTGCTGCGCGGCTACTTCAGCGCCCGCGAGTACGTCTGGAAGGACGGCCGGATCTCCGGCGACGGCACCCCGGCCGGCGCCCCCTTCCAGGGGCAGGCGGAGTCGGCCACGTACACCCCGGACGGCTCGGCCTTCCTGTTCGGTTCGGAGGGCGCCCACAGCCGGGTCGTCCGCGTCGACCGCGAGGACGCCCCCGCGCCCGCGGACCCGGCCCCGACGCCGGCCGCCCCCGGTGCCGACGGCGCCGCCCCGGACCCGGGGCAGGCCCCGGCCGCCACCGGCTCCCAGGGCAGCGCGGCCAAGGGCTTCCTGGTCCTCGCCGGCGGCACCGTCCTCGTCCTCGGCATCAAGAGGCTGCTGCGCCGCTGACCCCCTCCGGGCCGCGTCGCCCCCGGGCCGCCCCGGGGGCAGACTGGAAGGAGACCGAAGAGGTGAGGCGTCATGACGGCATTCACGCGCGAAGGCACCCCGGTCGCCATGGAGGGTGGTGGGCTGGACTTCCGCATGGGCGAGGCGGGAGGCGGTATGAGCGTCGCCTTCATCCACCTCCCCGCGGGCACCGACATGGCGCCCGTGCTCAAGGGGCTGGAGGACGACCTGTGCCAGTGCCCGCACTGGGGCTACGTCTTCAGGGGCCGCATCAGGATGCGCACCGCCGCGGGCGACGAGATCTACGAGGAGGGCCAGGCCTACTACTGGGGCCCCGGCCACGCCCCCGAGGCGCTGGAGGACGTCGATGTCGTCGAGTTCTCCCCGACGGCGGAGTTCACCGCCGTCGTCGACCACGTGAAGGCGCGGGCGTCCGGCTGACCCCGTCGGCCGCCGTGAACGCCGGAGGGCCCGGCGTCGGTGCTCACCGACCCCGGGCCCTCCGTGCCCGCAAGGCCGTCAGAGCTTCTCGATGACGTGGTCGATGCAGGCCGTCAGGGCCCGCACGTCCGCCGGGTCGACCGCCGGGAACATCGCGATGCGCAGCTGGTTGCGGCCCAGCTTGCGGTACGGCTCGGTGTCCACGATGCCGTTGGCGCGCAGCACCTTCGCGACCGCCGCCGCGTCGATCTCGTCCGCGAAGTCGATCGTGCCGATGACCTGCGAGCGCTTCGCCGCGTCCGTCACGAACGGCGTCGCGTACTTCGACTCCTCGGCCCACGTGTAGAGGGCGTCCGAGGACTCCTTCGTCCGGGCCACGGCCCACTCCAGGCCGCCCTGGCCGTTGATCCACTTCAGCTGCTCGTTCAGCAGGAAGAGGGTCGACAGCGCCGGGGTGTTGTACGTCTGGTTCTTCAGCGAGTTGTCGATCGCCGTCGGCAGCGAGAAGAACTCCGGGATGTGCCGGCCCGAGGCGTGGACGCGCTGCGCCCGCTCCAGGGCGGCCGGGGAGAACGCCGCCAGCCACAGGCCGCCCTCGGCGGCGAAGGACTTCTGCGGGGCGAAGTAGTAGACGTCCGTCTCGGTGATGTCGACCGGGAGGCCGCCCGCGCCCGAGGTCGCGTCGACCAGGACGAGCGCGCCCTCGTCGGCGCCCGCGACCCGCTTCAGCGGGGCGGCGACACCGGTCGAGGTCTCGTTGTGGGTGTAGGCGTAGACGTCGACGCCCGCCTCGGCCACCGGCTCCGGGTGGGTGCCCGGGTCGGAGGAGATCACGGTCGGCTCGGCCAGCCACGGGGCCAGCTTCGCGGCCTTCGCGAACTTGGAGGAGAACTCGCCGAAGGTGAGGTGCTGCGACTTGTTCTCGATCAGGCCGTGGGTCGCGATGTCCCAGAAGGCGGTCGACCCGCCGTTGCCCAGGATCACCTCGTAGCCCTCGGGCAGCGAGAAGAGCTCGGAGATGCCGGAACGGACCTCGCCGACCAGGTTCTTGACCGGAGCCTGGCGGTGGGAGGTGCCCAGGAGAGAGGTGCCGGTGGCGGCCAGGGCGTCCAGCGCCTCCGTCCGCACCTTGGAGGGGCCCGCGCCGAAACGGCCGTCTGCGGGCTTGATGTCAGCGGGAATCTGGATATCGGCCACGAGCCGGAGGGTATCGGGTCGGGAAGCCCCGGAGCGCCCGATGTCCGCCGGATGAGACGAGGAACGAGACATCCTTGCGTCGTGGGAACACACGAGAGACTCGCCAGGGAGCTGAGGTCCGCGCTCGCCGGGGACGTCGACTTCACCGCCACCGCACGGGCGCTCGCCACCATGGACGCCTCCAACTACCGCCGCGTGCCCGCCGGTACGGTCGCCCCCCGGGACGCCGACGACGTCGCCGCGGCCCTGGAGGTGTGCCGGGCGCACGGCGTGCCCGTCGTCCCGCGCGGCGCCGGCACCTCCATCGGGGGCCAGGCCACCGGCACCGGCGTCGTGCTCGACCTCACACGCCACCTCGACGGCCTCGTCTCGGTCGACCCGGAGGCCCGCACCGCGGTCGTCCGCCCCGGGCTCGTCCTGGGCCGGCTGCGGGAGGCGGTCCGGCCGTACGGCCTCACCTTCGGCCCCGACCCCTCCACGCACCGCCGCTGCACCCTCGGCGGCATGATCGGCAACAACGCCTGCGGGGCGCACTCGGTCGCCTGGGGCACCACCGCCGACAACGTGCGCTCACTGGAAGTGGTGAGCTACCGGGGCGAGCGGTTGACGCTCGGGCGGGACGGACGGGGCGCGCCGCCGGGCCTGGCGGACCTCGTCGACCGGAACCTCGCCCTCCTGCGCACCGGCTATCCGGCCGGACTGCCCCGCCGGATCTCCGGGTACGCCCTCGACGCGCTCCTCCCCGAGCACGGCCGGGACGTCGTCCGCTCCTTCGTCGGCAGCGAGGGCACGCTGGGCGTGGTGACGGAGGCGACCGTCCGGCTCGTCCCGCTGCCCGCGGACCCGGTCCTCGTCGTCCTCGGCCACGCCGACGAGACGGCGGCGGCCGACGCGGCGGCGGGACTGCTGCCGCTCGGCCCGCTGACCGTCGAGGGCATGGCGGCGGACCTGGTGGGAGACGCGGCCGGGCTGCCCCGGGGCGGCGCGTGGCTCTTCTGCGAGGTGGACGGGGAGGCGGCGGCCGCCGCGCTGGTCCGGGCGGCGGACGCGGTGGACGCGTCGGTGGTGCGCGACCCGGCCGGGCAGCGGGCGCTGTGGCGGATCCGGGAGGACGCGGCGGGCACGGCGACCCGGATGCCGGGCGGAGGGGACGCGTGGCCCGGCTGGGAGGACTGCGCGGTGCCGCCGGCCCGGCTGGGCGCGTACCTGCGCGACTTCCGGGCGCTCCTCGCCGGGCACGGGCTGCGGGGGACGCCGTACGGGCACTTCGGCGACGGGTGCGTGCACGTCCGCATCGACTTCGACCTGTGGACCGGCAAGGGCGTGGGCGCCTTCCGCCGCTTCTCCGAGGAGGTCGCCGACCTCGTCGTCGCGCACGGCGGCTCCCTCTCCGGCGAGCACGGCGACGGGAAGGCGCGGGCGGAGCTGCTGCCCCGCATGTACGGGGACGAACTGGTCGCCCTGTTCGGCGCGGTGAAGGACCTGTGGGACCCGGACGGCGGTCTCAACCCGGGGATGCTCGTCCGCCCGGAGCCCCTCGACTCGGGGCTCCGTTTCGAGGGCCTGCCCCTGGTCGGCCTCGGCCGGGAGGCGGCCCGCTGCGTGGGCGTCGCCAAGTGCCGGGAGTCCGGCCCGGCGGCCGGCCCGGAGGTGATGTGCCCGTCGTTCCGCGCGACCGGCGAGGAGCGGCACTCCACCCGGGGCCGGGCCCGGCTCCTCCACGAGATGGCCCTCGGCGAGGTGATCACGGACGGCTGGCGCTCGGAGGAGGTCCGCGAGGCGCTGGACCTCTGCCTCTCCTGCAAGGGCTGCCGCACCGACTGCCCGGTGGGCGTCGACATGGCCGCGTACAAGGCGGAGTTCCTGGACCGGCACCACGCGGGCCCGGGCGGGGCGCTGCGCCGCCCCCGCTCGCACTGGACGATGGGCGGACTGCCGCGCTGGCTGGACCTCTTCGGGCGCGGTCTGAACACGCTGACCCGGCTGCCGTTCGCGGCGCGGCTCGCCGGGGTGACGGAGGGGCGGCGGCTGCCGGTGGTCGCGGACCGCACCCTCACCGCCTGGTGGGAGGGACGCGCGCCGTCCCGTCCGCCGGCCCTCACCCTCTGGCCGGACACCTTCACGGACCACCTCGCCCCGGAGGCGGGCCGGGCGGCGGTCCGCGTCCTGGAGGCGGCGGGCCTCGGCGTGGGGCTGGCGCCCGGCCGGGTCTGCTGCGGCCTGACGTACGTGTCGACGGGGCGGCTCGGAGCGGCGCGGCGGGTGATGCGGCGGACGCTCGACGCGCTGGGCGCGGAGGGGGAGCGGGACCGGCCGGTGGTGGTCCTCGAACCCTCCTGCGCGGCGACCCTCCGCACCGACCTGCCCGGGCTGCTCCCCGGCGACCCGAGGGCCGCCCGTCTCGCGGCGCGGGTCCGCACCTTCGCGGAGGCCCTGGAGTCCCTGGCCCCCGGCTGGACCCCGCCGCGCCTCGACCGCGAGGTCACCGGCCAGACCCACTGCCACCAGCACGCCGTCCTGGGCGACGCGGCGGACCGCCGCCTGCGGGAGCGCGCCGGTCTGACCGGCGCCCTCGAGGGCGGCTGCTGCGGCCTGGCCGGCAACTTCGGCTTCGAGCCGGGCCACGAGGAGGTGTCGGCCGCCTGCGCGGAGGACCGCCTCCTCCCGGCCCTGCGCGCGGCCCCGGCGGCGGAGGTCCTGGCCGACGGCTTCTCCTGCCGCACCCAGATCGCCGAACTGACCGACCGCCGGGCCCGCCACCTGGCGGAACTGCTGGCGGAGGGGCTGGGCGAGGAGCCCTAGCGGCGCCGCGCGCCCGGTGTCAGGGCGTCAGGAGGACCGTGGCGATGCGGGAGCGGTAGAACTTGGCGGTGTAGCCGTAGCCGACCAGTCCGCGCGTCTCGGTCGTGCGCAGGGCGGGGTCGAAGAACTGGACGTGGTTGTTCCAGTAGCCGCCGGTGCCGTACTCCGGGTACTTCACGTTGATCGCCTGGAGCCAGAAGGACTCGCCGTCGGCGGCGCGGGAGAAGGACTTCACGCCGTAGCTCGCGGGGCGGACCTCGGTGAGCGCGAGGGTGTTCTTGTCGACGCTCCAGACGGCTCCGCCGCCGGTCAGCACGAGCCGGTCCGGGCTCGTGAAGTCCATGTCGAGGCTGTGGCCGAAGAACTCGTACGTCCACTTGTGCTCGTCGACGAGGGCGAGCCGGGTGGTGCGGAGGGAGCCGGTGAGGCGGTACTTGGCGAGGGTCCACTTGCCGAGGACGAACAGGTGCGTGCCGTCCCACCAGAGGCCGTGGGCGTCCTGGAACCTGAACTGCTGGACGAGCCCGAGCGTGGTGGCGTCGTCGGCGTCGGTGGGTGCGTAGAGAGTCACGTAGCCGGGGTACTCGTCGGCTCCCGTCGCGGTGCTCGTCGAGGCGACGACGACGGCGCCGTGGCTCCCGAGGTACTCGACGGCGTGCGGGTTGCCGCCCGGTGCCGCGGACCAGAGCAGGGCGTCGTCGTCGCCGAAGTTCACCATCCCGACCCTGCCGCCGCCGGCGGCGACCACGCAGACCCAGCCGTGGCGGTCGGTCCGGCGGAAGCGCGCGTCGTTGAGGCGTGCCCAGGCGGCGGTCGCGGGCGCCTGCCAGGACCAGCCCTCGTTGGCGGGCGTCCACTCCTTGAAGGCGCGGAAGAGCATCACCTTGTTCTTCACGTGCTCGGTCAGGAGGACGTCGTAGTTGCCGGCGATCGTGCCCGCCGCGTGGGCGGACGTGGCGGCGGCGGACAGGAGCGGGGCGCTCAGGCCGAGTGCGGCGGCGCCTCTGAGCAGGGTGCGGCGGTCGATGGTCACGAATCCCCCCGGGTTCGTTCGGCTGATCTTCGGCTCGGGAAGCTACCAGGGGCTCCGGGGCGGGAGGACGGGCGGCGCGCAGTCCGTCAGGTCGCCCGGTCCGGGCGGGGTGCGGGGGCGTCCCCGACGATCTCGCGGGCCATCGCGACCAGGGCCCCCGTCGCCGGGTGGGGGAAGGCGTCGCGCCAGGCCAGGAGGACGGGGAGGGGCGGGGCGTCCGGGAGGGGGCGGTAGGTGACGCCGGGGTGGGGGTGGAGGGCGGCGGTGGAGGCGGAGGAGACGCCGACGCCCCGGGCGGCGGCGATGGCGGTGAGCCAGTCGTCGGTGTTGGCGACGGTGACGGTGCTGGTGGGGCGGGCGGTCAGGGGCCACAGGGTGAGGGTGGTGGTGCCGGAGACGGTGTTGAGGACGACGGTCTCGCCGGCGAGGTCGAGGAGGGCGAGGTCGCCGGGGCGGTCCGCGAGGGGGCTGTCGGCGGGCAGGGCGGCGACCCTGGCCTCCGTGGTCAGCTCGGCGGTGACGAGCCCGGGGGCCTCGACGGCGCCGCGCAGCAGGGCCGCGTCGACCTGGCCGCGGGCGAGGCCGGCGGTGCGGTCGTCGACGCGGAGGAGTTCGAGGGGGGTCTCGGGGTGCTCGCGCTGCCAGCGGCGCAGGAGCGGGGTGGTCGAGGGGCCGAAGGCGGACCAGGCGTGGCCGAGGCGGAGGGGGCGCAGGCGCAGCCGGGCGGGGTCGACGGCGGCGTCGAAGGCGGCGAGCGCGGCCGTGGCGCGTTCCCGGAAGGCGCGGCCCTCGGCGGTGAGGGCGAGGTGGTGGGTGGAGCGGTCGACGAGCCGGGCGCCGAGGTGCCGTTCGAGGGCGGCGAGGGTGCGGGAGACGGCGGGCTGGGTGAGGTGGAGGCGGGCGGCGGCGCGGGTGAGGTTCTCCTCCTCGGCGATGGCGAGGAAGCAGCGGAGGTGGCGCAGCTCGATGCTCACGGTCATGTCTTCGGAGCATAACCGCAGGCCGATCGGTATTTCCGCTCCCGCGCCCGGGCTCCGTAGCGTGGAAGCGGAATGCAGTCGTCAGGGTGGAGTGCGGTGCACTACTCTGGACTGAGGGTTTAGTGCAGTGGACTTGCGGTCCGGTCCGGTGGAGGGCCGGGGAGGAGTGGTGGGCGTGGACAGCCAGGTGACGGGGGCGACGGGGGCGGTCGCGGCCCCGGTGGCGGTGCGGACGGACGCGGGGGCTCCCGCGGCGGCCCCCGCCGCGGGCGGCGGCCGCGCCGGCGGCCCGTCGCGCTTCGGGCCCGTCGCGCTCGTCGTCGCCGGCGGCCTCTCCGTCCAGTTCGGCTCGGCCGTCGCCGTCCTGCTGATGCCCCGGGCCGGCGCGCTCGGCGTCGTCACGCTGCGGCTCGTGCTCGCCGCGCTCGTCCTGCTCCTGGTCTGCCGGCCGAAGGTGCGCGGCTACGGCCGCGCCGACTGGGGGACCGTCGTCGCCTTCGGCCTCGCCATGGCGGGCATGAACATCCTCTTCTACCAGTCGGTCGACCGGATCCCGCTCGGTGCCGCCGTCACCCTGGAGGTGCTCGGCCCGCTGGTCCTCTCCGTCGTCGCCTCCCGGCGGCTGGTCAACCTCCTCTGGGCCGGCCTCGCGCTCGGCGGCGTCGCCCTGCTCGGCGGCGGCGGCTTCGAGCGGCTCGACCCGCTCGGCGCGGGCTTCGCGCTCGCGGCGGGCGCCATGTGGGCGGCGTACATCGTCTTCAGCGCCCGGACCGGCCGCCGCTTCCCGCAGGCCGACGGCCTGGCGCTCGCGATGGCCTTCGGCGCGGTCCTCAGCCTGCCGTTCGGCATCGCCGAGGCGGGCGGCGCGCTCCTCGTCCCGTCCACGGTCGCGCTGGGCCTCGGCATCGCCCTGCTCTCCTCGGTGCTGCCGTACACCCTCGAACTGCTCGCCCTGCGCCGCCTGCCGGCCCCCACCTTCGCCGTCCTGATGAGCCTGGAGCCGGCCATCGCGGCCACCGCCGGGCTCCTCGTCCTCCACCAGGCCCTCTCCCCGGCGGACGGCCTCGCCATCGCGCTCGTCATCGCGGCCAGCATCGGCGCGGTCCGCACCCAGGCGGCGGCGGTGGGGAAGCGGAAGCGGAAGTAGGAGCGGGCGGGGCCCGGGGCGGACGGGTCCCGGAGCGGACGCCGGTCGTGTCCCGATCCTGTCGGTCCCTGGCCGTGAGGCTGTTTCCGGGCCGCCCCGGCCCGGCGATCATGGAGCGCATGGCTCTTGAGATGCGCGAACGCTGCGAACGCTGCGACACGGCGGCCCTGCCCGCCGACGGCCCCGCCCGGATCTGCTCGTACGAGTGCACCTTCTGCGTGCCCTGCGCGGAGGGGATGGCCGGCGTCTGCCCCAACTGCGGCGGCGAACTGGTCCCCCGGCCGCGCCGCACGGCCTGAGGCCGGCGCCGGAAGCGCTTCCGGCACCGGCCCCGGCCCGTGAACGGCTCCCGCCGGTCCGGCCGTTCCGTCGTCCCCCGGTCCGCCAGTCCCGCCGTCCTACCGGACGACGTCGAAGACCTGCTTCTGGATGCCGTTGGAGTAGGCCTCGTGCTCCACGAGCCGCAGCTTCTGGGCGTCCTTGTCGGTGGCGCTGAAGAGGCGCTTGCCCGCGCCGAGGAGGAGGGGGAAGACCAGCAGGTGGTAGCGGTCGATCAGGCCGGCGTCGGAGAGGGCGCGGTTGAGGGCCGCGCTGCCGTGCATGATGATCGGCCCGCCCTCGGTCTCCTTCAGGGCGGCGACCTCGTCCAGGGTGCGCAGGATGGTGGTCGGGCCCCAGTCGGAGACCAGGTCGTCCTCGGTGAGCGTCGTGGAGACGACGTACTTCGGCATCGCCTTGTACCCGGCGAAGTCCGCCATCCCCGGCCACACGGGGCTGAACGCCTGGTAGCTCGCCCGGCCGAGGAGGATCGCGCTCGCCTCGCCCTGCTCGCGCCCCTTGAGTTCGTACGCCTCCGGGACGAACTCGATGTCCTTGAAGGTCCAGCCGGAGTTCCGGTACCCCTCCTCGCCGCCGGGGGCCTCGACGACGCCGTCGAGGGAGACGAAGGCGGAGCTGATGAGAGTGCGCATGTCGGGGGTTCCTCGTCTGCCGAAGGTGTCGGTCTCGGTGGCGCTTTCATGGTCTAGGACCGGGCCCCGGAGCGAAACTCATCGGCCTCCCGCCGATCTTTTTCCAAGCAAGCATGCTTGATTGTTTCTCGGATCGCTGCCATGCTCCGACTCCCCAGGCCCGTCCTCCCGAGGGGAGCGCACCGTGTCCGACCCCGGCGCCGTCCACGCGGTTCTCACCGACCTGCGTGCCGAAGGCGACGAACTCGACCTGATCGTCGGAGGGTTGAGCGGCGAACGATGGGCGCTCGCCACGCCCGCCGCCCGCTGGACCGTCGCCCACCAGATCGCCCACCTCGCCTGGACCGACCGGGCCGCGCTGCTCGCCGTCACCGACCCCGACGCCTTCGCCGCCGAGGTGGAGAAGGCGCTCGCCGCACCCGAGCGGTTCGTCGACGACGGGGCCGAGGAGGGCGCCGCGCTGGCCCCCGCCGAGCTGCTGCGCCGCTGGCGGGAAGGGCGCGCACGGCTGCGGGAGGCGCTCCTCGCGGTGCCCCCGGGCGGCCGGTTCCCCTGGTACGGGCCGCCGATGAGCGCCCCGGCGATGGCGACCGCGCGCCTCATGGAGACCTGGGCCCACGGCCAGGACGTGGCCGACGCCCTCGGCGTCGTCAGGCCGCCCACCGCGCGCCTGCGCCACGTCGCCTGGATCGGCCACCGGGCCCGCGACTACGCCTACCTGGTGCGCGGCGAGCGGCCCCCCGCCGAGCCCGTGCGGGTCGAACTCCTCGCCCCGGACGGCGGGTCGTGGACCTTCGGCCCCGAGGACGCCGCCCAGCGCGTCACCGGGACCGCCCTCGACTTCTGCCTCCTCGTCACCCAGCGGGTGCACCGCGCCGACACCGCGCTCCGGGCCGAGGGCGCCGACGCCGAGCACTGGCTCGGCATCGCCCAGGCCTTCGCCGGTCCGGCGGGCGCCGGCCGCGCGCCGCGGGGGGACGCCCGGTGACGCCGCTGCGGATCGGGAACGCCTCCGGCTTCTACGGCGACCGCTTCGACGCCGTCCGCGAGATGCTGACGGGCGGCCCGCTCGACGTCCTCACGGGGGACTACCTCGCCGAACTGACCATGCTCATCCTCGGCCGCGACCTGCTGAAGGACCCGTCCTCCGGCTACGCGAAGACCTTCCTGCGGCAGATGGAGGAGGGGCTCGGGCTCGCCCACGAGCGCGGCACGCGGATCGTCGCCAACGCCGGCGGGCTCAACCCGGCCGGGCTCGCCGACGCCCTGCGGGAGCTCGCCGCCCGCCTCGGCCTGCCGACCCGGGTCGCGCACGTCGAGGGCGACCTGCTGCCCTCCGCCCCCGGCGTGCTGACGGCCAACGCCTACCTGGGCGGCGCCGGGATCGCCGCCTGCCTCGCCGCCGGCGCCGACGTCGTCGTGACCGGCCGGGTGACCGACGCGGCGCTCGTCACCGGGCCCGCGCAGTGGCACTTCGGCTGGGGCCCGCAGGAGTACGACCGGCTCGCCGGGGCCGTCGTCGCCGGGCACGTCCTGGAGTGCGGCACCCAGGCCACCGGCGGCAACCACGCCTTCTTCCGCGAGTACGACCAGAAGCTCCTGCTCCGCCCCGGCTTCCCGCTCGCCGAGCTGTACGAGGACGGGTCGGCCGTCGTCACCAAGCACCCCGGCACCGGCGGCGTCGTCGACGTCTCCACCGTCACCGCCCAGCTGCTGTACGAGACGGCCGGCGCCCGCTACGCCGGGCCCGACGCGACCGCCCGGCTCGACACCGTCCGGCTCACCCGGGAGGGCCCGGACCGGGTGCGGATCGACGGGGTCCGGGGCGAGGCGCCGCCGCCCGCCCTCAAGGCCGGGCACTGCCGGCTCGGCGGCCACCGCAACGAGGTCGTCCTCGTCCTCACCGGCCTCGACGTCGAGGCCAAGGCCGCGCTCGTCCGGGAGCAGATCGGCGCGGCGCTGGCCGCCGACCCGCCCGCCGACGTCCGCTGGGAGCTGGTCCGCACCGACCGGGAGGACGCGGAGACCGAGGAGACCGCGAGCGCCCTGCTCCGGCTCGTCGTCCGCGACCCGGACCCCGGGAAGGTCGGCCGGGGCCTGACGGGCGCGGCGATCGAGCTGGCCCTCGCGAGCTACCCCGGCTTCCACGTCACCGCCCCGCCCGGCAAGGGCGCCCCCTACGGCGTCTTCGAGACCGCGTACGTGCCCGCCGCCGACGTGCCGCACACGGCGGTGCTCCCCGACGGGACCCGCGTCGCGGTCCCCGTACCGGCCGAGACCCGGGTCCTGGCGCCGGTGCCCGAGCCGGACCTCCCCTCCCCCCTGCCGGCCGGGCCCACCGCGCGGGCGCCGCTCGGGCGGATCGCCGGGGCCCGCAGCGGCGACAAGGGCGGGGACGCCAACGTCGGGGTGTGGGTGCGGACGGACGCGGAGTGGCGGTGGCTCGCGCACGCCCTCACCGTCGACCGGTTCCGCGCGCTCCTGCCGGAGACGGCCCGCTTCGAGGTGGTCCGGCACGTGCTGCCCAACCTGCGGGCGCTGAACTTCACGGTCGCCGGGATCCTCGGCGAGGGCGTCGCCTCCCAGGCCCGCTTCGACCCCCAGGCCAAAGCCCTCGGCGAATGGCTCCGCTCCCGGCACCTGGACGTCCCCCGGGAGCTGCTGTGACCGCCCGCGGCCCCCGCCTCCGGGGGGAAGCCGCCGCGACCGTCCGCGGCCGCCGCCCCCGGAAGGGAGCCACCGTGACCGCCCGCCCCGATCTCCCGGAGGGACCGCTGTGACCGCCCGCCCCGACCTCCCGGAGGGACCGCTGTGACCGCCCGCCCCGACCTCCCGGAGGGACCGCTGTGACCGCCCGCCCCGATCTCCCGGAGGGACCGCTGTGACCGTCCTCGACTCCGCCCTCGACACCGGCGGGCCCGACTACGAGGTCCACCGCTCCGCCATGCTGGAGAAGCTCGCCGCCCTCGACGCCGAGCACGCCAAGGCCCTCGCCGGCGGCGGCGAGAAGTACACCGCCCGGCACCGCGGGCGGGGCAAGCTGCTCGCCCGCGAGCGGATCGAGCTGCTCGTCGACCCCGACTCGCCCTTCCTGGAGCTGTCCCCGCTCGCCGCCTGGGGCAGCACCTACCCCGTGGGCGCCTCCCTGGTCACCGGCATCGGCGTGGTCGAGGGCGTCGAGTGCCTGATCACCGCCAACGACCCGACCGTGCGCGGCGGCGCCTCCAACCCGTGGACGCTGAAGAAGGCGCTGCGCGCCAACGAGATCGCGTACGCCAACCGCCTCCCGGTGATCTCGCTCGTCGAGTCCGGCGGCGCCGACCTGCCCTCCCAGAAGGAGATCTTCATCCCGGGCGGGGCGCTCTTCCGCGACCTCACCCGGCTCTCCGCCGCCGGGATCCCGACGGTCGCGGTCGTCTTCGGCAACTCGACCGCCGGCGGGGCCTACGTGCCCGGCATGTCCGACCACACGGTCATGATCGAGGACCGGTCGAAGGTCTTCCTCGGCGGCCCGCCGCTGGTGAGGATGGCGACCGGCGAGGAGAGCGACGACGAGTCCCTGGGCGGCGCGGCCATGCACGCCCGCGTCTCCGGCCTCGCCGACCACTACGCCGTCGACGAGGCCGACGCGATCCGGCAGGCCCGCCGGATCGTCGCCCGCCTCAACCACCGCAAGGCGCACCCCGACCCGGTGGCGGCCGAGCCGCCGAAGCACGATCCCGAGGAGCTCCTCGGGATCGTGCCCGGCGACCTCAAGACGCCCTTCGACCCGCGCGAGGTGATCGCCCGGATCGTCGACGGCTCCGACTTCGACGAGTTCAAGCCGCTGTACGGGCCGTCGCTGGCGACCGGCTGGGCGCGGCTGCACGGCTACCCCGTCGGGATCCTCGCCAACGCGCAGGGCGTGCTCTTCTCCGCCGAGTCGCAGAAGGCCGCCCAGTTCATCCAGCTGGCGAACCAGCGGGACATCCCGCTGCTCTTCCTCCACAACACCACCGGCTACATGGTCGGCAAGGAGTACGAGCAGGGCGGCATCATCAAGCACGGCGCGATGATGATCAACGCGGTGTCGAACTCGAAGGTCCCCCACCTGTCCGTCCTCATGGGGGCGAGCTACGGCGCCGGCCACTACGGCATGTGCGGCCGGGCCTACGACCCCCGGTTCCTCTTCGCCTGGCCGAGCGCCAAGTCCGCCGTCATGGGCCCGCAGCAGCTCGCGGGCGTGCTGTCGATCGTGGCGCGGGCGTCGGCCGCGGCGAAGGGGCAGCCCTACGACGAGGAGGCGGACGCCGGTCTGCGGGCGCTGGTCGAGGCGCAGATCGAGTCCGAGTCGCTGCCGGTGTTCCTCTCCGGCCTGCTCTACGACGACGGGGTCATCGACCCCCGCGACACCCGCACGGTCCTCGGACTGTGCCTGTCCGCGATCCACACGGCACCGGTCGAGGGCGCGCGCGGCGGCTTCGGCGTCTTCCGAATGTGAGGCACCAGGTGATTTCCACGCTGCTCGTCGCCAATCGCGGCGAGATCGCCTGCCGCGTCTTCCGCACCTGCCGCGAGCTGGGCATCAGGACCGTCGCCGTTTTCTCCGACGCCGACGCCGACGCCCTGCACGTGCGGGAGGCGGACGCGGCGGTACGGCTGCCGGGGGCCGCGCCCTCGGAGACGTACCTGCGCGGGGACCTCGTCGTCGCGGCGGCGCTCGCCGCCGGCGCGGACGCGGTCCACCCCGGATACGGCTTCCTGTCGGAGAACGCCGGCTTCGCGCGGGCCGTGACCGGCGCGGGCCTGCGCTGGATCGGCCCGCCGCCGGAGGCCATCGAGGCGATGGCGTCCAAGACCCGCGCCAAGGAGCTCCTGGGCATCGCCCCGCTCACCGAGGTCACCGCCGGCGACCTGCCGGTGCTGGTGAAGGCGGCGGCGGGCGGCGGCGGGCGCGGCATGCGGATCGTCCGCGGGCTCGGCGAGCTGGAGGAGGCGGTGAAGGCCGCCTCGGCGGAGGCGGAGAGCGCCTTCGGCGACGGCGAGGTCTTCGTCGAGCCGTACGTGGAGAACGGCCGGCACGTCGAGGTGCAGGTCCTCGCCGACGCCCACGGCACGGTCTGGACCCTCGGCACCCGCGACTGCTCCCTCCAGCGCCGCCACCAGAAGGTGATCGAGGAGGCCCCGGCGCCCGGCCTGCCGGACGCGCTCGTCGAGGAGCTGTACGCGCGTTCGGAGGCGGCGGCGAAGGCGGTCGGCTACGTCGGCGCGGGCACGGTGGAGTTCCTGGTCGCGGACCTCCCCCGGCCCCTCGGCCCCGCTCCGGCAGGGGGGAGCCCGAAGGCGCACTTCCTGGAGATGAACACCCGTCTCCAGGTCGAGCACCCGGTGACGGAGGAGGTGTACGGCGTCGACCTCGTCGCGCTCCAGATCGCCGTCGCCGAGGGCGCCCCGCTGCCGCCGGAGCCGCCCGCCGCCCGGGGGCACGCGGTCGAGGCCCGGCTCTACGCGGAGGACCCGGCGGCCGGATGGGCCCCGCAGACGGGCCGGCTGCACGCCTTCGGGGTGTCCGGTGTCCGCGTCGACACCGGTTACGCCTCCGGGGACACCGTGCCGGTGCACTACGACGCCATGCTCGCCAAGGTCGTCGCCCACGCGCCGACCCGCGCCGAGGCGGTCCGCAAGCTCGCCCGCGCGCTGGAGCGGGCGGTCCTCCACGGGCCCGCCACCAACCGGGACCTCCTCGTCGCCTCGCTGCGGCACGCCGACTTCCGGGACGACCGGCGCCTCGACACCGGCTTCTACGACCGGCACCTCGACGCCCTCGCCGCCCCGCCGGCCGGCGCCGGGCACGCGGCCGTCGCCGCCGCGCTGGCCGACGCGGTCCGCAACTCCGGCCGTTTCGGCGGCGGCTGGCGCAACGTCCGCTCCGGCGACGAGACCAAGGCGTACGGGGAGCACGAGGTCCGCTACCGCCCCACCCGGGACGGCGGCTTCGAGGTCCTCGCCCCCGAGGGGGTGCGGGTCCTCGGTGCCGCGCCCGACCGCGTCCGCCTCGAAGCCGACGGTGTGGTCAGGGACTTCGAGGTGGCCTCGTACGGTCCCGGGGGCGCGGGCGTCGTCCACGTGGGCCCGCACCGGCTCGTCCCCCGCCCCCGCTTCACCGACCCGCGCGAGCAGACCCTCCCGGGCTCCCTGCTCGCGCCCATGCCCGGCACCGTCGTCCGGCTCGCGGACGGCCTCGCCGTCGGCGACCGGGTGGAGGCGGGGCAGCCCCTGCTCTGGCTGGAGGCCATGAAGATGGAGCACCGGGTCGTCGCCCCCGCCTCCGGCACGCTCACCGCGCTCCACGCCGCCCCCGGCCGCCAGGTCGAGGTCGGTGCCCTGCTCGCCGTCGTACAGACCGAAGCACAGGAGGACCAGACAGCATGAGCACCGACATCGAGCCCCGAGAGCACACCGAGCTGCGGGCCGCCGTCTCCGCGCTGGGCCGCCGCCACGGGCCCGGTTTCGACCGGGCGGCCCTGTGGGCGGAGGCCGGCAAGCTCGGCTACCTGGGCGTGAACCTGCCGGAGGAGTACGGCGGCGGGGGCGGCGGCATGGCCGAGCTGTCCATCGTCCTGGAGGAGGCCGGCGCCGCGGGGGCGCCGCTGCTGATGATGGTGGTGTCGCCGGCGATCTGCGGCACGGTCATCTCCCGCTTCGGCACCGACGCGCAGAAGGAGGCGTGGCTCCCCGGCCTCGCCGACGGCTCGCGCACGATGGCCTTCGGCATCACCGAACCGGACGCGGGCTCCAACTCGCACCGCATCACCACCACCGCCACCCGCACCGAGGACGGCTGGGTCCTCGACGGGCGGAAGGTCTTCGTGTCGGGCGTCGACATCGCCGACGCGACGCTGATCGTCGGCCGCACCTCCGACGCCCGCACCGGCAGCCTCAAGGCGTGCCTCTTCATCGTCCCGCGCGACACCCCCGGCTTCGGGCGGCGTCACATCGAGATGGAACTCGACGCGGACGAGAAGCAGTTCGAGCTCACCCTCGACGAGGTGCACCTGCCCGCGGACGCCCTGGTCGGCGACGAGGACGCGGGCCTGCTCCAGCTCTTCGCGGGCCTCAACCCCGAGCGGATCATGACGGCCGCCTTCGCGATCGGCATGGGCCGCTACGCCCTCGGCCGGGCGGTCGCCTACGCCAAGGAGCGGCAGGTCTGGAAGGCCCCCATCGGCGCCCACCAGGCCATCGCCCACCCGCTCGCCCAGTCCCACATCGAGCTCGAACTCGCCCGCCTGATGATGCAGAAGGCGGCGAAGCTGTACGACGCGGGCGACGACGCCGGCGCGGGGGAGGCCGCCAACATGGCCAAGTACGCGGCGGCCGAGGCGTGCGTGAAGGCGGTCGACGCGGCCGTCCACACCCTCGGCGGCAACGGCCTCACCAAGGAGTTCGGCCTCGCCCGCCTGGTGACCGCCTCCCGGGTGGCGCGGATCGCCCCGGTCAGCCGGGAGATGATCCTGAACTTCGTCTCGGCCCACACCCTGGGGCTGCCCAAGTCGTACTGAGTCCGGGGCTCCGGCCGGTCCCGCCCGCGCCTCCCGGAGGGCGCGGGCGGGCCGGTCCCCGCCGACCCCTTACCGGTGGTGAAGACCGTGTGTACGATCCACGCTTCACGGCACCCCGCTCGGTGCCGTCGACTTCTTCACGCCCCAGGAGCCGCGCGTGCACCCGCAGACGAATCCGTACCGGCCCGCCCCGGCGTGGCGTCCCCCGCGCCGCTGGTGGCAGCACCCGGCCGTGATCATCACGCTCCTCGTGGTCTTCCCGCCCGCGGGCATCGTCCTGGCCTGGCTCGGCCACTGGACCACCCGCACCAAGACCGTGGCGACGGTCCTGTCCGCCCTGTGGTTCGTCTACGTGCTGGTGAGCGACCCGGCGAAGGCCCCGGACGCCGGCGACCCGAAGCCCGCCGTGACGGCGACCGCGACGGCGACCCCGACGCCCGAGCCCACCACCGAGAGCCCCGCGCCCGCCCCGGAGCCCACGACCGGGACCCCGACCACGCCCGCCCCGGAGCCGGCCACCGGGGCCCCGGCCACGCCCGCGGTCACCGAGGCCCCGACCACCGACGCCCCGGACCCCGTCCCCACCACCGCGGAGCCCCGGCCCAAGCCGAAGCCGCCGGCCCCGACGACCCGTCCCGCCGAGACCGCCGAGCCGGAGCCGGAGCCCACCGAGGACGCGGGCTCGTCCGTGTACTACGAGAACTGCACCGCCGTCCGCGCGGCCGGCGCCGCCCCCATCCGCGCCGGCGACCCCGGCTACAGCCGCAAGCTCGACCGTGACGGCGACGGCGTCGCCTGCGAGAACTGACCGGTCCGGCCCCGCGGCCGGGTCAGGGGTGCCACACCCCCGTCCCGGCCGCTGACCTGGCGTAGTCGGCGAAGTCGCGGGGCTCGCGCCCGAGGGCCCGCCGCACCCCGTCCTCGACCTGCCCGAAGCGGCTGTCGGCGATCCAGCCGAAGAGCAGGTTCAGGAGCGCGGTGAACTCGTCCGGCACCCCGGCCGCCGCCGCCCGGTCCGCGAACTCGGCGGGGGAGTCGGCGCGGTAGGAGATCTCGCGGCCGGTGGCGCGGGCCAGCTCCTCCGCCACCTGGGCCAGGGAGAGCGACCGCGGCCCGGTGAGGGGGTACTCCGCCCCGGCGTGGCCGTCCTCGGTGAGGGCGGCCACCGCCACGTCGGCGATGTCGTCGGCGTCGACGAAGGGCTCGACGCCCCGGCCGGCCGCCCACGCCACCTCGCCGCGGAGGACCTGGCCGCGGAAGAACGCGTCCTCGCTGAAGTTCTGCGCGAACCAGGCCGGCTTGAGGAGCGTCCAGGCGGTGCCCGACTCGCGCACGGCCCGCTCGCAGGGCAGCTTCTCCTCGCCCTCCCGCGCCGCCCAGTCGTGGTGGGAGAGCAGGACGAGCCGCTCGGCGCCCCGGGCCGCGGCGAGCTTCGCGAACTCCCGCATCAGCTCACCGGCGTCGGCGGTCATCGAGTCGACGAGATAGGCCGCCCCGACGCCGTCGAGGACGGGTTCCCAGGTGTTCGGGTCGTTCCAGTCGAAACGGGCCGGGCCCGTGCGGGAGGCGATGCGGACGTGGTGCCCGCGCTGCCGCAGGCGGGCGACGACGCGGCGGCCGGTCTTGCCGGTGCCGCCGAGGACCAGGAGGGGCTTCGAGGGAGTGCTGTGCGTCATGCGGCCAGTCAAACCGGGGACGGGTGAGCGCCGGAATGGCCCGGACGCTCACCCGCATACGCGGCCGTCTCGCCCCGTGCCGCACCCCCTCGTCCCGTGCCCTCGCGTCCCTGCGCCCCGCGCTCCCGCCTCCCTCTGCCTAGACTCGCCGGCATGGACCCGCTCACCAGTCTCCTGAACGAAGTCCGTTCCTGCGGTGCCCTGTTCGGCCGGAACCTGCTGGAGCCCCCGTGGTCCGTCCGGTTCGCCGACCGCGGGGCGCTGACGCTCGTGACCCTGCTGAGCGGCGACGGGTGGATCCTGCCCGACGGGGACGCCGCGCCGGTCCGGATCGGGCCGGGGGACGTGGCGATCGTGACGGGGCCGGAGCCCTTCTCGATCGCCGACGACACCGGCGCGGCCGCCCCGCCGCTCTTCGTGGTGCACCCCGACCGCTGCACGACGGCCGACGGCAGGGACATCGGCGAGGACGTGATCCTGGGCCTGCGGACCTGCGGCAACTGCGAGGACGGCCGGACCGTCCTGCTCACCGCCTCCTACCAGGCCACCGGCCGGGTCTCCGAACGGCTGCTCGGCGCGCTGCCCCGCGTCCTCCTCGTCCCGCACGACGCCCCCGACCCGGTCCTGGAGCTGGCGGCGGTGGAGACCGGCCGTGACGCGCCCGGCCAGCAGGCCGTCCTCGACCGCCTCCTCGACCTGCTGCTCCTGTCGACCCTGCGGGAGTGGTTCGCCCGTCCGGAGGCCGGCCCGGCCGGCTGGCACCGGGCGCTGGGCGACCCCGTGGCGGGCCGCGCCCTCCGGCTGATCCACGACCGGCCCGAGCACCCGTGGACGGTGGAGGCGCTGGCGGCGGAGGCGGGGGTCTCGCGGGCGACGCTCGCCCGCCGGTTCACCGCCCTGGTGGGCCGGCCCCCGATGGCGTACCTCACCGACTGGCGGCTGGCGGTGGCGGCCGACCTGCTGGCGCGCACCGACGCGACGGTCGCGTCGATCGCCCGCCGGGTGGGCTACACCCCGTTCGCCCTGAGCGCCGCCCTCAAGCGGGTCCACGACACCCGGCCGGCGGCGCTGAGGGCGGCGCGCCCCCGATGAACCATGCAGGCGTGCTTGATTGTTTTACGGGTGGCTGACAGGGTCTCCCCAAGCAGTGCCCGCACGAGCGATCCTGGCGACCACCTTCCACCTCTCCAGGGGGCCACGCATGGTGTTCCACAGCGAGTACGAGCCGGTTTCCACCCTGTCCCTCCCCATCCACGACGCCGTCCTCGGCGGGGCCGCCGCCTTCGGGGACGCGCCCGCGCTGGTCGACGGGGCGGGGGAGCTGTCGCTCTCGTACGCGCAGGTGGACGCCTTCCACCGGCGGGTCGCCGCGGGCCTCGCGGAGACGGGCGTGCGGCAGGGGGACGTGCTCGCCCTGCACAGCCCCAACACGGTGCTCTTCCCCATCGCCTTCTACGCCGCCACCCGCGCCGGCGCCTCCGTCACCACCGTCCACCCGCTCGCCACGCCCGAGGAGTTCGCCAAGCAGCTCCGGGACTCGGCCGCGCGCTGGATCGTCACCGTCTCGCCGCTGCTGCCCGCCGCCCGGGCCGCCGCCGAACTCGCGGGCGGGATCGAGGAGATCTTCGTCTGCGACGCGGCGCCGGAGGGCGAGGGCGTCCGGTCGCTCCAGGCGTTCCTCGGCTCCACGGCCCCCGAGCCGGAGCTCGCCCTCGACCCCGCCGAGGACGTCGCCGCCCTCCCGTACTCCTCCGGCACCACCGGCGTCCCCAAGGGCGTGATGCTCACCCACGCCTCCATCGCGACCAACCTGGCGCAGCTGGAGCCCTTCATCCCGATGGGCCCGGGCGACCGCATCCTGGCGGTGCTGCCCTTCTTCCACATCTACGGCCTCACGGCCCTGATGAACGCGCCGCTCCGCAAGGGCGCCACCGTCGTCGTCCTCCCACGCTTCGAGCTCGACACCTTCCTCGGCGCGATCCAGAAGCACCGCATCAACGGCCTGTACGTGGCCCCGCCGATCGTGCTCGCCCTCGCCAAGCACCCGGCGGTCGCCGACTACGACCTGTCCTCGCTGGAGTACATCGTCAGCGCCGCCGCCCCGCTCGACGCGGCGCTCGCCGAGGCGTGCTCGGCCCGGCTGGGGCTCCCGCCGGTCCGGCAGGCGTACGGCATGACCGAGCTCTCCCCGGGCACCCACGTCACCCCGCTCACCGCGCAGAACCCGCCGCCCGGCACCGTCGGCAAGCTGCTGCCCTCCACCGAGCTGCGGATCCTCTCCCTCGACGACCCGTCGAAGGACGCCGCCGCGGGCGAGGACGGCGAGATCGCCATCCGCGGCCCGCAGGTCATGAAGGGCTACCTCGGCCGGCCCGACGCCACCGCCGCCATGATCGACGCGGACGGCTGGGTGCACACCGGCGACATCGGGAGGGTCGACGCCGACGGCTGGCTGTACGTCGTCGACCGGGTGAAGGAGCTCATCAAGTACAAGGGCTTCCAGGTGGCCCCGGCCGAGCTGGAGGCCCTGCTCCTCACCCACGAGGGCGTCGCCGACGCCGCCGTCATCGGGGTGACGGACGCCGAGGGGACCGAGATGCCGAAGGCCTTCGTGGTGCGCCAGCCGTCCGCGCCCGGGCTCACCGCCGAGGAGGTCATGGCCCACGTGGCCGCCCGGGTCTCCCCCTACAAGAAGGTCCGGGCCGTCGAGTTCGTCGACGCGGTGCCCCGGGCCGCCTCCGGAAAGATCCTGCGCCGAGAGCTGAGGGACCGCCCATGACCCTGATCGCCGTCACCGAGGAGCGGGGGATCACCACCCTCGCCCTCGACTCCCCCGACACCCGCAACGCCCTCTCGGCGGCGCTCGTCTCCGAGCTCGGCGAGGCGCTGGCCGCCGCGGGGAAGGACCCGGCCGTCCGGGCGGTGGTCCTCACCCACACCGGCTCCACCTTCAGCGCCGGCGCCGACCTGAAGGCGCCGCCGAGCCCGTACGCCTTCGTCGACCTGCTCCGGCAGGTCGTGGAGCTGCCGAAGCCGGTCGTCGGGCACGTCACGGCCGGCGGCCGGGCCCGCGCGGGCGGCCTCGGACTGCTGGGCGCCTGCGACGTCGTGGTGGCGGGGGAGGGGGCGGACTTCGCGCTCACGGAGGTGCGCATCGGGGTGGCGCCGGCGGTGATCTCGCTGACCCTGCTGCCGAGGCTGGAGCCGCGCGCGGCCGCCCGGTACTTCCTCACGGGCGAGCGCTTCGGCGTCCCGGCGGCGCGGGCGATGGGCCTCGTCACGGCCGGCGACGACGAGCTCGGGGCGATCCTCGACGGCCTGCGGGCGGGCTCGCCGCAGGGGTTGCGCGAGTCGAAGAGGCTGGTCACCGCTAGAGTCCTGGAGACCTTCGAGCGCGACGCGGAGGAGCTCGTGCAGCGCTCCGCCACGCTCTTCGCCTCCGCCGAGGCGCGCGAGGGCATGACGGCCTTCCTCGAACGACGGGACCCCGAATGGCGGCTGTGACCGCGCACCGGCAGGACGGGCGTCCGGCCCCCGACCGCAGCCCCAAGCAGGACCGGAGCCGGGCCACCCGGCAGCGGCTCCTGGAGGCCGCCGTGGCCTGTCTGGCCGAGTTCGGCTGGGCGGGGTCCACGGTGGCGGCGGTCGCGGAGCGGGCGGGGGTGTCGCGGGGCGCGGCGCAGCACCACTTCCCGACCCGGGAGGACCTGTTCACGGCGGCGGTCGAGTACGTGGCGGAGGAGCGCTCGCAGGCGCTGCGGGCGCTGCCCACCGACGACCGTGCGCAGACCGTCGCCGCGCTCGTGGGGCTCTTCACCGGGCCGCTCTTCCGGGCCGCCCTCCAGTTGTGGGTGGCGGCCTCGAACGAGGAGCAGCTCCGGGCCCGGGTGACCGAGCTGGAGGCCCGGGTGGGCCGGGAGTCGCACCGGATCGCCGTCGAGCTGCTCGGCGCGGACGAGTCGCGGCCGGGGGTGCGGGAGACCGTGCAGGGGCTGCTCGACATGGCCCGGGGGCTCGGTCTCGCGACCCTGCTGACCGACGATACGGCCCGGCGCGACCGGGTGGTCGCGCAGTGGGCCCGGCTGATCGACGAGGCGCTGGCGGCGTAGCCCCCCGTCCCGCTCCCGTCGTCCGTCCCGCCCCGCCGGTCGTCCCGCCGGTCGTCCCGCCGGCCCCGTCCCGCCGGCCGCTCCGCTAGCCGCGGAGGCCGAAGCGGCCGGCCCAGGCGGTGACGTCGGCCGTGGTCGCGTTCCCGCCGCAGACGACGAGGCCGAGGCGCGCGTCGGGGCCGACCCGGTCGACGACCCTGCGGGCCGCCGGGAGGAGGCAGCCGGCGGCGGGCTCGGCCCAGACCTTGGCGTGTTCGGCGAGGTCGAGGGTGCCCTGGACGGCCTCCGCGTCGGTGACCGTGAGCACCTCCTCGACCAGCGCCTCGACGTGGGCGTGGGTGAGGGCGGAGACGGCGGGGGCGCTGAGCGTCGACACGACCGAGGTGAGGTCGACCGGCACCGGGCCGCCCGCGGCGAGGGCCGCCGTCATGGCGTGGGCGCCGTCGGTCTCGACGCCCCAGACCCGCACGCCGGGGCGGCGGGCGCGCAGCACGGTGGCGACGCCGGCGATCAGGCCCCCGCCGCCGATGCTGACGAGGACGTCGGTGAGCGGGCCCGCGTCCTCGGCGAGCTCCAGGCCGACGGTTCCCTGGGCGGCGACCACGACCGGGTCGTCGAAGGGGTGGACGGCGGTGAGCCCGCCGGCGCGGAGCTCCTCCATGAGGGCGAACGCGCCGGGCATGGTGTCGGCGAGGAGGACCTCCGCGCCGGCGGCCTTCGCCGTCTCCACGGCGCGGGCCGGGGCGGAGCGGGGCATGACGACGGTGGCCCGGACCCCGAGCGCGCCCGCCATGACGGCGAGCGCGATGCCGTGGTTGCCGCCGCTGACCGCGACCGCGCCGGCGGCGCGCTCGGCGGGGGTGAGCGACAGGAGCCGGGCGGCGGCCCCGCGCGCCTTGAAGGAGCCGGTGCGCTGGAGGAGTTCCAGCTTGACCGTGGTGTCGGCGCCGAGGAGCGCGGTCAGCCCCGGGCTGGGCAGGGTCGGCGTCCGTACGACGTGTCCGGTGAGGCGTTCGGCTGCGGCTTCGACGTCCGCGACGGTGATCAGCACGCCTCCCACTGTGCCCCACGCCCCCGGCCTCCGGGACGGGTTCGGACACGGGGGCCGGGCGGGAGGGGCAGCGGTGCGGTGTCGGGACGGGTCGGGGAGGAGGGGTGCGGGCCGGGGCGGGTCGGGGAGGTGCGGGCCGGGCCGGGCCGGGCGCGTGCCGGGCCGGTGCGGGCTCCGGGGCCCGCGGGCCCGGAAGGCGCCGCCCCGCGCCGCCGTCGCCGCCGCCCCACCGGGCGGGGCGGCGGCGCGGCCGGTGGCGGACATCCTCCCGCGCGGGGGCGCGGCGACGGGACGACGGGCGGCCGTGCGGCGCGCGGGGCGGAGGTCTTCGCGCGAAGCGCGGGATCCGCTGTGACGCGGGCCACAGGCGAACGGCGCCGTCCGCAGTACGCTGGTCGCATGCCTCTGCTCGTTCGCCGCCGTCACGTGGACTTCGTCCGCGTCACGAGCATGAGCTGTCGCCGCGCCGCCTGACCCCGGGGGCCACCACCCGTACGCCCCGCAGGGTCCCTTCACCGACCCCCGTCGACCGGCACCCGCGGCCCCCGCCCCACCCCGGCGGCCGCCCCGGGACCCGTACACCCCGCGGACGCACCCATGAGCCTCAGCGCCACCACCGCCCCTTCCGTCTCGTACGCCTCGCAGCTTCCGATCGTCGACCTCTCGGCCGCCGACCGGGGCCCCGGGGCGCGCCGGCTGCTCCACGCCCAGCTGCACTCCGCCGCCCACGACGTCGGCTTCTTCCAGCTCGTCGGGCACGGTGTCACCGAGGCCGAGACCCGGGCCCTCACCGACGCCATGCGCGCCTTCTTCGCCCTCCCCGAGGCCGACCGGCGCGCCCTCGACAACCTCAACTCGCCGCACTTCCGCGGCTACACCCGGGTCGGCGACGAGCGCACCCGGGGCGCCCGGGACTGGCGCGACCAGCTCGACATCGGCGCCGAGCTGCCCGCCCGCGCCCCCGCCCCCTGGGAGCCCCCGTACTGGTGGCTCGAAGGCCCCAACCAGTGGCCCGGGGCGCTCCCGGAGCTGCGCACCGCCGCCCTGCACTGGATCGACCGGCTGAGCGGCGTCGCCGAGCGGCTGCTCCACGAGCTGCTCGCCTCCATCGGCGCGGCCCCGGACTTCTACGACGCCGTCTTCGGGCCCCGCGCCCACCCGCAGCTCAAGCTGGTCCGCTACCCCGGCAGCAGCGGCGAGGGCGACGACCAGGGCGTGGGCGCCCACAAGGACTACGGCTTCCTCACCCTGCTCCTCCAGGACCAGGTGGGCGGGCTCCAGGTGCAGCGGGAGGACGGGGACTTCCACGACGTGCCGCCGCTGCCCGGCGCCTTCGTGGTCAACCTGGGCGAGCTCCTGGAGGTCGCCACCGACGGCTACCTGCTCGCCACCAACCACCGGGTGGTCTCCCCGCCCGGCGCGACGGAGCGGTACTCCGTGCCGTTCTTCTACAACCCGCGGCTGGACGCCCGGATCGCCCCGCTGGACTTCCCGTACGCCTCCGCGGCCCCCGGCGCCACGACCGACCCGGCGAACCCGCTGTTCGCCGAGTACGGCCGCAACGCCCTCAAGGGCAAGCTCCGCGCGCACCCGCTGGTCGCGGCCCGCCACCACGCGGACCTGCTGCTGCGGGGGGATCAGCCCGCGATGTCGGCGTAGCCCTCGATGTCGCGCGGGTCCCGGCGGCCGGGGCCCGTGTAGCGGGCGGAGGGGCGCACGAGGCGGCCGGTGCGCTTCTGCTCCAGGATGTGCGCCGACCAGCCGGCCGTGCGGGCACAGCTGAACATCGACGTGAACATGTGCGCCGGGACCTCGGCGAAGTCCAGGACGATGGCGGCCCAGAACTCGACGTTCGTCGCGAGGATCCGGTCCGGACGGCGGCTGTGCAGCTCCTCCAGGGCGGCCTTCTCCAGTGCGGCGGCCACCTCGTAGCGCGGGGCGTCCAGCTCCTTCGCGGTACGGCGGAGCACGCGGGCGCGCGGGTCCTCGGCGCGGTAGACGCGGTGGCCGAAGCCCATGAGGCGCTCGCCCTTGTCGAGGGCCTGCTTCACGTACGCGACGGCGTCGCCGGTCCGCTCGATCTCCTCGATCATGCCCAGCACGCGGGAGGGCGCGCCGCCGTGCAGCGGACCGGACATCGCGCCGACGGCGCCGGAGAGGGAGGCGGCCACGTCGGCGCCGGTGGAGGCGATGACGCGGGCGGTGAAGGTGGAGGCGTTCATGCCGTGCTCGGCGGCCGAGGTCCAGTAGGCGTCGACGGCCTTGACGTGCTTCGGGTCCGGCTCGCCGCGCCAGCGGATCATGAAGCGCTCGACGACCGACTCGGCCTTGTCGATCTCGCTCTGCGGGACCATCGGCAGGCCCTGGCCGCGCGCCGACTGGGCGACGTAGGAGAGGGCCATGACGGCGGCGCGGGCGAGGTCGTCGCGGGCCTGCTCGGCGGAGATGTCGAGGAGCGGTTTGAGGCCCCAGACCGGCGCGAGCATGGCGAGCGCGGACTGCACGTCGACGCGGATGTCGCCGGAGTGGACCGGGATCGGGAAGGGCTCGGCGGCGGGCAGGCCGGGGTTGAAGGCGCCGTCGACGAGCAGACCCCACACGTTGCCGAAGGAGACGTGGCCGACGAGGTCCTCGATGTCGACCCCGCGGTAGCGCAGCGCGCCGCCTTCCTTGTCGGGTTCGGCGATCTCGGTCTCGAACGCGACGACTCCCTCGAGGCCCGGTACGAAGTCGGACATCAGGCGGCTCCTTCTATCGATGATCGATCAACCTAACGGCGGTCGCTGGCGGGACTGAACAGTCATCCAGCGGTTGAGTCTGTACGGTTCCGATGATGCGGGGAAGCGTGACATCCGGCACACTGCGCCGAACCGGCGACGGAGGATTGGCGCCCCGCCGTGGCGGGCAGACTGGGCCGCTGCGGCAGGATGGCCCCGTGACCGACGCCCTGGACCCCGCCGACATGCGCGAGCAGTACCGCACCAAGGAACTGGCCGCGGCCGACCTCGCCCCCGATCCGATCCTCCAGTTCGCCTCCTGGTTCAAGGAGACCGCGGCCAGCCCGGCGATCCACGAGCCCAACGCGATGATCGTCTCGACCGCGACGCCGGACGGGCGCCCCTCGTCCCGCACGGTGCTGCTCAAGCACTACGACGACGCCGGATTCGTCTTCTTCACCAACTACGGCTCCCGCAAGGGCTCCGAGCTGGCCGCCAACCCGTACGTCTCGCTGCTCTTCCCCTGGCACCCGCTGGCCCGCCAGGTCATCGTCACCGGCCGCGCGGCCCGCACCGGCCGCGACGAGACCGCCGCCTACTTCCGCACCCGCCCGCACGGCTCCCGGCTGGGCGCCTGGGCGAGCCCGCAGTCCTCGGTCATCGCCTCCCGCGAGGAGCTGCTGGCCCGGTACGAGGAGCTGGCCGCCCGCTACCCGGACTCCGAGCAGGTCCCGGTGCCCCCGCAGTGGGGCGGCTTCCGGGTGGTGCCGGAGACGGTCGAGTTCTGGCAGGGCCACGAGAACCGCCTGCACGACCGGCTGCGCTACGTCCGCGAGGGCGACGGGTGGCGGGTGGAGCGCCTGGCGCCCTGACCCCGTCCGAGGGTGTCCGGGAACGCAGGCGACCCGTGGGCCTTTGGTCCCGTCCGCCTAGGTTCGGACGGGAGCCGGCCGGACTTACCGGCGGCCCACGGGTCGGGTGACTGCTTGGGTTTCGGCAGCAGGCCTGCCGAGGTGCACATCGTGCGACGGCAGGCCTTAGCCCGCAGTCACCTCACGAGTCCGAAAAGAAACCATTTTTTCGGATCACCTCCTTTCGCGTGTGGCCCCACCCTACGAACCTCTCCGGGGGGCCACAAGCGATTTAAGGGTCCTTCCTCAGGCGTCCCGCCGCCGCACGGCCCACCAGCCCGCGAGCAGCACCGCCGCGGCCGACAGCGCGGTCACCCCGAGCCCGCTCCAGGGCCCGAGCGGACCGGTGGGGTCCTGGAAGAGGATCTGCTGGCCGGCGCGGTCCGGGAGCCAGGTCGCCGCGCCCTCGGACACCCCGCCGATGACGAAGGACACGAGGAGGAGGAACGGGATCAGGAGGCTGAGCACCGCCACCGCGCTGCGCAGCAGGAAGGTCAGTCCCAGCGAGAACAGCGTGATCAGCATGAGGTAGAGCCCGGCGCCGAAGCAGGACCGCAGCGCGCCCCGCTCGCCGATCCCGACGGCGTACTCCCCGAGGAACGCGTTCGCCGTGAAGAACATGACGAAGCCGGCCGCCACGCCCGCGACCAGCGCGCACGCCGCCACGACCGCCACCTTCGCCCCGTAGAACAGGCCCCGGCGCGGCACGGCCGCCAGCGAGTTCCGCAGCGCCCCGTTCAGGTACTCGGAGGAGGCGGCGGTGGCGCCGAAGGCGAGGGCGGCGATCTGCACGAAGTTCATCGGGTAGTAGAGCCAGTAGAGGCGGTCGATGTCGCCGGTCGCCGCCTCCGGCTGCCCGATCGCCGGGAAGACCGCCAGGGCGATGCCGAGCGCGGCGACGAGGACGGCGAGGAGCGAGCCGAAGCTCGACCGGACCGAACGGATCTTGATCCACTCGGAGTGGAGGACCGACCGGACGGTGACCGCCCGGACGGCGGCGGGCGCGGATGCGGGTGCGGTGGTGACGGACACGGTCAGACCTCCTGGGACACGGTGGTGAACTCGGCGGCGTCCGAGGTGAGGGCCAGGTACGCCTGCTCCAGCGAGGCGCGCTCGTCGGCGAGTTCGAAGACGGGGATGCCCTCGCGCGCGGTGACCGCCCCGATCTCCTCGGCGGAGGCGCCCTCCACCACCCACCGCCCCTCCCCGTCGGGGGCCTCCCCGACCGCCCATCCCTTCGCGAGGAGCGTGGCCCGCAGCCGCACCGGGTCGCCGGTGCGGACCCGGACCCGCGCCCGGCTGTGGGCGTCGATGAACTCCCGCACCGGCACGTCCGCGAGGAGCCGTCCCCGGCCCAGGACCACCAGGTGGTCGGCGAAGGTCGCCGTCTCGTTCATGAGGTGGCTGGAGACCAGGACCGTCCGCCCCTCGGCGGCGAGCCGGCGCAGCAGCCCGCGGATCCAGACGATCCCCTCCGGGTCCAGGCCGTTGGCCGGCTCGTCCAGCATCAGCACCCGCGGGTCGCCGAGGAGCGCGGCGGCGATCCCGAGCCGCTGCCGCATGCCCAGCGAGTAGCCGCGGATCCGGCGCCGGGCGGCCGGCTCCAGGCCCGTCTCCGCCAGCACCTCGTCGACCCGCCGGGCCGGCAGGCCGTTGCTCGCGGCGAGGAACCGGAGGTGGTCGCGCCCGGTCCTCGACGGGTGCGCGGCCTGCGCGTCGAGCAGCGCGCCGACCGTGGACAGCGGCCGGTCGAGCTCCGCGTAGGGGCGGCCGCCGATGGTGGCGGTGCCCGAGGTCGGCCGGTCGAGACCGAGGACGAGCCGCATCGTGGTCGACTTCCCGGCCCCGTTCGGCCCCAGGAAGCCGGTGACGCGCCCCGGTTCGACGCGGAACGACAGCCCGTCCACGGCCCTGGCCGCCCGCCGGCCGGCGTACTCCTTGGTGAGGTTCTTGACGTCGATGCTGGTCATGGCCCCAGCCTCGCCGCCGGGCCGCCCCCGGTCCTCCCCTGCCGGAGGGGACCGTCTCCCCCGTGCGGGGGAGCCGCCCCGGGCACCCTGCCTGGGAGGATCGCCGAATGCCCGCACCGTCGTCGCCCCTCCGCTCCCTCGTACGGCCCCTGGTCCGCGCGGTCACGTACACCCGGTGGCTGCACCTGGTGATCGGCGCGATCGTGCCGCTCGCCGGCGGACTGATCCACCCGGGCCTCTCCGACCCGTCGATCGGGGACTGGCTGACCGTGGCGGCGCTGCCCGTCCCGCTGGTCGCGGCCGTCGCCCTGCTCCCCTCCGCGCGCCGGGCCGAGGGCCTCCAGGCGCGCCTGATGCTCTTCCCCGGCAAGCACGCCCGGGTGCGCGCGGGGGCGGACGGCGGCGCGGCGGTCGGCGCCCCGGCGGACACCGGCATCTCGACGGCCCCGTCGGCCTCCTGGACGGACCGGGGCAGGACGGCGCTGTGGCTGGTGTTCCGGATGGAGGCGGGGCTCGCGGCCTGGCTGCTGTCGATCTGGCTGCTCCAGGTCGGCCTCGTGCTGTCCGGGGTGTCGGTGGAGGAGCCGGTGGTGGGATCCCTGACCCCGCACGCCGGTCCGGCGGCGCTGGCGCCGCTGCCCCTGCTGGCCCTCCTCGCGCTCGTCGTCGCCGGCGGCCGGCTGGACACGCGGATCGCCCGCCGCCTCCTCGGCCCGTCGGTGCGGGAGCGCATGACGGCCCTGGAGGAGCGCACGGAGCGGCTGCTCGAACGCAACCGGATCGCCCGCGAGCTCCACGACTCCCTGGGCCACGCGCTCACCCTGGCCGTGGTCCAGGCGGGCGCCGCGCGCGCGGCGAAGGACCCCGGCTTCACCGACCGGGCGCTCGCGGCCATCGAGGAGACCGGGCGCGCGGCCCTGGAGGACCTGGAGCGGGTCCTGCTGCTGCTCCGGGAGACCGGCCGCCGCCCGGCCGGCGCGAGCCCCGGTCTCGACGAGGCCGCGCGCCTCCTCGACGCGGCCCGCTCCTCGGGCGCCCCGGTGGCCGCCGAGATCACCGGCCCCGTGGAGGACCTGCCGGGCCCCGTCTCGCGGGAGGCGTACCGGATGCTCCAGGAGGCCCTGACGAACGCGCTGCGGCACGCGGGCCCGGTGCCCGTCGACGTCCGCGTGACGGCGGACCGCAGCCGGCTGCGCCTCCTGGTCGCCAACCCCGTGCCCGGGGACCGGCCCCCGGCCGTCCCCGGGTCGGGCAGCGGCCTGCGCGGCATCCGGGAGCGGGCCGCGCTGCTGGGCGGCGAGGCCGAGGCGGGCGTGAGGGACGGCGAGTGGCGGGTGGCCGTGGTCCTGCCGCTGCGCTGACGGGCGGGGGCCCGGGCGGGGCCCCGGGGGAGGCGCGGGCCCGGGTGGGGAGCCCGGCCGCGGGGGACCGGTCCGGCCGGGGAAGGCGCGGCCTTAGGCTGGCCGGATGGTGATCAAGGTCCTCCTGGTGGACGACGAACCCCTCGTGCGGGCGGGCCTGCGGGCCGTCCTGGAGGCCCAGCCCGACATCGAGGTGGTGGGCGAGGCGGCGGACGGCGCCGCCGTCATCCCCCTCGTCCGGAGCCTGCGCCCCGACGTCGTGGCGATGGACGTCCGGATGCCGCTCATGGACGGCATCGAGGCGACCCGGGCCGTCCTGCGCACGGTCGGCTCCCCGCCCAAGATCCTCGTGGTGACCACCTTCGAGAACGACGAGTACGTGTACGGGGCGCTGCGCGCCGGGGCCGACGGCTTCCTCCTCAAGCGCGCCCGCCCCGCGGAGATCGTCCACGCGGTCCGCCTGGTCGTCGAGGGCGATTCCCTGCTCTTCCCGGCGGCCGTCCGCGACCTGGCCGCCTCCTACGGCCGCGACCGCCCGGCCAACGAGGCCCACGAGGCCCTCGTCCGCGCCCACCTGACGGACCGGGAGGAGGACGTCCTGCGCCTCGTGGCCCGGGGCCTGTCCAACGCCGAGATCGCCGCCCGGCTGGTCGTCGGCACCGAGACGGTCAAGTCCCACGTCAGCTCCGTCCTCGCCAAGCTCGGCGCCCGCGACCGCACCCAGGCCGTCATCGCCGCCTACGAGTCGGGTTTCGTCTCGCCGTCCTGACCCGCCCGCCCGGCCTTGCGGCCGCGTTCGTTTCGCCGCATCCGTTTCGCCGAACCCGGTGTGTTCTGGGTCACGTTCCAGTTGAATGGCCTGCATCAGGGGGGTTACCGGGGGGAGTACCAGGTGAGTGCCTTCACGGGGTCCGCGCGGGACACCGCTTCCGTACCGGGGGAGGGCGGCGACCTGCTGGCCGCGCTGCTCGACGGGATGGACGCGGCGCTCTGCGCGCTGGACGCGGGCGGGACGGTGACGCACTGGAACCGCGAGGCCGAGCGGATCCTCGGCTGGCCGGCGGCTGAGGCCGTCGGGCGGCGCGGGTTCGACGGCTGGGCGGCGCGCAGTGCCGACGCGGAGGAGACCCTCGCGCGCGTGATGGGCGCGATGCGGACGCCGGGGCGGCAGGTGCACGAGCTGGCGCTGCTCCGCAAGGACGGCGGCCGGGTGCTGGTGCGCAGTCAGTCGGCGGGCGTGCGGGGCGCCGACGGCCGTCCGGCCGGCGTGTACTGCGCCTTCAGCGAGGTCCACGTGCAGATCGACCTGGAGCGGTCGATCGCGCTGAGCGAGGCGCTCTTCGACGACGCGCCCTGGGGGGTCGTCCTGATCGACGCCGACCTGCGCCCGGCGGTCGTCAACGCGTACGCGGCCCGGGTGATCGGCACCGGCCGGACGACGCTGCTGGGCCGCCCCCTGGGCGAGGTCCTCGCCGGGGGCGTCGAGGAGCTGGAGGGCGCGCTCCAGCACGTGCTGGCGGAGGGCGCCCCGCCCGCGCCGGCGGACCTGTGGGTGACGCCGGTGCCGGCCCCGGGGGCGGGGGAGCGGCGGCGGTGCTGGCGCAGCGGTTTCGTGCGGCTGACCTCGCCGATGACGGAGGAGCCGGTGCCGCTGGGGGTGGCGTGGCTCTTCCAGGACGTGACGGCGGAGCGGCTGGCGGCGCGGGAGGCGGACCGGACCCGGTTCCGCTGGAGCCAGCTGCACCGGGCGGGCGTGGCGGCGGCCGAGTACACGGATCCGGCCGAAGCGGTGGCGGTGCTGCTGGACTTCGCGCTGGCCGGGTTCGCCGACCACGGCCTGGTGGACCGGGTGGCGGGCGCCCGGCGGCTGACCCGCGCGGTGGCGTCCCCGGCGGGCGCCCCGGAGGCGGGCGGCCTGGGCGGCGGCTTCCCGCAGCGGTACGGCGCCGAGCACCCGGCCCTCCAGGCGTGGGACCGGGCGGGGTCGGTGCGGCTGAGCGCGGGCCGGGACGCGGAGGAGTGGGCGGCGGCCCGCCGGTGGCCGGCGGACACCGCGCACGCGCTGTGCACGGCCCTGCGGTCCCGGGGCCGTACCGTCGGCGTCCTCACCTTCCTGCGGACGGCCGCCCGGGGCGGTTTCGACCGCCAGGACGCGCTGTACGCGGAGACGGTCGCGGCCCGCGTGGCGGCGGCCCTGGAACTGCCGCCGCTCGGCTGAGGACGGCCCGCCGGGAGTCCGGCGCGCGCCCGGGCGTCCGGCCGGTGCCGGACGCCCGGGCGGTGACCGGTGCCAGTGCTCGGGGCGGTGACCGGGGTTCAGTGCTTGTAGAAGATCCGGTCCGCGTACTCGGTCATCACGCGCCCGTTCCACTCGTGGCCGCCGTCGACGTTCCCGGAGCGCAGCATCGGCGGCTCGACGCCGCGCCGCACCAGCTCCTCGACCGCGGCGGCCATGGTGGCCTGCATGAGCGCGCTGGTGACGACCGTGGAGGCGGGGGCGAAGGGCGCCTCGACGCCCTCGTGGCTCAGCTCCGCGTCGCCGACCGCGATCCTGGAGTCGAGGACGATGTCGCAGTGGTCCTTCAGGTACGTCCCCGAGACGTGCCGGGACTTCGTCTCCGTGCCGTACGCCACCGAGGTGACGCCGATGACGGTGAGGCCGAGCGCGCGGGCGTTCATCGCCATCTCGACCGGCAGGGCGTTGCGGCCGGAGAGGGAGATGATGAAGAGCACGTCGCCGACGGCGGCGGGGGAGGAGTCGAGCACGGCTCCGGCGAGCCCGTCGACCCGCTCCAGGGCCGAGCCGAGGGTGGCCGGCATGACGTCGACGCCGACGACGCCGGGGACGACGAGCAGGTTCATCAGCGCGAGTCCGCCGGCCCGGTAGACGACGTCCTGGGCGGGCAGCGAGGAGTGTCCGGCGCCGAAGGCGAAGAGGCGGTTGCCGTGGGCGACGGCCTCGGCGACGGCGGCCCCTGCGGCGGCGATCTCGGCCGCGTCCTCGTCGCGGACCTGCTGGAGCAGGCCGATCGCCGCGTCGAAGAACCGTCCCGCCAGCTTGCTCTCCGCCGTGCTCGCGTTCGCGTTGCCGCCCGCGTTCTCGCCCATGTGAGGAAGCTCCTTCTCGTCGAGGTCGCCGATCACGGTGCGGTCTGGACCATTGCTCTGTCAATACTGCCTCCCCCGCCTCCGTGTCCCCACTTCTCCCGCTGGGGGGCGGGGGCCGCCCGCTTGTCGGCGCGATGCGCAAGAATTGGTGCAGGGCCAGCGCACGACTCATCGAGGGGCACGAATGTCCGGACTGATCGACACCACGGAGATGTATCTCCGCACCATCCTGGAGCTGGAAGAGGAAGGTGTGGTCCCGATGCGTGCCCGGATCGCCGAGCGGCTCGACCAGAGCGGCCCGACGGTGAGCCAGACGGTCGCCCGCATGGAGCGGGACGGCCTGGTCGCCGTGGCGAGCGACCGGCACCTGGAGCTGACCGAGGAGGGCCGCCGCCTCGCGACCCGCGTCATGCGCAAGCACCGGCTCGCCGAGTGCCTGCTCGTCGACGTGATCGGCCTGGAGTGGGAGCAGGTCCACGCGGAGGCGTGCCGCTGGGAGCACGTCATGAGCGAGGCCGTGGAGCGCCGCGTCCTGGAGCTGCTGCGCCACCCGACGGAGTCGCCGTACGGCAACCCGATCCCGGGTCTGGAGGAGCTGGGCGAGAAGGCCGAGGCGGAGGCGTTCCTCGACGACTCGATGGTGTCGCTGGCGGACCTGGACCCGGGCGAGGGCAAGACGGTGATCGTCCGTCGCATCGGCGAGCCGATCCAGACGGACGCCCAGCTCATGTACACGCTGCGGCGGGCGGGCGTGCAGCCCGGCTCGGTCGTGTCGGTGTCGGAGTCGGCGGGCGGCGTGCTCGTCGGCAGCAGCGGCGAGGCGGCGGAGCTGGACGCGGAGGTCGCGGCGCACGTGTTCGTCGCGAAGCGCTGAGGCGGTTGGGAGCCGGGACGGGGCGGCCGAGGCTCCCCGCGGGTCCGGCAGGGGCTCCCCACGGGCGGCCGGCGGCATGATGCCGCCGGCCGCCCGTCCGCGTGGGGGCGGTTCCCTCCCCCGTGCGACCCGATTTACGCCGGATTGGCCCCGCGCGCGCCCTCGGCGTGCCACGCTGGAGCGAGCTGCGTGCGCTGCGTGATGCGCGGAAGGGTGGGGCCATGCGACCGACGGGGTCCGTACGCCGACGGCCGCACGCCCTGCCCGGCCCCGCCCGGCGTCCGTCCACGGTCCTGCGTCCGTTCACGGCACGGCGTCCGTTCACGGTCCTGCATCCGTTCACGGTCCTGCGTCCGTTCACGGTCCTGCGTCCGTTCACGGTCCTGCGTCCGTTCACGGTCCTGCGTCCGTCCACGGTCCGGGGAGCGATAGCCGTCCAAGGGGCGATCGCCGTCCGGGAATCGAGTGCCGTCCGGGAATCGATCGCCGTCCGGGGGCCTGTCGGTGGCCAGGAGTCGAGCGCCGTCCGGGGGCCGGTGGCCGCCGGGGGGCCGGCGGGTGACGGGTCCCGGGAGGCAGAGGGCCCCGGCGCCTCGCGGCGCCGGGGCCTGTCCTCCCCTGTCCCGACCTGGAGCCCCGAGCTCTCAAGGTCGGTCCCCTCGGACCGTTTTCCCCGAGCGGTCCGCCTCCCGTTGAAGATCTCCCCTCGGCCGCGCGCACCAATCCTTGAGGCCTGTCACTCGAACGAGGGGTGTTGCGTGGCAGGAGCGCATTTTCGAATGCGAGTTCGATAGTCTGGCGGGGTTCGACGGAGAGAGGGGGTGCCACACCATGGCGCGACGACTCGACGTCACCGGAGCCGACGGCATCCGGCTGGCGGCCTGGGACTTCACGGCCGAGGGCGAGGTCCGCGCGCGGACCGGGCCCGAGGGCGGGACGCCCGCGCGTCCCGCGGCGGCGCACCCGGCGGTGAGCATCACCCGCCAGCCGACCGGCGCCGAGGACCGCCCCCGTCCGGCCGGGCCCCCCGCCCCGCCGCCGGACGCCGCCCCGGTCTTACTGCTCCACGGCCTGATGGGCCACGCGGCCCACTGGGCTCCGGCGGCGGCCCTCCTCGCGGGCGGGCACCGCACGATCGCGCTCGACCAGCGCGGCCACGGGGCGAGCGAGAAGCCGCCCGGCGGCCCCTTCACGCGCGAGGCGTACGTGGCGGACGCGGCGGCCGTCATCGAGCGCCTCGGCCTCGGCCCCGTCACCCTCGTCGGCCACTCCATGGGCGCCCTGACGGCCTGGCAGCTGGCCGCCGAGCACCCGGACCTGGTCCGCGCCCTCGTCATCTGCGACATGCGGGCCTCCGCGCTCGGCGCGGCCTCGCAGCGCGCGTGGCGGGACTGGTTCGCGGGATGGCCGGCCCCCTTCCCGACGCTGGACGCCGTGCACCGCTGGTTCGGCGCGGACGACCCCTGGGCGGAGACGCCGAACCCGGCGCGGGGCGCGTTCTTCGCCGAGGTGATGGCCGAGCGGGCGGACGGCTGGCACCCGGTCTTCGACCCGGACCAGATGCTCACCTCGCGCGAGACCTGGGTCCACGACGCCCACTGGGACTCCCTCGCCCAGGTCCGCTGCCCCACCCTCGTCGTCCGCGGCCTCGACGGCGAACTGGGCCGCGCCGAGGCGCAGGAGATGGTCCGCGTCCTCCCGCACGGCGCCTACGCGGAGATCCCCGACGCCGGCCACCTCCTCCACTACACCCACCCCCGCGCCTGGGCGGAAGCGGTGGCCCCCTTCCTGACGGGCGCCCTGACCACGGGCCCCTGACCCGGGGCGGGGGCCGCGCGGGGCCCGCCCCGGTCCCCGCCCGAGCCGCACCCACACCCCCGCCCGAGCCGCATCCACACCCACGCCCGGCCCCGCACACACGCCCCCGCCCCCGGCCCCGCCCCGCACGCCCGGTCCCGCCCCGCACCACGCCCCGGTCCCGTACCGCCCCGCCGCTGTCGTACCCCCGCCCTACGCTCGCCGCATGAGCGTCTCCCTCTACTACTCCGCCCGTCGTCCGTCGCCCCTGACGGAGGCCGAGGCCGCCGCCGTCGGGCGGGTCGTCGCCGGCCACCCGGCCTCGTTCCCCGGTGAGGACCAGGAGGGCCTCTGCCTGTACGAGGGCGGCGGCTCCGATCCGGACGGCATCGTGGCCGGTTCCACGAAGCTGCCCCTCGACGGGGACCGCGTGCTGCCGGTGATGGTGGCCGTGCTGGACTCCGTCACCGAGCTGCGCCGCGCCCTGCCGGACGCGGAGTGGCACGTCCACATGGACGACCTCGACGTCGACTGGGACGAGGCGGAGGGCTACGGCTTCCCGGGGATGCGCGCGCTCTGATCCGGCTTCCGGCACCCTCCTACCGCGCCCGCCGTCCGACGCGGTACGGTCCCTCCCACGGCGCGTCGAGCGGTACGTCTCCGCGCCGTCCAGCACGAGGGACACAAGGGAACGCATGCGCATACCTCTGCGCCGGCGCCTGGCCGCCACGGCCACGGCGCTCGGCCTCACCACGCTCGCCGCGCTCGGCGCCGGCACGGCACCCGCCCAGGCGGCGGCGAGCGACTGCCCGAAGGGCTACTTCTGCGCCTGGAAGACGGACGACGCCACCGGCTCCATGTTCAAGACCACGACGAGCATCGGCACGCTCGGGACGTGGAACGACCAGTTCCGCTCGGTCTCCAACCGCACCGACCGGTTCGCCTGCCTCCACGACGACCCGGACCACGGCTACGACGGCTCGGTCTGGTCCGTCGCCCCGACCCCGTCGGGCACCGAGTGGGGCGGCCCCGGCAGCAACTCCGTGAGCTCGGTCCGCCTGGTCGCCACCGAGCGCGAGTGCGGCGGCTACGAGGCGTACCCCGAGTGGTCCGCGAACGAGCAGGCCGCCGCCCCCGCCTTCGGGGACCTGAACGGCGACAGGCTGTCCGACGTCCTCACCCGCGACACGGCCGGCCGCCTCTGGTTCCTCCCGGGCAACGGCACCGGCAAGCTGGTCGGCTCCGGCGGCTGGAACGCGATGAACGCCCTCACCCGGCACGGGGACTTCTCCGGTGACGGCAGGGAGGACGTGATCGCCCGCGAGGCGTCCACCGGCAAGCTCTGGCTGTACAGGGGCTCCGGCACCGGCTCCGTCGGCTCCCGCCTGCTGATCGGTTCCGGCGGCTGGAACGCCATGAACCACCTCACCGCCTTCGGCGACCTGACCGGCGACGGCCGCTCCGACCTCCTCGCCGTCGAGAAGTCCACGGGCAGGCTGTGGCTCTACCCCGGCACGGCCACGGGCGCGCTCGGCGCCCGCAAGCTGATCGGCACGGGCGGCTGGAACGGCCTGAACGCCCTCATCGGCTTCGGCGACATGACCAAGGACGGCAAGGCCGACCTCCTCGCCCGCGAGGCGTCCACCGGCAAGCTCTGGCTCTACCCGGGCAGGACCGGCGGCCTCGGCTCCCGCGTCCTCATCGGCAGCGGCTGGGGCGTGATGGCCTCCTTCCTCGCCGTGGGCGACCACACCGGTGACGGCCACGGCGACCTGGTGGCCGTCAGCGGCCCGGGCTACTCGTCCCCCGTCTTCCGCGGCGCCGGCGTCAGGATCGAGTACGACGGCCGTGCGACGAACGGCTTCGCCGCCGGGCACCCCGAGTCCGACGGCTGGTTCGGCCTCAACGGCACTTTCTGACACACGACACGAACGGCCCGTGGGGACGGGACGGGGAGAGCCCCGCACCCACGGCTTTGGGGAGGAACGATTTTGCGTACGACGCTGAAGCGGGGACTGGCATCCCTGCTGGGCCTCGCCGCCCTGGGGGCCCTCGGGGTGGCGACCGCCGCCCCCGCCCAGGCGGAGCCGAGCGACTGCCCGAAGGGCTACTTCTGCGCCTGGACGACGGCGCACGCCACGGGCACGATGCTCAAGACGACCACGAGCCTGCCGACCCTCGGCACCTGGGACAACAAGATCCAGGCCGTCTCCAACCGCACGGACAAGTACGCCTGCGGCTACGACGAGCCCCACTACACGACGTCCTACTGGAGCGTCGGCACCCGCGAGCCCGACCCGGGCGGCACGGAGTGGGGATACATGGGCATGCACTCGCTGAGCTCGCTGAAGCTCGTCCCCACGGAGCGCGAGTGCACGGGCCCCGCGTACCCCTCCTGGAACGTCTTCAGCGAGTCCTCGACCCGCTCCTCCTTCGCCAACATGGACGGCAACCTCTCGGCGGACCTCCTGGTCCGCGACAAGACCGGCCGCCTCTGGTTCCTCCCGGGCAACGGCACCGGCAAGCTGGTCGGCTCCGGCGGCTGGAACGCGATGAACGCCCTCACCCGGCACGGGGACTTCTCCGGTGACGGCAGGGAGGACGTGATCGCCCGCGAGGCGTCCACCGGCAAGCTCTGGCTGTACAAGGGCTCCGGCACGGGTGCGCTCGGCTCCCGCCTGCTGATCGGTTCCGGCGGCTGGAACTCGATGAACCGCCCGACCGCCGTCGGGGACATGACCGGCGACGGCCGCTCGGACCTCCTCGCGGTGGAGAAGTCCACGGGCAAGCTGTGGCTCTACCCCGGTACGGCCTCCGGCGCCCTCGGCGCCCGCAAGCTGGTCGGCTCCGGCGGCTGGAACGCGATGAACGCGCTGGTCGCCCCCGGTGACCTGAACGGCGACGGCAAGGACGACCTCCTCGTCCGCGAGGCCTCCACCGGCAAGCTCTGGCGCTACCCGACCAGGACCGGCGGCCTCGGCACCCGGGCCCTCGTCGGCAGCGGCTGGAACGTGATGACCACGTTCGTCGGGATCGGCAACGTCGAGTACGGCGAGCCCAACGACCTGCTGACCATCACCGGCAGCGGCGCCTCGACGTCCCTCACGGGCAACTCCTGCCAGGGCGCGGGCTGCATGATGGTCTACACGGGCAAGGGCACCGGCGGCCTGAACCCGGGCTTCGGCCACGAGAGCGACTACAACTGGGACGACATGAACGCGGTCTTCTAGCGCTCGCACCCACCGCAGGGCCTCCGCCCCGGAGAGGGGGAGGCCCTGTGGTGTGCCGCCGCCTACTTCACGCGCCGCAGGAACGCGTCCCACGCGTCGGGGGAGACGGAGAGGGACGGAATGGTGGTGTCCTTGGAGTCACGGACGTGCACGGAGTGCACACAGGCGGCGACCTCGACGCATTCGCCTTGATCGACGCTGTACGAGGACTTCGTCCAGCCGACGGCGACCTCGACGCAGTTGCCGCCCTGATCGCCGCTGTAGCTGCTCTTGAACCACTTGAGGTCGGAACTCATAGCTCTCGTGCCACCTGTTCGATGAGTCGTACGGAGTGCTCCGGGGTGTGGGCCTGTGCCCGTAGCGCGCTGTAGCGGGCGAAGCTGTCCCCCACCTCCGGCTGTTCGGTCAGAATGTAACTGCTGCCCTGCCCTTCGACGTATACCAGTTGCCCCTTGCGCTCCTCGGTTTCCAGCAACATGAAAGGGCCGTTGAGCCCGGCGTGGACGTGCCGTGTCTCGTCCATCACCTGGATGGTGACATTGCGCAGCTCAGCGACCACATCCCGGACGTGGAGAAGGTTTTTCCGGACGATGTCCGGCCCGCCGATCGGCCGCCGGAGCGCAGACACCTCCAGGACGAAAGTCACCAGGGGAGCGGGCTTTCGGTAGAAGACCTCCTGGCGCTTGAGCCGCGCGACGACATGCGTCTCGATCTCCTCGTCATCCAGGGCCGGGACGGCGCACCTGAAAACGGACCGCGCGTAATCGGCGGTCTGGAGCAGCCCCGGCACCAGATGGGTTTCGTAGCAGTGGATCCCGGCGGCCCTTATCTCCTCCTCCAAATAGTCCTCGAACCAAGGAGCGACCCCACTCGCCACAACCTCCTCCGCCAGCTTCAGCAGTGCACCCTGTGCACCCAGCAGCGGATCCACGGTCGGGACGAAATCGCCCTTCGGGTGCCGCAGGCCACGCTCGATCATGGCCACCTGGGACTTGGAATATCCGGTCTCCCTGCCCACGGCCTCCTGCGAGTACTTGGCCCGCTCGCGATAGAACCGCAGCATCATTCCGAACGTCTTCGCGGCTCCGGCGCCCTGCTTGCTCTCCTTGTTCACACCCCGCCTCCCCGAGTGCACAGTCCTGCACAACATCACTGTGTCCCTGGCGACAGCAGACCACGCTCGGAAAGCTGGCCGCATGAATCTGCGCAAGTCGCTTGACAGCAAGCCCAGCTGGGTTCCCGGGACCGGTCACGCCCTCCGTCTCGCCGGCGTGCACTTCGACGCCGTGCGGATCGGCGGGTATCTCGGGGAGGAGGTGGCGTACCGGCTGATGGAGTTCACGGACTTCCGCGCGGGGCCGATCGTGCGGGAGGCGACGCGAGGGCGGAACCTCTATTTCCTCCTGGCGCCGGGTACGGCCTCCGGGGGCGCGTGGCCCGCCCCGGTGCGGGCGCTCTGCGGCAACGGGGGCGGCGAGTCGTACGTCGGGATCCCGGCGCTCGACGGGACGACCTGGCCGCTCGGCTGGAGGTCGCTCCCGACGCTCGAAGATCCGTTCGTGGAGGGAGAGTTGTTGCGCCGGACGGTGGAGCGTGCGCTACGGTGACGCCATCATCACGCTCCGTGAAGGGAGCGGCCCCCGGGGGTGCGCCAACACCATCCGAGGGCCTTCACCGCCAGTGGATCAGGAGTCCACCAGAAATGCTTCGGCATGCTATCGCGCCCTTGTCGGCGTACACGAAGGTCTCGCACAGCGTCGTCCGGAATCCGCGACTGACCAGCGACGCCAAAGTCCTCCTCTGCTACCTCCAGGGCCTGCCGGAGAGCTCCGCGACGTCGAAGGCCCTGGGTGAGCACGCCGCCGACCTGGGCATGAAGCCGCGGGCGTACCAGCGGGCGAAGGAATCCCTCGCCGCATGCGGATATCTGCACGAATGGCGATGGCAGGGCGGCCGGGGCCGCTGGATCACCGAACAGCTCGTCGCGAACGTCACCCTCACGCGTGACGAGGCGACGGCCCTGCGGGACGGCGACCGGTCACCGACCGTGCCCGATCCGACGGTCGGCGGACCGGCCCCCTCGGAACCCGGCGGCTCTCCCCAGGACGAAGACGGAGAGAAGAACAACCCCCTACCCCCCACCGGCCGCCCGCCGTCGCCGGACGCGGGGGACCGGGAGGAGCCGGAGGAGCGGGGAGGGCGGGGAAGTCCGGAGCGGGCCCGGGCCGAGGCCCAGGAGCGGGCCCGGGCCGAGGTCCGGGAGCGGCCCGAGGTCCCGCCCCCGGCCCCCGCCGCCGGTGACCCCGGCCCCGGCTCCGAATCCGACTCCGCTCCCGGCTCCGATCCCGACCCCGGCCCCGAACTCGTCCGCGCCGAGCGGCTCCTGCTGACCCTCCACCACGCCCACCGCGACCTGCGGCTCGGCGTCCGGGAGGCGCGGGCCCTCGCCGCCGTGGCCGCGGAATGGCTCCGGCGGGGCGTCTCGGCGGGCGACCTCCGCCACGCGCTGACGGCGCATCTGCCGCGGACCGGCGTCCGCTCGGCGGCGGGGTTCCTGCGGCACCGGCTGACGGAGAAGCTCCCGCCGGAGACGCCGCCGGAGGCCCCGTTCGGCGAGGCGCCGCGCCCGGCGCCCGGGCCGCTCGTGGAGTGCGAGGGGGCGGGGGAGCCCCACGTGTTCCGGCCGGTCGCGGGCGAGACCCGCTGCGGTCCCTGCCGCCGCGAGGCGGCCCGCGGGGAAGCCTTCGGGGCCCCGCGCCCGGAGGTCCGGCCCGCCCGCGCGGACTGGCGCGGACGCGTCGCCGAGGCCTTCGCCGAACGCCCGGGCGCCGCCTGGGGCGTGCTCCACGGTGCGGCGGGGGCCGAAGCGTCCGGAGGCTAGCGTGCGGAGTCCCGCGCGGGGAGGTCCCGCGCCGGACGCCGGGAGGGCTCGATGCCGGAGAAGACGCCGCGGGACGAGTGGAGGCGGCGCGTCGCCGAGCGGTTCCGCGAGGTGAACGGCGACCATCCGATGACCGCCGCCGACGACGCCTACGTCAGCGCGCAGTTCGTCCCGCTGGACCGGCTGTGCGCCGCCCACGGGCGCGAGGCCGACCAGGTCCGGCGGCTCATGCTGGCCGGACGGCTGCCGCTCCCGGGGTACCTGCGCTCCGACGGCGCGGAGATGGTGCCGGGCGACCTGTTCGCCCTGGCGGAGGAGGCCGGCGGGGTGGACCGGCTCGAAGCGTGGTTCACCGCGCACTGGGACGACGCCCGCGCCGGCCGGGCGGAGTGGGAGGCGTACCTCAGCGGGCGGTACGTCTGCCTGCGCGCGGTCACCCCGGCGTCGATCCTCCGCAAGGAGCACCTGACGGGGGCGATCGCCGCGGCGGAGGCCGAGCCGGACGCCGGCTCGCCCCGCTGGACGGCGCGGCTGCACGCCCTGGTCGACGAACTCGACGCGCTGGAACCGGCGTTCACGCCCTACGATCGGCTCCGCTTCGGCGGGCCGACGTCCAGGGACACCTGTGTCGACGCCGTCCGCGCCCGCCACCCCCGCCCGGACGGCGCGCCCCGGGCGGTCGCCCCGCAGCTTCCCGGAAAACCCGTGGACGGGCCCGCGGAGGACCGCCTACGGTGTGCCTCCACGCCCTGATGCGGACGGAAGGAGGCGAGTGCCGTGCTGTGCATCCCCTTCCCGCGCTCCCCTCTCCCCCGTACCGGCGTGGTCGGCCTCGTCTGACCGGGAGCGCTCCGAGCAGCCTGCATCCCGGAGGAACACCATGACCGGTACGGTCATCCGCTCGCTCTCCGCGAGCGACGCCCCTCTCTTCGACGCCCTCCCCGACCCGCTGGACGCGGCCGGGGCCCATCGCCGGACCCTGTTCCGCCCCGAGTGGAAGCGCGTCGCCCTGCGCGACGGCGAGGTCGTCGCGCGCGGCGCGTGGTGGGGCGGACCCGACGACACGGAGCCCGTCAACATCAACTGGTTCGACGTCGCCGAGGGCGAGGAGGAGGCCGGAGCCGCGCTCCTGCGCTCCGCTCCCCGGCAGGTCGAGCTGGAGATCAACCTGCCCGGCGGCTGGCGGGACGAGCCCGCTCTGCGCGCCGCCGCCGAGACGCGCTTCGCCGCCGCGCGAGCCGCCGGGTACGCGCTCCTGGTGGAACGCTTCCTGTACCGCTGGACCCCGGAGCGGGGCCTCCCCGAGCGGCCCGGACGGCTGGACTTCCGCGCGGAGGCCGACGACGCCGTCTTCCTCGACGCGCTGCGCCGCATCCACTCCGTCACCCTGGACGCGCACGCGCTGCGGGCCGTCGAGGAGGGCGGCGTCGACCAGGCCGCCCAGGAGGAGCTGGACTTCTTCCACTGGTGCCCCTCGCCGAGGGAGTGGTGGCAGGTCGCGCACACCCCCGAGGGCGACCTGGCCGGCATCCACATCCCGGCCCACAACCCCTCCGGCCCCACCATCGGCTTCATCGGGGTCGTCCCGGAACAGCGCGGCCGCGGCTACGCCTACGACCTCCTCGCGGAGTGCGCCCACCTCCTCGTCGAGCACGGCGCCGAGTCCATCAGCGCGGCGACGGACCGGGGCAACGTCCCCATGGCCGCGAACTTCGCCAAGGCCGGCTTCCCCGTCGTCCGCGAACGGATCAACTTCCACCCGGCGGACCGGACGTCCTAGCGGCCGCGCAGCCCCGGACCGGCCGCCGACACCGGCCGGTCCGGGCCCTGCACGCCCACGCACGCCCACGCACGGCGGCGCACGGCGGCGGGCGGCGGCGCGCCTCCCGCCGCCACCCGTGTCCGGCCGCGCCAAGAGGCACGCCTCAACCGGCACGCGCCAACCGGCACGCCCCAGGCGGTGCGCACCGGCGGGGGCGTACTCCGGGGGGCGACGTACTCCGGGGGCGGCGTACTCCGGGGGCGGCGTACTAGCCTGGCGCGGTGATCCGTTCCTGGCTGCTTCCGGCCCTCCTGACCCTCGCGGGCCTGCTCGTGGCCGGGGGCCGGGCGGCGGACGGGGACGTGGTCACCGGCCTCGTCCTCCTCGTGTTCTTCCTCCTCCTGGCCGCCGTCGGCTCCCCGCTCGTCTTCCCGAGGTCCGTCGGCGCCGCGGAGGCCCTGCGCCGCGGCGCGTCCGACGGGCGCCCGGTCGTCTACTGGCGCCCCGGCTGCGCGTTCTGCGTCCGGCTCCGGTTCCGGCTGGGCCGGCGGGCCCGCCGGGCGCACTGGGTGAACATCCGGCGCGACCCGGAGGGCGCGGCGGCGGTGCGCGCCGCGAACGGCGGCGACGAGACCGTCCCCACGGTCCTCCTGGCCGGCCGCCACCACACCAACCCCGATCCGGCCTGGCTCCGCGACCGGATCGACGGCCTCGGCGAGGACGCCGGCCCGCCTCGGTGACGCCCGCCCGGGAGGCGCGGGGCCGCCGCGCGGCCCCGGCGGGGCGTCCCCGCGGAGGCACCGGCGGGAAGAGCGCGCGCGAGGGAGGCCGGTTCTCGCTTGTCGTCACCGGCGTCATCCGGCAGCCTGGGGAGGCATGGAAGAACGCCCTGTCATGTCACCCGGTCCCTGCGAGGGAACCGACCGCGAGTACGAAGTCCTCCAGTGGGACGTCCGCGAGGGGTGCGAGGTGCGCCAGATCCTCGACCGCGTCGCGGACAAGTGGTCGCTGCTGGCCATCGCCCACCTGGACCGCCAGTCGCTCCGCTTCACCGAACTCCGCCGCCGCATCGAGGGCATCAGCCAGCGCATGCTGACCGTGACCCTCCGTCAGCTGGAGCGGGACGGCCTGGTCCGCCGGACCGTCTACCCCGTCGTCCCGCCCCGTGTCGAGTACGCGCTCACGCCGCTCGGCGCGACCCTGCACACCACGATCCAGGCCCTGGTGACCTGGACCGAGGACCATCAGGAGGAGATCGCCCGGGCCCGCGCCGCGTTCGACGCCCGCCAGGAGGAAGTCCTGGTCTCCTGAACCCCCGTCACGAGCCGTCGTCGGGCGCGGCGGTGAGCATCGCGCGCAACTGCGCCGCGGCCGCGTCCACGTCCTTCACGAAGGAGCCCTTGCCCGCCGTCACCGCCGCCTCCCGGGCCACCTCCAGGGCATCGCCCCACGGCCCGGCGAGGCCCGGCAGGAGGTCCGGCGCCGCGTCGCCCGCGCGGTGCACGATCGAGCCGCATATGAGGTGGGTCTCCAGGGCGATCCGCCACGCCTGGGCGACCTGTCCCTCTTCCAGCAGCAGCTCCGCCGTCCTCACCAGCACGGCGGCCTTCGGCGCGAAGGCGGACCCCATCCGCACCCGCACCGAGGCCGAGTACGACTCGTGGCCGGTCAGCTCCTGCCGGAGCGGCGCCAGCTCGCCCACCGGCACCGGCGCGTCCTTCCGCTCCCGCAGCAGGGCCTCGGCCGCCGTGAGCGCGTCCGCCAGCGACGGCGGCAGCGGCAGTGCGGCCGTCTCCTCCTCCCGGGCCACCGCACCGGGCGCGATCTCCTCCGCGCGGGCCAGCACCGGCCCGGCCTCCCGCACCCGGCCCGCCAGCCGCAGGTGCAGCCCCTCACGGGCCAGCGCGGGCCCCAGCGGGCCGAGGCCCGCCTCCGCGGCCTCCCGCACCACCAGGTCCACCCCGAGGGCCGCGTCCCAGTTGCCCCGCACCGCTTCGAGGCGCGAGGCGGTGTCCCCGGCCGCGTCCACCATGTAGCCGGCCTCGATCCGGCCGAGGCCGCCCTGCTGCCGCGTCAGGTCCTTGTAGCGGGCCAGCGACTGCCGGGCGCAGGCCAGGGCCTGGTCGACGTCCCCGACCTTCAGCTGGACCGCCGCGGCCAGTGCCAGGACCCGCGCGAAGTCCGGGAGCAGCGGATGCGGCGACTCGTACGCCCCCGCCGTCACGTAGGCGCCGATCGCCCGGTCCACGTCGGCGAGCGCCGCCATCGGGCGCTCCGCCTCACCGTGGGCCCGCGCCCGCCGGATCAGCGCGTCGGCGGCCAGCAGCGGTGCGCTCGGCAGCCCGCTCCTCCCGTAGGCGTCGACGCACGCGCCCAGGTCCGCCACCGCCTCCTCCGCGCGCCCGAGCGCGAGCAGCGTGGAGGCCCGGGAGTACAGCAGCGCGCCCCGCATGTGCCACAGCTCCGGATCGTCCGGTGCGGCCCGGAACAGCTCGTCCAGGTGCCCGGCCGACCGGTCGAACGCGTCGAGCGCCGTCCGCGCGCGGCTCGGCAGCACCTGGTGCGCGATCCCCCGCTCGTACGCCTCCTGCGTGAGGCGCGTCAGCCGCTCCCGCTCCTCGTCGGTCATCGGCGCGGCCTCGCGGGCGGCCCCGCCGCCCCGCCGCCCCGGCCCGCCGGAAGTCGTCCCGCCGGGGGCCGTCGCCTCGGAGGCCGTCCCTCCGGCCGTCCCCTCGACGCCCTTCTTCCTCCGCCGCCCGAAGAACCCCACGCGAACCTCCCCCGTCTCCGTCCGAACCCCTCGTCAGCATCATGACCCGCACCCGCCCCCTCCGACACCCCTGTGGACGGCGCCTGTGGAAAACTCGCTGGTCGCCGCGTTCCCCGCCCGTATACGGTCACCGCCATGACCAGCACCCCGCCCACGCCGCAGCGGCCGACGACGACACTCTGGCGCCCCACCGGGCCCGAGGAGCTCGCCCTCGTCCGCGAGCTGGAGTGGCGTGCCTGGCCGCCCCGCCTCCCCGAGCAGCCGATCTTCTACCCGGTGCTGAACGAGGACTACGCGATCCGCATCGCCCGCGACTGGAACGTGAAGCACAGCGGTGCCGGGTACGTCACCCGCTTCGAGGTCGACTCCGCCTTCCTCGCCCGCTACCCCGTCCGGCAGGCCGGCGGCCGCACCATCCTGGAGCTGTGGATCCCCGCCGAGGAGCTGGCCGATCTCAACGCGCACCTCGTCGGTCCGATCACCGTGACCCACGAGTTCCGCTGACCGGGGCGGAGGGCACCGCCGAAGCGGCCGCGCGGTGGAACGCACCCGCGCGGCTCCGCCGCCGCCCCCGAGGAGAACCCGTCGTGCGCGCGGCCATCGGAAAGACCGGGGCGGCCTTCCCGGGGCCGTGGCCCTCGGTGCCGCCGGGCCGGCCGCCCCCGCCCGGGCCGCCGTCTCGGACCGCCCGCAGGGCTACTTCTGCGCCTGGACGGAGGAGAACGCCCCCTTCCCGCACGTCAGCCCTTGCCGACCGCCGCCAGGATCTCCGGCAGGCGCCGCAGCATCCGCCCCGCCATGAGCCTCAGGGCGCCCCAGGTCAGCAGGGCGCCGTAGGTCACGCCCAGCGGCAGCAGGAGCCACAGCAGGGCGTGGTGGTCGCTCACCCGCAGCCAGACCAGCAGGCCGATCAGCGGGGCGCACAGCAGCGGACCGCCGAGCATGCCGCCGAAGATCGCGGCGACCGCCACGCCGCCCTGCCCCGGCGCCACGTTGCGGCGCGACTCCTGCGGGATCGCGTACGGATACCTGACCGACGCGACCACTCCCAGCGCCAGCATCGCCCCGAGCAGCGCGAACGCCAGGCCGAAGACCTCCGGGAGCTGCGACCAGCCGCCCGTGACCAGCGCCGTGCCCACCGCGACGACCACCGTGAACGGCACGGTGATCGCGACCATCACGTACACCCGGTCCCGCAGCTCCGCGTACGCGTCCTCCGGCGTCGCGATCGTCTGCGCCACCATCCAGAACGCCGACGAGTCCTGCCCGAACTGGTTGAACATCTGCACGCCGAGCATCCCCGACGCGAAGCACGCCCAGTAGACCGAACCGGCCTCCTGGAAGGCGTTGAAGAACGGCACCAGCGCACCCACCGCCAGCGCCGACACCCACGAGGCCTTCGTCTTCGGATCGCGCCAGATGTAGCGGAAGCACCGCTCCATCACCGCGCCCGTACGCCCCCCGGGCAGCAGCCGCGCCACCCGTCCGCGCCCCTCGGCGGGGTCCCGCACCGCGCCGGGCGCCGCGCCGATGGTCGAACCGTCCGGCTCGACCATCAGCCGCACCAGACTCCGCCGCCACCACCACAGCAGCACCGCGAGCGCCACCACCGACGGCACGAGCCGCGCCACGGCGACCACCGGGTCCCCGTCCGCCGCCGAGACCACCGCCGCCACCGCCGACGCCGGCGGCAGCCAGCCCACCACCGACGCGACCGTGTCGAGCACCGACAGGTCCTGCGCGCGCCCCAGCGCCTGCGCGCCGAAGTTCACCGCCTGGATGCCCAGCGCGATCACCAGACCGCTGAGCAGCGCCATGTCCCGGCCCTTGCGGGAGGTCAGCAGCCGGACGTTCGCCGTCGCGATGGCCCGGGACAGCGCCACGCACACCAGCAGCACCAGCGGCACCGCCGTCACGGCGAGCACCGTCGCCGTCGCCCCGTGGGCCACCGAGGCGACCGCCCCGACCGCCAGGCAGAGCGTGAACAGCGGTCCGATGCCCACCAGGGAGGCCACCAGCAGCGCCCGGACCAGCGGCTCCGGCCGCAGCGGCAGCATCACCAGCCGCGAGGGGTCCAGCGTCTCGTCCCCGCTCGGCAGGAACAGCGGCATCACCGCCCAGCCCAGCGCGAACACCCCGACCGTGAGCACCGCCACCGCCCCGGCCGCCTCGTGCCCCCGCAGCAGCAGGAAGCCCAGCACCACGAAGGCGGCGATCAGCAGGACCACCACCAGCGAGGTCACGAACGCGGCCGTGCGCCCGCCCGACTGCCGCAGCCCGTTCCGCATCAGCGACAGCTTCAGACGGACGAGGACCGGGGTGAGCGACGGCGCCGCGGCCGTGGCGCTCACGAGCGGTCCCCGCGGGACCCGCCGCCCAGCCAGTCCAGCGAATCGCCCGCCGCGGCCCGGTCGTTCGCGCCCACCAGCTCCAGGAACGCCTCCTGGAGGGTGGCCGCGGAACCCTTCACCTCCGCGAGCGGACCCTGCGCCCGGATCCGGCCCCCGGCCATCACCGCGACCCAGTCGCACAGCGACTCCACCAGCTCCATCACGTGGCTGGAGAAGACGACGGTCGCGCCGGAGGACGTGTACCGCTCCAGGACGCCCCGGATGGTCTGCGCCGACACCGGGTCGACGCCCTCGAAGGGCTCGTCCAGGAAGAGCACGTCCGGGTTGTGCAGCAGCGCCGCCGCCAGACCGATCTTCTTCCGCATGCCGGTCGAGTAGTCGACGACCAGCTTGTGCTGCGCACCGGCCAGGTCCAGCACGTCGAGCAGCTGGGTGGCCCGCTTGTCGACCTCCGCGCCGGGGAGCCCCCGCAGCCGGCCGCCGTACGCCAGGAGTTCACGGCCCGAGAGCCGCTCGAAGAGCCGCAGCCCCTCCGGCAGGATGCCGATCCGCGCCTTCACCCGCGCCACCGACTCCGGGTCGCGCCACACGTCGTGGCCGGCCACGCGGATCCGGCCGGCGTCCGGCCGCAGCAGACCGGTGATCATGGAGAGGGTGGTGGTCTTGCCGGCACCGTTCGGCCCGACGAGCCCGATGAACCTGCCCGCCGGAAGCACCAGGTCGACCCCGTGCACCGCGATCTGCGGGCCGAACCGCTTCCACACCCCCTCCACCTGCACCGCGGGCGCCGCACCGGAGGTGTCCGGTACGGCGCCCGCGGGTTCGAACGCTCCGTCAAATGCCTGGTCGGGCATGATCGGTCAACCCTTCGGCGGTCCCCGCGAGGCGCTGTTCGCGCCTTTCCGGCCACCCTACGGGGCGGCCCGCGGGAACCACCGGGTCACTGGCCCCGGGCCCGCGATTCGGCCGCCTCGCGCCCGCACGCGTACGCGAGCGCGCTGATCAGCTCCTCCGCGTCCGGGAGCCAGCGGTTGGCGGCGGTGGGCCGCCGCGCCCACTGCACCGCCCCCCGGCCGCCGACCCGCGTGGGCGGCGCCGCCACGTAATGCCCCTCCCCGCGCGTGGCGAGGTCGAGCGAGGCGGGGGACCAGCCGAGCTTGCGGATCAGGTCGGGGACCTTCGCCGAGGCGCCGGGCAGCACGAAGAAGAACATCCGGCGGTCCGGGGTGCAGGTCACCGGCCCCAGCGTCAGCTCCATCCGCTCCATGCGGGCGAGCGCGAGGAAACCGGCCGCCTCGGGCACCTCGATCGCGTCGAAGGTGCGGCCGGTGGGAAGGAGGATCGACGCCTTCGGCTGCTTCGACCACATGCGCCGCGCCCCGACCGCGCTCCCCGTCGCCAGCGTCGCCCAGTCCGGTTTCACGGCGTGGGCGCCCGGCGCCGGGCAGTCGGCGGTGCCGCAGGAGCAGCGCTCCCGGCCCTCGACGGCTTCCAGCCAGGTCCCCGGGAACACGTCCCAGTGCCGCTCTTCCGCGTACCGCACCGCGCTGTCGAGCAGCTGCTCCCCTCGCTGCTCGGGGATCTGCGCCGCTTCCGTCGTGACTCCGATGGTCTCTTCCACGGTGAAGACAACTGCGCCCGTCACCTGGGGTTACGGGCGCGGCGGCGCCGGGGGTGAGGCATCGATCCTGCATGCGGGGCGCATGGGTGCACGCGCGGGGGCGCGCGGGGGACCGGGGAGCGGGGGAGGGGTACGGAAGAGGGCGGCGGACCCGGGACGGGGGGCGGCACGAGGGGGCGCCGACCGGCAACCGACGTGTCCGGTTTCGCGTGTTCACATCGGCATTGACCTGATATTCGCAGGGCAGTGATCATTCCGTGTCCGTATCTGTCCCGTCTGGGGGTTCCACTCATGGCAGCCAGGCCACTCGTGCCACGACAGCCCAACGAACGGCTCCAGGCGCTCATCCAGGAGGCCGCGTGTTCCAACGCCGGCCTCGCCCGCAGGGTCAACATGGTCGGCTCGGAGCGCGGTCTCGACCTGCGGTACGACAAGACCTCGGTGGCGCGCTGGCTGCGCGGCCAGCAGCCGCGCGGCAGGGCGCCCGGCATCATCGCCGAGGCCATCGGCCGCAAGCTGGGGCGCGCGGTGACGATCGACGAGGTGGGGATGGCCAACGGCCGGAACCTCGCGGCGGGCGTCGGCCTCCAGTTCGCGCCGACCGTGCCCGGCGCCATCGAGCAGGTCTGCGAGCTGTACCGGAGCGACGTGGGCCGCCGGGAGTTCCTGACCGGGTCCTCGGTCGCCGCCTCCGCGCTCGTGGAGCCCAGCCGGGACTGGCTGATCACCGGCGCGGACGCCCAGGTGGCGCGCACGGCCGGGGCCCGGGTCGGCCGCTCGGACGTGGCGGCGGTGCGGGAGACGACGGCGGCCCTCGTCGAGCTCGACCGGCGCTTCGGCAGCGGGCACGTCCGCCCGGTGGTGGTCCACTACCTCGACAGCGTGGTCTCCGGGATGCTCTCGGGCTCCTACCGGGAGGCGGTGGGCCGGGAGCTGTTCGGCGCCGTGGCCCGACTGACCGAGCTGGCCGGGTACATGGCCGTCGACACGGGCGAACCCGGCCTGGCGCAGCGGTACTACATCCAGGCGCTGCGGCTCGCCCAGGCGGCCGGGGACCGGGGGTACGGCGGCTACGTGCTGGCCGCCTCCATGAGCCATCTGGCGGCGGAGCTCGGGAACCCCCGGGAGATCGCCCAGTTGGCGCGCGCCGCGCAGGAGGGCACCCGGGGGCGGGTGCCGCCGCGGGCCGAGGCGATGTTCCTGGCGGCGGAGGCGCGCGGGCACGCCCTGATGGGGGACGCGCTCGCCTTCGACGCGGTGGCGGGACGGGCCGAGCACGCGCTGGAGCGGGCCGATCCGGAGTCCGGTGATGACCCGGTGTGGATCGCCCACTTCGACGGGGCGTACCTCGCGGACGAACTGGCGCACTGCTACCGGGACCTGGGGCGCGCCGACCACGCGGCCCTGGCGGCGGAGCGGGCGCTCGACGGGCATCCGGAGGGGCGGGTGCGGCGGCGGGCGATCGGCCTGGCCCTGCTGGCGGCGGCCCAGGTGCAGCAGCGGGAGGTCGAGGAGGCCTGCCGGACGGGCACGCGCGCGCTCGAACTGCTCGGCACCCTGCGGTCGTCGCGCGGCGCGGAGTACCTGGAGGACCTGAGGGACCGCCTGGAGCCGTTCGCGGGCGAGCCGGTGGTCCGCGAGTTCGAGGCGCGCCTGGGAGCGCACGCGGCCTGAGCGCGCGACCGGGCGGCGGACGGCCGATCGGCGGGCCGGGTTCCGTGCGAAGGGTGTTACCGGGCTCACACGTGTGTGCGGAGCCATGGGCGCACCCGGTAGCGTGACCCGACGATTCCGTAGGTCCATCAGTAGGAGTCCCGGTGACGCAGAACGGACAGGGTCCGGAGCAGGGGGGCGCTCAGGCGTGGGGCGGTGCCTGGGGGCCCGCGGGCGGCCCGCCCCAGCCGGGCGGGCAGCCGCTGCCCCCCGCGCAGCCCCTGCCGCCCGAGGCGCCGCCCGCCGGTGATCTCCAGGCCACGCAGTACATAGCCCCGGTCCCGGCGCAGCCGCCGGGCGCGCCCGGCATGCCGCCGGCCGGTCCGCCGGCCGGGTACGGCTACCCGCCGCCGGTCGCGGACATGCAGGCGACCCAGCACATGGCGCCCGTGCCCGGGGGCGTGCCGCCGGTGGGCCCCCCGGCCGGGTACGGCTACCCGCCGCCGGTCGCGGACATGCAGGCGACCCAGCACATCGCGCCCGTGCCGCCGCAGGCCGGGCCGGGGGGCGGGGCCCAGACCCAGTTCCTGGGCACCGGACCGCTGCCGCAGCAGCCGCCCGCCCCGGCGGGGGCCTCGGACGCCACCCAGTACATCGCGCCGGTGCCGGCGGGGCCCGCGCCCGGCGGTCCGGGGACGACGCAGCCGCCCGCGGAGTTCGACAGCCTCTTCCGGGACTCGGCGCCCGCGCAGCCCGCGCCGCCGGCGTACCGGCAGCCGGCCCCGGCCCCGTACCAGCAGCACCCGCCGCAGCACCAGCAGCAGGCGTACCAGCAGCAGCACCACCAGCCGCCGCAGCCGCAGCAGTACGGCTACCAGCCGCCCGGCGGGCAGCAGGAGGCGTACTACTACGACGACCGGGACGAGCCGGAGCCCCCGCGGCGGAAGTCGCCGGTCGCGCTGATCGCGGCCGTGGTGGTGGGCTGCGCGGTCGTCGGTCTCGGCGTCGGCGCGCTGCTCAGCGGCGGCGACGAGGAGAAGGACCCCAAGGCGGGTCCGAGCGCCGTCCCGAGCTCGCAGGCGGCCGGGGCGGGCGACGGCGCCTCGGCGGAGCCGGAGAAGAAGGACGACCCGGCCGAGCCGCAGGCGAAGGAGCTGGACAAGCTCCTCGCCACCAGCAACGACAGCCGGGACGCGGTGATCAGCTCGGTCGAGGCGATCAAGCAGTGCAAGAACCTCGACAAGGCCGCCTCCGACCTGCGGGGCGCGGCCGAGCAGCGCCGGAGCCTGGTGACGAAGCTCCAGTCCCTCGGCGTCGACAAGCTCCCGGACCACCAGGCGCTGACGGCGGCCCTCACGCGCGCGTGGCAGGCGTCCGCGGCGGCCGACGACCACTACGCGGGCTGGGCCGACCAGATGAAGGCCAAGAACGCCTGCAAGGGCGGTCAGGCCAAGACGACCAACCGGCTCAAGGCGGCCGACGCGAAGAGCGGCGAGGCGACCGCGGCGAAGAAGGAGGCGGCCGGGCTGTGGAACCCGACCGCCGGCAAGTACGGACTGGAGAAGCGGGCCGCCACCCAGCTGTAGGCGGCGGCCCGGGGCGGCTCAGCCGCGGTTGGTGACGGTGGGGCCGACGTCGACGAAGCCGGGCTTCTGGGCGACGAGCCGGCCCTTCCGCACCACCTGGAACGTGACCTCGTGGTTGACGATCCTCGGGAAGTCCGGGGCGCCGAGCAGGTCCTCGTACATCCAGCGCAGCGGCGGGGTGAGGCCGCCGGTGTCCACGCGGGTGCCCTGGTCGAGGGCCTCGGAGATGCGCGAGGCGGTGATCGTGTCGGTGTCGAGCGACTCGATGACCTCCTTGAGGACGGTGTAGGCGATCCAGGTGGTCTGCACGCCGGTGTCGGTCGGGTCGACCCGGTTGTCGGCGAAGGCGTGCTCCCTGATGACCTTCCGCATCGGCTCCCAGCTCTTGTCGTCCGCCTCCGGGTACCAGCCGGTGACGTAGGCGCCCTCGAAGGGGCTGCGGGCGCCGCCGGTGCGGTCGATGACGGGCTGGCCGACGCTGCCGAGGACCGACGAGATCCGGACGTTTCCGCTCTCGTCGCCGTCGCCCCCGCTTCCGCCGTCGTCCGCGCGGCCGCCGGACCCGGTCTCCGGGAGCCGGCGGAAGGAGTCGAAGAAGGTCTGGGTCCGCTCGCCGAGCACGGCGGCGACGCAGCCGTCGTCGCCGCCCGCCTTCTCCCGGGCGCGGGTGGCCTGCGCGGTGTACTCGGTGGCGTCCTCGACGGCCGGGATGTCGACGGCGCCGCGCTTGCTGGCCTTCTTCAGCCCGGCGTCGAGGAGCTTGGGCAGCCGGTCGCCGGCGAGGGTGTCGGGGCGGACCAGGGAGACCCGCCGGCAGTCCTCGGCGAGCTGCATGCCGTGTCCGGCGACGAGCGAGGCGAGGCCGCCGTTGACGGGGTACGAGAGGGGGCTGGTGAACTCGTCCTCGGTGACGCCGTAGCCACCGATGTAGGGGATGCCGGCCGCTTCGAGGGGGGCCATGAAGGCGCGGCCGTTCTGGCTGTACGAGCCCACGACGGCGACCGCGTTCTCGCGGTCCGCGCGGCGGGCGCACGCGGCGGCGCCGGCGGGGGTGTTCTGTTCGTTGCAGGTGAGGACGCGCAGTTCGTGCCCGTCGATGCCGCCCTCGGCGTTCACCCAGCGGGCGAAGGCCTGGGCCATGGCGGGCATGCCGGGCATGTTGGTCGCGCGCGTCTGGTCGGGTGCCCAGGTCATCACCGTGACGGGCTCCCTGGAGCCCCCCGTGGCACCAGGGAGCACGCCACACCCGGTGAGGAGCGACGCGCCGGCCGCCGCGGCGGTGACGGACGCGAGGAGAGAGGACAGTCGCCTACCGGTCATGGGCATGCACCCTTCCGGCTCACGGGTAACGCGGGAGTGTGCGGCGTTCAACGGAGGGTGACACGGAGGTGAATTACGGGGGTCGGGGCGCCTAAGAGGAGGGTGTGAGTCCGGTTGCCGGAGGGGGACCGTACGATCGAACGATGTCCAGTTCCGTCCCCGGTCCGGTTAACTCTTCCCGTCGCGGCCGTCGCTCCTCCACCATGGGCGGCATGCCGCTCAACGACATGCCGTGGTGGCGCTGGCGCACCAATGTGCGCTCGGCGCTGCACATGCTCTCCGACCCCGGGTTCCACCGGTCCGTCTGGCTCGCCGGCCAGGAGGGGTACGGGGACGTCACCGACGCCGTCTACCGGCTCGTCGAGGACACCTGGCTCGACAGCTGGTCCGCCGAGAAGTACGTCGGCGCGATCTTCCGGGACTCCGGCGAGGCCCAGCTCGTCGACGTCGCCGTCCTGCGGGTGCTGCGGATCCTGCACCAGGTGGGTCCCGACGCGCCCGTCTCCGCCTACCTGGAGCACCCCGGCTGGCCCGAGGCCGTCCGCGCGGCCCGCGAGGCGCACGTGCGCCTCGCGACCGCCGACGGGGACGACCCGGACGTGCCGCCGCGCTCCCTCGACGTCCTGAGGATCCTCACGCGCGCCTGACGTCCCGGTGGACGGACGGCGGTAGGGACCGGGCGGCGGGGTGTGGCACGCTGTCCGGATGACCGACCAGTACGTCCTCACCATCTCGTGCCCGGACAAGCAGGGCATCGTGCACGCCGTGTCGAGCTACCTCTTCATCACGGGATGCAACATCGAGGACAGTCAGCAGTTCGGAGACCGCGACTCCGGTCTCTTCTTCATGCGGGTCCACTTCTCGGCCGAGCCGCCGGTGACCGTGGAGAAGCTGCGGGCGAGCTTCGCGGCGGTGGGCGACTCCTTCCAGATGGACTGGCAGATCCACCGCGCGGACGAGCGCATGCGGGTCGTGCTCATGGTCTCCAAGTTCGGCCACTGCCTGAACGACCTGCTCTTCCGGTCCTCCATCGGGGCCCTGCCGATCGAGATCGTCGCGGTCGTCTCCAACCACACCGACTTCGCCGAGCTCGTCGCCTCGTACGACCTGCCCTTCCGGCACATCCCCGTCACGAAGGACACCAAGGCGGCCGCCGAGGCCGAGCTGCTGGCCCTCGTCGAGGAGGAGAACGTCGAACTGGTCGTCCTCGCCCGCTACATGCAGGTCCTCTCCGACGACCTCTGCAAGCGGCTCTCCGGGCGGATCATCAACATCCACCACTCCTTCCTGCCGAGCTTCAAGGGTGCCAAGCCCTACCACCAGGCGCACGCGCGCGGCGTGAAGCTCATCGGGGCGACGGCGCACTACGTGACGGCGGACCTCGACGAGGGGCCGATCATCGAGCAGGAGGTCGAGCGGGTCGGGCACGAGGTCACGCCGGACCAGCTCGTCGCGGTCGGGCGGGACGTGGAGTGCCAGGCGCTCGCGCGTGCGGTCAAGTGGCATGCCGAGCGGCGCATCCTCCCCAACGGCCGCCGCACCGTCATCTTCGCCTGACCCCCCTCGCCCTGCGGGACGCCTGCCCGCACGGGGGCGCGGTGGGGGTGCCGTTCCCGCGGTGCGGGGTGCCGTTCCCGCGGGGGTCAGAGGCGGCTGAGGGAGGCCGCGGCGGAGAGGACGTCGCGGATGGCCTCGCGGTCGCCGTCCTGCCCCGCCGCCGCCTCCTGCGGCGAGATGTGCCCCGCGATCAGCTGGCAGAACTCGACGCCGTCCATCGCGACCTGCGCGACCGCGTGGTCCGGCGAGCCGAGCGCGGCGGGCGAGTCCAGCGGGACGTACCAGTGGCCGCCGCCCGCCCCCTCGACCTCCAGGTGGAGCGAGCGCCCCGGCGCGCCCGCCGCGACGAGGTGGCGGGGCGGCGCCGCGAGGCCGGCGCGACGGCGGTGGGCCACCGCCGCCGGCAGGAGCCGGGCCGCCAGGTCGATCATGCCGTGCAGGTGCGGTCCGCTCGGCGGGTCGTAGGGGTAGGCGACGGCGTTCGCGATGTCGTCGGCGTGCAACCAGCACTCGAAGGCCCGCTCCAGGAGCGCGTCCTTCAGGGGCAGGGCGAAGTCGCCGTAGGTGACGGTCAGGTCGGAGACGCCGCGCCCCGCGAAGGAGACCGTGCGGACGAGCGCGTGGCTCTGGTCCCGCCACGGGGCCCGAAGGGAGCGGTTCGCGGGCCGGTCCAGCGCCTCCCAGAGGGCTTCGGTCCGCTCCGTCGGCGTCAGTTCCGGCACGTCGGGACCGAGCGGGTCGGCGAGTCCGAGCGCGCCCGACACCAGGCCGTCGACCGCGAGGAGGTGCCCGATGACCCCGGCGACGGTCGACTTCCGCCGCACCGGCCGGTCGTCCTCGTACCACTTGAGCCGGACCGGCGCGTGCCACTCCGACTCGCCGATGTCCCGCAGCAGGGCGTCGAGCCGGGCGGTCTCCGCGTCGTACGGCGTCGCCCACGCGGGCACCGGGATGCGGGCCGGGCGGCGGCCCAGGCAGTTCTCCAGGACCCGCGACCGCAGCAGCGGGTCGAGGTCCAGGTCCCGGTCCTCGTGCAGCAGGGTCACCGCGTCCCGCAGCCGCAGCGCCTCCTCCGCGCACGGCGCGCACGCGGTGAGGTGGTCCTCGACCGCCCGGGTCTCCGCCGCCGAGCACGCCGAAAAGTGCCCAGGCCCCGAGCAGGGACTTGAGCACCGTGTGGGAGAGCACCGGGGGCGGGTCCGCCGGGCCCGTCGCCCCCGTCAGGTCCGCGTGGTCGTCGGCGGCCTCCCGGGGGCCCGGTATCCAGGGGGCGCGTGCGAGGGCGTCGTCCTCGCCGTTCGCCCCCGTCACAGCGCCCGCCCGTAGCCGCCCGGCGGTCCGTCGAGGGGGCGGGCGTGGGCGGTGGAGAGGAGCTGGAGGCCGAGCCGGAGCCGGCGCCGGGCCTCCTCGTGGCTGATGGACAGGTCGGCGGCGGTCTGGCGGTAGTCCCGCCGCTGGAAGTACGCCAGTTCGAGCGCCTTGCGGAGCGGGGCCGGCATGGAGGTGACGATGTAGTCGGCGCGGGCCGCGACGGAGGCCCGGCGCACCTTGGCCTCCAGCTCCTCGGCCGAGCCGACGCCCGTCTCCGCGTAGGCCGTGGCCTCGGTCTGCCGCAGGCGGTGGACGGCCTGGCGCTGGGTCAGCCGGGCGACCCAGGAGCGCAGGTTGCCCTGCCGGGGGTCGTACGCGTCGGGGTTCTCCCAGATGTAGCCGAAGACCTCCCGGGTGACCTGGTCGGCCGCCTGGTCGTCGTCGAGGACGCGGTGGGCGAGGCTGTGCACGAGGGAGGCGAAGCGGTCGTACAGCTCGCCGAGGGCGGCGGCCTCGCCGCGGGCGAGGCGCTGCTGCATCCTGCGGTCCCAGCGCGGTGGTGTGTCGTTCGCCATCGAGCCCCTCCACCTTCCGCTTCCGCTGTCGTGCCTCGCCCGTCGTCGGTCCCCGTCCGGTCCTGCACCCCAAACTAGTCCGACCGGCCGACAACGCACGCCTGTTTGCCGCAAGTGCGGCCTTCACGCAGGAGCGGATGGTAAGGAAAGCGTCATAACCGGCTCGGGGGGTTTCGGCCAGGCCGACGGGGGCAGGCGGCGACCGTGACGACGATCGAGGCCGACGAGGACGACCGCGACGGATGGACCGTGCTGTGCCTGCGCGGTGAGCTGGACCTGATGACCTCGCCCGAGATACGGCGGCGGGTGCACGACGCCGTCGCCGCCGGGCGGCACGATCTCCTCGTCGACCTGTCCGGGGTGCGGTTCTGCGACTCCAGCGGCATAGGCGTGCTGGTCGCCACCCGCCGGCTGCTGCGTTCCTGCGGCGGGCGGCTGCGGCTGGTCCTCCCGGAGGCGGAGGAGGGGCAGAGCCACGTGAACCGGGTCTTCGCCGCCCTGGGCGTCACCCGCCTCTTCGAGGTGTACGGGGACGTGCCGGCGGCCCTGGCGGGCGGGCCGCCCGTCCTGCCGCCGGAGCCGGCGCCCGGCCCGGGGCCCGTCCCCGGTCCCGAGCCGGGGTCCGTCTCCGCGGCGGTGCCTACCCCGCTGCCCCGAACCGTTCCCTGAGCTTGTACTTGAGGACCTTCCGCAGCGTCTCGTTGCGCGGCAGGGCGTCCACCACCTCCAGCTGTTCCGGCAGCTTGTGGACGGAGAGCCCGGCCGCGCGCAGGAAGGCGGTGAGCTCCGGGAGGGTCAGCGGCGGGGCGCCCCCGGGCTGTTCGACGACCGCGCAGACCCGCTCGCCGCGCTCGGCGTCGGGGAGGCCGACGACGGCGGCGTCGCCGACGGCCGGGTGGGCGTGGAGCAGGTCCTCGATCTCCTTGGCCGAGATGTTCTCGCCCTTGCGGATGATGATGTCCTTGAGCCGTCCGGTGAGGACCAGGTGGCCGCTGGGCGTGAGGTGTCCGACGTCGCCGGTGACGAGGAAGCCGTCCTCGTCGAAGGCGGCGGCGGTCTGCGCCGGGTCGAGGTAGCCCCGGCAGACGGCCTCGCCCCGGAGCCGTATCTCGCCGCCGGCGGTGATGCGGACCTCCATGGCGGCGGGCGGCCGGCCCTCGGTGGTGGCGAGGTTCTCGGCGGTGTCCTCCGGGTCGCCCATGGTGATCATGGGGACCTCGGTCATGCCGTACCCGTGGGTGAGCTGGCAGCCGAGCTCCCTGCGGACGGCGTGGTAGACCTCGGGCGGCTTGGGGGCGCCGCCGCCGGCGAGCAGCCGCAGGGTGGGGATGACGGGTTCGCCGGGGTTCTTGCGCTGCTCGGCGAGGAACATCGAGTAGAAGGCGGTGGAGCCGCCGGCGACGGTGACGCCGTGGCGGCGGTACTCGGCGAGCGAGTCGGGCAGCGCGAACTGTTCGAGCATCACGGCGGGGAAGCCGTACAGCAGGAGCATCACCGTGTAGTCGGGCCCGGCGATGTGGGCGTAGGGGAAGGCCATCGAGCCGACGTCCTCGCCGGTGAGGCGGAGCGCGTGGGCGAGGCAGGCGCCGCCGGCGAGGAGCGAGCGGTCGGTGTGCAGGACGCCCTTGGGGTCGGAGGTGGTGCCGGAGGTCCAGTAGATCCAGCGGACGTCGGTGCCGGAGGCGGGCGGCGGGGGGAGCGTCGCCGGGTCGCCGTCGGGCAGGTCCTCGGGGGCGTACGCCTCGAAGATCCCGCGCGCGCCGAGCCGCCGGGCCATCGCGGTGTGGTCGAAGCCGCGCCAGACGCCGGGCACGGCGAAGTACTCGGCCTTCGACTCGCGCAGCGCGAAGCCGACCTCCTTGTCCCGGTAGAAGGGGATGACGGGGGTCTGGACGGCGCCGAGGCGGGCCAGGGCGAAGGAGAGCACGGCGGTCTCGACGCGGGTGGGCAGCTGCCAGGCGACGACGGTGCCGGGCCGGACGCCCAGGGCGTGGAGTCCGGCGGCGCAGCGTTCGGCGCGGTCGCGCAGGCCGGCGAAGGTGAGGACGCGGTCGCCCTGGAGCAGGACGGGCCGGTCGGGGCTGAGCCCGGCGCGGCGTTCGACGAGCTCCCAGAGGGTGCGGGACTCGCCCAGCGCCAGGGCCTGTGCGGTTTCGGTGGCGGTCACCCGGGACTCCATTCCTGACGAAGCGTCAGTTCGTGCGGAGAGCGTAAGGGGCCGGTCCTTGTCGGTCCAGACCCCCGCCGTTAGCCTGGCCTCATCAGGATCTGACGATCCATCAGATAAATGGAGGGGTCATGACGGAACTGCCCCGCATCATCAGCGTCGACGACCACGTGATCGAGCCCGCCCACCTGTTCGACACCTGGCTGCCCGCGAAGTACCGCGAGCGCGGGCCCAGGGCGCTCACCGCCGGGATCGGGGAGCTGGCCTACGTCGGCGGGAAGTACCAGATCACCATGGACCCGGACGGGCCCCCCGCCGACTGGTGGATCTACGAGGACCTGAGGTTCCCGTACAAGCGGAACATCGCCGCCGTCGGCTTCGACCGGGACGACATGACCCTGGAGGGCATCACCCGCGAGGAGATGCGGCGCGGGTGCTGGGACCCCAAGGCCCGCCTCGCCGACATGGACCTCAACCACGTCGAGGCCTCGCTCTGCTTCCCCACCTTCCCGCGCTTCTGCGGGCAGACCTTCGCCGAGGCGCACGACAAGGAGGTCGCCCTCGCGTGCGTGCGCGCCTACAACGACTGGATGGTCGAGGAGTGGTGCGGCGACAGCGGCGGCCGGCTGATCCCGCTGTGCATCATCCCGCTCTGGGACATCGGCCTCGCCGTCGCCGAGATCCGGCGCAACGCGGCCCGCGGAGTGAAGGCCGTGACCTTCTCCGAGATCCCCACCCACCTCGGCCTGCCCTCGATCCACTCCGGCTACTGGGACCCCTTCTTCGCCGTCTGCCAGGGGACCGGGACGGTGGTGAACATGCACATCGGCTCCAGCAGCCAGATGCCGGCCGCCTCCCCCGACGCCCCGCCCGCCGTCCAGGCCAGCCTCAGCTTCAACAACGCGATGGCCTCGATGATGGACTTCCTCTTCTCCGGGGTCCTCGTGAGGTTCCCCCGGCTCAAGCTCGCCTACAGCGAGGGCCAGATGGGGTGGATCCCGTACGCCCTGGAGCGCGCCGACGACGTGTGGGAGGAGCACCGGGCGTGGGGCGGGGTCCGCGACCTGATCCCCGAGCCGCCGTCCACGTACTACTACCGGCAGATCTTCTGCTGCTTCTTCCGCGACAAGCACGGCATCGCCTCGCTCGACGTCGTCGGCCGGGACAACGCCACCTTCGAGACCGACTACCCGCACGTCGACTCGACCTTCCCGCACACCAAGGAGGTCGCCCTCGACCACGTCCGGGGCCTCGACGACGAGACCGTCTACAAGCTCATGCGCGGCAACGCCATCCGCATGCTCGACCTGGGCATCGTCTGATGGACCTCTCCTACACCGGCGAGGAGGAGGAGTTCCGGGCCCGGCTGCGGGAGTGGCTCGCCGCCGAGCTGCCCGGCCTGCCGCCGCGGCCCGACCCCCTGGACTGGCCGGGCCGCAGGGCCTACGACTGCGGCTGGCAGCGGCGGCTCCACGACGCCGGGTACGGGCACGTGCACTGGGACGCCTCGCCGACCCGGCGGCTCATCTTCCTGGAGGAGACCGAGCGGGCCGGCGCGCCCTACGTCGGCGCCAACTTCGTCGGCCTCCTCCACGCCGGACCCACCATCGCCGCCGAGGGCACCGAGGAGCAGCGGGCCCGCTGGCTGGGGCCGGTGCTCCGCGGCGACGAGGTCTGGTGCCAGGGCTTCAGCGAGCCCGACGCCGGCTCCGACCTGGCCGGCCTGCGGACCAGGGCGGTACGGGACGGGGACGCCTACGTCGTCACCGGGCAGAAGATCTGGACCTCGCACGCCGAGGTCGCCGACTGGTGCGAGCTCCTCGTGCGGACCGACCCGGAGGCGCCCCGGCACCGGGGCATCAGCTGGCTCGCGCTGCCCATGGACGCGCCCGGGGTCACCGTCCGGCCGCTGCGGACGCTCGCCGGGTCCGCCGAGTTCGCCGAGCTCTTCCTCGACGAGGTGCGGGTGCCCGTCGGCAACCGGGTGGGGGAGGAGAACGACGGCTGGCGGGTCACCATGGTCACCCTCTCCTTCGAGCGCGGCACCGCCTTCGTCGGCGAGGTCGTCGCCTGCCGCCGTCTCCTCGGCGAACTCGCCCGCGCGGCACGGGAGAACGGCCGCTGGGACGATCCGGCGCTCCGCCGCCGGCTGGGCGGGCTGGCCGCCGGGTTCCAGGCCCTGTGGCGGCTCATCCAGCGGAACGTCAGCGAGGCGCAGGCCACCGGCGGCGTCCCCGGCGTCGGCGGCTCCGTCTTCAAGCTGCACTACTCGCACGCGCGCCAGGAGCTGTACGACGCCGCCGCCGAGGTGCTGGGCCCCGACGCCCTCGACCTCGGCCGGGAGTGGAACCTCGACCGGCTCTCCTCCCTCTCGTACACGATCGCCGCGGGCACCAGCCAGATCCAGCGCAACATCGTCGCCGAGCGGATCCTCGGCCTGCCGAAGGGGCGGTGAGCCGGACCGTGGACTTCCGACTGAGCCAGGACCAGACGGACCTCGTGCGAGGGGTGCGGGAGCTGCTCGCGGGCCGCTTCGGGCGGGACGCGCTGCGGGCCTCGGTCGACTCCGGGGCGCTCGACCGGGGCCTGTGGAAGGAGCTCGGCGACGCCGGGTTCTTCGCGCTGCGGCTGCCGGAGGCCGACGGCGGGGTCGGGCTCGGGCTGCCGGAGGCGGTCCTCGTCCTGGAGGAGGCGGGGCGGGCGCTGCTGCCGGGGCCGCTGGTCGCCACGCAGCGGGCCGCGGGGACGGTGCCGGGCGCCGCGGAGGGGCTCGCGGTGGTGACCGAGGTCTCGTCCGAGGGGCTGATCCCCTGGCGGGACGCCGCCGACGTGGTGCTCGGGCCCGCCGAGGGGGCCGTCCCGATGCGGTCGGTCGATCCGCTGACGCCGCTGCACCGGGTCTCCGGGACGCTGCCGGCCGCCCGGCCGGAGACGGTCCTGCTCACCGCCGCCGAACAGGTCGGGACCGCCGCCTGGTGCACCGACGCGGCCGTCGCGCACGCGCGGCGGCGGGAGCAGTTCGGGCGGCCCATCGGGGCGTTCCAGGCGGTGAAGCACCTCTGCGCGGGGATGCTCGTGCGGACCGAGCTGGCGCGGGCCGCCGTGCACGCGGCCGCCGTCACCGGGGACGCGGCGGAGATCGCCGGGGCCAAGCTGCTCGCCGACGACGCGGCCGTGGCCAACGCGCGGGACTGCCTCCAGGTCCACGGGGGGATGGGCTTCACCTGGGAGGCGGACGTGCATCTGCACCTGAAGCGGGCGTGGGTGCGGGCCGCGCTCGTGCTGCCGGGGGCGCGGGCGGCGGAGGAGGTGGCCGCGGCGCTCTGAGCCGGACCGCCGGGCCCGAACTGGTGACGGAGCGTGTTCGATTCGGCGGCGGCGTCGATATCGGGTTGTGTCCTTCGGGGGGTCGTCACGGGCCGGAGCGGGCTCCTCGCTCCGGTACTCTCCGTGGGATGCGAGTGCTTGTGAGGCCGGGTCGCGCCCCGCGTTCGACTCCCCGCCGCGTGCGTCGCACAGTATGGACCACGCGTACTCCTTCGCGCTGGAATATGCCCGAAGCGCTTGTTGCGGTGACTGTACGTCAACCATGCTGTCCCGTAAGGGAATCACGTTCCGTAAAGGTGTGTCCGCCGGTTCGGATGGTGTGAACGGTGCAGGTGCTTCAGGTTCAGTTGGAGGTCGGGCCGGACCCGGCGGAGGTGGGGCGTGCGCGCAGATGGGCCCGGAACCGGCTCGCCGGCTCGGGCATAGGGGACGACGAGCCGCTCGCGGAGACGCTGGTGCTGCTCATCTCCGAGCTGGTGACCAACGCGGTCGTGCACACCGGCTGTCCCGCCGTGCTGCGGATGCTCTTCGCGGCGGAGGGCGGGGTGCGGGTCGAGGTCGCCGACAGCAGCGAACTGCCGCCCCGGCCGCGGCACGCCGCCGGGGAGGACACCAACGGGCGCGGCCTGGAGCTGGTCGACGGCCTCGCCGACCGGTGGGGCTGGCAGCCCGAGGGCGCCGGCAAGAGCATCTGGTGCGAGGTGGACCGCACGCCCGCGGCGGCGCCCGCGGCGCCACCCGTGCAGGGGGAGGCCGTGGGCTCACCCGGACGGGTGCGCTGTTGACGGTTCGTTCCGTTTTGCCCACCCTGGGGTGAGCGATTCGCGGCGAGGGGAGTCGAGGGCGGTCGTGCGCCCTCGGCATGTGCGGGTCGTGTCGGGTGGCGGCGGTCCGTGCCGTGCTCGGGGCGCGCGCGGGCGCGCCGCCACCCGTGAGTGCCGCCCTTTCGTGTGCGCGGGCGCCCCGCCGCCGGCGGGTGCCGTCACCCGCGCGTGCCGTCTCCCGCCTCAGAAGAGCGCGACCGGTGCGACCGGCGTTCCCGTGCCGCCGACGAAGGGTTCCGGCATCGCCGAGAGCAGGAAGGCGTAGCGGCCTTCTTGTGCACAGGCTGTGGACAACTCCTCCAGGTTCCAGTTCTGACCCTGGAGCATCCCCATCTCGACCAGGTCGAGCGCGTGCACGCCCAGCCACAGGTCCTCGATCTCCGGCGGGAAGATCTCGAAGGTGAGCGTGTCGTTGGCGACCGCCGCGACGTCCCGCGCGTGGAACCACTCGGGGGTCCGGATGGAGAGGCCGGGGGACGGGAAGGCGTACCCGTGCTTGTCCCCGGCCAGGTAGAGGCCGATCTGCCCGGTCCGTACGAGGACGACGTCCCCGGCCCGCACCGTCACCCGCCCGAACTCCGCCGCCTCGTCCAGGTCCTCCGGCGTCACCGCGTGGCCGCCCGGCAGCCGGTCCACGCCCTTCGCCGCCGCCACGTCGAGCAGCACGCCCCGGCCGACGACGTGCCGGGCCGTGTGGATGCCGCTGAAGGCGGCCCGGCCGTGCGGGGTGATGGTGTCGGCGGGGCGCCCGTTGTAGATCCGGCCCGAGTGCGAGGCGTGCGTGAGGGCGTCCCAGTGGGTGCCCGCCTGGAGGCCCAGGGTCGCGGCGTCGTCGCTGGTCGCGACCGTGCCCGGCCCGAAGAGCTCCTGGTTGACCTGGACCATGACGTGGAGCGGGTTGACCCGGCCGGGGATCATCCCGGTCTGCACGCCGTCCTGCCGCAGTTCCACGGCGAGGGCCACGCGGCGGCCGGTGCGGACCGTGGCGGCGGCCTCCCGCACCGCCTCGTCGGAGATCAGGTTGAGCGTCCCGATCTCGTCGTCCCGCCCCCAGCGACCCCAGTTGTTCACGCGCCCGGCGATCTCGTGGAAAGCGGCGGGGAGGGACATCGGGGCCTCCGGGGTCTTGTTTTCCGGTATCTGACGACCCATAGAATCTAACGGACCGTCAGAAACTGCGGGAAGGGGCCGGAGATGGGGAACTTCTTGGCGGGCAAGGTCGTCGCCGTGACCGGAGCGGGGCGGGGCATCGGCCGCGCCGTCGCCCTCGCGTGCGCCGCCGAGGGGGCGAAGGTCGTCGTCAACGACTACGGCGTCTCCATCGAAGGCGGCGAACCGACCAGCGAGGTCGCCGTCGGCGTGGTCAAGGAGATCGAGGCGGCCGGGGGCGCAGCGGTCGCCGTCGCCGACGACATCTCCACCATGGCGGGCGGACAGCGGCTCGTCGACGTGGCCCTGGCGGAGTACGGACGGATCGACGGCGTCGTGTGCGTCGCCGGCATCCTGCGCGAGCGGATGCTCTTCAACATGACCGAGGAGGAGTGGGACCCGGTCGTCGCCACCCACCTCAAGGGCACCTTCACCGTCTTCCGCGCGGCGGCGGCGGTGATGCGCAAGCAGGGCTCGGGGGCGCTCGTCGGCTTCACCAGCGGCAACCACCAGGGCTCCGTCGCCCAGGCCAACTACTCCGCCGCCAAGGGCGGGATCATCTCGCTCGTCCGCAGCGCGGCGCTCGGGCTGCACAAGTACGGCGTCACCGCCAACGCGGTCGCGCCGGTCGCCAGGACCCGGATGTCCGCCAACGTCCCCATGGAGCTCAAGGAGATCGGCGAGCCCGAGGACGTCGCCGCGCTCGTCGTCTACCTGCTCAGCGACCGCGCCCGCGCCGACTCCGTCACCGGGCAGGTGTACACGGTCGCGGGCCCCAAGATCGCGGTCTGGGCCCAGCCCCGCGAGCTGCGGGCCGGATACGCCGAGGGCGGCGGATGGACGCCGGAGCGCATCGCGGACTTCCTGCCCGGGACGGTGGGGACGGACCCGATGCCGATGCTGGCCCGCCTGGAGGAGATGGCGCGCGCGGCCGCGGCGGGCGACCGGCCGAACCAGTAGATCCACGGCACTCAGGAGAGGGAGGGATCGTCGTGCGGGGTGTGGTGTTCGACGGGAAGAGCGTCGAGGTCGTCACGGATCTGGAGGTGCGGGACCCCGGTCCCGGTGAGGTGCTGGTGGGGATCCGGGCGGCGGGGCTCTGCCACAGCGACCTGTCCGTGATCGACGGGACCATCCCCTTCCCGCCGCCGGTCGTGCTCGGCCACGAGGGGGCGGGCGTGGTCGAGGCGGTCGGGGAGGGCGTGACCCACGTCGCCGCCGGCGACCACGTGGCGCTCTCCACGCTCGCCAACTGCGGTGCCTGCCCCGACTGCGACACGGGCCGGCCGACCATGTGCCGCAAGGCGATCGGGATGCCGGGCCGGCCCTTCTCCCGGCAGGGCCGGCCGCTCCACCAGTTCGCGTCGAACTCGTCCTTCGCCGAGCGGACGGTCGTGAAGGCGGTGCAGGCCGTGAAGATCCCGCGGGACGTGCCCTTCACCTCCGCGGCGCTGCTCGGCTGCGGCGTCCTGACCGGCGTCGGGGCCGTGCTCAACCGGGCGAAGGTGGCGCGCGGCGACACCGTCGTCGTCATCGGCGCGGGCGGGATCGGGCTCAACGTCGTCCAGGGCGCCCGGATCGCGGGCGCGCTCACCGTCGTGGCCGTGGACACCAACCCGGCCAAGGAGGAGCTCGCCCGCCGCTTCGGCGCCACGCACTTCCTCGGCTCGGCCGACGGCGTCCGCGAGGTGCTGCCCACCGGCGCCGACCACGTCTTCGAGTGCGTCGGCCACACCGGTCTCGTCCGCGCCGCGATCGACCTCCTCGACCGGCACGGGCAGGCGGTGCTGCTGGGGATGACCCCGCCGAAGGCGGAGGCCGGCTTCCTGCCGGCGGCGATGTTCCTCGACAAGTCGATCCTCGGCTGCCGCTACGGCTCCTCGCGGCCCCAGCGGGACATCCCGCTCTACGCCGAGCTCTACCGCACCGGCACGCTCCTCCTGGACGAGCTCGTCACCGCCGCCTACCCGGTGGAGGAGTTCGACCGCGCCCGCGAGGAGGCGGAGGCCGGAAAGGTCGCCCGGGGCGTGCTGGTCTTCTAGGACGCGCCGCGGCGAGCGCACCCGGCGGACCCGCCCGATACTCCCGTGCGGGTGCCCCGACACCCCCAGTACGGTCATGCGCATGCCGTACCGCGAACTCCTCACCCGGCCCGTCCTCACCTGGTGCGCCGTCACCACCCTGGCCCGGCTGCCGGTCGCCATGGCGCCGCTGGCGCTGGTCTTCCTGGTGCGGGAGCGGCCGGGCGGGTACAGCCTCGGAGCGGTGCTCGCCGCCGTGTACGTGGTGGGGGAGATCGTCTCGGCGCCGGTGCTCGGCCTGCGGATGCGGGCCGAGCGGGCGCGCCCGCAGATGGCGGGCGGACTGGCCGTGGGCGCGGCCGGTTTCGCGGGCCTCGGGCTGGCGCCGGGCGCGCACCCGGCGGTCCTCGGCGGACTCGCGTTCCTGGCGGGCGCCGGGCCCGTCGCCGTCTCCGCCGGACTGCGGGCGCTGCTCACCGGCATGGTGCCGGAGCGGACCGTCACCCAGGCGCTGAGCCTGGAGTCCATGCTGACCTTCGGGATCTGGGCCGCCGCGCCCGCGCTGGCGACCGGCCTCGCGCTGGGGGCGGGACCGGCCGTGCCGCTGCTGCTCCAGGGCGGGCTGATGGCGCTCGGGCTCGCCGGGCTGTGGCTGCTGCCCGCCGGGTGGGCGTCGGAGCCGCAGCGGAAGGACGGGACGGCGCGGCGGGCGCTGCTCGCCGCGTGGCCGGTGTACGTGCTGGGGGCCGCGTCGCTGACGCTGCTCGCCCTCGCCGAGCTGGTCCTGCCCGCGCTGCTCGAACAGCGCGGGATCGGCATCGGCTGGGCGGGCCCGCTGCTCGCCGGCTTCTCGCTCGGCTCGGTCGCCGGATCCTTCCTGTACGGGCTCCGCCCCCACTGGCCCGGGCCGCTCGCGGTGCAGTCGCTGGTCCTCGTCCTCGCGGTGACCGCCGGGGTGGCGCTGGTGGCGCTGGTGCCGGGGGCGCTCGCCATCGGCGCGGCCCTGGTCGCGGCGGGGCTGCTCCAGGCGCCGGCCATGCTGACCCGGAACCTGGCGCTGCGCCGGGTGCTGCCGCCGTCGGCGCTGGCCGCCGGGTACTCGATCATGTACGCGGCCGTCGGCGCCGGGTACGCGGCGAGCGGCACCCTCGCGGGCGGGCTGCTGAAGGTGGTGGCCCCGTCGACGGCGATCCTGTGGGGGGTGGGCCTCACGCTGCTGCTGGTCGCCGTCGCGGCCGTCGGCGAGCGGCGCCTCGTCCGGCGGGGGCCCGCGGCTCAGGAGGCGGCGGAGCCGGCGGAGCCGGTGCGGAAGGTGCGCCGGTAGGCGGTCGGGGTGACGCCGATCGCGGCCATCAGGTGGACCCGCAGCGACTGGGCGGTGCCGAAGCCGGAGTCCTGGGCGACGCGGTCCACGGGGAGGTCGCTGGTCTCCAGGAGGTGGCGGGCGCGCTCGATCCGCTGCCGGGTGAGCCACTGGCCGGGGCTGACGCCGGCCTCGTCGCGGAAGCGGCGGGTGAAGGTGCGGACGCTCATCGCCTCCCGCTCGGCCAGGTCCCGCAGCTGGATCGGCTCGTGCAGGTGGGCCAGCGCCCAGGCGCGGGCGGCGGTGGTGGTGTGGGTGCCGGCCTCGGGGACCGGGCGGGCGATGTACTGGGCCTGGCCGCCGTCCCGGTGCGGGGGGACGACCGTGCGGCGGGCCACGTCGTTGGCGACCGCGGCGCCGTGGTCGCGGCGGACGATGTGCAGGCACAGGTCGAGTCCGGCGGCGACGCCCGCCGAGGTGAGGACGTCGCCGTCGTCGACGAAGAGGACGTCGGCGTCGACCCGGACGGTCGGGAAGAGCCGCTGGAAGTGGTCGGCCGAGGACCAGTGGGTGGTGGCCGGACGCCCGTCGAGGTGGCCGGCGGCGGCGAGCACGTACCCGCCGGTGCAGATCGCGACGAGCCGGGTGCCGGGCCGGATGCGGTCGAGCGCGGCGGCCAGCTCGGGGGTGAGCCGCCCCTCCTCGTAGACCGGACCCAGCTCGTACGAGGCGGGGACGACGACGGTGTCGGCGGTGGCCAGCGCCTCCGGACCGTGGGCGACGTGCACGGCGAAGTCGGCGTCGGTCGGGACCGGGCCGGCGGTCACCGCGCAGGTGACGATCTCGTACAGCGGCCGCCCCCGGGCGTCCTTGGCGCGGCCGAAGATCCGGTGCGGGATGCCCAGCTCGAAGGGGAGCAGCCCGGGCAGGGCGAGGACGACGACGCGGTGCGGCACGGGCGCTCCCTCGGCAAAATCACTGGTGGTCCAGACCACCTGGTGGTACGACTGGCTGCCCGTGACGGACAACGCGTACAAGGAAACCAGGTACCGGTCCGGGGACGACACGGGGACGTCCCCGGTGCCCCCGCCCGCCCCTCTGTGGAACCGCAGCTTCCGGCTCTTCTTCACCGCCCGGGCCGCCGCCGTCCTCGGCGAGGGGATGGTGCCGGTGGCCTTCGCCGCCGGTCTCCTCGGCGCCGGCCGGCCCGGCTCCACCGTCGGCTACGCGCTCGGTCTGTGGACCGCCGCCTTCGCCGTCTTCGTCCTCTTCGGCGGCGTCCTCGCCGACCGCTTCACCGCCCGCCGGATGATGATCACCGCCGATCTGCTGCGGCTGCCCGGCGCCGCGCTCCTCGCCGTCGCCTTCGCGGTCGGCAGCCCGCCGCTGTGGGCGGTGTACGCGCTCTCGGTCGTCGCCGGCGTCGGAGCCGCGCTCTTCCAGCCGGGCGTCGCCTCGACCATCCCGCGCATCGCCCCCGACGTGCAGCGCGCCAACGCCGTCCTCAGGGTGGTGGAGGCGCTGATGACGATGGCGGGACCGGCGCTCGCGGGCCTCCTCGTCGCCCTGTGGAACGCGGGTGCCGCCTTCGCCGCCAACGCCGCCACCTTCGCCGTCAGCGCCGTCTGCTTCCTGCTGATGCGGATCCCGCCGATGCCCTCCGGCGGGCGCGCCCGCGGCTCCTTCGGCTCCGAACTCGCCCTCGGATGGCGAGAGTTCCGCTCCCGGAGCTGGCTGTGGGGAGTGATCTCCATCTGGACGGTGTACGGCCTGACGGTGGCCGGCCCGATGGTGCCGCTGACCGCGAGCCTGGTCACCGGCGGGCACGGCTCGGCCGCGTACGGCGTGCTGATGGCCGTCAACGGCGCCGGCAGCGCCCTCGGCGGCCTGCTCGCCCTGCGCATCCGCCCCCGCCGCCCCCTCGCCTCCGGCGCCGTCGCCCTCCTCGGCCTCCCGGTGAACCTGGCGCTCCTCGGGTCCGGCGCGCCGGTCGCCGCCCTGGGCGCCGGGCAGTTCGTGGCGGGCACGGCCTTCGCGTACTGGCTGGTCATGTGGTCGACGGCGGTCCAGACGCACGTGCCGCAGGAGGCGCTGAACCGGATGCACGCCTACGACGTGGCCGGATCCCTGCTGATGATGGGCGTCGGACGCGCGCTGTCCGGGCCGGTCGCCGGCCTGGTCGGCGCGGAGGCGGTGCTGCTCGCGGGAGCGGGGATCGCGGTCCTGGTGGTGGCGGCGCTGCTGGCGGTCCGGCCGATCAGGGACCTGCCCAGGCTCGCGTAGCCGCCGTCCTCCGGATCCACCCGCGTGGCCCGATCCGTTGGAAAGCTGGCACTCGGGCCAATGGTGGAGGCGGGATCCGGCCAGCATGCTCGGTGGCATGGCCCAGACAACGGAGCAGCACCGACCCCCCGCCTCCTCCCGCGGTCCCCGGACCCCGCGCCTCCACCGCGCCTGGTCCGTCGCCGCGGTCACCTTCGTCACGATCATCGGCGCCGCCGCCTTCGCCTCCCTGCCGGGCCTGCTCATCGAGCCGCTCCACACGGAGTTCGACTGGTCGCGCGGCACCATCGGCTTCGCCGTCTCCGTCAACCTCGCGCTCTACGGCCTCACCGCGCCCTTCGCCGCCGCCCTCATGGACCGCTTCGGCATCCGCAGGGTCGTCGCCGTCGCGCTCTCGGTCATCGCGGCCGGCTCGCTGCTCACCGTCTGGATGACGGCCGCCTGGCAGCTCGTCCTCTTCTGGGGCGTCCTCGTCGGCCTCGGCAGCGGCTCCATGGCGCTCGCCTTCGCCGCGACCGTCACCCACCGCTGGTTCACCGCCCGCCGCGGCCTGGTCACCGGCGTCCTCACCGCGGCCGGCGCCTCCGGACAGCTCGTCTTCCTGCCGCTGCTCTCCTGGCTGGTCGAGCACCACGGCTGGCGCCCGGCCTCCGTCACCGTCGCCCTCTCCGCGCTCGCCGTCGTCCCCTTCGTGTGGCTGCTGCTGCGCGACCACCCGGCGGACGTCGGACTCGCCCCGTACGGCGGCGAGTACGCCGAGAAGCCCGCGCCCGTCACCGGCGCGGCCCGCCGCGCGCTCACCGTCCTGCGCAGGGCCGCCGGCACCGGCCCCTTCTGGCTCCTCGCCGGCACCTTCGCGATCTGCGGCGCCTCCACCAACGGCCTGGTGAAGACCCACTTCGTGCCCGCCGCGCACGACCACGGCATGCCGGTCACGGCCGCCGCCGGACTCCTCGCCGTCATCGGCGTCTTCGACGTCGTCGGCACGATCGCCTCCGGCTGGTTCACCGACCGCTTCGAGGCCCGCCGGCTCCTCGCCGTCTACTACGCCCTGCGGGGCGTCTCGCTCCTCTTCCTGCCGCTGCTGCTCGCCCCGTCCGTCCACCCGCCGATGGTGTTCTTCATCGTCTTCTACGGCCTCGACTGGGTGGCGACCGTGCCGCCCACCCTCGCCCTCTGCCGCGAGCACTACGGCGAGGACTCCGCGATCGTCTTCGGCTGGGTCCTCGCCTCCCACCAGGTCGGCGCCGCCGTCGTCGCCTTCGCGGGCGGCGTCGCCCGGGACGTCTTCGGCTCCTACGACGTCGTCTGGTACGCCTCGGGCGCCCTCTGCGCGGCGGCGGCCCTCATGTCCCTGGTCATCCGCCGCCCCGCCGCCCCCGCGCTCACGCTCCGCTGAACCGCCCGAACCGCCCCCGGTGGAAGAGCAGCGGCTCCCCCTCCTCCGCCGCCCCCAGCGCCTCCACCCGCCCGACCACGATCAGGTGGTCGCCACCGGTGTGGACGGCGGTGATCGCGCAGTCGATCCAGGCGGGCGCCCCGGCGAGCCGGGGCGCGCCGGTGACGGGTGCGGGCGACCACTCCACGCCCGCGAACTTGTCGGCGCCGCTCACCGCGAAGCCCCGGCACAGCTCCCCCTGCGCGGCGCCGAGGACGTTGACGCAGAAGGTCCCGGCGGCGGCGATGCGCGGCCAGGTGGTCGAGGTGCGGGCGACCATGAAGGCGACCAGCGGCGGGTCGAGCGAGAGCGAGGCGAAGGACTGGCAGGCGAAGCCGGCCGGCCCCTCCGCCCCGGCCGCGGTGACGATCGTGACCCCGCTCGCGAAGTGCCCCAGCACCCGCCGGAACTCCGCCGGATCGACGGGCGCCCGCTCGTCCTCCCGCACGGCCCGCAGCGGGGGCCGGGGCAGGGGGTCGGCGGCCGTGGGCGCCCCGGCCGCTCTCAGGTGTCGGACGACGGTGGCCGCCATCCCCGCGTGTCCCATCATGTCCAGCATTGAAACTGACGGAGCGTCAGATAGGAAGGCCCGTGACGCCGCCGGCCGCTCCGGTCACCGCCCCTCGTACCGGGCCTCCCTCCGCTCCACGAAGGCCGCGACGCCCTCCTGGGCGTCGCGGGTCGTCATGTTGAGCTCCTGGGCGAGCGCCTCGGCCGCGAAGGCGGTGGCGCGATCGCCGTCGAGGGACGCGTTGACCAGGTGCTTCGTGAGCGCGAGGGCCCGGGTGGGGCCCTGGGCGAGGCGCTCGGCCCACGCCCGGGCCGTCTTGTCCAGGTCCTCCGCCGGGACCACCCGGTTGACCAGGCCCATCGCGCACGCCTCCGCCGCCGGCACCGCGTCGCCGAAGAACAACAGCTCCTTCGCGCGCTGGAGGCCGACCAGCCGCGGCAGCAGGTAGGCGCCGCCGCCGTCGGGGACGAGCCCGCGACGGGCGAAGACCTCGACGAAGCGGGCGGACTCGGCGGCGAGCACCAGGTCGCAGGCGAAGGCGAGGTGCGCGCCGATCCCCGCCGCCGTCCCGTTCACCGCCGCGATCACCGGCTTCTCGCAGTCCAGCACGGCGGCGACGAAGCGCTGGGCGCCCTGCCGGATCATGCGGGAGACGTCCCCGGCCACCCGCTCCCCGGAGACCTGCGGGGAGCCGCGCAGGTCCGCGCCCGCGCAGAAGCCGCGCCCGGTGGCGGTGACGACCACGCAGCGGACGGCCGGGTCGGCGGAGGCGTCGGCGAGCAGCGCGACGATCCGTTCCCGCTGGTCCCAGGTGACCGCGTTCATCGCCTCGGGGCGGTTGAGGGTGATCCACGAGACGCCGTTCTCGACCGTGTGCAGCACGTCGGGCATCGGGCGGGCTCCTATCGGCAGACGGCCAGCGCGTCCAGGGCCACCGCGCCCTGTCCGCGCGGCAGCACCATCAGCGGGTTGATGTCGAGTTCGGCGAGGTCGCCGTCGAGTTCGAGGGCCATCCGCTGGACCCGCAGCACGACCTCGACGAGCGCGTCGACGTCGGCGGGCGGCGCGCCGCGCACCCCGTCGAGCAGGGCCCGGCCGCGCAGCTCGTCCAGCATCGAGCGGGCCTCGCGCTCGCCGAAGGGCGGGACCCGCACGGCGGTGTCGTTCAGGACCTCCACCAGGACGCCGCCGAGACCGACGGTGACGGTGGGGCCGAAGAGCTCGTCCCGGGTCACCCCGACGACCATCTCGACGCCCCTGCCGACCATCTGGCAGACGAGGACGCCGTCGAGGTCGATCCCTTCGTGGCGGGCGATGTCGGTGAGGTCCCGGTACGCGTCCCTGACCTGGCTCGCCGAGGTCAGCCCGACCTTCACGAGCCCGAGCTCCGTCTTGTGGGCGAGCTGCGCGCCGGACGCCTTCATGACCACCGGGTAGCCGACGAGCCCCGCGGCCCGGACGGCCGCGGCCGCGCTCGTCACCAGCTGCTCGCGCGGCACCCGTATCCCGTACGCGCGCAGCAGCTGCTTGGCCGCGTGCTCGCTGAGCCGCCGTCCGGGCCGCATCAGCGCCTGGGCCTTGCGGAAGGACGGGGAGGGGGTGCGGGGGGCCTCGTCGAAGGGGGAGCGGTAGCCGGCGGTGAAGCGGTGGTGGTCGAGGTAGGCCTTCACGGCGCCGATGCAGTTGGCGAAGGTGCGGAAGGTGGCGACCCGGGAGGAGCCGAGGAGGGTGGTCCGGTAGGCGTCCTCGGTGCCGACGGGGGAGCCCCACACGACGCACACCAGCTTGTCGCTGGCCTCCGCCGCGTCCACCAGGTCCTGGGCGAGCTTGTCGCTCATGGGCGGGAAGGGGCCGGTGATGGGGCAGATGAGGACCCCGACCGACGGGTCGGCGAGGATCGAGTCGATGATCTTCCGGCCGCGCCAGTCGCCGACCGGGTGGCCGCCGTTGTCGACCGGGTTGGCGACGTTCAGGTACGGGGGGATCCACTGGTGCAGCTCGTCCTGCCTGGCCTGGGGGAGGGCGGGCAGGCGGAGCCCGGCGGCGGTGGCGAGGTCGGCGAAGTGGGCGCCGGTGCCGCCGGAGATCGAGTAGACGACGACGCCGTCGGCGAGCGGCCTGCGGGCCCGGGCGAGCAGGGCGGCGGTGTCCTGGAGCTGGTCGAGCCCGTCGACCCGGATCACCCCGAACTGCCGCATCGCCGCGTCCACCACCCGGTCCGCGCCGGTCAGCTTCCCGGTGTGGGAGGCGGCGGTCCTGGCCCCGGTCTCGGTCCTGCCGACCTTCACGGCCACCACCGGCACGCCCTCGCGGGCCGCGCGGTCGGCGGCGAGCAGGAAGGACCGCCCGTCCTTGAGCCCCTCGACGTAGGCGGCGATGGCGCCGACCTCGGGGAGCGAGGCGAAGTACGAGAGGAAGTCGGAGGTCTCCAGGTCGGCCTCGTTGCCGGTGGGCGCCCAGTGGGAGAGCCGGATGCCGAGCTCCTGGAGGCTGAAGACGGGCCGGCCCTGGTGTCCGGACTGGGTGATGAGGGCGACGGCCGGCCCGTCGAGGTCGTCGCGGAAGTGCTCGAAGGCGTTGAGGTTGGTGTTGGGTCCGAGCAGGCGGATCCCGGTGCGCCGCACGGCCTCGGCCAGCCGCTCCTGGGCGGCGGCCCCGCCGGCGCCGGTCTCGGCGAAGCCGGAGGCGAAGGCGACCGCGAAGCGGACCCGTGCCTCGCCCAGCTCCTCGACGACCGGCAGCGGGTCGGCGACCAGCAGCACGGCGAGGTCCACCGGCTCCGCGAGGTCCTTGACGGAGCGCACGCAGTCGAGGCCGAAGACGGTGGTGCGGGTGGGGTGCACGGGCACGAGCGTGGCGCCGACCCGCTCGGCCCAGGCGAGCAGTTGCCGGGTGATGCCGGTGTTGGGCCGCCCCTCGGCGTCCGAGGCGCCGACGACGGCGACGGACCGGGGCCGGAAGAAGCGGCCGAGGTCGGGGACCTCGGCGTACAGCGCCCGTCCGCTGACGTCCCGGTCGCCGGGCGCGGCGGCGTGCCCGTGGACGGCGGTGCGGGGGGACTCCCCGCAGGCGTCCACGCGGGCGCGCAGACCGGTGGTGAAGGTGCCGTGGGTCGATCCAAGCATCGTTCCGCTCCGCCCTTCCGTTCAGGACGCGTCCCGGACAAGTGACCTGACGCCTAGTCAGATTACAGAACTGACGCCCAGTCAGGAATGGGGCGGTGCGGAGGAAGCGCGAAGACCCCGCCGGGGGGGCGGGGTCTCGGGTCGTCCGGGGCGCTACTTCCGCTTCGGCGCGGTGCGGGCGATCCGCCGCGCGATCCGCTCCGCCTCCAGGGATATTTCCCTCAGCATTCCGCTGATGGGGTTGGCGAATCCGACGAAATAGAGGCCGGGGGCGCTGCGGGGGCCGCGGGCCAGGGGGCGGCCGCGGGGGTCGAGGACGTCGAGGTGGCCGACGAGCGGTTCGAGGGCCCGGCGGTAGCCGGTCGCGGCGATCACCGCGTCGGGGGTGATCCGGCTGCCGTCGGCGAGCACCACCTCGCGCCCCTCCAGGGCCTCGACGGCCGCGACGACCTCGACCTTCCCGGCCCGGACGGCGGCGACCAGGCCCACGTCCTGGACGGCGATGGCGCCCTCGCGGACGCGGCTGGCGAGACCGGCGGTCGGCCGGGGCAGCCCGTGCGCGGAGAGGTCCGGCGCGGCGAAGCGGGCGAGGCCCCGCCCCATGAGGTCCACGAGGGGGACCGGCAGCCGCCGGACGAGGATGCCGCTGCGCTGCGCGGGCCAGCCGGCGGTGGTGCGGCGCAGGATGTGCGGGGCGGTCCTGACGGCGATCCGGACCCGGCCGGCGCCGCCCTCGGCGAGGTCGGCGGCGATCTCGGCGCCGGTGTTGCCGATGCCGACGACGAGCACGTCCTTGCCCGCGTACGGCTCCGGGTTCCGGTACTCGCGGGCGTGCCGGAGGTCTCCCTCGTACGTGTCGAGCCCCGGCCAGTCCGGCACGGTGGGGGTGTGGTTGAAGCCGGTGGCGACGACCACGGCCCGGCCGGTCAGCCGCCGGCCGCCGGTCGCGTGCAGCACCCAGCCCCCGCCCTCGTCCCCCGCCCGCTCGATCCGGTGCACCTCGACGCCGGTGACGACGTCCAGCTCGTGCTTCTCGGCGTACGCCTCCAGGTAGCGGACCAGGTCGGCGCGGGCGACCCAGCGGCCGTACGCGCGGGGTATCCGCAGGCCGGGCAGGGCGGAGAGCCGCCGGGTGGTGTGCAGCCGCAGCCGGTCGTAGTGACCGCGCCAGGAGGTGCCGACGGCGTCGGACTTCTCCAGGACGACGGCGCGGACGCCGCGGGCGCGCAGGGTGGCGGCGACCGCGAGCCCGCCGGGGCCGGCGCCGATGACGTACACCGGTTCTTGGGGGGTGGTGACCATGACTGCTGAGCGTAATGACGTGTACACGTAGTGGGTCTCGGTCAAGAGGGGTTTCGGTTGCGAAACGGTCACGCCCTCCGACCCCTTGCGGAGGACGGGGGCGCTGCGCTGAACTGACGTACCGTCAGATATTGAGGGCCGTCGAGGAGGACCACGCATGCAGACCGTCTGGCTCACCGGCGCCGAATGGCTCGCCGTCCTCCGCATCGGCCTCGGTCTGTGGTGGCTGGAGAGCTGGCGCCACAAGGACCGCGAGGGCTGGTTCGAGCGCGGCACGGGCATCGCCTGGGCGGCGGACGTGGCGTCGAAGCACCGGTGGGCGGCCGTGCGGACCGGCTTCGAGACCGTCGTCGCCCCGCGCCCCCGGCTGATGGCGCACGTCGTCGTCTACGCCGAACTCGCCCTCGGCCTCGGCCTGGTCACCGGCTTCCTCACCCCGATCGCCCTCGCCGGCGGCCTCCTCCTCAACCTCCTCTACCTCGTCCTCATGATCCACGACTGGGCCGAGCAGGGGCAGAACGCGATGATGGCCCTCATCTCCCTGGTGGCCCTCCTCGCCCTCTCCTGGCAGACCTGGTCCCTCGACTCCGCGATCGGACTCTTCCTGTGACCGCCACCCCCGACATCGACGCCTTCACCCGGACCTACTGGGACGCGGCCGCCGAGGGGCGCCTCCTGATCCGCCGCTGCCGGGCCTGCGGGCGGCCCCACCACTACCCCCGCGAGTTCTGCCCCCACTGCTGGAGCGAGGACGTGGTCTGGGAGCGGGCGAGCGGCCGCGCCACGCTCTACACCTGGTCCGTCGTCCACCGGAACGACCTGCCGCCCTTCGACGGGCGCGTGCCCTACGCGGCGGCGGTCGTGGACCTGGAGGAGGGGCCGCGGATGATGACGGAGGTCGTGGGCGTGCCGGAGGACGGCCTGCGCGTCGGCATGCCGCTGGAGGCCGCCTTCCGCGAGGGCCCGGACGGCGTCACGGTCCCGGTCTTCACCGCACCGGAGCGGACCGGACCCTGAAGCGCGCCCGGCCGGGCCCCGGGGGGCGCGTCCCGGGCCGCACCCCGACACGGCCACCCGCCCCACCCGCGATCAGCCCCGCGTCTCCCCGCGGCGTCCGCCGGCGGCCGCACCGGGGACGACGAGCAGCTTGCCGGTGGTGCGCCGGTCCTCCAGGTCGCTGTGGGCCAAGGACGCCTCGGACAGCGCGTAGCGTCCCGTCACGGTGACCTCGAGCGCCCCGGAGCGCACCCACGCGAACACGTCGGCGGCCCGCCGGAGCAGTTCGGACCGGTCGGCGATGTAGTCCCCGAGGCTGGGCCGGATCAGGGTCAGCGAGCCGCCGCGGGCGAGCCGCATCGGATCGAACGGCGGCACGGCGCCGCTCGCCGCGCCGAAGAGCACGAGGTGGCCGCGGGGCCGCAGGCTGGCGAGGCTCGCGTCGAAGGTGTGCGCGCCGACGCCGTCGAAGACGACCGGCAGTCCCCGGCCGCCGTTGAGCCGCCTCACCTCGGCGGCGAGGTCGTCGACCGCGGAGGGGAGGATCACCTCGGCGGCCCCGGCGCGCCGCGCCGACCCGGCCTTGGCCGTGGTCGACGCCGTGCCGATCACCCTGCCGCCGAGGTGGGTGACGAGCTGGGTCAGGAGCAGCCCCATGCCGCCGGCGGCCGCGTGCACGAGCACCGTGTCGCCCCGCCGCACCGGGTAGGCGTCGGTGACGAGGTAGTGCGCGGTCATGCCCTGGAGGAGCACGGCGGCGGCGGTCTCGAAGCCGATGTCGTCGGGCAGCGGCACCAGCCGGGAGGCGTCCACGACGGCCCGCTCGGCGTACGAGCCGGGGATCTCCACCCAGCCGACCCGGTCCCCGACGGCGACGCCGGCGACGCCGGGGCCGACCTCGACGACCGTGCCGGCGCCCTCGGTGCCCGGGGTGAAGGGCAGCGGGAGGCCGTAACGGCCCTCGCGGTGGTAGACGTCGAGGAAGTTGACCCCGGACGCGGCGACCTCCACGACCGCCTCGCCCGGGCCCGGCCGCGGCGGTTCCACCTCGGCCTCCCGCAGCACCTCGGGACCGCCCACTTCGTCCACCCGGATCGCCCGCATGACCCTCTTCCCCTCCGACGACGGCTCGTTCCCCCGCCAACCCCGTCGGCGGCGCTCCGATTCCCGGCGGGCGGACCACCCGCGGGCCGCGTCCCCGGCCCGACGGGGCGGTGTGCCTAGAGCGCGCCGATGTTGCGCCAGAACTGCGAGTCGTACGCGTCGTTGCAGACGTAGACCACGACGCCGCCCGGGTTGGCCGTCAGGCACTGCCCGTTGTTGGCGCTCTTGATCTGCCGGCCGGCCGACGTGGACGTGGCGAACTTCCAGGACTGGGCGCTCGACCCGTTGCAGGAGGCGGGCACCGGCGCGACGCCGGTCCCCAGCTGGACGCACTTGCCGGACCGCCGGTTGACCAGCCGGAAGCTGCCGTCCCCGTTGGACCGGTAGGTCCAGGAGTAACTGGCGGCGTCCGGGATGGAGCCGCACGGCAGCGACTGGATCAGCACGGCGTATCCGGCGTCCCGCTCCGCCAGGCAGTTGCCGTTGCTCGCGCTCTCCAGCGCGTACGTCCCCGAGGGGCCCGAACCGCCGGAGCTCGGTTTCGGCGTCGGTTTCGGCGTCGGCTTCGGCGTGGTCGCCGTCGGGCGCGGGGCGGACGTCGCCGGCGGCGGCGCGGCCGTGGCCCCGCCGGAGGAGCCGCCGGAGGAGCCGCCCGAGGAGCCGCCCGAGGAGCCGTCCGAGGACCCGCCGGACGAGCCCCCCGTGGACCCGCCCGAGGAGCTCCCGGACGAGCCGCCCGAGGAGCCCCCCGACGTGGTCGTGGAGCCGCCGGAGCCCGTACCGCCTCCGGAGGCGGCCCCGCCGCCCGCCCCGCCGTCCGCCGGCGGGGCGGCAGGCGGCTGCGCGCCGGGCGGCGGCGCGGAGGTCGCCGGCGCGGACGCGGAGCCGGACGCGGACCCCGACGGCCCGGCCGGGGACGACGGCTTCGCCCCCGGACCCGCCGAGGACGGCGGCGCGGCCGTCGCGGCCGTCGGCGACGCCGAGGGGGCGCCGGACGCGCCCGCGCGCCCCAGCTCGTACGGCCCCAGCGTCAGCGTCAGCGTCGTACCGGTCGTGATCACGACGGGGACGGCCATCAGGACCAGCCGGTTCCGCCGCCGGTGCTCCCGGCCGCCGGCCGGCTTCCCGGCGAGCAGGTACGCCGGGTCCGTCGCCGGTGCCTGCGGCGTCAGCGGCGCCGTGGCCACGTCCTCCGACGGGTCGGCCGCCTCCAGCTCGGCCAGCGCCTCGGCCGTCGGCGCCCCCGCCGCGAAGACGTCGCGCTCCGCGATCCGTACCGCCACCGCCTCCGGCCACTCCGCTCCGGCCGCCCGCGCGTCCGCGTGCCCGACGAGCTCGGTGGCGGTCGGCCGGTCCTCCGGGTCCTTCGCCAGGCACGTCCGGACGAGGCCGGCGAGGTCCGGGTCCGTCTGCGCCAGCCGCCCGAAGTCGGGCTCGCCGTGGACGACCCGGTAGAGCAGGTCGTGCCCGGACCCGTCGCCGAACGGCGGCCGTCCGTTGGCCGCGTACAGCACGAGGCTGCCCAGCGCGAAGACGTCCGCGGCGCCGGTCAGCGTCCTGTCCGCGACGGCCTGCTCCGGGGCCATGTACGCCGGCGTGCCGATGATCATGCCGGTCTTCGTCAGCCGGCTCTGGTCGGCCGCCCGCGCCACCCCGAAGTCGATGAGCGAGAGCCCGCTCGCGGTCAGCATCACGTTCGACGGCTTCAGGTCCCGGTGGACCATCTCCGCCGCGTGCACCGCCCGCAGCGCCGCCGCCGCCTCCCGCAGCAGCCGCCACAGCGCGTCGGCGGGCAGCGGCCCGCCGTTCAGCCGCAGCGCGTCGTTGAGCGTCACGCCCGGGATGAACTCCGTCGCGAACCACGGCGGCTTCGCCAGCCGGTCGCTCGCCAGCAGCTTCGTGCTGGCCCCGGCGGGCAGCCGCGCCAGATTGTCCAGCTCGTGCCCGAAGTGGCTCAGGAAGTCCCTGTCCTCGGCGAGCGACGGCAGCACCCGCTTGACCGCCGCGTACGTCCCCGGGACCGCCCCCAGGTAGACGCGCCCCATCCCGCCGGACCCGAGCACGCCGAGCAGGCGGAAGGCGCCGATCCGGCGCGGATCGTCCGCGTCGAGCGGCTGCGCGCCGCTCCCGGCCAAATTAGAGTCGTTTTCCAATTCCCCCTGCATGGGCCACAGGGTAGCCCAGCGCGATCGACATCTGAATCGCCGCCAAGTCCTTTTTACGGGGCTGTGGTTGAAGCTTCCGTGAACGCGAAGGGCCTCCCCGGCCGACCCGGGGAGGCCCTGTGTGCGTCCGGCCCCGTCAGACCCGCGAGGTGACCTCGACGAACACGGCCCAGGCCGCCGGCGCGACGGCGAGCTGCGGCCCGTGGGGGACCTTGGAGTCACGGACGTGGACGGCGGTGGGGTGAGCGGCGACCTCGACGCAGTTGCCGCCCTCGGGGCCGCTGTAGCCGGACTTGCGCCAGTCGTAGGCGACCTCGATGCACTCGCCGCCCTCGCCACCGCTGTAGCTGCTCTTGAACCAGACCAGTCCTGTGGTGCTCATAGCTCTCCCGGCATCTTCTCGATCGCGTCCAGGGACTCGTAGGGCGTGAGTGCCTGCGCCCGGATGACCCCATAGCGCTCGGTGTACATGCGCACCTCCTCCGGGTCGGTGATCAGCCGGGCGTGCCGGTAGCTCTCGATGTACGCCACCTCCCTTCGGCCCTTGGGCGTGAGCAGGGTGAACGCCCCTTCCAGGGCCGGGTGTTCCTCCCGGTCGGTGGGGATGATCTGGAAGTGCACCGTGCGCATTCGAGCCGCCTCGGCGATGTGGCACAGCTGCTCCCGGAAGGCCTCCCCGCCGCCCAGGGGGCGACGCAGCACCGACTCCTCCACGACGAAGCTCATCGTCGGCGCCGGCCACTTCTCGAAGATCACTCGGCGAGCCAGGCGGTCCGCGAGGCGCTTCTCGATCGTCACCTCGTCGTACAGCGGACGGCGGTGGCGGAAGACGGACTCGGCGTAGGCGGGCGTCTGGAGGATCCCCGGTACGGCCTGCACCGCGTAGTAGTGGAGGGCCACCGCCTCGCCCTCCGCCTTCGCGAAGCTGCGGAACCAGTCCGGATGCCGGGTCCGCGCCCGCGCCAACGCCTCCCGGACGTCGTCCACCGCTGCCGCCAGCACCCCGCCCGCCCGTACCGCCGGATCCGCGCGGATGAGGAAGTCCGGCTGCGGAGTCCGTACACCCCGCTCGATCGCGGAGATCAGGTCCTCGCTGCAGTGTGTGATCTCCGCCAGTTCCGTCTGGCTCAGGCCCGCATTGCGCCGCAGGACCTTCAGCATCTTGCCGAGCGCACTGAACGGGTGCGCCGTACCGTCCACTTCGGAGGGCTGCTCCGGCCTCTCCTCCTCGTTCCCCGACATCCGTACCGCCCTCTTGGCGTCTTCGTACAGTTACCCAGCGTCGTGGCGTCGCTGCTGGTCAGCGTAGGGCCGGGGCCCCACGCTCGGTGTCATGAAGCCGGAAATCACCCCTCCGAGAAGTGCATGCGCGCCGGAGTTCGCGCTCCGTCTGAGCCCCACGCCCCGGGGCGCGCGGCTGGCCCGGCTGCTCGCGGCGCACCAGCTGAAGGACTGGGGCCTGACCGGCGCGGCGGCGGAGGCGGCGGAGCTGGTGGTGGCCGAGCCGGCGAACAACGCGGCGCGGCACGGCCGGGTCCCCGGACGGGACTTCGAGCTGCGGATGGAGCGCCGCGCCGGCCACGTACGGGTCGAGCTCTCGGACGCGCGGGCCGAGCGCCGGCCGTCACCGGCCCGGGAGTCCGACGGGGGCGGCTACGGGCTTCTGCTCGTGGCCGCCCTCGCGACCGCCTGGGGCGTGCAGCACCGCACGGTCGGCAAGACGGTCCGGGCGACCGTCCCGTGTCGGTAGGGGTCAGGCGAAGAGGTCGAACGTCCGTCCGAACTGGACGGTGTTCAGCCCCTCCACGGGGCGGAACGGCCTCTGCCAGGCGCCCGTGCCCCGGTAGAAGCCCGGCGAGAGGTTGCCGTACGCGACATCCGCCACGTACAGGTCGGGCCGGCCGTCCCGGTCGATGTCGCCGGAGCCGATCAGGTCGTCGTAGCCCTGCCAGCCGCCGCCGATCCGGGTGCGGGCGGCGAAGGTGCCGTCGCCCTTGCCGAGGTACAGCCAGAGGACGCCGGCGCGGTCGCGGGCGACCAGGTCGCCCGCGGCGCCGCCGGCGAGGTTGCCGGTGGCGGCGAGGCGGTCGTAGCCCTCCCAGCCGCCCGCCCCGATCAGGCGGCGGGCGGCGAAGGGAGCGGACAGGGAGCCGGTGCTCCGGTAGAGCCAGAGGCGGCCGGAGCGGTCGGTGGCGACCAGGTCGGGGCGGCCGTCGCCGGTGAGGTCGCTGCCGCCGGTCAGGTGCGCGTACGCGTTCCAGCCGCCGCCGATCGCGCGGCGGGCGGTGAAGGTGCCGTCGCCCTTGCCGAGGTAGAGCCAGAGGACGCCGGCGCGGTCGCGGGCGACGAGGTCGGGTGCGGCGGCCCCGGCGATGGTGCCGGTGGCCTCGATCCGGTCGTACACCTGCCAGCCGCTGCCGACGGGCGACTCGGGGTTCTGGAAGGTCGCTCCCCAGGCGGGCCGGTCGTAGAGGTCCTGGATCCACAGGCGTCCCGCGGTGTCCCGGGCGAGGACGTCCGGCGAGCCGTCGCTGTCGTAGTCGTGCGCGCCGGTCCTGCGGGTGACGGTGAAGGAGCCGGACTTCTTCAGGGCGGGCCCGATGCCGTTGAGCGGCGTCGCGGTGATCTGCCAGGTGTACGGGCCGGCCGACGCGGCGGTGTGGAAGCCGGGATCTCCGTGCCAGTCGAGGGTTCCGTCCCAGTCGAACCGCATCGGCTGCGGGTCCTCGTCCCGTCCCGACTGGGTGACGGACTCCGTGAACGACTCGCCCGTGCGGGTGTTGCGGAGGGTGACCGTCATGGAGACGTTGTTCCGGCTGAGGTACCAGGCCATGGAGAGGCCCCCGCCGGTGCGGTCGAGGTCCACCGTCGCGGGGACGGTGTGCCGGACCAGCGCGACCTGCGTCGGCGCGCCCGTCGCGGCGACCCGGGTGGCGGCGGGGACGCCGTCCGCGCCGGGCGCGATCCGGTAGAGGCCCTCGCCGCCGGCCGTGGTGCCGCCGACGAAGCCGTGCGCGTCGCCGGGGGCGTCGATGCCGGACACGGTGTGGTCGAGCAGCGTGCGGGTGGCGGTGGAGGTGAGGCTGCGGGCGGTCAGGGCGTTGGCGGTCCCGGCGCTGTGCTCCTGGAGGCCGCCGGGGCGGGAGTAGGCGATCCACTTCCCGGCCAGGCCGATGACCAGCCGGGGTGCGGACGCCACCGTGAAGCGCTGGACCCGCCGGGTGGCACGGTCCAGGACGACGGCGGTGGTGGCCGTCCCCTCGGTCTCGGTCCAGGCGACGTACCCGGCGGAGAGGGCGTAGCCGGTGTACGCGTCGGAGGCGGCGACCCGGTGGGTGGAGGTGACGGCGGCGGTGGCGAGGTCCAGGACCGCCACGTGGTGGGCGAGCGCCGCCCCCGAGCCGGTCGTGTACCGCACCAGGGCCTCGCCGTCCGCCGCCGCCACGACGCGCAGCCCGGCCGTGCCCACGGGCAGCCCGGTCGCCTCCCGGCGCACCGGACCGGTCGCGCCGGGGGAGTGGAGCGCGAGGGGGCTCTCGCCCGCCTCGGTCGTGACGGAGAAGAGGGTGGAGCCGGCGGCCCCCGCGTACAGCTCCGCGCGCAGCGGCACGGAGAGGAGTTCCGTGCCCTTCTCCATGTCCCGCAGTCCGACGGAGTCGTGGCCCCGGACCACGACCGCGTCCGAGTCGAGGGAGCCGAAGGCGGAGGCGCCGTACGGGAAGGCCGTCACCGCCCCGTCGGACAGGCGGGTCCAGCGCTGGACGTTCGGGTCCTTGGCGTCCCAGCTCAGGAAGCCGGTCCGGCCCAGGCCCCGGACGCTGTCGCCGGGGTCGAGGAGGGGAGCGGTGACGTCGGCCGTCGCCGCGGGCGCGGCGGCCGGGGAGCCGGGCGCGGCGGCACCGGCCGGCAGCACGGCCGGGCCGGCGGTGGCCATCAGGACGACGGCGACGACCGCGCCGAGACGGCGCGGGGTGATGCGTCCGCGGTGGGGCATGGGGCCTCTCTGGGCGGGGGCGGGGCGGGGAGGGGAGGGGCCGGGGTCAGTGGAGCTCTTCGTCGAGCGGCACCTGGGCGAGGTACTCCTTGGCCGCGAACGGGGCCGTCCGGCTGCCGGTGCCCCGGTACAGGAACAGGCCGGAGTAGGACGTGGAATCCAGGGCGGGAGTCGCCGAGCCCGCGACGAGGTCGTTGCGGCCGTCGCCGTCCACGTCGCCGACGCCGAGGATCCGCCGGAACTGCTGCCAGCCGCCCCCGACGGGGGTGCGGGTGGTGAAGGTGCCGTCGCCCTTGCCGAGGTACAGCCAGAGGGCGCCGGAGGCGTCGCGGGCGACGAGGTCGCCGCCGGTGGCGCCCGCGAGGTCGCCGGTGGCGGTGATCTCGTTGTACTGCTGCCAGCCGCCGCCGACCTGCTTCCGGGCCGCGAAGGGGGACTGGGCGTCGCCGGTGGAGGCGTAGAGCCACAGCACGCCGGACCTGTCGGCGGCGAGGAGGTCGGCGCGGCCGTCGCCGGTCAGGTCGGAGCCGCCGATGAGCTTGTCGTAGATCTGCCAGCCGCCGCCGACCTGGGTGCGCGCGGCGAGGGGCGCCGTGTGGGTGCCCTTGCCCGCGTAGAACCAGAGCATGCCGGTGCCGTCGCGGGCGACGAGGTCGCCGTGGCCGCTGCCGGCGATGTCACCGGTGGCGGTGACGCGGTCGTACACCTGCCAGCCGCCGCCGATGGAGAGGTGGTACGGCTCGTACGGCGGGACCGGCTGTCCCTCGGAGGTCAGGCTCCGGAGCTGCCGCAGGTCGGACGAGGTGAGGTAGCCGTTCGCGCTGCGGGTGAGCAGGTCCGGCGAGCCGTTGCCGTCGACGTCGTGCGGGCGCGGCGCGCGGGTCAGGGTGAAGGTGCCCCGGCGCTCGATCGCGGGGCCGATGCCGTTGGCGGGCTCCGCGCGCATCGTCCACGTGTAGGCGCCGTTGTAGGCCGGCATGCCGTCCTCGTACAGGCCGTTCCAGGTGAGGTCGACGTCGGTCACGCCCGCGCGGGGCGCGGGGGCGGCGACCGTCGCCGTCCGGCCCGACGCGGTGTGCTCCAGCGTCAGCGAGGCGGTGGCGTTGAAGCGGCTGAGCTTCCAGCCGGCGGCGAGTTCGCCGCCCGCGGCGTCGAAGTCGAGGGTGCCGGCCGGCGGCAGGGTCTCCGTCACGGCGGTGAGGGCGGTCGGCAGGCCCGAGGTGCGGACGAGGGTCGCCGCGGGCCTGCCGGTGGCCGCGTCCGGGGCGATCCGGTAGAGGCCCTCGCCGTGGGCGAGGGTGCCGCCGAGGGCGAGGAGGCCGCCGTTGCCGTCGGGGACGACGGATCCGGCGTGCGCCAGGAGCGGGAACGTCTCGCCGGTCGTCGCCGAGCGGACGGCGAGCGGGTGGAGCGGGCTCGGGGAGAGCGCGGTGCCGCCGCCGGGGTTGGCGTACACGAGCCAGTCGCCGAGCGAGCGGAAGGAGGTGCCGGTCGTGTCGCCCGGCGAGGACAGGGGCACGGTCCGGCGCTCGTCCGTCGTCCGGTCCGCGACGACCAGCCTGCGGTTCACGGAGGAGTACGGGTCCTCCACCCAGGTCACGTGCTTCGGGGTCAGGGTGACGCCCCCGATCTGCACGTGGGGCTTCGTGACGTGCGACTCCGTGAGCGCGCCGGTGGCCGGGTCGACCACGGAGAGGGTCCACACGGTGTAGTCGGGCGAGACGTGGAGCAGGGCGAGGTCGCCGGGCCGGGGGGCGTAGTGGTAGCGGATCTGGTTGCCGTCCGGCACGGCGACCTTCCGGTCGACGACCTTGCCGTCCTCCAGGGAGACCAGGTGGACGGTGTCGGCGCGCCCCTCCACCGACTTCTTCATCAGGAGCGTCCGGCCGACGGCCCGCTGGAACTCGTACGGGGTGGCCGCGGTGTTGAACGCCGAGGTGTCGACGACGGTGGGCGGTGCCGCCGGGTCGCCCATGTCGGTGAGGGTGAACACGGCCCCGTCCCGGGAGACCACGACGTCCGTGCCCGGGCTGCCCCAGTGGGTGCCGCCGGGGAGGACGGTCGTCTGCCCGTCGGCGTGCCGGGTCCACCGGTACGCGGTGCCGGTGCCCGTCCCCGAGCGGGTGAGCATGCCGGTCGGTCCCGCGCTGACGATCTCGGAGTCGGCGGGCACGGTCAGCGGGGCGGCCGTCTCGGCCGCCGCGAAGGCGGCCGGCCGGCCGGCGGACGCGACCGCCGGAGCGGCCAGGCCGCCGGCGGTGACGGCGAGGACGAGGGCGGCGGTGGTGGCGAGGCGGTGCTTCAACGGGGCTTTCCTCACGAGGTGTCAGGGGGAGGACGGGGGAGGGGCGCGGTGGACCGCGCCCCGCGGGGCGGTCAGAACACCAGCGCGTTCTGGTCGTTGAAGGTGTCCGGGGTCCAGAGCTTCTTGCGGGAGGCGAAGGGGGCGCGGGCGTCGCCGGTGCCCTTGTAGAAGGAGAGGCTCTGGCCCCGGTAGAGGACGGGGGAGTCGACGAGCAGGTCGGGGCGGCCGTCCTTGTCGGCGTCGCCGATGCCGACGATCTCCTTGTACTGCTGCCAGCCGCCGCCGATCGGGGTGCGGCCGGCGAAGGTGCCGTCGCCCCTGCCCTGGTAGAGCCAGAGGACGCCGTCCTTGTCCCGGGCGACGAGGTCGCCGGCCCGGCCGCCGCCGATGTTCCCGGTGGCGGTGATCTTGTTGTAGATCTGCCAGCCGCCGCCGATCCTCTTGCGGGTGGCGAAGGGCCTGGCGGCGTCGCCGGTGGCCGGGTGGAGCCAGAGCACACCGGCCCTGTCGGCGGCGACGAGGTCGGCGCGGCCGTCGCCGGTGAGGTCGCTGCCGGCGGTGAGCTTGTCGTAGGTCTGCCAGCCGCCGCCGACCTGGGTCCGGCGGGCGAGGGACGTGCCCTTGCCCTGGTAGAACCAGAGGACGCCGGCGCGGTCGCGGCCGACGACGTCGGCGAAGGGCGTGCCGGCGACGTCGCCGGTGGCGACCAGGCGGTCGTAGGTCTGCCAGCCGCCGCCCAGGTCCGTCCGCTCCGAGCGGTCGGTGAGCTGGCCGAGGATCTGCGGGAAGTCGAAGGAGGACAGCCCGCCGGACGCGTTGCGGACCAGCAGGTCCGGGGCGCCGCTGTCCGAGTAGTCGTGCGGGCCGGTGCCGCTCGCGACGGTGAGGGTGCCGGTGCGCACCAGGTCCGGGCCGATGCCGTTGAGGGGCTCGGCGATCAGCTTCCAGGTGTAGGCGCCGTTCCGGGCGGCCGTGTGGTCGTCGAACCGCCCGTCCCAGGAGGTGGTGTAGCGCCGGGCGCCGTCCGGGTGGGTCCACGGAGCCGTCCACCGCTTGCCGGTCGCCTTGTGGGTGAGCTCGACGTGCACCCGGGCGTTGCCCCGGTCGAGGTACCAGATCATGGCCGGCTGGGGGCGGTCCGTGCGGAAGTCCAGGGTGGCGGGGACCTCCTGGCCGGTCAGGCCCAGGGCGGTGCCCTCGCCGCTGCTCGCGCGGAGCGTGGCGACCGGCCTGCCGTCGGCGCCGGGGGCGATGCGGTAGACGCCCTCGCCGTGGGCGAGGGTGCCGCCCTGGACGGTCTCGGAGCCGTAGATCGCCCTGGTGCTGTCCATGACCTTCACCGGCGTCCCGCCCGCGAGCGGGCGGGCCGTCATCGCGTACAGCGGGTTCGCCGTCCGGGCCTCGGCTCCGCCGGGGGCGGTGTAGGTGACCCAGTCGCCCATCACGTCGACCCGGACGACGGCGTCCGGGCCCGTGAGGGGGGTGCGCACCGTCGCGGTCTCGCCGCGGCGTGCGGTCACCACGGTCAGCCGGCCGGCGGCGTCCTTCTCGGACCAGGCCACGTGGGTGGCGGAGGCGCTGATGTCGGCGGTGGAGGCGGGCACGGTGCGGTCGTCCCCGACCGTGCCGGTGGCCAGGTCGACGGCGGCGAGGCGCTTCTGGACGGCGCCGCCGACGGTGGCGGTGTACGTGACGGCGAGGACGTCGGGCACGGACAGGTCGTAGGAGACGAGGCGGGCGTCCGCGGGCAGGCCCTCGACCGTCTTGGCGCCGCCCGCGGTGACCAGGTGCAGGCTGGTCCGGCCGGCCGCGTCGTCGGTGGCCATGACGAGCGTCCTCCCGGCCGCCCTGAGCAGTTCGGCGCCGGCGCCGAGGGACGGGGCGACGTCGATGACGACGGGCGCGGCGCCCGTGGCCATGTCGTACAGCGCGTAGGCGGTGGGGCCGTCGGTCTTCACGACGACGTCGCTGCCGACGGCGCCGCGGTAGGTGCCCCTGGGCAGCTGGACGGTGACGCCGTCGGCGTACCGGGTCCACGAGAAGCGGTCGGGCGCCTTCGGGTCGACGGTCAGGAAGCCGGACGGGCCGCTGCCGCGCAGGGTGTTCCCGGTGGGCAGGGAGACGGGCGCCTGGTCCGCCGTGCCGGCGGTCACGGCGCCGGTGAGGGCGGGGGCCGCGGTCGCGGCGACGGTTCCGGCGGTCAGGGCGAGGACGACGGCGGTGGCGGTGACGGCGAGTGCACGGGTCACGGAAGGCTTCTCCCCAGGAGTGCGGGCGTGGCGCGACACGCCACGCCCGCATGACTCACGGGAAGATCGGATGGTTGTACGACGATCCGAGGAAGTTCCGACTCTGTCAGGTCGGTTGGCCGGTTGGTCGATCGGCCGCCCGTATGGCCATGGATCAGCCGAAGAGGTTGTACGTCCCGCCCTTGAAGGCCGGGACGGCGGCGCGGGTCAGGTTGAGCGGGGTGTACCGCTGTCCGGTGCCCTTGAAGACGTAGGTGGTCCTGGTGGCGGGGTCGACGGCGAGGAGGTCGTTCTTCTTGTCGCCGTCGACGTCCCCGGCGCCGACGAGTTCGCCGTAGCGGCCGAAGCCGGCGCCGATGCGGGTGCGTCCGGTGAAGGTGCCGTCGCCCTTGCCGAGGTACATCCAGAGCACGCCGTCCTTGTCGCGCGCCAGGAGGTCCCCGGCGGCGGCACCCGCGATGTTGCCGGTGCCGACGAGCTGGTTGTAGACCTGCCAGCCGGAACCGATCTTCTTGCGGGTCTCGAAGGGCTTGGTGGCGCTGCCGGTGGACCTGTACATCCACAGGACGCCGGCCTTGTCGGAGGCGACCAGGTCGGGGCGGCCGTCGCCGGTGTAGTCGGAGCCGCCGGAGATCTGGTCGTAGGTCTGCCAGCCGCCGCCGACCTGGACGCGGCCGGTGAAGCCGCCGCGTCCGT
>NZ_BMVV01000001.1:202143-204507 GCF_014650895.1 Streptomyces omiyaensis
CAGGACGCCGGCCTTGTCGCGGGCGACGATGTCGGCGTGGACCGAGCCGGCGATGTTGCCGGTGGCCTCGATGCGGTCGTAGATCTGCCAGCCGCCGCCGATGGCGCCGGAGTCGTGGGTGCGCAGGACGCCGGAGGCGTCGCGGGCCAGCAGGTCGGGGGAGCCGTTGTCGTCGAAGTCGTGCGGCTTCGCCGTGCGGGTGAGGGTGAAGGAGCCGGAGCGCTTGATCGGCGTGGTCCCCAGCCCGGCGCCCGACTCGGCGGTCGACGTCCAGGTGTAGGCGCCGTTGAAGGCGGCCGTCGTCCCCTTCGGGTCGGAGGCGTTCCCGTCGAGCTCACCGGTCCAGCCCCAGCCCATCGGGATGCCCTTGGGGTAGGAGCCGTCCTCCCCCGCGCTCGCGTGGCCGTTCTGGACGACCGTGTAGGTCCTGCCGGTCCGGACGTGGGTGAAGGTGTAACGGAACTTCACGCCCGAGTGGTTGAAGTACTGCGTGAACGACGTGTAGTCCCGCTCGTCGAAGTCGAGCGTCGCGGGCGGCAGCTCCGGCTCGCTGACCTCCGCCAGTTCGGCGGGGTAGCCGCTGTCGGCGAGGAAGGCGGCCCCGGGCGTGCCGTCGGCGGCCAGGGAGACGCGGAAGACGCCGTCGCCGGTGCCGATCTCGCCGCCGGAGACCAGCAGGTCGCCCTCGGGGGTGGGGACGATCCCCCGGACGTGGTCGAGCAGCCTGGTCGTGGCGCCGGTCTCCGGGTCCACGACGTTCAGGGCGTGCAGCGGGGAGGGCGTGAGCTGCGTGGTGGCGTTCCGGTCGGCGTGGACGAGGCGGTCGCCGAGGAAGGCGACGTGGGCGTACTCGCCCGCCGGGAAGACCTTCCTCTCGGCCGTGCCGCGGGTCTGGACGACCACGGACCCCTTCTTGGTGGCGGGGTCGTACTCGCTCCAGGCGATCCGGGTGTCGGAGAGGGCGACCGAGAAGTTCCACTCGGGGGCGAGCGGCGCCGCGTAGTCGTCCTCGACGGCCGCCTCGGCGAGGTCGAGGCTGCCCCGGTGCTGGACGCCGTCCGCCGCCTTGTAGGCGAGGAGCGCGTGCGTGGCGGTGCCCGGCTTCACCCGGACGTCCGTGGCGCCGGCCGGGATGCCGGTGACGGCACGGCTGCCGTGGACGGCGTCGTACGCCCGCAGCTTGCCGGTGCCCCAGGCGGTGAGGAAGACCGAGGAGCCGGCCATCCCGGCACAGTGCTCGTTGCCTTCCAGCGGCACGGTCAGGCCGTCGGCGCCCGTGCCCATGTTCCGCACGGTGGCCTCGGACGACGTGCACAGCAGGAGGTCGTCCCCGACGACGTTCCTCTCGTCGGTGTAGAAGTACTCGGCTTCGCTGATCGGGGTCTGCTTCCCGGTGTCGTACCGGATCCAGGCCTGGTCGCCGCCCGTGTGGTTGTTCAGCGTGACGAGGAAGCCGGTCGATCCGGCGCCGAGGGCCGAGGTGTACGGCGCGACCTTCAGGGCCCCGTCACGGGCGGAGGGGGCGTCGGCGGCGCCCGCCGAGGGGGCGGCGAGGACGCCGGCGCCGAGGGTGACGGCGAGGACGGTCGCCACGGAGGCGGCGGTGCGGCGGCGGGTGAGGCGTACGGGAAGCAAGGGACCCCTCCAGAGGACGACGGGCAGGCCCGCGCAGAGGCGCGAACCCGCCCGTATGACCACCGATCATCCGAAAAGGTTGTACGACTTTCCCTGGAACTGTGCCGTCAGGGTCCGGCGCAGGTTGAGCGGGGCGTCGCGCTCGCCCGTCCCCCGGAAGACGTAGGTGGTCCTGGTGGCGGGGTCGACGGCGAGGAGGTCGTTCTTCTTGTCGCCGTCGACGTCCCCGGCGCCGACGAGTTCGCCGTAGCGGCCGAAGCCGGCGCCGATGCGGGTGCGTCCGGTGAAGGTGCCGTCGCCCTTGCCGAGGTACATCCAGAGCACGCCGTCCCTGTCGCGCGCCAGGAGGTCCCCGGCGGCGGCTCCGGCGATGTTGCCGGTGCCGACGAGCTGGTTGTAGACCTGCCAGCCGCCGCCGATCCTGACGCGGGCGGTGAAGGGCTTGGTGGTGCTGCCGGTGGACCTGTAGAGCCACAGGGCGCCGGTCCTGTCGGTGGCGAGGACGTCGGGGCGGCCGTCGCCGGTGTAGTCGGAGCCGCCGGAGATCTGGTCGTAGGTCTGCCAGCCGCCGCCGACCTGGACGCGGCCGGTGAAGCCGCCGCGTCCGTTGCCCTGGTAGAGCCAGAGGACGCCGGCCTTGTCGCGGGCGACGATGTCGGCGTGGACCGAGCCGGCGATGTTGCCGGTGGCCTCGATGCGGTCGTAGATCTGCCAGCCGCCGCCGATGGC
>NZ_BMVV01000001.1:204672-210211 GCF_014650895.1 Streptomyces omiyaensis
CGCGGCGCACGGCTGAGGGTGAAGGAGCCGGAGCGCTTGACCGGTGCGCCGAATCCGGCGCCCGACTCGGCGGTCGACGTCCAGGTGTAGGCGCCGTTGAAGGCGGCCGTCGTCCCCTTCGGGTCGGAGGCGTTCCCGTCCTCGAACCGGGCGTTCCACTCCCAGCCCATCGGGATGCCGTCGGCGTAGGTGTTGTGCTCGTCCCCGATGCCGGAGTAGCCGTTCTCGACGGCCGTGTAGGTCCTGCCGGTCCGGACGTGGGTGAAGGTGTAACGGAACTTCACGCCCATGTGGTTGTAGTACTGCCGGAACGGCACGCGGTACTTCGTGTCGAGGTCGATCGTCCCGGTCGGCAGCACGGGCTCGCCCACCTCCGCCATCTCGGCCGGAAGACCGCTGTCGGCGAGGAAGGCGGCCCCGGGCGTGCCGTCGGCGGCCAGGGAGACGCGGAAGACGCCGTCGCCGGTGCCGATCTCGCCGCCGGAGACCAGCAGGTCGCCCTCCGGGGTGGGGGCGACGCTCCGGACGTGGTCGAGCAGCCTGGTCGTGGCGCCGGTCTCCGGGTCCACGACGTTCAGGGCGTGCAGCGGAGAGGGGGCGAGCCGCGTGGTGGCGTTCCGGTCGGCGTGGACGAGGCGGTCGCCGAGGAAGGCGACGTGGGGGTGCTCGCCCGCCGGGAAGACCTTCCTCTCGGCCGTGCCCCGGGTGTGGACGACCACGGTCGACCTCTTGGTGGCGGGGTCGTACTCGTGCCACGCGATCCGGGTGTCGGTGGCGGCGATCGAGGTGAACCACGCGGAGGCGAGCGGCGCCGCGTAGTCGTCCTCGACGGCCATCTCGGCGAGGTCGACCGTGCCCCGGTGCCGGACGCCGTCCGCCGCCTCGTAGACGAGGAGCGCGTGCGTGGCGGTGCCCGGCCGCACCCCGACGTCCGTGGCGCCGGCCGGGATGCCGGTGACGGCACGGCTGCCGTGGACGGCGTCGTACGCCCGCAGCCCGCCGGTGCCCAGGGTGGTGAGGAAGACCGAGGAGCCGGCCATCCCGGCACAGTGCTCGCCGCGCTCCAGGGGCACGGTCAGGCCGTCGGCGCCCGTGCCCATGTTCCGCACGGTGGCCTCGGACGACGTGCACTCCAGGAGGTCGTCCCCGACGACGTCCCTCGCCCCTCCGACCGGGGTGCGCTTCCCGGTGTCGTACCGCACCCAGACCCGCTCGCCCCCGGTGTGGTGGTTGGTCGTGCCGAGGAAGCCGGTCGAGCCGGCGGCGAGGGCCGAGAAGTACGGCTCGACCCTCAGCACCCCGTCACGGGCGGAGGGCGCGTCGGCGGCGCCCGCCGAGGGGGCGGCGAGGACGCCGGCGCCGAGGGTGACGGCGAGGACGGTCGTCACGGAGGCGCCGGCGGGACGCCGGGAGGGGCGGAGGTGCATGGAGGGGGTCTTTCTGTGGCGGGAGGGCGGCGGGTGCGCCGCCCTCCTGGTGCGGTCCGGGGCCGGATCCGGGATCAGGCGAAGTGGCCGTAGGCGCGGCCGCCGAGGACGGTGGTCGCCCTGCGGCCCTCGAAGGGCCGGGCGCGGTCGCCGGTGCCGCCGTAGAAGAAGGTCTTCCGCTGCCGGGCGTCCCACGCGAAGAGGTCGTTCCTCCCGTCGTGGTCGGCGTCGCCGCCGCCGGCCAGCGCGGTGTAGGCGCTCCAGCCGCCGCCGACGAGGGTGCGTCCGGTGAAGGTGCCGTCGCCCTTGCCGAGGTACAGCCAGAGGCGGCCGTCCCCGTCGCGGGCGACGAGGTCCCCGGCGGGTGCCCCGGCGACGTCGCCGACGCCGGCGAGCTGGTCGTAGGCGCCCCAGCCGGTGCCGATCCTCCTGCGGGTGTCGAAGGGCCGGGTGGCGCTGCCGGTGGCCCGGTAGAGCCACAGCACGCCCGCCCCGTCGGTGGCGAGGAGGTCGGCGCGGCCGTCGCCGGTGAGGTCCGACCCGCCGGCGATCTCGTCGTAGACCTGCCAGCCGCCGCCGACCGCCTTCCGCGCGCCGGTGCCGCCGCGTCCGTCGCCCGGGTAGTACCAGAGGGTGCCGGTGCGGTCCCGGGCCACCAGGGTCTGCCGGCCGGCGCCCTCGATGCGGTCGTAGGCCTGCCAGCCGCCGCCGATCCGGCGCGTCGGCGCGTTCAGCTCCTGCCGCGGGAGCATGACCGTGCTGTCGGTCCACAGGACGCCGGCGGCGTCCCGGGCGAAGAAGTCCGGGTCGGAGTTGCGGTCGAAGTCGTGCGGGCCCTCGGCGCGTTCGACCGTGAAGGAGCCGGTGACGCGTCCGGCCGGGCCGACGCCGTTGAGCGGGGTGAAGGTGAAGGCGGCCGTGTAGGCGCCCTCGGGGGCGCCGGTCGCGTGCCCGTCGGTGCCGGCGTCGAGGTGGTGCCGCCAGTCGAAGGCGACGGGCTGCCCGGCGCACGGGTCGGCGATGTCGGCGTGCTCGGTGGCGTTCCACGTACGGCGGAGCGTCGCGCCCGAGCTGTGCCGGAGGACGACCTCCACCTTCACGTTGCACCGGTTGAGGGTGAAGGCGAAGCGGGTCGGTGCGCCGCCGGGGACGGCGTCCGGGCGGAGCGTCCCGCCCTGGTGGGGGAGGACGGCGGAGAGGGCGCGCACGGCGGTGGACCCGCCGGTGGTCGCCTCCAGCACGGCCTTCGGCACGCCGTCCGCGCCGAGGACGATCCGGTGGACGCCCTCGCCGCCGTCCCCGGCGGCGAGGCTGCCGCCGCGCAGCACCGGGCTCGGCGGGTTCCGGTCGCCGAAGACCCGCTCGGTCTCGAAGTGGTCGAGGAGGCGGACCGTCGCCCGGTCGCCGGTGAGGCGGCGGGCGTGGAGGGCGTGCAGTGGCGACGGGGTGGTCGCGTCGAGCCCGCCGGGCCTTCCGTACGTCAGCCAGTCGCCGATCAGCTGGACCTGGACGCGCTTGTCGGGGGCGGCGCCGAGCTCCACGTGGGTGGTCGCGTCGCCGGACCGCTCGCGGACGGCCGCCCGGGCGGTGCCGTCCGGCCGGTACTCGACCCAGGCGATGCGGGTGTCGGAGAGCGCGACGGACCCCGGGTCGGCCCCGGCCGGGACGCGGTGGGTGCGGACGACCTCGGCGGCGGCCAGGTCCACGACCGCCCAGACGGCCGCGCCGCCGTCCTCGGTGAGGATCACGGCGTGGGAGTCGGTGACGGCCCGCAGGGTGGGGTGCGCGTGGTTCCCCGGCAGGCCGGAGACCACCCGGACGCCCCCGGCGGTGTAGTGCTTGACGACGGGACCGGTGTGGGCGAGGAGGCCCCCGCCGGCGATGCCCAGCGGGTCGACCGTGTACGTGTGGGCGTCGAGCGGCACGGTGGTGGAGGTGCCCCCGGCCGCGTCGACGAGGAGGACGGACCGCTCGTCGAAGCGGATCACGGCGCCGAGGTCGCCGGAGACGACCGGCAGGGATTCCGTCCCGATCATGTCGTACTCGGTCCGGGCGTTGTCCGCGTACCGCGTCCACGCCAGCCTGCCGAAGGTGGGGTCCTGGTTCCCGTAGGACCTTCCGTCGACCGAGAAGAAGCCCTCCTTCCCGCCGCCGAGGACCCAGTGGCCGGGGGCGAACGCGGCCGGGGCGTCCGCCTCCTGCGCGGCGGACACGGCGGCGGTGGCCGCCGGGGCCCCCGCGAGCGCGCCGGCGCCGAGGGCCGTGGCGAGGACGGCGGCGACGGAGCCGGCGAGGCGGCGGCGGGCCGGGTGCGGAGGCGTCACGTGTGCTCCTCGGAACTGTCCTGGGAAAGGGAGGGGCGGCACGCGTGCCTCGCGTACCGCCCGATGTGACTGCTGATCCCTCTTCAGGGTTGTACGGGAGCGAGGAATCGTTTCCCCTCGCATGACCGCGCGTCAGGCGACGCCGGTGTACTTCGTTCCCTCGCCCGCGTACAGGTTGGTGGTCAGGCGGGTGAAGGCGCCGGAGACCGTGCCGTTCGCCCTGTACACGTACGTGCCGTTCGCGCCGTAGGCGACGAGGTCGGGGCGGCCGTCGCCGTCGACGTCGCCGGCGCCGACGAGCTGGGAGAAGGCCTGCCAGCCGCCGCCGACCCGCATCCGGCCGGTGAAGGTGCCGTCGCCCTTGCCCAGGTACATCCACAGGACGCCGTCCCTGTCGCGGGCGACGAGGTCGCCGCCGGTGCCGCCCGCGATGTTGCCGGTCGCGACGATCTGGTCGTACGCGCCCCAGCCGCTGCCGATCCTCACGCGGCCGGCGAAGGGCCTGGCGGCGTCGCCGGTGCCCCTGTAGGACCACAGGACGCCGGCGGTGTCGGTGGCGAGCAGGTCGGACCGCCCGTCGCCGGTGAGGTCCGAGCCGCCGGTGATCTTGTTGTAGGCCTGCCAGCCGGAGCCGACCCTGGTGCGGAGGGCGAAGGTGTTGTCGCCCTTGCCGAGGTAGTGCCAGAGCACCCCGGTGCCGTCGAGGGCGACGAGGTCGCCGTGGACGCTGCCGGCGATGTTCCCGACGGCCTCGATCTGCTTGTACGTGTTCCACCCGGAGCCGACCACGGACCGCTGGGTGGTCCTGATCTGGCCGCTCACCGGGCGGTTGCGCAGGTCGTGGCGCCACAGCACGCCGGCGCCGTCCCGGGCGAGGACGTCCGTGGAGCCGTTGTTGCCGTAGTCGTGCGGGTTGGCCGCGCGGGTGACGGTCAGCTGCCGGGTCTCCTCGTCGGCGGCCCCGGCCCCGTCGTTCGGCTCGGCCTCGGCGTGGAGGGTCCACGGGCCGTTCGGCACGTCGATGCCGTCGATGAGGCCGTCCCACTCGAAGGAGAAGTTCTCGTCCCCGGAGGGGGAGTGCACGAACTGCCGGTACCACTTGCCGCTGGCCGGGTGGGTGAGCGTGACCGTCAGGTAGGCGTCGGCGCGCGACAGGGTCCAGCTCATCGCCGCCCTCCCGCCGTTCTTGTCGAGGTCGACCGTGGCGGGCACCGCGGACCGCTCGATCGTCACCGGCTCCGCCGCCTCCGCGGAGGCGGCCGGCGCCAGGGCGAGGGTGCCGGCACCGAGCGCCGCGGCGGCGAGGACCGCCGTGACGGCGGTGGCGAGGCGGGTGCCGGCGGTGCGGTGCTGCAAGGGAAACCCCCAGGAGGAAGGACCGGACACGGACGTGCCGTGTCCGGTCAGACTCACGAGGGTTCCGCGGGGTTGTACGGAGGATCCGGAGGGGCGTACGGAGGATCCGGAGGACTCTCCGTCACCCCGCCGCCCACCGTCCCCGGGCTCAGCCGTGGAGGTCGCGGGCCGCGCCCTTGAAGAAGGAGGTGGCCTCGCGGGTCAGGTCGAGCGGGGTGTACCGCTGTCCGGTGCCCTTGAAGACGTAGGTGGTCCTGGTGGCGGGGTCGACGGCGAGGAGGTCGTTCTTCTTGTCGCCGTCGACGTCCCCGGCGCCGACGAGTTCGGAGTAGCGGCCGAAGCCGGCGCCGATGCGGGTGCGTCCGGTGAAGGTGCCGTCGCCCTTGCCGAGGTACATCCAGAGCACGCCGTCCTTGTCGCGCGCCAGGAGGT
>NZ_BMVV01000001.1:210221-602043 GCF_014650895.1 Streptomyces omiyaensis
TCCGGCGAGGTTCCCGGCCCCGACCAGCCGGCCGTAGCCCAGCCAGCCGGTGCCGATCTTCTTGCGGGTCTCGAAGGGCTTGGTGGTGCTGCCGGTGGACCTGTAGAGGTAGAGGGCGCCGGTCCTGTCGGTGGCGAGGACGTCGGGGCGGCCGTCGCCGGTGTAGTCGGAGCCGCCGGAGATCTGGTCGTAGGCCTGCCAGCCGCCGCCGACCTGGACGCGGCCGGTGAAGCCGCCGGTGCCGTTGCCCTGGTAGAGCCAGAGGACGCCGGCCTTGTCGCGGGCGACGATGTCGGCGTGGGTCGAGCCGGCGATGTTGCCGGTGGCCTCGATGCGGTCGTAGATCTGCCAGCCGCCGCCGATCCGCGTCTCCGGGACGGTCGTGGCGCTGTTCCTCGCGAAGGAGGAGTCGGCCCAGAGGACGCCGGAGGCGTCGCGGGCCAGCAGGTCGGGGGAGCCGTTGTCGTCGAAGTCGTGCGGCCGCGGCGCGCGGGTGACGGCGAAGGATCCGGACTTCTTCAGGTCGGGGCCGACGCCCTTCAGCGAGGCGGCGGTCATCTCCCAGGTGTACGCGCCGTTGTAGGCCTGGGTCCGTGCGGCGGAACCGTCCGCGTTCCTGGCGTCGAGGGTGCCGCTCCAGAAGCCGGAGTGGTTGCCGCTGCCGGTGTAGGGGAAGCCGCCGGAGAAGTCCTTCCACCAGTCGTCGTAGACGTCGAAGCCGGACTGGGTCCAGCCGTACGTCTTCCCGGTCCGGGTGTGCCTCAGGGTGAAGGTGACCTTCCCGTCGAGGTGGTTGAGGAGGAACTTCACGGTCGGGGAGGGGGTCTTGTCCAGGTCCACCGTGCCGGTGGGCACCACCGCCGGGCTCATCTCGGCGAGCTCCGCCGGGGCGTAGACGCCCATGACGGCCGTGGTCGGCCGGCCGTCCGCGCCGAGCGTGATGCGGTACGCGCCCTGGCCGACGCCGAGCCGGCCGCCGCCGACCAGCAGCGCCCCGGTGCCGTCGGGGACGGCCGTGGCGTCCACGCGGTCGAGCAGCGGGAAGGCCGTGGCGGCTCCGCCGGTGAGGCTCGTGGCCACCAGGGTGGACTTCCCGGTGAGCGGGTCCGTGCCGTGGTGGACGAGCCAGTTCCCGATGCTCCGCACGAAGCCGGTGCGGCCCAGCTCGATCCGGCGCTCCTCGCCGGTGGCGCGGTCGTGGACGACCGCGGTCATCGTCTTCGCCGTGCTGTTCCACGAGGGCCACGTGATCCGCTCGTCGTCGACGGTGACCGGGGTGGGCGAGTCGGGCATGTCCCGGTAGGCCCGCTGGCCGGGCGTCTCGAAGGTCTCGGTGATCCGGCCCGAGGCCAGGTCCAGCAGGGCGTTGTGGTCCTTGTTGTCGGCGCCCCAGTAGCCGAGCACGGCCTCCTTCGGGGAGCCCGGCCGGACCGTCAGGTCCCGCGCGCCCGCGGGCAGGCCCGTGACCTCGCGGCCGCCCTCGGCCGTGTACATGGTCAGTTTGGTCTCGTCCTTGTCGGTGCCGAAGACGTACCCGCCGGCGCCCCCGATCGGGTAGGCCCCCTCCGGGAGGGTGAACGCGGCGCCGGTGGACATGTCCGTGATGACCCTCCCGGCGCTGTACAGGTCACCCCCCGCGGCACTGCCGTAGGCCAGTGCGGACGTCCTGCCGGTCGCGTAGCTCGTCCAGAAGAGCCGGTCGGAGTTGTACGTGAACGTGGAGAAGAAGCCACCGGCGCCGGCCGCGAGGGGAGTGGTGTGCGGCTCCATCCGGGCCACGCCCCCCTCCGCCGCGGCCGGGGCCGCGGCGGAGGGACCGGGGGCGGCGACGGCGGCCGGGACGGTCAGGACGCCCGCGCCGAGCGAGGCGGCGAGGACGGTGGCGACGGACGCGGCGAGACGCGCGCGCCGGATACGGGCGACGGACAAGGATCCTCCAGGAGCGAACCGGGCCTCGCACGCGAGTACGAAGCACCAGGTGGACTCCCGACGATCACCGATGGTTGTACGGCCCCCGCCCAGGTCCCGGCCCCGGCCAGGCTTCGGCCCCGGCCAGGTCCCGGCCACGAGCTCCGGTCCGCCGCCCGCCGCCCGCCGCCGGCCCCGGGCCGCCGGACCTCACTCCCGCCGCTCCACCACCCCGCGCGCGTACGCCGCCTGCCCCGCGTGCTGGAGGTCCTCCGCGATCACCGACACCAGCCGGACGCCCAGCGTCACCGGCGGGTCCCAGGCGGTGTCGACGACCCGGTCCAGGTCCGCGTCGGTCACCGGGGCCAGCAGCGAGGCCGTCCGCTCGTGCACGGCGTCGTGGTAGCCGAGGAGCAGCGCGGCCGGCGCCCGTACGGCTCCGACCTGCGCGGACGTGTGTCCGTAACCGGTCGCCGAGGGAGGGAACGGCAGGCCGAAGCGGTCGCGCCAGCCGTCGGAGCGCCACAGCTGCTCCGTGCCGAAGGCGCCCGCCAGGTGGTCGTCCTGGATGCGGGTGAGGTGCCAGACGAGCCAGGCGATCGAGTTGGCGTCCGGGTCGATCCGGGTGGCCAGGTCCTCCTCGCCGAGGCCCTTCACGGCGCCGTGGACGGCCTCCCGGATCCGGCCGAAGGAGTCGAGCAGCAGGCCGGCACTGTTCATCACGTCCCCTTGGGGTCGCGCGCCTCCCGCCACCGGGTCAGCTCCGCCTCGACGTCGAAGGGCGTCAGGTTCAGCGGGGGGCCGGCCGGCGGGCGGCGCAGGGCTTCCGCGATCTTGGTGTTGATCTCGCCGAGGATCCGCCGGACCTGGTGCTCCGAGACGGCCTCCAGGACGGCCGCGGCCGCGTCCTCGGCCTCCTTGCGCAGCTGGAGGGCGGGCGGCAGCGCCGACATGCCCTCGCGGTGCATCTTCTGCTTGATCCACCACAGCTCGTCGTAGGGCGCGGCGTCGTTCGGCAGCGGTTTGCCGAAGCCCGCGAGCTTCCGGAAGTCGCCGCGCTCGGATGCCTCCCGGATCTGCTTGTCGACGAAGGACTCGAAGCTGACGCCGGGCGGTTTCCGTTCGGTCATGTGTCCAGCGTACGTATCCGGGCCGATCCGCATGTGGGGAAGGCGGGCTACTGCGACGGGCGCCGTTCCGGCACCCTGTGGTCGGTCAACGCGCGTATACCCCTGTCACCTCACGTCACGGAGGACACATGCGTCACCCGCGTACGACTCGCCCCACGGCCGGCGCCCCCGCCCGGACCCCCTCGCGCCGGGCCCGGATCCCCGCCCTCGGCGCGCTCCTCGCGCTCCTCGCGGGCCTGCTCGCGGTCCTCGGTACCGCGGGCACCGCCCACGCCGCGCCGCTCTTCAAGGCCCCGTTCCCCTGCGGCCAGAAGTGGACCTACAGCCACCACTCCGCCGAGGTCCGCCAGGCCCTGGACTTCGTCCGCTCGGACGGCGGCGCCACCGCCGGCGCCCCGGTCCTGGCCTCGGCCTCCGGCACCGCCTACCGCTACGCGCAGCCGTCCGGCGCCGGGAACTACATCGTGGTCGACCACGGCGGGGGCTGGAAGACGTACTACTTCCACCTCACCGCCTACTCGGTCGCGAACGGCGCCGCCGTCGCCCAGGGCCAGCAGATCGGCACCACCGGCTCCACCGGCAACAGCTCCGGCGCCCACATCCACTACGAGCAGCTCCACAACGGCGTCGGCCAGTCCATCGTGATCAACGGCGCCTCGCTCGCGCCCTACCCCGGCTCGTACGGCTCCAAGCACCTGACCAGCGACAACGGCTGCTCGGGCGGGGGCGGCGGGAAGTACTGGGTGGACACCTTCGCCCACGCCACCGGCTACGCGGGCGCGAACACGAACGACGCCCAGGGCGTGCTGAACGCGGGCACGAACTACGTCTACTGCAAGGTCTGGGGCCAGGAGATCCGGGACGCCTCCGGGAACTACAACCACTGGTGGCTCCGCACCGACCTGGACACGGTGTACGCGGGGAAGAACGGCTACGGCGCCTACGTCTCCGCCTACTACCTCTCCCGGTGGGGCAACGACGAGGCCCGCGACAACAACGGGACCGTGATCCCGAACTGCTGAGCCCCCCGCCGACCGGCGGGAAGCCCCCGCCCACGGGCAAGGAGTCCCTGGGCAGGAGCCCCCGCCCACGGGCAGGAGCCCCGCTCCGGACCGCACCTGCGGTCCGGAGCGGGGCTCCTTGGGTACTGCTCTAGAAGATCTCGATCGCCACTACGGCGTTCAGATCGCGGTGACGTTCTCCGCCTGCGGGCCCTTCGGACCCTGGGTGACGTCGAAGCTCACCTGCTGGTTCTCCTCAAGCGAACGGAAGCCGTTCGCGTTGATCGCGGAGTAGTGGACGAAGACATCCGGGCCGCCGCCTTCCTGGGCGATGAAGCCAAAGCCCTTTTCAGCGTTGAACCACTTGACGGTTCCGGTAGCCATGAGCCCTCCTATGGGCCAAAGGGTCGCCCTGCTCCAGAACCTGCAAAGAAGTCTGAAAACTACAAAAGCCTGCGGGTCACATGCTCCGCAGGCTCTGTACTGCAAGGGAAACCAAACTGCAACTTGCGTCGAGCGTAGCACGCAGCGTGCGCACGGCGATAGAGGGAAAGATCACGTCACCCTCATGTTTGATCCACCCCTATGACGCTGACGCGCCGGGCCGACGAGCGGGGATGTCCCCCGGAGGCGCCCCCGGGACGAGACGGGTCTAGCCTCGCGATGTGGACAATGCGAACGACGAGCACCAGCGCAGCCGGCCCCGGGTCGGACACATCCAGTTCCTGAACTGCCTGCCCCTCTATTGGGGGCTCGCCAGGACCGGGACGCTCCTCGATCTGGAGCTCACCAAGGACACCCCGGAGAAGCTGAGCGAGCGGCTCGTCCGGGGCGATCTGGACATCGGCCCGATCACCCTCGTCGAGTACCTCCGCCACGCCGACGAGCTGGTCGCGCTCCCCGACATCGCCGTCGGCTGCGACGGCCCCGTCATGTCCTGCGTGATCGTCTCCCAGCGTCCCCTGGAGGAGCTCGACGGCGCCCGCGTCGCCCTCGGCTCCACCTCCCGCACCTCGGTGCGCCTCGCCCAGCTGCTCCTCGCCGAGCGGTACGGGGTCGACCCGGCGTACTTCACCTGCCCCCCCGACCTGGGCCTGATGATGCAGGAGGCCGAGGCGGCGGTCCTCATCGGGGACGCCGCCCTGCGCGCCTCGCTGCACGACGCGCCCCGGCTCGGGCTCCAGGTCCACGACCTCGGCCTGATGTGGAAGGAGTGGACGGGACTGCCGTTCGTCTTCGCCGTCTGGGCCGCCCGCAAGGAGTACCTGGCGCGGGAGCCGGAGACCGTCCACGACGTCCACCGGGCCTTCCTCGCCTCCCGCGACCTCTCCCTCGACGAGGTCGCCAAGGTGGCCGAACAGGCGGCCCGCTGGGAGGCATTCGACGCCGAACTGCTGGAGCGCTACTTCCGCACGCTCGACTTCCGCTTCGGCCCCGAGCAGCTCGCCGGAGTGCGCGAGTTCGCCCGCCGCACCGGTCCGACGACCGGATTTCCGGCGGACGTGACGGTCGATCTGCTGCCGCCGGAATAGAGCCCCTGCGCGGCGGTGCAAGACGCGGTGCAAGGAGCGGCGCAAGGCGCGCCGCAAGACGCGGCGCAACACACGGTGCAATTCGTGCCCGCAATTCCCTTACGGGCCTCCCGTCCGGGACGCGCATTCCGTCCACGGCATTCGCGCAATTGAACGTTCATCGGAAATTCACGCCGCAGCGGACCCCGGCCCGGCTGCCCACCCCCGCTGGCGTACGCTGGATCGGGCCGCCGAGCGGCCCGGAACGACCTCTGAAGCAACCCTCCGAAAGGGACGAAACGGTGACCGAGAAGGCCGACCTCCAGTCCGTTCTCGACCGTGCCGCCGCGGGTGGCCGGATCACCCCCGAGGAGGCGCTCGACCTGTACCGCTCGGCGCCCCTGCACGCGCTGGGCTCCGCCGCCGACGCCGTGCGCCGCCGCCGCTACGCCGGCACCGAGCACATCGCGACGTACATCATCGAGCGGAACATCAACTACACCAACGTCTGCGTGACGGCGTGCAAGTTCTGCGCCTTCTACGCCGCCCCGAAGGACACCGGGAAGGGGTGGACCCGGGACCTCGACGACATCCTGCGCCGCTGCGCGGAGACCGTCGAGCTCGGCGGCACCCAGATCATGTTCCAGGGCGGCCACCACCCGGACTACGGCGTCGAGTACTACGAGGAGCACTTCGCCGCCATCAAGAAGGAGTTCCCGCAGCTCGTCATCCACTCCCTCGGCGCCTCCGAGGTCGAGCACATGGCGCGCATCTCGGGCGTCTCCGTCGAGGAGGCGATCGGCCGCATCCACGCCGCCGGCCTCGACTCCTTCGCCGGCGCCGGCGCGGAGCTCCTCCCGGAGCGCCCCCGCAAGGCCATCGCGCCGCTCAAGGAGTCCGGCGAGCGCTGGCTGGAGATCATGGAGACCGCCCACGGCCTCGGCGTCGAGTCGACCTCCACCATGCTCATGGGCACCGGCGAGACCAACGCCGAGCGGATCGAGCACCTGCGGATGATCCGCGACACCCAGGACCGGACGGGCGGCTTCCGCGCCTTCATCCCGTACACGTACCAGCCCGAGAACAACCGCCTCAAGGGCCGGACGCAGGCCACCCTCTTCGAGTACCTGCGGATGATCGCGATCGCCCGGATCTTCCTCGACAACGTCGCCCACATCCAGGGCTCCTGGCTGACCACCGGCAAGGAGGTCGGCCAGCTCTCCCTGCACTACGGCGCCGACGACCTCGGCTCGATCATGCTGGAGGAGAACGTCGTCTCCTCCGCCGGTGCCAGGCACCGCTCCAACCGCCTGGAGATCATCGACCTGATCCGCAAGGCCGGCCGCGTCCCCGCCCAGCGCGCCACCACCTACGAGCACCTCGTCGTCCACGACGACCCGGCGAACGACCCGGTCGACGAGCGCGTCGCCTCGCACATCTCCTCGGTCGCCATCGAGGGCGGCACGGCCCACCCCGAGCTGAAGCTCCTCGACGCCAACTGAGACCGGTGCTCACCCTCCACGCCGCCGAGGCGTCCCCCGAGACCGCGGTCCTCGTCGACGGCGCCCGGATCGCCGCCGTCGGCCCGTACGAGGAACTGGCCGAGCGCCACCAGGACGCCCGGCTGCGCCGCTGGCCCGGCATCCTGACGCCCGGCCTGCTCAACCCGTACGCCCCCGAGCTCCTGGAGCGGACCTACCACCCGGACCCGCGCGAGGCCGACGTGTACGGCACCGCGCCGGTCACGGGGGAGCGGGCGGCGGAGATCTTCCGCGCCGATCCGGCCCGGCTCGGCGCCAGCGCCCGGCGCGGGGTCCAGCGGATGCTGGCCCACGGCACGGTCGCCGTCGCCGGCGAGCTGCGGATCCGGGGCGCCGCCGACGCGGTCCGCCGCGCCGGCCTCGCGGTCGGCCGGAGGCCCGACGTCCTCCCGGGGCCCCCGTCGCTCTCCCCGGTGCCGCTGATCCTGCTCCCGCGCCCGGCGCCCGGCGGCCCGGCCCGCTTCGCCGTCTTCGACGTCCCCGACACGGCGGCCCTGGTCCGCGCGGGCGCGTCCACCTGCGTCGCCACCGTCCTCGACGGCCGCCTGGTCTACCGCGCCCGCTGACCGGACCCGTACGACCCTCCACCGCCCCGCCGTGTCCAAAGGGCGTACACAGGGGAGGGGTTGCATGCAGCGCAGGTACATGACCGCCGTGGGGGGCGGCACTGGCGGCGGCACTGGCCGTGCCGGCGCCGGCGGCGCTCGGAGGAGCGGCCGCGCACGCCGCCGTGACGGGGACCGCGGCCACACCCGGGACGGTCGTCCAGGAGGGCGGTCGGCCGACGGTCCCGGCGGGCGACGAAGGACCCGTGACCCTGAGGTTCACGGCCACGCTGCCCGAGGGCGTGCGGGGTCCGGTGAGCGCCGCCCTGCACCTGCCCCACCGGCTGGACGGGGCGGCGGGCGACGCGGAGGTGAGCGACGAGGCCGTCGTCTCCACCTGCGCGGTCGGCGGGGTCGCGTACGGCCCCTGCCCGTGGAAGTGGCCCTACAACGACATGGGCCTCCCGTTCGACCCGCCGTCCCTCGCCCTCCCGACGGTGGGGGCGGCCGCCACCCTCGCCTACGCCGTCACCCTCGACGCCGACGAGACCGCGGTGGGGCTGGGCAGCCCGGACGCCTCCTCCGCCGCGCTGGACGCCCGGGTCGAGCTGAAGGACGGCACGGGCGCGGTCGTCGCCCAGGGGCCGGTGCTCCTCTCCTTCGTCCCCGGCACGCCCCCCGCGCGGGAACGCGGCACCCTGCACGCCCGGGACCGCTCCGGGGTGCTGTGGCGGTACGAGGCCACCGGCGTCACCTCGCGCCCGTTCGAGCGCCGCAAGCGCGTCGGCGGCGGCTGGCAGGTCTACACCGCCGTCACTCCGCTGCGGAAGCCCGACGTCGCCGGCGGGGGCGCGCTGGCGGCCCGGGACAGGGACGGGGTCCTCTGGTACTACGAGGGGACGGGCGACCCCGGAGCCCCGTTCGCGCGGCGCGTGCGGGTCGGCGGCGGCTGGAACGCCTACGACACCATGACGACGCTCGACAGCCCGAACGGCGCCCTCGCCAGGGACGCGGCCGGCGTGCTCTGGAAGCACGACGTCCCGGCCGTCGCGCCCGCCCCGCCCTTCACCCCGAAGCAGCGGCTCCAGGGCGACTGGAAGCGGTACACCGCCCTCGTGGGCACGGGCGAGCTGGGCCGGGACCGGAGCGCCGACCTGGTCGCCCGCGACGCCTCCGGGCAGCTCTGGCTCCACCAGGGCCGGCGCCGGACGGGCCCCGCCTGGAACCCGTCGCTCGTCCCGGACACCGCCCGCACCCCCGTCGGCGGCGGCTGGAACGTCTACGACCTGCTCGTCTGACGGGGGGAGAGTGAGGCCGCGCCGGCCGGCGGCTCACCCGCCCGCGACGGGCCGGGGCTCCTTCGTCTCCACCGGGCGCGCGTCCGTGTCCTCCACCAGGTCGAGGAAGCGCGGGTCCGCCGCGACGTCCAGCAGCTCGCGCGGCGTCACCGGCGCCGACACGGCCTCGGGGTCGACCGAGAGCAGCACCCGGCTCTTCCCGTACGAGAACCTCAGGTACGAGCCGGTCGTGTCCGGCCCGTTCACCGGCATGGCCATCAGCTGCGCCTCGCGGTCCCCGTCGAAGGCGACGGTCTCGCAGACCCCCCGCTCCTCCGGCAGGTCCGGGCAGGGCGCGAGGGGCTCGTCGGTCGGCCGCACCGACACGGCCATGCGGAAGGACGCGCCGCCCGCGGTGATCCGGTAGACCGCCACCTCGTCCTTGACCGGCCGGATCCCGGTGACCTTCTCCGGCAGCAGCTCGTCGAGGAGCGCGGCCACCCGCTGCTGGTGCGCCGCGCGGCGCTCCCGCTCGGCCGGGGACAGGCCGTCCGGGTTGTCGGGCGGGGTGACGCCCGGCGTCGCCTCCACGACCACCGGCGGGTAGCTCGCCCCCGGCGACGCCGACGGGGCGGGCGAGGACGGCACGGCGGCCGGCGTCGCGGGCGCCGGGTCGGACCCCGGCGGCAGGGCGATGCCGAGCGCCCCGGCGGTGACCGCGCCGAAGGCGGTCGTCGCGACGGCGAAGCGGGCCCGGGCCCGCCGCCTGCGCCCCTCGCGCACCGCGAGCGGAGCGAGGTCGGGCAGCGGCGGAAGCTCCGCGGCGGCGTGCTCCAGGGCCTGGCGGAGACGGATGTTCTCGTCGGTTTCCACAGCGGACCTCAGCTTCCTGTGATCGAGAGCCCGGCGTCGGCCAGGCGTACGCGGAGTCGGGCGAGGGAACGCGAGCACTGGCTCTTGACGGTGGCCTCGCTGCACCGCAGCAGCGAGGCCACCGAGGCCACGCTCTGGTCGTCCCAGTAGCGCAGCACGACCATCGCCCGGGCCCGCGGCGGCAGCTCGGCGAGGGCCGCGAGCAGCGTGACGCGCAGGTCCGTGTGGTCGGTGGCGGACTCCGGCACCGTGCCGCCGGTCCGGGTCAGCAGGAGCAGGTCCCGCAGCCGGCGCCGCCGCTCCGCCAGGAAGGTGCGGGTCAGCACCGTCTTGGCGTAGGCGTGCGGATGCTCGGCCGCGCCGGCCCGCCGCCAGTGCTGGTACAGCTTGGCCAGCGTGGTCTGGGTCAGGTCCCGCGCGGTCTCCGCGTCCCCGCAGAGCAGGTACGCCGTCCGGTAGAGCCGCTGCTGCGCCGAGCGCGCGAACTCCTCGAAGCCGGCGTCCGATCCCACGTCCACCGCCGCGCCCCCTCCCGCCACCGGATCGGGTCTCACTTCCGTCGACACCGCCATCGAACTCCCGCTCTCCTCGCCGTCGCGTGCTGTGTTCGACCGTCCTTGAGCACGCCCGGGCCCGAAAGGTTGAAGCGGTACGGGAGGAGAATCCGGCGGCTGCTTGAATGGGTTCCGTGACCCGAGCCAACCTGGACAAGAAGCCGCACGAAGTCGCCTCCATGTTCGACGACGTGGCGGCCAACTACGACCTCACCAACGACGTGCTCTCGCTCGGCCAGGACCGGAGATGGCGCAAGGAGGTCGCCAAGGCGGTCGACGCGCGCCCCGGGCAGAAGGTCCTCGACCTCGCGGCCGGCACCGCCACCTCCTCGCAGCCCTTCGCGCGGGCGGGTGCCTACGTCGTCCCGTGCGACTTCTCGCTCGGCATGCTCCGCGTCGGCAAGCAGCGGCACCCGTGGATGCCGTTCACCGCGGGCGACGGCACGAAGCTGCCCTTCCGGGACGACGTCTTCGACGCGGTCACCATCTCCTTCGGGCTGCGCAACATCCAGGACACCGAGCAGGCGCTGCGGGAGCTGTACCGGGTGACGAAGCCGGGCGGCCGGGTCGTCATCTCCGAGTTCTCGCACCCGACGTGGGGCCCGTTCCGCACGGTGTACGAGGAGTACCTGATGCGCGCGCTGCCGCCGGTCGCCCGTGCGGTCTCCTCCAACCCCGACGCGTACGTCTACCTCGCCGAGTCCATCCGGTCCTGGCCGGACCAGCCCTCGCTCGCGGCGCTCCTGCGGAAGGCGGGCTGGTCGAAGGTTGCGTGGCGCGACCTCACGGGCGGCATCGTCGCCCTCCACCGGGGCTACAAACACCCCTGACCCCCCGCCGCGCGCCCGCGCGGGGCGCGGGGCGCGGGGCGTGGTCCATGCGCGGGGGTCCGGGGCAGGGCCCCGTTCCACGGGCGCGCGGGGTCCGTGGCGGGGCGGGGCCGTGGCGGGCGCGGCCCGTTCGGTGGCGGGCGGGGCGTGCGTCCTAGACTTCGGTACGACCTCATCGCCGACCTTTCGGGAGATTCGCCGTGACCGAGAAGCCCCTCTCCGAGCACAGCGCCGACGTGATCGTCGTCGGGGCGGGCCCGGCCGGCTCCACCACCGCGTACTACCTGGCCAAGGCCGGCCTCGACGTGCTGCTCCTGGAGAAGACGGCGTTCCCGCGCGAGAAGGTCTGCGGCGACGGCCTGACCCCGCGCGCGACGAAGCAGCTCGTCTCCATGGGCATCGACATCTCCGAGGAGGCCGGCTGGCTGCGCAACAAGGGCCTGCGGATCATCGGCGGCGGCGTCCGGCTCCAGCTGGACTGGCCCGACCTCGCCTCGTACCCGGACTACGGTCTGGTCCGCAAGCGCGACGACTTCGACGAGCTGCTGGCCCGGCAGGCGCAGAAGGCCGGCGCCCGCCTGTACGAGCGCTGCAACGTGGGCGCCCCGATCGTCGACGACCGCACCGGCCGGATTACCGGCGTGCACGCCAGGCTCGGCGAGGAGAAGACCGAGGTCACCTTCCACGCGCCGCTGGTGGTCGCGGCCGACGGCAATTCGACGCGCCTCTCGCTGGCGATGGGTCTGCACCGGCGCGAGGACCGGCCGATGGGCGTCGCGGTCCGCACGTACTTCACGACCCCGCGGCACGACGACGACTACCTGGAGTCGTGGCTGGAGCTGTGGGACAAGCGGGGCGCGGAGGACCGCCTCCTCCCCGGTTACGGCTGGATCTTCGGCATGGGCGACGGCACGTCCAACGTCGGCCTCGGCATCCTCAACTCCTCCTCGGCCTTCCGCGAGCTGGACTGGCGCGAGGTGCTGAAGGCCTGGTGCGCCTCGATGCCGGAGGACTGGGGCTTCACGCCGGAGAACATGACGACGCCGATCCGCGGCGCGGCCCTCCCGATGGCCTTCAACCGCCAGCCGCACTACACGAAGGGCCTGCTGCTCGTCGGCGACGCGGGCGGTCTGGTCAACCCGTTCAACGGCGAGGGCATCGCCTACGCGATGGAGTCCGGCCAGATCGCCGCCGACGTGATCGTGCAGGCGCACGCCCGTGCCACGCCCGCCCAGCGCGAGCTGGCCCTGCTGAGCTACCCGCGGATCCTGAAGGACACCTACGGCGGCTACTACACGCTGGGCCGCGCCTTCGTGAAGCTCATCGGCAACCCGAAGGTCATGAAGATCGCGACGCAGCGGGGCCTCACCCACCCGGTCCTGATGAAGTTCACGCTCAAGATGCTGGCGAACCTCACGGACCCGACGGGCGGCGACGCGATGGACCGCATCATCAACGGCCTGTCGAAGGTCGCGCCGAAGGCGTAGGCCCCCGGGCCGGGCGGCTCGCCCGGCCCCGGCCACGGCGAAGGGCCGTCGCTCCCCCGAGGAGTGACGGCCCTTCGTGGCGTGCGGGCGGGGTCAGAGGATCCGGACGGCGCCCGAGGGGGTGTCCCAGTCGAGGGAGCGCTCGACGACACCGGTGGAGGGGTTCTGCGCGCCGACGTACTTGCCGCCGCCGACGTAGATGGCGACGTGGTACGAGCCGCTGCGGCTGCCCCAGTAGAGGATGTCGCCCGGCTGGAGGTTGCTCAGGGAGACGGAGGTGCCCCGGGAGGACTGGTCGCCGGAGATGCGCGGCAGGTCGATGCCGGCGGCGCGGTAGGCGGCCTGGACGAGGCCGGAGCAGTCCCACGAGTTGGGGCCGGTGCCGCCCATGACGTAGGCGTCGCCGACCTGGGCGCGGGCGAAGGCGACGATCGAGGCGGCGGAGCCGGAGGCGACCTGGTTCGACTCGGAGGATGAGTCGCTCTTCGACGCGGAGGAGTCCGAGGAGCCGGAGGAGTCGGAGGCCGAGGTGGAGGTCAGCCGGGTGCGGTCGCTGTCGCGGGAGGCGCGGGCCTCGGCGGCGGCGCGGGCCTCGGCGGCGGCGCGCTCGGCCTCCGCCTTGGCCTCGGCGGCCTGGCGGGCCTTCTCGGCGCGCTCGGCCTCGGCCTTGCGGTCGGCCTCGGCCTTGGCCTTCTTGGCCTCCTGGGCGGCCTTCTGCAGGGCGGCGGTCTCCTGGGCCTGGAGGCTCTGGTCGAGGGCCTCCTGCTCGGACGCCTCGGCGGAGGCGGCCACGGCGCTGGAGAGGTCGATGCCGAGCGAGCCCAGCGTGGGCATCTCGATGGTCTCGGTCACCGGCTCGGCATTCGCCGGTCCGGCAGCACCGGCCACCGCGATGGTGCTGAGGACACCACCGGCAACTCCGGCGCGGAGCGCGAGCTTCGAGGCGCTGCGGCGGGGCTTCCGGTGGCTGGGTATGTGAGCGGTCTGGGACATGGGTACAACCGCTATCAGGGCTTCACGGTTCCCTTCAAGAAACGTGGGTTGCGCCACAGTTACGACCGGAACCATCCAATCCGCTTCCTCGGCGCCTTTATTGACGCCGTAACGGGCAAATCGGGCACGGCTCATTCTGCCCTTGATCACGGGTTTTCGATGAGATGCCCGGATTGCCCTTCGCTTACCACCTCTTGACGCCGATGGCCAAGCCCCGTTCTTTTCGGCCGTCAGATGAGTGACGCAGGTCACATCGGCGTCTCGTGAACGCGTGCACACGGACCCGGGTCGTCCACTTCCGTCCCGCCGGCCCCCCGGACGGGCGACCCGGCGTCCTTTATCACCCGGACGCGTCCACTGCCAATTTGCTTGCACTGTCCATCTCTTGATAGAGCGCCACCGCTCCGACCAGCGATTTCCGGTCCGAATGTCACACCTGGTGATCACCTGGGCGCTTCACGCGACAAGATCACCGCTCATCCGGCTTCATGATCCTTCGTCAGGTGGTGGAGATCACAAATCCGTTGGCGACCCCCGTGTCGCAGATCACAGAGGGGCGGGCTTAAGATACGCGGACGTCAGGCTTGTGAACTGCCTCACATGGGGGCGATCTTCCCGGGCGACCCCGGGACCCCGGGACCGCCCCGGGGTGCGCGAGCCGGCAGTGCGGTCCAACGGTCAAGGACGACTGGAAGGAGCGAGGAGCGTGAATGCGTACGCGCCCATCCTCGTGCTCGGTGCCCTGGGTGCGGGGTTTGCGATCTTCTCCGTGGTCATGGCCACGCTAATCGGGCCAAAGCGGTACAACAGGGCAAAACTTGAGGCGTACGAGTGCGGCATCGAGCCGACACCGACGCCCGCCGGGGGAGGCCGCTTCCCCATCAAGTACTACCTGACGGCGATGCTCTTCATCGTCTTCGACATCGAGATCGTCTTCCTCTACCCCTGGGCGGTCACCTTCGACGCCCTGGGGCTTTTCGGGCTCGTGGAGATGCTGCTCTTCGTGCTCACCGTCTTCGTCGCCTACGCCTACGTGTGGCGGCGCGGCGGCCTGGAATGGGACTGAGGGGCTGAGGAGCACCCATGGGACTCGAAGAGAAGCTGCCCAGCGGTTTCCTGCTGACCACCGTCGAGCAGGCCGCGGGCTGGGTCCGGAAGGCCTCCGTCTTCCCCGCGACCTTCGGCCTCGCCTGCTGCGCCATCGAGATGATGACGACCGGCGCCGGCCGCTACGACCTCGCCCGCTTCGGCATGGAGGTCTTCCGCGGCTCGCCGCGCCAGGCCGACCTCATGATCGTCGCCGGCCGGGTCAGCCAGAAGATGGCACCCGTCCTGCGGCAGGTCTACGACCAGATGCCCAACCCCAAGTGGGTCATCTCCATGGGCGTCTGCGCCTCGTCGGGCGGCATGTTCAACAACTACGCGATCGTGCAGGGCGTCGACCACATCGTGCCGGTCGACATCTACCTCCCCGGCTGCCCGCCCCGCCCGGAGATGCTGATGGACGCGATCCTCAAGCTCCACCAGAAGATCCAGGGCTCCAAGCTCGGCGTCAACGCCGAGGAGGCGGCCCGCGAGGCGGAGGAGGCGGCGCTCAAGGCGCTGCCCACCATCGAGATGAAGGGTCTGCTGCGGTGACCGACGCACACGCGGCCACCGGGCCGCAGTCGACGACGAAAGCCGCGCCCCTGCGCCGCGCGGGCGGAGAAGGGAACGGGACCGCACGATGAGCGACGAGACCCCGAACCCCGAGAAGGAGCTGTCCGAGCAGAACCTGCCCGGGCAGCGCGGAGAACACGGGGAGGAGGTACGGCTCCAGCGCGGCATGTTCGGCGCGAACAACGGCGGCGACACCTCCGGCTACGGCGGCCTCGTCCGCTCCATCCGGCTCCCCGGCGCGGCCGCCCGCCCCTACGGCGGCTGGTTCGACGAGGTCGCCGACGAGCTCGAAGGCGCCCTGGAGGAGCAGGGGCTCGTCCCCGAGAACGCCATCGAGAAGACGGTCGTCGACCGGGGCGAGCTCACCTTCCACATCGAGCGCGAGCACCTCGTCCGCGTCGCCCGCACCCTGCGCGACGACCCGGCGCTCCGCTTCGAGCTCTGCACCGGCGTCTCCGGCGTCCACTACCCGGGCGACAAGGGCCGCGAGCTGCACGCCGTCTACCACCTGCGCTCGCTCACCCACGGGCGGCTGATCCGGCTGGAGGTCTCGGCCCCCGACCACGACCCGCGGATCCCCTCGCTCACCGCCGTCTACCCGACGAACGACTGGCACGAGCGCGAGACCTACGACTTCTTCGGGATCGTCTTCGAAGGCCACCAGGCCCTCACCCGGATCATGATGCCGGACGACTGGCAGGGCCACCCGCAGCGCAAGGACTATCCGCTCGGCGGCATCGCCGTCGAGTACAAGGGCGCCCAGATCCCGGCTCCGGACCAGCGGAGGTCGTACTCGTGAACACCGCATCAAGCCCCCGCGAGACCACCGAGGGCACCGTCTACACGGTCACCGGCGGCGACTGGGACGAGGTCGTCCGGTCCGCCGCGAAGGCCGACGACGAGCGGATCGTCGTCAACATGGGCCCGCAGCACCCGTCCACCCACGGCGTGCTCCGGCTCATCCTGGAGATCGACGGCGAGACCGTCACCGAGGCCCGCTGCGGCATCGGCTACCTCCACACCGGCATCGAGAAGAACCTCGAGTACCGGACCTGGACGCAGGGCACCACCTTCGTCACGCGCATGGACTACCTCACCTCGTTCTACAACGAGACGGCGTACTGCCTCGGCGTGGAGAAGCTGCTCGGCATCACCGACGACATCCCCGACCGGGCCAGCGTCATCCGGGTCCTCCTCATGGAGCTCAACCGGCTCTCCTCGCACCTGGTCTGCATCGCCACCGGCGGCATGGAGCTCGGCGCCACCACGATCATGATCTACGGCTTCCGGGACCGCGAGATGATCCTGGACCTGTACGAGCTGATCACCGGCCTGCGCATGAACCACGCCTACATCCGGCCCGGCGGCCTCGCCCAGGACCTCCCGCCCGGCGGCGTCGACGCCGTGCGCGAGTTCGTGAAGACCATGAAGAAGAACCTGCCGGAGTACGACAAGCTCGCCACCGGCAACCCCATCTTCAAGGCCCGCATGCAGGACGTCGGCTACCTCGACCTCACCGGCTGCATGGCCCTCGGAGCCACCGGACCGATCCTCCGGTCGGCGGGCCTCCCGCACGACCTGCGGAAGACCGACCCGTACTGCGGCTACGAGAACTACGACTTCGAGGTCCCCACCGCCGACACCTGCGACTCCTACGGGCGCTTCCTCGTCCGCCTGGAGGAGATGCGCCAGTCGCTGCGGATCGTCGAGCAGTGCCTCGACCGCCTGGAGCCCGGCCCGGTCATGGTCGGCGACAAGAAGATCGCCTGGCCCGCGCAGCTCGCCCTCGGCCCCGACGGCCTCGGCAACTCCCTCGACCACATCAAGAAGATCATGGGCACCTCCATGGAGGCCCTGATCCACCACTTCAAGCTGGTCACCGAGGGCTTCCGGGTCCCGGCCGGCCAGGCCTACGCGGCCGTCGAGTCCCCCAAGGGCGAGCTCGGCGTGCACGTCGTCTCCGACGGCGGCACCCGCCCCTTCCGGGTCCACTTCCGCGACCCGTCCTTCACCAACCTCCAGGCCATGGCCGCGATGTGCGAGGGCGGCCAGGTCGCCGACGTCATCGTCGCCGTCGCCTCCATCGACCCCGTGATGGGAGGCGTCGACCGATGACGGAGAACGTCAGCCTCGGGATGCCCCAGCTTCCCGCCCCCGCCTACCCGGACGACGTCCGGGCCCGGCTGGAGGAGGACGCGAAGGCGATCATCGACCGCTACCCGGACTCCCGCTCCGCGCTCCTGCCGATGCTGCACCTCGTGCAGTCGGAGGAGGGCCACGTGACCCGTACCGGCATGCAGTTCTGCGCCGACACGCTCGGCCTGACCACCGCCGAGGTCACCGCGGTCGCCACCTTCTACACGATGTACCGCCGCAAGCCGTCCGGCGACTACCAGGTCGGCGTCTGCACCAACACGCTCTGCGCGGTCATGGGCGGCGACGCCATCTTCGAGGAGCTCAAGGAGCACCTCGGCGTCGGCAACGACGAGACCACCGCGGACGGCAGGATCACGCTCGAGCACATCGAGTGCAACGCGGCCTGCGACTTCGCCCCCGTCGTGATGGTCAACTGGGAGTTCTTCGACAACCAGACCCCGGAGTCGGCCAAGAAGATGGTCGACGACCTCCGCGAGGGCCGCACCGTCGAACCCACCCGCGGCGCCCCCCTGTGCACCTTCAAGGAGACCGCCCGGATCCTCGCCGGCTTCCCCGACGAGCGCCCCGGCGCCGTCGCGGCCACCGGCGGTGCCGGCCCCGCCTCGCTGGTCGGCCTCCGCCTGGCCAAGGGCGAGGCCCCGCAGACCCGAATCGTCCACCCGCGCGGCGAGGCAGCCGGTCAGGAGGGAGCGTGATGACGTTGGCCGCCGAGATCAACAGCAGCAGTCCCGAGAAGCTCCTCTCCCCGGTGCTCTCCGCCTTCTGGGACCAGCCCGACTCCTGGACCCTGGAGACGTACGAGCGCCACGACGGCTACCGCGGCCTGCGCAAGGCCCTCGCGATGAGCCCCGACGACCTCATCGCCTACGTGAAGGAATCCGGTCTCCGCGGACGCGGCGGCGCCGGCTTCCCCACCGGCATGAAGTGGCAGTTCATCCCGCAGGGCGACGGCAAGCCGCACTACCTCGTCGTCAACGCCGACGAGTCCGAGCCCGGCACCTGCAAGGACATCCCCCTCCTCTTCGCCAACCCGCACTCCCTCATCGAGGGCATCGTGATCGCCTGCTACGCGATCCGCTCCAGCCACGCCTTCATCTACCTGCGCGGCGAGGTCGTCCCCGTCCTCCGCCGCCTCCACGAGGCGGTCCGCGAGGCCTACCGGGCCGGCTACCTCGGCAGGAACGTCCTCGGCAGCGGGCTCGACGTCGAACTCACCGTGCACGCCGGCGCCGGCGCGTACATCTGCGGCGAGGAGACCGCCCTCCTCGACTCGCTCGAAGGCCGCCGCGGCCAGCCCCGGCTGCGGCCCCCCTTCCCCGCGGTCGCCGGCCTCTACGCCTGCCCCACCGTGGTGAACAACGTCGAGTCCATCGCCTCCGTTCCCGCGATCCTCCACCGCGGCAAGGAGTGGTTCACCTCGATGGGCAGCGAGAAGTCCCCGGGCTTCACGCTCTACTCGCTCAGCGGGCACGTCGCCTCGCCCGGCCAGTACGAGGCCCCCCTCGGCATCACCCTGCGCCAGCTCCTCGACATGAGCGGCGGGATGCGCCCCGGGCACCGGCTCAAGTTCTGGACCCCCGGCGGCTCCTCCACCCCGATGTTCACCGACGAGCACCTCGACGTGCCGCTCGACTACGAGGGCGTCGGCGCCGCCGGCTCCATGCTCGGCACCAAGGCCCTCCAGTGCTTCGACGAGACCACCTGCGTGGTCCGGGCCGTCACCCGCTGGACCGAGTTCTACGCCCACGAGTCCTGCGGCAAGTGCACCCCCTGCCGCGAGGGCACCTACTGGCTCGTCCAGCTCCTCCGCGACATCGAGGCAGGCCGGGGCGAGATGGCCGACCTCGACAAGCTGGGCGACATCGCCGACAACATCAACGGCAAGTCGTTCTGCGCCCTCGGCGACGGCGCCGCCTCGCCGATCTTCTCCTCGCTCAAGTACTTCCGCGAGGAGTACGAGCAGCACATCACGGGCAAGGGCTGCCCCTTCGACCCGGCCAAGTCGACCGCCTGGGCGGACAACCACAAGGAGGTGACCGCATGACCGTCACCGCGTCCACCCCGGCGGGCGGCGGAAGCCCGGCCGTACCGCCGGAGGATCTCGTCACGCTGACCATCGACGGCGCGGAGATCTCCGTCCCCAAGGGGACCCTGGTCATCCGCGCCGCCGAGCAGCTCGGCATCGAGATCCCCCGCTTCTGCGACCACCCCCTCCTCGACCCCGCCGGCGCCTGCCGCCAGTGCATCGTCGAGGTCGAGGGCCAGCGCAAGCCGATGGCCTCCTGCACCATCACCTGCACCGACGGCATGGTCGTCAGGTCGCAGCTGACGTCGCCGGTCGCCGAGAAGGCCCAGCACGGCGTGATGGAGCTGCTGCTCATCAACCACCCGCTGGACTGCCCGGTCTGCGACAAGGGCGGCGAGTGCCCCCTGCAGAACCAGGCCATGTCCCACGGGCAGGCCGAGTCCCGCTTCGAGGGCGTCAAGCGCACCTACGAGAAGCCGGTGCCGATCTCCACCCAGGTGCTGCTCGACCGCGAGCGGTGCGTGCTCTGCGCCCGCTGCACCCGCTTCTCCCACCAGGTCGCCGGCGACCCGATGATCGAGCTCGTCGAGCGCGGCGCCCTCCAGCAGGTCGGCACCGGCGAGGGCGACCCCTTCGTGTCGTACTTCTCCGGCAACACCATCCAGATCTGCCCGGTCGGCGCCCTCACCTCCGCCGCCTACCGCTTCCGCTCCCGCCCCTTCGACCTGGTGTCGTCGCCCTCGGTGTGCGAGCACTGCGCCGGCGGCTGCGCCACCCGCACCGACCACCGGCGCGGCAAGGTCATGCGCCGCCTGGCGCAGAACGACCCCGAGGTCAACGAGGAGTGGATCTGCGACAAGGGCCGGTTCGCCTTCCGGTACGCGCAGCAGCGCGACCGGCTGACGACCCCCCTGGTGCGCAACGCCGACGGCGTCCTCGAACCGGCCTCCTGGCCCGAGGCGCTGGAGGCCGCCGCCCGCGGACTCGGCCGCGGCCGCGCCGGCGTCCTCGCCGGCGGCCGGCTCACCGTCGAGGACGCCTACGCGTACGCCAAGTTCGCCCGCGTCGCCCTCGACACCAACGACGTCGACTTCCGGGCCCGGATCCACTCCGGCGAGGAGGCCGACTTCCTCGCCGCGTACGTGGCGGGGCGCGGCCGCGACCTGGACGGCTCGGGGGTCACCTACACGACCCTCGAAGCCGCGCCGACGGTGCTGCTCGTCGGCCTGGAGTCCGAGGAGGAGGCCCCCGGCGTCTTCCTGCGGCTCCGCAAGGCCTGGCGCAAGCACGGGCAGAAGACGTACGCGGTCGCCACCCACGCCACCCGCGGCCTGGAGAAGGCCGGCGGCACCCTGCTGCCCGCCGCCCCCGGCACCGAGACCGAGTGGCTCGACGCCCTCACCTCCCGGGTCGGCCTGGACTCCACCGGCTGGGCGGCCTCCGAGGCCCTGCGCCAGGCGGGCGCCGTCATCGCCGTCGGCGAGCGGCTCGCCGGAGTCCCCGGCGCGCTGACCGCCGCGCTCCGCGCCTCCGCCGCCACCGGCGCGAAGCTGGTGTGGATCCCGCGCCGGGCCGGCGAGCGCGGCGCGATCGAGGCCGGCGCGCTGCCGAGCCTGCTGCCCGGCGGCCGGCCCGCGACCGACCCCCGCGCGCGCGAGGAGGTCGCCGCAGCCTGGGGCGTCCGCGAACTCCCGCACGGCTACGGGCGCGACACCGGCCAGATCCTGGAGGCCGCGGCCTCCGGCGAGCTCGCCGGACTCCTCGTCGGCGGCGTCGGCGTCGACGACCTGCCCGACCCGGCCCGCGCGCGCGAGGCCCTCGACGCGGCCTTCGTCGTCTCCCTGGAGCTGCGCCCCGGCGCGGTCACCGAGCGCGCCGACGTCGTCCTGCCGGTCGCCGCGGTCGCCGAGAAGCCCGGCACCTTCCTCAACTGGGAGGGCAGGGTGCGGATGTTCGAGGCCGCGCTCAAGCCCGAGCAGATGACCCGGCCGCTCGCCCCGAGCGACGCCCGCGTCCTGCACATGCTGGCCGACGCGCTCGACGTCCACCTCGCCCTGCCCGACCTCAAGGCGGCCCGGCGCGAGCTGGACCGGCTCGGCCGCTGGACCGAGGAGCGGGCCTCCGAGCCCACCGCGCACGCCGTCCCGGCCCCCCGGCCCGGCGACGACGAGGCCGTCCTCGCCGGCCACCGGCTGCTGCTCGACCTCGGCCGCCTCCAGGAGGGCGACACCGCCCTGGCCGGCACCCGCCACGCGGCGGTCGCCCGGCTCTCCGCCGCCACCGCCGCCGACACCGGCGTCAAGGACGGCGACCTGCTGGAGGTGACCGGTCCCGCCGGCGCGGTGGCCTTCCCGCTCCAGGTCACCGAGATGCCCGACCGGGTCGTCTGGCTGCCGCTGAACTCGGCCGGCCACGGCGTCCTCGCCGGCACCGGAGCCCGCCCCGGCGACCTGGTCCGCATCGGCCCGGCGACCCCGAAGGAGGCGCAGGCGTGAACACGCTCCTCGCAGCCGAAGACCTCTCCCTGTTCGGGACGGACCCCTGGTGGCTCGTCCTGGTCAAGGCCGTCTTCTGCTTCGCGTTCCTGATGGTGACCGTGCTCTTCTCCATCGTGTGGGAGCGCAAGGTCGTCGCCTGGATGCAGCTGCGCATCGGCCCCAACCGGCACGGCCCCTGGGGCCTCCTCCAGTCCCTCGCGGACGGCATCAAGCTGATGCTGAAGGAGGACGTGATCGTCAAGCGGGCCGACAAGGTCGTCTACGTCCTGGCCCCGATCGTCGCCGCCGTCCCCGCCTTCATGGCGATCGCGGTGATCCCCTTCGGCCCGGCCGGCAACGAGGTGTCGATCTTCGGCCAGCGCACCACGATGCAGCTGACCGACCTGCCGATCGCGATGCTCTACATCCTCGCGGTCGCCTCGGTCGGCATCTACGGCATCGTGCTCGCCGGCTGGTCGTCCGGCTCCACGTACCCGCTCCTCGGCGGCCTCCGCTCCTGCGCGCAGATGATCTCGTACGAGATCGCCATGGGCGCCGCCTTCGCCTCGGTCTTCCTCTACTCGGGGTCGATGTCGACCTCGGCGATCGTCGAGGCCCAGCAGGACCGCTGGTTCGTGATCCTGCTGCCGGTGTCGTTCCTCATCTACATCGTGACGATGGTCGGCGAGACCAACCGCGCCCCCTTCGACATGCCGGAGTCCGAGGGCGACCTCGTCGGCGGCTTCAACACCGAGTACTCGTCGATCAAGTTCGCGATGTTCATGCTCGCCGAGTACGTGAACATGGTGACGGTCTCCGCGGTGTCGGTGACGCTCTTCCTGGGCGGCTGGCGGGCCCCGTACCCGATCTCCACCTTCTGGGAGGGCGCCAACCACGGCTGGTGGCCGATGCTGTGGTTCGTCCTCAAGGTGCAGCTGCTGCTCTTCTTCTTCATCTGGCTGCGCGGCACCCTGCCCCGGGTCCGCTACGACCAGCTGATGAAGCTCGGCTGGAAGGTGCTCATCCCGGTCTCGGTGGTCTGGCTGATGCTGGTCGCCACCGTCCGGGCGCTGCGCAACGAGAACATCGCCTTCACCGACATCGTGCTGTACGTGGCCGGTGCGGTCCTGGTGGTGCTGCTGCTCTCCTTCCTCGCCGACTTCTACCGCGACCGGAAGAAGGAGGACCCGGGTGCCGGGCCCGCCGCCGAGCGGCCCTTCGACCCGATGGCCGGCGGTTTCCCCGTACCGCCCAAGCCCGGCGAGTCCCTGCCGCCCGTGCCCCGGCGCAGGCCCCGACACCAGCGGGACCTCGTGGTCAGTGGTGGCCCCGATACCGCTACCGAGAGTGACGAAAGGGGGACGGACCGTGTCTGACTTCCAGAATCCGGTGGCCGGCTTCGGCGTGACCTTCAAGGCCATGTTCAAGAAGCGGCTGACCGAGCAGTACCCGGAGCAGCAGAAGACCACGGCACCCCGCTTCCACGGCCGGCACCAGCTCAACCGCCACCCGGACGGGCTGGAGAAGTGCGTCGGCTGCGAGCTGTGCGCCTGGGCCTGTCCCGCCGACGCCATCTACGTGGAGGGCGCGGACAACACGGACGAGGAGCGCTACTCGCCCGGCGAGCGGTACGGCCGCGTCTACCAGATCAACTACGCCCGCTGCATCCTGTGCGGGCTGTGCATCGAGGCGTGCCCCACCCGCGCGCTCACGATGACCAACGAGTTCGAGCTGGCCGACTCCTCCCGCGAGAACCTCATCTACACCAAGGAGCAGCTCCTCGCGGGCCTCGACGACCGCATGGTCGACACCCCGCACGCGATCTTCCCGGGCATGACCGAGCAGGACTACTACCGGGGCCTCGTCGTCGAGGCCGCGCCCGGTACGGTCCCCCAGGCCGCCGTGTCCAAGGGGGAGGCTCCGCAGGAGGGCGCGTCGACCTTCGGCGAGGACGAGCCCGCGTCGGAGAAGGCGGCCGGCCGATGAGCGCGCTCGCCGCCTACACGACCTCGACCGGCGAGGCGTTCCAGTTCTGGGTGCTCGGCACCGTCGCCGTCATCGGCGCGCTGTGCACCATCCTCATGAAGAAGGCCGTGCACTCGGCCCTCTGCCTGGCCGGCACGATGATCGTCCTCGCGGTCTTCTACCTGGCCAACGGCGCGTACTTCCTCGGCATCGTGCAGATCGTCGTCTACACCGGCGCGATCATGATGCTCTTCCTCTTCGTCGTCATGCTGGTCGGCGTCACGGCCGCGGACTCGCTGAAGGAGACCATCAAGGGCCAGCGCTGGTGGGCCGCCGCCTGCGGCCTCGGCTTCGGCGTCCTGCTCTTCGCCGGGATCGGGAACGCGGCGCTGACCGAGTTCGCCGGCCTCGGCGCGGCGAACGCGGCCCACGGCGGGAACGTGGAGGGCCTGGCGGCCCTCATCTTCACCAAGTACGTCTTCGCCTTCGAGATCACCGGCGCCCTGCTGATCACCGCGTCCGTCGGCGCGATGCTCCTCACCCACCGGGAGCGCACCGAGCGGGCCCGGACCCAGCGCGAGCTGGCCGAGCAGCGCGTCCGCGAGGGCAAGCACCTGCCGCCGCTCCCCGCCCCCGGCGTCTACGCCCGGCACAACGCGGTGGACGTCCCCGGCCTGCTGCCCGACGGCACCCCGTCCGAGCTCACCGTCATCTCGACGCTGCGCCAGCGGGGCCAGGTGCGGGACGTGTCGGGGGAGGCGCTCGCCGATCTCAAGGCCCTGGAGCAGCGCTCGTCGGAGCGGCTCGGCCGCGACCGGGACGAGGCCCGTGACGGAGAGGAGGCCTCGCGGTGAACCCCGTCAACTACCTTTATCTCGCCGCCCTGTTGTTCACCATCGGTGCGGTCGGCGTGCTCATCCGGCGGAACGCGATCGTGGTCTTCATGTGCGTGGAGCTGATGCTCAACGCCTGCAACCTCGCGTTCGTCACCTTCTCCCGGATGCACGGCAACCTGGACGGCCAGATCGTCGCCTTCTTCACGATGGTGGTGGCCGCCGCGGAGGTCGTCGTCGGGCTCGCGATCATCGTCTCCGTCTTCCGATCACGCCACTCGGCCTCGGTCGACGACGCCGGCCTGATGAAGCTGTGAGGGGCTGAACCGTGGACAACCTGATTGCGCTGCTCATCGCGGCGCCCCTGCTCGGAGCGGCCGTCCTGCTGTGCGGCGGCCGCCGGCTCGACAAGATCGGGCACTGGCTCGGCACGCTCCTGGCGGCCTCGTCCTTCGTCATCGGCCTGGTGCTCTTCGCCGACATGCTCGGCAGGAGCGCCGACGACCGGGCGATGTACCAGCACCTCTTCTCCTGGATCCCCGTCGGGGGCTTCCAGGCGGACATCGCCTTCCAGCTCGACCAGCTGTCGATGACCTTCGTCCTGCTGATCACCGGCGTGGGCACGCTCATCCACGTCTACTCGATCGGGTACATGGAGCACGACGAGCGGCGCCGCCGCTTCTTCGGCTACCTGAACCTCTTCGTCGCGGCGATGCTGCTGCTGGTCCTCGCGGACAACTACCTGCTGCTGTACTTCGGCTGGGAGGGCGTCGGCCTCGCCTCGTACCTCCTGATCGGCTTCTGGCAGCACAAGCCGAGCGCGGCCACCGCCGCGAAGAAGGCCTTCCTGGTCAACCGGGTCGGCGACATCGGCCTGTCGATCGCGATCATGCTGATGTTCACCACCTTCGGCACCTTCGCCTTCGGCCCCGTCCTGGAGTCGGCCGGCGAGACGTCCGAGGGCAAGCTGACGGCGATCGGCCTGATGCTGCTCCTGGCGGCCTGCGGCAAGTCGGCCCAGGTGCCGCTGCAGTCCTGGCTCGGGGACGCGATGGAGGGCCCGACCCCGGTCTCGGCCCTCATCCACGCGGCGACCATGGTCACCGCCGGCGTCTACCTGATCGTCCGCTCCGCCGACATCTTCAACGCGGCGCCGGACGCGCAGCTCGTCGTCACCGTCGTCGGCGCGGTCACGCTGCTCTTCGGTGCGATCGTCGGTTGCGCGAAGGACGACATCAAGAAGGCCCTCGCCGGGTCGACGATGTCGCAGATCGGCTACATGATCCTGGCGGCCGGCCTCGGCCCCATCGGCTACGCCTTCGCGATCATGCACCTGGTGACGCACGGCTTCTTCAAGGCCGGGCTCTTCCTCGGCGCCGGCTCGGTCATGCACGGCATGAACGACGAGGTCGACATGAGGAAGTACGGCGGCCTGCGGAAGTACATGCCGGTCACCTTCGTCACCTTCGGCCTCGGCTACCTCGCCATCATCGGCTTCCCGGGCCTGTCCGGCTTCTTCTCCAAGGACAAGATCATCGAGGCGGCCTTCGCCAAGGGCGGCACCGAGGGCTGGATCCTCGGCGCGGTCACCCTGCTGGGCGCCGCCATCACCGCGTACTACATGACCCGCGTGATGCTGATGACCTTCTTCGGCGAGAAGCGCTGGCAGCCGGACGCGGAGGGCCGCGAGCCGCACCCGCACGAGTCCCCGAAGTCCATGACGATCCCGATGGTCCTGCTGGCCTTCGGGTCGGTCTTCGCGGGCGGCGTCTTCGGCATCGGCGACCGGTTCGTGACCTGGCTGGAGCCCGTCACCGCCTTCGAGCACGGCCACCCGCCGATCAGCGCCGGGGCCATCACCTCGGCCACCGTCGCCGTCATGGTGATCGGCGTCGGCATCGCCTACCTCCAGTACGGCCGCCGGCCCGTGCCGGTGGTCGCCCCGCGCGGCTCGCTGCTCACCCGGGCCGCCCGCCGCGACCTGCTCCAGGACGACTTCAACCACGCCGTCTTCGTCACCGGCGGCACCCACCTGACCCGCTCGCTGGTCTACGTCGACCACTCCCTGGTGGACGGCGTGGTCAACGGCACGGCGGCCGGCGTCGGCGGTCTCTCCGGCCGCCTGCGCAAGCTCCAGAACGGCTACGTCCGCTCGTACGCGGTCTCCATGTTCGGCGGTACGGCGGTCCTCATCGCCGCGACCCTGCTGATGAGGGCGGTGTAACCCGATGTCCTTCCCGCTCCTTACGGCGACGGCAGCGGTGCCGGCGGTCGGTGCGATCCTCACCGCCGCCGTGCCCGCCGCCCGCCGCACCGCCGCCAAGTGGCTGGCGCTGATCGTCTCGCTGGTCACCCTGGTGCTCGCCGGGATCGTCTTCGCCCGCTTCGAGCCGGGCGGCGACCGCTACCAGCTGGTCGAGTCCCACTCCTGGATCCGGGACTTCGGCGTCCGGTACGAGCTGGGCGTCGACGGCATCGGGGTGGCGCTGATCGCGCTGACCGCGCTGCTGATCCCCTTCATCGTCCTGGCGGGCTGGCACGACGCCGACCCGCTGGAGACCTCCTCGAAGAGGTGGCGGCCGACGCAGGGCTTCTTCGCCCTGATCCTCATGGTCGAGGCGATGGTGATCCTCTCCTTCGAGGCCACCGACGTCTTCCTCTTCTACATCCTCTTCGAAGCCATGCTCATCCCGATGTACTTCCTCATCGGCGGCTTCGGCGACCGCGCGCACAGCGGCTCCGACGAGAACGCGGCGGCGCAGCGCTCCTACGCGGCGGTCAAGTTCCTGCTCTACAACCTGGTCGGCGGCCTCATCATGCTGGCCGCCGTCATCGGCCTCTACACGGTCGCGGGGAACTTCTCGCTCACCGAGATCGCCGAGGCGCGGGCCAACGGCTCGCTGGAGATGGCGACCAGCACCGAGCGGTGGCTCTTCCTCGGCTTCTTCTTCGCCTTCGCGGTGAAGGCGCCGCTGTGGCCGCTGCACACCTGGCTGCCGAACGCGATGGGGGAGGCGACCGCCCCGGTCGCCGTCCTCATCACCGCGGTGGTCGACAAGGTCGGCACCTTCGCGATGCTCCGCTTCTGCCTCGGCCTCTTCCCCGAGGCGAGCAAGTGGGCCACCCCCGCGATCATCGTCCTCGCGCTCATCAGCATCGTGTACGGGGCGCTGGTCGCGGTCGGCCAGCGGGACATCAAGCGCCTGGTCGCCTACGCGTCGATCTCCCACTTCGGCTTCATCATCATGGGCATCTTCGCGATGACCACCCAGGGCCAGTCGGGCGCCACGCTCTACATGGTCAACCACGGCATCTCCACGGCCGCCCTGATGCTGGTCGCCGGCTTCCTCATCACCCGGCGCGGCTCGCGGCTCATCGCCGACTACGGCGGTGTGCAGAAGGTCGCCCCGGTCCTCGCCGGCACCTTCCTCATCGGCGGTCTGGCGACGCTGTCGCTGCCCGGACTGGCGCCGTTCGTCAGTGAGTTCCTGGTCCTGGTGGGCACCTTCGCCCGCTACCCGGTGGCCGGGATCGTCGCCACCACCGGCATCGTCCTCGCCGCGCTCTACGTCCTCGTCCTCTACCAGCGGACGATGACCGGGCCGGTGAAGGAGGAGGTGCGGTCGATGCCGGACCTGCGGCCGCGCGAGCTGGCGGTGGTCGCCCCCCTCATCGCCGTCCTGCTCTTCCTCGGCGTCTTCCCGAAGCCGCTGACGGACGTGGTCGACCCGGCGGTCCGGCACACGATGTCGGACGTGCAGCGGACCGACCCCCAGCCCGAAGTTCCCGTCCAGAACGTGGAGGCGGCCAAGTGAACGCCCTCGCTGTCCACAGCCTGTGGACGACGGCCGCCGAGCCGCTGAACAAGATCCCGGCGCCGAAGATCGAGTACACCCAGCTCGCCCCGGTCCTGATCGTGGTCGGCGCGGCGGTCCTCAGCGTCCTCGTCGAGGCCTTCGTGCCCCGCAAGGGCCGCTACTTCAGCCAGCTCTTCCTCTCCGTGGCCGCCCTCGCGGCCTCGTTCGCCGCCGTCGTCGGCCTCGCGGCCGGCGGCTACGGCACCACCAAGGCCCGCATCGCGGCCATGGGCGCCATCGCCGTCGACGGACCCGCCCTGTTCCTCCAGGGCACGATCCTGCTCGCCTCGATCGTCGCCGTGTTCACCTTCGCCGAGCGCAGGCTCGACCCGGCCGACCACGGCCACCAGGTCGACTCCTTCGCCGCCGAGGCCGCCGCCGTGCCCGGCGGCGACCACGAGAAGGCCGCCGTCAAGGCGGGCTTCACCACCACCGAGGTCTTCCCGCTGGCGCTCTTCGCGGTCGCCGGCATGCTGGTCTTCCCGGCGGCCAACGACCTCCTGACCCTCTTCATCGCCCTGGAGGTCTTCTCCCTCCCGCTGTACCTGCTCTGCGCCCTGGCCCGCCGCAAGCGGCTGCTGTCGCAGGAGGCGGCGCTCAAGTACTTCCTCCTCGGCGCCTTCTCCTCGGCCTTCCTGCTCTTCGGGATCGCCCTGCTCTACGGCTACGCGGGCTCCGTCTCCTACGCCACGATCGCCGGCGTCGTCGACGGCTCCGTCTCCTCGGTGAACCCCGCGCTCGCCGACACCATGGGCAACGACGCCCTCCTCCTGATCGGCTTCGCCCTGCTCCTCATGGGCCTGCTCTTCAAGGTCGGCGCCGTCCCGTTCCACATGTGGACCCCGGACGTCTACCAGGGCGCCCCGACCCCGGTGACCGGCTTCATGGCCGCCGCCACCAAGGTCGCCGCCTTCGGCGCCCTGCTCCGCCTGCTGTACGTCGTCCTCCCCGGCCTCACCTGGGACTGGCGGCCGGTCATGTGGGGCGTCGCCATCGTGACGATGCTGGGCGGCGCGGTCGTCGCCATCACCCAGACCGACATCAAGCGCCTCCTGGCCTACTCGTCGATCGCGCACGCGGGCTTCCTGCTCGCGGGCGTCATCGCCGCCACGCCGAGCGGCATCTCGTCGGTCCTCTTCTACCTGGGCGCCTACTCCTTCGTCACGATCGGCGCCTTCGCCGTCGTCACGCTGGTGCGGGACGCGGGCGGCGAGGCCACCCACCTCTCCAAGTGGGCCGGCCTCGGGCGCCGTTCGCCGCTCGTCGCGGCCGTCTTCGCGGTCTTCCTGCTCGCCTTCGCCGGCATCCCGCTGACCTCCGGCTTCTCCGGCAAGTTCGCGGTGTTCAAGGCGGCGGCGGAGGGCGGCGCGGGCGCGCTGGTCGTGGTCGGCGTGCTCGCCTCGGCGATCGCCGCGTTCTTCTACATCCGGGTGATCGTGCTCATGTTCTTCAGCGAGCCGAAGGCGGACGGCCCCACGGTCGCCGTGCCCTCGGTGCTGACGACGCTCACCATCACGACGGGCGTGGTCGTCACCCTGCTCCTCGGTTTCGCGCCGCAGTACTTCCTGGACCTGGCGGGACAGGCCGGCGTCTTCGTACGGTAGGCGCGTCAGGCGGAAGGGCCCGGCTCGGGGGCGAGCCGGGCCCTTCCGCGCGTCCGCCTCCGGGCGGGCGCGGGCCCTGACAGGGCGGGGTCCGCGTGGGATCGTGGAGAGCCCTAATGGTCTGTACCTGTCGGGAGGGGAAGCCGTGCGAGGGACGACGGTCTTACCGGGGACGCCCTGCGCCGCGCCCCGGGACGGGGAGCCGCCGGTGCACCGGCTGGAGCTGCGCCTGCCCGAGCAGGTGCCCTTCGCCGCGGGCGGCTTCGACGCCATGGGGCCCATGTCGCGGGCCGACTACCCGCACCGGCACACCTTCTACGAGATCGTCCACGTCGTCGAGGGCAGCGGCGTGCACGTGATCGACACCGGGCGGTACGCCGTGCGGCCGCCGCAGCTGGGGGTGATCCTGCCGGGGCAGGTGCACCACTGGGAGGGCGTGCGGGGCCTGGAGGGCTCGCTCGTGCTGTTCACCCCCGAGTTCCTCGTCGACGGGGCCGACGACCTCGATCTGCTGCGGCGGCTCGGCGAGCGGCCCTGGGCGGACCTCGACGAGGCCGCCCACGCGCGGACCTCGCGGCTGATGGAGGAGCTCGCCGAGGAGTACCGGAGCGGGGACGACGGCTTCGCCGGGGTGCTGCGGTCCCTGCTGCACGTGCTGCTCGTGCGGGCCGTCCGGGTGCCGGGCGGGCGGGTCGTGGCGCCGCCGCGGGGGCTCGCCGAGGAGTTCCTGCGGCTCGCCCCCGCCGCCGGCGTCGCCGGGGTCCCGGTGCGGGAGTGCGCCGAGCGGCTGGGCGTCACCCCGGGACACCTCACCGAGGTCGTGCGCCAGGCCACCGGGCGGACGCCGGCCGCCCTGCTGCGGGAGGCCCGGGTGCGCGAGGCGCAGCGGCTGCTGGTGGCCACCTCGCTGTCGGTGCGGCAGGTCGCCGCACGGGTGGGCTTCGAGGATCCCGCCTACTTCTGCCGCTTCTTCCGGCGGGAGGTCGGGCGGAGTCCGGGCGGCTTCAGAAAACACCACGACCACCCCGTTCCGTCCCTCGAAGGCGGTGCCGGGGGCTCGTAGGTTCGTGCCGATCCCAGCCCCCACCTGAGGAGCCAGGCACATGGACAGCGAGAGCAACACCAGCACCGGGCACGTCAGCCGCAAGGCGGTGCTGCGGGCCGCGCTCGCGGCCGGCATGGCCGCCCCCGCCGTACTCATGGGCGTTCCCGCGCTCGCCCGGACGCTGAGCGGCGGCGAGGCGCCGCTCGACCTCACGCCGGAGTGCGACGACGGCGACGACCTGACCCTGCCGCAGATGGAGGGCCCCTACTTCAAGCCCAACTCCCCGCTGCGCAGCAGCATGCCGGACGGCACCGGCACCCGGCTGACGGTCGGCGGGTACGTCTTCGGGCGGGCCTGCCGGCCCGTCTCGGGGGTCCTGCTGGACTTCTGGCAGGCCGACAACAACGGCGCCTACGACAACACCGGCTTCAAGTTCCGAGGCCACCAGTTCACCGGCGCCGACGGCTCGTTCAAGCTCACGACGATAGTCCCCGGCCTCTACCCGGGCCGCACCCGCCACATCCACGTCAAGGTCCAGGCACCGGGCCGGCCGATCCTCACGACCCAGCTGTACTTCCCGAACGAGCCCCGGAACAACACCGACACGATCTTCGACCCGCGGCTGCTGATGACCGTCCGCGACGGTTCCGGGGGCCGCGAGGCGGCCTTCGACTTCGTCATCGACGTGCCGCAGAACCCGGGGCCGACGCCGACGGCCACCACCACGACCGCCCCGCCCGGCGGCACCTGGACCGCCGGACGGGCGTACGCGGCGGGGGACAGGGTCACCTACGGCGGTGTGGGCTACGTCTGTCTCCAGGCCCACACCGCCATGGGCGGCTGGGAGCCGCCGAACGTCCCCGCCCTCTGGCGGGTGGGCTAGACGGCGGGGGCGATCCGGCCCCGGACCTCGCCCAGCCCCACCCGGGTGCCGTCCGGGCCGGGTGCCCACGCGGTCAGCACGACCTCGTCGCCGTCCTCCAGGAACGTCCGCTTGCCGCCCTCCAGCTCGATGGCGTCGCGGCCGTTCCAGGTCAGTTCGAGGAGCGAGCCGCGCTGGCCCACCTCGGGGCCGGAGACCGTGCCGGAGCCGTAGAGGTCGCCGGTGCGCAGCGAGGCGCCGTTCACCGTCATGTGGGCGAGCTGCTGCGCGGCCGTCCAGTACATGGTGGAGAACGGCGGCTCCGCCACGGCCTCGCCGTTGATCTCCACCGTGATCCGCACGTCGAAGCCGCCGGGCTCCTCCTCCGCCGCGTCGTCCAGGTAGGGCAGGAGGGGGAAGTCCCGGGCCGGCGGGGCGGTGCGGGCCGCGTCCAGGGCCTCCAGGGGCGTCACCCACGCCGACACCGAGGTCTGGAAGGACTTGCCGAGGAAGGGGCCGAGCGGCACGTACTCCCACGCCTGCACGTCCCGCGCCGACCAGTCGTTCAGCAGCGTCAGGCCGAACACGTGGTCCCGGAAGGAGCCGAGCGGCACCGGACGGCCGAGCTCCGACGGGGTGCCGACGAGGAAGCCGACCTCCGCCTCGATGTCCAGCTTCACCGACGGGCCGAAGACCGGCGCCGCGTCGGCGGGCGCCTTCCGCTGGCCCGAGGGGCGCACGACGTCGGTGCCCGAGACGACGACGGTGCCCGCGCGCCCGTGGTAACCGATCGGCAGGTGCTTCCAGTTGGGCGTCAGCGGCTCGCCGTCCGGGCGGAACATGCGGCCCACGTTGGTGGCGTGGTGCTCGCTCGCGTAGAAGTCCACGTAGTCCGCGACCGTGTACGGCAGGTGCAGCGTCACCGCGTCCAGCGGGTGCAGCAGCGGCTCGATCTCCGGGCGGTGCGCCGGGACCGTCACCCAGGCCGTCAGCGCGCGGCGGACGTCCCGCCAGGCGGTCCGGCCGGCGGCGAGCAGCGGGTCGAGGCTCGGCTGCGCCAGCAGGGAGGCGTACGGGGAGCCGAGCGCGTGTGCCGCGGCCCCCGCGTCCAGCACGTGGGCCCCGATCCGGACGCCGAGCCGGCGGCGGCCCGGCTCGTCGGCGGTGGTGAAGACGCCGTACGGGAGGTTGTGCGGGCCGAAGGGGTCGCCCTCGGCCAGGTCGAGCGGGCTGTGCTCGGACATCGGTGCGTGCCTCGCTTTCGATGATGGGTGAGGGACACGTTACGGGTCGGGCCGCCGGGCGCGGATGACATGGATCACAGAGAAACCCGCCGGGAGGAGAGCAACTGTCCAGGTGCGGACGGTTTGTTCCGCCGGAGGCGCCCGTACCGCCTCCGAGCTGGGGAAACGGCTTCTGCCGCCGGATCCTTGCGGGTCATACGATCGTGGTGGTGTCGCCCCCGCGTGAGGACGTCCGCGGGCGCGCGCCCCCCTCTCCTTCCCTGACCAGGAAAAGGTCCGCACGTGAAGATCCGCCGCATTCTGGCGACCGCCGTCGCCGCCGCCGTGACCACCCCCGTCGTGCTCCTCACGGCCGGGCCCGCCTTCGCGGAGACCCCGAAGCCGAGCGCCTCGACGCCGCTGTCGGGCGCGACCGCCCCGGCGGACGCCCCGACCCGCGAGGGCCTGGAGAAGGCCGTCGCCGACGCGCAGGCCGCGGTCGACGCCCTCAAGGCCGAGCGGAAGCTCGTCGTGGCGAAGATCGAGCGGTTCCGCGAGGACCCCTCCGAGTTCGTCGACGCCGACCTGCTCGCGACGCAGACCGCGGCCGAGGAGGTCCACGACAAGGCGCGCGCCGTCTACACGACCGCCGACACGGCGCTGACCGAGGCGAAGCGGGCGCTCGCGACCGCCGCTCCGGAGGCGAAGGAGGCGGCCGAGAAGGCCGTCGCCGACGCGCAGAAGACCCGGGACGAGGCCTACGCGGGGCTGGAGGCCGCCCGCGCCGCCCTGCGGGTGGCCAGCGACCCGGTGACGGACGTGCTGATCGGGATCATCCGGGAGCTCAACCCCATCGACCTCAGGCTGAAGCCCGCCGAGGCGGCGCTCGCCGCGGCGAAGCAGGCGCTGGCGGACTTCCTGGAGCCCAAGCCCGAGGAGACGCCCAAGCCCGAGGAGACGCCGAAGCCCGGGCAGACGCCGAAGCCCGGGGAGAAGCCGGAGCCGGAGGAGAAGCCCGATCCGGAGGCGTGCGTCGAGGACAAGTCCGTCCTCTCGACCCTCACCGGGCCCAAGACCATCACCATCGGTTCCAGCGCCGACTTCTCGCTCACCGTGCGGAACGCCTCGGACCGCGCCCTCGACTCGGTGCGCTCCTTCGTCGCCGCCGTCGAGGTGCCCGCGCCGGGGGACGACGTCGACGACGAGCACCCGAACCTCGACCGGTACTTCTCCCTCCAGTGGAAGTCCGCCACCGGCACGCGGTGGAACGACCTGCGCTCCCAGGACGTCCCCATCGAGCTGGGCGCCCTCGCCGAGGGCGGCAGGGCCACCGTCACGCTGCGCGTGACGGTGGACGCGAAGGCCCCGGTGGGCGACGGCGTCGCCTTCACCACCGCCGAGTACGCGAACGAGGACGGGTCCTGCGGCGTCAGCAAGCAGTACGCCAAGGTCACGTTCGGCACCGTCGCGCCCACCCGCACCTCCGGGCCGTCCCCCGCGGGTCCGGGCAGCACGCAGCAGGGCGGCACCGGCCGCGAGCTCGCCGAGACCGGTGCCGGCGACCGGACGCCGCAGCTGGTGGGCGCGGCCGGTGCCGCGGTCGTGCTCGGTGCGGGCGCGGTGTTCGTCGCCCGCCGCCGCAGGGCGGACGTCTAGACGTCCGGAGGACCGCCGCGGTCCCCCGCACGGCTCCGGGCTCAGCCCGCCGTGCGGGGGATCCGCTTTTCCCAGGTGCGGTGGAAGACGACCTCGCCGCCCTCCTTGCAGACCACCTCGTCGGAGGTGTGGAAGGAGTCCGCGTCGCAGGTGATCTCCGAGCGGGTGTCGACGGTGACGTCCCAGGCGAGTTCGGGCCGGCGCAGCCGGATGTGCCACTCCGAGCGGGTGCGGGCGGAGAGGGGGTCGTCCTCGGCGATGGTGTACGTCTCGACGGCGTCCTCGGTGAACTCCAGGCCGTCGGGGTAGACGCGGGTGCCGCCGTACCGGGGGTCGACCTGGAGGGTCCATTCGCGCTGGGCGACGTCGCGCAGGACGAGGCGTTCGGGGCGGGTCTCCTCCAGGGTGCCGGGGGACGACACGCCGAGCGGCGGTGACTGCTCGGGCTCCTCGAAGGAGACGGCGTCCCGGGTGGGGGCGCGCACCGGGAGGGTGAGGGAGGAGCCGGCCGGGTCGAGGGTGAAGCCGGCGGCGTCGGGCTGCGGCCAGATCCACGGCCAGTACGCGGAGGAGATCGCGAGCCGGACGCGGTGGCCGGGCGGGAAGGTGTGCCCGATGCCGTTCAGCTCGAAGCGGTAGGTCTCCCACTCGCCGGCCTGCGCCTCCACGGCCCGGTCGCGGCCGTAGCGGGCGGAGAGGTTGAGCGCGCCGCGGGTGACGAGGGTGGAGGAGCCGTCCGGGGCGATGTCGCAGAGCCGGGCGACGATCTGGCCGGTGGGCGCGGGGGTCATGAGGTGGAGGGCGACGGAGGGGCGGCCGAGGATCTCGATCGGGGTGCCGCCCTCGGACTCCGCCGGCACGGGGAAGTCGAAGCAGGCCGAGTGGGCGTCCTCGTCGCGCTGGTCGGGCGGGAGGTCGGCGTCGTTGCCGAAGGGGAAGAAGCGGCCGGCGTCGATGCCGGTCTGCTGGGGCGAGTCGACGACGACGTGGTCGCCCCCGAAGCCGTACGTGACGGGAGTGACGTGCGGGGACGGCCAGGACGGGTCGGCGACCCAGCGGCCGGGCAGCTCCGCGTAGACGGTGGCGGGCGGGTGGGACTCGCTGATCCAGGAGCGGAGCAGCGGTTCGGCCATCACGTCGTTCTCGGCGCCCTTGAGGTGGTGGTCCCACCAGCGGAGGGTCTCCTGGAGGAAGCCGATGGCGGGGCCGGGCGGGAGGCCGCGGTCGGGGTACTGGTGGGACCAGGGGCCGATGATGCCGCGGACCCGGTCCTGGGGGAGGTGTTCGACCAGGCGGAGGACGGTGTCGCGGTAGGGGTCGTGCCAGCCGCCGACGGCGAGGACGGCGGCCTTGACGGCGGAGTAGTCCTCGCAGACGCTGCCGTGCTTCCAGTAGGCGTCCCGGGTCTGGTGGGAGAGCCAGGTGTGGACGAAGGGCTCGACGGCCCCCAGGCGGCGCAGCCACAGCTCCCGCCACTCCTCGCCCGCGTACCGCGGGTCCGGCGGCCGGCTGACGAAGGCGAGCATGGTGGCGGCCCAGGCGTGCATGTCGACGCCGAGGACGGAGCCGCCCATGTAGTGGACGTCGTTGTCGTAGCGGTCGTCGGTGGAGCAGACGGTGACGATCGCCTTGAGGGGCTCGGGGGCGAGGGCGGCGATCTGGAGGCTGTTGAAGCCGCCCCAGGAGATGCCGAACATGCCGACCCTGCCGGTGCACCACTCCTGCTCGGCGAGCCAGTTCACGACGGCGACGCCGTCGGCGAGCTCGACGGCGTCGTACTCGTCGCCGGGCAGGCCCTCGCTGTTGCCGTGGCCGCGGACGTCGACCCGGACGGAGGCGTAGCCGTGGCCCGCGTACCAGGGGTGGCGCTGCCAGTCGCGGGGGGCGGTCCAGTCGGTGAGCCGGTAGGGGAGGTACTCCAGGAGGGCGGGGACGGGCTCGTCGGTGAGCGGCCGCCACACGCGCGCGTAGAGCCTGGTTCCGTCCGGCAGCGGGATCCGGACGTCCTCGTGGCGGGACTCGTACGGGAAGTCGGTGCGGATCTTCATCTCGGTTCCCTATCGGACGGGGTGCATGGTGCGGCGCAGCCAGGGCGCCAGGGCCATCACGGCGAGGCCGACGGCGACGGCGATGGCGCCGTTGACGCCGAAGTAGGCGGGCTTGGAGACGTCGTCGTAGAGCTTCACGGTCTGCGCCTGGATGCCGTTGGCGAGGGCGAGGGAGAGGAACCAGAGCGACATGGTCTGGCTGGAGAAGGCCTTCGGGGCGAGCTTGCTGGTCGCGGACATCCCGGAGGTCTCCAGGAGCACGTCGCCGAGGCCGAGGAGGAAGTAGGAGCCCACGATCCACCAGGCGGCCATCCGGTACGTGTCGTCGGCGTGGCCCGAGGTCGGCAGGACCATGAGGAGGAAGGAGAGGCCGCCGAGGATCACGCCGAGCGCGATCTTGTGGGAGGCGTGCGGCTGGCGGGGGCCCATCCGGGCCCAGACGGCGGCCACGACGGGGGCCAGGAGGACCTCGAAGGCGCCGAGGGCGGAGGCGTACCAGCCGGCGGGGAAGTCGAAGCCGAGGAGGGTGGTGCGGGCGTTGGTGGAGGCCAGCAGCATCATCGTCGAGTACGCCTGGAAGAGGATGAAGTTGAAGGCGACCGAGGCCAGGAAGAGCACGACGTAGGGCTTGAGGCGGCCGCGCTCCTCGGGGGTGACCCGGGGGCTGGTGAACATCACCCAGAAGTAGACGACGGGCGCGACCACCGAGATCAGGGTGAGCAGGTCGACGAACCGGCCCATGGTGAGCCAGCCGGCCGCCGCGAGCCCGACGGCCGCCGCGGCGACCACGACCGCGCCCGCGGCCATGGAGCGGACCGCGCGGCGCAGGGCGTCCGGCGCGAGGGGGAACTCGGCGGAGTGCCGCTTGCCCGCGAGGTGGCGGCGGCCCGCCACGTACTGGATCAGGCCGAAGGTCATGCCGATGGCGGCGGCCGAGAAGCCCCAGTGGTAGCCCTTGTGGTCGGCGAGCCAGCCGGTGATCAGCGGTCCGGCGAAGGCGCCGATGTTGATCGCCATGTAGTAGAGGGCGAAGCCGGCGTCGCGGCGGTCGTCGTCGGTGCGGTAGAGCTTGCCGACCATGGTGGCCACGTTCGGCTTGAGCAGGCCGGTGCCGGCGCTGATCAGGCCGAGGCCGACCCAGGTCATGGCGGCGGTGGGCACGGCCATGGAGTAGTGGCCGCAGGCGATGAGGACGCCGCCCCACAGGACCGCCCGGTAGGAGCCGAGGATCCGGTCGGCGAGCCAGCCGCCGGCCACCGAGACCAGGTAGACGAGGGTGCCGTAGGCGGCGGAGACGGAGGCGGCGGTGCCGGCCGCCATGCCGAGGCCGCCGTCCGGGACGCTCGCGGCGAAGTACAGGACGAGGATCGCCTGCATGCCGAGGAAGGAGAACCGCTCCCAGACCTCCAGGCCCGAGAGGGCGAGGAGGCCGCGCGGATGGCCCAGGAAGGCGTGGTCGTCCTCGGGGGGCGGCTGCTCGCCGTCGCCCCCGTCGTCCTTGTCGATCGCTGTTCGGGACAATTGGTGCACTCCATGTCGTATCAGCTGATCACGAACATACCGGGGGTGACGGGAAGGCGCCCACGGTGATCGAAACGTGACCGGATACGCTGGCTTGAGTGAATCCCGGCGACACATCGACCATCCGTGTGACCACGGCCACCGTGTGATCACCACCCGAACCATGTGATCGTCACCATGTGATCGTCAGTAGGCGTCAGCAGACAGGAGACCCCCTCGTGACCGTCGTCGGGCCGTTCGGCCTCAGCGTGCGGGACCAGGCTCTTGAGGCCGATGTCCAGGCCGGGTTGGCGGCCGTCGAGGCCGGGCTCCTCGACGCCACCAAGAGCGACGTCCCCTTCATCACCGAGGCCGCGCAGCACCTGGTGCTCGCCGGCGGCAAGCGGTTCCGCCCGCTGCTCGTGATGCTCGCCGCCCAGTTCGGCGACCCCTACGCGCCCGGCGTGGTGCCCGCGGCCGTCGTCGTGGAGCTCACCCACCTGGCCACGCTCTACCACGACGACGTCATGGACGAGGCGGCCGTGCGGCGGGGCGTGCCCAGCGCCAACAGCCGCTGGGGCAACTCGCTCGCCGTCCTGACGGGTGACTTCCTCTTCGCCCGCGCCTCGCACACCCTTGCGGACCTCGGCCCCGAGGCCGTTCGGATCCAGGCCGAGGCGTTCGAGCGGCTGGTCACCGGCCAGATCCTGGAGACCGCCGGGCCCGTCGACGGACGCGACCCCGTCGACCACTACCTCGACGTCCTCGGCGGCAAGACCGGCTCCCTCGTCGCCGTCTCCTGCCGCTTCGGCGCCATGATGTCCGGCGCCGACGAGTCCGTCGTCGACATCCTCACCCAGTACGGCGAGCGGCTCGGCGTCGCCTTCCAGCTCGCCGACGACGTCCTCGACATCGCCTCCGAGGGCCACGAGTCCGGCAAGACCCCCGGCACCGACCTCCGCGAGGGCGTCCCCACCCTCCCGGTCCTCCGCCTGCGGGCCGCCGCGGCCGCCCACGGGCGCCCGGAGGACCTGGAGCTCGTCGCCCTCGTCGACGGCGACCTCACCGACGACGCCCGGCACGCCGAGGCGCTCCGCCTGCTCCGCGCCCACCCCGCCCTGGAGCAGGCCCGCCGCGACACCGTGCGCTACGCGGAGGAGGCCAGGGCCATGCTGACGCCGCTGCCCGACGGCTACGCCAAGTCGGCCCTCCAGGAGCTGTGCGACGCGGTGGTCCACCGCGCGGGCTGACCGTCCGGGGGGAAGGCCCCCTAGGGCCGGGTCATCCCGCAGGCGTACGTCGGTTTGATCCCGGGGGCTGACGCTTTCCGGTCCCCGGCTTGGTGAGATGGGTACATCGACCAGGGAGCCAGGAAGCCAGGCGGTCCACGCCAGGGCACGGAGGGATCACAGACCATGGCAGCACAGCGAAAGACGAGCCGTTACCTCGTCCCGGTCGCGGTGGCCGGCATCGCCGCCGCGACCATCGGCCTCGTCCCGGCACTCGCCGCGTCCGGCGACCCGGACCTGCCGGAGATCACGGCCCAGCAGCTCATCGAGAAGATCGCCGCCTCGGACACCCAGACCCTGTCCGGCACCTTCAAGGTCTCCACCGACCTGGGGCTGCCGGCCTTCGACGGACTGCTGTCGGGGATCGCGGGCGGCTCCGGCGAGGGCGGCGGCTCCGCCGACCCGTCCGCGCAGCTCACCAAGCTGGTCTCCGGCACCCACACCCTGCGGATCGCCGCCGACGGCCCCGAGCGGCAGAAGCTGACGCTGCTCGACGGCAAGGAGCAGTACAGCCTCGTCCACAACGGCGACGAGGTGTGGGCCTACGACTCCCGCTCGAACGAGGTCTTCCACGAGAAGGGCGTCGACGAGGGCGGCCCGTCCCCCGAGAAGGAGCTGCCGGCCGGTCCCAAGGAGCTCGCCGACGAGGTCCTGGAGGCCGCCGGGGACACCACCTCGATCACGGTCGGCGGCACCGCGAAGGTGGCCGGCCGGGACGCGTACCGCCTGGTGATCGAGCCGAAGCAGCAGGGCTCGACGGTGGACTCGGTGACGATCGCGGTCGACGCGGCCACCGGCACCCCGCTGAAGTTCACGCTCGACTCCGTGAGCGGCGGCAAGCCGGTCGTCGACGCGGGCTTCACCAAGGTCGACTTCGGGAAGCCGGCGGCCTCGGAGTTCGACTTCACCGTCCCGAAGGGCGCGAAGGTCACCGAGGGCGGCGAGCTCGACCGGGCCGGCGGGGCCGGGAAGGCGCCGGAGGACGTCGAGGAGGAGCTGGAGAAGCACTTCGGCGACCTCGGCCTCGGGGGCCTCGGCGACGCCGGCGGGAGCGGCCCGGAGGTGATCGGCGAGGGCTGGACGACGATCGCCCGCTTCGACACCGGCGCGGCGGCCCCGAAGGCGGAGGAGGCGCCGAAGGAGTTCCAGGGCTTCCTGGACGCGCTCGGCGACAAGGTCAGCGGGAAGTTCGGTTCGGGCACGGTCTTCAAGACGAAGATCGTCAACGCGCTGATGACGGACGACGGCACGGTCTACGTCGGCGCGGTGACCCCGCAGAAGCTGATCGACACGGCGAACGCGGCCAAGTAGCCGAGGCCGGCCGCGGGCCGGTCGAGGGGAGTGGTCCCCGGGTGGGCCGGGAGAACGTCACCGGCCCACCCGGGTGGCATCACGGACCTCCCGGCTACGGGAAGGTCAGCTTGAAGGAGTTGATGTAGCCGGTGTCGGCGCCGGCCTTGTCCTGGACGCGGAGCTTCCAGGCGCCGTTGGCGACCTCGCCGGAGGCGTTCACGGTGTAGGTCTGGTTGATGTTGTCGGCGCTTCCGCCGGAGCGGTTGTGCAGGTTGTAGACCGAGCCGTCGGGGGCGACGAGGTCGACGACGAGGTCACCGATGTAGGTGTGGACGATGTTCACGCCGACGGAGAGGCTGGCCGGCGCGTTGCCGGTGACGCCGGTGACGTCGACCGTCGAGGTCACCGCGGCGCCGTTGTCCGGGACGGAGACGTCGGCGGTGTTCTCGAAGACCTTGCCGGTCGGCGGCTGGGTGCTGGTGCCCGACAGGGTCCAGATCGCGTGCGCGATGGCGTCGCTGTTGCGGTCCAGGGCCGTGTCGTTGATGTTCGCCGTCGTGTCGCACGAGGAGTGGTAGCAGCGGTCGAAGGCCGTGGCCGTGCCGCCCCACTTCGTGACCTGGGCGCTGGTCTTGACCCGGCTGGCACCGGTGAAGAGACCGCCGACGGGTATGCCGACGTTCTTGAAGGAGGCGTGGTCGGAGCGGCCGTCGCCCTCCGTCTCGATCTCCGTCGGGACCCCGATGCCGGAGAAGTAGGTCTTGAAGGTCTGCTCGATCGTCGGGTCGTCGTCGTAGACGAAGTAGCCCGGGTTCGGCGAGCCGATCATGTCGAAGTTGAGGTAGCCCTTCAGCTTCGCGCGCTCGGTGGTCGGGAGGTTGTTCACGTAGTGCTTCGAGCCGACCAGGCCCAGCTCCTCCGCGCCCCACCAGCCGAAGCGCAGGTGCTTGGAGGGCTGGTAGCCGGTGCGGGCGACGGTGAGCGCGGCCTCCAGGATCGCGGCCGAGCCGGAGCCGTTGTCGTTGATGCCCGGGCCCGAGGTGACCGAGTCGAGGTGCGAACCGGCCATGATGACCTGGTTGGCGTCGCCGCCCGGCCAGTCGGCGATCAGGTTGTAGCCGGTGGTGCCGTTGTACGTGAACTGCTGGACGGTCGTGGTGAACCCGACCGCGTCCAGCTTCGCCTTCACGAAGTCGATGGACGCCTTGTAGCCGGCCCGGCCGTGCGCGCGGTTGCCGCCGTTGGCGGTGGCGATCGACTGGAGGTCCGTGAGGTGCTGCTTCACGCTGGCGACCGGGATGTCCGGCACGGCCGCGGCGCCTGCCGGCGCGGCGGTGGCCGGTACGGCGCCGGCGAGCGCGCCGATGACGAGGGCCGAGGATCCGGCCAGGGCGGAAAGTCTCGCGGAGAGCTTCATGTGGGGGCTCCGGATTCCGAACGGGGATGGGACGGAACGTACGAGCGCCTCGCGCCGTGGGTGACGCGAGGCGTTGGAGCTGTGCGAGTGCGTGGTGAATGGTGTGCGACGGGCTGATGTCTCGTCAAGACACATTCAGGACGCCGGAGTTCGCTGAGCGGACAGATCGGCTGGGCGTCCCCCTCCGGGCAGCCCGGGCCGCCGCCCGGCCGGCGGCCTGCCCGGAGGGGCCGACGGTCCCGGACGCCTGCCGCGCCACCGGCTCCGTCCGCCGCGCCGCCGGGCTGCTCCGCCTCCGCCACAGCGGCGTCTCCCGCCGCCCGGACCACCCGGGCCGGTCCCCGGGCCTCGGCCTCACGACCCCGTCGGGCCCGACGGGGGCCCGGCTGTCGCCGACGGTGTGGCGGCTGCCCGGCCCTCCGTGGGGGCGGCGGCCTCCCGGTCCTCCGTGGGCGGGGCCTCCCGGAGCAGGTCGTCCGCGAGGGCGGCCACCGTCTCGCGGACGGCGGCGGCCGGGTCGCGGGCGAGGACGGCCAGCAGGGCGGTCTCCTCGCGCTCGACGAGCCCGTCGACGACCGCTTCGCGCACGGCGGCCGAGGGGTCGCGGGCCAGGTCCGCGAGGAGCGCGCCGGCGGCGGGGGTCCGGCGGTAGGCGATGCTCGCGGCGACGTTCTCCCGCACCTCCGCGTCGGCGTCGCCGGCCAGCGTCCGCAGCAGCGCGTCCGCTCCGGGCGTCGACCAGCCGGCCACGGACCACGCGAGCCGCCGCCGCACCCCGGCGTCGGGGTGCTCCGCCAGGGGCGCGAGCCGCTCCACCGGGCCCCGCCGGCGGAGCTCGTACCACCGGAGGGTGGCGCACAGCGCGGCGGTGTCCCCCCGCGCCTCGGCCCGCTCCAGCCGCTCCCGCAGCACCCGTGAGGCCGGTGCGGGCCCGTCGAGCGGGTGCGGCCGCCGCTCCCGCAGCCGCCGGGAGCCGTAGGTGCCGGGCTGCACGCACCCGGCGCACACGCAGGGGGCGGTCCCGTGGGCCCCGGGGAAGTACCGCCATCCGGCGACCTGCCGCACCGCCCGGATGCGCCGGACCTCGGCCGGCGCGACCGCCCGGGGCAGGAAGACCTCCCATCCGAGGGCCCCGTCGCCGAGCCCCCGGATCCGCCCCGCCGCACCGGCCGCCGTCGTCGCCTCCGGGCTCCGGTCGCCGTACCGCCCGACGGTCACCGGCGCGTCGTCCGGCAGCCGCACGTGGACGGCGACGAGCCCGCGCGGCCCCGGCCGCCGGGCCAGCTCCCGCAGCCACTGGTGGGTCAGGGGGTACGACGGCAGCACCGGGAACAGGTACACCCCGCGCGGCTCCCCGGAGGCCTTGAGGCCGCCGCGCCGGATCCGCGCCGCGTGGACGGCGGGCGCGAGGTGCACGAAGGCGGTCACGCGGCCCGCCCCGCGCGCAGCCGCCGCTCCAGCTCCGGGGAGAGCGGATAGACCCGCTCCGGCGGGAACAGCCGCCGCGCCTCCGCGGCCCGCCCGGTCCGGAGCAGCTCCGCCGCCCTGCGGACGGTCGGCGTGAGGTCGGTGAGGCCGGTGACCCAGTCGTCGGCGAAGGTGCGGACGAGCTCCCGCCCGATGCCCACCTGGATGCTGTAGTGGTTGAGCGCGGCCCCGCGCGGCGAGCGCTCCGGGTCCCACTGCACGTGCACGGCCGCCCGCGCCAGCGCCTCGGGGTCGCCGGCCGTCGGCACGGCCCGCGCCAGGGCCTCCTCCCACCCCTCCCGGGTCATCCGCACGGCGAGCACCCGCTCCTGGCCGGGCTTGCGCGCCCAGTTGCTGCGGTGCATCAGCCACAGGAACGACGGCTTGATCCACGTCATCCGCCCGAACGAGAACGGCGGGACGAAGCGCCCCGCCCGCAGCGCCGCGTCCGCGAGGGCCGGCGCGTAGGCCTGGTAGACGACGACCGTCCGCTCGTCGTGGTCGGCGCGGATCTCGTACAGGGAAGTCATGCGCGCACCCTGTCAGTCCGCCTCGCCGCCCGGCGAACCGTTTTCCCCGTCCCGCGCCCGGGTAGGGCGTGGTCGGGCGGGCGGGGGCCGGCCGGGGAGCGGGGGGCTTCACATGGAACGGGCCGAACGGGCGGAGGCCGCCGAGACGGCTGAGACGGCGGGGACGGCTGAGACGGCGGAGAAAGCCGAACAGGCCGAGGTCGCGGAGGCGGGGAAGGCCGAGCCCCCGGAGAAGGCCGAGGCGGCCGAGCGGGCCTTTCCCGGGTGGGGCTGGCGGGTGTTCGGCGGTTTCGCCGTGCTGTGGCTGGCGGCGGCCCTGACCGTGACGTGGCTGCTCTTCGGCGCGCGGCTGGGCGCGCTGTCGGGCTTCATGCCACCGACCGGCTCCTTCGCGGTGACCGGCTGCTTCGAGGGCATGGAGGAGGGCGACTTCAGCTGCCGGGGCCGGTACACGCCCTTCGGCGCCGGTGCGGTGACGCGGGAGGACGTCCTGCTCCGCTCCGCCGACGACGAGCACCGGCTCGGTACCCGGACCTCCGTCCGGCTCGTCGGCGACCAGGTCTTCGAGCCCTCGCCGATCGGCACCTTCGAGTACGTCTCCATGGCGGGCTGGACGGTCTCCACCCTCGGCATGCCCGGGCTGTGGATGCTCGCCTCCGCCCGCCGGGGCCGGACGGCCGACGGCGACGGTTACGTCTTCGCCTGGCTGGCGGCGCTGTTGGGCGCCATCGCCCTCGGCCTCGCGGTCATGCCGCTGGCGTGGGTCCTGTCGCTGATCCGGGGGTGACCGCGGCGGGCCGGGAGGGCGGGCCCTCAGGCGGCGCGTCCGCCGCCCCCGGCCGCCGCGTCCGCGCAGTCCGGGCAGGGCCCGGGGACCGGCGCCCGGTGGGCGCGGTCGCAGTCGTCGCAGTTCTGGAGGGGGTCGGGCGCGGCGGGCCGGACGGGCGCGGCGGGCAGCGGCGGCGGGAGCAGCGCGGCGAGCCGGTGGGCGAGCAGCCCCGCCGGGTGCGCGAGGTCGTGCGGGAGGCCCGCGCAGAGCGTGCGCCGGACGGCGGCCGGGTCCGCCCCGCGCTCCAGCCAGGCGGTCACCCCGGGCGCCAGCCGCCGCACGTCCCGCTCCGAGAGCAGCAGCCGGGGCTCGTGGACGCGGAGCCCGGCGAGGAGTTCGGCGGAGGGGCGGTGCGGATCCGGGGACGGCGGTCCGGTCCGGTGGCCGGACGGGCGGTCCGGTTCGGGGCCGGGTTCGGGTTCGGGTTCGGGTTCCGGGTCCGGTTCCGCCTGGGACCCGGGTACGGCCTCGGGTACGGGTGCGCGTTCCGGTGACCGGGGCGGCGGCGGGGTCGTCCGTACGGGGCCCGGGTCAGCCCCCGGGCGGTTGTACGAGATCGTGCACGGCAGGAAGCGGCCGTCCGGCAGCCGCTCCCGCGTCCGCTTGAGGAAACCGTGCCGCTCCAGCTCCCGCATCGCCGCCGCGATCCGCAGCTCGCTCTCCGGGGCCTTCGCCGCGAGGGCCTTGATGCCGACCGGCGCGCCGGCGGGGAGCGACTGGAGGTGGAGGGCGAGCCCGCGTGCCGTGAACGAGAGCGCGGGGTGCTGGGCGAGGTCGTTGCTGACGACGACGTAGCGGTGGGTGAGCCGGACGTTCTGGTGAACGAGTCCGGAGGCGCGCGCAGGCGCGTTAGGGTGCTGAGAAGCCATCGGGAAGCGATCTCTTCCTCGGTGGTCAGGCCCCCGATCGGGATTGCAGTCCCGGCGGGGGCCGTCGCATTTCATGGGGAAGGCGAGCATATGCCAGGCAACCCCCCTCATAACCAGCCCAGTTGGTGGAAGTCACCCGAGCGGGTGACGGCCGCGGACGGGGAGGCTGGAGGGGTGGGGAGGGTTCTTTCCCCGGTCTTCGGTCTTTACGTCGTGCGCCACCGCATCGCGGCCGTCCACGACGCGGGAGCCCGGCGCGCGAGGCCTCACGGGAGGTCCAGCTCGGCCCAGACGGTCTTCTGCGGCGAAGGTCCCGGCCGCACCCCCCACCCCCGTGCCAGCGCCGCGACGACCAGCAGTCCGCGCCCGCCCTCGCCGTCGCCGGACGGCGCCCCCGGGAGCGGTACGCGGTCACCCCGCGTGTCCGACACCTCGATCCGGACGACCGCCCCCGTGACGATCGTCCGGAGCCGGAAGTCCCGCCCGGGCACGTGTCCGTGCGTCACCGCGTTGTTCGCCAGCTCGGCCACGACCTGCCCGGCCGCGCCCGCCACCTCCTCAAGCCCCCAGGTGCGCAGCTGCTCCACGGCGAGCAGCCGCGCCAGCCGCGCCCCCCTGGGCGTGGAGGAGAGCTGGAGCGTGAAGTGGCGTGCGGTCGCCATGAGTTGGCTGGTTTCCGGGTTCATGGGACCCAGCGTGCCGACCTCCGCCTACGCTGCCCATCGAACACGCCCTTACGTACGGTTACTGTCCCGCGACTGTCCCGCCTTGTCTCGACTGTCTCGGACCGCGCTCCGGGTAGAGGGCCGCCACGAGGAGGTGGGCACGCATGAGCGTGGACGAGGTGGACGGTGTCGTCGTCGAGGACGCGGGCTGGGAGGTGGATCCCGGCGACGAGCCCGGCAAGGCGATCCTGGCCACGGTCGGACGCCAGCTCAAGACCTGGCGGGAGGCCAGGGGCATGAGCGCGGCGGAGTTCGGCGCGCGGACCGGCTACGGCGAGGACATGATCCGCAAGTTGGAGCGGGGGGACCGGATTCCGCGCCCCGAGTTCCTGGACAGGGCGGACGCGGTGCTGGACGCGAACGGGCTCGTGGCGGAGATGAGGCAGGACATCGCGGAGGTGCGGTACCCGAAGCCGATCCGGGATCTGGCGAAGCTGGAGGGGCGGGCGGTGGAGTTCTGTCTGTACTCCAACGCCAACATCCACGGTCTGTTGCAGACGGACGAGTTCTCGCGGGCACTCCTCCAGACCTGGCGGCCGGCGTACAGCCCTGCGGAGGTCGAGCGGTACGCGATGGCCCGGCAGAGCCGTCGGTCGGTGCTGGAGAAGTCCCCGACGCCTGAATTCAGCTTCATTCAGGAAGAGGTGTCGTTGCGGCGTCCCATCGGGGGAAGGATGGTGCTGCGCCGCCAGTTGGAGCGCCTCTTGGAGGTCGGTGAATTGCCTCACGTCGAGATCCAGGTCATGCCCACCGAGTGCGCCGATCACCCCGGAACGGCAGGACGCATCGCGCTCCTGAAGTTCGAGGATGGCTCGGCAGCGGGGCGCATGGATGGTGACTTCGGTGGGCGCCCGGTCACTGACCCGAAGCGGCTCCGGCTCCTGGACCTGCGCTATGGCATCATCCGCTCCAAGGCCCTCACTCCTGCGGAGTCAAGGGACTTCATCGAGCAACTGCTGGGAGAGACATGATGGGCACGCGCGAGCTGGGCTGGTTCAAGAGCAGCTACAGCGACAGCAGCAACGGCAACGACTGCGTCGAGGTCGCCACCACCCCCGGCACCGTCCACGTCCGCGACTCCAAGGACACCGCCGGCCCCCGTCTCGCCTTCGGTCCCGACGCCTGGGCCGGGTTCGTGGAGTACAGCGCCGGGAAGTGAGGCCGGGAGGTCCCGGCCGGGCTGTGTAACAGGCCTGTACCCACCGGTAGTCGAGGGGTGGGCGGCCGGTTCGGCGGCTCCTAGGGTGAGCGCCATGAAGCGAGGGTGGGCGCTCGCCCTGGCCACGGCGGGTGCCGTGGTCCTGGCCGGGGGCGGATACGTGGTGGGGGACCGGGCGGACGACCGGAGCGGGCCGTCGTGCGCCGAGGTGCGGCAGACGGTCGAGACCGTCTTCGACGACTGGAAGCAGCTCGACGCGAACGACATGGTCGCGCCGGTCAAGGCCCGCACGGCGGCCGACCTCGTGCTGGGGAACCAGGACTGCTACCCCTTCGCGGCGGTGTCCGCGGTGCGGGCGGCCGTGCGGCAGCTCGACGCGGCGGGGGAGTCGGAGCCGATGATGTACGCGGCGGGCCTGGTGGCCTGCGGGGCGGTCGTGAAGGACCGGGAGACCTGCCGGGACGACGGCGGGGAGTAGCCCGGCGGCCCGCCCCCGCACGGGGGCGACCGGGGTCCCGCGCGCGACTCGGCGCGGTTCCTCGAAGACCGTCGCGGCGGCGCGCTCCTCGCCGTCGGAGCGGCCGGAACCGCCACCGCCCGGTCCGGCCTCGTCGCCCTCGGCGTCGTACACGACGGCCTTGCCGTCCTCCTCGCGGCCGGGCCGGCCGTGGTGCCGGACGGCGACGGCCGGGCCGTCGGCGCGGGGAGGCCACGGCGACGCGGGCGCGGCCGGTGGCGGCGAGCGTTCCGGCGAGGTGCGCGGAGGGGCCGGGGACCGCGTCGCCCGCACCGCGGGTGAGGATCCTCGCGCGGGGCTCCGGGGGAGCGGCGGCCCGGTCCGCGGCGGGCGTCGCGGCGGCGGCCGGGGCGGCCCGCTCGTCGCCCGGGCCGGTTCCTCCGCGGGCGGTGAGCGCGGCGGCGAGGAACAGGGCGCCCGCGGGGGCCGTGGCGGGTCGCGCGCGACGCCCGGTCGCCCTCCGGCCGTACCGGAACCGCCCCCGCGCGCGGAAGGGGAACGGCGCGGTCCGCCGGTGCGGAGTCAGCGCGGAGCGGGGACGGGGGGCCGGTCGCTGACGGACCGCCGGCGGCCCGCGTACCAGGCGGCGGCCCCGGCGAGGAGCAGGGCGGCGCCGAGGGCGGCGGTGGCGGCGACGGCCGGGGGGAGGCCGTCGCGGACGCGGCCGAGGACGGCGGAGGCCGCGACGCTGCCCGCCCGGTCGTCGAGGAACCGCGCCGAGTCGCGCGCGTTGCCCCGGTTGTCGCCGAGCAGGAAGAGGCGGCCCTCCGGCACCCGCACGTCGTACGGCTCCGAGGCCGGGAGCAGCAGGTCCCGCTTCACGTAAGGCTCCTCCACGGGGCGGCCGTTCACGGTGATCCCGGTGCCGTCGGAGGCGACGCGGTCGCCGCCGAGGCCGACGACCCGCTGGACGACGGGCGCGTCGCCGTAGCGGTCGGGGACGTGGAGCAGGACCACGTCACCGCGGCGCACCTCGTCCGGTCCGACGCCGCGCTCGACGGTCAGCCGGTCGCCGACGCGGTGGGTGGGCTCCATCGAGGAGCCCATGACGGTGACGCCCCGGTGGGTCGCGAGGAAGATCCCGACGGCGCTCAGGAGCACGACCAGCCCCAGGGGCGCCATGACCCTCCCGACGGCCTTCGCCCGCCCGCCCGTTCCCCGCCGCCGCATGATCGTTCCCTCTCGTCCGGTCATCCGGAGAGGGTAGGCCCTCGCGCATCCGGCCCCCGGGGCGGGCCTCCGGGCCCCACGGACTTCCGTGCGCGAGACGAGCCGCGGCGAACCCTCCGTCCCGGCCGAAGCGGCCCTGGGCGCAGCCCCGGCCTGCCGCGCGACCGCACGCCGGAGCCGGGCGCACCGCCACGAAGGGCCGTCAGGCGGACTCGCCCTCGACGAGGGGGCGCAGGCCGTCGAGGAGGGCCTTGAGGCCCAGTTCGAAGAGGTCGTCGAGGCGGAGGTCGTAGCCGCCCTCGAAACCGCCGACGACCTTCGCGAAGGTCGGGAAGCGGCCGGACCGCGCCAGGGCCTGGAGATCGGGGGTGCGGCTGTCCATCCACTGGTCCTCCGACTGGCCCGTCGCGGCCTCGGCGTGCGCCTCCCGCTCCAGGTGGACCGCGAGGCCCTGGACGTGGCTGTAGATCAGCACGTGGATGTCGAACAGGCGCGTGGGGTCGAGGCCGTGGCCGTCGAGGGCGCCGAGGATCCACTCGCCGTGGTCGAGCAGGCGCGGGACGAACAGCGGGCGGGTCAGCGAGCCGAGCTGGGCCAGCCACGGGTGCCGCCGGTAGAGGCGCCACATGGTCCGGGCGCCCAGCTCGACGCGGGCGCGCCAGTCCTCGGGGGCGTCCGCCGGATACCCCTCCTCGCCGAACGCGGCGTCGGCCATGTGGAGGACGAGCTCCTCCTTGCTGGGGACGTACCGGTACGTCGACATCGGGGCCACGCCGAGGCGCGCGGCGACTCCGCGCATGGAGAGCGCCGGGAGGCCCTCGCTGTCGGCGATCCCGATGGCGGTGCGGACGATCCGGTCGAGGCTCAGCTCCGGCTCGGGGGAGGGGGAGGGCGGCTCGGCGGAGGGGGGAGACGCCGGCGCGGGGGCCGCCACGACCGTGCCGATCCGGGGGCGGGCCTCCACCAGGCCCTCCAGGCGCAGGGTGGTCAGCGCCTTGGTGGCCGTGGCGAGGGCCACGCCCCACTCCTCGGCGATCCGCCGGGTCGAGGGGATCCGGTCCCCGGGGGCCAGCTCGCCCTCCGCGATGCGCCGCCGGAGCTCGGCGACGATGCGCAGGTAGGGCGGGGCGCCCACCCCTCCTGTGATCTGGGTCACACTCCCCTGCCTTCCTGTCCTGTACTAGGGCAGAGGGTAGCAGCGGCGATGACGGCGGAGGCTCTTCTGCCCTAGTACAGGCGGCCTGTTGGGGGGATTGAGGGTGCTGCGTGTACGGCGTACGTTCAGCGCGTACACCGTACGGACCGCCGAAGGAGAACGCCATGAAGAACCAGCCCCAGTCCCTGCCCCAGCCCCAGTCCCAGTCCCAGTCCCTGCCCCGGGTCCAGGGCCGGTCCCGGGACCGGGCCCCGGCCCGGGTGCGGACCGTGCTCGTCTCCGGCGGCGGCATCGCCGGTCCCGTCCTCGCCCACTGGCTGCGCCGCCACGGCTTCGCGCCCACCGTCGTCGAGCGCGCCCCCGGACCCCGCGCCGGCGGGCAGGCCGTCGACGTCCGGGGCGTCGCCCTCGACGTCATGGAGCGGACCGGGCTCCTGGAGCGGGCCCGCGCGGCGCGGACTCGGATGCGCGGCATGTCGGTCCTCGACGCCGACGGCCGGGAGCTCCACCGCTCCACCGAGGCCACCTACAGCAGCGGGCGGCTCGACGGCGAGGACATCGAGGTGCTCCGCGAGGACCTGGTGCGGATGGTCCACGAGCACACCCGCGAGGACGTCGAGTACCTCTTCGGCGACAGCGTCACCGGCCTGGAGGAGGACGGCGACGGCGTGCGCGTCGACTTCGCCCGGGGGGCCTCCCGCCGCTTCGACCTCGTGGTCGGGGCGGACGGCCTGCACTCCACCGTGCGGCGCCTCGCCTTCGGCCCGGAGGAGGAGTACTCCCACCACCTGGGCAGCTACCTCTCGGTCTTCGGCGCGGACAACTTCCTCGGCCTGGAGGACTGGCAGACGTGGCTGCGCGACGGCGACGTGGGCTTCGGCATCATGCCCGTCCGCGACAACACCGAGCTCAGGGTCGCCTTCGGCTTCGCGTCCGAGCCGCTCGCCCCCGAACTGCGCACCGGCGACGCCCTGCGGCGGACCGTCGCCGAGAAGCTGGAGGGCGTCGCCTGGGAAGGGGAGGCCCTCGCCGAGGCCGCCCGCAAGGCGCCCGACTTCTACTGCGACGCGATGGCCCAGATCCGCATGGACCACTGGTCGCGGGGGCGCGTGGTCCTGCTCGGCGACGCCGGCTACTGCCCCTCCCCGCTCTCCGGGCAGGGCACCAGCCTCGCCCTCGTCGGCGCCTACGTGCTCGCCGACAGCCTCGCCCGCCACGCCGGCGACCACCGCGCCGCCTTCGCCCGCTACGAGGACCGGATGCGCCCCTTCGTCGAGCTCAACCAGGCCCTGGCCACCGAGAACCCCGGCGGCCCCGCCTCCGAGGAGTCCGTGGAGCACGCCAAGAACGCGCTGTCCCTAGACGCCTGACGTGGCGCCGGACCGGTCGCGGGACGGACCGGGTGGCCGGTCGCGGGACACGCCGCGGAACCGGTCGCGGGGCCGGCGGCCCGGGTCCGCTGTCGGCGGCGCCCGATAGCGTGCCGGCGGACCGGACCGACCTCTCCCGACCGCCCCTTTCCGCCGGCCCCCTTCCGGCCCTCCCTTTCCGGCCGACCCCTTCCGACCCCTTCCGACCCCTTCCGTCCTCTCCGACCCGGGAGCGAACCACCGTGGACATCCTGCTCATCGCCGGTCTCTGGCTCGACGCCTCCGCCTGGGACGACGTCGTGCCCGAGCTCGCCGCCCTCGGCCACCGGCCCGTGCCCGTCGCCCTGCCCGGCCAGGGCGACGGCGACCTCGGCGCGACCCTCGACGACCAGCTGGCGGCGGTCCTCGCGGCCGTCGACGCGGCGCCGGGGAAGCCGCTCGTGGTCGGGCACTCCGCCGCGGCGAGCCTCGCCTGGCTGGCGGCCGACGCGCGGCCGGAGAAGGTCGCGAAGGTGGCGCTGATCGGCGGCTTCCCGGCCCCCGACGGGCGGGCGTACGCGGACTTCTTCCCGGTCGAGGACGGTGCCGTGCCCTTCCCCGGGTGGGAGCCCTTCGAGGGCCCGGACGCCGCCGACCTGGACGGCCCCGCCCGCGAGCGCCTCGCGGCCGCCGCCGTGCCCGTGCCCGAAGGCGTCGCCCGCGGCACCGTCCGCCTCGCCGACGAGCGCCGCTTCGACGTCCCCGTGGTGCTCGTCTGCCCCGAATTCACCCCGGCCCAGGCCGAGAAGTGGATCGCCGCCGGGGAGAGCCCCGAGCTCGCCCGGGCCCGCCGCCTCTCCTACGCCGACCTCGGCTCCGGCCACTGGCCCATGGCCACCCGCCCCCGCGAACTGGCCCGCCTGCTCGCGGAGTCGGCGGGCCCGGAGCCGGCGGGAGGGGGCGCGGGGCGGACGATCTAGTCTGCCGGGCGTGGACATAGACCTCGGGAACGGAATCCTCGGCGCGATCCTCGGCGTCGTCTTCGCGACGCTCTTCCAGCAGTGGACGCAGGACGTCTGGTTCAAGGTGCGGCGCCGGGCCGCGGGGAAGGTGCGGAGCCTGACCTACCGGGCGGCCGACGGCGGGGCCTGGGGGACCTTCTCGCTCGGGCCGCTGCGCACCTCGGCGCTGATCGTGGAGGGCGACGGGGAGCGGCCGATCGCGCCCGAGGCCGTGCACGTGCGGGTGATGGACGGGGAGGTCGAGCTCCCCGCCGAGCTGGCCCCCTGGCGGGCCGAGATCGAGGCCGAGGAGGCGCGGGCCTCGGCGGCGGGCGAACGGCGGCCGGTCTGGAACGGCGAGCGGTACGCGGTCGAGGCCGTCGAGGTGACCCGTACGCCCCCTGACGAGGCCTCCGAGGTCCACCTGCGGCTCCGGCCCACCGACTACTACACCTTCCTCGCCGCCCAGCAGCTCGACCGGCGGCTCCCCGACGGGTCGACCCCGCGCGGACGCTGGCTCGACCCCGACGCGCCGCTGACCGCGCCCGCCTTCCTCCAGTGCAGCTTCGGCGTGAACGTCGCGGTCGTCACCTCCGACGACCTGCTGGTGATCAACCGGCGCGGGGACGGGGTCCGGACGGCGCCCGGCCTGTGGAACTCCTCCGTGAACGAGGGCCTGGCCCGGCCCACCGACTCCGCCGGCCGCCACGCACCCGACCTGCACGCCGTCGCCCGGCGCGGGATGCGCGAGGAACTCTCGCTGGAGCCGCACGAGTTCACCCTCTCCCTGCTCGCCTTCGTCCTCGACGTCGACGCGCGGATGTGGAGCGCCCACTTCTACGCCCGGCTGACCGGGATGACCGGCGAGGAGCTGCGCGCCCGCACCGGCCGGGGCGTCGCGGACCGCTGGGAGCACTCGGCCACCGAGTACGTGCCCTTCCGCACCGCCGACGTCGCCCGCCACCTCCTGGCGCCGGAGCGGCGCCACCGCTGGGCGCCCCTCGCCCCCGCCCTCTTCCACCTGGCCCTGGTCCACGTCCACGGCCGCGCCTCGGTGGAGCGCGCGGAGGCGGCGGCCGTCCGGCGGCTGTCGCGCTGACCCCGCCGCGCCCGCCCCGCCTTGCCCGCCCCGCCTTCCCCCGCCGGCCCGGCCCGCTCCGTACCCTGTCCGCATGGCATGCCGCATCAGTGAGCTCGTCCTCGAATGCGCCGACCCCGAACGGCTCGCCGCCTTCTGGAGCGCCGTCCTCGGCTACGTGGAGGTGGACCGGGAGGAGGACGGGAGCATCGAGATCGGGCCACCCGGCACCGGCTTCGGCGGGCCCCGGCCGACGCTCGTCCTCAGTCCCGGCACCGGTGCCCCCAGCCGCCCGGTGCGGCTGCACATCGACGTCAGCCCGACCGACCGGGACCAGGAGGAGGAGCTGGCGCGGCTGCTCGCGCTCGGCGCCGTGCCGGCCGACGTCGGGCAGACGGGCGAGGAGAGCTGGCACGTCCTCGCCGACCCTGAGGGCAATGCGTTCTGCCTGCTCAGGAAGCGGATCGAGCCCGTCGGGCAGGAGTAGGGCCGGCCCTCCCGCACGCGGCCGGAAACCGTCGGGCCGATCATCCGACGGTCGGTCGGGAGGGCTTCGGGACCACTCCCCTGGGTGACTGCGGAGCACCGGGGGTGACGGACATGATCACGGGCATGAGTGCCTCCCTGATCCGCCGCGCCTGCGTCGCGGCCCTGCTCCTGACCTCGACGCTGGCCCCCGCCGTCGCCGCCGCGCCCGCACCCGGCACCCCCGCGCCGGAGTCGAGGGGCCCGGTCCAGGCCCGCCTGCTCGGCGAGAAGACCGTCCCGCACAAGCTCGACTTCCTGGGGACCACGGTCGGCGGCCTCTCCGGCGTCGACCGCGACCGCTGCACCGGCGAGTACGTCTTCATCAGCGACGACCGCTCCTTCCTCCAGCCCGCGCGCTTCTACACCGCGCGGCTCGACGTCGACGCGGACGGCGTGCACGCCGTCGACTTCACCGGCACCCGCCCCTTCCGCCGGCCGGACGGGTCGGTCTACCCCTCGCCCGCCCTCAACGACGGCAAGGCGGTCGACCCGGAGGAGATCCGCGTCGACCCGCTCCACTGCCGCTACTGGTGGGGTCAGGAGGGCGACCGGCCCGCCGTCGCCGGCCCGCCGGTCATCCAGCCGTCGATCGAGATCTCCGACCCCGACGGCACCCACCGCGGCCGGCTGCGCCTGCCGGAGAACTACACGATCGCCCCGGAGAGCGGGCCCCGCCGCAACCAGGCCGTCGAGGCGCTCACCTTCGGCGCCCGCGGCACCGTCGTGACCAGCGCGATCGAGGGACCGCTGCTCCAGGACGGACCGGTGCCGGACCTGGAGAACGGCGCGCTCGTCCGCGTCACCCGGCAGACCCGCGCCGGGCGGGTGCTCGGCCAGTACGCCTACCCGATCGAGAAGATCTTCGCCCCCTCCGACCCGACCAGCCCGTGGGGCCCCGACACCGGCGTGCCGTCCCTGCTCGCCTTCCCGGACGACCCCGAGCGCTACCTCGTGCTCGAACGCTCCTGGGTCGCCGGCTCCGGCTACAAGGTCCGCCTGTACGACGCCACCACGCGCGGCGCCACCGACGTGCAGGCCGTCGAGGCGCTGGCCGGCCAGTCCGTCCGGCCCATGCGGAAGCGGCTCGTCGCCGACTTCCACACCCTCGGCCTGTCGACCGTCGACAACACCGAGGGCATGACGTGGGGCCCCGCCCTGCCGTCCGGCGAGCGCACGCTGATCCTCGTCAGCGACGACAACTTCGCCTCGGACGCGGTCACGCAGATCGTCGCGCTCGCGCTGCGCTGAGCCGAGCACGCGGAGGCTTCCGGGGTCCCCGGAAGCCCCAGGGACCCGGGGCCGGAAGCGTGCGGCGGGAGCGCGGGGTCCGGAATCCGCCAGCACGGCGGCCGGCCCAGGCCGACGCTGGATGCATGAACCGCTACCTGCCGCGCGCCGTCGAGCCCGCCGCCCTCGCCGCCCTCCGGGACACCGACGACGCCGGACGCCCCTGCGTCCCGTACGCCGCCCCGGAGGGCGGCGAGCCGCTCCGCTGCTGTCTGCGCGCCGCCCGCGCCGGGGAGTCGATCGCGCTCGTCTCGTACGCCCCGCTGCGGCGGTGGGCGGCCGCCGAGGGCGCCGCTCCGGGGGCGTACGACGAGGTCGGGCCCGTCTTCGTGCACGCGCGGGAGTGCGGGGGACCGACGGCGGCCGGCCCCGGCGGGGGGTATCCCTTCGAGCGGGCGGGAGCCCTGCGGACCGTCCGGCGCTACAGCGCCGAGGGGCGCATCCTCGGCGGCCGGCTCGTCGAACTCCCCGGCCTCGACGAGGCGTTCGCCGAGGCCTTCGCCGAGCCGGACGTGGCCCTCGTGCACGTGCGGGCCGTCGAGTACGGGTGCTTCCACTTCGAGGTCCGGCGGCCGTAGGGCGCACCGCCGGAAAAGCGGTGGCGGCGGACGGCCGGGGACGTCTACCGTCGGGGCGACTCCGAACCGTCCGCCACCACGTCCCGGGCCCCCGGCCCGCAGAGAGGGTGTTCCATGACCCGGCCCGCGCCGAGCGCGCCCCACTCCCCGAACCGCGCCGCCTGAGGCGACCTTCGACGGGCCCGCTCGGCCGACTCCTGCTGCCAGTGACACCTCCTCAGCAAGGAGCCTCCGGGTGACCATCACCATCGACACCTTCACCTGCGTGTGGTGCGGACTCACCGTCCACGCCCACGCCGCCGGCGGACAGCGGCGCAACCACTGCCCCTCCTGCCTGCACTCCCGGCACGTCCACGACCACGTCGAGGGCGGACCGAGCGACTGCGGGGCACGGATGACACCGATCTCCATCGCCGTGCTGCGCACCGGGGACTGGATGATCGTCCACCGCTGCGTGCGCTGCGACGAGCTCACGTCCAGCCCCGTCGCCGAGGACGACAACCGGCTCATCCTGATGCGGATGGCGGTCCGGCCGCTGGCCCAACCACCCTTCCCGCTCGAAGCGTTCGGGGACCTGTGAGATGGCCCGCCGGACGCGTACCGACGACCGGCGCCGCGCCCAGCGGCGCAAGGACGTGCTGCACGGGCGGGGGAGCGGGCACCGGGAGCAGGACTTCCGGTGCGCCGGCTGCCGGCTCGTGGTCCCGCTCGCCGCACCGGGCACGGCCCACCGCAACCACTGCCCGACCTGCCTGGAGAGCCTGCACGTCGACGGACGGGTGCCCGGCGACCGGGCCGCCGCCTGCCGGGGCCGGATGGTGCCGCTCAGCGTCTCCGTCCGGCCCGACGGGGAGTGGCTGCTCGTCCACGAGTGCCGGTCCTGCGGCGAACTGAGCGCCAACAGGATCGCCGGCGACGACAACGCCCTCGCCCTGATGCGGCTCGCCCTGCGGCCGCTGCGGGACCCGGGCGTGCCGGGCGTGGCCCACGGGGCGCTGCTGGCCCTGTGACCCGGCGACCGGCCCCGGGGGCGTGCGGGCCCGGCCGTGCGCTCACTGCACGCAGAACTCGTTCCCCTCGGGGTCGGTCATCACCACCCACGAGCCGCCCTGCTCGGCGACCCGCCGCAGCACGGCGGCGCCCAGCGCCTCCAGGCGCTCCACCTCGGCGTCGCGGGCGCCGGCGGGGGCGTGCAGGTCGAGGTGGAGCCGGTTCTTCACGGTCTTCGCCTCGGGCACCCGCTGGAAGAGGATCCGGCGTCCGAGCCCCGCGCCGTTCTCCTCCGACACCGGGTCGTCCGGGTGCCGGACGCCGGCGAGGTCGTGCCACCCGAGCCGCTCCTCCGGTCTCCCGGCGTGCACGGTCGTGGTCGCCCCGGCCGGTACGGCCCCGGCGGCGAGCAGCTTGCCGACGAGCCCGCCGTGGTCCTCCTCCTCGTACCGGAGGGCGGCCGCCCAGAAGGCGGCCTGGGCGTGCGGGTCGGCGCAGTCGACGACGAGCTTCCAGTGGAGAGGTTCCATTCCCCAGAGGCTCGCGCACCGGGGCGGGGCCCGCCACCGGAACGGCGGATCAGGCGCCGGTGGTGCCGGTGTCCGCGCCCGTGTACTGCCCGGCGAACTCCTCGGAGGGCGGGACGACGGTGATGACGTCGACCAGGACGCCGTCGGGGGCCTCGACGACGAAGTGGCGCTGGCCGAAGTCCTCCGTGCGCAGGGGCAGCACCTCGGTCAGGCCGGCCCCGGTGACGAGCCGCCGGTGCTCGGCGTCCACGTCGTCCACCTCGAAGTTCAGCAGCAGCCCGCCCCGGAGCGCGGTCCGGTGCCCCTCGGGGACGCTCGGGTGGGAGGGGTCGAGGAGCGCCAGCTCGTACTGCGGCGCGTCGGGACGGCGCAGGCTCACGTACCAGTCCGCCTCGAAGGTCGTCTCGAAGCCGAGGTGCCGGGTGTAGAAGTCGCGGGCGGCGGCCACGTCCCCGGTGGCGAGCACCGGGTAGAAGCCGGTCGGTGTGGCGGGGGCGTGCGTCATGGCGGGTCCTCCGGTCCGTCCGTTTCGCATACCCGGGGTATGCGAACCATGGAGTTAGCATACCCGGGGTATGTGAAACGGGAAGGGCGGTGCGCGCGATGGCGGCGGTCAACCGGGCGGAGCGGCGGGCGGCCACACGGCGGGCCCTGCTGGCGGAGGGGCGGCGCGGCTTCGCCGCCGACGGCTACCACCACGTGGTCCTGGCCGAGGTGGCGCGGGCCGCGGGGGTCACCAAGGGGGCCGCGTACCACCACTTCGACAGCAAGGCGGGCCTCTTCCGGGCCGTCGTCGCCGAGGTCCAGCACGAGCTGGGCGAGCGGGTCGCGGCCGAGGCCGAGCGGCACGGGGACCCCTGGGAGCAGCTCCGGGCCGGCTGCCGGGCCTTCCTGGCCGCCGGCAGCGATCCGGCGGTGCGGCGGATCCTGCTGGTCGACGCCCCGACCGTGCTCGGCTGGGACGAGTGGCGGGCCCTGGACGAGGAGTCCTCCGCCCGCCACCTCGCGGAGGCGCTGACCGCCCTCGTCGAGGCCGGGACCCTCCCGGACCAGCCCGTCGAGCCGCTGGCCCGGCTCCTCTCTGGCGCGATGAACGAGGCGGCGCTCTGGATCGCCCGGGGCGGCGACCCGGTCTCCGCCGAACAGGCCCTCGACCGCCTCCTGGCGGGCCTGCGGGTCCCTTCCTGAGCGGCCCGCACGCCCCTGCCGGAGGGGGCTCTGCGCCCCTCCGCCGCCCTCCGCCCCCGGGCCGGGCTCAGGCGCGGACGCGGTCCAGCAGGCCCTCCGTCTCCGGGTAGGGCCGCTCCTCCGGCAGCAGCCGCGCGGCCCCCGCCAGGTCGCCCGCGCGGACCAGGCCGTGGACCTCGCGGGCGAGGCCGGTCACGTCGCGCACGGAGACCGTCCACTCGTCCGCGTACCGCCCCGCCGCCTCCCCCGCGAGCCCCAGCTGGAGCGAGCGGTACGGGAGCGGTCCGAGGCGCAGGCTCCGCTCCGGGTCCCACTGCACCCGCGCGGGCGCCCGCCGCAGCTCCCGCCGCCAGGCCTCCCGGTCGGCGTGGAAGCCGCGCACGTAGGGGGAGAGGCAGGCGCGCCGCAGCGCCCACTCGAAGCCCTCGCGGGTGATCTCCACGGCGAGCACGGTCTCCTGGCCGTCCTCGGTGCCCCAGCCGGAGCGGTACATCATCCACAGGAACGACGGCTTGATCCACGTCATCCGGTCCCGCTTCCACGGCGCCGGGAACCGTCCGTCCCGCGCGGCGGGCGGACCGATCTCCGGCGGGTACGCCTGGTGGACGGTGACCGTGGTGTCGGTGTGCAGGGCGCGGACGCGGCGCTCCGGTTCGTCGCCGGACGGGGGTGCGGGCATGGGGACAGGGTGGATCCCGGCGGCGGGCGCCCGCCACCGGGTTTCGCCCGGGACGGGCGTCCGGTCAGCCGCGGGGTTCGCCCGTCGTCGGCTGCGGGGTGCGGAGGGGGATCCCGGCCTCCCCGGCGGCCGCCCCCGCGGCGGCCTCCTCCGTGGCGCGGGCGATCGCCGCGCGGCTGCGGCGGGCGGTGCGGAGCGCGTCCCAGGTGAGGATCGAGAGCGCGAGCCAGACGAGCGAGAAGCCGGCCCAGCGCTCGGGGGTCATGGCCTCGTGGAAGTACGCGACGCCGAGGCCGAACTGGAAGATGGGGGCCAGGTACTGGAGCAGGCCCAGGGTGGAGAGCGGCACCCGGATCGCGGCCGCGCCGAAGCAGATCAGCGGGATGGCCGTGACGACGCCGGTCGAGGCGAGCAGGGCCATGTGGCCGACGCCCTCGGAGCCGAAGGCGAGCTCGGACCGGGAACCGAGGAGGACCAGGTAGGCGAGGGCGGGCAGGAACTGGACGGCCGTCTCCGCCGCGAGCGACTCCAGGCCGCCGAGGTTCACCTTCTTCTTCACCAGGCCGTAGACGGCGAACGAGAAGGCGAGCGTGAGGGAGATCCACGGCGGACGGCCGTAGCCGATCGCCAGGACGACCACGGCCGCGAAGCCGATGCCGACCGCCGCCCACTGCGCCGGGCGGAGGCGTTCCTTCAGGACGAGGACGCCCAGCGCGATCGTCACCAGGGGGTTGATGAAGTAGCCGAGGGACGCCTCGACGACGTGGCCGTTGTTGACCGACCAGATGTACAGGCCCCAGTTCACGGTGATCACGGCCGCGGCGACCGTCAGCAGCCCCAGCTTGCGGGGCTGGGCCGCCAGCTCCCGCACCCAGCCCCAGCGGCGCAGCGCCAGCAGCGCGAGGCCGACGAAGACGAACGACCACACCATCCGGTGGGCCAGGATCTCGCCCGCGTCGGCGGGCTTCAGGAGCGGCCAGAAGAGCGGGACCAGGCCCCACATCACGTACGCGGCGATGCCGTACGTCAGGCCGGCGCGGCCCTCGGCCTCCCCGCCCGCCGGTGCCGCGGACCCTCCGCCGCCCCCGGCCGTGCCACTTCCGCCCATGAATGCCTCCCGCCCTGCGCCGCGCTGTCCCGACGAAGGTAGCGCCGCACAGGGCAGGCTGTCATGTGTGTACCGCTATACGGTCATGACCTTGGAGGCCCGGAGGCCCGGAGGCCCGGAGGCCCGGAGGCCCGGCGGGCGGGAGTGCGGGAGTGCGGGGGTCACTCCGCCGCGGCCAGCGCCTCGCCGATCGTCGTGCCGACCGGAGTGGTCGGGCGGCCGATCAGCCGCGCCAGGTCGCCGGTGCGGACCGCCAGCGAGCCCCGCGCGATCGCCTCGTCCACGTCGACCAGGATCGCCGCGAAGAACTCCGGCACCCCCGCGCCGGCCAGGATCTCCCGGTGCGCCGCGGCCGGCACGTTCGTGTGCACGACCTCCCGGCCGCTGCGGGCCGCGACCTCCGCCGCGTACTCGGCCAGCGACCAGGCCTCGTCGCCGCTCAGCTCGTAGGCCCGGCCCAGGTGCTCCCCGGCCGGCCCGGTCAGCACCGCCGCCGCGGCGGCCGCGTAGTCGGCGCGGGAGGCGGAGGCGACCCGGCCGTCGCCCGCGTTGGAGACGACGGCGCCGTGGGCGAGGACGGGGGCGAGGTTCGCCGTGTAGTTCTCGCTGTACCAGCCGTTGCGGAGGAAGGTGTACGGCAGCCCCGAGGCGAGGATCAGCGCCTCGGTCTCCTTGTGCTCCGCCGCCAGGTCGAAGTCGGCGTCCGGGCCGCCGAGGACGCCGGTGTACGCGAGCTGGGCCACGCCCGCCGCCTTGGCCGCGTCGATCACGGCCGCGTGCTGCGGCACCCGCCGCCCGACCTCGCTGCCGGAGATCAGCAGCACCCGGTCGCCGGCCCCGAAGGCCCCGGCCAGCGTCTCGGGGCGGCTGTAGTCGGCGATCCGCAGCTCTACGCCGCGCTCCGCGAGGCCGGCGGCCTTCTCCTTGTCCCGTACGACGGCGACGACGGACCCGGCGGGGACGGACGGGTCGGCGAGGAGGGCGTCGACGACGAGACGGCCGAGCTCTCCGGTGGCTCCGGTGACGACGATGCTCATGGGGTTTCCTTCGCGGGGTGGGTGCGGTGGGGGCGACACACTCACCGTACGACCGGCGCTAACCAATCGAAAGTACCCACTTTGAAGTAAGGTACTGGCATGGAGGTAAGTGCGAAGCCGTTCGAGGGGCCCCTGCTGGCCGACGTCGACGGCGCCATGTGCCCGTCCCGGCTCGTCCTGGAGCACGTCACCAGCCGCTGGGGCGTCCTCGTCCTGATCGCGCTCCTGGAGCGCTCGTACCGCTTCGGCGAGCTGCGGCGGCGGATCGGCGGCGTCAGCGAGAAGATGCTCACCCAGACCCTCCAGACCCTGGAGCGGGACGGCTTCGTCCACCGCGACGCCAAGCCCGTCATCCCGCCCCGCGTCGACTACGCCCTCACCCCGCTCGGCGACGAGGCCGCCCGGCGGATCAGGGAGCTCGCCCTCTGGACCGAGTCCCGCGTCCCCTCCGTCGAGGCGGCCCGCGCCCGCTACGACGAGACCCACGGCCAATGACCGCGTAGCGGAGCGGAGTTGGTCCTTCCGCGCATACGATCGTCCCCCCTGGGGGAATCGTGTGAGCGGGGGATGGGGGAAGCGTGTCCTACGTACGGCTGTCGCGCGCCTGCTGTGCCGTCGTGGCGGGCGGGATCATGCTGGCGGGGTGCTCGGGAGGCGGCGGAGGCGAGCCCTCCGGCACGCCGCCCGCCACCACGACCACCCCGGCACCCGGCACCGACCCGCCCCTGGTCGCCCCCGTGCCCGGCGCCACCCCCACCGCCCTCGGCTTCGTGCCCGACCCGGCCCGCGCCCCGAAGACCCCGGCCGAGGCCGCCCGCCTCGCGACCACGATCCTCTCCGGCGGGCCCGGCTCCTGGGGGCCCGGCTACGTCGCCCGCACCCCCTACCTCAGCGCCGAGGGCTACTGGCCCGTCCTCGCCGAGGGCTGCGACTGGGAGACCACCGCCCCGCCGGCCACCGTCCTCCACAGCGTCACCGCCTACATGGAGCTCCCCGCCTCCGGCGGCAGGGGGACCGTCCGCGTCACCTCCACCGTCACCGTCCACCGCACCGAGGACGCCGCCGACTGGGAGATGGCCGAGACCCTGGAGGAGGCGCTGCGCTGCCCCGACCAGCTCCTCCGCGACGGCGAGCGGATCTCCGGCCTCATGTCGCTCGGCAACGCCTACGGCGTCGGCGGCAACTACACCGCCGACGACGCCGTCAACGAGCGCGGGAAGTACCTCAAGGACGGCGTGCCCGGCGAGCACTACTACGGCTGGTCCCAGTCCCGGCTCGGCCAGGTGACCGTCGCCGTCTCCGCCAAGGGCGCCCCCGGCCACACCGAATCCGACCTGGCCACGGCGATGGCCCAGGCCTCGGTGGCCATGCTCACCCGTGCCGAGAACGCGCTGGAGGCAGAACAGTGACCGCGCCGGACGAGACCCCGGACACCCCGGGCACGCACGGGCCCCCCGGCGGGAACGGAACGCCGGGCACGCCCGGGGCCCCGGGAGGGAACGGGGCCCCCGGCGGGAACGGGGCCCCTGGCGGGAACGGGGCCCCTGGCGGAAACGGGACCCCTGGCGGAAACGGGACCCCCGGCGCGCAAGGGACCCCGCCTCCGCCGGCCCACGCCCCGGCCGCACCTCCGCGGCCGCCCGCGACGCCGCCCGTCCCCGCGCCCCCCGTCCCCGCGCCCGGGGACCTCGCGCCGCTCCTGGCCTCCGACCCGTCCGGCATCGCCGGGTACCGGCTCCTCGGGCGGCTCGGCGCCGGCGGCATGGGCGTCGTCTACCTGGGGCGCACGGACGCGGGCGAGCTGGCCGCCGTGAAGGTGACGCTCTCCGACCGGGCCGAGCGGGCCGACTTCCGGGCCCGCTTCCGGCGCGAGGTCGAGGCGGCCCGGCGGGTCGTCTCCCCCTTCGCCGTCCCGGTCCTCGGCGCCGACCCCGACGCCCCCGAGCCCTGGCTCGCCACCGCCTTCGTGCCCGGCCCCTCCCTCGGCGAGGCGATCGTCGCGCACGGACCGCTGCCCGGCCGCAGCCTCCGCGTCCTCGGCGGCGCCGTGGCCCGCGCGCTCGCCGCCGTCCACGCCGCCGGACTCGTCCACCGCGACGTCAAGCCCGGCAACGTCCTCCTCGCCGTCGACGGCCCCCGGCTCATCGACTTCGGCATCGCCCGCGCCGCCGACCCCGACGGGGAGACCGCGCTCACCGGCACCGACATGGTCGTCGGCACCCCCGGCTTCCTCGCGCCCGAACAGGCGGAGGCCCGCACCGGGGACATCGGACCCGCCTCCGACGTCTTCGCCTTCGGCTGCCTCCTCGCCTACGCCGCCACCGGCCGCCCGCCCTTCGGCACCGGCGCCGTCGACGCCCTCATGTACCGGACCGTCCACGACGAGCCCGACCTCGCCGGCGTCCCCGCCGGACTGCTGCCCGTGCTGCGGGAGTGCCTCGCCAAGGACCCGGCCGCCCGGCCCACCGCCGAACAGCTCGTCTCCCGGCTCGTCGTGGACACCCCCGGCACCGCCGCCGACTGGCTCCCCGCCCCCGTCGTCCGCACCATCGCCGAACGCTCCGCCCGGATGCTCGCGCTCCCCGAGATCGACGCGACCGCCGCCGGCACGGTCCCGCCCGGACCGCCCTCCCGCAGCCGCCGCCGCTTCCTCCTCGCCTCCGGCGCCGCCGCCGTCCTCGCCGCGGGCGGGGCGGGCACCTGGCTGGCCCTCCGCGACGACCGCCCGGACGGCAAGGGCACGCCCCCGCCGAAGGCCCGCCGCTGGACCATCGGCGTGCAGGCCGACCTCAGCGGACCCGGCAAGGAGATCGGCCAGGCCCAGGAGCGCGGCGTCCGGCTCGCCGTCGACGCCTTCAACTCCCGCAAGGACAAGCCCTTCACGCTCGACGTGAAGGTCTCCGACGACCGCGGCGACCGCACCCGCGCCCTCGCCGCCGCCCGCGTCCTCACCACCGACCCCGACGTCCTCGGCATCATCGGCCCCAGCCACGACTACACCGGCCAGGAGTCGCTCCCCGCCTACGACGAGGCGCTGCTCCCGGTCGTCACCGTCTCCGCCGGCCTCAACCTCCTCGTCAACCCCGCCCAGAACCAGGGCCGCAGCGTCGTCCGGGCCTGCCCCATCCACGCCTTCAACGGCATGCACATCGCCTACCACGCGCAGTCCGTCCACCGCCCGGAGCGCCCCGGACTCCTCCAGGAGCGGACCGACGACCCGTACTCCTGGCAGTTCGTCGTCGGCGCCGGCTTCGGCTTCAAGCAGGGCGGCATCCCGCCGCACCCCCGGGTGATCCCCGGCGGGGCCAAGGGCCTGGAGCGGGTCGTCGGCGAGATGGTGGACGCCGGCATCGACGCCTACGTCCACGCCGGACTCCTGCCCTCCGCCATCCGCGCCGCGAAGACCCTCGACCGGCTCGGCTTCACCGGCCCCCGCTACGCGGGCCAGCACGTCTTCGGCGACCGCTTCCCGCGCGACGCCGGCCGCTCCGCCGAGGGGTGGATCCTCGGCGCGCCCGTCGCCGACCCCACCGCCCGCAAGGAGGCCGCCGCCTTCCTCGCCGCCCACCGCGCCCGCTTCGGCAACGCCCCCGTCTGGTACGCGGGCGAGGCCTACGACGTCACGCTCCTCCTCGCCCAGCAGGCCGAGAAGGCGTACGAGAAGGCGGGCGGCCGCCCCGACCGCACCACCCTCACGCCCCTCCTGCGCAAGGCCGTCCACCAAGGCGTCATGGGCGGCTACTCCTTCGACGAGGACGGCAACCTCAAGGGCGTCGGCACCTTCCTCCACCAGGTGAGGGACGGGCGGTACCACTCCCTCGGCGCCGCGCCCGCGACCCCGACGCAGAAGGCGGGCGGCTGATCCGTGCGTCCGCTCCACCGGTCCGACCCGTCCGCCGTCGCCGGCCACCGCCTCCTCGGACGGCTCGGCTCCGGCGGCATGGGCGTCGTCTACCTGGCCCGCACCCCCGGCGGCGGGCTCGCCGCGGTCAAGGTGATCCGCGCCGAGCACGCCGCCGACCCCGCCTTCCGCGAGCGCTTCCGCCGCGAGGCCCGCACCGCCGAGCGGATCACCGGCCGCTGGGTCGTCCGGGTCCTCGGCTCCGACCCGGAGGCCCGCGAACCCTGGCTCGCCACCGAGTACGTCCCCGGGCCCTCGCTCGCCGAGGCCGTCGCCCTCCACGGCCCCCTCCCCGAGGCGGCCGTCCGCGCCTTCGGCGCCCGGCTCGCCGACGCCCTCACCGGCCTCCACGCGGCCGGGCTCGTCCACCGGGACGTCAAACCCGCCAACGTCCTCCTCGCCCTCGACGGCCCCCGGCTCATCGACTTCGGCATCGCCCGCACCGCCGGGGCGACCGCGCTCACCGCCACCGACGCCATGATCGGCACCCCCGGCTACCTCGCCCCCGAGCAGGCCAGGGCGGCCGGGGCGGGCGAAGTCGGCCCGCCCGCCGACGTGTTCGCGCTCGGCTGCGTCCTCGCGTACGTCCTCACCGGCGAACGCCCCTTCGGCACCGGCACGGTGGCGTCGGTCGTCTACCGCACCGTCCACGAGGAGCCCGAACTCGGCGCCGTACCGGCCCCGCTGAGACCGCTGATCGAGGCCTGCCTCGCCAAGGACCCGGCCGCCCGGCCCACCGCCGAGGCCGTCCGGGACGCGCTCGGCGGCACCGGCGGACCGGCCGGCGAGCTCCTGCCGGCGGGGCTGCCCGCCCTCATCGCCGAACGCTCCGCCCGCGTCCTCGACCTGCCCGTCCCGGAGCCGACGGCGCTGGTCCCCGCCGAACCCCCGGGCGGGCCGTCCCGTCGCCGGCTGATCGTCGGCGGCTCCGCGGCCCTCGTCACCGGCGTCGGCGGTCTCGCCGCCTGGCTCGCCACCCGCCCCACCGGCAGCGGCGCCACCCCCGGCACCGGCCCGGCCGGCACCCGCGCCACCTACGCGATCGGCGTCCGGACCGACCTCAGCGGCCCCCGCAAGGCCGACGGCCGCGCCCAGGAGCGGGGCGCCCGGCTCGCCGTCGAGCAGTTCAACGCCCGCCCCGACCGCCCCTTCGACCTCGCCGTCCGGGTCCGCGACGACGCCGGCGACCCGGGCCGGGCCGTCGCCGCCACCGAGGCGCTCGCCGCCGACCGCTCCGTCGTCGCCGTCCTCGGCCCCACGACGGAGCGGACGGTCCTCGCCGCCCTCCCGGTCCACCGCCGCACCGGGCTCCTCTGCGCCGCCGTCGCGACCGGCCTCGACCAGGGGCAGCTCGCCCAGGCCCTGACGGGCACCGCCTACTTCGAGATGCGGCCCATCGGCACCACGCTCCAGCTCGCCTTCTCCACCGCCGGACTCGCCCGCGGCCTCACCCGCTTCGCGGTCCTGGAGGACCAGGCGAGCGGCCGGTTCTCCTGGTACATGGGCAACGACGCGGAGACGACGCTCGGCCAGGCCGGCGTCACCGTCACCCGCCGGCCCGTCGCCGCCGACAGCGAGGACTTCGCCGCCGCCGTCCGGCCCCTCCTCGCCGCCGGCGCCGACGCCCTCCTCTACGCGGGGACGTCGCCGCGCCGCGCCGGACTCTGCGCCCGGGCGCTCGCCGGGGAGGGCTTCGACGGGCTGTGCGGGGGCATCGAGCCCCTCCTGGAGCGGGAGTTCCTCACCACCGCCGGGCCCGCGGCCGAAGGCTGGTTCATCGGCACCAGCTACGCCGACCCGGACGTCGTCCCGGCCGCCAGGCCCTTCGCCGCCGCCTACCGCAAACGCTGGGGCGTGCCCGCCGCGACCCCCGTCGAGCGGTACGCGGCCGAGGCGTACGACACCGTGCACATCATCGCCGGTGCCGTCGGCGCCCTGCTGGAGGACCGGCTCGCGGTCCAGCGCGACGGTGTCGCCCGCCGCATCGCCGAGGGCACGCACACCGGCGTGACGAAGAAGTACGGCTTCGACTCGACGCGCAACTTCCGTTTCTTCGACGAGGTGTTCGCGTACCGCGTCGAGAAGGGCGTCCCGCGCTGCCTCGGGCGGTCCCTGGAGGTCAACGAGGCGGAGAGGAAGCGCCGCCAGGCATCCCCGGAGGACTGAGGGGCGCGGCCGTCGCCGGGCGCGCCCCTCCGTGTCCGGCGGACCCGTCAGCCGACCACCGTCCACGTGTCGTTGCCCGCGAGGAGGCGGCCCAGGTCGCCCTCGCCCTGCTGGGCGACGGCGCGGTCGAGCTGGTCGGCCATCAGGGTGTCGTACACCGGTCGCCCGACCGAGCGGAGGACGCCGATCGGGGTGCGGTGGAGGGTGTCGGGGTCGGCGAGCCGGGAGAGCGCGAACGCGGTCGTCGGCGAGGCGGCGTGCGCGTCGTGGACGAGGATCCGGGACTCGTTCTCCGGCGTGACGGTGACGACCTCCAGGTCGCCGGTGGCCGGGTCGCGGACGACGCCCTTGTCGAGGCCGGTGCCGAAGCGGATCGGCTGCCCGTGCTCCAGGCGGATGACCGCCTCCTGGGCCCGGTCCTTGTCCTTGAGGGCCTCGAAGGCGCCGTCGTTGAAGATGTTGCAGTTCTGGTAGATCTCCACCAGCGCGGTGCCGTCGTGGTCGGCGGCCTGCCGCAGCACCTCGGTGAGGTGCTTGCGGTCGGAGTCGACCGTGCGGGCGACGAAGGTGGCCTCCGCGCCGAGGGCGAGCGACACCGGGTTGAAGGGGGCGTCGAGGGAGCCCATCGGGGTCGACTTGGTGATCTTGCCGACCTCGGAGGTGGGGGAGTACTGCCCCTTGGTGAGGCCGTAGATCCGGTTGTTGAAGAGCAGGATCTTGAGGTTGACGTTCCTGCGCAGCGCGTGGATCAGGTGGTTGCCGCCGATGGACAGCGCGTCGCCGTCGCCGGTGACGACCCAGACGGACAGGTCGCGGCGGGAGGTCGCCAGGCCGGTGGCGATGGCCGGGGCGCGTCCGTGGATGGAGTGCATCCCGTAGGTGTTCATGTAGTACGGGAAGCGGGAGGAGCAGCCGATGCCGGAGACGAAGACGATGTTCTCCTTCGCCAGGCCCAGCTCGGGCATGAAGCCCTGGACGGCGGCGAGGACGGCGTAGTCGCCGCAGCCGGGGCACCAGCGGACCTCCTGGTCGGACTTGAAGTCCTTCATGGACTGCCCGGCCTGGGCCCGGGGGACCAGGTGCAGGAGCGAGTCGGTGCGCGGCTCAGGCATCGATGGCCTCCTTGAGGGCGGCGGCGAGCTGCTCGGCCTTGAACGGCATGCCGTTGACCTGGGTGTGGCTGCGGGCGTCCACGAGGTACTTCGCCCGGACGAGGGTGGCGAGCTGGCCGAGGTTCATCTCGGGGATGACGACCTTCTCGTACCGCGCCAGGACCTCGCCGAGGTTCTTCGGGAAGGGGTTGAGGTGGCGGAGGTGTGCCTGGGCGATGGGGCCGCCCTCGCGGCGGATGCGGCGCACGGCGGCGGTGATCGGGCCGTACGTGGAACCCCAGCCGAGGACCAGGGTGGAGGCGCCGTCGGGGTCGTCGACCTCGACGGCGGGGACCTCGATGCCGTCGACCTTCGCCTGGCGGGTGCGGACCATGAGCTCGTGGTTGGCGGGATCGTACGAGATGTTGCCGGTGCCGTCCTGCTTCTCGATGCCGCCGATCCGGTGCTCCAGGCCGGGCGTGCCGGGGACGGCCCAGGGGCGGGCCAGGGTCTCCGGGTCGCGCTTGTAGGGCCAGAAGACCTCGGTGCCGTCGGCCTGGGTGTGGTTCGGGCCGGTGGCGAAGGCGGTCCGCAGGTCGGGCAGGTCGGCGACCTCGGGGATCCGCCAGGGCTCGGAGCCGTTGGCCAGGTACCCGTCGGACAGCAGGAAGACCGGGGTCCGGTAGGTCAGGGCGATCCGGGCGGCCTCCAGGGCCGCGTCGAAGCAGTCGGCCGGGGTCTTCGGGGCGACGATCGGGACCGGGGCCTCGCCGTTGCGCCCGTACATCGCCTGGAGCAGGTCGGCCTGCTCCGTCTTGGTCGGCAGGCCCGTCGACGGGCCGCCGCGCTGGATGTCGACGATCAGCAGCGGCAGCTCCAGGGAGACCGCGAGGCCGATCGTCTCCGACTTCAGGGCCACGCCGGGGCCGGAGGTCGTCGTCACGGCGAGGGAGCCGCCGAAGGCGGCGCCGAGCGCGGCGCCGATGCCGGCGATCTCGTCCTCGGCCTGGAAGGTGCGGACGCCGAAGTTCTTGTGCCGGCTGAGCTCGTGCAGGATGTCCGAGGCCGGGGTGATGGGGTACGACCCCAGGTAGAGCGGCAGCGCCGCCTGCTTCGAGGCGGCGACGAGCCCGTAGGAGAGGGCCAGGTTCCCGGAGATGTTGCGGTAGGTGCCGGTGGGGAAGGCGCGGGTCGCGGGGGCGATCTCGTAGGAGACCGCGAAGTCCTCGGTGGTCTCGCCGAAGTTCCAGCCGGCCCGGAAGGCCGCCACGTTCGCCTCGGCGATCTGCGGCTTCTTGGCGAACTTGGACCGCAGGAAGGCCTCGGTGCCCTCGGTCGGCCGGTGGTACATCCAGGACAGCAGTCCGAGCGCGAACATGTTCTTGCTCCGCTCGGCCTCCTTCCGGGAGAGGCCGAACTCCTTCAGCGCCTCGACGGTCAGCGTCGTCAGCGGCACCGGATGCACCCGGTAGCCGTCGAGCGAGCCGTCCTCCAGCGGGCTCTGCGCGTACCCGACCTTCGCCATCGCCCGCTTGGCGAACTCGTCGGTGTTGACGATGATCTCGCCGCCGCGCGGCACGTCGCCGATGTTCGCCTTCAGGGCGGCCGGGTTCATCGCGACCAGCACGTTCGGCGCGTCGCCCGGGGTCAGGATGTCGTGGTCGGCGAAGTGCAGCTGGAAGGAGGAGACGCCGGGCAGCGTCCCGGCGGGAGCCCGGATCTCGGCCGGGAAGTTCGGCAGCGTCGACAGGTCGTTCCCGAAGGACGCCGTCTCCGAGGTGAAGCGGTCACCCGTGAGCTGCATGCCGTCACCGGAGTCCCCCGCGAACCGGATGATCACCCGGTCCAGCCGTCGGACTTCCTTCTCGGTGCCCCGGTGGGCCTCCGCCGGGGCGCTGCGCTGCTCCCCGAGCAGGGCCTCACCGGCCTCGCTACTGACCTGGCTGGTCACTTACTGGACCTCCCTAGCGGCAAGCGGGACTCTGGGCCCACCCTACGACGGTGAGGTGGGCCTTCCCGGGACTTCTCACATGACGGGCCCCTTTTTGAGACGCCCTTTCGTGCTGCATTGTCCTGTTCTGCGGCTACCCGGATTGCTCCGGAACGCCGCATTCCGCCTCGTTCTTCCGTCCTGGGTCCCCCGGGGCCCCGGACGCCCCTGTCTGACAGAGTGTCAGATGATCGGGGCTCCGGGCCGGGGAACCGGCTCAGGACCTCAGGTACGTCAGCACCGCCAGCACCCGGCGGTGGTCGCCGTCGCTCGGCGAGAGGCCCAGCTTCAGGAAGATGTTGCCGATGTGCTTCTCCACCGCGCCGTCGCTCACCACCAGCTGCTTCGCGATCGCCGAGTTCGTCCGGCCCTCGGCCATCAGACCGAGGACCTCCCGCTCCCGCGGCGTCAGGTGCGCCAGCACGTCCTGCTGACGGCTCCGCCCCAGCAGCTGCTGCACCACCTCCGGGTCCAGGGCCGTACCGCCCCCGGCCACCCGGACCACGGCCTCGGTGAACTCGCGCACCTCGGCCACCCGGTCCTTCAGCAGGTACCCCACGCCCCGCGTGGAACCGGCCAGCAGTTCGGTGGCGTACTGCTCCTCCACGTACTGCGACAGCACCAGCACCCCGAGCCCCGGATGCTCCGCGCGCAGCCGCACCGCCGCCCGCACCCCCTCGTCCGTGTGGGTCGGAGGCATCCGCACGTCCGCCACCACCACGTCCGGCAGCGCGCCCGCCTCCGCGAGCTCCGCCACCGTCTTCACCAGCGCCTCGCCGTCCCCGACGCCCGCGACGACCTCGTGCCCCCGGTCCGTCAGCAGCCTCGTCAGGCCCTCGCGCAACAGCACCGAATCCTCGGCGATGACCACCCGCACCCGGTCCGCCACCTCTCCCACGCCCACGTCCGACGCCCCCTGTCCCCGCGCCGCTCCCCGCGCCGCCGCTCGCGCGGCCCGGTCGGCGCCGCTTGATCAGCATCGCAGGAAAGACCCCGCCGGGGACACCGGGCGATTTCAGGCGCGCCAGGGCAGCTCCGCCGTCACCGTCGTCGGACCGCCCTCCGGCGAATCCACCGCCAGCACCCCGTCCACCGCCCGCAGCCGCTCCGCCAGCCCCGCGAGCCCCCGCCCGCGCGCCGGATCCGCGCCGCCGACGCCGTCGTCCCGCACCTGGAGCATCAGCCGGCCCTCCGACCGCCACACGTCCACCGACGCCCGCCGCGCCCCGGCGTGCCGCGTCACGTTCCCCAGCAGCTCCGTGACCGTGACGTACGCCAGGCCCTCGATCGCCGCCACCGGCCGCCCCGGCAGCTCCACCGTCACCGACACCGGCACCGCGCACCGCGCCGCCACCGCCGACAGCGCCGCGTCGAGCCCCCGGTCGGTCAGCACCGCCGGGTGGATGCCCCGCGCCAGCTCCCGCAGCTCCCGCAGCGCCAGCTTCACCTCGCCGTGCGCCTCGTCCACCAGCACCGCCGCCGCCTCCGGGTCCCGCGCCAGCGTCTCCTTCGCCAGCCCCAGGTCCATCGCCAGCGACGCGAGCCGCGCCTGCGGCCCGTCGTGCAGGTCCCGCTCGATCCGCCGCAGGTCGGCCGCCGCCGTGTCCACGGCCACGCCCCGGTCCGACTCCAGCTCCGTCACCCGCTCCGCGAGCCGCCCCGGCCCGAGCAGCCCCGCCACCAGCACCCGGTCCACCGCCGCCAGGCCCCGCACCACCTGCGCCCACGCCAGCACCATCAGCAGCCCGACCCCGCACGCCACGCCCACCTCGAAGGGCGAGTCGACGTACAGGGCCCGGTTCCCGTCCCCGTACAGCTGGATCCCGTCCTGGCTCAGGTACGCCGGGAAGACCCACCGCCACAGCGGGTACGTGAACAGGCCCCAGCCGGCCGAGAAGACCGTCAGCGACACGCAGAACGAGAACACCGCCCACGGGAAGTGCACCAGCGCGTACAGCAGGTGCCGCCACGAGGCCCCGCTCCGCAGCATCGCCGCCATCCACGAGAACGGCCCGCCGGTCCGCCCCCGCACCGGCTCGGGCGCCGCCACGTCCGCCCCGAGCAGCCCCCGCACCCGGGCCCGCTCCACCGCCCCGAACCCCCGGCACACCACCAGCGCCGCCGCCAGCACCGGCACCCCCAGGAAGGTGATCAGCAGCCCGACGCCGGTGGAGGTCAGCGCCACCGCGAGGGAGAAGGCGGCCACGCTCAGCGGCAGCCCCACCAGGGTGAAGAGGAACGCCCGCCAGGTCCGCCCCTCGAAGGGGGCCCGGAGCGCGGCGGGGACGGGGCTCGAAGCCATGAGGACGTCCTTCTCTGTACGGGGGAGGTCTCTGTACGGGTCCCTCCACGGAAGGCCTCCGGACGGGAGGCCCCCGGGCGGGGAGGGCCGCGAGGGCCCTTCCCGGGGACGACTCCAGGGTTCCGTCCGGGACCCCCTCGCCGCCATGAGGCGGGTCGGCGTCTCCCGAGGGGGGTTATCCCCACCACCGGGACGCCGGGGCGGTCAGCCCCGCCGCCCCCGCCACGGCAGCTCCGCCGTCACCGTCGTCGGACCGCCCGCCGGCGAATCCACCACCAGCACCCCGTCCACCGCCCCCAGCCGCTCCGCCAGACCGGCCAGCCCCGTGCCCGGGCCGTCCGTCCGCGCGCCCCCGACGCCGTCGTCCCGCACCTGGAGCAGCAGCCGGTCCTTCGCCCGCCACACCTCCACCGAGACCGCACGCGCGCGGGCGTGCTTGGACACGTTCTGCAGCAGCTCGGAGACGGTGAAGTACGCGATCCCCTCGATCGCCTCCGCGGGCCGCTCCGCCAGGTCCACCGTCACCGTCGCCGGCACCGTGCACCGCCCCGCCAGCGAGGACAGCGCCGCCCCGAGCCCCCGGTCGGTCAGCACCGCCGGGTGGATGCCCCGCGCCAGGTCCCGCAGCTCCTGGAGGGCCAGCTTCACCTCGCCGTGCGCCTCCGCGACCATCGCCGCGGCCGCGTCCGGGTCCTCGTGCAGCTTCTCCTTCGCCAGGCCGAGCCCCATCGCGAGCGCCACGAGGCGCGCCTGCGCCCCGTCGTGCAGGTCCCGCTCGATCCGCCGCAGGTCGGCCGCCGCCGTGTCCACGACCACGCCCCGGTCCGACTCCAGCTCGGCGATCCGCCGCTCCAGCTCGTCCGAGGGCGAGAGCAGCCCCCGCACCATGCCCCGGTCCGCCGCCGCCAGGCCCCGCGCGATGAACGGCAGCACCGGCCACAGCGCCACCAGCGACACCAGGGTCACCGAGAAGGTCACCACCCCCCACGGCAGCCGGATCAGCCCGTACAGCTGGGTCCGCCACGCCACCGGGTCCTTCAGCCGCGCCCACAGCCACGGCAGGGCCCCGCCGGTCCGCGGCAGCGGCGACGGCTCGGCCACGTCCGCGTCCAGCAGCCCGCGCGCCCGGGCCCGCTCGGACCGGCCGATCCCCCGCGCCCCCGCCAGGCCCGCCGCGAGCAGCGGCAGACCGATCACGGTGACCGACAGGCCGACCCCGACGACCACGGACGTCACGGCGTAGACGAAGCCCACGAGGGCGGTGGGCAGGTTCAGGAGGAGGAAGGAGATCTCCTTCCAGGTCTCCTTCCCGTACGCGGTCCGCCGCCGCGCGGGCGCGTGCCCGGCCGCGACGGCGGGGGAAGGAGTGCTCGGGTGATCAGCGGTCATGCCCCCAGCCTGCCGTCCTGCGGCCCCTCCGGGCCATGGGGGAGGTGGGTGTCGGCCAGGGGGGATAACCCCACCCGCACCTGCTTACGCTCCTTTTAGCAGGGCCTAGACTCGCGTGCGTGAAAACGGCGGCGAGGGACTGAGGGGCGGCGGACGTGCGGGAACCGACCGTAATCGCGGCGGACTACTTCGATACGTACTCGGTCGTCGGCCTGCTCGCCGTCGTCGGCGTGCTCTTCGTCGCGGTCGCCTTCGGCGCCGGACGGCTGCTCCGGCCCGTCGTGCCGACCCCGGAGAAACTGCTCACCTACGAGTGCGGCGTCGACCCCGTGGGAGAGGGCTGGGCCCACACCCAGGTCCGCTACTACGTCTACGCCTTCCTCTACGTGATCTTCGCCGTCGACTCGATCTTCCTCTTCCCGTGGGCGACGGTCTTCGCCGCGCCCGGCTACGGCGCCACCACCCTCGTCGAGATGTTCGTCTTCCTCGGCTTCCTGGCCGTCGGGCTGCTCTACGCCTACAAGAAGGGCGTCCTGGCATGGACGTAACACCCGCGGGGGGCGCCGTGCCCCTGCCCGCGCCGAAGCTGGGGACGCTCTCCCGCCTGGCCCCCGAACCCATGAAGGTGGTCCTGAACTGGGGCCGCCGCTACAGCCTCTGGGTCTTCAACTTCGGGCTCGCCTGCTGCGCGATCGAGTTCATCGCCGCGTCCATGGCCCGCCACGACTTCATCCGGCTCGGCGTGATCCCCTTCGCGCCCGGCCCCCGCCAGGCCGACCTGATGATCGTCTCCGGCACGGTGACGGACAAGATGGCCCCGGCGGTGAAGCGGCTCTACGAGCAGATGCCCGAGCCGAAGTACGTCATCTCCTTCGGCGCCTGCTCGAACTGCGGCGGCCCCTACTGGGACTCGTACTCCGTCACCAAGGGCGTCGACCAGATCATCCCGGTCGACGTGTACGTCCCCGGCTGCCCGCCCCGCCCCGAAGCGCTCCTCCAGGGCATCCTCAAGCTCCAGGAGAAGATCGCCCGGGAGAACCTCGGCGAGCGGTACGGCGCGACGGCACCGGCCTCGGTGTCCCAGCTCACCAGCCCCCTGGTGACCCCGCCGCCCGGAGGCGACGCCCGGTGAACCGCTACGACTCCCTTCCCGAGGCCGTGACGGACCTGTTCGGCGACGAGGCGGCGGCGGAGCGGGCGTACGACCTGCTGACCGTCGACGTCCCCGCCGCGGACTGGCTCGACGCGCTGCGGACCGCCCGGGACGAGCTGGGCTGCACCTACTTCGACTGGCTGAGCGCGGTGGACGAGCCGGGCACGGGCTTCCGCGTCTGCGCGCACGTCGTCGCCGTCGGGGACGGCGCCCCCCGCCGCCTCCTGCTCCGCACCACCGTGCCCCACACGGCCCCCGCCCTCCCCACCGCCATCGGCGTGTACGCGGGCGCGGCCTGGCACGAGCGCGAGACCCACGAGATGTTCGGCGTCGTCTTCGAGGGCCACCCGAACCTCACCCCGCTGCTCCTCCCCGAGAACTTCGAGGGCCACCCGCTCCGCAAGGACTTCGTCCTCGCCGCCCGCGTCGCCAAGGCCTGGCCGGGCGCGAAGGAGCCGGGCGAGTCCCACGACGGCGGCCCCAAGCGCCGCCAGATGCTCCCGCCGGGCGTCCCCGACCCCAACGAGTGGGGCCCCCTCAAGGGCCAGCTCCCCCCGGCCCCCGAACGCCCCGCGCGGGGCGCCGCCGCCGACCGGCCCCGCCGCGCCCGCACGGCCGCGGACGGTTCGGCAGGCCAGGACGCCCCGCCCCGCCGCGCCCGCACCACCGCGGAGGGCTCCGCGAGCCAGGACGCCCCGGCGGCCCCGCCCCGCCGCGCCCGCTCCGCGTCCCAGGGCTCGGCGAGCCAGACCCCTCCGGCGCCCCCCGGGACCACAGCGGTCCCGGGCACCCCGGAGACCCCGGGCGCCCCCGAGACCCCGGAGGCCGCGACGGCACCCGGCCCCCAGGACGCTCCCGGGACCCCGGCGGCCCCGGAGGCCGGAGCACCCCCGGCCCGCCGTACGCGCTCCGCGTCCCAGGGCTCCGCGAGCCAGACGGCCCCGGCCGCTCCGCGCCGCTCGCGCTCCGCGTCCCAGGGCTCGGCGAGCCAGGAGACGGAGCGGGCGGCGCAGGCCCCCGCGCCGCCCCCGCGCACCCGCGGCTCGGACGCCCCCTGGCACCACGCCCGCCCGGCCTTCGACGACACCCCGCCACCGCCCGCACCGGACGCGAGCCCCGCGACCGGGTCCGCACCGGACGCGCAGCCCGCGGTCGAGCCCGCACCGGACGCGAGGCCCGCGGCGGAGCCCGTACCGGTGGACGGGCCCCCGGCCGAGCCGGCCCCGGCCCCCGATCCCGCCGCGGGCGAGCCCGATCCCGCCGACGCCGGTCCCGACGCCGGTCCCGACACCCACCCCCACCCCGACCCCGACCCCGCCGGAGGCGATCCCGCGTGAACGACGCACTCGACGTCGCCGTCCGGCTGCTGCTCGTCTTCGCCGCGTTCCTCGTGCTGCCGCTCGTCGTCGGGCAGACCGAGCACAAGGTGATGGCCCACATGCAGGGGCGGCTCGGGCCCATGTACGCCGGCGGCTTCCACGGCTGGGCGCAGCTCGTCGCTGACGGCGTGAAGTTCGCGCAGAAGGAGGACGTGGTCCCGAAGGACGCCGACCGGCGGGTCTTCCAGCTCGCGCCGGCCGTCGCCCTCCTCCCGTACCTGCTCGTCCTCGTCGCGATCCCCGTCGGCCCCGGCGACGGCGCCGTCGGCGCGCTCGTCGACGCCGGCATCTTCTTCGTGCTCGCCGTCATGGGCGTCGGCGTGCTCGGCAGCCTGATGGCCGGCTGGGCGTCCGCGAACAAGTTCTCGCTCCTCGGCGGCCTCCGCACCGCCGCCCAGCTGCTCGCCTACGAGCTGCCGATGCTGCTGGCCGCCGCGTCCGTCGCGATGGCCGCCGGCACGGTCTCCCTCACCGGCGTCCTCGACGCCTTCGCGTGGTGGTGGGTGCCGTGGCAGATCGTCGGCGCGCTCGTCTTCTTCGTCGCCGGCCTCGCCGAGCTCCAGCGACCGCCGTTCGACATGCCGGTCGCCGACTCGGAGATCATCTTCGGCGCGTACACCGAGTACACCGGCCTCCGCTTCGCGCTCTTCCTGCTCGCCGAGTACGCCGGCATCGTCGTCCTCTGCGGCCTCACCACCGTCCTCTTCCTCGGCGGCTGGCACGGCCCCTGGGGGGCCGACGGGCTCGGCTGGCTCTGGACCCTGCTGAAGACGGCGGTCCTGGCCTTCGTCGTCATCTGGCTGCGGGTCTCCTACCCGCGCCTGCGCGAGGACCAGCTCCAGAAGCTGGCCTGGACGACCCTCGTCCCGCTCGCCCTGGCGCAGATCGCGCTCACCGGCATCGTGAAGGTGGCGATCAGCTAAATGTCCCCGAACATCCCCGGCTCCGGCCTCGCCAAGGGCCTCGCCGTCACCCTCCGCACCATGACGCGCAGGTCCGTCACCGCCCAGTACCCGGACGCGCAGCCCGAGCTGCCGCCCCGCTCGCGCGGGGTGATCGCGCTCTTCGAGGAGAACTGCACGGTCTGCATGCTGTGCGCCCGCGAGTGCCCCGACTGGTGCATCTACATCGACTCCCACAAGGAGACCGTCCCGGCCGCCGCCCCCGGCGGCCGCGAGCGCAGCCGGAACGTCCTCGACCGCTTCGCCATCGACTTCTCCCTCTGCATGTACTGCGGGATCTGCATCGAGGTGTGCCCCTTCGACGCCCTCTTCTGGTCGCCGGAGTTCGAGTACGCGGAGACCGACATCCAGGAGCTCACCCACGAGCGGGACAAACTCCGCGAGTGGATGTGGACCGTCCCCGAGCCGCCCGCGCTCGACCCGGCGGCCGAGGAGCCCAAGGAGATCGCCGCCGCCCGCAAGGCCGCCGAGAAGGCCGCCGCCCAGGCCGCCGCGGCACGGCAGCAGGAGGGCCCCCAGTGATCCTCGCCGCCGCCCAGACCAATCCCGGCTTCCTCTCGCCCTCCGGCGTCGGGGTCGCCTTCCTCCTCGTCGGCCTCGTCACCCTCGGCGCCGCGATCGTCTCCGTCACCACCAAGCAGCTCGTGCACGCCGCGCTCTGGCTCGTGGTCGCCCTCGGCGGCCTCGCCGTCGAGTACCTCCTGCTGACCGCCGAGTTCATCGCCTGGGTCCAGGTCCTGATCTACGTCGGCTCGGTCGTCGTCCTCCTCCTCTTCGGGCTCATGCTCACCAAGGCCCCCATCGGGCGCTCCCCGGACGCCGACTCGGCCAACCGGCCGGTCGCCCTCGCGGTCGCCCTCGCCGCCGCCGCGGCGCTGGTCTGGGTGGTCGTCGACGCCTTCAGCACGACCTGGATCAAGCTGGACGGACCCGCGCAGGGTTCCACCGGGGTGACCGGCGAGATCCTCTTCCGGCACTGGGTGCTGCCCTTCGAGGCGCTCTCCGTGCTGCTGCTCGCCGCCCTGGTCGGCGCCATCGTCCTGTCCCGCAAGAAGCCGGAAGGGGAGCGGGACTGATGCACCTCGCCTACCCCGCCGTCCTCGCCGCGCTCCTCTTCTGCGTCGGCCTGTACGGCGTCCTCGCCCGCCGCAACGCGATCCTGGTCCTGATGTCGGTCGAGCTGATGCTCAACGCCGTCAACCTGAACCTGGTCGCCTTCGACGTCTGGCTCCGCGACGCCCTCCACGCCGGCCAGGCCCTCACCCTCTTCACCATCGCCATCGCCGCCGCCGAGATCGGCATCGGCCTCGCGATCGTCCTGATGGTCCACCGCAACCGGGGCACCTCCGACGTCGACCGCCTCCGCGACACGGCCGAGCCCCGCCAGGGCGCCGGCGCCCCCGACGAGAGCACCGACAGCACCGGGGAGCACCCCGGCGAGAAGGCCGAGGCCGCCGCGTGACCACCACGACCCTCGCCGTCCTCGTCCCCCTCCTGCCCCTCCTCGGCGCCGTCGCCGGCCTCGCCGTCGGCCGCGCCGCGCCCGGCTTCGTCCGGCCGCTCGCCGTGCTGCCGACCCTGGCCGCCGCCGCCCTCGCCGTCGTCGTCGCCGTCCGCCAGGGCGGGAACACGGTGATCGACGCGGCCACCGAGCTCACCCCGACCGGCTCCGTCCCGATCAGCCTGGGCCTCCACATCGACGGCTTCGCCGCCCTCGTGGCCGTCCTCGTCGGGGTCGTCGCGAGCTGCGTGCAGATCTACTCGACCGGCTACCTCCGCGAGGACCCGCGCTACCCCTCGTACGCGGCCCTCGTCTCCCTCTTCACCGCCGCGATGCTCCTCGTCGTCTACTCCGGCGACCTGATGGTGCTCCTGGTCGGCTGGGAGGTCATGGGCATCTGCTCGTACTTCCTCGTCGGGCACTACTGGGAGACCCCCGAGGCGCGCTCCGCCTCCCTGAAGGCCTTCCTCGTCACCAAGCTCGGCGACGTCCCCTTCCTCTTCGGGCTCTTCGCCCTCGCCACCGACGCCGGCACCTTCCGCATCGACGGCATCCTCTCCACCGTCGCGAGCGGCGGCCTCGACCACCCCACCGTCGTGGCGCTGCTGCTGCTCGCCGGCGTCGCCGGGAAGTCCGCGCAGTTCCCGCTGCACACCTGGCTCCCCGACGCCATGGCGGGCCCGACGCCGGTCTCCGCGCTCATCCACGCGGCCACCATGGTCGCCGCCGGCATCTACTTCGTCGCCCGGCTCCTCCCGGTCTTCGCCGCCTCCGCCGCCGCGATGACCGTGCTCGCCGTGATGGCCGCGATCACCATGGTCGGCTCGGCGCTCGCCGCGCTCGCCCAGGACGACATCAAGCGGGTCCTCGCCTACTCGACGATCGGCCAGCTCGGCTACATGGCCGGCGCGCTCGCCGTCGGCGACCGGGGCGCCGCCGTCTTCCACCTCCTGTCGCACGCCGCCTTCAAGGCGCTGCTCTTCCTCGCCGCCGGCGCGGTCATCCACGCCGCCGGCACCAACTCGCTCACCGCGATGTCCCGGATGAGCGGCCTGGCGAAGCGGATCCCCGACGCGTACTGGACGATGACCGTCGCCCTCCTCGCACTCGCCGCGATCCCGCCCTTCGCCGGCTTCTTCTCCAAGGAGGCCGTCCTGGTCGCCGCCGAGCACACGGCGCTCGGCGACCGGAGCCCCGCCCCCGCCGGGGCGGGCTGGACCGTCCTCGTGGCGGGCCTGCTGACGGCCCTCCTCACCGCCGCGTACGCGCTCCGCCTCTGGCTGCGCACCTTCCGCGGGCGGGGCGCCGAGGCGCCGGACCACGGACGCCAGCCGATCGCGATGACGGCGGTCCTGTGGGTCCTGGCCGTCCCCTCTCTCGGCTTCGGCCTGAGCGCCGCCCTCCTCGACGACTGGTTCGACGGCGAGGCGCTCACCCCCACCCTCACCACCGCCGTCCTCGGCACCGGACTCGCCGTCGCCGGCGGCGCCGTCACGTACGCCGTGTGGCGCACCCTCGCCGCCCGGGCCGTACCGCTCGCCGGGATCCCGCACGTCCCCCACCCGGACGCCGACGCCGGCCTGGTCGAGGCCGAGGCGCTGCGCCTGCCGCACCCCGCCGAGGACCCGGCCGACCCCGGCCGCGCCCTCCTCGGCCCGCTGCACGGCCCGGCGGCCGACGGCTTCCACCTGGACGCCCTCTACCGGAAGGCCTTCGTCCGCCCCGTGCTCGCCGCCGCCTCCCTGGTCCGCTTCCTGGACCGCGAGGTCGTCGACACCTACGTGCGCGGCGCCGCCGGGACCGCCAAGGGCCTCGGGTGGCTCGTCCGCCGCGCCCAGACCGGCAACGTGCAGACCTACCTCAGCGCCCTGCTCGCCGGCTCCGTCGTCCTGGCGATCGCCGCCGTCGCCGTCGCCAACGCCTTCGCCGGAGCGTGAGCCGTGATCGATATCAGCGAAACCGTGATGCAGTTCCTCCTCGCGTTCCTCGTCGTCGCGCCGCTCCTCGGCGCCGCCGCCGCGCTCCCGCCCGCCCCGCCCGGGCTGCGCGGGAAGTCGCCCGAACAGGCCGTGCTCCGCCACGGCGTCACCGTCACCGGCGTGATCCTGCTCGCCGCGATCGCCCTCGCCCTGGGCTTCGACCACGACCGGCCGTCGCGGATGCAGGCCACCACGGACATCGCCTGGATCAAGGCGCTGGACGTGCGGATCCACCTCGGGGTCGACGGCATCTCGCTGCCCCTCCTGGTGCTGACGGCGCTGCTGGCCTTCCTCTGCGCGCTGTACTCCTTCTTCAAGCCGCCCGCCGGCCCGTCGCCGAAGGCCTTCGTCGCGCTGCTCCTCCTCCTGGAGGCCGGCACGCTCGCCACCTTCGCCGTCCTCGACCTGGTCCTCTTCTTCCTCGCCTTCGAGACGGTCCTCGTCCCCATGTACTTCCTCATCGCCCGCTGGGGCGGCGAGGGCCGGCGGGCCGCCGCCGGGAAGTTCATCCTCTACACGCTGCTCGGCTCCGTGGTCATGCTGCTCGGCCTGCTCCTCATCGGGATAAAGGCCGGCACCTTCGACATGGTGGAGCTCGCCGCCGCCGACGGCCGCGGCCTCACCACCTCGGTGCAGGTCACCGCCGTCCTCGCGATCGGCCTCGGACTCGCCGTGAAGACCCCGATGTGGCCCCTGCACTCCTGGCTGCCGGACGCCCACACCGCCGCCCCCACGGTCGGCTCGGTCCTCCTCGCCGGCGTGCTCCTGAAGATGGGCACGTACGGCTTCGTGCGCATCGCGCTGCCCGTCGCCCCCGACGGCATGCACACCCTCGCCCCCTACCTGGCCGCCTTCGCCGCCGCGGGGATCGTCTACGGCTCCCTCGCCTGCCTCGCCCTCGCGCGGCCCGGCGCCAAGGGCGACCTGAAGCGGCTCATCGCCTACTCCTCCGTCGGCCACATGGGCTTCGTCCTCCTCGGCATCGCCACCCTGACCCCCACCGGGGTCAACGGCGCCCTCTTCGCCAACATCGCCCACGGCCTCATCACCGGCCTCCTGTTCTTCCTCGTCGGCGCCCTGAAGGACCGGTACGGCACCGCCGACCTCGACACCCTCGCCGGGGCCACCGGCGCCGCCCTCTACGGCCGCGCCCCCCGCCTCGGCGCCCTCCTCGCCTTCGCCGCCGTCGCCTCCCTCGGCCTCCCCGGCCTGGCCGGCTTCTGGGGCGAGATGCTCGCCCTCTTCGCCGCCTTCGACCCGGCCGAGGGGCTGAACCGGGCCGCGTACCTCGTCTTCATGGCCCTCGGCGGCCTCGGCACCCTGCTCACCGCCGCGTACCTGCTGATCGTGGTCCGCCGGGTCTGCATGGGCGGCCCCCGCCCGGCCGGCGAACCCGAGCTCGCCGACGTCCAGCCGTACGAGCTGGCCGCCTGGACCCCGCTCGTCGCCCTCACCGTCCTCGCCGGACTCTGGCCCGCGGCCCTCCTCGGCCTCACCGACCCGGCCGTCCAGCAGCTCCTCGCGGGAGGCACCCAGTGACGTCCGCCGCCACCTCGCTCGTCCAGTCCGTCGACTGGCAGGCGATCGCTCCCCCGACCCTCACCGCCCTGGTCGCGCTCGGCGTCCTCGTCGCCGACCTCTTCGTCCCCGCCGTGCGCAAGCAGCTCCTCGGCTGGATCTCGATCGCCGGCCTCGCCGCCGCCCTCGTGCTCCTCCTGCCGCTGCGCGCCGGCGACCGCGCCACCTTCTGCCTCACCCCGGGCGCCCGGGCCGACGCCCACGCCCAGACCGCCGGGTGCAGCTACACCGCCGACCACTTCACCCTGGTCATCCAGCTCCTCGTGCTCGGCGGCGCGCTCCTCACCGCGCTGCTCTCGCTGCCCGCCACGCGCGCGAAGCTCCCGGCCGGCGAGTACTGGTTCCTGCTGCTCTCCTCCGCCGCCGGCGCCGCCCTGCTGCCGGCCTCGCGCGACCTCGCCACCCTCGTCGTCGCCCTGGAGGTCGCCTCGCTGCCGGCCTTCGCGCTCGTCGGCCTCAAGCGCGGCGACCGGCGCTCCAGCGAGGCCGCCCTCAAGTTCTTCCTCTCCTCGGTGACCGCCACCGCCGTCACCCTGCTGGGTGCGAGCTTCGTCTACGCGACCACCGGCACCCTCCACCTCGCCGAGATCGCCGCCCGCCTCGACGAGGTCCCCGGCCGCTTCCAGACCCTCACCGAGGCCGGCGTGGCGCTCACCCTCGTCGGCTTCGCCTTCAAGCTCGCCGCCGTCCCCTTCCACTTCTGGGTCCCCGACACCTACAGCGGCGCCCCGCTGCCCGTCGCCGCCTACCTGTCCGTGGTCGGCAAGGCCGTCGGCTTCACCGGGCTCATCCTGGTGACGGTCGTCGCCTTCCCCTCGTACTCCGACGTCTGGGGCCCCGCCCTCGCCGTCCTCGCCGCCCTCACCATGACCGCGGGCAACGTCGCCGCCCTCCGCCAGGACCCCGCGCGCGCGGGCAGCGCGGTCCGGCTGCTCGCCTGGTCCTCCGTGGCCCAGGCCGGCTACCTCCTGGTCCCGATAGCGGCCGCCGCGTACTCCAGCGACGACCAGGTCGGCGCCACCGTCGCGTACGCCCTCATGTACGCCGTCGTGAACCTCGGCGCCTTCGCGGTCGTCGCCCTCGTCGCCCGCACCCACCCGGGCAAGCGGATCGCCGACCACGCCGGGCTCTACGCCACCAGCCCCGCCGCCGCCCTCGCGCTCGCCTTCTTCCTCCTGAATCTGGCCGGTTTGCCCCCGGGTATCATCGGCCTCTTCGCCAAGGTGACCGTGTTCTCGTCGGCCGTCGACGCGGGCCTCGGCTGGCTGGCCGTCGTCATGGGCGCCAACGTCGTCATCGGCCTCGCGTACTACCTGCGGTGGACGGCCCTGCTGTTCCGCACGCCCGGTGACGCGATCCCCGCCGAGCCGCGGCGGGCCCCCGCGCCCGTCACCCTGGCGATCGTGCTGACCGCCGCCGCCGGAGCCGTCCTGTCGGGATACCCGCAGTTCGCCCTCCGCTTCGCGACGACCGGCCTGTTCTGACCGCACCCCCCACAGAAGAACCACTGAGGAGCGCACCCCCCGTGCTGAACGGATTCAAGGACTTCATACTTCGCGGGAACGTCGTCTCGATGGCCATCGGCCTGGCCGTCGGCTCGGCGTTCACGGCCGTCGTCACGGGCTTCAGCAAGGCGTTCATCACCCCGCTCATCGGCCTCGCCACCGGCTCCGTCGGCGACTTCAGCGAGGCGAGGTTCAGCGTCGGGAAGACCGTCTTCCCCTACGGCCTGGCCATCGCCGCCACCATCGCCTTCGCCATCACCGCCCTGGTCCTCTACTTCCTCTTCGTCGTCCCCATGGCGAAGGTCCAGGAGCGGTTCGCCAAGGAGGAGGCCCTCGACCCCAAGTCGGAGAAGCGCGACTGCCCCCGCTGCTACGCCGAGATCCCGGCCATCGCCTCCCGCTGCGCCCACTGCACCAGCGAGGTCGAGCCGGTCTCCGACGCCCTCCTCAAGGCGGGCCTCGCCCCCGGCGCCGACAAGGTCCCCGCCGCCCGCTGAACCCGGAGGGATTCACCCGAACGGCGCAACACGCCCCCGGTGCGGCCGGGGGAACCGCAGCCTCTCGCCTGGCGTTGACCAGTACGTGAGGGTCCACTGGACGCGTGGACCACGAAGCAAAGGGTTCCCCTGCCGCACCACTTGGAGGGCGTACCGTGCACCGCCGGCACAACGGGCTGAGGACCGCCGTACTCCTCGGAGGGCTCTCGGCCCTCATCATCGTCATCGGCAGCTTCTTCGGCCGTACGGGCCTGATCGTCGGACTCGTCGTCGCGATCGGCACCAACGCGTACGCGTACTGGAACAGCGACAAACTGGCGCTGCGGGCCATGCGCGCCCGCCCCGTCAGCGAATTCGAGGCCCCCGCCCTCTACCGGATGGTGCGGGAGCTCTCCACGCAGGCCCGCCAGCCCATGCCGCGCCTCTACATCTCGCCGACCCAGGCGCCCAACGCCTTCGCCACCGGACGCAACCCGCGCAACGCGGCCGTCTGCTGCACCGAGGGCATCCTCGCGATCCTCGACGAGCGCGAGCTCCGCGGCGTCATCGGCCACGAGCTGAGCCACGTCTACAACCGGGACATCCTCATCTCCTCGGTCGCCGGAGCACTCGCCTCCGTCGTCATGTTCCTGGTCAACTTCGCCTGGCTCATCCCCGTCGGCCGCTCCAACGACGACGACGGCCCCGGCCTCCTCGGCTACCTGTTCATCGTCATCCTCGGCCCCGTCGCCGCCTCCATCATCCAGCTCGCCATCTCCCGCTCCCGGGAGTACGAGGCCGACGCCTCCGGCGCCCAGCTCACCGGCGACCCGCTCGCCCTCGCCAGCGCCCTCAGGAAGCTCGAAGCCGGCACCAAGCAGCTCCCGCTGCCGCCCGAGCCGCGGATCGAGACCGCGAGCCACATGATGATCGCGAACCCCTTCAGGCCCGGCCAGGGGCTCTCCAAGATGTTCTCGACCCACCCGCCCATGGCCGAGCGGATCGCTCGCCTCGAAGAGATGGCAGGTCGCCGCCCGTGAAGACCGTCCTCAACGTCATATGGCTCGTCCTCTCCGGCTTCTGGCTGTTCCTCGGCTACCTCGCCGCCGGCGTGCTCCTGTGCATCACGATCATCGGCATCCCCTTCGGCCTCGCCGCCTTCCGGATCGGCCTCTACGCCCTCTGGCCCTTCGGCCGCACCGTCGTCGACAAGCCCGGAGCGGGCGCCGCCTCCTGCGTCGGCAACGTCCTCTGGCTGATCCTCGCCGGCTGGTGGCTCGCCATCGGCCACATCGTCACCGGCGTGCTCCTGTGCCTCACGATCATCGGCATCCCCCTCGGCATCGCGAACTTCAAGCTCATCCCCGTCTCGCTGCTGCCGCTCGGCAAGGACATCGTCCCCACCGAGCAGGCGTACGGCGGGGGGACCCACCAGGGACAGCCGTACGGCCGCCAGGGCTTCTGAGGCCGGCCGCGCCGTGCGGAACCCGCGCTACGCCCTGCTCTCCGGCCGCCACGTCCTGGCCCTCTGCCACGACGTCGACGGCCTCTACGGCCACCCCGCCCCCCGCCCCCGGCTCCGCCACGAGCTGCGCGGCTGCACCCCGCGCGGCGAGCTCGCCCGGGCCGTCACCCAGGCGATCGTCGAGGGCACCGCCCCCCTCGGCCCGCTCGACGTCGAGACCCCCGACGGCCCCTGGCGCTTCGACGCCGTGCGCGTCCTCGGCGCCCGCGGCGACGTCGTCACCATCGAGGCGGACGGCCCGCCGCGCCGCTCCCGCGCCGCCGCCGGCGCGACCCCGTGCGCCCACCTCATCCCGCTCCCCGGCACGCCCCCGCCCCCCACCGAGGTCACCTTCCTCGGCTGCTCCCCGCGCGGTGCCCTCCGCGACGCGCTCGCCGGCGGCGCCACGGACTTCGAGGAGGTCCGCTACCAGGTCCTCCGCAGCGGCGGGAACCTCCACCACGAGGGCGAGGCCGGCCGCGTCACCTCCTGGGACCCCGCCCGCGGCCACCACGGCCTCCTGGACCTCACCGTGGCCTTCCCCCGCACCGGCCTGATACCGCCGCAGACCCGCGAGGTCTGGGAGCTCTTCCACAGCCGCCGGTCACCCGCCGGGCCCGGCACCTGGCGCCGCTTCACCGGGGCCGCCCGAGCGGCGTGGCGGCGCGAGGCCGCCCTCCGCTCCTCCGGACTGCCCGGACCCGTCCCCGGCGCCACCTACGCCCTCGACGGCCGGGGGATCACCGACGAGGACGCCCTCGTCTGCGCCGTCACCGAGGCCGTCCACGGCCCCGGCCTGGCCTACCCCTTCGACGACCCGCACGCCCTCGGCGGGGAACTCTCCGGCTGCACCCTCGTCTGGCACCACTCCGACGTGGCCCGCGCCTGCCTCGGCGTCACCCCGCTCCTCGCCGTCCGCCGCCCCGCCACCTTCCAGGAGTGGGTCGACGGCCTCAGGGCCGAGGGCGTCCGGGTCGTCCTCGACTGACCGCGTACGCCACCACGCCGGCCGCCAGGACCCCCGTCCCGGCCAGCACCGAGCCCAGCGGCAGCGCGCCCGCCAGCACCGCGCAGCCGGCCAGCCCCACCACCGCGAGCGGCCGGTCCCGCCGGCCCAGCGTCCACGCCGAGGCGTTGGCGACCGCGTAGTAGACGAGGACGCCGAAGGAAGAGAAGCCGATCGCGTCCCGCACGTCCGCCGTCGCCGCCACAACGGCCACCACCGCGCCCACCGCGAGCTCGGCCCGGTGCGGCACCCCGGAGCGCGGGTGCACCGCGGCCAGCCCGCCGGGCAGGTACCCGTCCCGGGCCATCGCCAGCGTCGTCCGGGACACCCCCAGGATCAGCGAGAGCAGCGCGCCGAGCGCCGCCGCCGCCGCTCCGGCGGTCACCGCCGGCACCAGCCAGGAGGCGTCCGCGGCCCGGACGGCGTCGGCGAGCGGGGCGGTGGAGCGGGCCAGCGCGAGCGGCCCCAGGGCGAGCAGGACCGCCACCGCCACCAGCGCGTACACACCGAGCGCGAGGCCCAGCGCGAGCGGCACCGCCCGGGGGATCGTGCGGGCCGGATCCCGCACCTCCTCGCCGAGCGTGGCGATCCGCGCGTACCCCGCGAACGCGAAGAAGAGCAAACCGGAGGCCTGGAGCACCCCGCCCGCCGAGACCTCCCCGCCGAGCCCGAACCGGCCGTCGGGAGCGCCCGCGAAGGAGGCCGTGACCACCGCGGCGAGCACCGCCAGGACCCCCGCCACGATCACCCGCGCCAGCAGCGCCGACTTCTGGACGCCCCCGTAGTTGACGGCCGTCAGGGCGACCACCGCGGCCACCGCCGCGGCGTGGGCGTGGTCCGGCCACAGATAGGCGCCGGCGGTCAGCGCCATCGCCGCGCAGGAGGCCGTCTTGCCCACCACGAAGGCCCAGCCCGCCAGGTGCCCCCAGAAGGGACCCAGGCGTTCGCGACCGTACACGTAGGTGCCGCCGGACTCCGGGTACAGCGCCGCCAGCCGGGCCGAGGCCATCGCGTTGCAGTACGCCACCACGGCGGCGAGTCCCAGGGCCGTCAGCAGCGCGGCCGAACTCCCGGCCGCGCCCGCCGCCGGGGCGAGGGCGGCGAAGATCCCGGCGCCGACCATGGCGCCGAGCCCGATGACGACGGCGTCGGGGACGCCGAGGGACCGGCGCAGTGGTGCGGTCACGGTCGACCTGTCTCCCGCAGAGTGATGTTGAGCCGCCCGGCCAGCCCGAGCGACGGGTCGGCCGTCCCAGGAAACACCCTCGGCACGCCGTGGTACACCCACCGCGACTCCCCGCCGAAGACGAACAGGTCCCCCGAACCCAGCTCCACATCGTGCCAGGGCCGCCCCCGTCCCCCGGAGTTGCCCAGCCGGAAGAGGCAGGTGTCACCGAGGCTCAGCGACACCACGGGCGCCCCGGACCGTTCCTCCCGGTCCTGGTGCATGCCCATCCGGGCGCCGTCGCCGTAGAAGTTCACCAGCGCGGTGTCCGGCGCGAAGCCGCCGTCGTCCCCGTACGCCTCGGCCACCGCCTCCCGGCCCAACGCGACCAGCCAGTCCGGCAGTCCGACGGCGACGGAGTCGAGGTAGCGGTACGGCACCCACTGCCGCCCCAGGCAGAGCGACCGCACCGACATCACGCCCCCGCCGGGCAGCACCGTCTGCCGGTACGTCAGCGGACCGCGCCCGAACTCCCGGCAGGCCGCGACCAGTTCCCGCTGCCGGTCGAGCGGCAGCCACCCCGGCACGTGCACCGCCCCGGGCGCGACCTCGGCCCGCTCGCGCGGGAACAGCCCCTCGGTCACGCGAGGGCTCCCTCCAGGTCCAGCAGCGACCGCTTGCGCTCCGGGCCGGCCGCGTACCCCCGCAGACTCCCGTCCGCGCCGATCACCCGGTGGCAGGGCCGCACCACGAGCAGCGGATTGCGCCCGATCGCCGTCCCCACCGCCCGCACCCCGGCCCCGCCGGCCCCGACCCGCCGTCCGATCTCCCCGTAGCTGACGGTCGTCCCGTACGGGATCTCCTCCAGGGCCGTCCAGACCCGCCGCTGGAACTCCGTCCCGGCGTCCGCGGCCAGCGGCACCTCGAACCGCTCCCGCCGCCCGCCGAAGTACTCCTCCAGCTGCGCCACGACCCCGGCGAAGGCCGCCTGGTCGCGGACCCAGCCGTCCCCGACCGCCACGGCCCCCTTCTGCCCGGGCAGCGAGAGCGACCGCAGCACGGCACGGCCCCCCGTCGAGACCTGCCCGGTCAGCAGCATCTCGCCCAGGGGGCCGTCGGCGTACGCGTACACGGTGATGTCGTCCATGCCTCCAGTGTGCGAGGCCCGCCGGCGGATGCACCGGCGGCTTTCGGACACGGGCGTGGACGGACCGCGGAAGGTCAGCGGTAGTTCACGAACTGGATCGCGAAGTCGAAGTCCTTGCCCTTGAGCAGCGCCTGCACGGCCTGGAGGTCGTCACGGCTCTTCGAGCTGACCCGCAGCTCGTCACCCTGGACCTGCGCCTTGACGCCCTTGGGGCCCTCGTCCCGGATCGCCTTCGCGACCTTCTTGGCGTTCTCCTGGGAGATGCCCTCCTGGACCGAGGCGAAGAGCTTGTACTCCTTGCCGGACAGCTGCGGCTCGCCCTCGACGTCCAGCGACTTCAGCGAGATCCCGCGCTTGATCAGCTTGGACTGGAAGATGTCGAGGATCGCCAGGACGCGCTCCTCGCCGTTCGCCTGCATCAGGATCTTCTCGCCCGACCAGGAGATCGAGGCGTTGGTCCCCTTGAAGTCGTAGCGCTGGGAGATCTCCTTCACGGCCTGGTTGAGGGCGTTGTCGACCTCCTGCCGCTCGACCTTGGAGACGATGTCGAAACTGGAGTCGGCCATGACTCGTGGCTCCTTGCTCGGATGCTGTGGGGTACCCCCAAAGCCTAGGGGGTGAGCCGCGGCCCGAACCTCTGATCACCCGCCGATCAATCAGGTGGCGAACCACCCCCGGGGATCGGGTATTGTTTACGTCGTTGCCGGGGAACACCGCAGAACAGCGGGGAACCAAGGCAGCGAACCCATGGCGATGTGCCCGAGTGGCCAATGGGAGCGGACTGTAAATCCGTCGGCTTAGCCTACCCAGGTTCGAATCCTGGCGTCGCCACGTGAAGAAGGTCCCCGGTGTTCTCACCGGGGACCTTCACTCGTTTTCCGGGAACGGAACGGGGACGGAGCGCGGGAGCGGGGAGGCGCCGGCGGCCCCTCCCCGGCCGGTCAGTTGCCGGCCACGTCCTTCACCGCGACCGTGACCGGGGTCGAGCCCGTGACCAGTTCCAGGGTCAGGCCGGCCGTGCCGGGGGAGTCCACCAGCTCGGCGAGGACCGCCGCCACGTCGTCCCGGGGGATCGGGCCGCGGCCCGTCCGGGCCTCCAGGCGGACCAGGCCCGTGCCGGCGTCGTCGGTGAGCATCCCGGGGCGCAGGACCGTCCACTCCAGGCCCGGGCGGGCCCGGACCGCGTCGTCCGCGGCGCCCTTCGCCCGCAGGTAGACGTCGAAGACGTCGTCGCCCGGGTGCCGGGCGTCCGCGCCCATCGACGAGACGACCAGGAAGCGCCGGACGCCCGCCCGTTCGGCCGCGTCCGCGAAGAGGACCGCCGCCCCGCGGTCCACCGTGTCCTTGCGGGCGGCCCCGCTGTTCGGGCCCGCGCCCGCGGCGAAGACGGCCGCGTCCGCGCCCCGCAGGACCTCCGCGACCTCCTCCAGCGACGCCGACTCCAGATCCAGCACGACGGGCTCCGCACCCGCCGTCCGCAGGTCCTCCGCCTGCTCCGGGCGGCGGATCAGCCCGACCGCCTCGTGTCCGCCCGCCGAGAGCAGCCGCTCCAGGCGCAGGGCGATCCGACCGTGTCCTCCAGCGATGACGATGCGCATACCCCGACCGTACGGCTCAGCGCGCCGCCGGGCCTCCCGGATCGGGCCGGCCGACCTGGCGGGGCAGGTCCAGCGCCGCCGCCGAGTCGCAGTACTCCCGCACCGCGCTGGTCCGGGCCACCACCCGCCCCCGGTGCACCACGATCCGGCTGTACGCCAGCGACAGCACGCCCGCGAGCCGCTCGCCCCGCACCGCCACCAGCTCCGCCGGGAAGCCGGCCTCCACCCGCACCTCCGGAAGGCCCATCGCCTCCCGCGCCCGGGCGCTCACCGCCCCGTACGCCTCCGCCGGCGTCAGCCCCTCCAGCGAGGCCAGCAGGAAGGCCGCCTCCAGCGGGTCCCCGCGGCCCACCGGGTTCGCCGCGTCCCGCAGCGCCCCGCCCCCCGCCGCGAGCCGCACGCCCGCCGACCGCAGCAGCCGCACCGGGGCCGTGCCCCGCCGCTCCGTCCCCGCGCAGCCGCCCTGCGGCAGGCACACCACCGTCACGCCCGCCGCCGCCAGCCGGTCCGCCGCGCGGCCCGCCACGTCCTCCGGCAGCCGGGCCAGCCCCGCGCACGGCCCGATCGACACGCCGGGCCGCAGCCCGCCGGCCATCGCCGCGAAGCGGGCGAGGCGCGCCGGGTCGTCCCCGTCGGTGTGCAGGTCCACCGGCACCCCGTGCTCGGACGCCACCTCCAGGACCGCCTCCGCGTACCCCGTCGGGTCCGGGTCCAGGTCCGGGCGGCCGCCCACCACCCCGGCGCCCATCTTCACCGCGTCCCGCAGCATCGCCAGGCCGTCCGCGCCCGCCGCCCCGGTCAGCAGCCGGGGCGCCGCCACGGCCGTCAGGTCCGCCAGGCCGCGCAGCGAGCGCCGGGCCTGCAGGACGGCCTCCAGGAGCCCCAGGCCGTGCACGTCGCCGATCCGCACGTGCGCCCGCAGCGCGGTCGCCCCGTGCCCGAGCTGGAGCAGCGCCGCCTCGGTGGCCCGCCGCTGCACCTCCTCGGGGGCGTAGGAGACCGGGCCGGGGGTGTCGGCGGAGAGGGCCGTGTCGGCGTGCGCGTGCGGCTCCGCGGGCGCCGGCAGCAGCAGGTGGCCGGCCAGGTCCACCCGGGCGCCGGAGGTGCTCAGGCTGCCCGCGGTGCCCACGGCCTCGATCCGGCCGCGCACCAGCCGCACGTCCACGGTCCGCCCGTCGGTCAGCCGCGCGTTCGACAGCAGGAGCGAGTGCGCGTCCTCGGTCGCCGCGCCACCCGGGTCGTCGGAAGGCTGACGGGGCTGCCTGCTGTCGGCCGACATCGGACTCCTCACCAAGTCACCAAGATCGAGATCACGCAGCGTGGGGCAGAGCCTAGGGGCGGTCGCCGCCGCCTTCGAGGAGGAGGCCAATAGTCGTACCGATGAGTCCACGAGTGGCGTACGGGACGGGTGCGAGGGCCCTCCCCGGCGGGCCCGGGAAACGGATTTGGGTGATGGGCCGCAGACCGTGTAATGTCTTCCTCGCTCGCCCCAATAGCTCAGTCGGCAGAGCGTCTCCATGGTAAGGAGAAGGTCTACGGTTCGATTCCGTATTGGGGCTCTGGTGTAGGGAATCCCGCCTTCGGGCGGGGCTACCGACATCAAAGCGGTGTAGCTCAGTCGGTAGAGCAAGCGGCTCATAATCGCTGTGTCACCGGTTCAAGTCCGGTCACCGCTACACACGGTAGCCGATTGTGGGGTCGGTCCCGCGATCGGCTACTCTTTCATGCGTTCATCCATCCATCCGTCCAAGGAGCACTCACGTGGCTGCCACCGACGTCCGCCCGAAGATCACGCTGGCCTGCGTGGAGTGCAAGGAGCGGAACTACATCACCAAGAAGAACCGGCGCAACAACCCGGACCGTCTTGAGATGAAGAAGCACTGCCCCCGCTGCAACTCGCACACCGCGCACCGCGAGACGCGCTAATCAGGCTCGTTCACGAGGCCGTCCCCGCCAGGGGGCGGCCTCGTGGCGTTTATCGCTGAAGATCCAGCAGGAGGTATCGAGGCCATGGCGCTCGACCAGTCCTTCGTGGGCCGGACCTATCCGCCCACCGCGCCCTACGAGGTCGGCCGCGAGAAGATCCGCGAATTCGCCGAGGCGATCGGGGACGCGAATCCCGCGTACACCGATCCCGAGGCGGCCAAGGAACTCGGCCACCCCGATGTCGTCGCCCCGCCGACCTTCGTGTTCGCCATCACCTTCAAGGCCTCCGCCCAGGTGATCGAGGACCCGCAGCTCGGCCTCGACTACAGCCGCGTCGTCCACGGCGACCAGAAGTTCGTCTACACCCGGCCCGTCCGCGCCGGGGACCGCCTCTCGGTCACCTCCACCATCGAGGAGATCAAGTCGCTGGCCGGCAACGACGTCCTGGACATCCGCGGCGAGGTCCACGACGAGACCGGCGAGCACGTCGTCACCGCCTTCACCAAGCTCGTCTCCCGCGCCCCCGAGGAGGCCTGACCATGACCGCGAAGATCGCCTACGACGAGGTCGAGGTCGGCACCGAGCTGCCCGCGCAGGCCTTCCCCGTGACCCGCGCCACCCTCGTCCAGTACGCGGGTGCCTCCGGGGACTTCAACCCGATCCACTGGAACGAGAAGTTCGCGGTCGAGGTCGGCCTCCCGGACGTCATCGCCCACGGCATGTTCACCATGGCCGAGGCGATCCGCGTCGTCACCGACTGGACCGGCGACCCCGCCGCCGTCGTCGAGTACGGCGTCCGCTTCACCAAGCCGGTCGTCGTCCCGAACGACGGCACCGGCGCCGTGATCGAGGTCTCCGCCAAGGTCGCCGCCAAGCTCGACGACGGACTCGTCCGCGTCGACCTGACGGCGACCAGCGAGGGCCGGAAGGTGCTCGGCATGTCGAGGGCCGTCGTACGACTGGCCTGAGCGCTCGCGCGAAGGGTGCTTGCCCCCCGGGGTAAGTACCCTTGGGCGCGTGCAGCAGCTCAAGGACGCCCCCCTCGCCCCCCTGACCACCTTCCGGCTCGGCGGCCCCGCCGCCCGGCTCGTCACGGCCACCACGGACGACGAGGTCGTCGCCGCGGTCCGCGAGGCCGACGCGGCCGGTACCCCGCTGCTGATCATCGGAGGCGGCTCCAACCTGGTCATCGGCGACAAGGGCTTCGACGGCACCGCCCTGCACATCGCCACCACCGGCTTCTCCCTCGACGGGACCCGCCTGGAGCTCGCCGCGGGCGAGGTCTGGACCGACGCCGTCGCCCGGACCGTCGAGGCCGGGCTCGCCGGGATCGAGTGCCTCGCCGGCATCCCCGGCTCGGCCGGCGCCACCCCGATCCAGAACGTCGGCGCCTACGGCCAGGACGTCTCCGCCACCCTCACCGAGGTCGTCGCCTACGACCGCCGGGCCGACGAGACCGTCACCCTCACCAACGCCGAGTGCGCCTTCTCCTACCGGCACAGCCTCTTCAAGGACCGGCCCGACCGGTACGTCGTGCTGCGCGTCCGCTTCGAGCTGGAGGACGCCGGAGGGCTCTCCGCGCCGATCGCCTACCCGGAGACCGCCCGCGCGCTCGGCGTCCTGGCCGGCGAGCGGGTCCCGCTCGCCCACGCCCGCGAGACCGTCCTGGCGCTCCGCGCCCGCAAGGGCATGGTCCTCGACCCCGAGGACCACGACACCTGGTCCGCCGGCTCCTTCTTCACCAACCCGATCCTCACCGCGGCCGCGTACGAGACCTTCCTCACCCGCGTCGCCGACCGGCTCGGCCCCGGCGTCGAGCCGCCCGCCTTCCCCGCCGGCGAGGGCCGCACCAAGACCTCCGCCGCCTGGCTCATCGACAGGGCCGGCTTCACCAAGGGGTACGGCTCCGGGCCCGCCCGGATCTCCACCAAGCACACCCTCGCCCTCACCAACCGCGGCGAGGCCACCACCGAGGACCTCCTCGCCCTCGCCCGCGAGGTCGTCGCCGGCGTCCACGACGCCTTCGGGGTCACCCTCGTCAACGAGCCGGTGACGGTCGGCGTCGCGCTCTAGGCCGGGGCCGCCAGCCAGTCGTCGATCCCGGACAGGAGCTCCTTGCGGACCTCCCCCGGGGCCGCCGAGCCGCGGACCGACTGACGGGCCAGCTCCGCCAGTTCGGCGTCGGTGAAGCCGTGGTGGCGGCGGGCGATCTCGTACTGGGCGGCGAGCCGGGAGCCGAAGAGGAGCGGGTCGTCGGCGCCGAGCGCCATCGGCACGCCCGCCTCGAAGAGGGTCCGCAGCGGGACGTCCTCGTGCTTCTCGTACACGCCCAGCGCCACGTTCGACGCCGGGCACACCTCGCAGGTCACGCCCCGCTCGGCGAGCCTGCGCAGCAGCCGCTCGTCCTCGGCGGCCCGCACGCCGTGCCCGACACGGGCCGCCCGCAGGTCGTCCAGGCAGTCCCGGACGGAGGAGGGACCGGTCAGCTCGCCGCCGTGCGGGGCCGCCAGGAGGCCGCCCTCGCGGGCGATCGCGAAGGCCCGGTCGAAGTCACGGGCCATGCCCCGGCGCTCGTCGTTGGAGAGCCCGAACCCCACCACGCCCCGGTCCGCGTACCGCACCGCCAGCCGGGCCAGCGTGCGGGCCTCCAGCGGGTGCTTCATCCGGTTGGCGGCCACCAGCACCCGCATCCCGAGCCCGGTCTCCCGGGCGGCCGAGTCGACCGCGTCCAGGATGATCTCCAGGGCCGGGATCAGCCCGCCCAGGTGCGGCGCGTACGAGGTCGGGTCGACCTGGATCTCCAGCCACCCCGAACCGTCCCGCACGTCCTCCTGCGCCGCCTCCCGCACCAGCCGCTGGATGTCCTCGGGGGAGCGCAGGCAGGAGCGGGCGATGTCGTACAGGCGCTGGAAGCGGAACCAGCCGCGCTCGTCGGTCGCCCGCAGCTTCGGGGGAGTACCGCTGCTCAGGGCCTCGGGAAGGTGCACGCCGTACTTGTCGGCCAGCTCGATGAGGGTGGTGGGCCGCATCGAACCGGTGAAGTGCAGGTGCAGATGGGCCTTGGGCAGGGCGCTGAGGTCGCGGGAAGGGTGCTCCATCGCCCGATCCTGCCTTACCCGAACGGCGGTATGCACGGCGATTCCCCGATCGGTACCTTGCCCGAACGAAAGAACGGCCCCCGGTCCCGAAGGACCGGGGGCCGCCGTCGCCGGGAAGGGACGGGTCAGGCGCGAGCCTCGCCCAGCAGCTTCTGGATCCGGGACACGCCCTCCACCAGGTCCTCGTCACCGAGCGCGTACGACAGGCGCAGGTAGCCGGGGGTGCCGAAGGCCTCGCCCGGGACGACCGCGACCTCGGCCTCGTCGAGGATCAGCGCGGCCAGCTCGACGGAGGTCTCCGGGCGCTTGCCGCGGATCTCCTTGCCGAGCAGCCCCTTCACCGACGGGTACGCGTAGAACGCGCCCTCGGGGGTCGGGCAGTAGACGCCCTCGATCTCGTTGAGCATCCGCACGATCGTCCGGCGGCGCCGGTCGAAGGCGGTCCGCATCTCGGCGACCGCGTCCAGGTTCCCCGAGACGGCGGCGAGCGCGGCGACCTGGGCCACGTTCGAGACGTTGGAGGTGGCGTGGGACTGGAGGTTGGTCGCGGCCTTCACCACGTCCTTCGGGCCCACGATCCACCCGACGCGCCAGCCGGTCATCGCGTACGTCTTGGCGACGCCGTTGACCACGATGCACTTGTCGCGCAGCTCGGGCACGATCGCCGGCAGCGAGGTGAACTTCGCGTCGCCGTAGACCAGGTGCTCGTAGATCTCGTCGGTGAGGACCCACAGGCCGTGCTCGACGGCCCAGCGGCCGATCGCCTCGGCGTCGGCCTCGCTGTAGACGGCGCCGGTCGGGTTGGACGGGGAGACGAAGAGGACGACCTTCGTCCGCTCCGTGCGGGCCGCCTCCAGCTGCTCCACCGAGACGCGGTAGCCGGTCGTCTCGTCGGCCACGACCTCCACCGGGACACCGCCGGCGAGGCGGATCGACTCGGGGTAGGTGGTCCAGTACGGGGCGGGGACGATGACCTCGTCGCCCGGGTCGAGGATCGCGGCGAAGGCCTCGTAGATCGCCTGCTTGCCGCCGTTGGTCACCAGGACCTGGGAGGCGTCCACCTCGTAGCCGGAGTCGCGGAGCGTCTTGGCGGCGATCGCGGCCTTCAGCTCGGGCAGGCCGCCGGCCGGCGTGTAGCGGTGGTACTTCGGGTTCTTGCAGGCCTCGACGGCCGCGTCGACGATGTAGTCCGGGGTCGGGAAGTCGGGCTCACCGGCGCCGAAGCCGATCACCGGGCGCCCGGCGGCCTTGAGGGCCTTGGCCTTGGCGTCGACGGCGAGGGTGGCGGACTCGGAGATCGCACCGATCCGGGCGGAGACCCGACGCTCGGTGGGAGGGGTAGCAGCGCTCATGCGGCCATCGTCCCAGACCGTTTCCCGCCCCGGCACACAGGTTTCAGGGAGCGGACAGGAGCGGTCGATACCGGTCGGGAAGGGGCCCGCTGGCAGGTCGGCGCGGTTCCTGTTCGACGTGGGGCCCCAAGGTCACGTACACTCACTCCTCGTTGGCCCGCACCGACCTCGTCACACATGGGGTAGGTTGGGGACGCCACAAAGGGTCGTAGCTCAATTGGTAGAGCACCGGTCTCCAAAACCGGCGGTTGGGGGTTCAAGTCCCTCCGGCCCTGCTACACACACCGCCAGGTGTTGTGCGCATGTACGTCTTCATTGCACCGCCGTGCGGCTCCACCCGGGCGCGGCACGGCCGACCCGGAATCAGGTGAGAGATCGTGACGGACGCCGTAGGCTCCATCGACATGCCTGATGCCGAAGACACTTCTTCCGATGCGAAGAAGAAGGGCCGCAAGGGCGGCAAGCGCGGGAAGAAGGGCCCTCTGGGCCGTCTCGCCGTTTTCTACCGCCAGATCGTCGCGGAGCTCCGCAAGGTCGTCTGGCCGACGCGCAGCCAGCTGACGTCGTACACCACCGTCGTGATCATCTTCGTGGTCGTCATGATCGGCCTGGTCACCGTGATTGACTTTGGCTTCCAGGAAGCAGTCAAGTACGTCTTCGGCTGACTTTTTGTTCCACCCCATCTGTATCGCAGGAAGAAGCAGCCACCGTGTCTGACGCGAACCTGAACGACGCCTTCGAGTCCGAGTCCGTCGAGGACGAGCTGGACATCATCGAGGCCGCCGACGAGGACGAGGACCAGGCCGGGGCTGCGGACGCCGCGGCGGACGAGGCCGACGAGGACGCCGTCGCCGAGGACGAGGAGTCCGAGGACGACGACGAGTCCGAGCTCGCCGACGAGTCCGAGGACGAGGAGTCCGACGACGAGGCCGACGACGAGATCGAGGCCGAGGCCGCCGTCGAGGAGACCGAGGAGGAGGCCGAGCCGGCCGCCCCGGTCGACCCCGTCGCCGCGCTCCGCGAGGAGCTGCGCACCCTGCCCGGCGAGTGGTACGTCATCCACACCTACGCGGGCTACGAGAAGCGCGTGAAGGCCAACCTGGAGCAGCGCGCCGTCTCGCTCAACGTCGAGGACTTCATCTACCAGGCCGAGGTGCCCGAGGAAGAGATCGTCCAGATCAAGGGCGGCGAGCGGAAGAACGTCAAGCAGAACAAGCTCCCCGGCTACGTCCTCGTCCGCATGGACCTGACGAACGAGTCCTGGGGCGTCGTCCGCAACACCCCCGGCGTCACCGGCTTCGTGGGCAACGCCTACGACCCGTACCCGCTGACCCTGGACGAGATCGTGAAGATGCTCGCCCCGGAGGCCGAGGAGAAGGCCGCCCGCGAGGCCGCCGAGGCCGAGGGCAAGCCGGCTCCGGCCCGCAAGCTGGAGGTCCAGGTCCTGGACTTCGAGGTCGGCGACTCGGTCACCGTCACCGACGGCCCCTTCGCCACCCTCCAGGCCACGATCAACGAGATCAACCCCGACTCGAAGAAGGTCAAGGGCCTCGTCGAGATCTTCGGTCGCGAGACCCCGGTCGAGCTCAGCTTCGACCAGATCCAGAAGAACTGATCGTTCTCAGGATCGTTCCCGAGTTTCCGGACAGGTCAGAGGGGCTGCTACAGCCCCTCTGACCTGCTCGGTTTTTGGACGCGCAGCCATACCCGTTATCGTTGTGCGGTATGCCTCCATCCGGATGACCGGATGGATCGGCTGAAAACTCTCACTAGGACCCGGAGAGAGCAATGCCTCCCAAGAAGAAGAAGGTCACGGGGCTCATCAAGCTCCAGATCAACGCCGGTGCGGCCAACCCGGCCCCGCCGGTCGGCCCCGCGCTCGGCCAGCACGGCGTCAACATCATGGAGTTCTGCAAGGCCTACAACGCCGCGACCGAGTCGCAGCGTGGCTGGGTGATCCCGGTGGAGATCACGGTCTACGAGGACCGCTCCTTCACCTTCATCACCAAGACGCCGCCGGCCGCGAAGATGATCCTCAAGGCCGCGGGCGTGGAGAAGGGCTCCGGCGAGCCGCACAAGACCAAGGTCGCCAAGATCACCGAGGCGCAGGTCCGCGAGATCGCCACCACCAAGATGCCCGACCTCAACGCGAACGACCTGGACGCCGCGTCGAAGATCATCGCCGGCACCGCCCGTTCCATGGGCATCACGGTCGAGGGCTGATCACCCCCCCTCGTGACCTCAGTGGTAGGGCCAGCGCTTGGTCCGCACCACGACTCCACACCTGAAACACACCAGGAGCAGAAGTGAAGCGCAGCAAGTCCCTCCGCGCTGCGGACGCCAAGATCGACCGGGAGAAGCTGTACGCCCCGCTCGAGGCCGTCCGCCTTGCCAAGGAGACCTCCACCACGAAGTTCGACGGCACCGTCGAGGTCGCCTTCCGCCTGGGTGTCGACCCGCGCAAGGCCGACCAGATGGTCCGTGGCACCGTGAACCTCCCGCACGGCACCGGCAAGACCGCCCGGGTCCTGGTCTTCGCGACCGGTGAGCGTGCCGAGGCCGCGGTCGCCGCGGGCGCCGACATCGTCGGCTCCGACGAGCTGATCGACGAGATCGCCAAGGGCCAGCGCCTGAACGAGTTCGACGCCGTGGTCGCCACCCCGGACCTCATGGGCAAGGTCGGCCGCCTCGGCCGCGTGCTCGGTCCGCGTGGTCTCATGCCGAACCCGAAGACCGGCACCGTGACCCCCGATGTCGCCAAGGCTGTCAACGACATCAAGGGCGGCAAGATCGAGTTCCGCGTCGACAAGCACTCGAACCTGCACTTCATCATCGGCAAGACGTCCTTCGACGACACGCAGCTGGTGGAGAACTACGGCGCGGCCCTGGAGGAGATCCTCCGTCTGAAGCCGTCCGCCGCCAAGGGCCGCTACATCAAGAAGGCCGCCATCAGCACCACGATGGGCCCCGGCATCCCGGTCGACTCCAACCGCACCCGCAACCTCCTCGTCGAGGAGGACCCGGCCGCGGTCTGAGCCCTTCAGGCTCGGCAGTAGTCAGTCCTGAAGCCGCCCCCCGTTCCTCTCCGGAGGAACGGGGGGCGGCTTTATTGCGTCCTGTCCTGTCGCAGGGGTGCGTTACGGTGCAAGAGATCGCAAAGACGAAGATCGCAAAGACGAAGATCAAGGGGTGGGGAACACCTATGGGCAAGTCGACCTGGAAGCGCGCGGGCGTCGCGCTCACCGCCGCGGCCCTCGTGGCCGGTCTCGCGGGCTGCAACGACGGTGACGACAAGGCGGCGGGCGCCAAGGCCGGCAGCGGCCTCGGCGACGTCACGCAGGTCCTCACGGCGGCGTACGAGAAGACGGCGGCCGCCAAGGCCGCCAAGGTCAGGATGACCATGAGCATGGAGGGCGCGGGCGCCGACTCCGGCACCATGGAGATGACCGGCACCATGGGCTGGGACCCCTCGGTGGCCGACTTCACCATCAAGGGCTCCATGCTGGGCGCGGGCGACCCCGACGCCCCCGAGCAGATGCGCATGCTCATGCTCGACAACGTCATGTACATGGACATGGGCGAGAAGCAGGCCGCCCAGATGGACGGCAAGCGCTGGATGAAGCTGGACCTGTCGGCGGCGGCCGAGGCCTCCGGCGACAAGGCCCTCCAGAAGCAGATGACCGGCGGCCTGGACAACATGAACCAGGACCCGGCCCAGCAGCTGGCCCTCCTCCTGGACTCGCCGGACCTCAAGCACGTCGGTCCCGAGAAGATCGACGGCGTGGACACCCAGCACTACAAGGGCACGCTCACCTTCGAGCAGATGCTGAAGGCGAACAAGTCCTCGCAGCTGCTCTCCGCGGAGGAGCACGACAAGCTCGTCGACACGATGAAGAAGGCCGGCCTCAAGGGCTACGACACCGAGGTCTGGGTCGACAAGGACGGCTACCCGATCCGCATGGACATCGCCATGGAGATGGCCGAGGGCAAGGTGCAGATCCGCGCCGACTACAGCGACTACGGCACCAAGGCCGCCGTCGAGGCCCCGCCGGCCGGCCAGACCGTCGACCTCTTCAAGATGCTCCAGGAGGCCGGTGCCGGCGCCGGTGCCGAGGGCGCTCAGGGCTGATTTGCCCCTGACGCGCGACGTCGCGTACTCTTCCACAGAAGCCAAAGACCGCTGGTCGTTGCCGTGCCCTGCCGGGTGCGGTGGCCGAAGGATCCGCTGGATGCGGACGACCCGCGCAGGTGACTGTGGAGAGTTCCCGGATGTCTCGTCCGGTCGAGCTGTGCCCCGTGCGCCTGCGCCCGGGGCGTTTCGTTTTTCCAGCCCCTTCTGAGCGGTCCTCATCACCCGGAAGGAGGCGAACGCACTATGCCGACGCCCAACAAGGCTGCATCGGTGGCCGAGCTCAAGGACGCGTTCCAGAGCTCCAACGCCGCCGTGCTGACCGAGTACCGGGGTCTCACCGTCGCGCAGCTCAAGACGCTGCGTCGTTCTCTCGGTGAGAACGCCCAGTACGCCGTGGTGAAGAACACGCTGACCAAGATTGCGGCCAACCAGGCTGGGATCACCGCGCTGGACGACCACTTCGCTGGTCCGACCGCGGTCGCCTTCATCACCGGTGACCCGGTGGAGTCGGCGAAGGCTCTGCGTGACTTCGCCAAGGAGAACCCGAACCTCATCATCAAGGCCGGTGTCCTTGACGGTAAGGCTCTCTCCGCCGACGACCTCAAGAAGCTCGCGGACCTCGAGTCCCGCGAGGTTCTGCTCAGCAAGCTGGCCGGTGCCTTCAAGGGCAAGCAGTCCCAGGCTGCTCAGCTCTTCCAGGCGCTGCCGTCGAAGCTCGTCCGCACCGTGGACGCGCTCCGTGCCAAGCAGGCCGAGCAGGGCGGTGCCGAGTAATTCGGCTCGCACATTGATCCGCGCCGCCTAGCGCACGGGTCGTAGCGGGCCGTTACGCCCGCCTCTATAGACACATCGGCACCTGCCGAATTAGTGGAAGGATCGCCCATCATGGCGAAGCTCTCTCAGGACGACCTCCTCGCCCAGTTCGAGGAGATGACCCTCATCGAGCTCTCCGAGTTCGTGAAGGCCTTCGAGGAGAAGTTCGACGTCACCGCCGCCGCGGCCGTCGCCGTTGCCGCCGGCCCGGTCTCCGGTGGCGACGCCCCGGCCGCCGAGGAGCAGGACGAGTTCGACGTCATCCTCGAGGGTGCCGGCGACAAGAAGATCCAGGTCATCAAGGTCGTGCGCGAGCTCACCTCCCTGGGCCTCAAGGAGGCCAAGGACCTCGTCGACGGCACCCCGAAGCCGGTCCTCGAGAAGGTCGCGAAGGAGGCCGCCGAGAAGGCTGCCGAGTCCCTCAAGGCCGCCGGCGCCTCCGTCACGGTCAAGTAAGGCCGTTTCGAGTCGCTGAAGCTGACTCCCGCCCCCGTGTAACGCGGAGGCACCGAAAGGCGATCATCCATCTGGGTGGTCGCCTTTCGGCGTTCCCGGAGACCCGCGTGGCGGGGGTCGTCCGGGTCCGCGGAAGCGGAGTATGGTGATCTTCGCCGTGCGCCGCTCGCGGGCGGGGGCCTTGACGAACGGCACGCCGCGCGCAATTCTCAGGACGCGTCGTCACAACGATCCGTTTCCGAGGCATGGATCGACGACCGAACGGGCAGTATCGAGGTGCGCCGCACGGCGCGAGTACCGCGGAGTTGAGAGCAACGAGGGTAGCGAGGAAGTCGCCCTGGACATCAGTGAGCCAAGTGGCTACACTGACCCTTTGCGCTGCCTGTTAGCTGCCCCCTGCCCGTCACCAGGGGCATACCTTCGCATCAGCTTCGTGGACCGACCCCGTCTGACCTGGCCTTTTGGTCACTTCAGGAAACGTCTGCCGTGAAGCGTTGCTGGGGACCGGTACGCGCGTAGTGAGTCCGAGCCCTCGGAAGGACCCCCTCTTGGCCGCCTCGCGCAACGCCTCGAACAACATGAACAACGGCGCCAGCACCGCCCCGCTGCGCATCTCCTTCGCAAAGATCAAGGAGCCCCTCGAGGTTCCGAACCTCCTCGCGCTGCAGACCGAGAGCTTTGACTGGCTGCTCGGCAACGCCGCCTGGAAGGCTCGTGTCGAGGCTGCCCTTGAGTCGGGACAGGACGTCCCCACCAAGTCCGGTCTGGAGGAGATCTTCGAGGAGATCTCCCCGATCGAGGACTTCTCCGGGTCGATGTCGCTGACCTTCCGCGACCACCGCTTCGAGCCGCCGAAGAACTCCATCGACGAGTGCAAGGACCGTGACTTCACGTACGGCGCCCCGCTCTTCGTCACGGCCGAGTTCACCAACAACGAGACCGGCGAGATCAAGTCCCAGACGGTCTTCATGGGCGACTTCCCGCTCATGACGAACAAGGGCACCTTCGTCATCAACGGCACCGAGCGTGTCGTCGTCTCGCAGCTCGTCCGCTCGCCGGGCGTCTACTTCGACTCCTCCATCGACAAGACGTCCGACAAGGACATCTTCTCCGCCAAGATCATCCCGTCCCGGGGTGCCTGGCTGGAGATGGAGATCGACAAGCGCGACCTCGTCGGTGTCCGCATCGACCGCAAGCGCAAGCAGTCCGTCACCGTCCTCCTCAAGGCTCTCGGCTGGACCACCGAGCAGATCCTCCAGGAGTTCGGCGAGTACGAGTCCATGCGCGCCACCCTGGAGAAGGACCACACCCAGGGCCAGGACGACGCGCTGCTCGACATCTACCGCAAGCTGCGTCCGGGCGAGCCGCCGACCCGCGAGGCCGCTCAGACGCTGCTCGAGAACCTCTACTTCAACCCGAAGCGCTACGACCTCGCGAAGGTCGGCCGCTACAAGGTGAACAAGAAGCTCGGCGCCGACGAGCCGCTGGACGCCGGCGTGCTCACCACCGACGACGTCATCGCCACGATCAAGTACCTGGTCAAGCTCCACGCGGGCGAGACCGAGACGATCGGCGAGAACGGCAACGAGATCGTCGTCGAGACCGACGACATCGACCACTTCGGCAACCGTCGTCTGCGCAACGTCGGCGAGCTCATCCAGAACCAGGTCCGCACGGGTCTGGCTCGCATGGAGCGCGTCGTCCGCGAGCGCATGACCACCCAGGACGTCGAGGCGATCACGCCGCAGACCCTGATCAACATCCGGCCGGTCGTCGCCTCCATCAAGGAGTTCTTCGGCACCAGCCAGCTGTCCCAGTTCATGGACCAGAACAACCCGCTCTCGGGTCTGACGCACAAGCGTCGTCTGTCCGCGCTGGGTCCCGGTGGTCTCTCCCGTGAGCGGGCCGGCTTCGAGGTCCGAGACGTGCACCCGTCCCACTACGGACGCATGTGCCCGATCGAGACCCCCGAAGGCCCGAACATCGGTCTGATCGGTTCGCTCGCCTCGTACGGCCGCGTCAACGCGTTCGGCTTCATCGAGACGCCGTACCGCAAGGTCGTCGACGGCCAGGTCACCGACGAGGTCGACTACGTCACCGCCGACGAGGAGGACCGCTTCGTCATCGCGCAGGCCAACGCCGCGCTCGACGACGAGCTGCGCTTCACCGAGAACCGCGTCCTGGTCCGCAAGCGTGGCGGCGAGGTCGACTACGTCGAGCCGTCGGACGTGGACTACATGGACGTCTCGCCGCGCCAGATGGTGTCGGTCGCGACCGCCATGATCCCCTTCCTCGAGCACGACGACGCCAACCGTGCCCTCATGGGCGCGAACATGATGCGCCAGGCCGTCCCGCTCATCAAGGCGGAGGCCCCGCTCGTCGGCACCGGCATGGAGTACCGCTGTGCCACCGACGCCGGCGACGTCCTCAAGGCCGAGAAGGCCGGTGTCGTCCAGGAGCTGTCGGCCGACTACATCACGGTCGCCAACGACGACGGCACGTACAACACGTACCGCCTGCACAAGTTCTCCCGGTCGAACCAGGGCACCTCGGTCAACCAGAAGGTCGTCGTCGCCGAGGGCGACCACGTCATCGAGGGCCAGGTCCTCGCCGACGGTCCGGCCACCGAGAACGGCGAGATGGCGCTCGGCAAGAACCTGCTCGTCGCGTTCATGCCGTGGGAGGGCCACAACTACGAGGACGCGATCATCCTGTCGCAGCGCCTCGTCCAGGACGACGTCCTCTCCTCGATCCACATCGAGGAGCACGAGGTCGACGCCCGTGACACCAAGCTCGGCCCCGAGGAGATCACCCGGGACATCCCGAACGTCTCCGAGGAGGTCCTCGCCGACCTCGACGAGCGCGGCATCATCCGCATCGGTGCCGAGGTCGTCGCCGGCGACATCCTGGTCGGCAAGGTCACGCCCAAGGGCGAGACCGAGCTGACCCCGGAGGAGCGCCTGCTCCGCGCGATCTTCGGCGAGAAGGCCCGTGAGGTCCGCGACACCTCGCTGAAGGTCCCGCACGGCGAGACCGGCAAGGTCATCGGCGTCCGCGTCTTCGACCGCGAGGAGGGCGACGAGCTTCCCCCGGGCGTGAACCAGCTGGTCCGCGTCTACGTCGCCCAGAAGCGCAAGATCACCGACGGTGACAAGCTCGCCGGCCGCCACGGCAACAAGGGTGTCATCTCCAAGATCCTCCCGATCGAGGACATGCCCTTCCTCGAGGACGGCACCCCGGTCGACATCATCCTCAACCCGCTGGGCGTCCCGTCCCGAATGAACCCGGGACAGGTCCTGGAGATCCACCTCGGCTGGCTCGCCAGCCGCGGCTGGGACGTCTCCGGCCTCGCGGACGAGTGGGCCCAGCGCCTCCAGGCGATCGGCGCCGACTCCGTCGCCCCCGGCACCAACGTCGCGACCCCGGTCTTCGACGGTGCCCGCGAGGACGAGCTCGCCGGTCTGCTCCAGCACACCATCCCGAACCGCGACGGCGAGCGCATGGTGCTCCCGACCGGCAAGGCGAGGCTGTTCGACGGCCGCTCCGGCGAGCCGTTCCCGGACCCGATCTCCGTCGGGTACATGTACATCCTCAAGCTCCACCACCTGGTCGACGACAAGCTGCACGCGCGTTCGACCGGCCCGTACTCGATGATCACCCAGCAGCCGCTGGGTGGTAAGGCCCAGTTCGGTGGCCAGCGCTTCGGTGAGATGGAGGTGTGGGCGCTGGAGGCTTACGGCGCCGCGTACGCCCTCCAGGAGCTGCTGACGATCAAGTCCGACGACGTGACCGGCCGCGTGAAGGTCTACGAGGCCATCGTCAAGGGCGAGAACATCCCTGAGCCCGGCATCCCCGAGTCCTTCAAGGTGCTCATCAAGGAGATGCAGTCCCTGTGCCTCAACGTGGAGGTGCTGTCCTCGGACGGCATGTCCATCGAGATGCGCGACACCGACGAGGACGTCTTCCGCGCAGCGGAGGAGCTCGGCATCGACCTGTCCCGGCGCGAGCCGAGCAGCGTCGAAGAGGTCTGACGGGAGTCCGGCAGGGGGACCAGCGATGGTCCCCCCGCCGGCCCCAGGACCCCCGTATCAGACCCCACAGCCTTACAACCCTGAGAGGGATTGACGCATAGTGCTCGACGTCAACTTCTTCGACGAGCTCCGGATCGGTCTGGCCACCGCTGACGACATCCGTCAGTGGAGCCACGGCGAGGTCAAGAAGCCGGAGACCATCAACTACCGCACCCTGAAGCCCGAGAAGGACGGACTCTTCTGCGAGAAGATCTTCGGTCCGACCCGGGACTGGGAGTGCTACTGCGGCAAGTACAAGCGTGTCCGCTTCAAGGGCATCATCTGCGAGCGGTGTGGCGTCGAGGTCACCCGCGCGAAGGTGCGCCGTGAGCGGATGGGCCACATCGAGCTCGCCGCTCCCGTCACCCACATCTGGTACTTCAAGGGCGTCCCGTCGCGCCTCGGATACCTGCTCGACCTCGCCCCGAAGGACCTCGAGAAGGTCATCTACTTCGCGGCGTACATGATCACGTACGTCGACGACGAGCGCCGCACCCGCGACCTGCCGTCGCTGGAGGCCCACGTCTCCGTCGAGCGCCAGCAGATCGAGCAGCGCCGCGACTCCGACCTGGAGAACCGCGCCAAGAAGCTCGAGTCCGACCTGGCCGAGCTGGAGGCCGAGGGCGCCAAGGCCGACGTGCGCCGCAAGGTGCGCGAGGGTGCCGAGCGCGAGATGAAGCAGCTGCGCGACCGCGCGCAGCGCGAGATCGACCGTCTGGACGAGGTCTGGTCGCGCTTCAAGAACCTCAAGGTCCAGGACCTGGAGGGCGACGAGCTCCTCTACCGCGAGCTGCGCGACCGCTTCGGCACGTACTTCGACGGCTCGATGGGTGCCGCGGCGCTGCAGAAGCGCCTGGAGTCCTTCGACCTGGAGGAGGAGGCCGAGCGCCTCCGCGAGATCATCCGCACCGGCAAGGGCCAGAAGAAGACCCGTGCGCTCAAGCGCCTCAAGGTCGTCTCCGCGTTCCTGCAGACCGCGAACAGCCCCAAGGGCATGGTTCTCGACTGCGTGCCGGTCATCCCGCCGGACCTGCGTCCGATGGTGCAGCTGGACGGTGGCCGCTTCGCGACCTCCGACCTGAACGACCTGTACCGCCGCGTGATCAACCGCAACAACCGTCTGAAGCGCCTGCTCGACCTCGGTGCCCCCGAGATCATCGTGAACAACGAGAAGCGGATGCTCCAGGAGGCGGTCGACGCCCTCTTCGACAACGGCCGTCGCGGTCGCCCGGTCACGGGCCCCGGCAACCGTCCGCTGAAGTCCCTCAGCGACATGCTGAAGGGCAAGCAGGGTCGATTCCGTCAGAACCTGCTCGGCAAGCGTGTCGACTACTCGGCGCGTTCCGTCATCGTCGTCGGCCCGCAGCTCAAGCTGCACCAGTGCGGTCTGCCGAAGGCCATGGCGCTGGAGCTCTTCAAGCCGTTCGTGATGAAGCGCCTGGTCGACCTGAACCACGCGCAGAACATCAAGAGCGCCAAGCGGATGGTCGAGCGCGGCCGCACGGTCGTGTACGACGTCCTCGAAGAGGTCATCGCCGAGCACCCGGTCCTGCTGAACCGTGCGCCCACGCTGCACCGCCTCGGCATCCAGGCCTTCGAGCCCCAGCTGGTCGAGGGCAAGGCCATCCAGATCCACCCGCTCGTCTGCACCGCCTTCAACGCGGACTTCGACGGTGACCAGATGGCCGTGCACCTGCCGCTCTCCGCGGAGGCGCAGGCCGAGGCCCGCATCCTGATGCTGTCCTCGAACAACATCCTCAAGCCGGCCGACGGCCGCCCGGTGACGATGCCGACCCAGGACATGGTCCTCGGTCTGTTCTTCCTCACCACCGACGGCGAGCTCCGTGACACCAAGGGCGAGGGCCGCGCGTTCGGCTCCACGGCCGAGGCGATCATGGCCTTCGACGCCGGGGAGCTCGCGCTCCAGTCGGAGATCGACATCCGCTTCCCGATCGGCACCGTCCCGCCGCGCGGCTGGGTCCCCCCGGTCGCGGAGGAGGGCGAGCCGGAGTGGCAGCAGGGTGACAGCTTCCGTCTGAAGACGACGCTGGGCCGTGCGCTCTTCAACGAGCTGCTGCCCGAGGACTACCCGTTCGTCGACTACTCGGTGGGCAAGAAGCAGCTCTCCGAGATCGTCAACGACCTGGCCGAGCGCTACCCCAAGGTCATCGTGGCGGCGACGCTCGACAACCTGAAGGCGGCCGGCTTCCACTGGGCGACCCGTTCGGGCGTCACCGTGGCCATCTCCGACGTCGTCGTGCCCGAGGCCAAGAAGGCCATCGTCAAGGGCTACGAGGAGCAGGACGAGAAGGTCCAGAAGCAGTACGAGCGCGGTCTCATCACGAAGGAAGAGCGCACTCAGGAGCTCATCGCGATCTGGACCAAGGCGACCAACGAGGTCGCCGAGGCGATGAACGCGAACTTCCCGCGGACGAACCCGATCTTCATGATGGTGGACTCGGGCGCCCGAGGAAACATGATGCAGATGCGTCAGATCGCCGGTATGCGCGGTCTGGTGTCGAACGCCAAGAACGAGACGATCCCGCGTCCCATCAAGGCGTCCTTCCGCGAGGGCCTCACCGTCCTCGAGTACTTCATCTCGACCCACGGTGCCCGTAAGGGTCTCGCCGACACCGCCCTGCGTACCGCCGACTCGGGTTACCTGACCCGTCGTCTGGTGGACGTCTCGCAGGACGTGATCATCCGCGAGGAGGACTGCGGCACCGAGCGCGGTCTGAAGCTGCGGATCGCGGCCAAGGACGAGGCCGGTGTCCTGCGGAAGACGGACGACGTCGAGACCTCCGTGTACGCGCGGATGCTCGCCGAGGACGTCGTCGTGGACGGCAAGGTCATCGCGCCGGCCAACGTCGACCTGGGTGACGTGCTCATCGACGCCCTCGTGGGCGCCGGTGTCGAGGAGGTCAAGACCCGCTCGGTCCTGACCTGTGAGTCCGCCGTCGGCACCTGTGCCTTCTGCTACGGCCGCTCGCTGGCCACCGGCAAGCTGGTCGACATCGGTGAGGCGGTCGGCATCATCGCCGCCCAGTCCATCGGTGAGCCCGGTACCCAGCTGACGATGCGTACCTTCCACACCGGTGGTGTGGCCGGTGACGACATCACCCAGGGTCTGCCCCGTGTCGTCGAGCTCTTCGAGGCGCGCCAGCCCAAGGGTGTCGCCCCGATCTCCGAGGCGGCCGGTCGCGTCCGCATCGAGGAGACCGAGAAGACCAAGAAGATCGTCGTCACCCCGGACGACGGCACCGACGAGACGGCGTTCCCGATCTCGAAGCGTGCCCGTCTGCTCGTGGGCGAGGGCGACCACGTCGAGGTGGGCCAGAAGCTCACCGTGGGTGCCACCAACCCGCACGACGTGCTCCGGATCCTCGGTCAGCGCGCGGTCCAGGTCCACCTGGTCGGCGAGGTCCAGAAGGTCTACAACTCGCAGGGCGTGTCGATCCACGACAAGCACATCGAGATCATCATCCGGCAGATGCTCCGCCGCGTGACGATCATCGAGTCCGGCGACGCGGAGCTCCTCCCGGGCGAGCTGGTCGAGCGGTCGAAGTTCGAGACCGAGAACCGTCGTGTGGTCACCGAGGGCGGTCACCCCGCCTCCGGCCGTCCGCAGCTGATGGGTATCACCAAGGCCTCGCTGGCCACGGAGTCCTGGCTGTCGGCCGCCTCCTTCCAGGAGACGACCCGAGTCCTGACGGACGCGGCGATCAACGCCAAGTCCGACAGCCTCATCGGCCTCAAGGAGAACGTGATCATCGGTAAGCTCATCCCGGCCGGTACGGGTCTGTCCCGCTACCGCAACATCCGGGTCGAGCCGACCGAGGAGGCCAAGGCGGCGATGTACTCGTCCGTCGGCTACGACGACCTCGACTACTCGCCGTTCGGCACCGGCTCCGGCCAGGCCGTTCCGCTGGAGGACTACGACTACGGTCCGTACAACCAGTAAGCGAGTCGCTTGACCGAAGGGCGGCCACCCCGCGATGGGTGGCCGCCCTTCGGGCTCTTCCGGGGGTCAGCGGGCGGCCAGCTCCCAGACCGCGACGAGCACGCCGGCGCTCGCGGTCAGCGCCGCGACGGAGGCGAGCGGCCAGCGGGCCCGCTCCAGGGCGTCGAGCCGGGCCTCGTGGTCGGCGAGCTGCTTGTCGGTCTGGTCGCTGCGCTGCACCAGCAGGGCGAGCGAGCCGTCGACGCGGGCGAAGCCGGCTTCGAGGGTGCCGCGGAGCCGCTCCAGTTCGAGCGCCACCGCGACCGGGTCGTTCGGATCAGCCTCGGTCATCGGCGCCGCCCGGTTCCGTCCGCAGCCACGAGGGCAGCAGGAGCTGGACGGCGGGGACCGCCATCGCCCGGGTGAGGGCGCCCGCGACGGCGAGCGCGCCGGCCACCCAGGGCAGGGAGGCGGGCACCCCGGAGGCGTCGACGAGCGCCGGCAGGACCAGGGCGAGGGCGACGGCGGTCTGCAGCACGGTACGGGCCGTGCGCTTCGCGGCTTCGGACATGGGGTCTCTCCTCACGGGGTGTACGGGACCTTGAGCGCGTTCCAGGAGGCGGCGCCGGGCCAGCCGTCGGCGTCGGTGCCGCGGAAGCCGAGCTTGTGCTGCCAGGCCGCGTACGACCGGCGGTCCGCCTCGGACCAGCGGGGGCCGGGGCCCACCCGGTAGCGGCCGCAGCCCTCGGCCGTCAGCCGGCGGCCCATCGCGGTCACCACGGGGGAGCTGGGGTTGCTCCGGAAGAACGAGGTGCCGGGGAAGGGCTGGTACCGCGGGGTGGCGGGCTTCGCCGGGGCCGTCGGCTTCGGGGCGGGGGCGGCGCCGAGCCGCTTCTGCACCCGGTCGCGCATCCCCGGCATGCCGAAGCCCTTGGGGTCGCTCTTCCAGTCGGACCACTCCAGGTGCCCGACGACGGACTTCGCGCCCCAGCCGTGGGCCCGGCAGAGCGCGGCCGAGACCCGCTCGATCGCGTCGAGCTGGGCGGCCGGCCAGGGGTCGGTGCCGTTGCCGAGGTTGACGCACTCGAAGCCGTAGAAGCGGGAGTTGCCGTCGACGGCGCCGGGGCTGCCCTGGTGCTCGCGCGGGACCGGCGGCCGGTCGCCGTACGCCTCGGTGACGACGGCCCGCAGGACGGACGGGTCGCCGCCGCCGGCGTGGTTGGCGCGTCCGGCCGAGACCAGGTGGACGGTGCCGTCCTTGGCGATCACGCCGTGGCAGAGCGGGCCCGGGAGGCTGTCGTAGCCGTCGGAGCACAGGGCGACCGAGGCGGCGGTGCCGGTGGAGACGGTGTGGTGGATCATGACGCCGGCGACCGGGCCCCAGGCACCGGCGTGGTTGCGGTCGTGGGTGCGCCAGCCGGGGTGTTCGACGACGGTGACGCCTTCGGCGCGGAGCGCGGCGAGGAGCCGGTCCGCGGACAAGGGGGTGGCCATCTGAGGTCCTCCAGACATGCGAAAACCCCGGCCGTCGACGGCGCGGGGCGGGGGGACGGGGGGTTACGGCTCCGTCGGAGGCGTCGGCTCCGGCTCCGGCTCGGGCTCGGGCTCCGGGACCGGGACCCAGGCGGCGCAGAGCGCGGCGAAGGCGGTCCGGCGGACCTCGAAGTCGGCGAGCGCGGCGGCGACCGCGCCGACCACGGCTGCGGGGTCCGGCACGGCGGGCCGGCCGTTCGAGGGCTGGACCATGACGAGGCCGTAGCCGCGCAGCTGCGCGCCGCCCTCGCCGTTCTCGGCGACCTGCGCGGTGACGTACACCGCCGGGTACTCGCCGGTCATGGGGTCGACCTCCAGCGGGCCGCCGAGGCTGTTGTCGTACAGGCGCAGGTCGACGGTGTGGCCCTTCTCGGCGACGGCGCCGCGGCCCGCGTAGTCGATCGCGACGCCCCAGGGCTGGTTCGGGTCGGGGATCACGGGTGCTCCTCTCTCGGTCTGTCGGTGTCGGGGGTCAGGTCTGGCGGCCGTGCATCAGCACCGGCTTGGCGTAGACCGTGCCGGAGGCGCTGGTGACGATCCCCTGGACCTCCACGGTGAGGTCCTTGCCGAAGTCGGCCTGCATGTCGGCGGTGACGGCGGCGGTGTGGTCGAAGACGGCGCCGGCGGCCACCGTCGGGCCGAACTGCGCGCCGCCGGCCATCACCCGGATCTGCCCGCTGGCCCCGGAGGAGACCCGGGTGAGCATCCGCAGCCGCATCTTGGGCTGCCAGACCGGGTTCTGCGACTGGGCGACGGTGGTCCAGGCGGTGGCGGTGGTGGCCGGCCAGTTCACCGAGGCCAGGTCCTGCGGCGGCAGCATCGGCAGCCACGGCCGGGCCAGGCCGCCGGTGAGGATGTCGTCGGAGAGGACCTCGTGGCCGTAGGCGTCGACGACCCGCAGCACCGGCTTGGTGCCGCCGGGCCCGCTCGTCGTGAACTGGGCGACGACGACGGCCGTCGCCGGGTTCTCCGGGTCGCTCTGCCGCTTCAGGGTGAGCGAGCCGTTGCTGATCTCGGTGACCGGCGGGCGGGTGTTGACCGCCGTGGACAGGGCGTTGATCCGGCGCTCCATCTGGATCAGCCGGTCGATGATGTCCTCGGGCAGCATGGCCATCAGAGAGCCTCCAGGGCGAGTTCGGCGGTGTCGGGGCGGCCCCGCTCGGCCGGCCGGACCTTCACGCCGACGATGCGGTAGCGGGTGTCGAGACCCGCCGGGTGCCATTCGTCGGTGATCCGCAGCCGGGCGGTGCGGCCGAGGAGCGCCGGGGGGACGATCCCGGAGAGCCGGATGCTGATCTCGGGGATCTGCACCGAGCCCTGGGCCTCCCTGAGGACGGCCGTGGCCAGCGCGTCGAGCGTGGCCTTGTCGCTGACGTCGTTGTAGTCGGTGGAGAGGTCCAGCTGGGGCCAGCGGTCGGGCAGCCCCACGGCGGGGATCTCCGCCGACAGCGTCGGCCGGGACTCGGCCGCGGCGTTGGTGTTGTCGGAGGCGCCGCGGGCGAGCGAGGTGGTGCCGCCGCGGGTGGCGTCGTCCGGCAGCGAGTAGCTGAGGATCGTGCCGGGGCGGTCGAAGACCATGTCGGTGGCGCCGGTGCGGATGCCGGGGGAGCCGAGCCGGAGCCGGCGGACGCGCCGGCCGTCGCCGGGGTCGCGGTAGACGAGGACGTGGTACTCGACGCCGTCCTCGTAGGCGGCGAGCTGGTCGAGCGCCTCCTGGTAGACGGTCTCGTCGCCGTGCCGCCAGGAGGCGGTCCGCAGGACCGGCTCCTTGGGCACGTCGTCGCCGGGCTCGACCGCGCTGGCGCCGAGGCCGGCGCCGAGCTTCCCCCAGAGGCCGCGGACGATGTCGAACTGCTCGGTCTGGCTGTACTTGAGCTCGGTGCGGATGCGGCGCCGGCCCGCGTACGAGTCGAAGGTGGCGGCCTGGACGGAGAGGGTCACCACGCCGCGGTCGCTGCCCTGGAGGTTGGTGGTCCAGACGATGCCCCCCCACCACAGGTAGCCGCCGCGCTCCAGGTAGACGGTGGTGCGGCCGGGCTTGATCTGGTGCGCGCGATCGGCCATCGCGCGGTCGGGGACGGGGATGGTTCCGGAGAGCGAGCCGGCCCGGCCGATGTAGTCCTCGAAGGAGACGTCCCGCAGCGGCAGGATGTCGAGGGTCTGGTCGGTCACCAGGTCGCAGAAGATGGCCCGGTAGGGCGTGTCGAGACTCATGACGACCTCACGGGAGGATGTAGGTGGCGCTGACGCGGATGTTGCGGGCCGGCACCAGGGCGCCGTTGGAGGACCAGGTCCGCAGGGTGACCGTGCCGCCGGTGGAGATCACCGCCGAGCCGCTGCCGTAGCCGTCCGCGGCGCTCGCCTCCAGGGCCGTGGCGGGGCGCCAGCCGGAGGGCAGGGTGCACAGGGGCTCGTCGTTGACGATGTTGCCGGCGGAGTTCGCGTCGACCTGGGTGCCGCTGCGGGTGACGATCACCGACACCGAGCAGAGCCCGCCCCTGGTGCGGCGGGCCTCGAAGGAGACGAGCGCCCAGTTGGCGAGGGCGACCGCGCCGGCCGTGACGACCTCCGCCTCCACCGGCGGGTGGTAGGTGGCCCAGGCGGTGCCGTTCCACCGCTGGAGCACGCCGTTGTGCTCGCGGTACTGCCCGGTGTAGCCGCCGACGGTGAGCGCGCCCTGGGGGGCGACGCCGCCGATCTCCCGGGGGTAGGCGACCCAGCCGGTGCCGCTCCAGCGCTGGAGGTGGTGGGCGGTGTCGTTGTCCTGGTACTGGCCCGGATAGGCGCCGGGCACGCCGGCGTTGTTGTACACGGGCAGGATGCCGCCGACCGAAGCGATCGTGGTGCGCAGGTCGGTGAGGTCCTTGGCCCAGTCGATGCCGCCGGTGCCGGCCGACGCCCCGGCCTTGACCCGGACGGTGAAGAGCGGCAGCGAGGCGGCGGGGGCGGTGGGGGCCGACGGGGTGGCCGACGGCTCGCCGACGAGCACCTCCAGGACGGCCTCGTGGCGGGTGAGGCTGTCGAACTCGTCGTCGTACACGCGCAGCACGACGAGGTCGATCCGCGGGTGGAGCGGGTTGCCGTCGCCGAAGGCGAGGACGGTGTCCCCGTCGAGGGTGACGGGGTAGGCGCCCTGCTCGGGCCGGCCCTGGACGAGGGCCCGGCCGGCGTGGACGGTCGCGGTCATCGGGCCGCTGCCGGTCAGCGACAGGCCGCTGACCCGGTACGTGCCGTCGGCGGAGCCCGGCAGGACGCCGGAGCGGGAGACGAGCGGGTCGGCCGGGGTGCCGGCCCCGAGGTCGGTGAGGCGGGTCGTCTGGCGGGTCTGGCCGCTGGGCAGCAGCCAGCCGGGGCGCAGGGGCATGGGGTGCTCCTCTCGGGGAGGCGGTGGGGCGGGGGCTACGGCAGCGGGTCGACCTTGATGTAGGTGTTGTCGAAGTAGGCCTTGACCGCCGGGGAGGTGGGGACGACCCGGAAGTAGGCGGTCAGCGTGTAGGTGGCGCCCGGGGTCAGGTTGGTGAAGCGGCGGATGGAGGAGATCGAGGTCGTGGTGGTGGTGGCGGTGTAGATCCCGTACTCGTCCTCCGGGGCGGAGACGACGGTGCCGTTCAGGGAGAGCTCCAGCGCCATGTACGAGTAGAGGTCGTCGCGGGCGCGCGTGCGGCAGCCGTAGGAGGCCGCGACCGACTTCGACGCCGGGGCGGTGAAGGTGACCTTGAGCGGGTTGACGGAGCGCCCCGCGAGCGTCGAGGTGTAGGTGCCGGAGCTGGTCTCGCCCTGGTCGGTGTTCTCGGCGTAGTACGGGCCGGGGACGGCCGCCGTCCACGCCGTGCCGTTCCACCGCTGGAGGACGCCGGAGGTGGAGTCCCGGTACTGGCCGGTGTAGCTGGCCGGGGTGCTGGAGGCCGAGCTCGGGACGATGCCGCCGAGGGACGAGGGGTACGCCACCCAGGCGCCGCCGTCCCAGCGCTGGAGCGCGCCGCCGCCGTCCTGGTACTGGCCCGGGTAGGCGCCCGGCAGCACCGGACCCTCGACCGGGAGGATGCCGCCGAGGGAGACGACCGGGGTGCGCAGGTCCTTCAGCGAGGTGTTCCACGGGATGCCGCCGTTGCCCGCGCTGGCGCCGGCCGGGACGAGGACCTCGTAGAGCGGGAGGCAGCGCGCGGGGACCGGCGGGACCTGCGGAGTGACGTCCGCGGTGCCCTGGATGATCTCCAGCTTCGCCTCGTACCGCTGGTTGTCGTCGTACAGGCCGTCGTAGATCTTGAGGACGATCAGGTCGATGCGGCCGTACTGGGCGTGGCCCGGGGCGAAGGTGAGGGTCTCGGAGTTCGGCAGGGTCACCGGGTAGGCGCCCTGGGAGATCTCGCCCTGGATGACGGCGCGCCCCTCGGAGACGGTCGCGGTCATCGGGGCGGAGCCGAAGGTCCAGAAGGCGGCGAGCCGGTACTGGCCGTCGTAGGAGCCGGGGAGGATGCCGGAGCGGACCTGGACGGGGTTGGCCAGGGTGGTGACGCCGGTCTGGGTGAGGCGGGTGTCCTCCCGGGTCTGGCCGGTCACGGCGGTCCAGCTGCTGCGCAGGTTCATGGGGTTCTCCTGGGGTGGGTGGGGCGGTGGGCGTCAGGACCGGATCCACTCGGCGGCGAGGGTGCAGCTGTAGCCGGAGCCGCCGAGCGTCCGGACGGAGGCGGTGTGGGTGTGGTAGCCCTGGAGCTGGAGCGCGTCGCCGGCGGCGAGCCGGACGAGGGCGCTGCCGCCGACGCAGACGGCGCCGTTGCCGGCGGGGGAGAGCCAGGTCGTCCGGGGCTGGTTGGTGCCGTTGACCGTGATCCGGGCGCCGCGCATGCCGGTCTGGGCGTCGTTGGCGTAGGTCGCGTGGCCGTTGAGCCGCCACCAGCCGGTGCGCGGCACGGTGTACGTGGTCGTCCCGTTGAAGGCGGACGCGTCGTCGAACTCGACGGTGGGCAGGCTGATCGCGGTCCAGGTGTTCGCCGCGAGCGTCTGCTGCTGGGCGGTCGTCCACTGGGTCGCCCCGAACAGCACCTTGGAGGTGCCCTCGGTGTACTGCCAGGCGGCGCCGTCCCAGCGCTGGAGGCCGCTCCCGGTGTCCCGGAACTGTCCGGTGTGGGAGCCGGCGGCGGTGCCGCTCGGCGCGATGCCGCCGATCGCCTTCGGGTACGAGACCCAGGTGGTGCCGTCCCAGCGCTGGAGGATGCCCGCGGCGTCCCGGTACTGGCCGGTGTAGGCGCCCTTGTAGCCGCTGGTCGGCATGATCCCGCCGAGCGCGACGACCGGCCAGTGTTGGGGGGTGACGGCGGTGGCCCAGGCGATGCCGCCGGTGCCGGCCGAGGTGCCCTTCGGCACCTTGATCGTGTACAGCGGGAGCGTGCTGCCCGCCGGGCTCGGGGGGACGACCGGGGTGGCGCTCGGCTGGCCCTTGACCAGGCGGACGACGGCCTCGGTGGTGCCGGTGCGGTCGTAGGCGTCGTCGACGACGGCCAGCTCGATCAGGTCGATCCGGTCGTACTGGGCGTTGCCGTCCTCGATCGTCAGGGTCTCCGGCGCGGTGACGGCGACGAGGTACGCGCCCTGGGCGGTGTCCTTGCCCTGGACGATCGCGCGGCCGGTGCCGACGGTGGCCTGCATCGGCGCGCCGCCGTTCAGCAGCAGTCCGCCCGGCAGCACGCCGGCCCGGGAGCGGAGCGGGGTCTCCTCGGCGCTCTGGCCGCTGGGGGTGAGGAGGGCGGCGAGGGTGAGTCGGGTGTCCTCGCGGGTCTGCCCTTCGGGCAGCAGCCAGGCGGCTCGTACGGTCATGGGGTCACCTCGGGGTAGGGGAGGGGATGCGGCACGGCCGCCGGACGGGCGGCACACGAGAGCCGCCCGGCGGCGGGCGCCGGGCGGCTCGGGGTCGTACGGAGGGCGGCGGGCGCGCCGCCCCGTCACCACTCGGCGCTGCGCCAGCGGACGGTCATGAGGGCCTGCTCGGTGCCCTCCTCGGGGCGGAAGGACAGGTCGCTGCGGCCGGGCTCCAGGACGAAGAGCTCCTCCGGGGTGGAGTCGGCCATCGCGGTGTGCAGCCGGGAGGCGGAGTTGTTGAGCATCACGGTGCCGCCGCGGGTGTCGACGGTGAGCTCGTCGCCGGCGGCCAGGTCGATCGCGTACCGCAGCCGGCGCCGGCTGACCCGCTCGGTGACGCTCGGCATCGAGCAGGGGCCGCGGAAGACGATCACCGGGTGGGTGGGGGCGGAGCCGGTGTTCTCGACGACGGCGTCGCCGGTGGACTTGGCCTCGCCCCAGGAGAGCGGCCAGGTCAGCGGCCAGGTCAGGCCGGCCTCCGGCTGCGGCGGGGTGGTGGTGGACTGCTGCTCGTTGACCACGTACCGGCGCGGGTCGGCGGCCAGCCACTGGACGGACATGCGGGAGCTGCCCTGGGTGGCGAAGCCCTGGTCGGCGGGGACGACCCGCTGGGCGATCCGGGCGCGCACGGCGAGGGTCTCGCCGTGCAGCCGGACGGCGAGCCAGCGCTCCTCGTCGAGCAGGGCGAGCGCCTGCCGCAGCGCCCGGACGGCCGCCGGGGTGCCGCCGTACTCGGGCATCAGGACGATCGTGCCGCCGGTCTTGCGGGGCTTGGCGTAGCGGGAGCCGGGCCAGGCGCCGTGCGAGGTGGGGCGGTCGGCGTCGGAGGAGTCGTACTCGGGCAGGTCCTCCCAGCCGCTCAGGCCGGACTTGTCGACGGCGAAGGGGGTGCCGGGGCCGATGAGCAGTCCGGCCCACTGCATCTGCCCGTCCTGGGTGATGAGCGAGCCGGGCGCGAGGTCGGCGGTGTGGGTGTTTCCGGCGTACGGGATGGTGGTCTCGGCCATGGGGCCGTCACCTCACTTCGGGTGGGCGGGGTCGTCAGGTCAGGACCGGCTGCCCGGCGCGGGCGGCGGTGCCGGCGTGGGCGGTCATCAGGAAGAGCAGGTCCTCGGCCACCCCCCGGGGGCCGGCGCCGGGTTCCTCGCGGAACTCCCGGACGCGGTGGGGGCGCGGGGGCGGTTCGGTGAGGGCGGGGACGCGCCGGTGCTCCAGCTCGCCCAGCGCGTCGATGCGGTACTCGCCGGCCTCGGGGGGCGCGACGATGCCGCCCTCGGCGAGCATCGGGATCTTGTCGAGCGTGACGCCGAACTTCTTGCCGGTGAGCGGGATCTCGAAGCTGAGCTCGTTGAGTCCGTCGATGATCCAGTTGGCGAAGGCGATCAGGCCGTTGATCGGCCCCTTGACCACGCCGAGGACGGCGCTGAGGCCGCCCTGGACCAGGTCGCCGATGCCGTTCAGGGCCTTGGAGACGGCGTCCTTGGCGGTGCGGAAGAAGCCGGGGACCTTCTCGGTGACCCAGCGGACGACGGGCTGGACGGCGCTCCTGACGCCGCCGAGGGTGCGGGAGGCGATGCCGCTCAGCGCGGTGCTGGCGGAGCGGACGGCCGAGCCGATCCGGGAGATCCCGCCGACGGCCGAGCCGACGGTCTTCAGCGCGGTGGTGAAGACGGTCAGGTACGCCTTGGCGTAGGTCCCGATCGCCTTGCCGAGCGCCTTCATGAAGGGGCTGATGAAGTTCCGGACGGACTGGAAGCCCTTGAGCGCCTGCTGGAGGACCTGGCGGACGATCCGCTGTCCGGTCTCGGAGCTGAGGGCCAGTTCGACGAGGTACGCGGCGATGGGCACGATCAGGCCGACGAGGAAGCCGAGCGGGTTGGCCCGCATGGCGACGTTGACGCCCGTCATGGCGACCGAGGCGAGGGTCATGACGGTGCCGAAGGTGCCCATGAGGCCGGTGATGACATCGGCGACGGGCAGCAGCGGCAGGAGGAGGCCGAGGACCGCCCCGGCGCCGGTCCCGATCCGCCCGGCGGCCCTGCGGGCGTTGCCGGCGGCGGTCGCGACCCGCTTGAGCCGGGTGGCGGCGGGGGAGCGGCGGAGCTTGTCGAGGGCGGTGCGGGTGCCGGCGGAGTTCTGGGCGAGGGTGCGGGTGGCGGTGGTGGCGCCCCGCAGGGCCCCGGCGAGGGCGGTGGCGCCGGAGGCGGCCTGCCGGACGCCCTGCCGGAGGTTCCGCACCGCTCCGCCGGCCGCGGTGGCGGCCTGCTGCAGGCTGCTCATCGGGCCGAGGGCCACCCGGAAGGACGGCATGGCGAGCGCGGCACTCATGCCCGGGCTCCACGCGCCTTCACCAGGTACATGAGGGCGTCGGCGGTGGCCTTCGGGTTGTTGTCCCGGGCCGCGTGGTAGTGCTCGATGTGCAGCCCGGCGCCGGCCGCGGCGCTCTGGCCCTGGGCCTGGCGGGCGCGGCGGGCGGTGAGGGCGAGGAGCCGGTCGAGCTTGGAGAGCGGCAGGACGGCCTCGGCCTCGCCGGCCTCCGCGAGGATGGCGGGGACGCCGCCGGTGCGGGGCATCACGACACCGCCGGTGGCGAGCATCGGGATGGTCGGGATGTTGACGCCGAAGGTCTTGCCGCCGACGACGGGGACCCAGCCGGGGACGGAGACCTTGACCCGGTTGATGGCGCCGATCATGGAGTTGATCAGGCCGATGACGGCGTTGATCGGGCCCTTCACGCCGCTCTTGATGCCGTCGAAGGCGCGGGACGCGATGCCCTTGAGGCCGTTCCAGATGGACGACATCTTCTCCTTGACGGCGCTGAACGCCTTGGGGATCGCGCTCTTGATCCAGTTCACCACCGGGGTGATGACGCGCTTGATGCCGTTCCAGACGGTGCTGATGACGCTCTTGATCGCGTTCATGACCGTGGTGATGACCGTCTTCCAGACCTTCACGTAGGTCTTGATGACGGTGGCGACGGCCTTGACGACGGTGGAGATGGCCTTCTTGATGCCGTTCCAGACCGTCTTGATGAGGTCGCCGGCCTTCTTCATGATCGGCCCGATGGCCTTCATGACGGAGCTGATGACGCTCTTGATCGCGCTGAAGGCCTTCTTCAGGACCGTCTGCATCGTCTTCGACCGCAGCGCCATGTCGACGACGGCCTCGATGAGCGGCATGAAGAGTTCGAGCAGGCGGACCAGGAAGTTGCCCTTCATGGACTTGTTGAGCCTGTCCTGGCCCTTGGCGGCCTTGCCGGCGCCGGACTCGTACCTGCCGAGCTTGCCGCCGGCGGACTGGGCGGTGTCGCCGGCCTTCTTCATGGCGCGTTCGGCCTGGTCGGACGCGGTCTTGAGGTTCTTGAGCTGGGAACCGGCGCCCTGGGCGTTGGTGCGCAGCGTCTTGAGCTGGCCGGACGCGGAGCGCCCGGCGTCGCCGACCTTCTTGACCGAGGCGCCGGCGTTCGCCGCCTGGTTCTTGAAGCCGCCGAGGGCGGTCGAGGCGTTCCTGAGGTTGCTGACGAGAGACATGGGTGTACCTCCTTCCGTGACGGGGCGGGGTCAGGCGCCGGCGCCGCCGGTCATCTCCCGGTTGAGCGCCTGCACCGCCTCCGCGAATCCGCGCATGTGCCGGGTGAGCGTGGTGGTGTGGGTGGCGAGCTTCTCGGCGGCGTCGGCGGCCGGGCCGAGAGTGGCGGCCTTGGGGACGTTGTCCACGTCGAAGTTCCGCATGGCGGACTTGAGCTTTCCGATGGCCTTGGCGAAGTCGGTGGTTCGCTGGGGGTCGGAGTTCAGCACCGCGCCCTTGATCTTGCCCATGCCGGAGGCCACCTGCGGCAGGGCCCGGTGGTCCACGGCCTGGACGGCCTTGGCGACCTTCTCGACGCCCTTGGCCGCGCCGCCGGCCTCCCGCTTGCCCGGGAGCTTGCGGAACTGCTCGACGAAGTCGGGGGCGTGCTTGTTGAACGCCTCCAGGAGCGGGTTGAGCAGCTTGAGCTCGTACCGCAGCGGACCGAACTTGGCGTCCGCCGGGATGGGCGCCATGGCTCCGCCGCCCGCTCCTTCGGCGGGGGCGCGACCGGCGTCCTCCATGCGCTTGGCGCGCGCCTCGCGGAGGACGTCCTCGAGCCTGCGCCGTTCGGTGCCGCCGTAGTCGCTCTCGGGGTTGCGGACCCGGACCATGCGTTCGCCCGCCTCGTTGCGCGGGGTGGCGAGGCTCTGGGCCTTGAGGGTCAGCGTCCTGGCCGCGATCGCGGCCGAGGTCTTGACGGACGTGACGAGGGCGGCGCCGGCGGCGACGGCTCCCGCGGTGGCGAGGGCGACCCACCCGCCCTCGGTGAAGAGGTTGTAGGCGGCGGGGACGATGCCGAGGCCGAGATCCTCCATCGTCTGTTCCCACGCGGGCTTCTCCTCCGCCCCGGCCGCGGGCGGTTCGGCGGCGCCGGTCGGTTCTGCTGGTTCTGCCATGTCGTTCTCTCCGCTTCCGGCCCGTGCGGGCCAAGCGCCGAAAAGCCCCCGCCGATCCCGGCGGGGGCTCGTTCACAGGGGCAGCGCCGCGGCTAGGCGTCGGACTCCGGGCGGGGGCCGCGCGGCAGCGCCGCGAGGGCGTCGTTCCAGCCGGCCGCGTACGCGAGGGTCTCGCGGCGGGAGACCTCGGCGCACAGGGTGCCGAGCAGCGCTCTCTTGTCGAGGGCGACGGGTCCGTCGAGGAGCTGGCGGAGGCGGTCCTGGAGGGGGATGTGCGGTCGCGATGCCTCGCCCGGCTGAGTCATGGACGCCTGCCTTCCGGTTGCTTGCCCGTGCCTGCGTGGCGGCGCCGCGTGGGGAGGAAGAGCGGGGGCACCACGTTTTCGAACTACTGTGCGAACAGAGTGTGGAACATCTGTTCTACGTTTGTCGAGCGAGATGGGGCTGACGGCGTGTCTTCTCGTCAGGTTCCCGAACGAGTTGGCGGTGATCGAACGGAAAACTCGACCGGGTAACCTGGAGGACGCTCTTCCCGGACCCGACCGCTCCGGGGAGGCAAGGGGCGCGAGGGGCGCGCGGGGACCCCAGGGGGCTGGAAGGCAGCAACTGACGCATGGACACGGAGCCGGGAGCGAACCGGCGGGAGCGGGTGGTCGACTGGCTCGCCTCCCACCCCGATCTGCCGCATCTCTTCGCGCGCCTCTCCGAGCTCGTCCACGTCCACGGACACGCCCCCGAGGAGCTCGTCGTCATCCCCCGGTCCGAGGTCGACCGCCGGGAGACCACCGCCTTCACCTCCGGCTGGGCCGAGGCCGTCTCCGACGAACTCCCGCGCATCCGGAGGGAGTACGAGCGCCGCATCGCCGACGCCTACGCCCAGGGCCAGGGGGACGCGCGGGGCGTGAGGCGCCCGCAGCGCCGGACCGACACCGGGCCGCAGGACGGGGCCCGGGTGATCGCGCTGCCCTTCGCCCGCCTCCTGGAGCCCCCCGCCGCCGTGGTCGAGGCCGAGGAGCGGGTGCGCCGGGAGCGCGAGCTGTTCGAGCAGCGCGCCGCGCACGACCCGGAGCCCGGCGTACGCGAGGAACACGGCGTACGCGAGGAGCGCGGCGAGCCCGGCGGGCGCGAGCCCGGTGCGCGCGAGCCGGAGCCCGAGCACGCCAAGGAGCCCGCGCCCGATCCCGAGCCCGAGTTCACGGTCGGGGCCCAGGACGGCCGCCAGCGCCGCAACGCGCAGCCCGTGCGGAAGGTCGTCCGGGGCAAGGGCGGCCGCCCGATCGTCCCGCCCCTCTCCCACGTCCCCGTCCAGCAGGGCACGGCGGGCGAGCGCCGGGACGCCGACCAGCGCCCCGGCCGGGGCCGGCGCCTCTCCGAGCGGGCCAAGGCCCTGGAGGAGGAGCTGGCCGCCGAGCGGACGCCGGAAGCGCCCCCGGAGTCCGCCCCCTGAGGGAGACGGACGCCGGGGGCCGGGGCGGCGGACGGTCGCCCCGCCGGACCGGGGTCCGGCGGCGGCCCGCCTAGCCGAAGAAGCGGGCCAGCCGGGCGGGGGAGACCTCCTCGGGCGGAGCGTCCGCCGGCGCCGCGCCCTCCGGCTCGCCGGCCCCGCCGTCGGCCGGGCGGGGCACCGGCTTCGGCGGATCGGGCTGGTCGCCGTCCTCGGAGCCGTTGACGCACAGGAACATCCAGTTGGCGACGGCCAGGTGGTCCACGGCGGCGGCCAGCAGGTGGTCGGTGACCGACCAGTCGGCCGCCTCGCCGTGGAGGTCGCGCTGGAGCGCGCTGTCCCGGGGCAGGTGCTTGATCAGGACCAGCACCCGACGGCTGGAGAGCTCCCCGCGGTGCCAGTCGAGGAGGTCGGTCCCGTAGTAGCGGAGGAAGTCCGCCTCGAGGGCCTCGGCGTGTTCGTCGACGAACTCGACGAGGCTCAGTCTTCCCCCAGGCCGAGCCCGGTCTCCTTGCCGTACGCCTCCAGGACGGCGGCGATGTCCTGCATGGTGACATCGTGCTCCTCGAAGCGGGCGAACTGGTCCGCACCCATCAGGAGCGCGAGCAGGCCGTCCACGTCGTTGTCGTCGAGCCTGCGGAGCCCCTTGGCGGTCGCGCGGGAGAGCTCCGTCGGAAGGGTGAAGGTGTCGCCGTCCAGCTCGAAGGACCAGGTGCGGCCGTGGGCCTCCTGGCGCTGGGCGCGGGCGGCGTTGACGTCGAAACGGGCCATGGCGATGCGTACTCCTTGTTCGGGTGCGTGCTGAGGAGGGAGCGGAGAGGGGGCCCGGGGCGGGACGGCGGAGCGCCGTCCCGCCCCGGAAGGAGGGTCAGGCCTGGGCGGTGCCGTACTGGTTGTCCTTCATGAGGAAGGTCGCCAGCGGCTTGCCGTCGCCGTTCGACATGGCCGTGAAGGTGATGCCCAGGGTGGACGCCGCCTTGCGGGCCAGCTTGATGTCGTCGGAGGCGGTGACCTGACCGCGCGGGATGATGAAGCGGTACGTGACCGCCGTGGTGCCGCCGGCCTTGACGTCGGTGAACTCCAGGCCGAGGGCGCGGACGTCCGCGTACGGACGCTCGGCGATCTCGTACTTGTAGGTGTCGGTCGACGCGGCCGGCTCCGCCTCGACCTTGCCGCCGCCCATGAAGAAGGGCAGCGTGTCCTCGTTGAACTGGAGCATCGAGAACTTCAGCGAGAGGTCGCGGCTGGAGTAGATGAAGTGCACCGGGGAGACCGACTGCCAGGTGTCGATCGGCTCCAGCTTGTCCTTCTTGGAGAAGGTGACGCCGTCGCCGGTGGTGAAGCCGAGGTTGGTCCAGCCCGTCCAGTCGGCGGCCGGGTCGGCGCCGAAGTTCGGGACGGCCGTGCCGGTGGTGGCGACGAAGAGCTTGCCGGTGCCGGCGACGCGGATCTCGGCCGAGTTGTTTCCTGCCATGGTGGGTTTCTCCTTGTGTGGTGAGGGCACCGCGCCCGGGCGAAGGGAGGCCCGGGCACGGCAAAGGCCCCGCCGGACGGCGGGGCCTGGTCGGTGGGGCCGGACGGGGCCGGCGGGGCGTCAGAAGACGCTGAGGGAGAGGCGCAGCACGCAGAGGTAGCGGTTGGCGCCCCGGTAGAGGTAGTCGGGCAGCCAGCGCGGCCCGTCCTGCTCCTCCACGTCGTGCACGACGTTGTTCGCGCCGATGCGCTGGCCGATGGTGGCGAGCAGCGCGCGCCGGGCGCCGTTGGCGAGGACGTGGGCCGCGTTCTTGGTGGGGCCGTAGACCTCGAACTCGATCAGCGGCATGTCGACGTGCAGGTCGCCGATCCAGGCGCCGCCGCGGCGGTTGACCAGGACGGCGCTCTGCGTGCCGTCGAAGCCGGCCGGCGCCTGGACGGCGATCACCGCCCCGGCCAGCGCCGGGTCGGCCTTGAGGACGTCGACGACCAGCTTCTCGACGTCCGGGAACGCACTCGGGGGAGTGGTCATGACGGTTCTCCTCGGGAGGGAGGGGCGGTGGGAGGGGCCGCCGTCCGGGGTTCCCGCGGGGGAGGGGGCGGGGGCGCGGGAACGCGCCCGGACGACGGACGGCGGAGCCGCCGCCCCTCCTCGGGGCGCAGCTCCGCCGCTGCACCAACTGTGACAGAGAGCGTGCGCGCACGCAACTAAAACGGTGAGTGCTGCGGCCCGTTCTTCCCCCGGCGTCGGCGATACGGCTCTGACCTGCGGCGATGCCTATCGGGCGGACGGGGCCGGCGGATAGGTTGGCCTCCCCGACCCCCGAGGAGCCGCCCCGTGTCCGCCGACCGCCCCCGCCTGCTCTACGTCACCGACCTCGCCTACCCGGCCCGCGGACGCCGCTACTGCGACGAGGACATCGACCTCACCGCCCGGCTCCGCGCCTCCTTCGACCTCGCCCTCTGCCACCCGCGCGACGCCGCCGCCCTGATGGACGCCTTCGACGCCGTCGTGGTCCGCAACAGCGGCCCGGTCCTCCACCACCAGGAGGCGTACGACCGCTTCCGCGCGCGCGCCGCCGCCCGCTCCACCCGCGTCTACAACCCGCTCCACGGACGCGGCGACATGGCCGGAAAGCAGTACCTCCTCGACCTCACCGCCGACGGCCACCCCGTCATCCCCACCGTCGGCCGCCCCGAGGACCTCCCCCTCCTCCCCGCCTCCGAGCTCTACGCGGTCAAGCCCAGGGCCGGCGCCGACTCCATAGGCCTGCGCTTCGTCCCGCACGCGGAACTCGCCGGCCTCCCGTGGGGCGACGGCCTCCTCGCCCAGCCCCGGATCGACTTCGCGTACGAGGTCTCCTTCTACTTCGTCGACGACCTCTTCCAGTACGCGCTGTACGCCCCCGACCCCGAGCGCCGCTGGGTCCTGGAGCCGTACGAACCCACCCCCGCGGACCTCGACTTCGCCCGCCGCTTCATCGACTGGAACACCCTCCGCCACGGCGTCCAGCGCGTCGACGCCTGCCGCGCCCCGGACGGCGGCCTCCTCCTGGTCGAGCTGGAGGACCTCAACCCCTACCTCTCGCTCGACCGGGTCGGCGAGCCGGTCCGCGAGCGCTTCACCGAGGCCCTGACCCGCTCCCTCCGCTCCTTCCTGGAGGCGTGACGAACCCGGAGGCACGACGAAGCGCCCCGTGTCCGGGAAGGACACGGGGCGCTTCGGGGCGGTGCGGCGGCGGCTCGGGGCGGGCCCGGGCGGGCGGGATCAGGCGGTCCGGGGGCGGCGGCGGGCCGCCCGCTCCGCCGCGAAGACGTCCTCCAGGCGGAAGAGCTGCGCCCGGCCCGCCCGGCCCGCGGCCCGCAGGTGGCCCAGCTGCACCCACTTGCGGATGGTCGCGGGCGCGACCCCCGCCTCCTCGGCGGCGAGCGGTCCCGGGATCAGGGCCGGCAGGTGGGGCGAGCTCAGCACGCGGTCTCCTCCGTGTCGTCCATCGCCGCCTCGATCTCCTCCGTGCGGGCGCCGGAGGCCTCCGCCAGCTCCCGCCACTCGTCCTCCCGCCACAGGTGCCGGTAGGCGGGGTCGTCCTGGCAGCCGCACACCGGATCGACGCACACGCAGGCGGGGTTCACGCACAGCACCGCCCGCCGGTCGGGGAAGGCGCGCAGCGAGACCGAGTCGCACCACGGGCAGCGCCCGGCCACCCGCACCACCGTCTCCGCCTCGCCCAGCGTGCGCGCGCACCGGCGGGCCATCCGCCGCAGCTCGTCCCGCACGTGGCGGGCGAGGTCCGGGTGGGCGGCCACGCCGTCGAGCAGCCCGACGACCCGGCGCAGCCGGTCGGTCACCCCGGCCCGCGGGGGCCGCGGCAGTCCGAGGCGGGCGCAGACCGCCTCCTCCAGCTCCACCACGCCGTCGGTGACGTCCCGGATGCAGTCGGAGACGTGCAGCCGGATCGGGGCGGCGCCGTGTCCGGGGACGGCGAGCCCGTGCCGCTGCTCCAGGAGCAGCGCCTCCCGCCGCTCCTGGCGGAGCAGTTCGGCCTCCGCCGGGTGCGGGGCGGCGGGCGCGGTGCCGGCGGGGGAGCGGCGGACGGGCGCCAGCTCCCCGGCGAGCTCGGGGAACTGCCGGACGAGGGCGGCGGCCCAGACCAGCGCGTCCCGCAGGACGGTCCCGGCCGCGCCGGTGCCCGCGCTCACGGGGTCTCCCCGGCGGCGCCCGGAGCGGCGCCCACGAGCACGGCGTCGAGCTGTGCGGCGACGGTGGGGGCGTCGAGCTGTGCGGCGACGGTGGGGGCGTCGAGCGGGCCGGGGGCGCCCGGTCGTGCGGAAAGGGGCGTGCGGGGGGCGCGGGGCGAGCCGGGCGATCGGTTCGCGCGGGACTTCACCGGGCGTCCGTTGCGCCACAGGCGTCCCGCGCAGACGCCGTCGAACCAGCTCTCGGCGGGGGCGACGGCCGCCTCGCACTCGCGGCGGACGGGGCAGGCGGCGCAGGCCCGCAGGGCGGGGGCCGCCAGCCGCTCGCGGCGGGCGAAGACGACGGACGGGGAGAGGCCGGCGCACGCGGCGGCGGCCTGCCAGGGGGTCGGGTCGTGCTGGGACAAAGCGGTTCTCTCCACGGTCCGGGGCCGCCGGCGCGCCGGGGCCGCCCCGAGAGGGGCCCGGTGTCCGGGGCCGGCGAGTGCGGCGGCCAGCAGACTCGCATGTTGCGTGCGAGCTCGCAACTAGTGGTGTGGAGGGGTCTTCATCGATTCGACACGATTGCGTGCCCGAAAGCACGTAATTCCGTGCGCGCAAGCACGCTAGAGTATGGGGTCCGGAGGGTGGGGATGATGAGGGAGCGTTAGATCATGAACAGTCAAGGGCTGGACGAGTTCGCCGGCTGGGTCGAAGACCTGATGAGACGGCGCGGATACGACATCGACAGCCCGCGGGGCGGCGGCAAGTCCCGGATCGCGGACGAGGCCGGTGTGCACCGGGCCGCGGTGACCCGCCTGCTCCAGCGGCAGAGCATGCCCGACCTGGAGACCATGCGCCGCATCGCCCCGCTCCTCGGGGTCTCCGTGCGGGACATGCTGATCCGCTCCGGCCGGGTCACCCCCGAGGAGCTCCCCCTCGCGGCGGACCTCCTCCCGCCGACCGACTGGCAGCCCACCATGGAGGACTTCGCCCGCTGGCTCGGCGTCCCCGACGAGCGCATGGGCGTCTTCGTCAAGGTCGTCAGCCAGTTCCTGGAGCCCGACACGGCGGCCGAGGCCGACGAGCCGCGCGCCGAGCCCCGCCGTACCGCCCGGGATTGACAGCGGTCCCGATCCGTGCGCCCCGGCGCGGACCCGAGATCCACCGGCGGTCCGCTCCGGCGGCGTGGGCTTTTCTTTTGACCGCAGTCCGTGCGATAGGTACGCTCATGCCTTGTGCCTGGGGTGTGCCTGGGCTCCTGTGCGTGTCCACAACCGCACGGTGAGTCCGCGAACGGCCACCGTGATCCGCGCCCCTTCCGCGTTCTGCGGAGGTCCACCGGGTCCGACACGCCCGACCGCGTGGGTCGGTGAATGTTCCAGGTTAGTAGTACTTACGGCACACAGAAACCGGAGAAGTAGTGCCTACGATCCAGCAGCTGGTCCGGAAGGGCCGGCAGGACAAGGTCGAGAAGAACAAGACGCCCGCACTCGAGGGTTCGCCCCAGCGCCGTGGCGTCTGCACGCGTGTGTTCACGACCACCCCGAAGAAGCCGAACTCGGCCCTCCGTAAGGTCGCGCGTGTGCGTCTGACCAGCGGCATCGAGGTCACGGCCTACATCCCGGGTGAGGGACACAACCTGCAGGAGCACTCCATCGTGCTCGTGCGTGGTGGCCGTGTGAAGGACCTGCCTGGTGTTCGTTACAAGATCATCCGCGGCTCCCTCGACACCCAGGGTGTCAAGAACCGCAAGCAGGCCCGCAGCCGCTACGGCGCCAAGAAGGAGAAGTAAGAATGCCTCGTAAGGGCCCCGCCCCGAAGCGCCCGGTCATCATCGACCCGGTCTACGGTTCTCCTCTTGTCACGTCGCTGATCAACAAGATCCTGCTCGACGGCAAGCGCTCCACCGCTGAGCGCATCGTCTACGGCGCCATGGAGGGCCTGCGCGAGAAGACCGGTGCCGACCCGGTCGTCACGCTGAAGCGCGCCCTCGAGAACGTCAAGCCGGCTCTCGAGGTCAAGTCCCGCCGTGTCGGTGGCGCCACCTACCAGGTGCCGATCGAGGTCAAGCCCGGTCGTGCCTCCACCCTCGCGCTGCGCTGGCTCGTCGGTTACTCCCGCGCCCGCCGCGAGAAGACCATGACCGAGCGCCTCATGAACGAGCTCCTGGACGCCTCGAACGGCCTGGGTGCTTCGGTCAAGAAGCGCGAGGACACGCACAAGATGGCCGAGTCCAACAAGGCCTTCGCGCACTACCGCTGGTAGTCGCAACCCCCATCGAGACCGAGAGAAGACTGAAGCCTTATGGCTACCACTTCGCTTGACCTGGCCAAGGTGCGCAACATCGGCATCATGGCCCACATCGACGCGGGCAAGACGACCACCACCGAGCGGATCCTGTTCTACACCGGCGTTTCGTACAAGATCGGTGAGGTCCACGACGGCGCTGCCACGATGGACTGGATGGAGCAGGAGCAGGAGCGTGGCATCACGATCACGTCCGCTGCCACCACCTGCCACTGGCCGCTCGAGAACGTCGACCACACGATCAACATCATCGACACGCCGGGCCACGTCGACTTCACCGTCGAGGTGGAGCGTTCCCTGCGCGTGCTCGACGGTGCTGTGACGGTGTTCGACGGCGTGGCCGGTGTCGAGCCCCAGTCCGAGACCGTCTGGCGCCAGGCGGACCGCTACGGCGTTCCGCGCATCTGCTTCGTCAACAAGCTCGACCGCACGGGTGCCGACTTCTTCCGCTGTGTCGACATGATCGTGAACCGCCTCGGCGCGACCCCGATCGTCATGCAGCTCCCGATCGGTGCCGAGGCCGACTTCCAGGGCGTCATCGACCTCGTGAAGATGAAGGCCCTCGTCTGGTCCGCCGAGGCGAGCAAGGGCGAGATGTACGACGTCGTCGACATCCCGGCCGACAAGCAGGAGCTCGCCGACGAGTACCGCGGCAAGCTCGTCGAGGCCGTCGCCGAGAACGACGAGGAGCTCATGGAGCTCTTCCTCGAGGGCGTCGAGCCCACCGAGGAGCAGCTCTACGCGGCGATCCGTCGTATCACCATCGCCTCCGGCAAGGGCGGCGAGACCACGGTCACCCCCGTGTTCTGTGGCACCGCGTTCAAGAACAAGGGCGTCCAGCCCCTGCTCGACGCCGTCGTCCGCTACCTGCCGTCGCCCCTCGACGTCGAGGCCATCGAGGGCCAGGACGTCAAGGACGCCGAGGTCGTCGTCCGGCGCAAGCCGTCCGACGACGAGCCGCTGGCCGCCCTCGCGTTCAAGATCGCGAGCGACCCGCACCTCGGCAAGCTCACCTTCGTCCGGATCTACTCCGGTCGCCTGGAGGCCGGCACCGCGGTGCTGAACTCCGTCAAGGGCAAGAAGGAGCGCATCGGCAAGATCTACCGCATGCACGCGAACAAGCGTGAGGAGATCGACTCGGTGGGCGCCGGCGACATCGTCGCCGTCATGGGCCTGAAGCAGACCACCACCGGTGAGACGCTGTGCGACGAGAAGAACCCGGTCATCCTGGAGTCCATGGACTTCCCGGCGCCGGTCATCCAGGTCGCGATCGAGCCCAAGTCCAAGGGTGACCAGGAGAAGCTGGGTGTCGCCATCCAGCGCCTCGCGGAGGAGGACCCCTCCTTCCAGGTCCACTCGGACGAGGAGACCGGCCAGACCATCATCGGTGGCATGGGCGAGCTCCACCTCGACATCCTCGTCGACCGCATGCGTCGCGAGTTCAAGGTCGAGGCGAACGTCGGCAAGCCGCAGGTCGCGTACCGCGAGACGATCCGCAAGGCCGTCGAGCGACTTGACTACACCCACAAGAAGCAGACCGGTGGTACCGGTCAGTTCGCCAAGGTGCAGATCGCGATCGAGCCCATCGAGGGCGGCGAGGCGTCGTACGAGTTCGTGAACAAGGTCACCGGTGGCCGCATCCCGAAGGAGTACATCCCTTCGGTCGACGCGGGTGCGCAGGAGGCCATGCAGTTCGGCATCCTGGCCGGCTACGAGATGACCGGCGTCCGCGTCATCCTTCTCGACGGTGGCTACCACGAGGTCGACTCCTCCGAGCTCGCGTTCAAGATCGCCGGTTCGCAGGCCTTCAAGGAGGCCGCGCGCAAGGCTTCCCCCGTGCTCCTTGAGCCGATGATGGCCGTCGAGGTCACCACGCCCGAGGACTACATGGGCGAGGTCATCGGCGACATCAACTCCCGCCGTGGCCAGATCCAGGCCATGGAGGAGCGTCACGGTGCCCGCATCGTGAAGGGCCTCGTGCCCCTGTCGGAGATGTTCGGCTACGTCGGCGACCTCCGCAGCAAGACCTCGGGTCGCGCAAGCTACTCGATGCAGTTCGACTCCTACGCCGAGGTTCCGCGGAACGTCGCCGAGGAGATCATCGCGAAGGCCAAGGGCGAGTAACCGCACCGCGTTCAACGCACCGCGTGCACACGCTTTAGGCTTGACACCGACCGGTGGGGGGCCGTCCCGAGAGGGATACCCCCTGCCGGGCGGCACCCCAGCAAAGATCACCTGGCGCCGATGAAGCAAGGCGTTCAGAACCACTCCACAGGAGGACCCCAGTGGCGAAGGCGAAGTTCGAGCGGACTAAGCCGCACGTCAACATCGGCACCATCGGTCACATCGACCACGGTAAGACGACCCTCACGGCCGCCATTACCAAGGTGCTGCACGACGCGTACCCGGACCTGAACGAGGCCTCGGCCTTCGACCAGATCGACAAGGCTCCCGAGGAGCGCCAGCGCGGTATCACGATCTCGATCGCGCACGTCGAGTACCAGACCGAGTCGCGTCACTACGCCCACGTCGACTGCCCCGGTCACGCGGACTACATCAAGAACATGATCACGGGTGCCGCGCAGATGGACGGCGCCATCCTCGTGGTCGCCGCCACCGACGGCCCGATGCCGCAGACCAAGGAGCACGTGCTCCTGGCCCGCCAGGTCGGCGTTCCGTACATCGTCGTCGCCCTGAACAAGGCCGACATGGTGGACGACGAGGAGATCCTGGAGCTCGTCGAGCTCGAGGTCCGTGAGCTCCTCTCCGAGTACGAGTTCCCGGGCGACGACCTTCCGGTCGTCCGCGTCTCGGCGCTCAAGGCGCTCGAGGGCGACGCCGAGTGGGGCGCGAAGCTCCTCGACCTCATGAAGGCCGTGGACGAGTCCATCCCGCAGCCCGAGCGTGACGTCGACAAGCCGTTCCTGATGCCGATCGAGGACGTCTTCACGATCACCGGTCGTGGCACCGTCGTCACCGGTCGCATCGAGCGTGGTGTCCTCAAGGTCAACGAGACCGTCGACATCATCGGCATCAAGACCGAGAAGACCACCACCACGGTCACCGGCATCGAGATGTTCCGCAAGCTGCTCGACGAGGGCCAGGCCGGTGAGAACGTCGGTCTGCTCCTCCGTGGCATCAAGCGCGAGGACGTCGAGCGCGGCCAGGTCATCATCAAGCCGGGTTCGGTCACGCCGCACACCAGCTTCGAGGCCCAGGCCTACATCCTGTCGAAGGACGAGGGTGGCCGTCACACCCCGTTCTTCAACAACTACCGCCCGCAGTTCTACTTCCGTACCACGGACGTGACCGGCGTCGTGACCCTCCCCGAGGGCACCGAGATGGTCATGCCGGGCGACAACACCTCCATGACCGTCGAGCTGATCCAGCCCGTCGCCATGGAGGAGGGCCTCAAGTTCGCCATCCGTGAGGGTGGCCGGACCGTCGGCGCCGGCCAGGTCGTCAAGATCAACGCCTGATCCTGAACCGACCTGGTGGCTCGCAGGAGCCGCTGAGCAGTGAGGGAAGGCCCCCGCACCGAGAGGTGCGGGGGCCTTCCCGCGTTTCCGGACGGGGGCCTTCCCGCGTTTCCGGACGGGGCCGGAGGCCGTCTCGCATGCCGGACGGACCGGATGCTTACTGGTGCGTGCATTCACTTGGATGTAACAGTGGGTCCGGTGGCGGTCCCACAGGTGCGGGGGCGCGCGAGGACGCCGCCCGTCAACGCTCGGCAACGGCGCCGAGCTCCGCACCGCTTCCCTGGCGCGCACAGCCGTGCCAGAAGGGGGTACTCCGTGCCGTCCCAGCCCATCGCCGACACGACCGCCGCCCGGTCCGCCCTCGACGCCCTGCGCGCCGAGATCGAGCACCGCAACCCGGCCCAGCCCGAGTTCCACCAGGCCGTCCACGAGGTGCTCGACAGCCTCGCGCCGGTGCTCGCGGCCCGCCCCGAGTACGCCGAGCCCGGTCTCCTGGAGCGGCTCGTCGAGCCCGAGCGCCAGATCGTCTTCCGGGTGCCGTGGCAGGACGACCGCGGCCGGGTGCACGTCAACCGCGGCTTCCGCGTCGAGTTCAACAGCGCCCTCGGCCCCTACAAGGGCGGTCTGCGCTTCCACCCCACGGTGAACCTCGGCATCGTCAAGTTCCTCGGCTTCGAGCAGATCTTCAAGAACGCCCTCACCGGCCTCGGCATCGGCGGCGGCAAGGGCGGCAGCGACTTCGACCCGCACGGCCGCAGCGACGCCGAGATCATGCGCTTCTGCCAGTCCTTCATGACCGAGCTGTACCGCCACCTCGGCGAGCACACCGACGTCCCCGCCGGCGACATCGGCGTCGGCGGACGCGAGATCGGCTACCTCTTCGGCCAGTACCGCCGGATCACCAACCGCTGGGAGGCCGGCGTCCTCACCGGCAAGGGCACCGGCTGGGGCGGCTCCGCGATCCGCCCCGAGGCCACCGGATACGGCAGCGTCCTCTTCGCCGCCGCCATGCTCCGCGAGCGCGGCGAGGACCTGGAGGGCCAGAGCGCCGTCGTCTCCGGCTCCGGGAACGTCGCCCTGTACACGATCGAGAAGCTCCTCGCCCTCGGCGCCAACCCGCTGACCTGCTCCGACTCCGGCGGCTACGTCTACGACGACAAGGGCGTCGACCTGGACCTGCTCAAGCAGATCAAGGAGGTCGAGCGCGGCCGGGTCGCCGACTACGCCGAGCGGCGCGGCGCCTCCGCCCGCTTCGTGCCCGGCGGCCGCGTCTGGGAGGTCCCGGCCGACGTGGCCCTGCCCTCCGCGACCCAGAACGAGCTGGACGAGGACGACGCCGCCGCGCTGGTCCGCAACGGCGTCAAGGCCGTCGCGGAGGGCGCCAACATGCCCACCACCGCCGGGGCCGTCCACCTCCTCCAGCGGGCCGGCGTCGCCTTCGGCCCCGGCAAGGCGGCCAACGCGGGCGGGGTCGCCGTCAGCGCCCTGGAGATGGCCCAGAACCACTCCCGCACCTCCTGGTCCGCGGCCCGGGTCGAGGAGGAGCTGGCCGGGATCATGACCGACATCCACCGCACCTGCCACGAGACCGCCGAGCGGTACGGCGCCCCCGGCGACTACGTCACCGGCGCCAACATCGCCGGCTTCGAGCGGGTCGCGGACGCGATGCTGGCGCAGGGCGTGATCTGACCCGCACGCCCCGGCGCACGCCCGGAAAGGTTCCTCCGAAGATCTTTCCGGGCGACGTCGAGACCTCCCCGCCGGCTCCGACCGTGGGGTGACGGCTCGCCGACGCGGCCTCCGCCCGGCCCGTCCGCCGCGAGGACGGCGCCCCGGCCGTCACCGACGGGCCCCGCCCGGAGACCGGGGAGTACCGGGCCGGCGCGGTGCCGGCCGGCGTCGAGGAGCTGCCGCGGGCGAGCGCCCCGCGGGTCCTCGGCGCGCTCGTCCGACGCCACGGCGACTTCTACGGCTGCGAGGAGGCCGTCCAGGAGGAGCTGATCGCGGCGGCGCGGCAGTGGCCCGACCAGGGCGTGCCCGGCAAGCCGGGGAGCCGGCTGCTGACCGTGGCCCGGCGCAGGTACGCCGACCAGGTGCGCAGCGAGGCCGCGCGCCGGCGCCGCGAGGACAGGGTCGCGCTCGCCGCCCCGGCGGCGGAGCTGCTCGCGCCCGCCGCCGACGACGAGGCGGGGGAGGAGGCCGCGGACGACTCGCCGGCGCTGCTCTTCCTCTGCTGCCACCGGGACCTGTCGCCGCCGAGCCGGATCGCGCTCGCCCTGCGCGCGGTCGGCGGACTCGCCACGGCGCGGGTCGCCGCCGCCTTCCTGGTGCCGGAGGCGACGACGGCGCAGCGGATCAGCCGCGCCGAGCAGGCCGTCCGGGCGGCCGGGGACGCCCTCGCCCTGCCCGGGGGGAGGACCCGCACGGACCGGCCGGCCGAGGTGCGGCACGTGCTGTACCTGGTCTTCGACGAGGGGTACACGGCGAGCGGCGGCGAGGAGCCGACCGCGCCCGGGCTCTCGGTGGAGGCGATCCGGCCGGCCCGGCTGCCGCACCGGCTCGTCCCGGAGGACACCGAGACGGCCGGGCTGCTCGCGCTGGTGCCGCTCACCGGCGCCCCCAGGCCGGCCCGCACCGGCCCGGGGGCGAGCCGGTGCCGCCGGCCGAGCAGGACCGGAGCCGCTGGGACGCGGCTCTGGTGGCCGGGGGCGTGGAGCTGATGAGCGGCGCCCTCCCGCGCGGCCGGGTGGGGCCGTACCGGATCCAGGCGGCGATCGCGGCGGTGCACGACGGGGCGGAGACCGCGGAGGCGACCGACCGGCCGCAGATCCTGCTGCTGGACGAGCTCCCGGAGGGGACGGGCCCGAACCCGACGGTCACCCTGAACCGCGCGGTCGCCGTCGCCGTGGTGGAGGGGCCCCGCGCGGGCCCGGAGCCGCCCGACACGCCGGCGTCCGACGGGCGCCTGGTCCGGCACCACCGGCTCCTCGCCACCCGGGCCCACCTGCTGGAGCCCTCGGGCGACCCCGCCGCGGCGGGGTCGCGGCCTGCCGGGAGGCCGCCCGGCGCACCACCAGCGCCCCGGAGCGGCGGCCACCTGACGGAGCGGGCCCGCCCGGCCGGCGTGGGGGGCGGGGGCGCGTCCGGGGCGCCGCGCTCCCGCTGCGTGTACCCGTACGTGACGTGGGGTACAGTCTTCGACCCCGATTGGCGGGGCGCGGGGGCGATGTGGCAGACTAGCGGGGTTGCTCGGTTGAGTGCCGATGCTGCGCGCCTCCCGCCGGGAGGACCGGAAGCGAGTCCCACAGTACTCGTCGCCCCTTCTCAGGAGCGGACGTACGGGAATCTTCCGGGAAGTGTCAGCGGGGTACCAGCCAGGCGCCCGGTGGGTGTTCACCCCCGTCCGCGGTCTTCGGCCCGCACCCCCTTGGTTGGGAAATCCTTCGGGAGTTCTTCGTAGAGGGAGTGCGACACGCCCGACCGCGTGGGTCGGAGGAAGAACGCGAACCGACCGGGTTCCGGAGCGTTAACAAAGAGACAGGACTACGAAGTAGCCATGGCGGGACAGAAGATCCGCATCCGGCTCAAGGCCTACGACCACGAGGTCATCGACTCCTCGGCGAAGAAGATCGTCGAGACGGTGACCCGCACTGGTGCGTCGGTCGCGGGCCCGGTGCCGCTGCCCACTGAGAAGAACGTGTACTGCGTCATCAAGTCGCCGCACAAGTACAAGGACTCGCGCGAGCACTTCGAGATGCGCACGCACAAGCGCCTCATCGACATCCTCGACCCCACGCCGAAGACGGTTGACTCGCTGATGCGTCTCGACCTCCCGGCTGGCGTCGACATCGAGATCAAGCTCTGAGGTGACGCGCGAGATGGCTAAGAACATCAAGGGCATCCTGGGCGAGAAGCTCGGCATGACGCAGGTCTGGGACGAGAACAACCGGGTCGTCCCGGTGACCGTCGTCAAGGCCGGCCCGAATGTCGTGACCCAGGTGCGTACGAACGACGTCGACGGCTACGAGTCGGTCCAGATCGCCTTCGGCGAGATCGACCCGCGCAAGGTGAACAAGCCCCTCAAGGGCCACTTCGCCAAGGCCGACGTCACCCCGCGCCGTCACCTCGTCGAGATCCGTACCGCTGACGCCAGCGAGTACACCCTCGGCCAGGAGATCACCGCCGAGGTCTTCGAGGCGGGCATCAAGGTCGACGTGACCGGCAAGAGCAAGGGCAAGGGCTTCGCCGGTGCCATGAAGCGCCACAACTTCCGTGGTGGCAAGGCCTCCCACGGTGCCCACCGCGTGCACCGCAAGCCCGGTTCGATCGGTGGCTGCGCCACCCCGGGCCGCGTCTTCAAGGGCATGCGCATGGCCGGCCGCATGGGCAACGAGCGCGTGACCACCCAGAACCTGACCGTTCACGCCGTTGACGCGGAGAAGGGCCTGCTGCTCATCAAGGGCGCGGTTCCTGGTCCGAACGGCGGCCTCGTCCTGGTCCGCACCGCGGCCAAGGGGGCCTGAGGATATGAGCACCATTGACATTCTGTCGCCCTCCGGCGACAAGACCGGGACCGTCGAGCTCCCGGCCGAGATCTTCGACGCCAAGATCAGCGTCCCGCTGATCCACCAGGTCGTCGTCGCGCAGCTTGCGGCCGCCCGCCAGGGCACCCACAAGACCAAGACGCGTGGCGAGGTCCGCGGTGGTGGCAAGAAGCCGTACCGCCAGAAGGGCACCGGTCGCGCCCGTCAGGGTTCGACCCGCGCCCCGCAGTTCGCCGGTGGTGGCGTCGTGCACGGTCCCGTGCCGCGTGACTACTCGCAGCGGACCCCGAAGAAGATGAAGGCCGCCGCCCTCCGCGGTGCCCTCTCCGACCGGGCGAACCACTCCCGCATCCACGTCGTCTCCGGCGTGGTCGAGGGTGCCGTCTCCACCAAGGCCGCCAAGGTCCTGTTCGGCAAGATCTCGGAGCGCAAGAACCTGCTCCTGATCGCCGAGCGCTCCGACGAGGCCGCGTGGCTGTCCGCCCGCAACCTGCCCCAGGTGCACATCCTGGAGCCGGGCCAGCTGAACACGTACGACGTGATGCGATCCGACGACGTGGTCTTCACCCAGGCCGCCCTCGAGTCCTTCGTGTCTGGCCCCAAGGCCGACGACAACGAGGGGAACGACGCCTGATGGCCGAGATCACCAGCAAGACCTTCACGGACCCGCGCGACGTCCTCGTCAAGCCGGTTGTCTCCGAGAAGAGCTACGCCCTGCTCGACGAGAACAAGTACACGTTCATCGTCGCGCCCGGCTCCAACAAGACCCAGATCAAGCAGGCCGTCGAGGCGGTCTTCTCGGTCAAGGTCACCGGGGTCAACACGATCAACCGTCAGGGCAAGCGCAAGCGCACCCGCACCGGTTTCGGCAAGCGCGCCAACACCAAGCGCGCCATCGTGACCCTGGCCGAGGGCAACCGAATCGACATCTTCGGCGGCCCGACCGCCTGACGGCGGTCGAGTCGTCCGATATCGGACGAGGACTGAGAAATGGGTATCCGCAAGTACAAGCCGACTACGCCGGGCCGTCGTGGCTCCTCCGTAGCCGACTTCGTCGAGATCACGCGGTCCACGCCGGAGAAGTCGCTGGTCCGCCCCCTGCACAGCAAGGGCGGCCGTAACAACACCGGTCGTGTGACCGTCCGTCACCAGGGCGGTGGCCACAAGCGCGCCTACCGCGTGATCGACTTCCGTCGTCACGACAAGGACGGCGTGCCGGCCAAGGTCGCTCACATCGAGTACGACCCCAACCGCACCGCTCGCATCGCGCTGCTGCACTACGCGGACGGCGAGAAGCGCTACATCATCGCCCCGCGCGGTCTCTCGCAGGGCGACCGGGTCGAGAACGGCCCCACGGCCGACATCAAGCCCGGCAACAACCTGGCCCTCCGCAACATCCCGGTCGGTACCACGATCCACGCGATCGAGCTCCGTCCCGGCGGTGGCGCCAAGTTCGCCCGCTCCGCGGGTGCCTCCGTGCAGCTGCTGGCGAAGGAGGGCACCATGGCCCACCTCCGCATGCCGTCCGGCGAGATCCGTCTCGTCGACGCCCGCTGCCGCGCCACCATCGGTGAGGTCGGCAACGCCGAGCAGTCGAACATCAACTGGGGCAAGGCCGGCCGCAAGCGCTGGCTGGGCGTTCGCCCGACCGTCCGTGGTGTGGCGATGAACCCGGTCGACCACCCGCACGGTGGTGGTGAGGGCAAGACCTCCGGTGGTCGCCACCCGGTCTCCCCGTGGGGTCAGAAGGAGGGTCGTACTCGTTCGCCGAAGAAGGCTTCGAACAAGTACATCGTCCGCCGCCGCAAGACGAACAAGAAGCGCTAGGAGCGGGTTTAGATGCCGCGCAGTCTCAAGAAGGGACCCTTCGTCGACGGCCACCTCATCAAGAAGGTGGACGCTCAGAACGAGGCCGGTACCAAGAACGTCATCAAGACCTGGTCCCGTCGCTCCATGATCATCCCGGCGATGCTCGGGCACACGATCGCGGTGCACAACGGCAAGACCCACGTCCCGGTGTTCGTCACCGAGTCGATGGTCGGGCACAAGCTCGGCGAGTTCTCGCCGACGCGTACCTTCCGGGGTCACGTCAAGGAAGACCGGAAGTCGAAGCGCCGCTAGTAGCGGATCGCATTCAGACACGTAAGTAACTGAGAGGGACAACCATGGAAGCCAGGGCCCAGGCGCGGTACATCCGCGTCACGCCCATGAAGGCCCGCCGCGTGGTGGACCTGATCCGTGGCATGGATGCCACGGAGGCTCAGGCTGTTCTGCGATTCGCTCCGCAGGCAGCCTCCGTGCCGGTCGGCAAGGTGCTCGACAGCGCCATTGCCAACGCCGCGCACAACTACGACCACACGGACGCCTCTTCGCTGTTCATCAGCGAGGCGTACGTCGACGAGGGTCCGACCCTGAAGCGGTTCCGTCCGCGTGCCCAGGGCCGTGCCTACCGGATCCGCAAGCGGACCAGCCACATCACCGTGGTCGTCAGCAGCAAGGAAGGAACCCGGTAATGGGCCAGAAGGTTAACCCGCATGGGTTCCGGCTCGGCATCACCACGGACTTCAAGTCCCGCTGGTACGCCGACAAGCTGTACAAGGACTACGTCAAGGAAGACGTCGCCATCCGTCGGATGCTGACGTCCGGCATGGAGCGCGCCGGCATCTCGAAGGTCGAGATCGAGCGCACCCGCGACCGCGTCCGCGTGGACATCCACACCGCTCGCCCGGGCATTGTCATCGGTCGCCGTGGCGCCGAGGCCGACAAGATCCGCGGCCAGCTGGAGAAGCTGACCGGCAAGCAGGTTCAGCTCAACATCCTCGAGGTCAAGAACCCCGAGGTCGACGCTCAGCTGGTGGCCCAGGCCGTCGCCGAGCAGCTGTCCTCCCGCGTCTCCTTCCGTCGGGCCATGCGCAAGAGCATGCAGTCCGCCATGAAGGCCGGCGCCAAGGGCATCAAGATCCAGTGTGGTGGCCGTCTCGGCGGCGCCGAGATGTCCCGCTCGGAGTTCTACCGCGAGGGCCGTGTGCCGCTGCACACGCTCCGCGCGAACGTCGAGTACGGCTTCTTCGAGGCCAAGACGACCTTCGGCCGCATCGGCGTGAAGGTCTGGATCTACAAGGGCGACGTCAAGAACATCGCCGAGGTCCGCGCCGAGAACGCTGCTGCCCGTGCGGGCAACCGCCCGGCCCGTGGCGGCGCTGACCGTCCGGCCGGCCGCGGTGGCCGTGGTGGCGAGCGTGGCGGTCGCGGTCGCAAGCCGCAGCAGGCTCCCGCTGCCGAGGCCCCCAAGGCCGAGGCCGCCGCCGCTCCGGCTGCTGAGAGCACCGGAACGGAGGCCTGACCGAAATGCTGATCCCCCGTAGGGTCAAGCACCGCAAGCAGCACCACCCGAAGCGCAATGGCATGTCCAAGGGTGGCACGCAGGTTGCGTTCGGCGAGTACGGCATTCAGGCCCTCACCCCGGCCTACGTGACCAACCGCCAGATCGAGGCCGCGCGTATCGCGATGACCCGCCACATCAAGCGTGGCGGCAAGGTCTGGATCAACATCTACCCGGACCGCCCGCTCACGAAGAAGCCTGCCGAGACCCGCATGGGTTCCGGTAAGGGTTCTCCGGAGTGGTGGATCGCGAACGTCAAGCCCGGTCGGGTGATGTTCGAGCTGTCCTACCCGAACGAGAAGATCGCGCGTGAGGCTCTGACTCGTGCGGCTCACAAGCTGCCGATGAAGTGCAAGATCGTTAAGCGCGAGGCAGGTGAGCTGTGATGTCGGCCGGTACCAAGGCGTCCGAGCTGCGCGAGCTGGGCAACGAGGAGCTTGTGGCCAAGCTCCGCGAGGCCAAGGAAGAGCTGTTCAACCTCCGCTTCCAGGCGGCGACGGGTCAGCTCGAGAACCACGGCCGTCTCCGGGCGGTCCGTAAGGACATCGCCCGGATCTACACCCTCATGCGAGAGCGTGAGCTCGGCATTGAGACGGTGGAGAACGCCTGATGAGCGAGAGCAACGTGACTGAGAAGACCGAGCGCAACGCTCGCAAGGTCCGCGAGGGCCTGGTCGTCAGCGACAAGATGGACAAGACCGTCGTCGTCGCCGTCGAGGACCGCGTCAAGCACGCGCTGTACGGCAAGGTCATCCGCCGTACGAACAAGCTCAAGGCTCACGACGAGCAGAACGCTGCCGGCATCGGCGACCGCGTCCTCCTGATGGAGACCCGGAAGCTGTCGTCGACGAAGCACTGGCGCGTCGTCGAGATCCTCGAGAAGGCCAAGTAATCCCTCCTAGGGGGACCCCCTAGGAACAGTTCCGCCAGGCTCGGCGGGGGCCGCTGATCGACCAGCGGCTCCCGCCGGGAACCGGCAGACAATCAGGAGATAGACGTGATCCAGCAGGAGTCGCGACTTCGCGTCGCCGACAACACTGGTGCCAAGGAGATCCTTTGCATCCGTGTTCTCGGTGGCTCGGGTCGCCGCTACGCGGGCATCGGTGACGTCATCGTCGCCACCGTCAAGGACGCGATCCCCGGTGGCAACGTGAAGAAGGGTGACGTCGTCAAGGCGGTCATCGTTCGCACCGTCAAGGAGCGCCGCCGCCAGGACGGCTCGTACATCCGCTTCGACGAGAACGCCGCTGTCATTCTCAAGAACGACGGCGACCCTCGTGGCACCCGTATCTTCGGCCCGGTCGGCCGTGAGCTGCGCGAGAAGAAGTTCATGAAGATCATCTCGCTCGCGCCGGAGGTGCTGTAAGCATGAAGATCAAGAAGGGCGACCTGGTCCAGGTCATCACCGGTAAGGACAAGGGCAAGCAGGGCAAGGTCATCGCGGCCTTCCCCGCCGACTCCCGCGTTCTGGTCGAGGGTGTCAACCGGGTCAAGAAGCACACCAAGGCCGGCCCCAACCAGGCCGGCGGCATCGTGACGACCGAGGCTCCGGTCCACGTCTCCAACGTCCAGCTGGTCGTGGAGAAGGACGGCAAGAAGGTCGTCACGCGTGTCGGTTTCCGCTTCGACGACGAGGGCAACAAGATCCGCGTTGCCAAGCGGACGGGTGAGGACATCTGATGGCTACCACCACTCCGCGTCTCAAGACGAAGTACCGCGAGGAGATCACCGGCAAGCTGCGTGAGGAGTTCTCCTACGAGAACGTCATGCAGATCCCCGGCCTCGTGAAGATCGTGGTCAACATGGGTGTCGGCGACGCCGCCCGTGACTCGAAGCTGATCGAGGGCGCCATCCGCGACCTCACCACGATCACCGGTCAGAAGCCGGCCGTCACCAAGGCCCGCAAGTCCATCGCGCAGTTCAAGCTGCGTGAGGGTCAGCCGATCGGTGCGCACGTCACGCTCCGTGGCGACCGCATGTGGGAGTTCCTGGACCGCACCCTGTCGCTCGCGCTGCCGCGCATCCGCGACTTCCGTGGCCTGTCCCCGAAGCAGTTCGACGGCCGCGGCAACTACACCTTCGGTCTCACGGAGCAGGTCATGTTCCACGAGATCGACCAGGACAAGATCGACCGTACCCGGGGTATGGACATCACCGTGGTCACCACGGCGACCAACGACGACGAGGGCCGCGCGCTTCTCCGTCACCTCGGCTTCCCGTTCAAGGAGGCGTAAGCGAGATGGCGAAGAAGGCTCTCATCGCGAAGGCTGCCCGCAAGCCCAAGTTCGGTGTGCGTGCGTACACGCGCTGCCAGCGCTGCGGCCGCCCCCACTCCGTGTACCGCAAGTTCGGCCTCTGCCGCGTGTGCCTTCGTGAGATGGCTCACCGTGGCGAGCTGCCGGGCGTGACCAAGAGCTCCTGGTAATTCCCCTTCGCCCTTTGGGCGTTGGCGAATGACCGGAGTCTCTCGGTAGGCATTGGGATGGCGGACTCCCACCCCCGCATGGCTTAGGCTAGTGGGGTTGGGCGTCCGCCGCCCTTACGACTTACTACGCCGTAGGTCCACCGCACCGCACCCGCCCCGTCTCGGATCGGGGAGAGGGATGGTGCACCAGGAAACCCCGGCGAGAGAGGCCGAAGGCCAATTCATGACCATGACTGATCCGATCGCAGACATGCTCACGCGTCTGCGTAACGCGAACTCGGCGTACCACGACACCGTGACGATGCCGCACAGCAAGATCAAGTCTCACATCGCGGAAATCCTCCAGCAGGAGGGCTTCATCACGGGCTGGAAGGTCGAGGACGCCGAGGTCGGCAAGAACCTCGTCGTCGACCTCAAGTTCGGTCCGAACCGTGAGCGCTCCATCGCGGGCATCAAGCGGATCTCGAAGCCGGGCCTCCGGGTTTACGCGAAGTCCACCAACCTGCCGAAGGTCCTCGGCGGCCTGGGCGTGGCGATCATCTCCACGTCCCACGGTCTCCTGACCGGCCAGCAGGCGCAGAAGAAGGGCGTGGGTGGGGAAGTCCTCGCCTACGTCTGGTAGTCGGGAACGGAGGAATAGCAATGTCGCGAATCGGCAAGCTCCCCATCACGGTTCCCGCCGGCGTGGACGTCACCATCGAGGGCCGCACGGTCACGGTGAAGGGTTCCAAGGGCACCCTGACCCACACCGTCGCCGCGCCGATCGAGATCGTTAAGGGCGAGGACGGCGTTCTGAACGTCACCCGTCCGAACGACGAGCGTCAGAACAAGGCCCTCCACGGCCTGTCCCGCACGCTGGTGGCCAACATGATCACCGGTGTGACCGCGGGGTACGTCAAGGCGCTCGAGATCAGCGGTGTCGGTTACCGCGTGGCCGCGAAGGGCTCCGACCTGGAGTTCCAGCTCGGCTACAGCCACCCGATCCTGGTGGAGGCGCCCGAGGGCATCTCCTTCAAGGTCGAGTCGCCGACCAAGTTCTCGGTCGAGGGCATCGACAAGCAGAAGGTCGGCGAGGTCGCCGCGAACATCCGCAAGCTGCGGAAGCCCGACCCGTACAAGGCCAAGGGCGTCAAGTACGCGGGCGAGGTCATCCGCCGCAAGGTCGGAAAGGCTGGTAAGTAAGCCATGGCATACGGTGTCAAGATCGCCAAGGGCGACGCTTACAAGCGCGCCGCGAAGGCGCGCCGTCACCTGCGCATCCGCAAGAACGTGTCGGGTACGGCGGAGCGTCCGCGCCTCGTCGTGACGCGCTCGAACCGCGGTATCACCGCGCAGGTCATCGATGACCTCAAGGGTCACACCGTCGCGTCGGCGTCCCACCTGGACGCTTCGATCCGCGGTGGCGAGGGCTCCAAGTCCTCGCAGGCCCAGCAGGTCGGCGCCCTGGTCGCCGAGCGCGCCAAGGCCGCCGGTGTCGAGGCCGTCGTGTTCGACCGTGGTGGCAACAGGTACGCCGGGCGCATTGCCGCTCTGGCTGACGCCGCCCGCGAAGCCGGGCTGAAGTTCTAAGCCCCGGTTCCGGGACTAACGGACGTAACAGAGAGAGGTATTCCAATGGCTGGACCCCAGCGCCGCGGTAGCGGTGCCGGTGGCGGCGAGCGGCGGGACCGGAAGGGCCGCGACGGTGGCGCTGCCGCCGCCGAGAAGACCGCGTACGTTGAGCGCGTAGTCGCGATCAACCGCGTCGCCAAGGTTGTCAAGGGTGGTCGTCGTTTCAGCTTCACCGCGCTGGTCGTGGTGGGCGACGGTGACGGCACCGTGGGTGTCGGTTACGGCAAGGCCAAGGAGGTGCCGGCCGCCATCGCCAAGGGTGTTGAGGAGGCCAAGAAGCACTTCTTCAAGGTCCCCCGTATCCAGGGCACCATCCCCCACCCGATCCAGGGTGAGAAGGCCGCGGGCGTCGTCCTGCTCAAGCCTGCTTCCCCCGGTACCGGTGTGATCGCCGGTGGCCCGGTGCGCGCCGTCCTGGAGTGCGCCGGCGTCCACGACATCCTGTCGAAGTCGCTCGGCTCCGACAACGCGATCAACATCGTGCACGCGACCGTGGAGGCCCTCAAGGGCCTGCAGCGTCCCGAGGAGATCGCGGCTCGCCGTGGTCTGCCCCTCGAGGACGTCGCCCCCGCGGCTCTGCTTCGTGCGCGTGCGGGAGCGGGTGCGTAATGGCTCGCCTCAAGATCACGCAGACGAAGTCGTACATCGGCAGCAAGCAGAACCACCGCGACACGCTGCGTTCGCTCGGGCTCAAGCGCCTGAACGACGTGGTCGTCAAGGAGGACCGCCCCGAGTTCCGCGGCATGGTGCACACCGTCCGCCACCTCGTGACGGTTGAGGAGGTCGACTGATCATGGCGGAGAACAACCCGCTCAAGATCCACAACCTCCGTCCCGCCCCGGGCGCCAAGACCGCCAAGACCCGCGTGGGTCGTGGTGAGGCGTCCAAGGGTAAGACGGCCGGTCGTGGTACCAAGGGCACGAAGGCCCGCTACCAGGTTCCGGAGCGCTTCGAGGGTGGCCAGATGCCCCTCCACATGCGCCTCCCGAAGCTGAAGGGCTTCAAGAACCCGTTCCGCACCGAGTACCAGGTCGTCAACCTGGACAAGCTGGCCGCGCTCTACCCGCAGGGTGGCGAGGTCACGGTGGCCGACCTGGTCGCCAAGGGTGCGGTGCGCAAGAACCAGCTCGTCAAGGTGCTCGGCACCGGCGAGGTCTCCGTGGCGCTGCAGGTGACGGTCGACGCCGTCTCCGGCTCCGCCAAGGAGAAGATCGCCGCCGCCGGCGGCACCGTCACCGAGCTCGTCTGAGACGACTCGATGGCTTGAACATCCGACCGGGGATGCCTCCCAAAAGGGGCATCCCCGGTTGGTCGTTCCTAGGGGGGCATGGTCGCCGGTAAGGTGGCGTGCACCGTCCATGCTCATGCGGTATAGACCGCAGGAGCCGGGACCGATATCCATCAGTCCTTATCGAATCTCAAAACCGTCACCTCTGACGCATAGCGCGGGGGTCGCAGGAGGCACCGTGCTCACCGGCTTCGCCCGGGCGTTCAAGACGCCCGACCTGCGCAAGAAGCTGCTCTTCACGCTGGCGATCATCGTGCTGTACCGCCTCGGGGCCCACGTCCCCGTCCCCGGCGTCAGCTACGAGGCCGTCCAGATGTGCGTGGACCAGGCGAGCGAAGGCAACAACAGCCTGTTCGGCCTGGTGAACATGTTCAGTGGCGGCGCACTGCTGCAGATCACCATCTTCGCGCTCGGCATCATGCCGTACATCACGGCGAGCATCATCCTGCAGCTGCTCACCGTCGTGATCCCGCGACTGGAAGCCCTCAAGAAGGAGGGTCAGAGCGGTACCGCGAAGATCACGCAGTACACCCGCTACCTGACGATCGCGCTGGCGATCCTCCAGGGCACGGGCCTCGTGGCCACCGCCAAGAGCGGCGCCCTCTTCAGCGGCTGCAGCGTCGCGAACCAGGTCGTCCCCAACCCCACCATCTTCACCATCGCCGTCATGGTCATCACCATGACCGCGGGTACCGCCATCGTGATGTGGCTCGGCGAGCTCATCACCGACCGCGGCATCGGCAACGGCATGTCGATCCTGATGTTCATCTCGATCGCCGCCGGCTTCCCGGGCGCCCTGTGGGCCATCAAGGAGAGCGGCAAGCTCGCCCAGGGCTGGATCGAGTTCGGCACCGTCATCCTCATCGGCTTCGTCATGGTGGCCCTCGTCGTCTTCGTCGAGCAGGCCCAGCGCCGCATCCCGGTGCAGTACGCGAAGCGGATGATCGGCCGCAGGTCGTACGGCGGTACGTCCACTTACATCCCGTTGAAGGTGAACCAGGCAGGTGTGATTCCTGTCATCTTCGCGTCGTCGCTGCTCTACATCCCGGCGCTGATCGCGCAGTTCTCCAGCTCCACCGCCGGCTGGAAGACCTGGATCGAAGCCCACTTCGTCAAGGGTGACCACCCCTACTACATCGCGACGTACTTCCTCCTGATCGTGTTCTTCGCCTTCTTCTACGTGGCGATCTCGTTCAACCCCGAGGAAGTCGCGGACAACATGAAGAAGTATGGTGGCTTCATCCCGGGTATCCGGGCTGGTCGACCTACTGCCGAGTACCTGAGCTACGTGCTCAACCGGATCACTTGGCCGGGCTCGCTGTACTTGGGTCTGATCGCTCTTGTGCCGACGATGGCGTTGGCAGGCTTCGGCGGTGCCAATGCCAACTTCCCCTTCGGCGGGACGAGCATCCTGATCATCGTGGGTGTGGGGCTGGAGACCGTGAAGCAGATCGAGAGCCAGCTCCAGCAGCGCAATTACGAAGGGTTCCTCCGCTGATGCGAATCGTCCTCGTCGGACCGCCCGGGGCCGGCAAGGGAACGCAGGCCGCGTTCCTTGCCAAGAACCTGGACATCCCGCACATCTCCACGGGTGACCTGTTCCGTGCCAACATCTCGCAGGGCACGCAGCTGGGCCTGGAGGCCAAGGGTTACATGGACCGGGGCGAGCTCGTTCCGGACGAGGTGACCATCGGGATGGCCAAGGACCGCATGGAGCAGGCGGACGCCGCGAACGGCTTCCTGCTCGACGGTTTCCCGCGCAACGTGGCCCAGGCCGAGGCCCTGGATGTCGTCCTGAAGGCCGACGACATGCAGCTGGACGCGGTCCTGGACCTCGAGGTCCCCGAGGACGAGGTCGTGAAGCGGATCGCGGGTCGCCGCATCTGCCGCAACGACTCCTCGCACGTCTTCCACGTGACGTACAACGCCCCCGAGACCGAGGGCGTCTGCGACACCTGCGGTGGCGAGCTCTACCAGCGCGCGGACGACTCCGAGGAGACCGTCCGCACCCGCCTGGAGGTCTACCACACGCAGACCGAGCCGATCATCGACTACTACCGGGCGCAGAACCTGGTCGTGACGATCTCCGCGCTCGGCAAGGTGGACGAGGTCACGGCGCGCGCCATGGGCGCGCTGAAGAAGTAACCCCCCACTCACGCGGTACGGCCGCGGTGCCCCTGACGGGCGCCGCGGCCGTATCGTTGTTCCGTCCCCGTACTCGTTGGAAAGGCCCCCGTCACGATGGTGCAGATCAAGACCCCCGAGCAGATCGCGAAGATGCGCGAGGCGGGGCTGGTCGTCGCCGCCATCCACGCGGCCACCCGCGAGGCGGCCGTGCCCGGCGCCACCACCCGTGACCTCGACGAGGTCGCGCGCAAGGTGCTCGCCGAGCACGGGGCGAAGTCGAACTTCCTCGGGTACGGCGGCTTCCCCGCGACCATCTGCACCTCGGTCAACGAGGTCGTCGTCCACGGCATCCCCGACGAGAAGACCGTCCTCGAGGACGGCGACATCATCTCCGTCGACTGCGGCGCGATCGTCGACGGCTGGCACGGCGACGCCGCGTACACCGCCTTCGTCGGCACCGGTCACGCCCCGGAGCTGATCGAACTCTCCCGGGTGACCGAGGGCTCGATGTGGGCCGGCATCGCCGCGATGCGGGTGGGCGCCCGCCTGGTCGACATCTCCCGGGCGATCGAGACGTACATCAAGCGCCAGCCGCGGCCGGCCGTCGGCGACCACAGCCTCGGCAGGTACGGCATCGTCGAGGACTACGGCGGCCACGGCATCGGCACCGAGATGCACATGGACCCGCACCTCCTGAACTACGTCTCCCGCAAGCGCGGCAAGGGCCCGAAGCTGGTCCCGGGCTTCTGCCTGGCGATCGAGCCGATGGTCTCCCTCGGCACGCCGCACACCGAGGTCCTGGAGGACGACTGGACGGTCGTCTCCTCCGACGGCACCTGGTCCTCGCACTGGGAGCACAGCGTCGCCCTCACCGAGGAGGGCCCCCTGGTCCTGACCGCCGTCGACGGCGGCAAGGCCAGGCTCGCGGAGCTGGGCGTCACGGCCGCCCCGGACCCGCTGGCGTGACCGTCGGGAAACCGGCGGAGTAACGATCTTCCGTGCTGGGCAGATTCCCCGGATTCGTCTTTTCGTGGGGCCTGGCGTAGACTGATGCGTCGGCTCTCGTGTACCCGTGTGTCCGCACCGGAGGGCGAGAGTCGATCAAGGTAGCCGATTCGAAGGGCGAAGCGTGGCCAAGAAGCAAGGTGCCATCGAGATCGAGGGCACCGTGATCGAGTCCCTGCCGAACGCCATGTTCAAGGTGGAGCTCCAGAACGGTCACAAGGTCCTCGCGCACATCTCCGGCAAGATGCGGATGCACTACATCCGTATCCTTCCGGACGACCGGGTCGTCGTGGAGCTCTCTCCGTACGACCTGACGCGTGGCCGGATCGTCTACCGGTACAAGTAGATCTTGCCCGCACCCCGCCTCCGCGCGCGGGTGGTGGCACTGACCCGGAGAACCTCACATCCCATGAAGGTCAAGCCGAGCGTCAAGAAGATCTGCGACAAGTGCAAGGTGATCCGCCGTCACGGCCGGGTCATGGTCATCTGCGACAACCTGCGCCACAAGCAGCGCCAGGGCTGACGCACGCCGACCGACCTGCAACTTCGCAGTTCTTCGCGCGACGCATAGCAACACGTACATACGCAGAGCCCGTCCGGCCGTGATCCACGGCTGACGGCACCTCCGGCGGGGGCCGGGGACCCGACCTGTACCTCATACGGCAGCCGGGAACGGTTCTGCAGCAGACCCCCGAGAACACAGGAGCCATTGAATGGCACGCGTTTCCGGTGTTGACATCCCGCGCGAGAAGCGCGTGGTGGTCGCACTCACCTACGTCTTCGGCATCGGGCGTACCCGGTCCGAGGAGATCCTCGCCGCCACCGGCGTGGACCCGTCCACCCGTGTCCGCGACCTCGCCGAGGAAGACCTCGTCAAGATCCGCGAGTACGTGGACGCCAACCTCCAGACCGAGGGTGACCTCCGCCGCGAGATCGCGGCCGACATCCGCCGCAAGGTCGAGATCGGCTGCTACCAGGGCCTCCGCCACCGTCGTGGCCTGCCCGTCCGCGGCCAGCGCACCAGCACGAACGCTCGTACCCGCAAGGGCCCGCGTCGCGCCATCGCCGGCAAGAAGAAGCCGGGCAAGAAGTAGTCCTCAGCGGACGCTTGACCAAGCGGTCTTCGCTGTAGGACCGACCACCTCCCGTAGGAGTAAGAGATGCCCCCCAAGGGTCGTCAGGGCGCTGCCAAGAAGGTGCGCCGCAAGGAAAAGAAGAACGTCGCTCACGGCCACGCGCACATCAAGAGCACGTTCAACAACACGATCGTCTCGATCACGGACCCCGCGGGCAACGTGATCTCCTGGGCCTCCGCCGGCCACGTCGGCTTCAAGGGCTCGCGCAAGTCCACCCCCTTCGCCGCGCAGATGGCCGCCGAGTCGGCCGCCCGCCGCGCGCAGGAGCACGGCATGCGCAAGGTCGACGTCTTCGTCAAGGGTCCCGGCTCCGGCCGTGAGACCGCGATCCGCTCCCTCCAGGCCACCGGCCTCGAGGTCGGCTCGATCCAGGACGTCACCCCCACGCCGCACAACGGCTGCCGTCCCCCCAAGCGTCGCCGCGTCTGATCCGGGGCAGCGCCTTCGGCGCTGCCGGGTCTGATGCACGGCCCGCTTGACCAGGGCATCCGGGCGGTGCGTCCCCTCCGGGGGGCGTACCGCCCGTACCCTTGCAGTACGCAGTACCGCTCCACCCCCGTCGGGCGTCAAATGGTGGGCGTCCACGACTGAAGGAACACACATGCTTATCGCTCAGCGTCCGTCGCTGACCGAAGAGGTCGTCGACGAGTTCCGCTCCCGGTTCGTGATCGAGCCGCTGGAGCCGGGCTTCGGTTACACCCTCGGCAACAGCCTCCGCCGTACCCTCCTCTCCTCGATCCCGGGTGCCGCCGTCACCAGCATCCGCGTCGACGGCGTCCTGCACGAGTTCACCACCGTGCCGGGCGTCAAGGAGGACGTCACCGACCTCATCCTCAACATCAAGCAGCTGGTCGTCTCCTCGGAGCACGACGAGCCGGTCGTGATGTACCTGCGCAAGCAGGGCCCGGGTCTGGTCACCGCCGCCGACATCGCGCCCCCGGCCGGTGTCGAGGTGCACAACCCCGACCTCGTCCTGGCGACCCTGAACGCCAAGGGCAAGCTGGAGATGGAGCTGACCGTCGAGCGCGGTCGCGGCTACGTCTCCGCCGTCCAGAACAAGCAGGTCGGCCAGGAGATCGGCCGCATCCCGGTCGACTCCATCTACTCGCCGGTCCTCAAGGTCACCTACAAGGTCGAGGCGACCCGAGTCGAGCAGCGCACCGACTTCGACAAGCTCATCGTCGACGTCGAGACCAAGCAGGCCATGCGCCCGCGCGACGCCATGGCGTCCGCCGGCAAGACCCTGGTCGAGCTGTTCGGTCTCGCCCGCGAGCTGAACATCGACGCCGAGGGCATCGACATGGGCCCGTCCCCGACGGACGCCGCCCTCGCCGCCGACCTCGCGCTGCCGATCGAGGAGCTCGAGCTCACCGTTCGCTCGTACAACTGCCTCAAGCGCGAGGGCATCCACTCCGTGGGTGAGCTCGTGGCGCGCTCCGAGGCCGACCTGCTCGACATCCGCAACTTCGGTGCGAAGTCGATCGACGAGGTCAAGGCGAAGCTGGCCGGCATGGGCCTGGCCCTCAAGGACAGCCCGCCCGGATTCGACCCGACCGCCGCCGCCGACGCCTTCGGCGCCGACGACGACGCGGACGCGGGCTTCGTCGAGACCGAGCAGTACTAAGAGCTCGGGCCCTCGGGTCCGTACTTCGGCGCGGGTGCGCTGTGCTTGATCGCACAGTTCCCCGCGCCCCTTCCGGACTCGCCCCTTCGGGGCTCGTCCGGATCTCCGACGGGTGACCGCCCGCTCGGACACTGACACCGGTACCTCATACGGCCGGTGCAGATCACAAGGAGAAACACCATGCCGCGTCCCGCGAAGGGTGCCCGCCTCGGCGGTTCCGCCGCTCACGAGAAGCTGCTGCTCGCCAACCTGGCGAAGTCGCTGTTCGAGCACGGCCGCATCACGACGACCGAGGCCAAGGCCCGCCGTCTGCGTCCCGTCGCCGAGCGCCTCATCACCAAGGCGAAGAAGGGCGACATCCACAACCGTCGCCTGGTGCTGCAGACGATCACCGACAAGGGCGTCGTCCACACCCTCTTCACCGAGATCGCCCCGCGCTACTCGGAGCGTCCGGGTGGTTACACCCGCATCACCAAGATCGGCAACCGTCGTGGCGACAACGCCCCGATGGCCGTGATCGAGCTGGTCGAGGGCGAGATCGCCAAGAAGGCGACCGTCGCCGAGGCCGAGGCCGCCACCAAGCGCGCCGTCAAGGAGGCCGACGAGGCCGCCGCCGTCGAGGCGACCGAGGACGAGGCGAAGGACGCGTAAGCGTTCTTCCGACGTTTCTCGCGGACGGGCCCGTACCCCCTGGGGTGCGGGCCCGTTCCCGTGTGTCTGAGAGGATCTTCTGGTGAGTGATGACGTGCAGCCCGGGTTCGTACGGGTGCGGCTGGACCTTTCCTACGACGGCCGGGACTTCTCCGGCTGGGCCAAGCAGGCCCGGGGGCAGCGGACCGTCCAGGGCGAGATCGAGGACGCGCTGAGGACGGTGACGCGCTCCCCGGAGACGTTCGAGCTGACCGTCGCCGGCCGGACCGACGCCGGCGTGCACGCGCGCGGACAGGTCGCGCACGTGGACCTGCCGGAGGAGCTGTGGCGGGAGCACCGCGAGAAGCTGCTGCGGCGGCTCGCCGGCCGGCTCCCGCACGACGTGCGGGTCTGGAGCCTCACCGAGGCCCCCGAGGGCTTCAACGCGCGCTTCTCGGCGATCTGGCGGCGGTACGCCTACCGGGTCACCGACCACCCCGGCGGCGTCGACCCGCTGCTGCGCGGGCACGTGCTCTGGCACGACTGGACCCTCGACGCGGACGCCATGAACGAGGCCGCGGCCGCCCTCATCGGCGAGCACGACTTCGCCGCGTACTGCAAGAAGCGCGAGGGCGCCACCACCATCCGCACGCTCCAGGAGCTGCGCTGGGAGCGGCGGCCCGACGGCGTCCTGGAGGCCACGGTCAAGGCCGACGCCTTCTGCCACAACATGGTCCGCTCGCTGGTCGGCGCGCTGCTCTTCGTCGGCGACGGGCACCGGCCGGCCGAGTGGCCGGGCAAGGTCCTCGCCGCCGGCGTCCGGGACTCCGCCGTCCACGTCGTCCGCCCGCACGGCCTCACCCTCGAAGAGGTCGGCTACCCGGCCGACGACCAGCTCGCCGCCCGCAGCCGCGAGGCCCGCAACAAGCGCACCCTGCCGGGCGCCGGCTGCTGCTGACCGCCCGCGCTACCGCGGGGCCGAGGAGGCCGCGGCCGCGTTCGCCTGGCTCTTGCCGCGGGCGTAGATCTGGTTGAAGACGAAGGTGCCGAGGTCGTCGCTGGCCAGGAAGACCGGCTTGTCGCCGGTGGTGACCTTGGTGCCGTCGGCGAAGCCGGCCTGGGTGAAGTAGGCGTACCGGCCGACCGAGTTGGCGCGGCGCAGGCAGACCGTGGCGTGGCAGAAGTTCTTCACGCCCGCGCCGGCGAGGGGCGCGATGCCGCCACCGGCCTGCTTCTTCGCGCTCAGGGCCGCCTTCTCGGAGGGGAAGACGGCCACGCCGACGGTGATCGCCACGCCGTCCCGGACGTAGGTGGCGCGCAGCACCCGCTCGCAGCCGTTCTTCTGCAGCACCGCGCCGAGCGAGCCCTGGGTGACCGAGGCGCAGTTCTTCGTGGCCGAGGTCGCGCCCTTCTTGTAGGGGCGGCCGAACATGGTGAGCTTCGTGCCGGGGAAGAGGCCGTCGGCGGTCAGCGGCGCCTTGTCCTTCTTCGGATCGGTGATGTAGTCCTTCGGGTCCGGCGGGGGCGGCGGGGCCACGGAGGAGAAGGACGGTGCGGGGGTGGGGGAGGCCGTCGCGGTGGCGGAGACCGTCGGGGCCGGGCCGCCGCCCTTCGCCTCGTCGTTCTTCTTGTTGGTGGTGACGACGGCGGTCGCGACGACCGCGCCCACGGCGAGCGTGGCGACGACGCCGCCCGCGATCACCAGGCGGCGCTTGCGGCGGTTGCCGGCCGCGGAGGCGTCCGCCAGGGCGCCCCAGTCGGGTGTGCCGTCGCCCTGACCGCCCGCGAAGGGGTCCTGCGGCGGCGGGTAGCCGTACCCGTGCTGCGGCGGCTGCTGCTGTCCGTACGGCGGTCCCGGCTGCTGCGGGTACCCGTACCCCTGCGGCTGTCCGTACCCCTGTTGCCCCTGTTGCCCCTGCTGCTGCGGCTCCTGCGGCCACTGCGGTCCCCCAAAGCTCATGCCGCGCATCCTAATCCGCTTGGGCGAACCGGCGGCGGGCGGTGACAATGCACCTCATGGGACATGTCGAGGCCGCGCATCTGGAGTACTACCTTCCCGACGGGAGGGTCCTGCTCGGGGACGCCTCCTTCAGGGTGGGGGAGGGCGCCGTCGTCGCGCTCGTCGGGGCCAACGGCGCCGGCAAGACCACCCTCCTGCGGATGATCGCGGGAGACCTCCAGCCGCACGGCGGATCGGTCACCGTCAGCGGGGGGCTCGGCGTGATGCCGCAGTTCATCGGCTCCGTACGGGACGAGTCGACCGTCCGCGACCTCCTCGTCTCCGTGGCGCACCCCCGGATCCGGGAGGCCGCGAAGGCCGTCGACGAGGCCGAGCACCTGATCATGACCGTCGACGACGAGGCCGCGCAGATGAGGTACGCGCAGGCGCTCTCCGACTGGGCCGAGGTGCAGGGGTACGAGGCCGAGACGCTCTGGGACATCTGCACCATGGCCGCGCTCGGCGTCCCCTACGACAAGGCGCAGTTCCGTCAGGTGCGCACGCTCTCCGGAGGCGAGCAGAAGCGGCTCGTCCTGGAGTCGCTGCTGCGCGGCGGCGACGAGGTGCTCCTCCTCGACGAGCCGGACAACTACCTGGACGTGCCCGGCAAGCGGTGGCTGGAGGAGCGGCTGCGGGAGACCCGCAAGACCGTGCTCTTCATCTCCCACGACCGGGAGCTGCTCTCCCGGGCCGCGCAGAAGATCATCGCGGTCGAGCCCGGCGCGGCCGGCTCCGACGTCTGGGTGCACGGCGGCGGCTTCGACACCTTCCACGACGCCCGGCGCGAGCGGTTCGCCCGCTTCGAGGAGCTGAAGCGGCGCTGGGAGGAGAAGCACGCGCAGCTGAAGAAGCTCGTCGTCAACCTGCGGCAGGCGGCCGCGGTCAGCCACGAGATGGCCTCCCGGTACGCGGCGGCCCAGACCCGGCTGCGGAAGTTCGAGGAGGCCGGCCCGCCGCCGGAGCCGCCGCGCGAGCAGGACATCCGGATGCGGCTGCGCGGCGGCCGTACCGGCGTCCGCGCCGTGACCTGCGAGAACCTCGAACTGACCGGCCTGATGAAGCCCTTCTCCCTGGAGATCTTCTACGGGGAGCGGGTCGCCGTCCTCGGCTCGAACGGCTCCGGGAAGTCGCACTTCCTGCGGCTCCTGGCCGGTGACGGGTCGGTGGCCCACACGGGCCTGTGGAAGCTGGGCGCGCGGGTCGTCCCCGGACACTTCGCCCAGACCCATGCCCACCCCGAGCTGGCCGGCCGCCCGCTCGTCGACATCCTGTGGACCGAGCACGCCAAGGACCGGGGCGCGGCGATGTCCATGCTGCGCCGGTACGAGCTGGAACGGCAGGGCGACCAGCCCTTCGACAAGCTCTCCGGCGGCCAGCAGGCCCGCTTCCAGATCCTCCTCCTGGAGCTGGCCGGCACGACGGCGCTCCTCCTCGACGAGCCCACGGACAACCTGGACCTGGAGTCCGCCGAGGCCCTCCAGGACGGCCTGGAGTCCTACGAGGGCACCGTCATGGCCGTCACCCACGACCGCTGGTTCGCCAAGAGCTTCGACCGCTACCTGGTCTTCGGCTCGGACGGCGTCGTCCGGGAGACGACCGAGCCGGTCTGGGACGAGCGCCGGGTCGAGCGGGAGCGGTAGGGGCGCCGTGCCGATCGGGCCGGGCCCGCGGCGTGCTCGGCACGATGCTCCCGGGGGCTCTCACGGGACCAGGACCAGGCGGCCGCGGAGGCCGCCCCGGGACAGGCGGTGGTGGGCCTCCGCCGCCCGTGCCAGGGGGAGGGTGTCCGCGACGCGGGGGGTGAGGGTGCCCTCCTCGGCCAGGGCCGCCAGGCGGGCCAGCCCGGCGCGGTCCGCGCGGACCCACACCGGGGTGACCCCGATGCCCCGCAGGGGGTACGGGGCGCCGCCCGCGACCAGGGCGGCGAAGGCGCCGCTGGTGCGGACCGCGTCCAGTGCCGCCGCGCCCAGGACGGCGGCGTCCAGGGCCCCGGCCGCGCCGCCGGGGACCAGGGCGCGGACCGCCGTGCCGAGGCGGTCGGGGCCGGCGGGGACGAACAGCGCGGCGCCCAGCTCCCGCACCAGCTCCTCGTCGGCGGCGCGGGCGGTCGCCACCACCCGCAGGCCGCGTGCCGCGGCCAGCTGCACCGCGTAGCCGCCGACCGCTCCCGCCGCGCCCGTGACCAGCAGCGTCTCGCCGCCGGGCAGGGCCAGGGCGTCCAGCGCCTGGAGGGCGGTCAGGCCGGCCAGCGGGAGGGTCGCGGCGGCGGCCGGGGCGAGCCCCGCCGGGGCGGGCACCACCGCGTGGGCGTCCAGGACGACGTGCTCGGCCTGGGTGCCGAGGGACACGTCGAGCCGGTCGTTCATGCCGATGACCCGGTCGCCGGGGCGGACGTGGGTGACGCCCGGACCGGTCTCCTCGACCACCCCGGCCGCGTCCCAGCCGAGCCCGGTGCGGCCCCCGCCGCTCATCAGCCCGGCCCCGGCGAGGGCCCCGGCGCGGGTGGCGAGGTCCACCGGGTGGACGGTGGCGGCCTCGACCCGCACCCGGACCTGTCCGGGGCCTGCGGCGGGGACGGGGACGTCGGCGATCCGCAGGACGTCGGGGCCGCCGAAGGAGTCGAGGACGAGTGCGCGCATGGGAGGGCCTTCCACGGGACGGGAGGGGGTGTGACGGTCCTCACGAACCTAGGGAGCGCTACTCTCCGGCGGGAAGCAGGCACCTGGAAGTGCGTACCGCACCCGAGGGAGAGCGCCCATGCCCACCCGCACCGCCGCCGAGCAGCGCGCCGAGGCGCGCCGCGCGTACGACGCGTACCTCGCCGAGTGCCCCGCCCGGAAGCTCCTCGACCGGCTCTCCGCCACGTGGGTCACCCTCGTCCTGAACGCCCTCGCCGACGGCCCGTGCCGCCACGCGGAGCTGGGCCGCAAGGTCGCCGGCGTCAGCCAGAAGATGCTCACCCAGACCTTGCGGGCCCTGGAGCGCGACGGTCTGGTGACCCGCACGGTGACCCCCTCCGTACCGGTCCGGGTGGACTACGGGCTGACCCCGCTGGGGGAGTCGCTGCTGCCGGTGGTGGCGGCGGTCAAGGAGTGGGCGGACGGGCACATCGGGGAGGTGGAGGCGGCGCGGGCGGCCTACGACGCGTTTTGACCCGCCGCGGGGAGCCCGGGTAGGCTTCAGGTTTGTTATGCGTATAGGCCGCGTCGTTCTCACGCGAGGGGCCCTTACGCAGGTTCCCTGGAGCAGTTACCAGTGGCTCGCATACGGGCACGTCCCGGCAGTGCAGGCCCCAGCTGCATGATCGCTTCAGGTGTGTCTGGACTCCATCCACTGAAGAAGCGAAGGCTACGAAGTGCGTACGTACAGCCCCAAGCCCGGCGATGTCACTCGCCAGTGGCACATCATCGACGCGCAGGACATCGTCCTGGGTCGTCTGGCGACCACGGCTGCGAACCTCCTGCGAGGCAAGCACAAGCCGATCTACGCCCCCCACATGGACATGGGCGACTTCGTCATCATCATCAACGCCGACAAGGTCCACCTGTCCGGCAACAAGAAGACCCAGAAGATGGCTTACCGCCACTCCGGCTACCCGGGTGGTCTGCGCTCCGTCCGCTACGACGAGCTGCTGGACAAGAACCCCGAGAAGGCCGTCGAGAAGGCCATCAAGGGCATGATCCCGAAGAACTCCCTGGGCCGTCAGATGCTCTCGAAGCTGAAGGTCTACGCGGGCGAGAACCACCCGCACGCTGCCCAGCAGCCGGTTCCGTTCGAGATCACCCAGGTCGCGCAGTAGTTCCGGCCACACCCCCTAAGAACGAAAGAAATCTGAGGAGCATCGTGGCCGAGACCACCCCTGAGACCCCCGTCGACGAGTTCGAGGGCGTCGAGGAGTACACCACCGAGACCGAGGTCGTCGAGGGTGACTACACCTCCGAGTCCCTCGCGTCGCGCTTCGGCGACCCGCAGCCGGCCGCCGGCCTGGGCCGTCGCAAGAACGCCATCGCCCGCGTCCGGATCGTCCCGGGCACCGGCAAGTGGAAGATCAACGGGCGTACGCTCGAGGACTACTTCCCGAACAAGGTCCACCAGCAGGAAGTCAACGAGCCCTTCAAGGTGCTCGAGCTCGACAACCGCTACGACGTCATCGCCCGCATCGCGGGTGGCGGTGTCTCCGGCCAGGCCGGCGCCCTCCGCCTCGGCGTGGCCCGTGCCCTGAACGAGGCCGACGTCGAGAACAACCGCCCGGCGCTGAAGAAGGCCGGCTTCCTCTCCCGTGACGACCGCGCGGTCGAGCGGAAGAAGGCCGGTCTCAAGAAGGCCCGCAAGGCCCCGCAGTACAGCAAGCGTTAATCAGCGCCTGCTCGGACTGTCTGTACGTACGCCCCGGCGCACTGCGCGTGCCGTCGGGGCGTACGTTTTTTCTTAACCTTTTTCACCCCTGGACTTTTTCCACTCTTGGGCACGCATTTTCGGAGGACAGCTGTGGGACGACTCTTCGGCACCGACGGCGTACGCGGCGTCGCCAACGCGGACCTGACGGCGGAGCTCGCGCTCGGCCTGTCGGTCGCCGCGGCGCACGTGCTCGCCGAGGCGGGGACCTTCGAGGGCCATCGGCCGACCGCCGTGGTCGGCCGTGACCCGCGCGCGTCCGGAGAGTTCCTGGAGGCCGCCGTCGTCGCCGGTCTCGCCAGCGCCGGCGTCGACGTCCTGCGCGTCGGCGTCCTGCCGACCCCGGCCGTCGCCCACCTCACCGGCGTCCTCGGCGCCGACCTCGGCGTGATGCTCTCCGCGAGCCACAACGCCATGCCCGACAACGGCATCAAGTTCTTCGCCCGCGGCGGCCACAAGCTCGCCGACGACCTCGAGGACAAGATCGAGGCCGTCTACGAGGAGCACCGCACCGGCGCCCCCTGGGACCGCCCCACCGGTGCCGGCGTCGGCCGCGTCCGCGACTACGACGAGGGCTTCGAGACCTACGTCAGCCACCTCCTCGGCGTGCTGCCCAACCGCTTCGACGGCCTGAAGATCGTCCTCGACGAGGCCCACGGCGCCGCCGCCCGCGTCTCGCCCGAGGCCTTCACCCGCGCCGGCGCCCAGGTCGTCACCATCGGTGCCGCCCCCGACGGCCTCAACATCAACGACGGCTGCGGCTCCACCCACCTGGAGCTCCTCAAGGCCGCCGTCGTCGAGCACGGCGCCGACTTCGGCATCGCCCACGACGGCGACGCCGACCGCTGCCTCGCCGTCGACCACACCGGCGCGGAGGTCGACGGCGACCAGATCCTCGCCGTGCTCGCCCTCGCCATGCGCGAGGCCGGCACCCTCCGCGGCGACACGGTCGTCGCCACCGTCATGTCCAACCTGGGCTTCAAGCTCGCCATGGAGCGCGAGGGCCTCACCCTCGTCCAGACCGCGGTCGGCGACCGCTACGTCCTGGAGTCCATGAAGGAGCACGGCTTCGCCCTCGGCGGCGAGCAGTCCGGCCACGTCATCGTCCTCGACCACGCCACCACCGGCGACGGCACCCTCACCGGCCTCATGCTGGCCGCCCGGGTCGCCGCCACCGGCAAGTCCCTCGCGGAGCTGGCCTCCGTCATGGAGCGGCTGCCGCAGATCCTGATCAACGTCAAGGACGTCGACAAGTCCCGCGTCGCCACCTCCGCCGAGCTGGCCGCCGCGGTCACCGACGCCGAGCGCGAGCTCGGCACCACCGGCCGCGTGCTGCTCCGCTCCTCCGGCACCGAGCCGCTGGTCCGCGTCATGGTCGAGGCCGCCGACATCGAGCAGGCCCGCTCGGTCGCCCAGCGCCTCGCCGACGTGGTGAAGTCCGCGCTCGGCTGAACCGTCTGACGGACCGTACGGGAAGGGCCCCGCGCACTCCGGTGCGCGGGGCCCTTCCCGTACCCCCTCCGTCATCCCCGGCGCAGGCGGCGCTTCAGCTTGCCGCGCTGGGTGCGCCACAGCTTCTGCTGGAGCGCGAGGGTCACGGTGCCCGACACGATGATCGCCGCGAGGTTGAGCAGCAGCTGCTCGATCGACCCCCACGTCTGGCCGACCTCGCCGTAGCTGAGCGCCACCGCCGCGTTCGCCGCCGCCGGCACGGTCGTCACCGAGATGGCCACGCCCACCAGGGCGCCGGACTTCGACGAGGTCAGCGACAGGGTGCCGGCCGCGCCCGCGAGCAGCGCCACCACCAGCGAGAAGGGGTCCGGCTGCCAGATGAAGCCGGTCTGCGGCCGCTCCCCGTCGAGCATCGACTCGCTGAACAGGTCGAGCCAATCCATCAGCAGGCTGAAGAGCGTCGTCGCCGCGATCGCCGCGACGAAGCCGATCAGCAGCGCGACGAGCGAGCGGACGGCCAGGCGGGGCGCCCGCTGCACGATCGCCGTGCACACCCCGGCCAGCGGCCCGAACTCCGGCCCCACCGCCATCGCGCCCACGATCAGGATCGCGTTGTCCAGCACGACGCCGCAGGCGGCGATCATCGTCGCCAGCAGCATGAACGACAGGTACGTGAAGGAGAGCGTCGACTCCTCGTGGGTCGCCTCCGCCAACTGCTCCCAGATGACCGCGTCCGCGCCCTCGCCCGGCGCGTCCTCCTCGGCCCGGTCGGCCCGCTCCGACATCGACAGGTCGATGTTCTCGACCGCGATCGACCCGACCCGATCGAGCTTCAGCTCCCGCAGCTCGTGCAGCAGTTCGTCCCCGGCCTCGCGGGCGACGTCGCACATCACGACGTCGCCGACGGGGTCCCGGGCAGCCCCCGGCAGCACCACCACGTGGGTGGTGCCGACCGTCGACCCGATCAGTCCGACCACGGCCTCGGTGCGGTCCGCCGGCACGATCATCCGCAGATGCAGCATGCCCCCGAGCTTACGGAGGTCAGAGCTTGCGGAGGCTGAGGCGCTGCACCTTGTGATCGGGGCCCTTGCGGACCACGAGGGTCGCCCGGCCGCGCGTCGGGGCCACGTTCTCCAGCAGGTTCACGCGGTTGACGGTCCGCCACATCGTGCGGGCGTAGTCCAGGGCCTCCTCCTCGGAGACCTGCGTCCAGCGCCGGAAGTACGAGGACGGGTCCTGGAAGGCCGTCTCCCGCAGCTTCCGGAACCGGTTGAGGTACCAGCCCTCGATGTCCTCCGGCCGCGCGTCCACGTACACGGAGAAGTCGAAGTAGTCGGCGAGCCCGACCCGGGTCCGCCCGTCCTTGCCGGGCAGCGCCGGCTGGAGCACGTTCAGCCCCTCCACGATCAGGATGTCGGGCCGCCGCACGACGAGCTGCTCGCCCGGCACCCGGTCGTAGATGAGGTGGGAGTAGACCGGGGCGGTGACCTCCTCCTTCCCGGCCTTCACGTCGGCGACGAACCGGGTCAGCGCCCGCCGGTCGTACGACTCCGGGAACCCCTTCCGCGACATCAGCCCGCGCGCCTTCAGCTCCTCCATCGGATAGAGGAAGCCGTCGGTGGTGATCCGCTCCACCCGGGGGTGCTCCGGCCAGCGGGCCAGCAGCGCCTCCAGGAGCCGGGCCACGGTCGACTTCCCGACCGCGACCGACCCGGCGACCCCTATGACGAACGGCGTGCCGCGCTGCTCCGCCCGCTCCCCGAGGAAGGTGTTCAGGGCCCCGCGCAGCCCGCTGGTGGCCTGCACGTACAGGTTGAGCAGCCGGGAGAGGGGCAGGTAGACGTCCCGCACCTCGTCGAGGTCGATGACGTCCCCCAGCCCCTGGAGGCGCTCCACCTCGTCGGCGGTCAGCGGGAGCGGCGTCTTGTCGCGCAGCGCGCTCCACTCGGCGCGGGTGAGGTCGACGTAGGGCGTCGGCTCGGGGACCCTACGGGTGCCCCCGCTCCCGGCACCGTTGCCGTTGGCGCTCCGTGGCGGCGAAGTGATCACGTGCCCCATTGTCCCGGGTGCGCGCCGGGAGTGGGCCGTGGGGTGGGTCACGTGCCGCGCGGTTGACGGCGGCCGCTCCCACTCCGTGCGGGGTGCGGGCCGGGCACCGCCCCCGGCCGTAGGCTGCCGTCATGTGCGGAATCGTGGGATACGTCGGCGGGCAGTCGGCGCTTGATGTGGTCGTCGCGGGGCTGAAGCGGCTGGAGTACCGGGGGTACGACTCGGCCGGGGTCGCCGTGCTGGCGGACGGCGGGCTCGCCTCCGCGAAGAAGGCGGGGAAGCTCGTCAACCTGGAGAAGGAGCTGGTCGACCGGCCGCTGGCGGGCGGGTCGGTCGGCATCGGGCACACCCGGTGGGCCACGCACGGCGGGCCGACCGACGCCAACGCGCACCCGCACCTCGACAACGGGGGGCGGGTCGCCGTCGTCCACAACGGGATCATCGAGAACTTCGCCGCCCTGCGCGAGGAGCTCGCCGAGCGCGGGCACGCCCTGCTCTCCGAGACGGACACCGAGGTCGTCGCGCACCTGCTCGCCGAGGAGTTCTCCTCGGTGGGCGAGCTCGCCGAGGCGATGCGGCTGGTCTGCCGGCGGCTCGACGGGGCCTTCACCCTGGTCGCCGTCCACGCCGACCAGCCCGACGTCGTCGTCGGCGCCCGCCGGAACTCGCCGCTCGTCGTCGGCGTGGGCGAGGGGGAGAACTTCCTCGCCTCCGACGTCTCCGCCTTCATCGCCCACACCCGGTCCGCGATCGAGCTCGGCCAGGACCAGGTCGTCGAGCTCACCCGGGACGGCGTCACCGTCACCGACTTCGACGGCGTGCCCGCCGACGTCCGCGCCTTCCACGTCGACTGGGACGCCTCCGCCGCCGAGAAGGGCGGCTACGACCACTTCATGCTCAAGGAGATCGCCGAGCAGCCGAAGGCGGTCGCCGACACCCTCCTCGGGCGGATCGACGCCTCCGGGCGGCTCACCCTCGACGAGGTGCGCATCCCCGACGCGGTCCTCCGCGAGGCCGACAAGGTCGTCATCGTCGCCTGCGGGACCGCCTTCCACGCCGGAATGATCGCCAAGTACGCCATCGAGCACTGGACCCGCATCCCGTGCGAGGTCGAGCTGGCGAGCGAGTTCCGCTACCGCGACCCGATCCTCGGGCAGCGGACGCTCGTCATCGCCATCTCCCAGTCCGGCGAGACCATGGACACCCTGATGGCGCTCCGGCACGCCCGCGAGCAGGGCGCCAAGGTCCTCGCCGTCTGCAACACCAACGGCTCGACCATCCCGCGCGAGTCCGACGCCGTGCTGTACACGCACGCGGGTCCGGAGGTCGCCGTCGCCTCGACGAAGGCCTTCCTCACCCAGCTCGTCGCCTGCTACCTCCTCGCGCTCTACCTGGGCCAGGTGCGCGGGACCAAGTGGGGCGACGAGATCCGGGCCGTCGTCCGCGAGCTGGCGCGGATCGGCGAGGAGGTCGAGCGGGTCCTGGAGACCATGGAGCCCGTGCGGGCCCTCGCCCGCTCCCTCGCGGACAAGGACACGATCCTCTTCCTCGGCCGGCACGTCGGCTACCCGGTGGCCCTCGAAGGCGCGCTGAAGCTGAAGGAGCTGGCGTACATGCACGCCGAGGGCTTCGCGGCCGGCGAGCTGAAGCACGGGCCGATCGCCCTCGTCGAGGAGGACCTGCCGGTCGTCGTCGTGGTGCCCTCGCCCAAGGGGCGCTCGGTCCTCCACGACAAGATCGTCTCCAACATCCAGGAGATCCGGGCCCGCGGCGCCCGGACGATCGTGATCGCCGAGGAGGGCGACGAGGCCGTCGTCCCCTTCGCCGACCACCTCGTCCGCGTCCCCGCGACGCCCACGCTGCTCCAGCCGCTCGTCGCCACGGTGCCGCTCCAGGTCTTCGCCTGCGAGCTGGCCACCGCCCGGGGCAACGAGGTGGACCAGCCGCGCAACCTGGCCAAGTCCGTGACGGTGGAGTGAGGAGAGAGATGATCATCGGGGTGGGGATCGACGTGGCGGAGATCGACCGGTTCGCCGCGTCCATGGAGCGGACGCCCGGTCTGCTGGAGCGGCTCTTCGTGCGCGAGGAGCTGCTGCTGCCGAGCGGGGAGCGCCGCGGCCCGGCCTCCCTCGCGGCGCGGTTCGCCGCGAAGGAGGCGCTGGCGAAGGCGCTCGGGGCGCCGGGGAACCTGCACTGGACGGACGCCGAGGTGTACGCCGAGTCCACCGGCCAGCCCCGGCTGCGGGTGAGCGGCACGGTGGCGGCCCGCGCGGCCGAGCTGGGCGTGAAGCAGTGGCACGTCTCGCTGAGCCACGACGCGGGCGTGGCCTCGGCGGTGGTGATCGCCGAGGGGTGAGCCCCCCCGCCGGGGCGGACGGACACGGGAGCGGGGCCCGGCCGCGGGGAGGCGGTACCGGGCCCCGCTCCGCGCCGCGCGCGACCGCCGGGGCCGGCGGCGGACGCGTGTGCCGCGCGCGGGGCTCGTGTCCCCCGACAGGTTCCAGGGGGCTGTCTCCTCCCCGGTGGGCTCCCCGGTGGGCTCGCCGGTGGGCTCGCCCGTCGGTGTCGGCGTCGGGGTAGGGGCCGGTTCCGGGGGTGTCCTGCGGGCCGTCCGGGTGACCGCTCCGCAGTCGATCTGTGAGGGGGCGTCAACCCGCGCTTTGCGGAAGCCCTTTGGCGCACGCCCCCCGCGCCCCGCGCGTCCCGCGGGGCGGCGTCCCCGGCAGGCCCTCCCGGGCGGCCGCCCCGGACCTGGGGCAGACTGCTGCCCATGCGTACCGCTCACCCCGTGGAGACCGTCCGTGCCGCCGAGGCCGAGCTGATGGCGCTGCTGCCCGACGGCGCGCTGATGCGGCGGGCCGCCGCCGGACTCGCCGCCGCCTGCTGCTCGCTGCTCGGCAAGGGCCGGGTGTACGGGTCCCGGGTCGTCCTCCTCGTCGGCAGCGGCGACAACGGCGGCGACGCCCTCTACGCCGGCGCCCGGCTCGCCCGGCGCGGCGCAGGGGTCACCGCCGTCCTGCTCGGCGGCCGCGCCCACGGCGCCGGACTCGCCGCGCTCCGGGCCGCCGGTGGGCGGGTCACCGAGGACCCGTACGAGGCGCTGGCCGCCGCCGACCTCGTCCTCGACGGCATCACCGGCATCGGCGGGCGCGGCGGGCTGCGCCCCGAGGCCGTGCCGGTCGCCCGGGCCGCGCGCGGCTCCGACGCGGTCGTCGTCGCCGTCGACCTGCCCAGCGGCGTCGACGCCGACACGGGGGAGGTCGACGGCGAGGCCCTGCGCGCCGACGCGACCGTCACCTTCGGCGCGTACAAGCCCGGACTGCTCGTCGACCCCGCCCGGGAGTACGCGGGCGCCCTGCGGCTCGTGGACATCGGCCTCGGCCCGTACCTGCCCGCGATCCCCGGCCTGGAGGCCCTCCAGCACCAGGACGTGGCCCGGCTGCTGCCCGAACCCGGCGCGGAGAGCGACAAGTACCGGCGCGGGGTCGTCGGCGTGTACGCCGGCTCCGACCGCTACCGGGGCGCGGCCGTGCTCGCCGTTGCGGGGGCGCTGCGCGGCGGCGCCGGGGCCGTCCGCTACCTCGGCCGGGTCGGCGACATGGTCGTCCGGGCCCACCCCGAGGTCCTGGTCCACACCGGCCCGTGGGACGCCGCCGGGCGGGTCCAGGCGTGGGTCGCCGGACCGGGGATCGGCGAGGGGTCCGACCCGGAGACGGCGATGGGGCACGTCCTCGCCGCCGACGTACCCGTCCTGGTCGACGCCGACGGGCTGCGCCACGTGACCCCCGGGGCCGTACGGGAGCGGTCCGCGCCCACCCTGCTCACCCCGCACGCGGGCGAGGCGGCGGCCCTCCTCGGCACCGACCGGGCGGCCGTGGAGGCCGGCCGGCTCGCCGCCGTCCGCGCACTCGCCGCCCGCTACGGCGCCACGGTCCTCCTCAAGGGCTCCACCACCCTCGTCTGCGGGCCCGGCGGCACCGGCCCGGTCCGGGTCAACCCGACCGGCACCCCCTGGCTCGCCACCGCGGGCTCCGGCGACGTCCTGTCCGGCCTGGCCGGCTCCCTCCTCGCCGCCGGACTCGACCCCGTCGACGCCGCCTCCTGCGCCGCCTACCTGCACGGGCTCGCCGCCCGCCGGGCCGCCGGCGCGGGCGGCCCGATCACCGCGAGCGGGGTCGCCGACGCGCTCCCCGCGGCCTGGCGGGACATCCGGGAGCCCTGACCCCGGCGGGTCCCGGCCGGTACCGCCGTCCGGTACCGGCCGCGCACCGGACGGGTGCCGCGCACCGGACGGGTGCCGCGCACCGGACGGGTGCCGCGCACCGGACGGGCGTCGTGCGCCGGACGGGTGTCGTGCGGGCGGCGGGAGGAGCGCCGCGGTGCGGGACACGCCGGTGGCCTCCTCCCGGTCCGCCGGCGGCGGGCGGGGCTCCCGCGGTGTCCGCGGAGCGGCCGCCGGGGCGCCGGAAGCCGCCGCCGCGCGCCCCCGGGGCACCGGAACGCCGAGAAGGCCCCGGTCCGTCCCGCGCGAGGGTGACCGGGTCTACATCCGGGGGAAGCGGCCCGGGGCGGCGGCCACCTGAGAGACTGGGCGCGATGACTGAGACAGCACTCCCGCCCCGCCGAGCCCGCGCCGAGATCGACCTGGGGGCGCTGCGCGCCAACGTGCGCGCGCTGCGCGCCCGCGTCGCCCCCCACGTCCGCGTGATGGCCGTGGTCAAGGCCGACGCGTACGGACACGGCGCCGAGCGCTGCGCCCGCGCCGCCCTCGACGCGGGCGCGGACTGGCTCGGCACGGCCACCCCCCAGGAGGCGCTGGCGCTGCGCGCCGCCGGGATCACCGGCGTCCCCGTGCTGTGCTGGCTGTGGACGCCGGGCGACCCGTGGGACGCCGGCATCGAGGCCGGGCTCGACATGGCGGTGAGCGGCCGCTGGGCGCTCGACGAGGTCACCGCCGCCGCCCGCCGCACCGGCGGCACGGCCCGCGTCCAGCTGAAGGCCGACACCGGCCTCGGCCGCAACGGCTGCCAGCCGGCCGACTGGCCCGCGCTCGTCGCCGAGGCCCTGAAGGCCGAGAAGGAGGGCCTGGTCAAGGTCACCGGGCTCTGGTCCCACTTCGCTTGCGCGGACGAACCGGGACACCCGTCGATCACCGCCCAGCTCGACGTCTTCCGCTCGATGCTCGACTACGCGGAGAAGGCCGGGATCGAACCCGAGGTCCGCCACATCGCCAACTCGCCGGCCACCCTCACCCTGCCCGAGACCCACTTCGACCTGGTCCGGCCCGGCATCGCGATGTACGGCGTCTCGCCCGCGCCCGAGCTCGGCACCTCCGCGGAGCTCGGCCTGCGCCCGGTGATGTCGCTGAAGGCGGGCGTCGCCCTCGTCAAGGAGGTGCCGTCCGGCCACGGCGTCTCCTACGGGCACCACTACGTCACGGCCGGCGAGACCACCCTCGGCCTGATCCCGGTGGGCTACGCCGACGGCGTCCCCCGGCACGCCTCGGGGCGCGGCCCGGTCCTCGTCGACGGGAGGATCCGCACGGTCGCCGGGCGGGTCGCCATGGACCAGTTCGTGGTGGACCTCGGCGGCGACCGGCCCGCGCCCGGCACCGAGGCCGTCCTCTTCGGCTCCGGCGAGCACGGCGAGCCGACGGCCCAGGACTGGGCGGAGGCCGCCGACACCATCGCGTACGAGATCGTCACCCGGATCGGCGCGCGCGTGCCGCGCGTCTACGTGGGGGAGTAGCCCGCCGTGGGGGAGGGGGCCGGGGGAAGCGGCTGGCGGCGCGCGGGGTTCGCCGGTGCGGCGCTGGGCGTGCTGGCCGCCGGCGCGGCGGCCGGTGTGGCGGTCGAGCGCCTGACGGTCGGCCGCTCGGTACGCCGCAAGGCGCGGCTCGCGCTGGACGCCACCGGCCCGTACGGCACCCTCCGGGGCACCACCGGCCGCGCCCTCGCGGACGACGGCACCGCGCTGGCCTACGAGATCGACGAGCTCGACGAGATCGACGGGACCGAAGGGCTCCGCGAGGCCGGCGGGACCGGCGGCCTCGGACCCGCCCCGGTCACGGTCGTCTTCTCCCACGGCTTCTGCCTCAGCCAGGACTCCTGGCACTACCAGCGGGCCGCCCTGCGCGGCCGGGTCCGCGCCGTCTACTGGGACCAGCGCGGGCACGGCCGTTCGGCCCGGGGCGCCTCGCAGGCGGGACCCGACGGGCTGCCCGTCACCATCGACCGGCTCGGGCGCGACCTGCGGGCCGTCATCGACGCCGCCGCGCCCGAGGGGCCGCTCGTCCTCGTCGGGCACTCGATGGGCGGCATGACGGTCATGGCGCTCGCGGAGCGGTACCCGGAGCTGGTCCGCGACCGGGTCGTCGGCGCCGCCTTCGTCGGCACCTCGTCGGGCCGCCTGGAGGAGGTCTCCTACGGGCTGCCGCGCGCCGGGGTCGACGCCGTCCGGCGGGTCCTGCCGGGCGTGCTGCGGGCCCTCGGTGCCCAGGCCGAGCTGGTGGAGAAGGGGCGCCGGGCCACCGCCGACCTCTTCGCCGGGCTGGTGAAGAAGTACTCCTTCGCCTCGCCGGACGTGGACCCGGCCGTCGTCCGCTTCGCCGAGCGGATGATCGAGTCGACCCCGGTCGACGTGGTCGCCGAGTTCTATCCCGCCTTCGCCGCGCACGACAAGCGGCTCGCCCTCGCCGCCTTCCGCGACCTGCCGGTGCTGGCCCTCGCCGGCGACCAGGACCTCGTCACCCCGGCCTCCCACACCGAGGCCATCGCCGCCGAGCTGCCCGGCGCGGTGCTCGACGTCGTCCCCGACGCCGGCCACCTGGTGATGCTGGAGCGGCCCGGGGCCGTCACCGGCGCCCTCACCGGCCTGCTGGCCCGGGCCGGGGCGGTGCCGCCCGGGGAGGGGTCCGGGAACGGATAGGTTGGCGGGTATGGAAGCAGCGCACCCGCCCGTCTCCGGCGCCACCCTCTCCGTCGACTCCCCCGAGCGGATGCAGGAGCTCGGCCGCCGTCTCGCGAAGATCCTCCGCCCCGGCGACCTCGTCATGCTCACCGGCGAGCTGGGCGCCGGGAAGACCACGCTCACCCGCGGCCTGGGCGAGGGCCTGGGCGTGCGGGGCGCGGTCACCTCGCCGACCTTCGTCATCGCCCGCGTCCACCCCTCGCTCGTCGGCGGTCCCGCCCTGGTGCACGTCGACGCCTACCGGCTCGGCGGCGGGCTCGACGAGATGGAGGACCTGGACCTCGACGTCTCGCTGCCCGAGTCCGTGGTGGTCGTGGAGTGGGGCGACGGCAAGGTCGAGGAGCTGACCGACGACCGGCTGCACGTGCTCATCCACCGCGTCACCGGCGACACCGACGACGACCGGCGCTCGGTCGTGCTGCGGGGGATCGGCGGACGCTGGGCCGGCGAGGACCTCGCGTCGCTGTGAACGTCCGTAGGTTCCGACAGCATGTCGGGAAAATGTTGCGCCGCCGCTCCGCCCCGTGGTGACATGGAGGGACGAGCTGGTTAGGTGAACCTAACCTACGGGAGGCATGCATGGCGACGCAGATGCCGGAGCGCGACGACCGCACCGCCGAGGAGCGCGTCTCGATGAGTGAACTGCTGGCCTCCTGTGCCGCGGCCAGCGCCGTCTCGACCCCGCCGCGGCCCGCCCTCCCGCCCGAGGCGGAGGAACCGGAGCCGGAGCTGCGGGACGAGGCCGCGTAACCCGGGACGAGGCCGCGCAGCCCGGACGCCGGGTTGCGGCAAACCGCCGGGACGGGGGCTCCCGCCGTGCGTCAGGGACGACCCCGGGGGCGGCCCGGGGGACGGTTCAGGGGACGACGACGACCTTCGCGCCGATCGACGCGAAGGTCCACAGCGCGTCGCCGTCCGCCCGCTTCATCCGGATGCCGCCGGTCTTCTTCGACGGGTCCGCCGCCGGCATCGAGCCGTCCAGCGCCGCGCTGAAGCCGACCGTCACGTCCTCCACCGTCGCGAAGCGCACCACGTGCTCGATCTGCACGCCGTCGGAGCCGGTCACCGACCCCGACCGGGAGGTCACCGCGTACGCCCCCGGCGCCGGGCTCACCGAGCTCGGCGCCACCAGGAAGGTCCGGAGCGCCTTGTTCTTCGCGCCGACCAGCCATACGCGGCGCTCCGCCAGGGCGTACACGACGCGCTCGCCGGTCCCCGACGCCGCCGGCACCGTCAGCGGGTTCGCGGCCGGCTTCTTCGCCCCGGCCGGCGCCGACGCCGACGGCGCGACCGCGCCGGGCGTCCGCGAGGGCTCCGCGAGGTCCGCCGGCACGCTCGCCGACGCCTGGTAGGCGAGGAAGGCGACCGCGGCGACGGCCGCCGCGGTGAGCCCGGCCACGAATCCCGAGCTGCTCCTTGCCACCGTCTCCACCTCTTCGTACGTACGTGCCGAGCCTGACGCGCTGTCGGGCCTGACGGTAGCAGCAGGGCCCCCGGACGGCCGCGCGCCGCATCGCCCGCTCGTGGCGCCGTAGGCTGTTCGCGTGCTGTTGCTCGCCATGGATACCGCCACCCCCGCCGTCACCGTCGCCCTCCACGACGGCACGGCCGTCGTCGCCGAGTCGACCCGAGTCGACGCCCGCCGCCACGGGGAGCTGCTGCTCCCCGCCGTCGACCGGGTCCTCAAGGAGGCCGGGACCGCGCTCGACGCGGTGACCGGGATCGTGGTCGGCGTCGGCCCCGGCCCCTACACCGGCCTCCGGGTCGGGCTCGTCACCGCCGCCGCCTTCTCCTCCGCCCTCGGCGGGGTGCCCGTGCACGGCCTGTGCACCCTCGACGGACTGGCGTACGCCTCCGGCATCGAGGGGCCCTTCGCGGTGGCGACGGACGCCCGCCGCAAGGAGGTCTACTGGGCGCGCTACGACGACGCCCGCACCCGGGTCACCGACGCCTCCGTCGACCGTCCCGCCGAGATCGCCGAGCGGCTCGCCGGGCTGCCCGTCGTCGGCGCGGGCGCGCTGCTCTACCCGGACGCCTTCCCCGACGCCCGCGGCCCCGAGCACCAGTCCGCCGGGGCCCTCGCGGCGCTCGCGGCGGAGCGGCTCGCGGCGGGCGGCGGGGGCTTCCTCGACCCGCAGCCGATGTACCTGCGGCGGCCGGACGCCCAGGTGCCGAAGAACTACAAGGTGGTCACCCCCCAGTGACCGGGGCAGCGGTGGCCGGCGGCGCCGTCCTGCGCGAGATGCGCTGGTGGGACCTGCCGGAGGTGCTCGCCCTGGAGGCCGACCTCTTCCCCGAGGACGCCTGGTCGGAGGGGATGTTCTGGTCCGAGCTCGCGCACGCGCGCGGGCCCCGGGCCACCCGGCGGTACGTCGTCGCCGAGGAGACCTCGCCGGACGGCACCGCCAGGCTGGCCGGGTACGCGGGCCTGGCGGCGGCGGGTGGACTCGGCGACGTCCAGACCATCGCCGTCGCCCGCGACCAGTGGGGGACCGGGCTCGGCGCCCGGCTCCTCACCGACCTCCTCCAACACGCCACGGCCTTCGAGTGCGACGAGGTCCTGCTCGAAGTGCGCGTGGACAACACCCGGGCGCAGAAGCTGTACGAGCGCTTCGGCTTCGAGCCCATCGGCTTCCGGCGCGGCTACTACCAGCCGGGCAACGTCGACGCGCTCGTGATGCGACTGATCGTTCAAGGAACGGGGACTGAGATCTGATGGCTGCTGACGAACCGCTGGTGCTCGGCATCGAGACCTCCTGCGACGAGACCGGCGTCGGCATCGTCCACGGCACCACCCTGCTCGCCGACGCCGTGGCCTCCAGCGTCGACACCCACGCCCGCTTCGGCGGCGTGGTGCCCGAGATCGCCTCCCGGGCGCACCTGGAGGCGATGGTCCCGACGATCGAGCGGGCCCTGAAGACCGCGGGCGTCTCGGCGAAGGACCTGGACGGCATCGCGGTCACCGCGGGCCCCGGCCTCGCGGGCGCCCTCCTCGTCGGCGTCTCCGCCGCCAAGGCGTACGCCTACGCCCTGGGCAAGCCGCTCTACGGCGTCAACCACCTGGCCTCGCACATCTGCGTCGACCAGCTGGAGCACGGCCGGCTGCCCGAGCCGACGATGGCGCTGCTCGTCTCCGGCGGGCACTCCTCGCTGCTGCTCTCCACGGACATCACCGCCGACGTGCGGCCGCTGGGCGCCACCATCGACGACGCCGCCGGCGAGGCCTTCGACAAGATCGCCCGGGTCCTCGACCTGGGCTTCCCCGGCGGCCCGGTCATCGACCGGCTGGCCCGGGAGGGCGACCCGGCCGCGATCGCGTTCCCGCGCGGTCTGAGCGGCGCCAAGGACCCGGCGTACGACTTCTCCTTCTCGGGGCTCAAGACCGCGGTGGCCCGCTGGATCGAGGCGAAGCGGGCGGCGGGCGAGGAGGTGCCGGTGCGCGACGTGGCCGCCTCCTTCCAGGAGGCCGTCGTCGACGTCCTCACCCGCAAGGCCGTCCGGGCCTGCAAGGACGAGGGCGTCGACCACCTGATGATCGGCGGCGGCGTGGCGGCCAACTCGCGGCTGCGGGCCCTCGCCGAGGAGCGCTGCGAGCGGGCCGGGATCCGGCTCCGGGTGCCCCGTCCGGGCCTGTGCACCGACAACGGCGCCATGGTCGCCGCGCTCGGCTCGGAGATGGTCGCGCGGGGCCGGGCCGCCTCCGACCTGGAGCTCTCGGCGGACTCCTCGCTGCCGGTGACGGACCCGCACGTGCCGGGCCGCGCCCCCGCGCACGACCACGACCACGTGCACGAGATCAGCAAGGAGAACCTCTACTCGTGAGGGTCGCCCTGATGTGGGAGGCCCGGGCCGTGCAGGGCCGGGGCCCCGAGCTCCTGGAGTGGGCCCGGTCCCGGGTGCTGGCGCGCGAGCCGCTGCGCCGGGAGGTCCTCCGGGCCCCGCAGGACCGGGTCCTGGTCCTCACCTGGTGGGAGGCGGACGGCCTCGACGCCGAGCTTCCGGAGCTGCCGGAGCCGGACGCGGAGCTGATCACCCGTCCGGTCCACCGCTGGCGCTTCGAATCGGTCGAATAGCCGGTTCGTTCGAGGCTCGCGCAACCTTTCGGGCCGTACGGGCATCCCACAGCCCGTGAAGAAGCAGATCGCGGCGTGGGCGGCCCTGAGCGCCGCGGCCCTCCTGATGACGGGCTGCACGGCCCCCGCCCCGCCGTCGGCCGTCCGGCCCCCGGCGACGCCCACGGCCGGGGCCACCGCCCCGGAGCCGGCGCAGGCCCCCGGGGCCGCCCGGGCCGCCGCGTACCGGAAGTGGGGGCTGAAGCCCCTCGCCGCGCCGCCCGCCCCGCCCGCCGTCAAGCCGGTGCGGCGGGCGCCCGGCGGCCCGGTGCCGGTGGTCAGCGACATCCCGGTCGAGGACAAGGTCGTCTTCCTCACCATCGACGACGGGGCCGAGAAGGACCCCGGGTTCGTGCGGATGATGGACGAGCTGGACGTGCCCTTCACGATGTTCCTCACCGACTCGGTGATCAGCGGGGACTACGGCTACTTCGACCCGCTCGTCGCCCAGGGCCACGGCGTCGCCAACCACACCCTCACCCACCCGAACCTGCCCGCCCTCGGCCCGGAGGCCCAGCGGCGCGAGATATGCGGCCAGCAGGAGAGGCTGCGCGAGCGGTACGGCACCGCCCCGCGCCTCTTCCGGCCGCCCTTCGGCAACTGGAACGAGGCCACCCGCGCCGCCGCCGGGACGTGCGGGGTCGACGCGATCGTCCTGTGGCGCGAGTCCATGCAGATCAAGAACATGCAGTACCAGCGCGGCGACCGGAAGCTCCACCCCGGCGACATCGTCCTCGCCCACTTCCGCGGTCCCGCCGAGCTCAAGGGCCGCACGATGACCGAGATGACCGCCACGATGCTCCGCAGGATCCAGGAACAGGGCTTCACCGTGGCCCGCCTGGAGGACTACGTCTAGGAATTCCCCGGGCGGGGTGTCGATGCGGCCCCGGCCCGTTCGACGTATGTGTGGAAGGCGGGGAACGGCCCCGCCACCGCACCCCCAGGAGTCACCGTGCCCCGCTTCCTCTCCCTCGTCCGCATCGAGGAGAACACCCCTGACGCCATCGACATGGAGAGCGCCGACCCCGGCTTCGAGGAGCGGATGGGCGCCCTCTTCGAGGAGATCACCAAGGCCGGCGTCATGGTCGACACCGCCGGGCTCCGGCCGACCGCCGAGTCCACCCGGATCACCTGGTCGGGCGGGAGGCTCTCCTGCACCGACGGGCCCTTCACCGAGACCAAGGAGGTCGTCGGCGGCTACGCGATGCTCCAGTGCAAGGACATGGCCGAGGCCGTCGAGTGGGGCAAGCGGTTCCTCGCCGCCCACCCGCCGCACTGGAAGGTCGGCCTGGAGGTCCGCGAGGTCGAGGAGATGCCGGAGGACTGACCCGTCCCGTGCTGTCATGGGGACGTGACGGTGGAGAGCACGCTGGAGACGGTCTTCCGGATGGAGTCCGCGAGGATCGTCGCCACGGTGGCGCGGACCGTCCGGGACGTCGGCATCGCCGAGGAGCTGGCCCAGGACGCGCTCGTCGCCGCGCTGGAGCAGTGGCCGCGGGAGGGCGTCCCGGAGAACCCGGGCGCCTGGCTGACGGCCACCGCCAAGCACCGCGCCGTCGACCTCGTGCGGCGCCGCGAGACCTACGCGCGCAAGCTCGCCGAGGTCGGCCGGACGCTGCCGGAGGAGTCGTACGACCCCGAACCCTCCGGCCCCGGCGACATCGACGACGACGTGCTCCGGCTCGTCTTCACCACCTGCCACCCGGTGCTGTCCGCCGAGGCCCGGGCGGCGCTCACCCTGCGGCTCGTCTGCGGACTGCGGACGGACGAGATCGCCCGCGCCTTCCTCGCCCCCGAGGCGACCGTCGCCGCCCGGATCACCCGCGCCAAACGCGCCCTCGCGAAGGCGGGCGTGGAGTTCGAGGTGCCGTACGGCGCGGAGCGGGAGGCCCGGCTCGGCTCCGTCCTGGAGGTCGTCTACCTGGTCTTCAACGAGGGGTACGCCGCCACCGCCGGCGACGACCTGCTGCGGCCCGCGCTCTGCGAGGACGCGCTCCGGCTGGCCCGCGGCCTCGCCGCCCTCATGCCGGGCGAGAGCGAGGTGCACGGCCTCGCCGCCCTCCTCGAACTCCAGGCCTCCCGCACCCCCGCCCGCACCGGCCCCGGCGGCCGGCCGGTGCTCCTCGCCGAGCAGGACCGGCGGCGCTGGAACCGCCTCCTCGTCCGGCGCGGCTGCGCCGCCCTCGCCCGGGCCGGGGACGGCCGCTCCTACGGCCCCTACGCCCTCCAGGCCGCCATCGCCGCCTGCCACGCGCGGGCCGGTTCCTACGAGGAGACGGACTGGACGGTGATCGCCGGACTGTACGGGCGGCTGATGGAGCTCGCCCCGTCACCGGTGGTCGAGCTGAACCGGGCGGTGGCCGTCTCGATGACCGAGGGACCCGCCGCGGCCCTGCGCCTGGTCGACGCCCTCGCCGCCGAACCCGCCCTGGCCCGCTACCACCTGCTGCCGAGCGTCCGCGGCGACCTGCTCGCCCGGCTCGGCCGCGCGGACGAGGCGCGCGCCGCCTTCGCGCGGGCGGCGGAGCTCACCCGCAACGAGAGCGAGCGGGACCTGCTGCTGGCCCGGGCCCGGCAGGATCCGGAAGGGACGGCCTAGACGGCGTCCCGCCGGGGCCATCACCTAGGGTGCTGGGCATGTCGCCGCGCACGCCCCTGCCCCCGCCGCCCCCGCCCGCCGAGCTCCGGAGCTGGCCCCACCGGGACGCGCGGCTCGCGGACCGGGCGCTGGCGCTCGACGCGCTGGGGCGCCGGCTGCTCGGCGGCGGGCGGTTCGCGCTGTTCGCCGGCTCGGTGCTGCTGCTCCAGCTCGGCTGGGGCATGGTGGGCGTGCTCCTCGTCGACCTCGGCGGCGCGCTCCTCGACCCGATCACCTTCTTCATCGGCCTGGTCGCCGCCGTCCTCGGCGCCGGCGTCATGGTGCCCGGCGTCTGGCTGGCCGTGCGCGGGGTGCGGCAGGACCGCGTGGCGCGCGAACGGCTCGCCGCCTGGGTCGCGCTGGACCGGGACGGGGCGGCGGACGCGCGGCTGCGGCGGCCGGTCCCGAGCGTCTGCTGGATGCTGCTCTCCGCCCTCCTGTGCGGCCTCGGACTGTGGCTCGGCTTCGCCGTGCCGGCCGGTGCGACCCCGCAGGACGGCGGCCACGGCTTCGTCGCCTACGGCATGGGCGTCGCGCTCATCCTCTGGATCAACGGCCTGATCGGGCTCTTCAAGGCGGCCGGGCACTACCGCATGGCGATCAGGGTCGCTCCGGCCGCACGGGGTGCCCGATCAGCATCGTCGGAGCCCCCGCGACCCGGGTGAGCAGCACCGTCGCGGAGTGGGGGCCCTTGGGCTTCACCTTCCGCCGGATCTCCTCGGGCTCGACGGCCGAGCCGCGCTTCTTCACCGTCAGCGTGCCCACCTCGCGTTCGCGCAGCAGGGCCTTCAGCTTCTTGAGGTTGAAGGGGAGTTCGTCGGTGATCTCGTAGGCGGAGGCGTACGGGGTGGGGGTCAGGGCGTCGGCGGTGACGTAGGCGATCGTGGCGTCGATCAGCCCGCCGCCCAGCTCCTCGGCGACCTCGGCGACCAGGTGGGCGCGGATGACGGCGCCGTCGGGCTCGTAGAGGTAGCGGCCGACGGGGCGGACCGCCGGGTCGGGCAGGCCGCGGCCGACGAGGCCCGCCCCGGACGGCAGGAGGGTGGCGCGCCGGGCGCCCGGCTCCGTGCCGAACCAGAGGACCGCCTCCTTCACGTCGCCGCCGTCCGAGATCCACTCGGCCTCGGCCTCGGCGGGGACGGTCTCGTGCGGGATGCCCGGGGCGATCTTCAGGGCCGCGCGCGGGGCCTTGCGGGCGGCCTCGACGGCCCAGGAGAGCGGCGGGGAGTAGGCCTCCGGGTCGAAGACGCGGCCCCGGCCGCCGCGCCGCGCCGGGTCGACGAAGACGGCGTCGTGGGGGCTGGTGTCGATCTCGGTGACATCGGCGCAGCGGACCTCGATCAGACCGTCGAGGCCGAGCGCGGCGGCGTTGGCGCGGGCGACCTCGGCGGTGAGCGGGTCGCGGTCGACGGCGAGGACGGAGATGCCGGCGCGGGCCAGCGCGAGCGCGTCGCCGCCGATCCCGGAGCAGAGGTCGGCGACCGAGCCGACGCCGAGGGCCTTGAGGCGGGCCGCGCGGTAGGCGCCGACGGCGGCCCGGGTCGACTGCTCGACGCCGTTCGGCGTGAAGTACATGCGGTGGGCGTCCTCGGCGCCGAACTTCGCCACCGCGCGCTGTCGCAGCCGGGCCTGTCCGAGGGCCGCCGAGACCAGCTCGGCGGGGTGGTCGCGGCGCAGCCGGGAGGCGACCGCCAGCTCCTGGGCGGGGTCGTAGTCGCGCAGGGCGGCGAGGAGCGTCTGGCCCTCGGGGGCGAGCAGGGCGGCGAAGGCGGCGAGGTCGGTCACCGTTCCATTCTCCCTGTGGGCCGGGCGGGGGACCGTGGGGCCGGTACGGCGGTGTCGCGGCCGGGCGGGCGGGTCGCGCTGACAGGATGCGGCGCCATACCGGTCGTACGACAAAAGGAAGAAATGATGACAAAGGGTGGCTCGCGCCGTGCCCTGGGGGCCGCGCTCCTCGTCGCCGCGCTCACCTCCACCGCCGCCTGCTCCGAGGGCTCCGCGCCGGGCGCCGGCGGCGCCCCCGCCCCCGCCGCGGGACAGCAGGCCCCGGCGAAGACCGCGGCCCGGCTCGCCGCGGAGAAGAAGGCCGCGCTGGCGGAGCGGCGGGCCGCCCGGGCCGTCGCCGCGAAGAAGTGGGGCCTCCGGCTGACCCCCCTCGAAGCGCCCGCCCCGCCGAGGACCAAGCCGAGGATCACCACCCGGAAGGGCTTCGAGACCGACGGCGAGGGACTCCCGCCCGTCTTCACCACCGTCCCCACCAAGGAGAAGGTCGTCTTCCTGACGATCGACGACGGCGCCGAGAAGGACCCCGAGCTCATCCGCATGATGCGGGAGCTGGACATCCCCTACAGCGCCTTCCTCAGCGACTACGTCGTCAGCGACGACTACGGCTACTTCGCGAAGATGCAGAAGTCGCAGCCGCGCGGGGTCGCCCTCCACAACCACACGCTGAACCACAAGTACCTGCCCGGGCTCTCCTACGCGCGCCAGAAGCGGGAGATCTGCGGGATGCAGGACGTCATCGAGAAGAAGTACGGCAAGCGCCCCGAGCTCTTCCGCCCCCCGTACGGCAACTACAACGAGGACACCCTGCGCGCCGCGAAGTCCTGCGGCGTCAAGGCCGTCCCGCTCTGGGCCTCCGAGGCCTTCCCCGACCACATGGAGTGGCGCGAGTGGGACCGCGACCTGCACCCCGGCGACATCGTCCTCACCCACTTCCGCGGCGAGGAGGACTGGAAGGGCAGCATGCCGGACATGATCCGTCGGGTGATGAACGTGATCACGTCCAAGGGGTACGCGGTCGGCCGGCTGGAGGACTACGTATGAGCCGCCTGCGGCCGCTGGTGGTCGCCGTCCTCCTCCTCGGCCTCACCGGCTGCGCCTCCGCCGTCGACCCGCTCGAACGCCTCGGCCGCAAGGCGGTCGAGCGCGTCGGCGACCGCGCCCCGGCCGGCTCCGCCGTCCGCGCGGAGGCCGCCACGGAGTGAGGAATTGGCACTCCGCTTGACCGAGTGCTAATCGCGGTCATAGTCTCGGCTCTGGCACTCCCCACCGGAGAGTGCCAGGAAAGCGACGGGCAGGTCCGGCACCCGCGACGACGGATCCAGCTGGTCGCGACCCCAGAAAGTTAACCCCGCGAGATCTCCGAAGGGGGAGGTCGGATCGTGACGACCGCCAGCTCCAAGGTTGCCATCAAGCCGCTTGAGGACCGCATCGTGGTCCAGCCGCTCGACGCCGAGCAGACCACGGCCTCCGGCCTGGTCATCCCGGACACCGCGAAGGAGAAGCCCCAGGAGGGCGCCGTCCTCGCCGTGGGCCCGGGCCGCTTCGAGAACGGCGAGCGCCTTCCGCTCGACGTGAAGGTCGGCGACGTCGTGCTCTACAGCAAGTACGGCGGCACCGAGGTGAAGTACAACGGCGACGAGTACCTCGTCCTCTCGGCCCGCGACGTGCTCGCGATCATCGAGAAGTAAGACGCCGTACCGCTTTGAACCGCGCCCCTGACCCCTTGATCTCTTGGGCGTCCAGGGGCGCGGTCGGTTTTACCCACACGATTTCCGAGAGGGCTGAATCGCTCCCATGGCGAAGATCCTGAAGTTCGACGAGGACGCCCGTCGCGCCCTTGAGCGCGGCGTCAACAAGCTGGCCGACACGGTGAAGGTGACGATCGGCCCCAAGGGCCGCAACGTCGTCATCGACAAGAAGTTCGGCGCCCCCACCATCACCAACGACGGTGTCACGATCGCCCGCGAGGTCGAGATCGAGGACCCGTACGAGAACCTCGGCGCCCAGCTCGTCAAGGAGGTGGCGACCAAGACCAACGACATCGCGGGTGACGGCACCACCACCGCCACCGTGCTCGCCCAGGCGCTCGTCCGCGAGGGTCTGCGCAACGTCGCCGCCGGCGCTTCCCCGGCCGCCCTGAAGAAGGGCATCGACGCCGCGGTCAAGGCCGTCTCCGACGAGCTGCTCGCCACCGCGCGCCCGATCGACGACAAGTCCGACATCGCCGCCGTCGCCGCCCTCTCGGCCCAGGACCAGCAGGTCGGCGAGCTCATCGCCGAGGCCATGGACAAGGTCGGCAAGGACGGTGTCATCACCGTCGAGGAGTCCAACACCTTCGGCCTGGAGCTGGAGTTCACCGAGGGCATGGCCTTCGACAAGGGCTACCTCTCGCCGTACATGGTCTCCGACCAGGAGCGCATGGAGGCCGTCCTCGACGACCCGTACATCCTGATCAACCAGGGCAAGATCTCCTCGATCCAGGACCTGCTGCCCCTCCTGGAGAAGGTCATCCAGGCCGGTGGCTCCAAGCCGCTCCTGATCATCGCCGAGGACGTCGAGGGCGAGGCGCTCTCCACCCTCGTCGTCAACAAGATCCGCGGCACCTTCAACGCCGTCGCCGTCAAGGCGCCCGGCTTCGGCGACCGCCGCAAGGCGATGCTCCAGGACATGGCCACCCTCACCGGTGCCACCGTCATCGCCGAGGAGGTCGGCCTCAAGCTCGACCAGGCCGGTCTGGACGTGCTGGGCACCGCCCGCCGCGTGACCGTCTCCAAGGACGACACCACCATCGTCGACGGTGGCGGCAAGTCCGAGGACGTCGCGGGCCGCGTCGCGCAGATCAAGGCCGAGATCGAGACCACGGACTCCGACTGGGACCGCGAGAAGCTCCAGGAGCGCCTCGCGAAGCTGGCCGGCGGCGTGTGCGTCATCAAGGTCGGCGCCGCCACCGAGGTGGAGCTGAAGGAGAAGAAGCACCGTCTGGAGGACGCCATCTCCGCGACCCGCGCCGCGGTCGAGGAGGGCATCGTCTCCGGTGGCGGTTCCGCGCTCGTCCACGCCGTGAAGGTCCTGGAGGACAACCTCGGCAAGACCGGCGACGAGGCCACCGGTGTCTCCGTCGTCCGCCGCGCCGCCGTCGAGCCGCTCCGCTGGATCGCCGAGAACGCCGGCCTGGAGGGCTACGTCATCACCTCCAAGGTCTCCGAGCTCGACAAGGGCCAGGGCTTCAACGCCGCCACCGGCGAGTACGGCGACCTGGTCAAGGCCGGCGTCATCGACCCGGTCAAGGTCACCCGCTCCGCCCTGGAGAACGCCGCCTCCATCGCCTCCCTGCTCCTCACCACCGAGACCCTCGTGGTGGAGAAGAAGGAGGAGGAGCCGGCGGACCACGGCCACGGCCACGGTCACGGTCACTCCCACTGACCCCTGACGCCCCGCGCGTCACGAGGCCCGGTGCTCCCGTCGCGGGAGCACCGGGCCTCGCCCGTTTCCCGGGTCCCGCCGGAGCGTTCCTCAGTCCTCCACCGCGCCGAGCTGTCCCATCAGCCCGAGCAGGTCGTACTGCCACCAGCCCTCGACGATCTTCCCGTCGTCGCGGAAGCGGTGGATGGTGGTCCCGGTCATGGTGACCTCCATCCCCGTCGGCTGGAGGCCCATGAAGTCGCCGACGTGGGTCCCCTTCCAGCTCCACCGGGTGCACACCCGGTCGCCGTCGGCGATCTGGTCCTCGACCGTGAACGCGAAGTCGAAGCCCGCGCGCCACTGCTCCACCTCGCGCCGGACCGCGTCCATCCCGAGGGTGGCCACCGGGTTCGCCGGATCGTGGTCGTGGTACCCCTCGGCCAGCAGGCCGTCGAGCAGCGCCAGGTCCGACCCGTTCGCGAACCGCTCGAACATCTGCCGCGCGTTCGCCTTGTACAGCGCCTCGTCCCGGACCACGTCCAGGTCGGTGAAGGTCGGCATCTCGTCACAGAGGGCGACCATCTCCCGGAAGATCCGGTCGGTCTCCGGCAGCTGCGAGTTGCGCATCGCCACGTCGTACGAGGGGAACTCGACGATCTCCACGACGTGCGAGGCGTCGGACCGGTCGGTCCCGACGATGCTGTGGGTGGCGGTCCGTTTCCCCCGGGTCTGCTCGACCCACCGGTCCATGAGCCGGTTGAGCTCCTCGACCCGGCTCGTCCTGCAATCGATGATCTGCACGAAGGTCATGGCCGCCTCCGACCGGCGAAGCCGCGGATGGACCCCTCCAGTCTAGGCCGCCCTAGGCGGAGCGTCCCAGGTCGGCGGCCCTGACCTCCTCCGCGAAGGGCTCGCCCCGGGTGTAGCGGGCGACCTCGTCCAGCGCCTGGTCGGTCATCCGGTGCAGCTCGTTGCCGAGCGAGCCCGCGATGTGCGGGGTGAGCAGGACGTTGGGGAGGCTGTAGAGGGGGGAGTCCGGGGGCGGGAGTTCGGGTTCGGTCACGTCGAGCACCGCGTGCAGGCGGCCCGAGGCGAGGTGGGGGAGGAGGGCGTCCTCGTCGATCAGGGAGCCCCGGGAGGTGTTGACCAGGGTGGCGCCGTCGGGCAGGGCGGCGAGCTGCCGGGCCCCGATCATCCGGTACGTGGAGGGGAGTTGGGGCGCGTGCACGGAGACGACCGAGCTGCGGGAGCAGAGTTCGTCCAGGCCGGCGAGGGACGCGCCGGCCGGCGGGACCGTCAGGTAGGGGTCGTAGAGCAGCACTTCCAGGTCGAAGGGGCGCAGCAGCTCCACGACCCGGCGGCCGATGCGGGAGGCGCCGACGATGCCGACCGTGCGGCGGTAGTTGCCCCAGGCGGCGGACTCGGCGAGCCAGCCGTGGCCGGAGCGGAGTTCGGCGTACCGCCGGGCCGAGCGCAGCACCCGCTTCCCGGCGAAGAGGATCGCGGCGAGGGTGTACTCGGCGACGGGCAGGGCGTTGGCGGCGGCCGCGCTGGTGACCCGCAGGCCGCGCTCCCAGCAGGCGTCGGTGATGTGGTGCTTGACCGAGCCGGCCGCGTGCACCACGGCCTTGAGGCGCGGTGCGCGGGCCAGCACCTCCGGGGTGAGCGGGGTGGCGCCCCAGCAGGTGAGGAGGAGTTCGGCCTCGGCGAGGGCGGCGGCGGTGCGCGGGTCGGGGGCGGTCAGGTCGTGGGCGATCAGCCGCGGGTCGGTGCGGGTGAGGGCGGCGAGGCGGGCCCGGTGGGCGTCGGTGAGGAGGCGTTCGGAGACGCCGGGGCCCATCGCGAGCAGGAGGGGAGGGCGGTTGTCGGCGGTCGGGCGCATGGGGGGACCTGGGCTCCTCACTTGACGCTGCCGGCGGTCAGACCGGCCTTCCAGTGGCGCTGGAGCGAGACGAAGGCGAGGACGAGGGGGACGACGGCGAGCAGCGAGCCGGTGACGACGAGCGGGTAGTAGCCGGGTTCGGCGTGGGCGTTGCTGTTCCAGGCGTAGAGGCCGAGGCTCAGCGGGAAGAGCTTCTGGTCGGAGAGCATCACCAGGGGCAGGAAGAAGTTGTTCCAGACGGCGGTGAACTGGAAGAGGAAGACGGTCACGAAGCCCGGCATGACCGTGCGCAGTCCGATCGACCAGAAGACCCGCATCTCCCCGGCGCCGTCGATCCGGGCGGCCTCCAGGGCCTCCCCGGGGACGTAGGCGGCGCACAGCACCCGGGAGAGGTAGACCCCGAAGGGGTTGACGAGGACCGGGAGGAGGACGGCGGCGTAGGTGTTGACGATGCCGATCTCGCTGGCGAGCAGGTACATCGGCAGGGCGAGGGCGGTGGTGGGGACGAGGACGCCGAGGAGGACGAGGCCGAAGAGCTTCTCCTTGCCGCGGAAGTCGTAGACGTGGAAGGCGTATCCGGCGGCCACGCTGATCAGCGCGCAGGCGGCGGCGCCGATCCCGGCGTAGAGGAGGCTGTTGAGGTACCAGCGGAAGTAGACGCCGTCGTGGTGCTCGGCGAGCCGGGCGAGGTTGCCGCCGAGGTCGAAGCCCTCGAAGGAGAAGGCGTTCCCGGCGAGGAGTCCTCCGGCGTCCTTGGTGGCGGCGGTGAGCAGCCAGACGAGCGGGAAGAGCATGTAGCAGGTGGCGAGGAGGAGGACGCCGTTGACGGCGGTCCTCGACAGCCAGCGGGAGGCGGTCACGCGGCCTTCTCCTTCCGGTCCCGGGTGAGGCGGGTCACCGCGAAGGACAGCAGCGCGGCCGTCAGGGCCAGCAGGATCGAGGCGGCCGCGGCCAGGCCGTAGTCGTTGCGGTCGAAGGCGGCGGAGTACGCGTACATGTTCGGCGTCCAGGTGGAGGTGACGGCGGAGCCCGTGCCCCTGCTGAGGATCAGCGGTTCGGTGAAGAGCTGGAGGGAGCCGATGACGGTGAAGAGGGCGACCATCGCGAGCGAGCCGCGGAGCAGCGGGATCTTCACGGAGAAGGCGGTGCGCCAGGCGCCGGCCCCGTCGACGGTGGCGGCTTCGAGGACGGAGCGGTCGATGGCCTGGAGGGCGGCGTAGAAGATGATCAGGTTGTAGCCGAGCCATTCCCACAGGGCGATGTTGACGACGGAGGGCAGGGCGCCCTCGGGGGAGAAGAAGTCGAAGCCGATCCCGCCGGCCTCCATCGCCCGGACGACCGGGCTGAGCTGGGGCGTGTAGAGGTAGACCCAGATCAGGGCGGCGATGATGCCGGGCACGGCGTGCGGCAGGAAGAGCGCGAGCTGGAAGAAGCGGCGGGCGCGGGCGAGGGCGGTGTCGAGGAGGAGGGCGAGGCCGAGGGCGCCGCCGAGCATCAGCGGCACGTAGAGCAGGCAGTAGCCGAGCAGGAGGCCGAATCCGTCGCGGAAGGCCCGGTCACCCAGTGCCGCGGCGTAGTTGCCGAGTCCGGTGAAGACGGTCTCGGAGCCGCCGAAGCCCAGTCCGGACTGCTTCTCGGTGAAGAGGCTCAGCCAGACCGCGTATCCGATCGGCACCACCAGCACCGCGGTGAAGAGCAGGAAGAACGGGGTCAGCAGGAGTGCCGCGGCACGGGTGCGGGCCTTCACGTGCTCAGCCCTCGACCTTCAGGCCGCGCCTGGTGAGTTCGGCGACGGTGGCGTCGTGGCCGGCCCTCACCGCGTCGGCGAGGGTGGGCCCGCCCGCGGCGACGGCGCCGAAGCGGTCCTTGATGGCGGTGTTGGTGGTGCCGGTGGCGGGGCCCCAGGACCACTGCGGGGTGATGGAGGCGCCGGCGGCCTCGAAGAGGGCGTAGATGTCCTGGCCGCCGTAGAAGCCGGCGTCGAAGGCCTCCTTGGCGACGGGGCGCAGGGCGGTGGCGGCGGGGAAGGCGCTGGAGGTGCCGGAGGCGATGCGGGCCTTCACGCCCTCCTCGGTGGTGGCCATCCAGGTGGCGAACTCGACGGCGGCGGCCTTGTGCCTGCTGCTCTTGGGCACGGCGAAGGTGGAGCCGCCGAGCATGCCGGAGGCGGGCTTGCCGTCCCAGCTGGGCAGGGGGGCGACGGCCCACTTGCCGGACTGCTCGGGGAGGGTGCCCTTGAGGACGCCGGCGCCCCAGGAGGCGCCGAGGTAGCCGACGGTGGTGCCGTTCTTCAGGGAGCCGGTCCACTCGGGGCTGAAGGAGGCGTTCTTGTGGACGAGCCCGTCGTCGAGGAGGCCCTGCCAGTAGGCGGTGACCCGGGTGGTGGCCGGGTCGGTGGTGTCGATCTTCCAGGTGTCGCCCTCGGCCTTGAACCACTGGGCGCCGGCCTGCCAGGCCATCGCCTCGAAGGTGGTGGGGTCGTCGGGGAAGAAGGTGGCGATGCGGGCCTTCGGGTCGGCCCTCCTCACCTGCTCGGCGGCCTTCCTGAAGCCGTCCCAGGTGGTGGGGACCTCGACGCGGTACTTCTCGAAGAGGTCCTTGCGGTAGTAGAAGGCCTGCGGGGCGGCGTCGAAGGGGACGGCCCAGGACTTGCCGCCGAGGGTGGTGAGCTCGACGGCCTGGGGGAGGAGGGCGGCGCGGGCGGACTCGGGGAGGACGTCGCCGATCTCCTGGAGGGCGCCGGAGGAGACGAACTCGGGGAGCGAGGGGTACTCGATGGAGACGAGGTCGGGGGCGTTGCCCGCCTTCACCGCGTTGGAGATCTTGGCGTAGCCGCCGGCGTTGCCGGAGGGGATCTCCTCGAAGGTCACCTCGATGTCGGTGTGGGAGGCGTTGAAGGCGTCGACGACCTCCTTGGAGCCCTTGGCCCAGCCCCAGAAGGTGAGGCGCACCGGCTCGCCGTCGGCGGAACCGGTTGCGTCACCGCCCCCGCCGCAGGCCGTGAGGACGGCGAGGGCGGCGGCGGTGCCGGCTATGACACGGGACGTTCTGCTCCAGCTGAGGCTCACGGCACGGCTCCTGATCGGCGGCGTGGAGGGGGTTGGCCGTGATCCTGGGACCGTTCCTGAGCGAAGTCAAGAGCGAAAGATTGAATGATCGGAAAAAGATCAAATCGATCAGAGGGTGGGCTCCGGGCCGGAGGCGCCGCAGGAGGCCCGCACCCGCAGCCGCGGCAGCAGGCTCACGTGGCGGCGCGGCGCGTCCTCGTCCGCGCGCCCGGTCAGCCGCTCCACCAGCAGCTCCGCGGCGTGCCGGCCCACCTGCCGCTTCGGCGGGGCCACCGCCGTCAGCGGGGTGTCGGCCAGCGCGGCGACCTCGTCGTCGTACGCGATGAGCGCGAGGTCCTCGGGCACCCGCACGCCGAGCGGGGCGAGCCGCTGCATGATCTCGATCGCGTCCACGTCGTTGTGGACGAGCGCCGCGCTCGCGAGCCCCGACGAGACCGCCTCGTGCAGCGCCCGCACCACCCGCTCGAACCCCTCCGGGTCCGCCTCGGCCGGCACGGAGTCGATCACCGGCCGCGGCTCCTCCAGGCCCAGCACCCCCAGCGCCTCGGCGTACCCGGCCCGCACCGCGAGCGCGGTCGGCGAGTCGCCGCGGGCCACCAGGAGCGGGGTCGCGTGACCGAGCCCGAGCAGGTGGCGCAGGGCGAGCAGCACCCCGTGGGCGTGGTCGGAGGAGACCCGGTCGAGCCCGTCGAGGGGGCTGCCCGGCTCGGCCCGCCGCTCCAGGAGCACCGCCGGCACCGGCAGCAGGGCCGGCCAGTCGCCGTGGGCGAGCCGGTCCTCCGGGCCGCGCCAGCCCGGCGCCACGAGGACCCCCTCGGCGCCGGCCGCGAGCAGCCCCTCGGTGCGGGCCCGGTCCTCCTCGGGGCGGTAGTCCGAGATCCGCAGCACCAGCCGGGCGCCGGCCCGGGCCGCCGCCTCGTGCGCACCCCGGATGACCTCGGCGAAGTAGTACGTGGCGGAGGGCGCGAGCAGGCCGATCACCAGGCCCTCGGCGGCGCCGGTCCGGGGCGAGCCGGGCCCGCCGGGGCGCGGCCACGAGACCTGGCCGTGCACCCGGTCGAGCAGGCCGCGGCCGGCCAGCGCCTCCGCGTCGCGGCGGGCGGTGACGGGGGAGACCCCCAGCAGGCCGGCCAGCTCGGCGACGCGGACCGTGCCGCGCTCGCGCACCAGGTCCAGCAGTCGGGCGTGTCGTTCGTCGGCACTCTCGCGCACCTGCGGTTCCCCCTCGTGGTGGTGGTTCCGGCCTTGACGGCCCCGGGACAGCTGACCTTAGACGAAATGATCGAACGACGGGAGTTTCGATCATTCGCTCTGAATCTCTTGACGTTCGATCGGAGCATGTCGAGGATTCCGGCGAGGCAGCCGTCACCCCCCCCGGGACCCCAGGAGCATCATGCCCACGCCGCCGGAGGACCGTGAGCTCAGCCCGTACACCGGATGGACCCGCGCCCACTGGGAGCGGACCGCCGACCGGCTCCTCCTCGCCGTCCGCCCCCACGCCTCGCCGCGCGGCGGCCGCATCGACCTCCCGGGCCCCCGCCCCAGCTGGTCCGGCCCCCGCTCCGACGGCCTGGAGGGCTTCGCCCGCACCTTCCTCCTCGCCGCCCTCCGCGTCGCCGGCGCCCGCGGCGAGGACCCGCACGGCCACCTCGACCGGTACGCGGCCGGGCTCGCCGCCGGCACCCTCGCGCCCGGCGCCGACGGCGACCCCGACGCCTGGCCCACGACCACCGGCACCCGCCAGGCGGTCGTCGAGTCGGCCTCGGTCGCCCTCGGCCTGCGCCTCACCCGCCCCTGGCTCTGGGACCGCCTCGACGACCGCACCCGGCAGCGCGCCGCCGACTGGCTGCTCCCCGCCCTCGCCCCCTCGCCCGTCGACAACAACTGGTGGCTCTTCGGCCTCACCGTCGCCGGCTTCCTCCGGGACGCCGGCATCGAGACCGACCGCGCCGCCGCCACCGCCGACCGCTCCCTCGCCCGCATCGAGGACTGGTACCTCGGCGACGGCTGGTACAGCGACGGCGACAACCGCGCCTTCGACCACTACAACTCCTGGGCCCTGCACCTCTACCCGGTCCTCCACGCCCACCTCGCCGGCGACCGGGAGCTCCTCGACCGGTACGGCCCCCGGCTCCGCGCCCACCTCGCCGACCACGCCCACCTCTTCGACACCAGCGGCGCCCCCGTCCCGTACGGACGCTCCCTCGTCTACCGCTTCGCCGCGGCCGCCGCCCCCTGGCTCGGCGCCCTCACCGGCCACACCCCGCTCACCCCCGGCACCACCCGCCGCCTCGCCTCCGGCTCCCTGCGGTACTTCCTCGACCGCGGCGCCACCGACGGCCGCGGGCTGCTCACCCTCGGCTGGCACGGCCCCCACCCGCCGCTCGTCCAGGCCTACTCGGGTCCGGCCTCGCCCTACTGGGCCTCGAAGGGCTTCCTCGGACTGCTGCTCCCCCCGGACCACCCCGTCTGGACCGCCCCCGAGGAACCCCTCCCCGCCGAACGCGCCGACACCGTCCGCCCGCTCGGCCCCACCGGCCTGCTCGTCCAGACCACCGCCGCCGACGGCCTGGTCCGCCTCCACAACCACGGCAGCAACCACGTCGCCGCCGGCGGACCCGGCGGCGACGACCCCGGATACGCCCGCTTCGCCTACGCCACCCGCACCGGCCCCACCGGCGCCCCCGACCCGGCCGACAACCACTTCGCGCTGCTCCGCCCCGACGGCACCGCCACCGACCGGGGCCCCGCCGCACCGCTCCCCGGCGGCCCCGACCGGGCCGTCTCCGCGCACACCCCGCTCCCCGGGGTCCGGGTCGTCTCCGCCACCCTCGCCCGCGGGCGCGCCGAACTCCGCGCCCACCTCGTCCTCGGCGCGCCGGAGGGCACCCCCGTGCGGCAGACCGGCTGGGCCGTCCCCGACGCGCCCGGCGCCCCCGCCTCCCAGCTCCACCCGGTCCACGGTTACGGTCCCGAGGTCACCGCGCTCCCCACCGGGGCCACCCTCCAGGGCCCGGCCCCGACCCGTACCCCCGCCGTCCACGGCGCCACCCGCGGGCCCGCGGCCCTCTTCGTCGCGCTCGCCTCGCTCACCGGCGAGACGGCCCCGGCCCCGGCCGCCGCCCTCGCGGAGGTCGAGGTCGCCGAGGGGCCCGAGCTGCGCGTCAGGTGGGGGGACGGCGCCGTCACGCGCCTCACGCTGCCCGGAACCGCCGGTCCGACCACGCCGTCACCAGGGCCCGCGTGACGAAGGCCGCGGCCGGGCCGCCGACCCGACCGTGAACGCGCCGATCGCGAAGAGCCCCGAGCCGTCGTCCGTCAGCGCGAAGGGAAGGTTCTTCCGAGGTGGCCGGTCCCTGCCCCCGAGCCTCCGGCAATCCGCCGCGCCCGCGCAGGCGCGCGTACTCGACCCGTCCCGAGCAGGAGGGCCGGGGAACCCGGGCGGGACACCGCTATCGGGGTCCGTACTTACGCCCGGCCTTGGACGAGACCCCGCCGAGCAGCGCGCGCGGCGCCAGCTTCACCACGCCCATCAGGGCCTTGTAGCGCGGGTCCGGGATCGACAGGGTCTTCCCGCGCGCCAGGTCCGACAGGGCCGCCGCCACCAGCTTGTCCGCGTCCAGCCACATCCAGCCGGGGATGTTGTCCGTCCCCATCCCCGCCCGCTCGTGGAACTCGGTGCGCACGAAGCCGGGGCAGAGCGCCATCAGCCGCACCCCGCTGCCCGCGAGGTCGCGGGCCGCGCCCTGGGTGAACTGCACGACCCACGCCTTCGAGGCGCCGTAGGTGCCGCGCGGCACGAAGGCCGCCACCGAGGCCACGTTCACCACCCCGCCCCGCCCGCGCTCCCGCATCGCGGCGGACGCGGCCGAGGTCAGCCGGAGCACCGCCTCGCAGTGCACGGTCAGCATCCTCAGCTCGTCGGCCATCGACACGTCGAGGAAGCGGCCCTTGTTCCCGAAGCCCGCGTTGTTCACCAGCAGGTCGACCGGGCGGCGCGCGTCGGAGAGCCGGGCCTCGACCGCGGCGATCCCCTCCTCCCCGGAGAGGTCGGCGGCGAGCACCTCGGCCTCCACGCCGTGCCGGTCGTGCAGTTCGGTGGCCTGCTCCCGCAGCCGCTTCAGGTCCCGCGCCACCAGGACGACGTCGTGCCCGTCGGCGGCCAGCCTGCGCGCGAACGCGGCCCCGATACCGGCGGTGGCTCCCGTGATCAGTGCAGTGGTCATACCGGAACCGTAGTGCCCGGCGCCGCGGCGCCCGGTCCCCGGACGGGCCGGCCTCAGGCGCCGTACTTCTCCGCGTACTGCCGGGCGACCGCGAGGAGCCCGGACTCCATCCACTCGGCGGCCACCAGGGTCCCGGGCAGCAGCTTCCGCTCGGTGGTCGCCGCCCGGTGCAGGAGGGCGACCGTGACGGAGTGGTCCGGCCGGTGCACCACCGTCACCGGGTCGCCGGCCCGCACCTCGCCCGGCTCGATCACCCGCAGCAGCGCGCCGGGACCGGCCTCGGCCCGCGTGAACCTCCGCACCCAGCCCCTGGCGTCGAGGCCCAGCTCCTCCAGGTGGCCCTGGAAGGTGCGGCAGGGGATCCGGCCGCCGGTGACCTCCAGGACCACCTCCCCGCCGATCCGCCAGCGTTCGCCGATCAGCGCCCCGTTCACGTCCAGGCCGCTCGTGGTCAGGTTCTCGCCGAAGGAGCCGTTCGCCAGCTCCTTGCCCAGCTCCCGCTCCCAGCGGTCCAGGTCCTCGCGGGCGAAGGCGTACACCGCCCGGTCGGCGCCTCCGTGGAAGCGCAGGTCGCACACGTCGTCCCCGGCGACGCCGCTCGCCCCGACGCCGGCCGGGCCGGGGGCGTCGATCCGTACGGGGCCGTCGACGGGCCGCTTGTCGATGCCCGTCCGTCCGGAGGCGGATTCGCTGTAGGCGACGCTCTTCGCCCGGCCCGTGTTCACGCTCAGCAAGGTCATGGAAGGCAGCGTAGGCGGGTCTCCCGGCCCCTACCTCAAAGTTGTGTTCGAAGATTCGCTTCCGCATCCAAGCGTCGCTTATGCTCGAACCATGATCGAGGCACGCCACCTCCGCGTCCTGCGGGCCGTCGCCGCCACCGGCTCCTTCTCGGCCGCCGCGCGCGAACTCGGCTGCACCCAGCCCGCCGTCAGCCAGCAGATGAAGGCCCTGGAGGGCTCGGCCGGCACCCCGCTGCTCATCCGGACCGGCCGCGAGATGCGCCTCACCCAGGCCGGGGAGGTCCTCGTCCGGCACGCCGCCGGCATCCTCGCCGGACTCACCGCCGCGGAGGAGGAGGTCGCCGCCATCGCCGGCCTGCGGGCCGGCCGGGTCCGCCTGGTCTCCTTCCCCAGCGGCAGCTCGACCCTCGTCCCCACCGCGCTTGCCGCCCTGCGCGCCGCCCACCCCGGCACCCGGGTCTCCCTCGTCGAGGCCGAGCCGCCGCGCTCCGTCGAGATGCTCCGCGAGGGCGACTGCGACATCGCCCTCGCCTTCCGGTACGGCTCCGGGCACGCCGCCGGCGAGTGGGACGACCTGGTGGTCCGCCCGCTGCTCGCCGACCGGCTCGTCGGCCTGGTCCCCGAGGGGCACCCGCTCGCGGACGCCGGCTCGGTCGGCATCGCCGAGCTCGCCGGCGACGCGTGGATCGCCGGCTGCCCCCGCTGCCGCCGCCAGCTCGTGGACGTCTGCGAGGAGGCCGGCTTCGCCCCGCGCATCGACTTCGCCACCGACGACTACCCGGCGGTGGTGGGCCTGGTCGGCGCGGGGCTCGGCGTGGCCGTCCTGCCGGAGCTGGCCATCGAGTCCGTACGGCCCAAGGGGGCCAGGACCGTCGCGGTCGAGCCGGCCGTGGAGCGGGAGATCGTGGCCCTGACGCTGCCGGACCTGGCCCAGGTGCCCGCGGTGGCGGCCACCCTCGACGAGCTGACCCGGGCCGCCGCGCGCGCGTAGCCGCGCCTTCGCCGGGGACCCGGCGGGGCGGTGGCCGTCCGGGCGCCGCCCCCCGCGCGCGGCCACGGACGCCCGGGTCCCCCGAGGACCACCGGGCTTCCTGTCTCAGCTGATGAGGAAACGTTCCTTCAGGCGTGCCCCACGATCGATCGGCCGGCGGACGCCGCCGGAGCCGCCGCGATCAGGCGGTTGCGCGCGCGTCCCATGAGTTCTTCGCGTTCGTCCTCGGTGAGGCCGCCCCAGACGCCGTAGGGCTCCCGCACGGCGAGTGCGTGTGCCGCGCACTGCGCGCGGACCGGGCACCGCATGCAGACCTCTTTCGCCGAGTTCTCACGCGCACTCCGTGCCGCGCCGCGCTCTCCCTCGGGGTGGAAGAACAGGGAGCTGTCGACCCCGCGGCAGGCCGCGAGCAGTTGCCAGTCCCACAGATCGGCGTTGGGTCCGGGAAGGCGGGAGAAATCTGCCATTGCGCTAGTCCCCTTGAAACCGTGTCGAAACGGGTTGGTGGGTGGGCGGGAAGTGGCTGTCGCCCCGGGGCTCCTCGGGCCCCGGTCGGTCCGGGTGGGTCCGACTACTGTCGAAGTAGATGTAAATATGACTCATTGCGAATCTAGCCACAGACACCGCGAAAAGGGAAGAAAACCCGCTAAATGGGGCATAGCTTCTGGTGATGGCTTCCGGCGATGGACGCAGGACCTGCGGCGCTCTTCTCCGTGCACGGCCCCTCACGAGGAGTGCCGAAGGTCTCGCCCGACCCGTAACTCTTTCGAGTGACCATCGTTGAGAGTGCGAGGCGGTTGAATGAACAAGCGATCGGGCAGGTGTCCGGGAGCGTCAACCGCACAGGTGACGATACGTACCAGCCCTGGAGGCTCAAGGTGACGCGCATCAGCTGCGAGAGCCGCGGAGGTCGGTCATGACCTCCGTTCTCGTCTGCGACGACTCCCCGCTTGCCCGAGAGGCGCTTCGCCGCGCGGTCGCGACCGTGCCCGGCGTGGAGCGCGTGACCACCGCGGCCAACGGCGAGGAAGTCCTCCGCCGCTGGGGCGCGGACCGCTCGGACCTCATCCTGATGGACGTGCGCATGCCCGGCCTCGGCGGCGTGGAGACGGTCCGCCGGCTGCTCTCGGCCGACCCCGGCGCCCGGATCATCATGCTCACGGTCGCCGAGGACCTCGACGGCGTCGCGCTCGCGGTCGCCGCCGGCGCCCGCGGCTACCTGCACAAGGACGCCTCCCGCGCCGAGCTGCGGGCCACCGTCACGCAGGCGCTCGCCGACCCGACCTGGCGGCTTGCGCCGCGGCGGCTCCGTTCGGCCGAGATGGGCGCCGCGCCCACCCTCACCGCGCGCGAGATCCAGGTCCTCGAAGGCATGAGCCACGGCCGGTCCAACGCGGAGATCGGGCGCGAGCTCTTCCTCTCCGAGGACACCGTGAAGACCCACGCCCGGCGCCTCTTCAAGAAGCTCGGGGCCTCCGACCGGGCGCACGCCGTCGCGCTCGGATTCCGCTGGGGTCTGGTCCGCTGAATCGGCGGACACCGACCGCCTCCCCGTCCGTACCCCCGTCCGCCGAGGGGCGGACGGGGCGGGCCTGTGTCACTTCCCCGCGCGATGCCGCATCCTTGAGGTGTGGAGTTCCTCGGGGACGAGTCGATCGAGCGGAAGGGGAGGGCGCCAGAGATGAATCCAGGCGCACCTGCTCATAACGCTTCGGTGCACAACTACGGACACGGTGCCGCCGGCGGACCGGCATCGGGGCACCATGGAGCGATGCGCGACGACGAGACCATGGGTTCCCCCATGCCTGCCGGGCAGGGGGAGATCGGTGCGCTCGTCCACCGTGCCGTCGAAGGGGACGCGCAGGCCACCCACGACCTGCTGGCGCGCGTCCACCCCCTCGCGCTGCGCTACTGCCGCACCCGGCTCAACCGGCTGCCCGGTGACGCCCGCCACTTCGTCGAGGACCTCGCGCAGGAGGTCTGCGTCGCCGTCCTCATGGCCCTGCCGCGCTACAAGGACACCGGCCGGCCCTTCGAGGCCTTCGTCTTCGCCATCGCCGGACACAAGGTCGCCGACCTCCAGCGGGCCGCGATGCGCCACCCCGGATCCACCGCCGTGCCCTCCGACGAGATGCCCGAGCGGCCCGACGACTCCCTCGGCCCCGAGGAGCGCGCCCTCCTCAGCGACGACGCCGAATGGGCCAAGAAGCTGCTCGCCAACCTCCCGGAGAACCAGCGCGAGCTCCTCGTCCTGCGGGTCGCCGTCGGCCTGACCGCCGAGGAGACCGGCCAGATGCTCGGCATGTCCCCGGGCGCCGTCCGGGTCGCCCAGCACCGCGCCCTCAGCCGGCTGCGGGCGCTGGCCGAGCAGTAAGCGGCACGGCTCCGGAGCGGCCCTTTCGCATACGTACGAAGGTCCAAAGCTTTCCGCTGATCTTGATCGTGGAATGAGACACGGCTCAGGCCCGTTAGCATGGACATCCCGCACCGATCAAGGCCATTTGGGAAGGTGTCATGACTGCCAACGTCGACGGAGTGCCCGGAAAATTCGCGACACTCGGGCTGACCTACGACGACGTGCTGCTGCTGCCGGGAGCCTCCGAGGTGCTCCCCAACGCGGTCGACACCTCGTCCCGCATCTCTCGTAACGTCCGGGTCAACATCCCGCTGCTCTCCGCGGCGATGGACAAGGTGACCGAGTCCCGCATGGCGATCGCCATGGCCCGTCTGGGCGGCGTCGGCGTGCTCCACCGGAACCTCTCCGTCGAGGACCAGGTCAACCAGGTGGACCTCGTCAAGCGCTCCGAGTCCGGCATGGTGACCGACCCGATCACGGTCCACCCGGAGGCGACCCTCGCCGAGGCCGACGCCCTCTGCGCCAAGTTCCGCATCAGCGGCGTCCCGGTCACCGCGCCCGACGGCAAGCTCCTCGGCATCGTGACCAACCGCGACATGGCCTTCGAGACCGACCGCAGCCGCCAGGTCCGCGAGGTCATGACGCCGATGCCGCTCGTCACCGGCAAGGTCGGCATCTCCGGCGTCGACGCCATGGAGCTGCTGCGCCGCCACAAGATCGAGAAGCTGCCGCTCGTCGACGACGAGGGCGTGCTCAAGGGCCTCATCACCGTCAAGGACTTCGTCAAGGCGGAGAAGTACCCGAACGCCGCCAAGGACTCCGAGGGCCGCCTGCTCGTCGGCGCCGCCGTCGGCGCCAGCCCCGAGGCCCTGGAGCGCGCCCAGGCGCTCGCCGCCGTCGGCGTCGACTTCCTCATCGTCGACACCTCGCACGGCCACAACAGCAACGCCCTCAGCTGGATGTCGAAGATCAAGTCGAGCGTGAACGTCGATGTGATCGGCGGCAACGTCGCCACCCGCGACGGCGCCCAGGCGATGATCGACGCCGGTGTCGACGGCATCAAGGTCGGCGTGGGCCCCGGCTCCATCTGCACCACCCGCGTGGTCGCCGGCATCGGCGTCCCGCAGGTCACCGCGATCTACGAGGCGGGTCTCGCGGCCCGCGCCGCCGGCGTCCCGCTGATCGGCGACGGCGGCCTCCAGTACTCCGGCGACATCGGCAAGGCGCTCGCCGCCGGCGCCGACACGGTGATGCTCGGCAGCCTCCTCGCGGGCTGCGAGGAGTCGCCCGGCGAGCTGCTCTTCATCAACGGCAAGCAGTTCAAGTCGTACCGCGGCATGGGCTCGCTCGGCGCCATGCAGTCCCGCGGCCAGGGCCGGTCCTACTCCAAGGACCGCTACTTCCAGGCCGACGTCACCTCGGACGACAAGCTCGTGCCCGAGGGCATCGAGGGCCAGGTGCCCTACCGCGGCCCGCTCTCCTCCGTCGTCCACCAGCTCGTCGGCGGCCTGCGCCAGACGATGGGCTACGTGGGCGCCGCCACCATCGAGGAGATGGAGTCCAAGGGCCGCTTCGTCCGGATCACCTCGGCGGGCCTCAAGGAGAGCCACCCGCACGACATCCAGATGACGGTCGAGGCGCCGAACTACAGCAGGAAGTAGTCCGCGCGCACGGGAGGGGGCGGTTCCGGCATGTGGCCGGAGCCGCCCCCCGCGCGTGTGTCGGGGATACTGGTAGGCGCAGACACAGAGGGAAAGGCCACACATCGTGACTGAGATCGAGATCGGGCGCGGCAAGCGCGGCCGCAGGGCGTACGCGTTCGACGACATCGCCGTCGTGCCGAGCCGGCGCACCCGGGACCCGAAGGAGGTCTCGATCGCCTGGCAGATCGACGCCTACCGCTTCGAGCTGCCCTTCCTGGCCGCCCCGATGGACTCGGTCGTCTCCCCGCAGACCGCCATCCGGATCGGCGAGCTCGGTGGCCTGGGCGTGCTGAACCTCGAAGGCCTATGGACCCGGCACGAGGACCCGCAGCCGCTGCTCGACGAGATCGCCGAGCTGGACGAGGCCACCGCCACCCGCCGTCTGCAGGAGATCTACGCGGCTCCGATCAAGGAGGAGCTGATCGGGCAGCGCATCAAGGAGGTGCGCGACTCCGGCGTCGTCACCGCCGCCGCGCTCTCCCCGCAGCGCACCGCGCAGTTCTCCAAGGCCGTCGTCGACGCGGGCGTGGACATCTTCGTCATCCGCGGCACCACGGTCTCCGCCGAGCACGTCTCCGGCGCCTCCGAGCCGCTGAACCTGAAGCAGTTCATCTACGAGCTGGACGTCCCGGTCATCGTCGGCGGCTGCGCCACGTACACCGCCGCCCTGCACCTGATGCGGACCGGCGCCGCGGGCGTCCTGGTCGGCTTCGGCGGCGGCGCCGCGCACACCACCCGCAACGTGCTGGGCATCCAGGTCCCGATGGCGACCGCCGTCGCCGACGTGGCCGCGGCCCGCCGCGACTACATGGACGAGTCCGGCGGCCGGTACGTGCACGTCATCGCCGACGGCGGCGTGGGCTGGTCCGGCGACCTGCCGAAGGCCATCGCCTGCGGCGCGGACGCCGTGATGATCGGCTCCCCGCTGGCGCGCGGCACCGACGCGCCCGGCAAGGGCCACCACTGGGGCATGGAGGCCGTCCACGAGGACGTGCCGCGCGGCAAGCTGGTCGACCTGGGCATCGTCGGCACCACCGAGGAGATCCTCACCGGTCCGTCGCACACCCCGGACGGCTCGATGAACTTCTTCGGCGCCCTGCGCCGCGCGATGGCCACCACGGGCTACAGCGAGCTCAAGGAGTTCCAGCGCGTCGAGGTCACCGTCGCGGACGCCCAGCACCGCCGCTGACGTCTCCGGTCCGCAGACGAGAGGGCCCCGCACCGGTCGGTGCGGGGCCCTCTCGCGTACCGGCGGGTCAGGCGGCGGCCTTCTTCGCGCCGGAGAAGGCGGCGAAGGCGGCGATCGCGAGGAAGAGGAAGGTCATCGCGTCCTTGCCCTCGCTCCACGCCTGCGTCAGCAGGCCGAACTCCTGGAAGACGATGTCGGTGGCCGAGACGTTCAGCTCCTTGGCGACGACGATCGCGATGCCGACGAGCTGGCCGACGTAGACGGCGCCGAGGGAGAGGACGGCGCTGACGACGGGGAGCACCGGGTTGCTGCCGCCGACCTTGCCGGCGGCGAGGCCGATGACGAAGCCGACGCCGATGGCGGCCCAGCCGATCTCGCGCTCGATGCCGCCCATGACGGCCCCGTAGATGCCGGCGGTGACTAGCGCGGCCACGACGGCGGCGACGATGCCGAGACCGACGTTGGCCCGGCGGGGCTCGGGCGCCGGCGGGTACGCGCCGAACGGGTTCTGGCCGTCGGGGGCCTGGCCGTACGGGTTCTGCCCGGCCGGGTTCTGCGCGTACGGGTTCTGGCCGGCGGGCTGCTGGGCGGCCGCGTCCTGTGCGAACGGGTTGCCGGGCGGCGGTACGGGCTGGCTCATCGGGGTCCCCCTGGATGGATGGCGCACGAGTGTGCGATCGAGAGGGCCGGAGACTAGCAGTCCGTCCGGACGGTGGCCCACCCGTTACCCGGGGCGGGCCCGTGGCCGGATCCTTTCGTTCCGCGTTCCTCGTGATCAGAGGCGGTGCGCCGTGCCGGCGGGGGTGGCGCCGCGGGTGTCGAGGAGGAGCTGGGCCTTCACCGCGAGGCCCTGGAGGTCGTAGACGCGGTGGTGCTGGAGCAGGACCGTCAGATCCGCGTGGGCGGCGGCCTCGTAGAGGGAGTCCGCGCGGGGGACGGGCAGCTCCCGCACCCGCCAGTCGGGGACGTGCGGGTCGTGGAAGCTGACCGCCGCGCCGAGGTCCATGAGCCGGCCGGCGATCTCGTCGGCGGGGGAGCCCTCGCGGTCGGCGAGGTCGGGCTTGTAGGTGATGCCGAGGAGCAGGACCCGGGCGCCGCGGGCGGACTTGCCATGCTCGTTCAGGAGGGCGGCGGCGCGCTGCACGACGTACTGCGGCATCCGCTGGTTGACCCGGCCGGCGAGCTCGACGAGGCGGAGCGGGCGGTGGGCGCCCAGGTGCTCGACGGGGGCGCCGTGGCCGCCGACGCCGGGGCCGGGGCGGAAGGCCTGGAAGCCGAAGGGCTTGGTCTCGGCGCAGCGGATGACGTCCCACAGGTCGACGCCGAGCTCGTGGCAGAGCACCGCCATCTCGTTGACGAGGGCGATGTTGACGTGCCGGAAGTTGGTCTCCAGGAGCTTGACCGTCTCGGCCTCCCGGGGGCCACGGGCGCGCACCACCTTGTCGGTGAAGCGGCCGTAGAAGGCGGCGGCGGACTCGGTGCACGCGGGCGTGAGGCCGCCGATGACCTTGGGGGTGCCGGCGGGGCCGGGCAGGCGGTTGCCGGGGTCGAGGCGGCCGGGGGAGTAGGCGAGGTGGAAGTCGCGGCCGGCCCGCAGCCCCGAACCGTCCTCCAGGAGCTCCCGGAGCGGGCCCTCGGTGGTGCCGGGCGGGACGGGGGACTCCAGGATCACGGTGGTGTGGGGGCGCAGCCGGGCGGCCAGGGCGCGGGCGGCGGCGGTGACGGCGGTGAGGTCGAGGGCGCCGTCGGGGCCGAGGGGGGTGGGGGAGCACAGGACGGCGGTGCGGACCCGGCCGAGCTCGGCCGGGCCGGTGGTGGCCCGGAAGCCGCCGGCGAGCATGCGGCGGATCTCGGAGGTGGTGAGGGAGCCGTCGACCGGGGGGCGGCCCGCGGCGAGTTCGGCGACCGGGCGGGGGTCGGTGTCGAAGCCGACGGTGGTGATGCCCGCGGCGGTCGCGGCCTGCGCGAGGGGGAGTCCGTGGTGGCCGAGGCCGATGACGGCGAGGTCTGCGGGCATGGGGGTGGGCCGTCCTTCCCGGTAGCCGTTGCCTGGGGCGTACGCACGCCCGTGCCTACGCAATGTCAGACTAGGAGTAAATATGACCGATATGCGGCATTGCATGATCGAAGGTTGCCGAGTGTTATCCACAGGTCCGTGCGGGGACGGTGGCCGAAGCCGGCGGGCCGGTCCAGAATCGAGACGGCGAGCCGGATCACGGAGCGGTCCGGCTCTCCCGCGCCCGGACGCACGGCGGACGGGCGGCGGGACGCACGGGACGACGGGAGGCGGCAGCCGTGAGGACAGCGACACTGGGACCGGCCGAGCGGGCCGCGGCACTGGAGGCCATGGCCGAGCACGAGCTGGACGTGCTCGTCGTCGGCGGCGGCGTGGTCGGAGCCGGCACGGCCCTCGACGCGGTCACGCGCGGGCTCTCCACCGGCATCGTCGAGGCCCGCGACTGGGCCTCCGGCACCTCCAGCCGTTCCAGCAAGCTCATCCACGGCGGACTCCGCTATCTGGAGATGCTCGACTTCGCCCTGGTCCGCGAGGCCCTCAAGGAGCGCGGACTCCTCCTGGAGCGGCTCGCCCCCCACCTGGTGAAGCCCGTTCCGTTCCTCTACCCCCTCCGGCACCAGGGCTGGGAGCGCTTCTACGCGGGCTCCGGCGTCGCCCTGTACGACGCCATGTCCGTCTCCTCCGGGCACGGCCGCGGCCTCCCCGTCCACCGCCACCTCAGCCGCAGGGGCGCCCTGCGGGTCGCCCCCTGCCTGCGCAAGGACGCCCTCACCGGCGCCCTCCAGTACTACGACGCCCAGATGGACGACGCCCGCTTCGTCCTCACCCTGGTCCGCACCGCCGCCTCCTACGGCGCGCTGGCCGCCGGCCGCGCCCGCGTCGTCGGCTTCCTCCGGGAGGGCGAGCGGGTCGTCGGCGCCCGCGTCCAGGACGTCGAGACCGGCGGCGAGTACGTCGTCCGGGCCAAGCAGGTCGTCAACGCCACCGGGGTGTGGACCGACGACACCCAGGCCCTCATCGGCGAGCGCGGCCAGTTCCACGTCCGCGCCTCCAAGGGCATCCACCTCGTCGTCCCCAAGGACCGGATCCACTCCACCACCGGCCTCATCCTGCGCACCGAGAAGTCCGTCCTCTTCGTCATCCCCTGGGGACGCCACTGGATCGTCGGCACCACCGACACCGACTGGGACCTCGACAAGGCCCACCCCGCCGCCTCCAGCGCCGACATCGACTACCTCCTGGAGCACGTCAACACCGTGCTCGCCACCCCGCTCTCCCGGGACGACGTCCAGGGCGTCTACGCGGGCCTGCGCCCCCTCCTCGCCGGCGAGTCCGACGCCACCAGCAAGCTCTCCCGCGAGCACACCGTCGCCCACCCGGTGCCCGGCCTGGTCGTCGTCGCCGGCGGCAAGTACACGACCTACCGGGTGATGGCGAAGGACGCCGTCGACGAGGCCGTCCACGGCCTCGACCAGCGCGTCGCCCCCTGCGTCACCGAGGACACCCCGCTGATCGGAGCCGAGGGCTACCGGGCGCTGTGGAACGCGCGGGCCAGGATCGCCGCCCGCACCGGCCTCCACGTCGTCCGCGTCGAGCACCTGCTCAACCGATACGGCTCGCTCGCCGAGGAGCTCCTCGCCCTGATCGCCGAGGACCCCTCGCTCGGCGAGCCGCTCGCCGCCGCCGACGACTACCTGCGCGCCGAGGTCGTCTACGCCGCCTCCCACGAGGGCGCCCGCCACCTGGACGACGTCCTCACCCGCCGCACCCGCGTCTCCATCGAGACCTTCGACCGCGGCACCCGCAGCGCCCGCGAGGCCGCCGGGCTGATGGCGCCGGTCCTCGGCTGGGACGAGCGGCAGATCGAGAAGGAGGTCGAGCACTACGAGAAGCGGGTGGAGGCGGAGCGCGAGTCGCAGCGGCAGCCCGACGACCTCACCGCGGACGCCGCACGGCTCGGTGCGCCCGACATCGTCCCGATCTGACGGGTCCCCCGGCTGACGGTGCGTCCGGGAACCGGGGGAACCCGGGGGCCCCGGTGGCGCGTCGTCATACCGGAGTACGGACCCGGGGACGCCGCCCGCCGCGAGGTGGGGGACAATGGGCTCTCTTCCAGGGCGGGTTGCCGCAGCGTGCGGAGTGCGGCGGACGCGGCGGAGATCAGGGATCGCAGAGGGGACGCATGTCGGAGTCGGAGCAGTCGCGGGACACGGCGAAGGACCCCCGGCGGGACGCCCCCGCGGGGACCGCCACCGACGGCGGACGGGGAGCGGTTCCGGCCGCGCGCGAGGCGCGGCGGGACGCGGCGGAACAGGACGCGGGCACGCCCGCCGCGGAGCCGCGCCCCCAGGACGCCGGACCGGAGGAGACGAAGCCTCAGGAGGCCGCGCCCCAGGACCGGAAGCCCCGCGAGGAGGCGGAACCCCGGGACCGCGCGCCCCGCGACCGGGTGCCCGGGACCGAGCCGTCCACCGGACGGGCCGGCTTCGGCGCCGGGGACGGCGACGGGCAGCGGCCCGCGGCCGACCGGCTCCGCAAGGACTCCTCGTCCACCGCCGAGACCGAGGGCCGGCTGCTCGCCGGCCGCTACCGGCTCGGCGCCCTCCTCGGCCGCGGCGGCATGGGCACCGTCTGGCGCGCCGTCGACGAGACCCTCGGCCGCACCGTCGCCGTCAAGGAACTCCGCTTCCCCAGCAGCATCGACGAGGACGAGAAGCGCCGCCTGATCACCCGGACCCTGCGCGAGGCCAAGGCCATCGCCAAGATCCGCAACAACGGCGCCGTGACCGTCTACGACGTCGTCGACGAGGACGACCGCCCCTGGATCGTCATGGAGCTCATCGAGGGCAAGTCGCTCGCCGACGCGGTCCGCGAGGACGGCGTCCTCACCCCGCGCCGCGCCGCCGAGGTCGGCCTCGCCATCCTCGACGTGCTGCGCTCCGCGCACCGCGAGGGCATCCTGCACCGCGACGTGAAGCCCTCCAACGTCCTCATCTCCGACGACGGGCGCGTCGTCCTCACCGACTTCGGCATCGCCCAGGTGGAGGGCGACCCCTCCATCACCTCGACCGGCATGCTGGTCGGCGCCCCCTCGTACATCTCGCCCGAGCGCGCCCGCGGCCACAAGCCCGGCCCGGCCGCCGACATGTGGTCGCTGGGCGGCCTGCTCTACGCGGCGGTCGAGGGCTGCCCGCCGTACGACAAGGGCTCCGCGATCGCGACCCTCACCGCCGTCATGACCGAGCCCGTCGACCCGCCGAAGAACGCGGGCCCCGGTCTCGAACAGGTCATCTACGGACTGCTCGCCAAGGACCCGGCGCAGCGGCTCGACGACGCCCGCGCCCGGGTGCTGCTGCGCGCGGTGCTGGACGCCCCCGAGACCGCGCCCGAGCCCTCGCCCGAGACCACCAGGGTCGTCCCGCTGCCGGCCCGTCCGGAGCGGGAGCCGGAGGTGCGGGCCGCCGCCCGGGAGAAGGCCCCCGAGCCCGCCGCCGACCGGATGCGGGGCGCCCTCGCCTCCGTGCGGAACGCGGCCGCGGCGGCCAAGGCCGAGGCGAAGGCGAAGGACCGGGCCAAGGACGCCAGGGCCAAGGAGGCCGAGAAGGCCGGGACCAAGGAGTCCTCCCGGCCGGTGCCCGCGCAGGGCGGCTCCCGGCCGGCCCCGGTCCGCGCCCCGCTCACCGACGTCGTCCCCCGGCGCACCCTGGTGATCATCGCGGCGGTCGCCGTGCTCGCCGTGCTCGGCACCATCCTCGCCGTCTCGCTGAACGGCGACGACAAGGGCGACGAGGGCAAGGGCGGCGAGACCACCGTCTCGGCCGGGACCACGGCCGGCGGCGACGGCGGCGACGCCGGCTCCGGCGCGACGGGCGGCGACGGCGGCAAGGGCGGCACGCCCAGCGACCCCGGCCAGCAGGGCGGCACCCAGCCCGGCGGGGACGGCGCCTCCGGCTCCGCCGCGACGGGCACCGGCGGAGCGACCGGCACCCCGGGCACCTCCACCGGCCAGACCGGCACCACGCCCACCGGCACGCCCGGCGGCGGCACCGGCGCCGCGCTCCCCGCCGGCTACGCCGTCGTCACCAACGACCGCTTCCACTTCTCCATGGCCATGCCCTCCTCCTTCGTCATGCGCCCCATAGAGGGCTACAGCGGGGGCGCCATATGGAGCGAGAGCGGCGGCTTCCCGCGCGTCCAGGTCGACTTCAACGGCAGCCCCAAGGACGACGCGAAGGCCGCCTGGCTCGCCGCCGTCGGCGGTGTCCGCCTCACCAGCAGCGGGTACAGGCACCTCGGCGTCGACACCGTCGCGTGGAAGGGCTACCCGACCGTCGCGGACTGGAGCTTCGAGCGGAACCAGAAGGGCGAGCGGGTCCGCGTCCTCAACCGCGGCTTCAAGGTCGACGCGAAGCACGGCTACTCGATCATGATCACCTGCAAGGCGGCGGAGTGGGACGCCGCCGCGTGCCGGACGCTCCGGGACACGGCGTTCGCCACGTTCAGCCCCAAGGACTGACCGGCCCCCGTATCGTGAGGGGCGGGGGACGACCGAAGCGCAGGGGGAGGCGCCGTGGACGAGTACGCGGGAAGGGTGCTCGCTGAGCGCTACCGCCTGCCCCTGCCGCCCACCGGCGCCGACGCCCTCGTCGACCTCGTCGAGACCCGCGCCTTCGACACGTACAGCGGCCAGGAGGTGCGGATCCGGCAGGTCCCCCTGCCGGAGATCGTCGACGCCGAACTCCTCGGCGAGGGACCCGCGCCCACCGGTCCGCGCGGCGGCGGGGGCGCCACCCGCAGACCGGCCGAGCCCGTCGCCCGCCGCGCGATCGAGGCGGCCCAGGCGGCCGCGCAGATCCCCGACCACCCGTTACTCGACCAGGTCTTCGACGTCTTCGCGGAAGCCGGCTCGCTGTGGATAGTCAGCGAACACGTGGCCGCCCGTCCGCTCTCCGCCCTCCTCGCCGAGGGCCCGCTCAACCCCTTCCGCGCCGCCGAGATCGCCGCGGACCTCCTCACCGCCCTGCGCGTCCTCCACGCCCACGGCTGGGTCCACCGCAACATCACCGCCCGCACGGTCCTGGTCTGCGACGACGGGCGCGTCCTCCTCACCGGCCTCGCCGCCGGCGCCGCCGAGGAGGCCCTGTGCGGCTACGCCCCCGTCCCCGACCCGGAGGACCCGCCCTTCCCCGCCCCCGAGCCGGAGTACGGGGGGCCGGGACCGTACGGGGAGACCGAGGGGACCGAAGGGGCCGGCGACGCCGGGGACCACGAGGACTACGGGGACCACGAGGAGCGCGAGGAGTACGAGGAGTACGGGGCGACCGGGGAGTACGAGGAGCCCGGGAACCAGGAGGCGTACGAGCCGGCCGCGCACCACGAGCCGTACGAGGCGTACGAGCCCGCCGCGCGCCACGAGGCCTACGGGACCGGGGAGCACGCGACCGGCGCGTACGGGACGGAGGTGTACGAGACCGGGGAGTACGCGGCCCCCGAGGGCGTCGCCGCGCTGCCCGCCGCACCCGAGCCCGCCGCCGAGCCCGGGCCGCCGGAGGACCCGGAGCCCGTCCCGTACGGCGTCGACCCCTACGGGCGGGCCGCACCGCAGCGTCCCGCGAGCCCGCCGGAGGCCCCGGCGGTACCGCCCAGCGCCGATCTGCGGGCGGCCAGGGCGGGTGCCATCGCCGCCTACCGCGCGGCCACCCGCGCCGCCGCCGCGCGGCGCGGCGACACCGGACCGCTTCCGGACCGGCGCCCGGCCGTGCCCGGGCCGACGCCCGCGCCCGAACCCCGGCCCGCACCCGACTCCCCGTCCGCGCCCCGGGCCGTGCCCGTCCCCTGGCCCGAGCCGCCGTCACCGGCCCCGCCCGGGGCCGTCGCGGAGCCCGGCCCGGCGGGGCCCGCCCTGCCCGGAGGCACCCGGCCCGGCCCGGCCCCGCAGTGGTGGGCGCGCACGGGCGACGACGCCGCCGACGAGGACGAGGAGGACGAGGAGGGGGACGAGCGGCCCCCCGGCGGCCCGCGTCCGCCCCGGCTGATGCTCAAGGGCACCTGGAGCGACGGCCCGCACGCCTCCCGGGACGACGCGCCGCGCGTCCCGGCGGGCGGCGGTTCCGTGCTGCCCGGGTCCGGCCGCCCCGCGCTGCCCGCCGGGTACACCGCCGCCCCGGTGCCCGCCCGCCGGGTGCCGTCGCCCGCGGAGGCGGCCGTGCCCGCGCAGCCGGGTCCCGCGGCGGAGCGGTACCGCGGCCCGGCCACCCGGCTCGACGCCGAGCGGGCCCGGCAGACCCGGATCGCGGTCGTCGGCGCCGTCACCGAGCGCTGGGCGCCCGAACAGGCCGGGCCCGTCCACGAGAACTGGCGCCTCGCCCCGCCCATCGGCCCCGCCACCGACCTGTGGGCGCTCGGCGCGCTGCTGTACCGGGCCGTCCAGGGCCACGCCCCGTACCCCGAGGACAGCGCGGCCGAACTGGTCCAGCTGGTCTGCGCCGAGCCGCCCGCCTTCGCCGAGGAGTGCGGACCGCTGCGCCCGGTGGTGGAGTCGCTGCTGCGCCAGGACCCCACCGAGCGGCCGGACTTCGAGGAGCTGCGCGGCTGGCTGCGGTCGCTGGTCAGGTCCGCGCCGGAGCCGGAGCCGGACCTCGCGGCGGCGCCCCCGTCGCGCTTCGACCCCCGGCGGCTGCCGATCCTGCGCCGCCGGGGCGAGCTGGTGCGCCGCCGCCGGGCGGCCGCCGCCTCCGGGCGCCACCGGCACCGGCGCGGCAAGGAGCCCCGCCCCGAGCGGACCGCCCCGCCCGCCCCCGCACCCGAGCCGCCGTCGCGGCCCTTCCCCGCGTACGAGGACGACGGCGCCGGCGACCGGTACGGGCCGTCGCGGGAGACGCCGTTCGAGCAGGACGAGCGGTACGAGCCGGTGCGCGGGACGCCGTTCGACTCGCACGAGCGGTACGAGCCGCAGCGGGAGACGCCGTCCGAGTCGCGCGAGCGGTACGAGCCTGTCCGGGAAGCGCCGTTCGAGACGCACGAGCGGTACGGGTCCCGGCAGGCGTACGAGTACGGCCACGAGGACGCCGAGCCCGAGCCGCGGCGCCGGGGTCCGCGCCCGCAGGCCGCCCCGCGCTCCCTGGGCCGCAGACTGCTCCTGTTCGTCCTCCTGCTGCTCGGCGGCGCGCTGGCGTACGCCGCCGTCGCCCTGCCCCGGGACGGCGGGAAGCCCGCCGACGCCGGTCCCCCGGCGGCCCCGACGAAGGCCGCCTCCCCGGCGACCACGCCCCCCGCGCCGGCGCCGACCACCGCCCCGCCCGCCACCACCCCGGCGGCCCCGCGGACCCCGCAGACCTCCGCCCCGCCCGCCTCCGGTCCCGCGCCGGCCGCCGGCTACGTGCTGCGCGAGGACCCGGAGGGCTTCCGGATCGGCGTCCCCCGCGACTGGCGGCGCAGCTCCGTCAACGACGCGGGGCAAGTCCGCTACACCGGGGGCGACTTCACCCTGATCGTCGTCCCGGGCCGGGACAGCGTCCGGGACCACGGCTCCGATCCGCTGGAGTACCAGAGCTCCAGGGAGCGCGAGCTGGAGCCCTACCGGCAGTCCAGCTGGTCGCAGTTGGTGAAGGCCCGGCGGGTGGACATCGGCCGCACGCCGACCGCCGAGGGGCAGTACACCTGGATGGACGGCACGGGCCGGGAGGTCTTCGTCCACAACCTCGCGCTGATCGAGGACGGCCGCTATTACGTCGTCCAGGTGATCGGTCCGGAGAGCGAGCGGGAGAAGGTCACGGAGGTCTACGAGGAGGCCGTGAAGGGGTTCCGGGCGGGGCGTTGACCGCCTCCGGCGGTCACAGTGCGGTTCCTTTGCGGGCCCCGCGGTTCCGTCCGCCGTCCCCTCCTCCGTAACCTGGCATCGGAAGCAACGGGGCGGGGGCAAGTGGAACACTCTCAGAGCACAGGGTCGGGGCTGCTGCTCGCCGGGCGGTACCGGCTCGGCGAGTCCATCGGACGCGGCGGCATGGGCAAGGTCTGGCGCGCGCACGACGAGGTCCTGCACCGGGTGGTGGCGGTCAAGGAGCTGACGGCGGGCAGGTTCGTCGCCGAGGCGGACCGGCTGGTGCTGCACGCCCGCACCCAGAAGGAGGCGCGGGCCGCCGCCCGGATCACCCACCCCGGCGTGGTGACCGTCCACGACGTCCTCGAACACGACGACCGGCCGTGGATCGTCATGCAGTTCGTCGACGGCCCGTCGCTCGCCGACGTCGTCAAGGAGGCCGGCACCGTCGCGCCGCGCGAGGCCGCCCGGGTCGGGCTGCACGTCGTCGGCGCGCTGCGGGCCGCGCACGCCGCGGGCGTGCTCCACCGGGACGTGAAGCCGGGCAACGTCCTCCTCGCCCGCGACGGGCGGGTCCTCATCACCGACTTCGGCATCGCGGCGATCGAGGGCGACTCGACCATCACCCGGACCGGCGAACTCGTCGGCTCCATCGACTACCTGGCGCCCGAGCGGGTGCAGGGCGGCGATCCCGGTCCGGCCTCCGACCTCTGGTCGCTCGGTGCCACCCTGTACACGGCGGTCGAGGGCTCCTCGCCGTTCCGCCGCACCTCCCCGATCAGCACCATGCAGGCCGTCGTCGCCGAGGAGCCGCCGTACCCGGCGAACGCCGGGCCGCTCGCGTCGGTCATCGTGGCGCTGCTGCGCAAGGACCCGGCACAGCGGCCGCGCGCCGACGAGGCCGAGCGGATGCTGCTCGACGCGATGGAGGGCCGCAGCCCGGAGGCCGCCCAGGCCTACGTGCCGACCCAGCGGATGGACCTGGAGCGGGTGGACACGCCCTCCGGGGCGACCGGCCGGGAGGACGTGCCGACCCCGGTGGCCCCGACGCCGCGCACGGCCCCGTGGCCGGCCCCGGCGCAGCCCTCCGCCGCCCACCCCGCCCCGGCCCCGCCGGCGCCCGCCGGGAAGGGCCGCCGGTACTCCGCCGTCCTCACCGCGGTGCTCGCCGCCGTCGTCGCCGGCGGCGCCGTCTTCGCCGTGATGCAGTACGGGGGAGGGGGCGGCGAGCCCGGCGCCGGTCCGACGACCGGCGTCACCGGATCCGTGACCCCGACCCCGACCCCGACCGCCGCCAAGGGCGTGTCGGCGGACGGCATCCCGGAGGGCTGGCACCGGGTCGAGGACCCGAAGGGCTTCAGCGTGGTCGTCCCGGACGGCTGGAAGCGCCAGACCGACGGCGGGAACATCGACTACACCCCGGACGGCGGCCGCCACCGGCTCCGGATCAGCATCGACGCCAGCCCCGACTTCGAGAACCCGTACACCCACCTCCTGGACCTGGAGAAGACGCTCCGGAAGCGGATGGACTACCAGCGGGTGTGGCTCAACCAGAACACCTACCGCGATCAGGTCAAGTCCGCGCTGTGGGAGTTCACCTGGACCGAGAAGCAGAACTTCCCGGGGCCGCGGCACGCGATCGACCAGGTGTACTTCGGCGACGACGGCACCGAGTACGCGATCTACATGACCTCGCCGGAGTCGAGCTGGGAGAAGACCCGGGAACAGTTCGACGTCGTCCTCCAGCACTGGCGGGCGCCCGGCACCTGAGCTCCGTAAAAATCTTCCCCACGCCCCCCGCCGGCCGTAAGCCCCTGATCAGGGCTTATGTGCCAGTGATCACTGGCATGGTGGACGCGGGGGTGAAAACGCGTTACCGGCGGGTACCCAAAGACCGGAACGGCGCCTACGCTCGGCGTCATGACGGACTCGCAGGCCACCGCCGCCCCCACGGTTCCCGCCGACGCCGCGCCGGCGGCCCGCACCGCCGCCCCGGCCGGCGCCACCAACCCGGTCGCCCCGGTGCCGGTCGGCGCCCGGACCGCCGACGACGTGGTGACGCCCGACCTGGTCGCCCGGCTCACCCGGGGCGTCATCGGCTCCGGCCGCACCGCCAACCACACGCCCTTCACCGGGCGGAAGCTGGCGGACCTGCCCGAGGCCACGCCCGAGGACGTCGCCGAGGCGTTCGCCCGCGCCCGCGCCGCGCAGGCCGCCTGGGCCGCCACCCCCGTCCGGGCCCGCGCCGCCGTCCTGCTCCGCTTCCACGACCTCGTCCTCGCCCGCCAGTCCGAGGTCCTCGACCTCATCCAGCTGGAGACCGGCAAGGCCCGGCTGCACGCCCACGAGGAGGTCCTCGCGGTCGCCGTCGCCGCCCGCCACTACGGGCGCAAGGCCTCCTCGTACCTGCGCCCCAAGCGCCACACCGGTGTCGTCCCGACCCTCACCAAGGTCACCGAGCTGCGCCAGCCGCGCGGGGTCGTCGGCCAGATCGCGCCCTGGAACTACCCGCTCGAACTCTCGGTCGGCGACGCCCTGCCCGCCTTCGTGACGGGCAACGCCCTCGTCATGAAGCCCGACACCGAGACCGCGCTCACCGCCCTGTGGGCCCGTGACCTGCTCATCGAGGCCGGACTGCCGGCCGAGGTCTTCCAGGTCGTGCTCGGCGAGGGCCCGGTCGTCGGCCCCGAGGTCGTCCGGCACGCCGACTACGTCTCCTTCACCGGCTCCACCCGCACCGGCCGCGAGGTCGCCCAGGGCGCCGCCGCCCGGCTCGTCGGCGTCAGCCTGGAGCTCGGCGGCAAGAACGCCATGCTGGTGCTGGAGGACGCCGACATCGAGAAGGCCGCCGCCGGCGCCGTCCGCGCCTGCTTCTCCTCCGCCGGCCAGCTCTGCATCTCCATCGAGCGCCTCTACGTCCACGCGTCGGTCGCCGACGCCTTCGTCGAGCGCTTCGCCGCCCGCACCCGGGCCATGCGCCTCGGCAACTCCCTCGCGTACGGCGCCGACATGGGCTCCCTCGTCGGCGAGCGCCAGCTGGAGACCGTCGCCCGCCACGTCGACGAGGCCGTCGCCAAGGGCGCCAGGCTCGTCGCCGGCGGCGTCGCCCGCCCCGACATCGGCCCGCTCTTCTACGAGCCGACCATCCTCGACGGCGTCGAGGCCCCGATGTCCGTCTGCGCCGAGGAGACCTTCGGCCCGGTCGTCTCGATCTACCGCTTCACCGACGAGGACGAGGCCGTCGCGGAGGCCAACGCCACGCCGTACGGCCTCAACTCCTCCGTCTGGACCACGAACGCGCGCCGCGGCCACGCCGTCGCCGCCCGGCTGCGCACCGGCACCGTCAACATCAACGAGGGGTACGCGCCCGCGTACGGCAGCGTCCGCGCCCCGATGGGCGGCATGAAGGACTCCGGTCTCGGCCGCCGCCACGGCTCCGAGGGCATCCTCAAGTACACCGAGGCCCAGACCGTCGCCCAGCAGCGCCTGATGCCGCTCGCGCCCTCCTTCGGGATGGACGACGAGGCGTACGCGAAGGTGATGAGCCTCTCCCTGAAGGCGATGAAGGCCCTGCGCCTGAGCTGACGCGCCGCCCGCCCCCGCCCGACCCGCCCCTTTCCCTGACGAGGAGAGCCATGACCGCGGTACCCCCTGCCCGAAATCAGGACGACGACGACGCGTACGACTACGACGTCCTCGTGGTCGGCTCCGGCTTCGGCGGTTCGGTCACCGCCCTCCGGCTCACCGAGAAGGGCTACCGGGTCGGCGTCCTGGAGGCCGGCCGCCGCTTCACCCGGGAGAGCCTGCCGAAGAACTCCTGGGACCTGAAGAACTTCCTGTGGGCCCCGGCCCTCGGCCTCTACGGCATCCAGCGCATCCACCTGCTGGGCAACGTGATGGTGCTGGCGGGCGCGGGCGTCGGAGGCGGCTCCCTCAACTACGCGAACACGCTGTACGAGCCCCTCGCGCCGTTCTTCGACGACCCGCAGTGGAGGGACATCACCGACTGGCGCTCCGAGCTCGCCCCGTACTACGACCAGGCGAAGCGGATGCTGGGCGTGCGGCTCAACCCGACGATGACCCCGTCCGACGTCCACCTGAAGGCCGCCGCCCAGGCCATGGGCATCGGCGACACCTTCCACATGGCGCCGGTCGGCGTCTTCTTCGGCGACGGGAGGGACGCCGTCGGCGAGGACGGCTCCGCCCCGGCGCGGGTGCGGCCCGGCGCGGAGGTCGCCGACCCGTTCTTCGGCGGCGCCGGCCCCTCGCGCAAGGCCTGCACCGAGTGCGGCGAGTGCATGACCGGCTGCCGCCACGGCGCCAAGAACACCCTCAACGAGAACTACCTGTACCTCGCGGAGAAGGCGGGCGCGGTCGTCCACCCGATGACCTCCGTCGTCGCCGTCACCGAGGACTCGCGCGGCGGCTACGCCGTGAAGACCCTCCCGACCGACGACCGGAGGAAGGGCAGGGGCCGCACCTTCACCGCCCGGCGGGTGGTCGTCGCCGCCGGCACCTACGGGACCCAGACCCTGCTCCACCGGATGAAGGACAGCGGCCTGCTGCCCCGGATCTCCGGCCGGCTCGGCGAGCTGACCCGCACCAACTCCGAGGGCATCGTCGGCGCCCAGACCACCGACCGCCGCTACCGGCGCAAGCACGGCAAGGAGAGGGCCGACTTCACCCGCGGCGTCGCCATCACCTCGTCGGTCCACCCGGACGCGAACACCCACATCGAGCCGGTCCGCTACGGCAAGGGCTCCAACTCGATGGGCGGCCTCACCGTCCTCCAGGTCCCCTACGGCGCCCACCGGGTGCGCAACTGGGCCCTCGGCATGCTCCGCCACCCCGCCCTGGCGCTCCGCTCGCTCTCCAACCGGCGCTGGTCGGAGAAGACGATCATCGGCCTCGTCATGCAGTCCCTCGACAACTCGCTGACCACCTACCGCAAGCCCGGCGGCATCGGGAAGGGCCTGCTCACGGCCCGCCAGGGACACGGGGCGCCGAACCCGACGCAGATCGAGGCGGCGACCCGGGCCGCCACCCTGCTCTCCGAGGAGATCAACGGCTTCGCCGGCTCCAACATCGGCGAGCTGATGGGCACCCCGCTGACCGCGCACTTCCTCGGCGGCTGTCCGATCGGCGCCGACGCGGAGTCCGGCGTCATCGACCCGTACCACCGCCTCTACGGGCACCCGGGCATCTCGGTCGTGGACGGTTCGGCGGTCTCCGCCAACCTCGGGGTGAACCCGTCCCTGACGATCACCGCCCAGGCGGAGCGGGCGATGTCCTTCTGGCCGAACAAGGGCGAGGAGGACCCGCGGCCCCGGCAGGGCGAGGCGTACGCGCGCGTGGCGGCGGTCGAGCCGAAGTCCCCGGCGGTCCCGGCCGAGGCGTTCGGCGCCCTGCGGCTGCCGTTCCTCGGCATCCCGGCGGTCCCGCCGAAGAAGCAGGCCTGACCGAAGGTCCTCCAGGGACCGGGGGCCAGGGGCCGGGACACGGAAAGGGCGCTGCACCCCCCTCCGAGTGCAGCGCCCTTCCGGCTTTTCTGTGGTGCTGCATAGATGACCGCCGACCCCCGCCTTTGGTTGTAGGCGTTGTACGAGTTCTTGATGTGACGCGCGTCACATAGGGGGGCGGGGTATGGGGAGGGCCCGTGCCGCGATTCCGGTCGCGGCACGGGCCCTGGGGTCGGCACCGGTGTCAGGGCAGCGGCGGTGCCGAACGGAGCGGCGCCGGGGGGTCGCGCCGCGTCGGGGGAGGAGAGGTCGGAGGGGGACGGGAGATCCGGAGGGGACGGGTACGGAGGGGGTGCGGGCCGCGGGATCCGCGACCGGTGAGCCGGTTGCGGTCGGCCCCGGGCGTCCCCGGGACCGACCGCCCTTTCTGGGTGACCGGGCTGCTGTCCCCTGCCGTCCGGTCACGTGCGCTGGAGCGAGGTCCCACGACGTGCCAGAAGCACGCCACACGCCCCAGCGAAGCCACGCGTGGTTTCTGCGGGCCCGCCCCTGGCTGGCACGGACACCCCGCTCAACGAAGCCCGGCGGGAGCCGGTCACGCGCCGTACGGGTGAGAGCGGCACCGAACGCGGGTGCGGGCACCCACCCGGACGCGTCCCGGCCGCACCGCCGCCTCCCGGCGGGGTCCCTCAGATGCGCCCCCGGCACAGCTCCAGCATCGTCATCGCCAGGGCCGTGCCCGGCCTGCCCAGCGCGTCGCGGTAGTGGGCGAGCACGTCCATCTCGCGGTTCAGGTTCACCCGCCGGCCGCCCGAGGAGATCCGGGCCTCCTGGATCACCGCCGAGACCGCCATCCGTTCCTGGATGAGACCGATGATCCGGTCGTCGAGCGCGTCGATCCGCTCGCGGGCGTCGCCGATCAGCGAGGCCGCCTCGTCGGTGCGGGCGCCGGTCTGCTCGGTGAGGGTCTTCGTGGTCACGCGGGGCTCCTGGTGGTGTGGAGGCCCCGGATCGGCCCGGCCCGGGAAACGCAGGACGCCCCGGGCCTGATCGGCCCGGGGCGCCTGGGAAGTCGCTTGTCAGTTGCTCAAGCAGCACGACCATGGCAGCCGGTGGGCCGGTCGCCATAGGTAAACACGAAGGTCGAGTGCGTGCGCATGGCGCCAGTATGGACCCCGCGCTCCCGCCCGGTGCAAGCCGGGCCCGGATGGTGAGACGAAGGCCACCCCGGTTCGGATGGTGAGACGAAGAGCGTCACCCGCGCGCCGGTAGAATCGACAAATAGGCCCCTTCGGGGGAACCCTCCTACCGCCGGAAGGCCGCCGTAGTGTCATCAGCGTCCCCCGCTGCCGCGCCCGACGTCACCAACCCGGACGTAGTCCTCGTTGTCGACTTCGGCGCCCAGTACGCCCAGCTCATCGCCCGCCGCGTCCGCGAGGCCCGGGTCTACAGCGAGATCGTCCCGTCCACCATGCCGGTGGCCGAGATGCTGGCCAAGAACCCGAAGGCGATCATCCTCTCCGGCGGTCCGTCCTCCGTGTACGCCGAGGGCGCCCCGCGCCTCGACCGTGCGCTCTTCGAGGCCGGCGTCCCCGTCTTCGGCATGTGCTACGGCTTCCAGCTGATGGCGACGACCCTCGGTGGCACCGTCGACAACACCGGCGCCCGCGAGTACGGCCGCACCCCCCTGCACGTCTCCAAGGCCGGCTCCACCCTCTTCGAGGGCACCCCGGTCGAGCAGTCCGTGTGGATGTCGCACGGCGACGCCTGCTCCGCCGCCCCCGAGGGCTTCGCCGTCACCGCCTCCACCGACGTGGTCCCGGTCGCCGCCTTCGAGAACGACGAGAAGAAGCTCTACGGCGTCCAGTACCACCCCGAGGTGCTGCACTCCACGCACGGCCAGCAGATCCTGGAGCACTTCCTCTACCGCGGCGCCGGCATCCAGCCCACCTGGACCACCGGCAACGTGATCGAGGAGCAGGTCGCGGCCATCCGCGCCCAGGTCGGCGACAAGCGCGCCATCTGCGGCCTCTCCGGCGGCGTCGACTCCGCGGTGGCCGCGGCCCTCGTCCAGAAGGCCATCGGCGACCAGCTCACCTGCGTGTACGTCGACCACGGCCTGATGCGCAAGGACGAGACCGAGCAGGTCGAGAAGGACTTCGTCGCCGCGACCGGCGCCCGCCTGGTCGTCGTCGACGCCGAGAAGCGCTTCCTCGACGCCCTCGCCGGCGTCTCCGACCCCGAGACCAAGCGCAAGATCATCGGCCGGGAGTTCATCCGCGTCTTCGAGCAGGCGCAGCTGGAGATCCTCCAGGAGGAGGGCCCCGAGGTCGCCTTCCTCGTGCAGGGCACCCTCTACCCGGACATCGTCGAGTCCGGCGGCGGCACCGGCACCGCCAACATCAAGTCGCACCACAACGTGGGCGGCCTCCCCGACGACATCGAGTTCGAGCTCGTCGAGCCGCTGCGGCAGCTCTTCAAGGACGAGGTCCGCATGGTCGGCCAGGAGCTCGGCCTGCCCGAGGAGATCGTCCAGCGCCAGCCCTTCCCCGGCCCCGGCCTCGGCATCCGCATCGTCGGCGAGGTCACCAAGGAGCGGCTCGACCTGCTCCGCGAGGCCGACGCCATCGCCCGCGAGGAGCTGACCAAGGCCGGTCTCGACCGCGAGATCTGGCAGTGCCCGGTCGTGCTGCTCGCCGACGTCCGCTCCGTCGGCGTCCAGGGCGACGGCCGCACCTACGGCCACCCGATCGTCCTGCGCCCGGTCTCCTCCGAGGACGCCATGACGGCCGACTGGTCGCGCCTGCCGTACGAGGTCCTCGCCAAGATCTCCACCCGGATCACCAACGAGGTCGCCGACGTCAACCGCGTCGTCCTCGACGTCACCAGCAAGCCCCCGGGCACCATCGAGTGGGAGTGACCCCTCCCGCACGCCGACGGAGCCGCCGCCCCCGCGAGGGGCGGCGGCTCCGTCGTCTTCCCGTCCGGACTCTGGTGACTTGACCGGCCGGGCGTTACCTTCCGGCGCATGACCGAGATACCGGCCCCCGTCCCCGTCGACCGGCTCCACTTCGCCATGCCGCCCGTCCACGCGACGGCCGAGGAGGAACGCGCCCACCGCAAACAGCGGCTCGCCGGCGCGCTCCGGCTCTTCGGGCGGCTCGGGTACGAGGAGGGCGTCTCCGGCCACATCACCGTCCGCGACCCCGAGTACGACGACTGCTACTGGGTGAACCCCTTCGGCGCCCCCTTCGGCGACCTCACCGCGAGCGACCTCGTCCTCGCCGACGGGGACGGCCGGGTCGTCCTCGGCGGTCACCACGTCAACCAGGCGGCCTTCACCGTCCACGCCCAGGTCCACCGCGCCCGCCCGGACGCCGTCGCCGTCGCCCACACCCACTCCACCCACGGGCGCGCCCTGGCCGCCCTCGGCGAACTCCTCGACCCCCTCACCCAGGAGGCCTGCGCCTTCTACCAGGACCACGCCCTCTACGACGCCTACACCGGCGTCACCGTCGACGCCGAGGAGGCCCGCCGCGTCGCCCTCGCCCTCGGCCCCTTCAAGGGCATCGTCCTGCGCAACCACGGCCTGCTCACCGTCGGCTCCTCCGTCGACGCCGCCGCCTGGTGGTTCATCGCCATGGACCGGTGCGCCCGCATCCAGCTCGCCGCCCGCGCCGCCGGCAAACCCGTCCTCATCGACCACCGGGACGCCGTCGCCACCCGCGAACAGCTCGGCACCGACCTCGTCGCCTGGATCAACTACCAGCCCCTCTGGCTCAGGATCAGCCGAGCGGAGCCCGAACTCCTGTCGTAACACCATCCCTTCACCCTTCCGTACGTCAATGGGATGACGCGGCAATCACTCTCCGGCGGGGCGCACGCGGCCTTCGCGAGCACCCTCCGTGCGGCACAATTCCCAGAAACCAGAGGCAGGTTGAGCTCGAAACCTCGACATCGGGAAGTGGCGGCACCGTGGCGGTCCAAGAGGCGAGACAGTACGGCGCACACCACGGTGCCCAAGGGCACCCGACGGCCTGCGCCGGCTGCGCCCACTGCGGGGAGACCGGTCACCGCCGCGCCGTCGCGGCCTTCCTCGCCCGCCGCGAGGAGCTCGCCGCCGGCCGCGGCGTCCCCGCCGCCGTCGCCCACTCCCCGGTCGCCGCCCGCCAGTGGGTCTCCGACGAACTCGCCCAGTCCGCCCGGGCCGTGACCGCCCACGGCCGGGAGGCCTCGCTCGCCTGGCTCGCGCGCGTCCGCACCGGCAGCCTCGCCGCGATCTGGGCCGCCGTCCTCGCCCTCCTCCTCGGCCAGGCCCTCACCGCCCTCGGCACCGGCTGGACCGCCGCCCGCACCGCCGGCCTCTGCACCGCCCTCCTCCTCGCCGTCCCGCTCACCGCCACCGCCCACGCCCACCGCGCCCGCGGCGGCCTCCTCGCCGTCCTCACCGGTGAGGACAACCGGCTCTCCACCACCCGCGCCGTCGCCGCCGCCTGGCTCCTCCTCCTCTGCTACGCCCTGCTCCTCCTCACCCTCCGCGCGCCCACCGCCACCGCCTTCGGCCTCTCCGGCGCCGCCGGGCTCGTCACCGTCCTCGCCCTCGTCTCCGCCGTCGCCGTCACCGCCCGGCTCGTCGTCTCCACCCGGATCGCCGCCCAGCGCCTCCAGAAGGTCCGCGCCGACCGCCCCCGCGCCGCCGACCTCCTCTGCGACGACAACGGCCGCGCCGACCTCGCCGACGTCCAGTACGTCCTCGTCTCCGGCGCCGTCCTCGTCTTCGCCGCCGTCCGGCTCGCCGGCGACCCCGGCCGCCTCCCCGGGCTGCCGTGGTCCCTCGCCCTCCTCGTCGCCGTCTCCGCCGCCTGGCACCTGGCCGCCAAGTGCACCGAGGGCGGCCGGCCCGCCGTCCACGCCGTGGTCCGCGCCCGCGAGGCCGGCGACCTCGACGCCCCCATCCGCACCGGCGACGACATCGAGATCCGCGGCCACGGCTTCGTCCCGCCCGGCGCCGCCTCCCCCGACCCGCTGACCCGGCTCGTCGTCCGCATCGGCCCCGTCCACGCCCACGTGCCGCTGGTCCCGGTCCCCGGCGGCTTCGCCAACCCCACCGACACCGTGCTCACCGTCCCGCTCCCCGCCGACGTCGAGCCCGGCCGGGTCGAGGTCTCCGTCGTCACCGCCGCCGGCCTGGAGACCAACCGGGTCACGATCGACGTCGCCGACTGACCCCTCCCCGAGACCGGCGCTCCCGGAGCCCGGGGCCCCCGGAGACCTGCGGACTCCCCCGGCCGGGCGGCCGACCCACCCGGTTCCCGTCCTCCTGTGTCCCTTCACAGGCCGAACGGGGACAATCGGTCCGCGAACAGTCGTGCGGGGCGTGGAGAGGTGAGCGATCATGACCGAGTACCAGGGGAGCCCCGGCAGGACCGGCCTCCGGAGCCGCACGGACGCCTGGCGGGCCACCGCCTCCCGGTACGCCCTCCTGCCGCTGCGGATCTTCCTCGGCGTCACCTTCGTCTACGCCGGCCTCGACAAGCTCACCGACCCGGCCTTCCTCGCCGACACCGGCACCGGCTCCATCGGCGAGACCATGCGCGGCGTCCGCGACTCCTCGGCCGTCCCCTGGCTCGTCGACCTCGCCCTCCACAGCCCCACCGGCTTCGGCTGCGCCATCGCCCTCGGCGAGCTCGCCGTCGGCCTCGGCACCCTCCTCGGCCTCTACGCCCGGGTGGCCGCCCTCGGCGGCGCCCTCATCTCGCTGAGCCTCTGGCTCACCGTCAGCTGGCAGGTGACCCCGTACTACCTCGGCAACGACCTCGCCTACCTCATCGCCTGGCTGCCGCTGCTGCTCGCCGGCGCCCCGCTGCTCTCCGCCGACCGGCTCCTCGCCGAACGCCGCCGGATGCCGTAGGCCACCCAGGTCACCAGACCGGCCACCCCCAGCCCGCCGCACATCACCGGGACCGCCAGCCACCACGGGACCGACCACGCCCCGGCCAGCTCGCCGCCGTAGGCCGCGGCCAGGGCGAGGGAGGCCACGCCGACGACCAGCCGGCCCGGACGGAACTCATGAAGCAGCACGGGTGACCTCCACCTGTCCGAGGGCGACCTCCAGCGAGAGGTCCAGCGTCCCCGCCGGGTCGACCCCGGCGGGCGGGTTCAGCGTCCGCGTCTCGTCGCGGTGCGGGGCGACGTCGATGTCGTCGGGCGCCTGCCCGGGCAGCTGGAGATCGCCGAGACCCACCTGGGCGCGGAGCCTCACCACCACGTCGTCCGGCACGACCACCTCCAGCTTCCCCGCGCCCACGTCGACCGCGGTCGACACCGTCGTCCCCTCGGGCACCGTCAGCTGGGACAGGTCCAGCGTCCCCACCCCGGCGCCCAGGTCGTACTGCGGCTGCACGGCGGCCACCGTGGCCGGCGTCCACGTCTGACGCGTCCAGTCCGTGGTGATCCTGTCCGGCAGGGCGACCGCGCCGGCCAGCAGCGCCGCCGTCACCACCGCCTGGAAGATCGTGCCGAAGCCGGTCCGGCCCAGGACGCTGCTGACCACGAGCCCCAGGCCGAGGACGCCCAGGGCGGCCGCCAGCCCCGTCGCCAGGCTGGTGCCCAGCGGCTGCGACTCCCACGTCAGGGCCGTGCCCGCGACCGCCGCGCCCAGCGCGAGCAGGTCGACGAGACCGGCGATCGAGTACGGGCTCCGCCGCACCGACGGCTCCGGACGCTCCGCGCTCCGCGGCGCGCTCCACCGGCTCCCGGGCTTCGGCACCTCGCCGTCGACCCGGCCCTCCTCGTCGACGATCCCGAGCGGTCCCCACATGTAGCCGAAGGCCACCTTGCCGGTGGAGCCGTCCTTCACGATCGGATCGCGCCACCACGAGCTCATCTGGCCCTCCGGGAACGTCAGCGGCGGCGCCTTCGCCTCCGGCGGCACCGGGACCCGCGCGTGCGGCGCCTTCGGCCGCACCTCCGCATCGCCCTCGGTCTCCCCGCCGGCCGTGTGCCGCCGCTGCGACCAGTACGCCGCCCCGGCCGTGACCAGCGTCAGCAGCACCGCGAAGCCCAGCAGCGAGCCCGTGCGCAGCATCGACAGGAAGATGCCGCAGCCCACCAGCGCCATGAGCACCGCCGCGAGCGAGGCGCCGGACACCCGGCCGGTCAGCAGCCGCCGGCCCTCGCCGTCCTCCTCGCCCACGAGCGGGATCAGCAGCCACGCGAAGCCGTAGAAGATCAGTCCCACGCCGCCCGTGACCACCAGCACCGCCAGGACGGTCCGGAAGATCACCGGGTCCATGTCGAAGTGCCGGCCGAGACCGCCGCACACCCCGCCGACCACTCGGCTCGAACGCGAGCGGCGCAGCGGGGCTGCGGTGGCGGCCTCTGCCGCCGGTGGGGCCTCGGGGTGCGCGGGCCGCGAAGGCGTCGAACTCGTCATGCGTCCATGGTGACCGCCCGTGCCCCCCGGACGGCACCGGGAACGACCCTGGCGCGACCCTGATATTCGACGGCGTGTCGACCCCGAGGCGATCCCCGGGTCGATCTCAGGGCCGACCCTGATGCCCCGGGCGGGCCGGACGTGTGACGATCGGCGCATGTCCGCAACCGCTCGCGTCACCGACCTCGACGAACCGCCCGTGCGCAGGCTCTACCGGAGCGCCGACGGGCGGTGGCTCGGCGGTGTCGCCCGCGGCCTCGCCGGACACCTCGGCCTGCCCGTCGCCTGGGTGCGCGCCGTCTTCGCGGTGCTCGTCCTCACCGAGGGACTCGGGCTGCTGCTCTACGCGGTCTTCTGGATCGTCGTCCCGCTCGGTGTCGGGGGCCGGGCCGACCCCCGCCCCGTCTTCGAGACCACCGAGGACGGCAGACGCCGGCTCCGCAAACCCGACCGGGGCCAGATCGTCGCCCTCGTCGCCCTCGCCGTCGGCGCCGCGATCTTCATCGCCAACCTGAGGCTGGACGGCGAGACCGGACGGTACGTGTGGCCGACGCTGCTCATCGGCGTCGGCGTCGTCCTGGTGTGGCGGCAGGCCGACAACGCCCGCCGCGACACCTGGACCGGCCGGGTCAAGCACGGGCGCGGCTTCCACCTGGTCCGCGGGCTCGTCGGCGTGGCCCTGGTCGGCACCGGCCTCGCCGTCTTCGTGGTCGTGCGCGGTTCCGTCGCCCAGATCGGCACCGCGCTGACCGCCGCCGTCGCGGTGCTGACCGGCATAGCGCTGCTCGCCGGCCCCTGGCTGATCCGGATGTCGCAGGACCTCAGCGCGGAGCGGACCCTGCGCATCCGCGCCCAGGAGCGGGCCGAGGTCGCCGCCCACGTCCACGACTCCGTGCTCCACACCCTCACCCTGATCCAGCGCAACGCCGACGACGCCGGCGAGGTCCGCCGGCTCGCCCGCGCCCAGGAGCGCGAGCTGCGGAACTGGCTGTACAAGCCCGAGGGCACCGGCAGGGACGAGGAGCCCGAGACCCTCGCCGAGGCGGTGAAGCGGGCCGCCGCCGAGGTCGAGGACCAGCACGGCGTGCCGCTGGAGGTGGTCGTCGTCGGCGACTGCCCCCTCGACGAGCAGCTGACCGCGCAGATGCAGGCCGCGCGCGAGGCGATGGTCAACGCCGCGAAGTACGGTGGCGAGGGCGGGGCGGTGCAGGTCTACGCCGAGGTGGAGGGGCGCACGGTGTTCGTGTCGGTGCGCGACCGCGGCCCCGGATTCGACCTGGACGAGGTCCCCGAGGACAGAATGGGCGTACGAGAATCGATCATCGGCCGGATGCAGCGCAACGGCGGTACGGCCCGGCTGCGGGCCGTACCGGGCGGGGGCACCGAAGTCGAGCTGGAGATGGAGAGGGCGGACGGATGAGCGACGAGACCGGAGCGACGACCGGGGCCGACGGGGAGACGGGGCCGGTCGCGGCGGGCGGTGCCGGGCGCCGGGTGCGGGTCGTCCTCGTCGACGACCACCGCATGTTCCGCACCGGCGTCCAGGCCGAGATCGGCCGGACCGACATCACCGGGGTCGAGGTGGTCGGTGAGGCCGCCGACGTCGACCAGGCCGTCACCGTCATCACGGCCACCCGGCCCGAGGTCGTGCTCCTCGACGTGCACCTGCCCGGCGGCGGCGGGGTCGAGGTGCTGCGCCGCTGCGCCGGACTGATGGGTGCGGCCGAGGACCCGGTCCGCTTCCTCGCGCTCTCCGTGTCGGACGCGGCGGAGGACGTGATCGGCGTGATCCGGGGCGGGGCCCGCGGCTACGTCACCAAGACGATCACCGGTGACGACCTGGTGGACTCGATCTTCCGGGTCCAGGAGGGCGACGCCGTCTTCTCCCCGCGCCTGGCCGGCTTCGTCCTGGACGCCTTCGCCTCCACCGACGCGCCCCCGGTGGACGAGGACCTGGACCGGCTGACCCAGCGGGAGCGCGAGGTCCTGCGGCTGATCGCCCGGGGATACGCGTACAAGGAGGTCGCCAAGCAGCTCTACATCTCGGTGAAGACCGTCGAGTCGCACGTCTCCGCGGTGCTCCGCAAGCTCCAGCTCTCCAACCGGCACGAGCTGACCCGCTGGGCCACCGCCCGCCGTCTGGTCTGAGGGCCCCCGCGGGCGCCCCGGGCTCAGGCGACGCGGGTGGCGCCGGCGAAGGGCATCTCGTCGATCGGCGCGACCCGGATCGGGGAGCCCGGCCGGGGCGCGTGGATCATCCGGCCGCCGCCGATGTAGAGCCCCACGTGGCTGATCCCGGAGTAGAAGAAGACCAGGTCGCCCGGGGCCAGCTCGGAGCGGGAGACCCGCCGGCCGGCGTTGATCTGGGTGTACGTGGTGCGCGGCAGCGACACTCCGGCGGCCCGCCAGGCGGCCTGGGTCAGCCCGGAGCAGTCGTACCCCGAGGGGCCGGTGGCGCCCCAGACGTAGGGCTTGCCGATCTGGGCGCGGGCGAAGGAGAGGGCGGCCGCGGCACGGCCGGTCGCCGCGGTCACCGGGGCCCGGTCGCCGGAGCCGCGGTCCGCGCGGGCCGTGGTGGCGCCCGCGGTGGTGGCGCCGGCCGCCGGGGCGCCAGGGCCGGCGGCCGTGGCCGGTGCGGCCGTGCGGGCGGCGGCGGCCGCCTCGTACCGGGCCCGCTCCTCGGCGGTGAGCCGGGCGAGGAGCCGACGGGCGGCGGTGAGCCTGTCGACGACGGCGGCCTTCTGGCGGCGCAGCTCGCTCTCGTGGCCGCGCAGGGCGGTGAGCCGGCCGGCGGACTCGGCACGGAGCTGGGCGAGGGCGGCGAGCTCCCGGCGTACGGCGGTGACGGCGGCGGCCTGGCGGTCGCCCGCCTTCTCGGCGAGCGCGGCCCGCTCCAGGTACCGGTCGGGGTCGGAGGTGAGGGCCAGCTGGACGGCGGGGTCGAGTCCGCCGGAGCGGTACTGCGCGGTGGCGACGGCCCCGAGGCTCCGCCGGGCGGTGTTGAGCCGCTCGGTGCGGCGGGCGGCCTCGTCGCGGAGGTGCTCGAAGGAGGCGCGTGCGGTGCCGGCCCGCTCCTTCGCGCCGTTGTACCGCTCGGTGGCGGCCTCGGCCTCCTGGTAGAGCCGGTCGACCTCGGCCCTGACCTGCGCGGGGGTGCGGTCGGGGCGGGCCGGGTCGGCGTGTCCGGAACCCTCGAAGAGGGTGGCGGTGGCGGCCGAGGCCAGGGCGAGCGTGGCGGCCGTGCGGGCCGCGGGGCGGCCGAGCGACGACGGCCGCGGTTTTCGGTGAGCTGCCACGAGGGCGGGTCACATCCTCTGCCAGTGGGGGACGGTGCCGGCCGGGGCCGGCGGCGGACCGCACAGGGGAGACGGGCCGCCGCCGGGGTCTCCGGCGGGGATGGCCGGCACCGCCGGGTGGGCCGGCGGGGTGGGGGCCGACCACCTGGGGCAGGACGCTAGCCCCGGGGGTCACGCCGTGGCGCCGGGTTGACCGGTATTGGTTCCGGATGACCCCCGGCGACCGTTCCCTTTCGCTCTCCGGGGCGGTCGGCGGAGGTTTGCGGGGGACGGGCGACCGAAGCGGGGGAGCGGGTGGACCCGGCCGGGGAGCGGTGCTAGGGGCCCGGTTAGGCTCCGCCCCATGGACGTCCTCATCAATGTCTTCGTCGCGCTCCACATCATCGGCATCGCCTCCCTCCTGGGCGGATTCCTCACCCAGATGAAGGCGCTCGGCGCGGGCACGGCCCGCTTCACCCCGGCCATGCTGCACGGCGCGCTGACCATGCTGGTCACCGGCGTCGCGCTCGTCGGCCTCAACCAGGCCGACGACCAGACGGTCAACAACCTCAAGGTCGGCATCAAGCTGCTGATCCTCGTGGTGATCCTCGGCATCGTCTACGTCAAGCGCGACGACGAGACCGCCGACAAGGCCCTCTTCGGCGCCGTCGGCGGCCTGACCACGGCGAACATCTTCATCGCGACCCTCTGGGTCTGATCCCCGGACGCCCGCCCCGCCCGGCCCGGCCCCCCTCGGGAGCCGGGCCCGGCCGCTCGCGGTGCGCGTCCTCACACCGGAAGGAAGCCGAAGGCGGACCCGGTTGTCGGCGCGGCGTCCTAGACTCGTGAGGCGATGAGCAGCCTCTTTGACGACAGCTTCCTGGCCGGCCTCCAGTCCCACTCCCCGGAGGACGCCCCGCCCCCGCCCGAGGACGACGAGCACGGCGCCCCGGCGGAGGAGGTTCCGCACGACCTGTTCGGGGAGCACTTCGACGCGCCCCCGCCCCGCGATCCGTACTACCGCGACGGCGCCCCCCGTCCGGTCGTGGACCCGGCCGCCCTCCTCGACGGGCTGAACGAGCAGCAGCGCGCCGCCGTCGTCCACACCGGCACCCCGCTGCTCATCGTGGCCGGCGCAGGCTCGGGCAAGACCCGGGTCCTCACCCACCGCATCGCCCACCTCCTGGGCACGCGGTACGTGCACCCCGGCCAGGTGCTGGCGATCACCTTCACCAACAAGGCCGCCGGCGAGATGAAGGAGCGCGTCGAGCAGCTCGTCGGACCGCGGGCGAACGCGATGTGGGTGATGACCTTCCACAGCGCCTGCGTCCGCATCCTGCGCCGCGAGTCGAAGCGCCTCGGCTTCACCTCGTCCTTCTCGATCTACGACGCCGCCGACTCCAAGCGCCTGATGGCGCTGGTCTGCCGCGACCTGGACCTCGACCCGAAGAAGTTCCCGCCGAAGTCCTTCAGCGCCAAGATCTCCAACCTGAAGAACGAGCTGATCGACGAGGAGTCCTTCGCCGACCAGGCCGCCGACGGCTTCGAGAAGACCCTCGCCGAGGCGTACCGGATGTACCAGGCGCGCCTGCGCGAGGCGAACGCGCTGGACTTCGACGACATCATCATGACGACGGTCCACCTGCTCCAGGCGTTCCCGGACGTCGCCGAGCACTACCGCCGCCGCTTCCGCCACGTCCTGGTCGACGAGTACCAGGACACCAACCACGCCCAGTACACGCTGGTGCGCGAGCTGGTCGGCACCGGCTACGAGGACCTCGGCCCCGCCGAGCTGTGCGTGGTCGGCGACGCCGACCAGTCGATCTACGCCTTCCGCGGCGCGACCATCCGCAACATCCTCCAGTTCGAGGAGGACTACCCGGACGCGACGACGATCCTGCTGGAGCAGAACTACCGCTCCACCCAGACGATCCTCTCCGCGGCCAACGCGGTCATCGAGCGCAACGAGTCCCGCCGCCCCAAGAACCTGTGGACCAACGCCGGAGCGGGCGCGCAGATCACCGGCTACGTCGCGGACACCGAGCACGACGAGGCCCAGTTCGTCGCCGACGAGATCGACCGGCTCACCGACGCGGGCGACGCGAAGGTCGGCGACGTGGCGATCTTCTACCGGACCAACGCGCAGTCCCGCGTCTTCGAGGAGATCCTCATCCGCGTCGGCCTGCCCTACAAGGTCGTCGGCGGAGTGCGCTTCTACGAGCGCAAGGAGGTCCGGGACGTCCTGGCCTACCTGCGCGTCCTCGCCAACCCCGAGGACAACGTCCCGCTCCGCCGGATCCTCAACGTGCCCAAGCGCGGCATCGGCGAGCGCGCCGAGGCGATGGTCGACGCCCTGGCGCTGCGCGAGAGGATCACCTTCCCGCAGGCCCTCAAGCGGGTCGACGAGGCCTACGGCATGGCCGCCCGCTCGGCCAACGCCGTGAAGCGGTTCAACACGCTCATGGACGAGCTGCGCACCATCGCCGAGTCCGGCGCGGGCCCCGCCGTGGTCCTGGAGGCCGTCCTGGAGCGGACCGGCTACCTCGCCGAGCTCCAGGCCTCCACCGACCCGCAGGACGAGACCCGGATCGAGAACCTCCAGGAACTCGCCGCCGTGGCGCTGGAGTTCGAGCAGGAGCGCGGGCAGGCCGCCGGGCAGGACGCGGCCGGAGAGGCGGACGCCGGGCCGGCGGCCGGCGCGGGGACGCTCGCGGAGTTCCTGGAGCGGGTCGCGCTCGTCGCCGACTCCGACCAGATCCCCGACGAGGACGAGGAGGGCGCCGGCGTCGTCACGCTGATGACCCTGCACACCGCGAAGGGCCTGGAGTTCCCGGTGGTCTTCCTCACCGGCATGGAGGACGGCGTCTTCCCGCACATGCGGGCCCTCGGCCAGACCAAGGAGCTGGAGGAGGAGCGGCGCCTGGCGTACGTGGGCATCACGCGCGCGCGCGAGCGGCTCTACCTGACCCGCTCGTCGATGCGCAGCGCCTGGGGCCAGCCCTCGTACAACCCGGCCTCCCGCTTCCTGGAGGAGATCCCGCCCGCCTACCTGGAGTGGAAGCGGACCGGGCCGGTGGCGAAGCCGGCGGGGCCGACCTCCGGCATCGCCTCCTCGCTGTCGTCCTCGCTCTCCTCGTCGCGGGCCCGCTCCGGCCCGTCCGGTTTCGCGACGCGCCGGGCCGGCGGTTCGGAGAAGCCGGTGGTCTCGCTGGCCGTCGGCGACCGGGTCACCCACGACCAGTTCGGCCTCGGCACGGTCCTCGCGGTGGCGGGCGCGGGCTCCGACGCCCAGGCGACGATCGACTTCGGCGGCGAGAAGCCGAAGCGGCTGCTGCTGCGGTACGCGCCGGTCGAGAAGCTGTAGCGGCACGGCACACGGCGAGGGGCCCGGTCCGTCGGACAGGGCCCCTCTCCGTGCGTGCGCCGCGGCGGGTTCAGCTCGTGGGGTCGAGGCCCTTGGTGCGGAACCAGGCGACCGGGTCGATGGCGGAGCCGCCGTTCGGCCGGACCTCGAAGTGGAGGTGCGGGCCGGTGGAGTTGCCGGAGTCGCCGGAGTAGGCGATGACCTCGCCGGCCTTGACCTTGCCGGAGCGGATCTTGGCGCTGCTCAGGTGGCAGTACCAGGTCTCGGTGCCGTCCGGGGCGGTCACGATGACCATGTTGCCGTAGGCGTAGTTGAGCTGGGTGCGCACGGTGCCGTCGGTCGCGGCCATCACGGGCGTGCCGGTCATCACGGGGAAGTCGATGCCGGTGTGCACCGACATCCAGTTGATGCCGGACTGGCCGAAGCGGGCGCTGAGCTGGTGCAGCTTCACCGGGAGCGCGAACTTGGGGCGCATCGCCTCGCGGCGGGCGGCCTCCTCCTCGCGCTTCTTCTTGTCGGCGGCCTGGCGGGCCTTGAGGTCGATGCGCTCCTGGGTGCGGCTGGCGCGGTCGCCGAAGTCGCGGACGTCGGCGTCCAGGGCGCTGAGCTGGGTGTCGAGCGCGGTGTTGGCGGGGACCTGCTTCACGGCGGCCGGGTCCGCGGCGGCGAGCGCCGTGGTGTCCCGCTGCTTCGGGGCCTCGGTGCCGGCGTCGGTGAGCCCGCCGACGGAGGCTGCCGCGATGCCCGCGACGCCCATGACGCAGGCGGAGGGGACGGCGACGGTCAGCAGGGCGGAGCGCTTGGCGGGGGTGCGGCGCCGGGCGCGGCTGCCGCCGGAGGAGCGGCGCGCGGACCGGCCCGGGGCGGCGTCGGTACGGACCTCGGCGGCGGGCGCGGGGACCTCGGCGCCGTCGGGGTCGAGCTCGGCGTCGGGGCCGAGGTCGAGCTCGTCCGGGGCGGTGTCGTGGGCGGCCGGTTCGGTCCCGTGGGACCCGGTGTCGGTCCCGAACTCCTCGGTCCCGTACGTCCCGTCCGCCGTGTACGCCCCGGTGTCGAACCCGCCCGTCCCGTAGGCCGCTTCCGGCTCCGGCTCGTAGGCGTAGGCGAACTCGGCGGTCGCGTCGACGCGTTCGGCCGGGGGGGTGTACTGGTGGGGGAGGACCGGCTCGGCCGGCTCGGAGGCCTGGTTCCAGGCGGTGGCGTCGTAGGCGCCGGTGTCGGTCGCGAAGACGGGGGCCGCCCACTGGCCGGTCACGTCGTAGGCCTCGTGGCCGTAGGCGCCCTGCGCCGCGTAGCCGCCGGAGTGGAGGGTCTCGTACTGCCCGGTGTGCTGGGCCTCGGTCCAGGCGGAGGCGTCCCACTGGCCGGTCGTGTCGTACTGCTGCTCGTGCTGTCCGTACGCCACGCCCGCCGGGGAGGCCTCCGTGACGGTGGCGGTCGCCGCCGTCCACTGGCCGGTGGCGTCCCACCCGCCGGTCGTGTCGTGGCCTCCCGGGGCGGTGGTCCAGGCTCCCGTCTCGTACGCGCCGGTCGTGTCGTACGTACCGGTGGCGGCGTACTGGCCGAGGTCCCACTGGCCGCTGTGGCCGGTCTGCCCGGCGTCCGACCACGATCCGAAGAGCGGATCGGTGGCGAAGCCGCCGAGGGTGTGGGCGCCGTCTCCGGCGTACCCGGCGTGGGGGTGCTGGTCGTTCACCAACGTCTCTCTCGCCTCGGCAGCAGGACCAGTCCGGGGCGGGCCCGACAGGGGGTGTCCCGGGGGGAAGCAGTGGCGCGACTGTACCCGGCGGTATGCGGGACCGACAATCTTCCGGGGGGCCGGCGGGTGCAGGAAACGGGCAATCGGCCGTGTTTCGGCAGCTCACGCACAGAGCCTTGGCCTTGTGTTCGAGGAACGTTCGAAGAACGGCGTCGGGGGTGTCGGCGCGCCGGTGTGACATCAGGCCACCGAGGCCGCCCCCTCGCCCGTCGCCTCCTCCGCCCCGCCGCCATCGAGGGCCTCCAGGATCCCGGCGGTCACCGTCGGGTGGACCGGCAGCGCGAGGTGGCCGATGCCGCTCACCCGCACGTCGTGCACCAGGAGGTCGGGGTGGTCGAGGCGGGCCGTCTCCACCGGCACCATGATCTGGTCCAGGTCGCTCCAGAAGCTCACGAAACGGGTCCGGCAGCCCGGTGCCGGAGCGGCCAGCTCCCGCAGCACCTCCGACCCGGGGCGCATCTGCCGCACCAGCGGGTGCGCGTCGGCGAGACGCGCGACGGTCGTGCCCGCGTGCGGCGTGCCGAGCGTGACCAGCGTCCGCACCCGTGCGTCACCGCCCAGCCGCTGCACGTAATAACGGGCGACCAGCCCGCCCAGGCTGTGGCCCACGAGGTCCACCTCTGCCCGGCCGGTGCGGTCCGCGATCCGCTCGATCCGCCGCCCCAGCGCCTCGGCCGCGGTCCGCAGGTCCCAGGTGAGCGGGGAGTAGTCGAGCGCCTCGACGTGCGCCCGGCCGTGCCGGGCGAGCGCGCGGCGCAGCAGGAGGAAGACGGAGTGGTTGTCGGCGAAGCCGTGCAGCAGCACGACCGGGCGGCCCGCCCCGGCCACGACGGGGACGGGCCCGCCGGGGGAGCCGTCGTCGGGGGCCGGCCCGCCCGCGCGGACGGCGACGAGCCCGGACGGATAGAGGACGAGGCGGCCGGTGAGGATCGCGGCCTCCAGCGTGGTCGCCCTCAGCAGGGCGGTCACCTTGGCAAGCTCCATCGCCGACCTCCCGTGCGGCACATGGGGCCGGGCGGAACGCCGGGGCGCCGGGGTCCCGCGCCGCACGGACGGCGGCACGGGACCCCGGCGACCGGCGTCGCGGCTCCTTTCGCGACCGGCCCCGCGGGCGGCTGGGAGGGCCCAGGAGGAGGGCCCGGAGCGGGGCAGGCCACGGAACGAACGTGTCCCACGTGTGATTTCCCCCTCGCCGGGCACCGCGAAACGGCCCGTTGCGGGATGCTGTAGATAACGTTCGTTCACCTCCCCGGCACAGACGCGCGGGGGTCGCATGTGGAGGCAGTGATGGGTGTGACCGGTCCGATTCGCGTCGTGGTCGCCAAGCCGGGTCTCGACGGCCACGATCGCGGGGCCAAGGTGATCGCGCGTGCCCTGCGCGACGCCGGCATGGAGGTGATCTACACCGGGCTCCACCAGACGCCGGAGCAGATCGTCGACACCGCGATCCAGGAGGACGCCGACGCCATCGGCCTGTCGATCCTCTCGGGCGCGCACAACACGCTCTTCGTCAAGGTCATCGAGCTGCTCAAGGAGCGCGACGCGGAGGACATCAAGGTCTTCGGCGGCGGCATCATCCCCGACGCCGACATCCCGCCGCTCAAGGAGAAGGGCGTCGCGGCGATCTTCACGCCGGGCGCCACGACCGCGTCGATCGTCGACTGGGTGAACGCGAACGTCCGCGTGGCCGCCTGACACCCCCGACACCCGCCCGCGCCGACGGCCGGGAGCCCCTCCGACGGGCTCCCGGCCGTCGGCGTACACCGGGTCCGTACCTCCGGTCCGTACCTCCGGTCCGCGCCTCCGGTCCGCGCCTCCGGTCCGCATACCCGGGTGCGCACACCCGGTCCGTGCACCGGTTCGTGTGCCTGGTCCGTACGCCGGTCCCGTACACCCGGTCCGCGCGCCCGCCCCGCGTGCCCCGGCGGTCGCCCTCACACCGCCGCGGGCGGGGCGCCGTCCAGCTCGGCGCGCATCAGGGCGCGCAGGTCGAGCGTGGCCACCAGGCGCCGGAACGCCTCGGACCAGTACGCGCCCGCGCCCGGCGCGGCGTCCTCCGCCTCCGGCGCCGCGGCCGCCAGCGCCTCCAGGCGCCGGGCGGCGGAAGGGGAGAGACACCGCTCCGCCAGCCCCATCACCCCGCTGAAGCTCCACGGATAGCTGCCCGCGTCCCGGGCGGTGTCCAGGGCGTCGATCACCGCCTCGCCCAGCGGTTCCGCCCACGGCACCGCGCAGACCCCGAGCAGCTGGAACGCCTCCGACAGGCCGTGCGCCGCCACGAAGGCCGCCACCCACCCGGCCCGCTCCCGCACGCCGAGCGTCGACAGCAGCTGCGCCCGCTCGGCCAGCGAGGAGGTGCCGGGCCCGGTCGCCGGAGGCACCGACGGGGCGCCGAGCAGCGCCCGCGACCAGACCGCGTCCCGCTGCCGCACCGCCGCCCGGCACCAGGCCGCGTGCAGCTCCGTCCGCCAGTCGTCGGCGACCGGCAGCGCCACGATCTCCTCCGGCGTCCGCCCGCCGAACCGGTCCGGCCAGCAGGACAGCGACGCCGACTCCACCAGCTGCCCCAGCCACCAGGACCGCTCGCCCCGCCCCGACGGGGGCACCGCCACGATGCCGTCCCGCCGCATCCCCTCGTCGCACTCGTGCGGCGCCTCCACGGCGATCGTCGGCTCGGCCGCCGTCCGGTCCGGCCCCACGCAGCTGACCGCCCGGGCCGCCATCCGGCCCGCCAGCGCCGAGCCCGGCAGCGCGGAGAGCAGTTCGGCGGCGGTCGCGCGGACATTGCGGCTGCGGTCGGCGAGCGCCTCCTCCAGGAACTCCTCGTCCGCCGCCGACAGGCCGGACCGCAGCGAGTCCAGGAACATCAGCCGGTCCTCGGCCCGCTCCCCGGCCCAGCCGCCCGCGAGCAGCGCCCGTCCGGCCGCCGGATCCCACGCCCGTACGGCCCCGAGCAGCGCGACCCGCTCGGCGAACAGGCCCTCCTCCCACAGCTCCCGCACCGCCGCGGCGTCCCCGGGATCCGGCAGGGCCCCGCCCGCGCGGCCGCGCAGCGCGAACCGCCAGTCCGGGTTGAACCCGGCCAGCCACAGCCCGCGCGGCCCGGCGAGGGCCAGCGCCCGCGGCCGCAGATCGGTCCGGGCCCTGGCCGCGTCGAGCAGCGCCGGCAGCGCCGCGTGCGGCGCCCGGTAGCCCCGCTCGTCCGCCATCGCCAGCCACTGGGGCAGCAGCTCGGCGAGGTCCGGAACGACGCCCCGGCGGCCCCCCGGCGGCGCGGGCGCCGCCCGTCCGGCCAGCAGCAGGCCGAGCCGCCGCCGGGCCGCCTCGGGCAGCGCGGGCCGCGGATCGTCCGGCGCCGGCGCGGGCGGTACGGCGGCGGGCCCGGGCCGCAGCCCCGCGCGCCGCCGCAGCGTCCGCCGCGCGGCGGCGTCGAGGAGCGCCCCGGCGGCGGCGGGCCCCCGCGGCGTCCCCGCGGGCGGCCGCCGGTCGGTCCCGAGCAGCGCCGACGCCACCAGCTCCTCCCAGCCGGGCGCGCCGGGGGCCGCTCCGGGCGCGGGCTCCGCCCCGGTGGAACGGGCGGCTTCGGTCTGCGGTTCTGTCGTCTGCACGGGGACTCCTCGGGCGCGTTCCGGGCCGCGGGCGCGGGTCGTCGGACGGGAAGGGAAGACGGCGGGGTGCCACGGCGGTGCCCCGCGCCGGGACCCGCCGCGGGGTCTCACGGCAGCGGGACCGTCTCCCCCGGGGCGTCGGGGGACCAGGCGGCGAGGGGGGTGAAGCCCCGGTGGCCGCACTCGCCGAAGACGGTGAGGGGGGCGCCGCCCGAGAGCGCGAGCAGCCGCCACGGGCCGGGGCGGGAACGGTCCCCGCCGGTCAGCGGCAGCGCCTCGCGCCCGTCGGCGTCGGCGAGCTGCCAGCCGTACTCCGCCCGCGCGGGCACCACGCGGGCGAGCGTCACCGGCCAGGACTCCAGCCACGGGTCCTCCCGCAGCGCCCGCCCGTAGGCGTCCAGCGCCGCGCCCACCGGGCCGCCCGGCGGCGGCGCGCCACGGCCGGCGACCGGGACCAGCGGCTCGCCCGGCTCCGCGCGCAGCCGCCCGGAGCCCGCGTGCGGGGTCAGCTCGCCGTCCAGCACCGCGCCGACCGGCAGCGCCAGGGCGGGCGCGCGGCCCGCCGCGCCGAAGGAGAGCAGCAGCGCGGTGCGGCCGCTCTCCTCGCCGTACAGCCAGGTGCGACGGGTCGTCAGCCGGCCGTCCCCCGTGTCGTATCGGGCGAGGACCAGCCAGCGGTCCCGCACCGGCGTGCCGCCGGGGGAGGAGGGCAGACCGATCCGGGTCCGCACCGTCGCCGCCAGCGGGGCGGGCAGCCGGTCGGCGGCCAGCCAGGCCCGGTCCAGGAGATGGGTGAGCGCGCACTCCTCCAGGAGCCGCACCGGCCAGCCGGGACCCGAACCCGGGATCGCGCCGAGCTCGCGCACCCGGCCCGCGAGGCCCGGCGCCTGCGCGTCGACCATGCGGGCCGCGGTCTCCTCCCACAGGCCGTATCCCCGCTGCCCGGCCGCGGCGAGCCCGCCGCGCACCAGGTCCGCGAGCCGCCGCTCCAGCTCCTCCGCGCCCGCCGTCACGCGGGCCGCGCGGCGCTCCGCCCGCCGGCGGGCGGCCACCGGATCGGCCGGCGCGGCCGGTCCCGCGCCTCCGGCGCGCCCCGGAGTCCCCCCGGCTCCGCCGGAGCCGCCCGCGCCGCTCCGCGGCCCGGCCGCGCCGGGTCCGCCCCCCGCTTCGCGCGAGGCCTCGCCGGGCTCCGGCGCCCGCCCCCGGCCGACCGTCCCGCGCACCCCCATGGCATCCATGCACCTGACGGTATTCTCCGCCACTGACAACGCACTTGACCTGCGGGTACGCTCTCCTCGGCCGACCCCGGCGACGTCTCGGTTTTACCGGTCCTTTACGGTGCTGTGCGAGCTCGCGCGAACCAGCGCGCGACCTTACGTCCGCACCACCGTGCAGGGGGAGTACCACCATGAACCGCACCGTCCGCACCGCCGTCTCGGCCCTCGCCGTCACCGGCCTCGCGTTCGGGCTCGGCGCCTGTTCCGAGGCTGCCGACAAGGCCGCCGACCAGGTCGACAAGGCCGTCGCCGAGAGCTACGAGGTGACCTACGAGGTCACCGGCACCGACCTGGTGTCCATCGACTACCACGCGGGCGACGGCACCGCGATGCAGCCGCAGGTCGAGAGCGAGAAGAAGCCCACCGCGCCGTGGAGCAGGACCGTGAAGCTGCACGGCATCATGCCGCCCGCCGTCATGCCGGTCTCCACCAAGCCCGCCGACCTCGTCTGCAAGGTCGTCTTCGAGGGCAAGGTCATCAAGGAGGCCAAGGGCGAGCAGGCCATGGCCGGCGGCTGCGTCGCCGTCTCCCCGGTCTTCAACTGACGCTCCCCGCACGCCCCTTCGGGCACCCCGACCGTCCCGGCACGCGGTGACGGCCGATTGTCAGTGGCGTGGTGCACCGTGGATCGCACAACAGGTCGAACGATCTGGAGGGGGATCCATGACCGTGCCCGAAACCATCCCGCAGCCCGGCGCCGGTGCCGTGACGGACACCGGCCCGGGCCGGGCCGAGCCCGCCGCCGAGGCCCTCCGGCCCCACGCCGAGCACGCCTTCGCCCACGAACTCGCCGCGCTCGCCGCCGCCGACGACCACCCCCGGCCGGCCCGCTGGCGCCTCTCGCCCCGGGCCGTCGCCACCTACCTCCTCGGCGGCACGCTCCCCGGCGGCACCGTGATCACGCCCAAGTACGTCGGGCCCCGCCGCATCGTCGAGGTCGCCGTCACCACGCTCGCCACCGACCGGGCCCTGCTCCTCCTGGGCGTCCCCGGCACCGCCAAGACCTGGGTCTCCGAGCACCTCGCCGCCGCCGTCAGCGGCGACTCCACCCTCCTCGTCCAGGGCACCGCCGGCACCCCCGAGGAAGCCGTCCGGTACGGGTGGAACTACGCCCGGCTGCTCGCCGAGGGCCCCAGCCGCGCCGCGCTCGTCCCCAGCCCCGTCATGCGCGCCATGGACCGGGGCGCCACCGCCCGCGTCGAGGAGCTCACCCGCATCCCCGCCGACGTGCAGGACACCCTCATCACGATCCTGTCCGAGAAGACCCTGCCCGTCCCCGAACTCGGCGAGGAGGTCCAGGCCGTCCCCGGCTTCAACCTGATCGCCACCGCCAACGACCGCGACCGGGGGGTCAACGAGCTCTCCAGCGCGCTCCGGCGCCGCTTCAACACGGTGGTGCTGCCGCTGCCCGCCACCGCCGAGGACGAGGTCGACATCGTCGCCCGCCGGGTCGACCAGCTCGGCCGCTCCCTCGAACTGCCCTCCCTCCCCGGGGGCGTCGAGGAGATCCGACGGGTCGTCACCGTCTTCCGGGAACTGCGCGACGGCGTCACCGCCGACGGCCGCACCCGGCTCAAGTCCCCCTCGGGGACGCTCTCCACCGCCGAGGCCATCTCCGTCGTCACCGGCGGCCTCGCGCTCGCCGCCCACTTCGGGGACGGCGTGCTCCGCCCCTCGGACCTCGCCGCCGGAATCCTCGGCGCCGTCGTCCGCGACCCGGCCGCCGACCGCGTCGTCTGGCAGGAGTACCTGGAGACGGTGGTCAGGGAACGGGACGGCTGGAAGGACCTCTACCGCGCCTGCCGCGAGGTGAGCGCATGACGGCCCTCGCCACGGCACCCGCCCCCGCGGACCACCGGGGGCGCCGGCCCGGTCCCCTGCTGCTCGGCGTGCGCCACCACGGACCCGGCTCCGCGCGCGGGGTGCTCGCCGCGCTGGAGGCGACCCGCCCCGACGCGGTGCTGATCGAGGGACCCGCCGAGGCCGACGGCCTGGTCGCCCTCGCCGCCGACCCGGGGCTGCGGCCGCCCGTCGCCCTCCTCGCCCACGCCGTCGACGACCCCGGCCGGGCCGCCTTCTGGCCCTTCGCCGCCTTCTCGCCCGAGTGGGCCGCCCTCCGCTGGGCCGTCGACCGGGGCGTACCGGTCCGCTTCGTCGACCTGCCCGCCGCCCACACCCTCGCCGCGGCCGACCCCAGCTGGGGCGAGGCCGGCGACGAGGACGAGTTCGACGGCGGCGCCCGGATCGACCCCCTCGCCGAACTCGCCCGGGCCGCCGGGCACGAGGACCCCGAGCGGTGGTGGGAGGACGTCGTCGAACTCCGCGGCGCCGCGGCGCCCCCCGGTTCCCACGCTCCCCCCGATCCGCCGGACGCCCGCGACCCCCTCGCCGTCTTCGACCCCCTCGCCGTCTTCGACGCGCTCGCCGACGCCATGGCCGCCCTGCGCGAGCGCCACGGCGACGGCGGCCACCCGCGCGACGCGGTCCGCGAGGCCCACATGCGGCTGCGGCTGCGGGAGGCCCGCAAGGAGTTCGGGGACGCCGTCGCCGTCGTCTGCGGCGCCTGGCACGTGCCCGCGCTCGCCCGGCGGACCACCGTCACCGCCGACCGCGCCCTGCTCAGGGGCCTGCCCCGGGTGAAGACCGAACTGACCTGGGTCCCCTGGACCCACCGGCGGCTCGCCCGCCGCTCCGGATACGGCGCCGGTATCGAGTCGCCCGGCTGGTACGCGCACCTCCACTCCGCCCCCGACCGGCCCGTCGAGCGGTGGATGACCGAGGTCGCCGGACTGCTCCGCGGGGCCGGCCACCCCGTCTCCCCGGCCCACGTCATCGAGGCCGTCCGCCTCGCGGAGGGACTCGCCGCCCTGCGCGGCCGCCCCCGCCCCGGCCTGGACGAGACCACCGATGCCGTCCGGGCCGTCCTCTGCGACGGCTCCGACGTGCCGCTCGCCCTCGTCCGGGACCGGCTCGTCGTCGGCGACGTCCTCGGCGAGGTCCCCGCCGCCGCGCCGGCCGTCCCGCTCCAGCGCGACCTCGACCGCCTCCAGCGGAGCCTCCGGCTCAAGCCCTGCGCCGAGGAGCGCGAGCTCGACCTCGACCTGCGCGGGGAGACCGACGCCGCCCGCAGCCGCCTCCTGCACCGGCTCCGGCTCCTCGGCGTCGACTGGGGCGAGCCCGCCGCGGGCCGTGCCGGCACCGGCACCTTCCGCGAGTCCTGGCGGCTGCGCTGGCAGCCCGAGCTCCACGTCCGGGTCGCCGAGGCCGGCGTCTGGGGCACCACCGTCGAGGCCGCCGCCACCGCCCGGGCCGCGTCGCACGCCCGCGCCGCGGACTCCCTCGGCGAGATCACCGCCCTCGCCGAGCGCTGCCTCCTCGGCGGCCTCGGCGACGCCCTGCCCGCCGTCCTGGGCGCCCTCGCCGACCGGGCCGCGCTCGACACCGACGTCGCCCACCTCGCCGACGCGCTGCCCGCCCTGGCCCGCTCGCTGCGGTACGGGGACGTGCGGGGCACCGACACCGGGGCCCTCGCGGACGTCGCCGCCGGCCTCGCCGAGCGGATCTGCGTGGGCCTCCCGCCCGCCTGCGCCCACCTCGACCCCGACGCCGCCGCCCGCATGCGCGCCCGCCTGGAGACCGTCCACACCGCGATCGGCCTCCTGGGCCCCCGGACCCCGGACCCGACCCCGGAGGCGGACCCGCTCCCGGGTCCCGTCGGACTCCCCGACCGCTGGGCCGGTGTGCTGCGGCGGCTCGCGGGCGGGGAGCGGGTGGCCGGCGAGGTGCGGGGCAGGGCGGCGCGCCTGCTCGTGGACGAGGGGTGGAACGGCGGGGAGGAGACCGCGCGGCTCATGGGGCTCGCGCTGTCGCCGGGGGCGCCGGCCGCCGACGCGGCCGCCTGGACCGAGGGCTTCGTCGGCGGCACCGGCGGCGGACTGCTCCTCGTCCACGACGAGCGGCTCCTCTCCCTCCTCGACGACTGGCTCGCCCGGGTGCCCGCCGAGGCCTTCACCGACGTCCTGCCGCTGCTGCGGCGCACCTTCGGCGGCTACGAGCCGGGGGTCCGCCGCGCCCTCGGCGAGCTCGTCGCCCGCGGGCCCGGGGCCGCCGCCCCCGGCTCCGCCGCCCCGGTCCCCGGCTTCGCCGACGCCCTCGACGGGGCGCGGGCCGACGCGGTCCTCCCCCTGCTCCACCTCGTCCTCGGCCAGGAGGCCCCCGCATGAGCGCCCCGAACGCCCCGGCCGCCTCCGGCCCCGTCCGCTCCGCCGGCCCCGGCCCCGCCGAATCCGCCGGCCCGGGCTCCACCGGCCCCGGCCCCGCCGAATCCGGCACCCCCGGTCCCTCCGCCGACGAGCGGCTCCGGCGGTGGCGTCTCGTCCTCGGCGGCGGCCCGGGGGACGGCACCGGCCGCGCCCTGAGCGGCACCGACGCCTCCATGGACGCCGCCCTCGCCGCCCTCTACGACAGCCGGGACGGCGGCGGCGACCGCAGGGGCGGCCTCGGCGGCTCCGCGCCGTCCGTCGCCCGCTGGCTCGGCGACATCCGCGCCTACTTCCCCGCCTCCGTCGTGCGGGTCATGCAGCGCGACGCCATCGACCGGCTCGATCTCGCCGCCCTGCTCCTGGAGCCCGAGACGCTGGCGGCCGTCGAGCCCGACGTGCACCTGGCCGCCACGCTGCTGTCGCTGAACAAGGCGCTGCCGGAGACGACCCGAGAGACCGCCCGGGCCGTCGTCCGCAAGGTGGTCGCCGACCTGGAGGCCCGGCTCGCGTCCCGTACCCGGGCGACCGTCGCCGGCGCCCTCGACCGCTCCGCCCGGACCACGCGCCCCCGCCACCGGGACATCGACTGGGACCGCACCCTCAGGGCCAACCTCCGGCACTACCTGCCCGAGCACCGCACGGTGGTCCCCGAGCGGCTGATCGGCCACGGCCGCGCCTCCCGGGGAGTCCGCAAGGAGGTCGTCCTCTGCGTCGACCAGTCCGGTTCGATGGCCGCCTCCCTCGTGTACGCCTCCGTCTTCGGCGCGGTCCTCGCCTCCCTCCGGGCCGTCGCGACCCGGCTCGTCGTCTTCGACACCTCCGTCGTCGACCTCACGGACGCGCTCGACGACCCCGTCGACGTCCTCTTCGGCACCCGGCTGGGCGGCGGCACCGACATCGACCGGGCGCTCGGCTACTGCCAGTCGCGGATCACCCGCCCCGCCGACACCGTCGTCGTCCTGATCAGCGACCTGTACGAGGGGGGGATCAGGGGCGGCATGCTGAAGCGGGTCGCCGCGATGAAGGCGTCCGGCGTGGAGTTCGTCGCCCTGCTCGCCCTCTCCGACGAGGGCGCCCCCGCCCACGACCGCGAGCACGCCGCCGCGCTCGCCGCGCTCGGGGTGCCCGCCTTCGCCTGCACCCCCGACCTCTTCCCGGAGGTGATGGCCGCGGCCCTGGAGAAGCGGCCGCCGCCGGTCCCCGCCACCGCCTGAGCGCCGTCCGGGCGGCCGTGCGGAATCCGTCGTCGCCGGGCCACCCGGACGGCCGCCCGCGTGTGGACTGAGGTCCATATCACACCCGGCGCGAGGCGCCCCTCACCCGGCGCACCGGCGTGGCGTGAGGGGCGCAAAGCCCGCTCCCCGCCTGCCCCGTGGGGCCGCGAGGAGGGCGGCCGGACGCCCACGGACAGCCCATCCGTCCCTACGTTCTGTGACCCGTATCACCGCTCCTCGGGGATCTGCGATTTAGGGACCCACGTCCCACGGGGATAACCTGCGAGACGGACATGCCGCGTCCACGGACACCGTGTACGCCTCCCTAGTGACAGCGCAGTCACGTTGCCCTCCGCGGCACGCCCACGCAGACAACGAACCGCGATCATCTAGAAAAGGGACGCGCGTGGACCTGTTCGAGTACCAGGCGAGGGACCTCTTCGCCAAGCACGGTGTACCGGTGCTGGCCGGTGAAGTCATCGACACGCCTGAGGCGGCGCGCGAGGCCACCGAGCGTCTGGGCGGCAAGTCGGTCGTCAAGGCGCAGGTGAAGGTCGGCGGCCGCGGCAAGGCCGGCGGCGTCAAGCTGGCGGCCACCCCGGACGAGGCCGTCGCCCGCGCGACGGACATCCTGGGCATGGACATCAAGGGCCACACGGTCCACAAGGTGATGATCGCCGAGCTGTCCCCGGAGATCGAGGCGGAGTACTACGTCTCGTACCTGCTCGACCGCACCAACCGCACCTTCCTGGCCATGGCCTCGGTGCAGGGCGGCATGGACATCGAGGAGGTCGCGGAGAAGACCCCCGAGGCCCTCGCGAAGGTCCCGGTCAACGCCAACGACGGCGTCACCCTGGAGAAGGCCCGCGAGATCGTCGCCCAGGCGAAGTTCCCGGCCGAGGTCGCCGAGGGCGTCGCCGAGGTCCTGGTCACCCTGTGGGACACCTTCGTCGCCGAGGACGCCCTCCTCGTCGAGGTCAACCCGCTGGTGAAGACCAAGGACGGCCGCATCCTGGCCCTCGACGGCAAGGTCTCGCTCGACGAGAACGCCGACTTCCGCCAGCCGGAGCACGAGGCCCTGGAGGACAAGGCCGCGGCCAACCCGCTGGAGGCCGCCGCCAAGGCCAAGGGCCTCAACTACGTCAAGCTCGACGGCTCCGTCGGCATCATCGGCAACGGCGCCGGCCTGGTCATGTCGACCCTGGACGTCGTCGCGTACGCCGGTGAGAACCACGGCGGCGTGAAGCCGGCCAACTTCCTCGACATCGGCGGCGGCGCCTCCGCCGAGGTCATGGCGAACGGCCTGGAGATCATCCTCGGCGACGCGGACGTCAAGTCCGTCTTCGTCAACGTCTTCGGCGGCATCACCGCCTGTGACGAGGTCGCCAACGGCATCGTGCAGGCCCTGGAGCTCCTCGCCTCGAAGGGCGAGGAAGTCACCAAGCCGCTGGTCGTGCGCCTCGACGGCAACAACGCGGAGCTGGGTCGCAAGATCCTGTCGGACGCCAACCACCCGCTCGTGCAGCGCGTGGACACCATGGACGGCGCGGCCGACAAGGCCGCCGAGCTCGCGGCCGCGAAGTAAGGGAAGAGGGACTAAACAGCCATGGCTATCTTCCTCAACAAGGACAGCAAGGTCATCGTCCAGGGCATGACCGGTGCCACGGGCATGAAGCACACCAAGCTCATGCTGGGTGACGGCACCAACATCGTCGGCGGCGTGAACCCGCGCAAGGCCGGCACCGTCGTCGACTTCGACGGCACCGAGGTCCCGGTCTTCGGCACCGTCGCCGAGGCGATGAAGGAGACCGGCGCCAACGTCTCGGTCCTCTTCGTCCCGCCGGCCTTCGCCAAGGCCGCCGTCGTCGAGGCGATCGACGCCGAGATCCCCCTCGCCGTCGTCATCACCGAGGGCATCGCCGTCCACGACTCCGCCGCGTTCTACGCGTACGCCGTGGAGAAGGGCGGCAAGACCCGCCTCATCGGCCCGAACTGCCCCGGTCTCATCACCCCGGGCCAGTCGAACGCCGGCATCATCCCGGGCGACATCACGAAGCCGGGCCGCATCGGCCTGGTCTCGAAGTCCGGCACGCTGACGTACCAGATGATGTACGAGCTCCGTGACCTCGGCTTCTCCTCCGCCGTCGGCATCGGTGGCGACCCGGTCATCGGCACCACGCACATCGACGCCCTGGCGGCCTTCGAGGCCGACCCGGACACCGACCTGATCGTCATGATCGGCGAGATCGGCGGCGACGCCGAGGAGCGTGCGGCCGACTTCATCAAGGCCAACGTCACCAAGCCGGTCGTCGGCTACGTCGCGGGCTTCACCGCGCCCGAGGGCAAGACCATGGGCCACGCCGGCGCCATCGTCTCCGGCTCCTCCGGCACCGCCCAGGCGAAGAAGGAGGCCCTGGAGGCCGCCGGTGTGAAGGTCGGCAAGACCCCCACCGAGACCGCCAAGCTGGCGCGCGCGATCCTCGCGGGCTGACGCACGGCACCGCCTGACAGGCCGTAAGCGAGTGGGCCCCGCCCCTCCGGGAGACCGGAGGGGCGGGGCCCACTCGCACGTCCGCGGCCGGCGGGGCTACCCGGCGGTCGGGACCAGCCGCTCCGGGCCCGGGTTCGGCCCGGACCGCAGCCTGTCGCGGAGCTCCACGTCCTCCACGCCGAGCTTCTGCGGCCCGCCGCGCACCGGGACGCCGTTCACGGTCTGCCCGGGCGCGACCTCCGGGATGTAACGGGTCGGGGCCGTCGCCGCCGTCAGCGCCGTGACGCCGATCAGGACCGCCGTCACCCCGGCCACCGTCCGGGTGAGCCGCCGGGCCCGCCGCTCGCTGCCGCCGCGGACCGTGAGGGCCCCCGGCAGCGTCGCCGCCGGCGCCTCCCCGACCAGCGCGCCCAGCCGGTGGCGGAGCGCCTCGGGGTCGGCCAGCTCCGGCACCGCCCTGCCGATCGCCGTGTGCGCGTACAGCAGCCGGTTGGCGGCGGCGGGGGTGCTCGCCTCCGTCTCGGCGGCCGTCTCGGGAAGGTCCAGTCCGAGGCCGTCGTAGAGCAGGACGGTCCGGCGGTACGGCGCCGGCAGGTCGAGCAGTGCGCCGAGCAGGGCCCGCCGCCCGGCGTCGGCGGGGGGATCGTCGGGGTGCCGGTGGGCGCGGCGCAGCCGGTGCCAGGGCGAGAGGGCGTACTCGTACGCCGCCGCCCGCACCCAGCCGACCGGGTCGGCGTCCACGGCCACCTCGGGCCAGTGCTCCCAGGCGTGCCGGAAGGCGTGCTCGACGGCCTCCCGGGAGAGTGCGCGGCGCCCGCTCAGCAGATAGGCCTGGTGGACGAGGCCGGGTGCCGCGTGCGCGTAGAGCGCGTCGAAGGCCTGCTCGGGGGTGAGCCCGGACGGATGCGGTCCGGGTCCCGGATCGGGCCCCGTCCCGCCTTCGGCTCCCGGCTCGGGGGCCGGTGCCTCCGGCGGTCCGGTCCTGCGCCGCTCGCCGGGCCGGGACGGACCGCGCCGGCCGGGGGAGGAGGCGGTGATCGCGGGTGCGGGGGAGGGCGCCCGCGGCGGCTTGGCGGCCCGCTTGGCGGCGGCCCTGGGCCGTACGTTGGCGGTGGGGGCGGGGGTCGGGGCGGCGCCCTTCGCGGCGGGGGTCTGGGCCGCGCCCGAGGCGCCGGCCGCACCGGGGGCCGTGCCGCCGGCCGTCCCGGGGACCGGGGCCGTGCCGGAGGCCGTACCCGGGACCGGGGCCGTCCCGGCGGCCGCGTCGGAAGAGGGGGAGGGGGAAGCGGCGGGGGCGGGGCCGTCCGCCTCCGGGGCGGCGGGCGCGCCGGAGAGCAGCTTCACGTACGCCTCGCGCTTGCGGCCGCGGGGGGCGGAGCGTCCGGTCTCCCAGGCCTTCACCGTGGCCTTCGTGACGCCCATGGCCTCGGCGACCTGCTCCTCGCTCAGGCAGAGCGCCTCGCGCAGCCGGCGCCGCTCCTTCGGCGTCGGCAGCGCGCCGGTGGTGGAGGGGGGCGCGGTGTCGCCGCCCCGGCTCGTCTGGCTCATCGGCGTCGACCTCCCGCAGAGCACCTCTGGGCGGAAAAGTACATAAACGTATCTTGAGCGACACAACGGATGTTTGCCTGTTACGCCGCGAAAGCGCGTGTCGTTGGCAGCATGGCCCCGTGACCCACCTGACCGAGCACTCCCTGGTCCAGGGCGGGCGTTCCGCCGCGTTCGCCACCGCCTGCGTCCGCGGCGGGGTCGCCGCCGGGCTCGGCTTCGGCGCGCTCGCGGTCCTGGTGATCGCCGCCTGGATCAGCTCCCCCTTCCCCGACGGCGGCGCCGGCGGCGCCCTCCACCTCGCCGCCGGGCTCTGGCTGCTCGCGCACGGCGTCGACCTCGTGCGCACCGACACGCTCGGCGGGCTGCCCGCGCCGCTGGGGATCACCCCCCTGCTGCTGACCGCCCTGCCGGTCTGGCTGCTCCACCGGACCGCCCGCTCCACCCTCGACCCCGCCGACGAGACCCGGCCCCGGCCCTCGCCCGCGGGCACCCTCGGCGCCGTCTCCGGCGGATACCTGCTGGTCGCGGCCGTGATCGTGGTCTACAGCGAGAGCGGCGCACTCCCCGCCGACCTCGTCACCGCCGGGCTGTGGCTGCCGGTCGTGGTCGTCGGCGCGGCCGGGGCCGGCGTCCGGGCCGCGCTGGGCCGCCCCCTGCCGGGCCGGGAGGAGGCCGCCGCCGCGCTGCGCGGGGCGGCGACCGGCCTGGTGGTGCTGACGGCGGGCGGAGCGGTGGCGGCCGGGGTCGCGCTGGCCTGGCACGCGGACGCGGCCCGGGCCTCCTACGACGGACTCGCGGGGGAATGGTCCGGACGGGTGACGCTGGCGCTGCTCGTCCTCGCGCTGCTGCCGAACGCGGCGGTCTGGGCGGCGGCCTACGGGCTCGGCCCCGGCTTCGCCCTCGGCACCGGCGCGCTCGCGACCCCGCTCGGCCTGTCCGGCGACCCCGCCGTGCCGCCCTTCCCGCTGCTCGCGGCGGTGCCGCCGGACGGCCGCGGCGGCTGGCCGCAGTGGGCCGCGGCGGTCGTGCCGCTGGTCGCGGCGGTGGCGCTGGGCCGTTCGGCGGGCCGGTCGACCGGCACCGGCCGGGCCCGGGAGACGGCGCTCGCGGCGCTGGGCGCGTCCTGGGTCCTCGGGACGGCGGTCGCCCTCCTGGCCGGTGCGGCGGGCGGCCCCCTCGGCTCGGGCCGGCTGCTCGCCTTCGGCCCGGTCGGGTGGCAGGCGGGCGCGGCCGCGGTGCTGTGGGGGGTGGCCGTCGGCCTGCCGACGGCGCTGGCGGTACGGGCCTGGGGGCGCCGGGTGCCGCGCGTGAAGCGGCCCCGGCTCCCGAAGCCCCCCAAGCCCCCGAAGGCGCCGAAGCCCCCGAAGGCCTCCGCGGCGCCGGAGCCGGCCCTGGCCGGGGCCCCGTCCGGGGTCCCGGCGGCGCCGCTCCGCGACCCCCTGGACCTCGGCTTCCCGCTGGACGACGGGGGCTACGAGCCGTACGACTACCTCCCCGCGTCCTGGGAGACCGCACCGCCGCCGGGCCCGCCGGCCCCACGGCCGGCCCCGGCCCCCGCTCCGGTCTCGGCCCCCACCCCGGCCCCCGCCCCGGATCCCGCACCGAAGCCGGATCCCGTACCGAAGTCCCCGCCGGGGTCCACGCCCCCGCCGGGGCCGGACGCGCCTCCGCCCCGGCCGTCGGGGACGGCCGGGGCGGAGGCGGAGGAGCGGGGGTGAGGGGACGCGCGGGAGCGAGGGCGCTACTCGCGCACCCCGAAGCCGTCCCGCAGCGGCTTGGGCAGCAGGTCGTTGCAGGCGAGCGCGCCCGCGTGGGTGAGGGCGTCGTCCCGGCACTCGTAGAAGTCCTTGTAGACCAGCTGCATCGTGAAGCCGAAGCCCACGATCACCAGGGCCACGGACGAGGCCACCAGGCCGCTGATCGCCGCGGTCCGCATCGAGCGGGCCGGGTTCGGGGCGCCCGGGGCGGCGGCCGGCCGTCCCGAGGGCTGGGACGCGTCCTGTGATTCCGGCGACACCTCGGCCGCCGGCTTCGGCTTCGCGCGCAGCGAGCTGATCGCCCAGTACAGCGACAGGGCGCCGAGCAGCAGGGCCAGCTCCGGGATGTCGAAGATCGCGAAGAAGAAGGCCCACATGCCGCCGAGGATCGCGTACCGGGCCCGCCGCTGGACCGGGTCGGTGGGGTCCCAGCGCAGCCCCGGCCGCTCCGGCCCCTGGCCGCCGGGGCCGCCGCCCTGGCCGCCCTGGCGCTCCGGGCCGCGCCCGAAGCCGTCCGACGAGCGGCCCGGCTGGCGCGGGCTCCAGCGCCCGTCGGCCGAGCCCGTCACGGGCGACGACGGTTCGGAGCCCTCGCCGTCCGGGCCGTCCGAGCCCTCGGGCCGGCGCGGCTGCCACGGCTCGTCGGGCTTGCCCTCGGGCGGCGGGGCGAACGGGTTGTTGTCGTTCGTGGACTGGCGATCCGGCATCTGCTGGACGTCTTCCCTCTGTCGTCGTGACCGTCGTCGCACCGGGTGGCACACCGGCGTCGGACCCTGACGCTACCGCCCTGCCCCGCCCCCGTCCCGTGGGGGCCGTCCGGTGTGCCGGTATCGTTGCTGACGGTCGAGCCGTTCGTAGGGTTCCCCGTATCGACGGGCACGATTCGTTCGTAGGACCGCACAAACACCACGGAAAGAGTGACCCAGTGGCTGCCGCCCGCCTTGTCGTTCTGGTCTCCGGGTCCGGTACCAACCTCCAGGCCCTCCTCGACGGCATCGCCGGCGACCCCGAGGGCTACGGCGCGGAGATCGTCGCCGTCGGCGCCGACCGCGACGCCATCGCGGGCCTGGAGCGGGCCGAGCGCGCCGGGATCCCCACCTTCGTCTGCCGGGTGAAGGACCACGCGAGCCGCGAGGAGTGGGACCGGGCGCTGGCCGAGGCCACCGCCGCCCACGAGCCGGACCTCGTGGTCTCCGCCGGGTTCATGAAGATCCTCGGCAAGGAGTTCCTCGCCCGCTTCGGCGGCCGGGTCGTCAACACCCACCCGGCGCTCCTCCCCAGTTTTCCCGGTGCCCACGGGGTGCGTGACGCGCTCGCGCACGGCGTGAAGGTCACCGGGTGCACCGTCCACTTCGTCGACGACGGCGTCGACACCGGCCCGATCATCGCCCAGGGCGCGGTCGAGGTGCGGGAGGCGGACGATGAAGCCGCTCTGCACGAGCGCATCAAGGAAGTCGAGCGCTCGCTGCTCGTCGACGTCGTGGGGCGCCTCGCCCGGCACGGCTACCGCATTGAGGGACGAAAGGTTCAGATCGGTGAACACGGACACCGTTAAGCCCATCCGCCGCGCGCTGGTCAGCGTCTACGACAAGACCGGCCTGGAGGAGCTGGCCCGCGGTCTGCACGAGGCCGGTGTCGAGCTCGTCTCCACCGGCTCCACCGCCGGGAAGATCGCCGCCGCCGGCGTCCCGGTCACCAAGGTCGAGGAGCTGACCGGCTTCCCCGAGTGCCTCGACGGGCGGGTCAAGACCCTCCACCCGCGCGTGCACGCCGGCATCCTCGCCGACCTGCGCCTGGAGTCGCACCGCGAGCAGCTCGCCGAGCTGGGCGTGGAGCCCTTCGACCTGGTCGTCGTGAACCTCTACCCGTTCCGCGAGACCGTCGCCTCCGGCGCCACCCCGGACGAGTGCGTCGAGCAGATCGACATCGGCGGCCCGTCGATGGTCCGCGCCGCCGCCAAGAACCACCCGTCGGTCGCCATCGTCACCAGCCCGGAGCGGTACGCCGACGTCCTCGCGGCCGTGCAGGCCGGCGGCTTCGACCTGACCGCCCGCAAGCGGCTCGCCGGCGAGGCCTTCCAGCACACCGCCGCGTACGACGTGGCCGTCGCCTCCTGGTTCGCCGACGACTACGCCGCCGCCGACGACAGCGGCTTCCCCGACTTCCTGGGCGCCACCTACGCGCGCAAGAACGTCCTGCGCTACGGCGAGAACCCCCACCAGGGCGCCGCGCTGTACGTCGACGGCACGGGCGGCCTCGCCGAGGCCGAGCAGCTGCACGGCAAGGAGATGTCCTACAACAACTACACGGACACCGACGCCGCCCTCCGCGCCGCCTACGACCACGACGAGCCTTGCGTCGCGATCATCAAGCACGCCAACCCGTGCGGCATCGCGGTCGGCGCCGACGTCGCCGAGGCCCACCGCAAGGCCCACGCCTGCGACACGGCCTCCGCCTTCGGCGGCGTCATCGCCGTCAACCGCCCGGTCTCCGTCGAGATGGCCGAGCAGGTCGCCGAGATCTTCACCGAGGTCGTCGTCGCCCCCGGTTACGAGGACGGCGCGGTCGAGGTCCTCGCCAGGAAGAAGAACATCCGCGTCCTGCGCGCGGAGCGCGGCCCGGTCGCCGAGGTCGAGGTCAAGGCCGTCGACGGCGGTGTCCTCCTCCAGGTCACCGACCGCCTCCAGGCCGAGGGCGACGACCCGGCGCACTGGACCCTCGCCACCGGCGAGGCCCTCTCCGCCGAGGAGCTGGCCGAGCTCGCCTTCGCCTGGAAGGCGTGCCGCGCGGTCAAGTCCAACGCCATCCTCCTCGCCAAGGACGGCGCCTCCGTCGGCGTCGGCATGGGCCAGGTCAACCGCGTCGACTCCGCCAAGCTCGCCGTCGAGCGCGCCGGCGCGGAGCGGGCGCGCGGCTCGTACGCCGCCTCCGACGCCTTCTTCCCCTTCCCCGACGGCCTGGAGATCCTCACCGCGGCCGGCGTGAAGGCGGTCGTCCAGCCCGGCGGCTCGATGCGCGACGAGCTCGTCGTCGAGGCCGCGAAGAAGGCCGGCGTGACGATGTACCTCACCGGCACCCGCCACTTCGCCCACTGAGACGGGCCCCCGCGGGGCCTTCCCGGCAAGGGAGGGCCCCGCGGGGCGTCTCTGGTCTAATGGTCTGGCCCCGGGCCGGCCGGCAGTAGTGGAGACGTGGTGTTGGACGTACTGAACAAGCCCGCGGCGGACCCCGCCGACGAGCGGCCCGCCGAGGGCACCGACCCCGCACCCGTCCCGTACCTCCCGTACGCGCTGATCGCGGTCGCCCTCACCGCCCTGTACTTCCTCTACTCCTGGGTGCAGTACGACCACTTCCGCACCCCCTCCTGGGACCTCGGCATCTTCGGACAGGCCGTCCGCTCCTACGCCGAGTTCAAGGTCCCCGTCGTCGACATCAAGGGCCCCGGCTTCCCGATACTCGGCGACCACTTCAGCCCGGTGACGGCGCTCCTCGCGCCGCTCTACTGGATCTGGCCCTCACCGGTCTCCCTGCTCTTCGCGCAGGCCGCGCTCTTCGCCGCCTCCGCCGTCGTCGTCGGCCGCACCGCCCAGCAGGTCCTCGGCAGCCGGGCCACCGGCATCGCCCTCACGGTCGCCTACGGACTCTCCTGGGGCCTCCAGGAGGCCGTGAAGTCCGACTTCCACGAGATCGCCTTCGCCGTCCCGCTGCTCGCCCTGGTCTGCCGCGCGCTGCTCCTCGGCCGCTGGACCGCCGCCGCGGCCTGGGCGGCGCCGCTCGTCCTGGTCAAGGAGGACATGGGGCTCACCGTCGCCATGGTCGGCGTCGTCCTCGCGGTCAAGGGGCAGAAGAAGCTCGGCGCGGCCCTCGCCGGCTTCGGCGTCGCCTTCTTCGCCCTCACCGTCCTGGTCCTCATCCCCGCCGCCAGCAAGCTCGGCCAGTACGACTACTGGGCCAAGATCGAGAAGACCGGCACCGGCGCCGAGACCTCCCTCGGCCAGATCGTCAGCGGCGCCCTCACCTCCGGCGAGCGCTGGGAGATGGTCCTCTACCTCCTCGCGATCACCGGTTTCCTCGCGCTGCGCTCCCCGCTGGTGCTGCTCGTCCTGCCCACCCTGGGCTGGCGCTTCGTCTCCCAGGACGCCAACCACTGGGGCATGCACTGGCACTACAGCGCGGTCCTGATGCCGATCGTCTTCCTGGCCCTGGTCGACGGCGTCCGCGCGGTGCGCACCTCGCCGCGCCCCTGGCTCGCCGCGTACGGGAAGGTCGCCGTCGCGGCCGCCACGGCCGTCGCGCTCGCCCTCGCCGCGAACCTGCCGCTGCGCGAGCTGCTGAAGCCCGGCACGTACCGCGCCGACGCCCGCGTCGAGCAGGCCCGCGCGGCGGTCGCGGCGATCCCCGAGGGCGCCGGCGTGGAGGCGGACGTGCCGCTCCTCGCCCACCTCACCGCGGACCACCGGGTCTACTGGGTCGGCACCGCGAAGGGCGCCACCCCCGACTACCTCGCGCTCGACCTGCGCGGCTGGTCGGGCCAGGTCTCGGACCCGGTCGTGACGGCTTCGCAGTTGCACCCGGAGGCGGCGTACGAGGTCGTCCACCGCTCGGAGGGCTTCGCGGTGCTCAAGCGGAGGTAGCGGGTACGCGAAGGGGCCCGGTTCCGTACGGAACCGGGCCCCTTCGCGTACCGCCGCGGGTGTCAGTAGCGCGGGCGGGAGAACCAGGCGGTGCCGCTGGGGACGACCGGGGCGAGGGTGATGATCACGCCGAAGACGACCCAGATCAGCGGGAAGATCACGGCCGTGGCCAGGCCCGAGTCGAGCCCGATGAAGAGACCGATGGCGCCCACGATGGTGCCGAGCGCGCCGTAGACGACGGTGGTGATCCGGACGCCCTGGCCACCGCGGCCGAACTTGACGCCGAGCGTGATCGAGAGCGCGGCGAGGCCCAGGAAGACGAGGGCGAGGACGATCGAGATGCCCGCGGCCGCGTTGCCGAGGTCCTCGAAGGGGTTGTCGCTGCCGTAGTCGGAGGCGATCTCCGAGGCGTCGCTGGCGATGCTCGCCACGTAGATGTAGCCGAGGCCGGCGATGATCTGCACCGCCGAGATCAGGTACAGGAACACCCGCGCCGTCATGAGCAGCCCCGGCATCGACTGCGGGATCTGGCCCGGGCCGCCCGGGTAGGCGCCGTACGGCGAGACCGGCGGGGCGGCCGGGTAGCCGTAGCCGCCCTGCTGCGGGACGCCCTGCGGGGCCTGCGGGTAGCCGTAGCCCGGCTGCTGGCCCTGCTGCTGGCCGTAGGGGTTGTTCGGGTCGCCGAAGCTCATCGGGGGTTCCTCCGTGAATGTTCTCGTGCGGGGACGACGCGGCCCGCGCGGAGGAACTTTCACGGCACGTGAGCGGATTCCCCCCGGCACTTTCCGCGGCACTGCGCTGGTCATCGTCGTCGTAGCTCCGAGGTGTTGTCCAGTCGATACGCCCCGGAGTTGTGCAAGTGCAACCCTCCGTTCCGTCCCGCGCGCCGCCGCCGGAACCCCGGGCGGGGGCCGGGGGCCCGCGAATTGGGAGAAGGCGGGGGTCATCCGCGAGGATGTCCTCCATGAGCGCCCAGATTCTCGATGGCAAGGCCACCGCGGCCGCGATCAAGTCCGACCTGACCGTCCGTGTGGCGGCCCTCAAGGAGAAGGGCGTCACGCCCGGTCTCGGTACCGTCCTGGTCGGCGACGACGCCGCCAGCCAGAAGTACGTGGCGGGCAAGCACCGCGACTGCGCGCAGGTCGGCATCGCCTCCATCCAGCGCGAGCTCCCCGCGACCGCCACGCAGGAGGAGATCGAGGCGGTCGTCCGCGAGCTCAACGAGGACCCGGAGTGCACCGGTTACATCGTCCAGCTGCCGCTGCCGAAGGGCATCGACGAGAACCGCATCCTGGAGCTGATGGACCCGGCGAAGGACGCCGACGGCCTGCACCCGACCAACCTCGGCCGGCTCGTCCTCAACGAGCCCGCCCCGCTGCCCTGCACGCCGAACGGCGTCATCACGCTGCTCCGCGCCCACGGCGTGGAGATCAACGGCGCCGAGGTCGTCGTCGTCGGCCGCGGCGTCACCATCGGGCGCCCGATGCCGCTCATCCTCACCCGCCGCTCCGAGAACGCCACCGTGACGCAGTGCCACACCGGCACCCGCGACCTCTCGGCGCACCTGCGGAACGCCGACATCATCGTGGCCGCCGCCGGCGTGCCGCACCTGATCAAGCCGGAGGACGTGAAGCCGGGCGCGGCCGTCCTCGACGTCGGCGTCTCGCGCAACGCCGAGGGCAAGATCCTCGGCGACGTCCACCCGGACGTCGCCGAGGTGGCCGGCTGGATCTCCCCGAACCCCGGCGGCGTGGGCCCGATGACCCGCGCGCAGCTGCTCGTGAACGTCGTCGAGGCCGCGGAGCGCGCGGCCGCGGCGCTCTGAGGTGACGCCGGGGAGCCCGGCCGCCCCCGGGACCCCCGACGGCCCGCGGGAGCTGCCGCGCGGCCGGGTGTCGAAGGTCCGCCGGGTGCGGGGCTCGCGCCGGCCGCCGACCGTCACCACCGACACCGCCCGGCCCGAGGGCGGCGGCCGGGCGGCGGCGGGCGACGCCCCGGCGCCGGCCCGTCAGTGGCCGCTGCTCCTGGTGCTCGGGACGGCGGCGGTGGGGCTGCTCGTGGTGGGGACGGACTCCTTCGCGCAGTCCTTCCGGGTCGGGACCATGATGGTCGGCGCCGCGCTCCTGATGGGCGCGGTGCTGCGCCGGGCACTGCCCTCGGTGGGCATGCTCGCGGTCCGCTCGCGGTTCACCGACATGATCACGTACGGGGTGATGGGCTCGCTGATCGTGCTGCTCGCGCTCATGGTGCAGCCGAAGCCCTGGCTCAGGATCCCGTTCCTGGAGGACATCCTCCACCTGACGGTGACCTGACCGCCCCGGGACGCGACGACGCCCGCCCTCTCCCCCGTGGGAGGGCGGGCGCCGTCGTGATCAAGGGTCATGTACGCGCCAACGCCAGGGCAAGTTCGGGCCGCCCGCTGTGGCACGGAGGTGACCATTCCGGTACATCCGGCCGCCCCGGTACGACTCCCGCCCGGCCCCCGGAGCTGCCATCCTTTCCGGGTGTCCGGGACGGCAGGGGAGAAGGGGGCGCACATGTCGGCGTGGAAGTCGCTGTCCGACGAACTCGATCCGGACGTGCGGACGTTCACGGAGCGCCTGCGGCTGGTCATCGACCGCAGCGGCCTCGGTGTCGTCGCCGTCGCCGAACGCACGGGCCACGACCGGGCCGACTGGGACGCCTACCTGCACGCCCGCGGGCCCGTCCCCAGGAGCGCCGTCGTCGCCCTCTCCGACGTCACCGGTGCCGATCTCGGCCCCCTCACCGCCCACTGGGAGCACGCGGACCGCGCCTGGAAGCGGACGCTGCGCGAACGCGCCGTACCGGCCGGGCCGTCGGCGGCCGGGCCCCGGGCGGCGCCCGAGCCCGGCCGGGCGCCCGCGCCGTCCCCGTGGCCCTCCCCGCCGGGAAGCGGGGCCGCACCCGCGCCCCGGCCGTCGCCGGACCCGGCCCCGGACGGCGTACGGGACCGGGCGCACGCGCCGGAGGGGGAACCCGCCGGGGGCGGGGCCCCGGAGGAGGCGCCCGCCGACCGGACCATGCGGATCCGGAAGGTCCCGCCGCAGGGACCCGCACCCCGGCCCGCGCCCGCGCCGGCCGGCCCCGCCCCCGGGAGGCGCCGGCGCGCGACCCCGCTGCTCTACGCCGCCGGGATCGCCGGCGCCGCGCTCGTCGTCACCGCGGCCCTCCTCCTCGTCGACCTCGGCGGCTCCGACGCGCCGCCCGCCGCCGCCCCGACGACCCCGGCCGCCACCACCGCCGCCCCGGCCCCCAGCCTCCCCGAGGGCGTCTCGTGCACCGGCGCCGACTGCGGCGGCCGGGACCCGGAGTCCATGGGGTGCGGCGGCCCGCTCGCCACCACCGTGGCCCGCACCCGCGTGGGCTCCGCCCTCGTCGAGGTCCGGCACAGCGCCGTCTGCGCCGCCGCCTGGGCCCGGATCACCGGCGGGGCCGAGGGGGACGAGGTCAGCGTCCAGGCCGGGACCGCCATCCAGATCGCGAACGTCGAGGGCGGCGCCGACACCGACGCGTACACGCCGATGATCCCGGTCGCCTCGGCCGCCGCCGCCCGCGCCTGCGCGAGCCTCTCCGACGGCGGCGACGGCTGCACGGGAGGGTGAAACGCGCCGGGAGGTGAGCCGCACCACAAGGGGGTGGGGGTGCGGACGGGTCCGGGTCCGATAGCCTGACCGCCGGATATCTCTTCACATCGAGACATCGATCGATCATGGAGCGGTATCCAGCCTCAGGGGCAGGGAACCCCACCGCCAGCTGTCTTACGGAGATCGCCATGACCCGCACTCCCGTGAATGTCACCGTGACCGGCGCGGCCGGCCAGATCGGCTACGCGCTGCTCTTCCGCATCGCCTCCGGCCACCTGCTCGGCGCGGACGTGCCGGTCAAGCTGCGCCTCCTCGAGATCCCGCAGGGCGTCAAGGCCGCCGAGGGCACCGCCATGGAGCTCGACGACTGCGCGTTCCCGCTGCTCAAGGGCATCGACATCTTCGACGACCCGAACAAGGGCTTCGAGGGCGCCAACATCGGTCTGCTCGTGGGCGCCCGCCCGCGCGGCCCGGGCATGGAGCGCGGCGACCTGCTCGCCGCCAACGGCGGCATCTTCAAGCCGCAGGGCGAGGCCATCGCCGCCCACGCCGCCGACGACGTCAAGATCCTCGTCGTCGGCAACCCGGCCAACACCAACGCCCTGATCGCCCAGTCGGCCGCCAAGGGCGTCCCGGCCGAGCGCTTCACCGCGATGACCCGCCTGGACCACAACCGCGCCCTGACGCAGCTGGCCCAGAAGACCGGCTCCTCGGTCACGGACATCAAGCGCCTCACCATCTGGGGCAACCACTCCGCGACCCAGTACCCGGACATTTTCCACGCGGAGATCGCCGGCAAGAACGCCGCCGACGTCGTGAACGACGAGGCGTGGCTGGCCGACACCTTCATCCCGACCGTCGCCAAGCGCGGCGCCGCGATCATCGACGCCCGTGGCGCCTCCTCCGCCGCCTCGGCCGCGAACGCCGCCATCGACCACGTGTACACGTGGGTCAACGGCACCGCCGAGGGCGACTGGACCTCCATGGGCGTCCCGTCGGACGGCTCCTACGGCGTCCCGGAGGGCCTGATCTCCTCCTTCCCGGTCACCTGCAAGGACGGCGCGTACGAGATCGTCCAGGGCCTGGAGATCAACGACTTCTCCCGCGCCCGCATCGACGCCTCCGTCAAGGAGCTGTCGGAGGAGCGCGACGCGGTCCGCGAGCTCGGCCTCATCTGAGCCGAGCACCCCGCCGGACGGAGTCCGGCGCAGCTCTCCGAAGCCGGTGAGGCCCTCCGGGGCCGAGCCGTGCGAGGGGAGCGTCGGGAACCACCGCGCGACGCGGTCCGCGAGCCCGGCCCCGCCCGGGCCGCGCACCCGGCGCACGCGTGACGGAGCCCCCGGTCCTCCCGGCCGGGGGCTCCGTCCGTTCCTCCGCGGGTCAGCGGGAGCGCGGGGTGTAGTGCCCCGGCACCATGCGGGTGGTGACGGCGATGCGGTTCCAGGAGTTGATCACGATGATCGCCGCGATCACCCGGGCCAGCTCGGCCTCCTCGAAGTGCTCGGCGGCCGCCGCGTACGCCTCGTCGGGGACGAAGCCGTCGGTGAGGACGGTGACGGCCTCGGTGAGGGCGATCGCCGCCAGCTCCCGCTCCGTGTAGAAGTGCCGGGACTCCTGCCAGGCGGCGAGCTGCACGACCCGCTCGACGGTCTCGCCCTCGGCCAGGGCGTCCTTGGTGTGCATGTCGAGGCAGAACGCGCAGTGGTTGATCTGCGAGGCCCGGATCTTGATCAGGTGGTAGAGGGCCGGGTCCACGCCCTTGGCGGCCTCCTGCTCCAGCCGGAGCATCGCCCGGTAGAACTCGGGCGCCTGCTCGGCGAGGTTCATGCGGGGCGCGTGCTCGTGGGCGAGGACCGGGGCGGGGGGGTTCACGGTGGTGGTCATGAAGCCACCGTACGGAGTGGATGGCATGCCGCTATGGTCCATTCCCATGGGGAACGACTGGGCCACTTTCGGCGCCGACCTCCACCTGGAGCCCCGCGGCCCCCGGCTGCGGGCCGGCCTCATGGACGCCCTGCGCGAGGCCGTGCGGGGCGGGCGGCTCGCGCCGGGCACCCGGCTGCCCTCCTCGCGCCAGCTCGCGGCGGACCTCGGGGTGGCCCGGAACACCGTCGCCGACGCCTACGCCGAACTGATTGCCGAAGGGTGGCTCACCGCCCGCCAGGGTTCCGGCACCCGGGTCGCCAGCCGCCCCGCCCCGCCGCCCGCCCCGGAGCCGGCCCGCGGCCCCGCCGGGAGCCCCCGCCCCCGGCCGGCCGCGGGGGCGCCCGCCCCGGGCGGCACCCCGTGGCGTCCGCCGGGCGGCGCCCCCGCCCGCGCCTCCCGGCGGCGGGCACCCGTCCCCGCGTACGACCTCAGGACAGGCGCCCCCGACCTCGCCTCCTTCCCGCGCGCCGCCTGGCTCAAGGCGTACCGGCGGGCGCTCACCGCCGCCCCCAACGAGGCCTTCGGGTACGGCGATCCGCGCGGCCGCGCCGAACTGCGCGCCGAACTCGCCGGATACCTGGCCCGCGCCCGGGGAGTCCACGCGCGGCCCGAACGGATCGTGGTCTGCGCGGGGTTCGCACACGGCCTGATGCTCCTCGGCCAGGTGCTGCGGGCGCGCGGCACCCGGGCGGTGGCGGTGGAGTCGTACGGACTCGGGCTGTACGCGGGGCTGCTGCGGAAGGCGGGCCTCGCCGCCCCCGCGCTGCCGTTCGACGAACGCGGCACCCGGGTCGACGCGTTGACGGGCGCGGAGCCGGGCGCGGTGCTGCTGACCGCCGCCCACCAGTTCCCGCTCGGCGGGGCCCTGCCGCCGGACCGGCGGACGGCCGTCGTCGACTGGGCGCGGTCGGCCGGCGGATTCGTCCTGGAGGACGACTACGACGGCGAGTTCCGCTACGACCGGCAGCCCGTCGGGGCGCTCCAGGGGCTGGCCCCCGACCGGGTGGTCCACATCGGCACCGCCAGCAAGTCCCTCGCGCCCGGGCTGCGGCTCGCCTGGATGGTGCTCCCGGAGGAGCTCGTCGACGAGGTGGCCGCGGCGAAGGGGGAGGTCGTGGACTGGATGTGCGGCACCCCCGACCAGCTCGCCCTCGCCGAGTGGCTCGCCTCGGGGGCGCACGACCGGCACGTGCGGGCCATGAGGCTGCGCTACCGGCGGCGCCGGGACGAACTCGTCGCCGCGCTCGCCGCGCACGCGCCCGGCGTCCGGGTCGGCGGCATCGCGGCGGGCCTGCACGCGGTCCTCTCGCTGCCGCCCGGCACCGAACAGGCGGCGCTGCGCTCCGCCGCCTGGCACGGCCTCGCGGTGCAGGGCCTCGGCCAGTTCCGGCACCCGGAGGCCGTCGGCGCCGCCCAGGACGGCCTCGTCGTCGGCTACGGCACCCCGCCGGACAGCGGCTGGCACGGCGCCCTCCAGGCCCTCTGCGGGGTCCTGGAGGGCCTCGGAGAGGGCACGGACGAGGCGGGGGAGGCCGACGGGGGCCGGTAAGGCGGGCGGGGCGGGCAGGGCGGGGGAGGACCGCGAGCCGGACGGCGGCCGGGCGGGCGGCACGGCGGGCGGAGGCGGCGGGGACGGCCGAGGCGCGGCACGGAGGGCAGGAGCGGCGGCCGGTGGGGGCGGCAGGGCCGGTGGGGCGGGCGGAGGCGCGTCTGGCAGGGTGGGGGCGTGAGGTCGCATCCCGCCCCCGACGGGCGCCCCGGGCCCGACGCGGAGGCCGCCGCGCGGGAGTTCACCGCCCACCGGCCCCGGCTCTTCGGGCTCGCCTACCGGATGCTGGGGTCCGCCGCGGAGGCCGAGGACGCCGTCCAGGACGCCTACCTGCGCTGGAACGGCACCGACCGGGACGCCGTCGTCCACCCCGGCGCCTGGCTCGCCAAGGTCGTCACCCACCTGTGCCTCAGCCGGCTCACCTCCGCCCGCGCCACGCGCGAGCGGTACACCGGGACCTGGCTGCCCGAGCCGGTCCTCTCGCCGGCGCCCGGCCTCCTCGGCGCGCCCGGCGCCGGCCCGTCGGAGGCCGCCGAATCCCGCGACGACGTCTCCACGGCCCTGCTCCTGCTCCTGGAACGGCTCACCCCCGCCGAGCGCGCGGTGTACGTGCTCCGCGAGGCCTTCGGCTATCCGCACCGGGAGATCGCCGGCGTTCTCGACCTCGGCGAGGCCCACTGCCGCCAGCTGTACGGCCGGGCCGCCCGGCGCGTCGCCGAGCCCCTCGGGGACGGGGTCGCCGCCCGCTTCGACGCGCCCGCGCCCGAGCGGCGCCGGGAGCTCGTCGAGTCCTTCGTCGCCGCCGCCAGGGACGGCGACCTCGCCGGCCTGGAGAGGATCCTCGCGCGCGACGTCGTCTGGTGGAGCGACGGCGGCGGCAGGGTCAGGGCGGCGCTCCGCCCCGTCCGGGGCCGCGACCACGTCCTCCGCTTCCTCGCCGGCGTCGCCCGCCGCACCGGGGAGGGCACCTCGCGCACGGTCGCCGGGGTCAACGGCGCTCCCGGGATCGTGGTCCACGTCGGCGGGCGGATCGTCGGCGTCGCTTCGGTGGCGGTCGGCGCGGACGGCCTGATCAACGAGGTGTGGTTCGTGTCGAACCCCGACAAACTGGTACACGCGACCCGGCGGTTCGCCACGTATCCGGAATCCGGCGCCTGAAACCGTCACATCCGGGGGGTTCCCCGGGGTCCGAGGGGGGAGACGGGCGCTCCACGGGGAGCGCCCGCGTCCGGAAGGAGCCCCGCGCGATGACGACGGCGAGGAAGACGATCCTGGTGACGGGAGCCACCGGCACCCTCGGAAGGCCGCTGTGCGCCCGCCTCGCCGCGGCCGGACACGAGGTCCGCGAGCTGAGCCGGAGCTCCCCCACCCATCCGGTGGACCTGCGGCGCGGCACCGGTCTCGACGCCGCCCTGGCGGGGGTCGACACCGTGGTGCACTGCGCGTCCAGTCCGCGCGGCGGCGACGAGGAGGCGGCCCGGCGGCTGATCGCGGCGGCCCGCCGGGCCGGGGTCCGCCACCTCGTCCAGATCTCGATCGTCGGCGTCGACCGGGTCCCGCTGCCCTACTACCGCGCCAAGCTCGCGGTGGAACGGCTCGTCGAGGAGTCCGGGATCGGCTGGACGGTGCTGCGGGCCACCCAGTTCCACGACCTGGTCCTGAAGGTCCTCGCCGCCGCGGCCCGGGTGCCGCTCGTCATGCCGGTGCCGGCGGGCGTCCCGGACCAGCCGGTCGACGTGGGCGAGGTCGCCGACCGGCTCGCGGAGCTCGCCGAGGGGGAGCCGGCGGGACGCGTGCCCGACCTCGGCGGGCCGGAGGCCGTCCCCTTCGCGGACCTGGCCCGCGCCTACCTCGCGGCCACGGGCCGCCGGCGTCGCGTCCTGCCGGTCCGGCTCCCCGGCCGCACCTTCCGCGCGTTCGCCGCGGGCGGCCACCTGACCTCCGCCGGCGCCACCCTCGCCACCCGTCCCTTCTCCGCCCGCCTCCGCCCCTGACCCCGGCCCGCGCCCGCCCCCCCCGCCGCGGCTACCGGGCCGCCGGGGGGTCGCCGAAGCGGGCGAGGGCGAGGGAGGCGGCCACGGCGAGCGCGAAGCCGGCGAGGGCCAGCCAGTCGAGGCCCTCCCGGGTGCGGTCGCCGAGCCAGACGACGCCCGCCGCCGCGGGGCCGAGGGTCTCGCCGAGGACCATGCCCGCCGTCGCCGTCGTCACGGAGCCCCGCTGGAAGGCCGAGGTGAGCAGCAGGAAGGCCGCCCCGCCGCCGAGCAGCAGGGCCCACAGCGCGGGATCGGCGAGGTCGACGCCGTCGAGGAGGCGCACCGCCACCTCGACCACCCCGAAGCCGATCCCGGAGCCGAGGCCCAGGACCAGCGCGCGGGACCGGTCCGGCAGCCGGCCCGCCGCCGCGCCGAGCAGCAGCACCCCCGCCGCGATCCCGAGCAGCGCCCAGGGCAGGGCGTCGGGGCCGGTCCGGTGGCCCTCCCGGCCCGCCGCCAGGGCCAGCATGGCGAGCCCCGCGCAGACCGCCGCGACCGCGCCCCACTCGATCCCGCTCAGCCGCGCCCCGAGCATCCGGGAGGCCAGCGCCGCCGTGACGGCGAGGCTCGCGGCGAGCGCGGCGCCGACCGCGTACAGGGGGAGCGTGCGCAGGGCGACGACCTCCAGGGCGAAGCCGAGGCCGTCGAGCCCGAGGCCGACGACGTACCGCCACTGCCGCAGCGCCCGCCACAGCAGCCCGACGTCCACCCCGCTGCCCGTGCCGGGTTCCGCCGCCCGGGCGGCGGCGGCCTGGAAGACGGTGGCCGCGCCGAAGCAGAGGGCCGATCCGAGCGCGCAAACCATACCGAAGAGCACATAGGGACTCTAGGCGCCGAGGCCGGAAAGCGGCGGCCTACACTGTGCGGTCGCGAGGCCCGCGGTCATACGAACGGCCGCGCGCAGGCGCCGTCGCACACGAGGGTGCGCGGCCACGCGAAGGGGAGGGCGAGACATGCGGAGGCTCAGGTCGAGCACGGTGGTGCTCGGCGGTATGGGCGTGCTCGCGGCGACGATCACCGCCTGCGGCGCCGAACCCGACCGCCGGTGCGCGGACCCGGTGACGCTGGAGGAGCTGCCGGGCTACCGGTGCGAGACCGGCGGTTCGGGCGACGACGACGATGACGACAACGGCTCGACCACCCGCGGCGCCTACTACTACGGCGGCTCCGTCAGCAACGCGCGGGTGTCCGGCGGCAGCTTCGACCGGAAGGCCGTCGACACCGGCGGCTTCGGCTGCTCGTCCTCCGGGTCGAGCGGCGGCTGAGGCGGGCGGACCGGCACCGTGGAACGGCACACCATCGAGCCCCGTCCGGGCTGGCAGGAGACGGTCGAGGAGCAGGGGCTCGTCTATCCGCTGACCCGCTACCCGGACGGGTCGCTGCGCCCGTACTGGGACGAGAGCGCGTACTACTCCTTCACGCTGCCCGAGGTCGAGGCGCTGGAGGAGGTCGTCGAGGAGCTGCACGCCATGTGCCTCGCGGCGGCCGCGCACATCGTCGAGCGGGATCGTTTCGCCGACCTCGGGATCACCGATCCGAGGATCGCCGGACGGGTCGCCGAGTCCTGGCGGCGGCGTGCCGAACTGCCCTCCCTCTACGCCCGCTTCGACCTCGTCTACGACGGCACCGGCCCGGCGAAGATGCTGGAGTACAACGCGGACACCCCGACCTCCCTGGTGGAGGCGGCGAGCCCGCAGTGGTTCTGGATGGAGGAGCGCTTCCCCGGAGCCGACCAGTGGAACTCGCTCCACGAGCGCCTGGTCGACGCCTGGAGGCGGCAGGCGCCGCTGCTGCCGCCCGGCCCGGTCCACTTCGCCCACTCCGAGACGGACGAGCTCGGCGAGGACCTGATGACGGTCGCGTACCTCCGGGAGACCGCCGAGCAGGCCGGGCTCGCCACCGAGGCGCTCTCCGTGGAGCGGATCGGCTGGGACCGGCTCTCCCGCCGCTTCGTCGACGAGAAGCTGCGCTTCATCCGCAGCTGCTTCAAGCTCTACCCGTGGGAGTGGCTGGTCACCGACCGCTTCGGGAAGCACGTCCTGTCCACCCTGGACAACGGCGGCGGCTCCGGCACCACCTGCTGGATCGAGCCCGCCTGGAAGATGCTGCTCTCCAACAAGGCGCTGCTCGCGATCCTCTGGGAGCTCTACCCCGGCCACCCCAACCTGCTGCCCGCCTACCTCGACGGGCCGCGCGAGCTGGCGACGACCACCGGCTGGGCGGCCAAGCCGCTGCTCGGCCGGGAGGGCGCCGGCGTCACCCTGCACGAGCCCGGCGGCGAGCCCGTCGTCCGCGACGAGCCCTGCTGCTACCAGGGCCTGGCGCCGCTGCCCGACTTCGACGGCAACCGCACCCTGCTGGGCGCCTGGGTGGTCGAGGACGAGGCGGCGGGGCTCGGGATCCGTGAGTCGGCGGGCCCCGTCACCGACGAGTACGCCCGCTTCCTCCCGCACGTCATCCTCTGACCTCCGGTCCCGGCGCCTACTCCGGGACGTACTCCCGCAGCGGCGCCGGCCTCAGGCCGGCCGCCTCGGCGAGCGCCAGGGCCCGCTCCAGGTCCTGCTCCAGCGTCTCGTTGAAGTGCAGCAGGATGATGTCGCCGGCCTTCAGGGACGGCGTCGGCGGGGTCCACTGGCCCCAGGTGGTCAGGTCGTGCGTCCACGTCACCACGGCCTTCGCCCCGCAGGCGCGGGCGGCGGTCCGGGTGGTGGCGTCGTACGCCCCGTAGGGCGGGCGCAGCAGCCGCGGCCCGTCGCCGAACTCCGCGAGGTGCGCGTCCCGGGCCCCGCAGACCTCGGCCTTCTGGCCGGCCGCGTCGAGCGTGGTGAGGTCCGGATGGCCGACCGTGTGGTTCTCGATCCGCACCCGCCCGTGGTCGAGCAGCCGGTGGAAGTAGCCGGAGTCGTACGAGTACGCCCCCGGGAGCAGGAAGAGCGAGGCGGGCACCCGGCGGTCGAGCAGCAGCCGCGCCGCGGCCGGGTCGTGGAACCAGCCGTCGTCGATGGTGAGGAAGACGACCGGGTCGGTGGTCTCGACCCGGGAGACCACGGGTGCGGGCTCGGGCCAGGCCGCCCGCGGGGCGGCGTGCGCGGGACCGCCGACGGCCCCCAGGAGGGTGAGCGGGACGAGGGCGGCGAGCGCGCCCCGCACGGCGTGACGCAGACGGAGTCTCGGCATGGCGGCATCATTGGCCTAGACCAACTCCGGTGTCAATGGCCGGAGTTGCCCCGGGGCGGCGGACCCGCCGCCGCCCCGGAAGCGGACCCGGTCAGTCCGAGAGGACCGCCCGCAGCTGCTCCAGGCCCCAGTCCAGGTCCTCCTTCGAGATCACCAGCGGCGGCGCGATCCGGATCGTCGAACCGTGGGTGTCCTTCACCAGCACCCCCCGCTCCATCAGCCGCTCCGAGATCCGCCGGCCCGTGCCCCGCGCCGGCGCGACGTCCACGCCCGCCCACAGGCCGCGGCCCCGCACCGCCTCCACCGCGCCGCCGCCCACGAGCAGCCCCAGCTCCGCGTGCAGGTGCTCGCCGAGCTCCGCCGCCCGCTGCTGGTACTCCCCGGTCCGCAGCATCGCGATCACCTCCAGCGCCACCGCGCAGGCCAGCGGGTTCCCGCCGAAGGTCGAACCGTGCTCGCCCGGCCGGAACACGCCCAGCACGTCCGTGTCCGCGACCACCGCGGACACCGGCACGACCCCGCCGCCCAGCGCCTTGCCCAGGATGTACACGTCCGGGACCACGCCGTCGTGCTCGCAGGCGAAGGTCCGGCCCGTCCGGCCCAGGCCCGACTGGATCTCGTCCGCCATGAACAGCACGTTCCGCCGGGACGTCAGCTCCCGGGCCCCGCGCAGATAACCGGCAGGCGGCACGAGCACGCCCGCCTCGCCCTGGATCGGCTCCAGCAGCACCGCCACCGTGTTCTCGGTGACCGCCGCCTCCAGCGCCGTCAGGTCGCCGTACGGCACGATCTCGAAGCCCGGGGTGTACGGACCGAAGTGGTCCCGGGCGTCGTGGTCGGTCGAGAAGGAGACGATCGTCGTCGTCCGCCCGTGGAAGTTGTTCCCCGCGACCACGATCTTCGCGTGCCCGTCCGGCACGCCCTTCACCTCGTACCCCCACTTCCGGGCGGTCTTCACGGCCGTCTCGACCGCCTCCGCCCCGGTGTTCATCGGCAGCACCGCCTCCTTGCCGCACAGCTCCGCCAGCCGGGTGCAGAACTCGGCGAAACGGTCGTGGTGGAACGCCCGCGAGGTGAGCGTCACCCGGTCCAGCTGGGCCTTCGCCGCCTCGATCAGCCGGCGGTTGCCGTGCCCGAAGTTCAGCGCCGAATAGCCGGCGAGCATGTCGAGGAAGCGGCGCCCCTCGACATCGGTCATCCAGGCCCCCTCCGCGGAGGCGACGACGACGGGCAGGGGGTGGTAGTTGTGGGCGCTGTGCGCGTCCGAGGCAGCGATCTCGTCTTGCGTTCTCGACACGGGATCTCCGATCGTCCTGCGGCCGGGGTGTGTGGTGGCCCCTTCTTATCGTCGCTCGCATCCCGGACGGGGAAACCTCGCGCGACGACGCGCCCGTTACCCTGTCCCCACGCACGGCGACTGGCGTACGGGGAACCGACCCCGGGGGAGCCGCGCGCGCTCCACCACACGAGGTGCCGCTCGCCTGGGCATCACGGGACCGCCCCGCGTCCCGTGCGGCACCCGCCCCGGGACGCTCCGACGTACTCCCGGAGGAACACGTGACCACCCCGCAGCAGACCGCCGGCCACCCCGCGCTCGCCGCCGCCGACCCCGCCCTCGCCGCCCTCGTCTCCGCCGAGGAACGGCTCCAGGCCGACACCCTCCGCCTCATCCCGAGCGAGAACTACGTCTCCGCCGCCGTCCTCGAAGCCTCCGGCACCGTCCTCCAGAACAAGTACAGCGAGGGCTACCCCGGCCGCCGCTACTACGAGGGCCAGCAGGTCGTCGACCAGGTCGAGACCCTCGCCGTCGAGCGCGCCAAGGCCCTCTTCGGCGTCGCCCACGCCAACGTCCAGCCCTACTCCGGCTCCCCGGCCAACCTCGCCGTCCACCTCGCCTTCGCGCAGCCCGGCGACACCGTGATGGGCATGGCGCTGCCCATGGGCGGCCACCTCACCCACGGCTGGGGCGTCTCCGCCACCGGCACCTGGTTCCGCGGCGTCCAGTACGGCGTCCGCCGGGACACCGGCCTCATCGACTACGACCAGGTCCGCGAGCTCGCCCTCGCCGAACGCCCCAAGGTGCTCTTCTGCGGCGGCACCGCGCTGCCCCGCACCATCGACTTCGCCGCCTTCGGGGAGATCGCCCGCGAGGCCGGCGCCGTCCTCGTCGCCGACGTCGCCCACATCGCCGGTCTGATCGCCGGCGGCGCCCACCCCTCCCCGGTGGGGCACGTGGACGTCGTCTCGACCACCACCCACAAGACCCTCCGCGGCCCGCGCGGCGCCATGCTCATGTCCACCGAGGAGCACGCCAAGGCCCTCGACAAGGCGGTCTTCCCCGGCCTCCAGGGCGGCCCGCACAACCAGACCACCGCCGCCATCGCCGTCGCCCTCCACGAGGCCTCCCAGCCCTCCTTCCGGGAGTACGCCCACACCGTCGTCGCCAACGCCGCGGCCCTCGCCGAAGCCCTCCTCGCCCGCGGCTTCGACCTGGTCTCCGGCGGCACCGACAACCACCTGATCCTCATGGACCTCACCCCCAAGCAGGTCCCCGGCAAGACCGCGGCCAAGGCCCTCGACCGCGCCGGCATCGTCGTCAACCACAACACCGTCCCCTACGACACCCGGAAGCCCTTCGACCCCTCGGGCATCCGCATCGGCACCCCCTCCCTCACCTCCCGCGGCCTCACCCCCGCCCACATGGAGCAGGTCGCCGACTGGATCGACCTCGCCGTCACCGCCGCCGCGTCCGCGGACGAGGACACCCTCACCAAGGTCCGCGGCGAGGTCGCCGAGCTGATGGCCGCCCACCCGGCCCCGGGCCTGCCCGCCTGACCCCCGGCCGGCTACCGGACGGAGGCCGCCACCCGCAGCGCCTCCGCCCGGTCCGGTATCCCCTCCAGCCGGAGCGTCAGCCCCGCCGACGGGCGGACCCACAGCAGCGTCGGCCCCGCCGTCCGCACCTCCTGCCGCCACCGGCCCTCGACCGAGGAGAGCGGGAAGGCCAGCCGGTGGGGCTCGGCGAACCAGTACGCCGCCGTCCCGTCCGCCAGCGCCACCGGCTCCGGCTGCACCCGGACCTCCTTCACGAAGCCCGGGTCCAGCGTGCCGGGGAACACGTCCAGCCGGACCGCCGCCCCGGCCGCCGACCGCCAGCAGACGCCGGCCACCGCCGTCGGCGCCCGCCCCGTCACCGACGCGACCGCCCCGGCCACCCCCTCCGGCAGCGGCGGCGCGAACCCCGCCCGCCGGGCCGCCTCCGCCACCGGCACCGCGTCCGGGCACCCCGGAACCTCCGCCGCCGCCACCGGCGGCGCCCCCGGCGCGTACTCCACCACGACCCCGCCGACGCCCAGCCACTCCACCACCGCGGCCCGCACCGGCGGCGTCAGCACCGCCACCACCAGCACCCCCGACAGCGCCGCGAGCAGGGCCCGCCACCTCCGCCGCAGCCACCCCCACGGCTCCGGCTCCTCCTCGACCACCGGCGCCGGCACGTGCTCGGCCAGGATCCGGGCGAGCACCCGCTCGGCCATCGACTCGCCGTCCACCTCCGGCACCCGCAGCGACCGCCCCAGCTCCCGCAGCTCCTCCGGCAGCCCCCCGGACCCCGCCGGCCCCTCGTCCTCACGCACGCTCCCCACCTCCCTTCGCCTCCCGCGCCCCCATCGCCAGCCCCAGCTTCCTCAGCGCCCGGCTCAGCCGCGACTTCACCGTCCCCCGCGGCCACCCCAGGGCCTCGGCCGTCTCCGCCTCGTCCAGCTCCAGCAGATAGCGGTGCACCACCACCCGCCGGTGCTCCTCCGGCAGCCCGTCCAGCGCCGCCCACAGCCGCCGGCGCCGCTCGCCGTCCACCACCGCCACCGCCGGGTCCGCCGACTCCGGTATCAGCGGCTCGCCCGCGAGCAGCTCCGCCTCCCGGCCCGCCACCGCCCGCTGCCGGCCCGCCGAACGCAGTGTGTTCCTCGTCTCATTGGCCACGATGCTCAGCAGCCACGGCCGGAAGGACGCCCCCTCCCGGAAACTCCCCAGCGAGCGGTACGCCTTGAAGAACGCCGCCTGCACCACGTCCTCGGCCTCCGCACCCGCCCCGCACGCCACCGCCGCCCGCAGCGCCACCGCCGTGTGCGCGCGGACCAGCTCCGCGTACGCCTCCGGCTCTCCGGCGCGCACCCGGGCGATCACGGCGCTCTCGTCGACGACGGCCGAGCCCCCCTCCCGTGTCCTCACACTCTTGGTACACCGGCAGTCGGGGATCGGTTCCCACACCTGAGAGAATGATGTGCATGGCCTCTGATGCACGTCCCCGCGCGCTCTCCGGAATCCAGCCCACCGCGGGCTCGTTCCACCTCGGCAACTACCTCGGTGCGATCCGGCAGTACGTCGCGCTCCAGGAGACCCACGACGCCTTCTACATGGTCGTCGACCTGCACGCCATCACGGTCCCCCAGGACCCGGCCGAGCTCCGTGCCAACACCCGTCTCGCCGCCGCGCAGCTCCTCGCCGCCGGCCTCGACCCGGAGCGCTGCACCCTCTTCATCCAGAGCCACGTCCCCGAGCACGCGCAGCTCGGCTGGGTCATGAACTGCCTCACCGGCTTCGGCGAGGCCTCCCGCATGACCCAGTTCAAGGACAAGTCCGCCAAGCAGGGCGCCGACCGCGCCACGGTCGGCCTCTTCACCTACCCGATCCTCCAGGTCGCGGACATCCTGCTCTACCAGGCCACGCACGTCCCGGTCGGCGAGGACCAGCGCCAGCACATCGAGCTGACCCGCGACCTCGCGGAGCGCTTCAACGGCCGCTTCGGCGACACCTTCACCGTCCCGGCGCCGTACATCGTCAAGGAGACCGGGAAGATCTACGACCTCCAGGACCCGACGATCAAGATGAGCAAGTCGGCGTCCACGCCGAAGGGCCTCATCAACCTCCTGGACGACCCGAAGGTCACCGCCAAGAAGGTCAAGAGCGCCGTCACCGACACCGACACGGTGATCCGCTTCGACCCGGAGAACAAGGCCGGCGTCTCCAACCTGCTCACGATCATGTCCACCCTCACGGGCACCGGCATCGCGGAGCTGGAGAAGAGCTACGAGGGCAAGATGTACGGCGCCCTCAAGACCGACCTCGCCGAGGTCATGGTGGACTTCGTCACCCCCTTCCGGACCCGCACCCAGGAATACCTGGACGACCCGGAGACGCTGGACTCGGTCCTGGCCAAGGGCGCGGAGAAGGCCCGCGCGGTCGCCGCCGAGACCCTGGCGCAGACCTACGAGAAGATCGGCTTCCTGCCCGCGAAGCACTGAGCCGGCACGGGGTCCGAGGACCCTGGCCATCAGGGTGGTGCAGGCCGCACACTGGCGGCTGCACCACCACACACCGACCGACCGAGACGACGGAGGAGAACGACGTGGGGACCGTAACGCTCGGCGTTTCGATCGCGGTCCCGGAGCCTCACGGCAGCCTGCTCCAGGAGCGGCGCGCGGGCTTCGGCGACCCCGCCGCGCACGCCATCCCCACCCACGTCACCCTCGTCCCGCCGACCGAGGTCGACCGGGACCGGCTGCCGGAGATCCAGGCGCACCTCGCCGCCGTCGCCGCCGACTGGCTCCCCTTCGCGATCCGGCTGAGCGGCACCGGCACCTTCCGGCCGCTCTCCCCGGTGGTCTTCGTCACCCTCGCCGAGGGCGTCGCCGGGTGCGACCTCCTCCAGGCCCGCCTCCGCGAGGAGGCCGGGCCGCTGGTCCGCGAGCTCCAGTTCCCCTACCACCCGCACGTCACCGTCGCCCACGGCATCGACGAGGAGGCCATGGACCGGGCCCTCGCCGAGCTCGCCGGCTACGAGGCCGCCTGGACCTGCTCCTCCTTCGCCCTCTACGAGCAGGGCGCGGACGGCGTGTGGCGGAAGCTGTACGACTACGAGTTCGGCAGCGGCCGGCCCGTCTCCGCCGTCCCGGCCGTCCCGGCCCAGGGCGGCAGCCCGGTGGGCTCCGCCTCCTGAGCGGAGCCCGTACGGCTCACACCGGCAGCCGCCGGTGCAGGGGCCGGGGCACGTGCCGCAGCGCCGAGGCCACGAGCCGCAGCGGACCCGGCACCCACACCGTCTCCGAGCGGCGCCGCAGCCCCAGCTCGATCGCGCCCGCCACCGCCTCCGGGGTCGTCGCCGTCGGCCCCCCGGGCCGCCCCGCCGTCCCCGGCCGGCGCACGGCACCCGGCCGCACCACCATCACGTGCACCCCCGTGCCGTACAGCGCGTCCCCCAGTCCCTGCGCGAAGACGTCGAGCCCCGCCTTGGACGAGCCGTAGATGAAGTCGGCCCGCCGCCCCCGCTCGCCCGCCACCGAGGAGAGCACCACCAGCGAGCCGTGCCCCTGCGCCTGGAGCGCCGCAGCGCACACCAGCGCCGCCGAGACGGCGCCCGTGTAGTTGGTCTGCGCGACCCGGACCGCCGCCGCCGGATCGGCCTCGTCGCGCGTCTGGTCGCCGGGGATCCCGAAGGCGAGCAGCACCAGATCGACGTCGCCCTCCGCGAAGACCCGCCCGAGCCGCTCCGCGTGCGCGTCGGTGTCGAGCGCGTCGAAGGGCACGACGCGGACCTCCGCCCCCAGCGCGCGCAGCGACCCGGCGGCCGCGGCCAGTTCGGGGGAGGGGCGGCCGGCCAGCCAGACCGTGCGGGTGCGGCGGGCGATCAGCCGCCGCGCGGTGGCGAGGCCGATGGCGGACGTGCCGCCGAGCAGCAGCAGGGACTGAGGGGCACCGAAGGCGTCCTTCACGACATCACTCCCATGACTTCCAGACGCCGAGGCGGCGGGCGAGGTCCGAGCGGAAGACGGACCGGGGATCGTGTGCGGCCCGCAGCTCGCGGAAGGCGTCGAGCCGCGGGTACATGACGGGGAGCAGCGCGGGCCGCAGCCGGGCGTCCTCGGCGAGGCAGACCCGCCCGCCGGCCGCCGCCACCCGCTCGTCGACGAGGTCGAGGAACGGGCCGAGCCCGCGCGCGCCGGCGGGCACGTCGAGCGCGAGGCACCAGCCGCGCACCGGGAACGCCAGCGGGCCCGTCCCGTCCGCGTGGACCCGCTCCACGCGCGCGTGCCGGGCGGCGCGGGCGGGGGAGCGCCGGTGGGCGAGGAGCGCGAGGATCCCGCGCAGCGCCTCCTCGCGCCCCTCGGGGACCGCGCACCGGTAGCGCACGAACGGCCCGACGGGACCGGGCGCGCCGGGAAGTCCGGGGAGGCCCGGGAGGGGGAGTCCGAAGCCGCCGAGGGCGGCGAGGGGGCCGGTGGGGCGGGACCGGCCGGCGGACGTGCCGGTCACGTGACCCGGACCTGATCCCGGACCGGTGGCCGTTCCGGCGGGTGCGGGGAGGGCGGAGAGGGCCCGGAGGCCGGACGGGAGGAGCGCGTGCGCGCGGGCGAGGCCCGGCAGCGGCCGCAGTCCGCCCGCCCCGCCGGAGCGGGGCGGCGCGAGCGGGTCGCGGCGGGCCCGGTGGCCCCGGGGGAGTCCGTCGTACGGGACGGGCTCGGCGGTCGTCAGGACGGCGCGGCCCCGTCCGGACAGCTCGACCCACGCGCGCGCGTGCCGTTCCCCGGGGGCGTCGCCGGTCCAGTGGGCGAGGAGCGCGTCGGCGTCGCGGAAGCCGGTGGCGCGGTCCCGGAGGTAGGCGGTCTCGACGGGCCGCAGCGCGAGGGTGGCGGAGAGGATCACGCCGGTGAGGCCGAGCCCGCCGGTGGTCGCGTCGCAGAGCGGATCGCCGGGTCGCACGGTGCGGACGGAGCCGTCGGCGGTGAGGAGTTCGAGCGAGCGGAGCCGCCCGGCGAGGCCTCCGGAGGCGAGCGCGCCGCCGACGGTGCCCGGGCCCCGGCGTCCGGCCGGGCGGAGGCCGCCGGCGAGGTCGAGCGGGGGCTGCCAGCCGTGCGGCAGCAGTGCCCGGGCCAGCCGGTCGAGCCCGGTGCCGGCCTCGCACACCACCACGCCCGCCGTCGCGTCGAGGCCCTGGATCCGGTCGAGCCCGGTGAGGTCGAGGACCGTCCCGCCCGCGTTCTGCGCCGCGTCCCCGCACGTGCCGCCGTGGCCGCGCGCGACGACGCCGCGCGCACCCCGGCCGAGCACCGCGCGGGCGGCCTCCGGCGCGGAGCGCGGGCGGACGAGCAGTGCCAGGGAGGGGGCGGTGCCGCCCGCGCCGGTGAGGGGAACGCAGTCGTCGTCCTGGACGAAGCTCTCGACAGCCATGGGAGTGACGGTAGCGCCCGTTCTGTCGCTTATGTCGTTAATGGGGCCTGTTGTGTCGGTGCGTCGCGGAAGCCCTGCCGCCGCCCGCCCCCGGTCGTCTCACGATGGTGACAAATCGGCCCGACCTGAGGCGGGTTGGCTATGATCTGCGCAGCCGTCCGGGCGGCTTCTCCGCACTTGTCCGGGACGGTGGCATCCGCGGCACAGGACTGATCTGCCGCGGAACCGACACGGGGGTAGTCACATGGCGCGAGCGAACGGTCACGAGAGTCCCCGCCCCGACGGGGCCGGCCCGGGACGCACCGGCGTCCCCGCCGCTCTTCCTCCCGTCACCTGCGGGAACCCCGAGCCCTGACCGGACCGCACGGACACCGCCCGTGCCGTCACCGTCCGTCACCGCTCCTCCCGTCCGACCCGATGACCCGCCCGCCGGGCGGGACCCCGTCACCCCCGCCCGTCAGCGGACGGCGCCGCTCCGGGGCGCTCTCCCGATCCCGCGTCCGGCGCGGGGAGGACGTGCGGGCGGGGCGACCTGACAGAGTCCGCGGGCCCGTTCCCGTACCCGGTTCCGGGCATCCGGCCGACCGGGGTTCCGGCGGTTCCCCGGACGCCCGCCGGGCGGCCCGTCGGTGCCGCCCGTCGGCACCGGTGGTCCTCCGGCGGTCTCCGGGTGGTCTTCCGGCGGTCTCCGGGTGGTCCTCCGGCGGTCTCCGGGTGGTCTCCGGGTGGTCTTCCGGTCGTGGCCGGCGTCCGCCGTACCCCCTGTCCTCCGAACTCCACAGCGTCATGGCCCGTCGGGACCCTCCGGCGGAATCCCGGCGCCAGTCGAACCACGAAAGAGGTTCACATGCACCGCTTCGCCATGAACACCGCCCACGCCCCGGCTCCGGCCGGAGGAGGGGGCGGGGTGAGGTTAGAACCGAGCCGCCCCCGCGCCGGCCGCGGCGCCGCGGGCACGTCCGCGGCGCGGGGCGCCGTCCCCCGCCCCCGCGTCTGCCATCCCCTGAAACCAAGACGTGTGAGCGCCTCATGAGCCTTTCGGGCTGTGAGGCGTACATGGACGAGCTGACCAGGATCGCCGCGGAGGACCGGCGGGTGGTGTGCCTGGCCCGGAAGGCCGACGGGCGCGGACACCCCTTCGAACTGGCCCACGCGGACCGCTTCTTCGACCTCAACGGCGTCGAGGCGGCCATGGCCAGCATGGCGAGGGGGCTGGCGGTCGCCGGCTTCCGGCAGTTCGTCTGTCTCAGCCAGGGGGGAGGCTTCCGGCCGATGGAGCAACTCCGGGCCGTCCGGGCCTTCCTGGCCGCCGGGGCCACCGTGGTCTCGCCCTCGGCCGACTGGGGGGAGGCCGAGACGGTCCTGCGCGGACTGCCGGACATCTCCTTCGCCGTCCCGTGCGGCGAGGCGGAGACCCGGGCGGTGATCCGGGAGGCGGCCCGCACCGGTCGCCCCCACTACATCCGGGTCGGTGCGGAGGAGAGCGGCTGGGCCGGGGAACCGCCGGGCGACGTCCGCCCGTCGCCGCTGGTCCACGAGGCCCCGCCGGGAACGGACCCGCACGGCGCCGCCGCCGCGGGCGCGGACGCCACGGACGCCGGGTCCGGCACGTCCGGCACGTCCGGTGCGGACACCTCCTCCGGAACGGACGCCCCGTCCGACGCGGGCGGTACAGGAGGTATCGGCGGCACGGGCGGTACGGGCCGCCCGGGCGGCGGCGGTTCCGCGGTCGGCGCGGACGGGCCGGGCCGCGGGGGCGGACCGGGGCGCGCGGACGGACCGGGGCGCGGGGGCGGACCGGACGGTGTCGGGGAGGGGACGGGCACCTGCCTGGTCTCCATCGGCGAACGGGGGACGGCGCTGGCGTCCTCACTCGCCGGGAGTCCCGGGCCGCGCCGGTCGCACGCCCACCTCGTCTATCTGGGCGACGAGGACCTCGCCGCCGCGGCGGCCGCACTGACGGACCGCCGACACCGTCAGTTCGTGCTGGTCGGGGCCGTCGGCGAGGCGGACGTCCCGGACCTCGCCGCCGAACTCGGCAGGCTGCTGCCCGGCCGACCGGTGGCCGGGGTGCCGGTGAACACCGGTGCGCCCGACGGGGGCGCCGGCGCGGTGCGCGCGGTCCTCGCCGGCCTGGAGGCCGGTGCCGCCGGAGCCTGACCGGGGGCCGGGTGCGGGCGGGGGCCCGCACCCGGCCCCCGGGGCGTTCGTGGCGCGGGGCCCCTACCCGGCCCGCCTCAGTCCTGGTTCTCCGTGAAGACCTCCGACTGCGCCAGCATGTAGGCGAGTTGCGCGCGGCTGCGGCTGCCGAACTCGTCGGCCGCCTTCTTGATGTGGTGCGAGACCGTGCGGGTGCTGATGCCGAGGCGGGAGCCGATGGTCGTGTCGGTGTACCCCTCCACCATGAGCCGCAGTACGGCTCGCCGGGTCTCGTTCGTCATCAGCGGCGGACGGACCCGCTCCTGGGTGATGCTCACCGGCTCCGCGCGCTGCCACGCGTGGTCGAAGACCGTGGCGAGGTAGTGGACGATGCCGGGGTGCTCGATCACGAGCGCGTGGCTGTTCCGCTCCAGCCGGGGGTCCGGGATGAACGCGATGGTCCGGTCGTAGACGATGAGCCGGTCGAAGATCTCGTCGAGGGTGCGGATCTCCGCGCCGGCCGCCGAGACCCGCTCGATGTAGGCGAGCGTGGGTCCGTGGGTGCGGACCGTGTGCTGGTAGAGGGTCCGCTGCTTGACGCCCCGCGCGCACATCTCCAGGTCCCGCGGCAGCACCGACGCGAGGACGTCGGGGCTGCGGCTGCCGCCCGGCTGGGCGGCGAGCATCTCGTGCCGGCAGCCGTCGGCGGCCCGGCGCAGCGCCGCCGCGATGACCTCCCCGCCGTGCAGCGCCCGGGTCGGAGAGATGGAGTTGCGCTGCTCGGCGCGGTACACGTCGTCGGCGGCCGACACCGCGTCGTACAGGGCGGCGATCGTGTGCTGCTGTACCAGAACGGCCCGCTCGATGGGGCGGGACAGCTCACTTGCCGCGATGTCGGGCGGGACCGCCGCGAATATCGCCGGATTTTCGGCCAGCGGCCGGAGCAGGCCCAATTCGAGAAGACACTCGGGCATTTCTCCGGAAATGGGGCCGGTCCGCAGCGCGTTTCGATACGTCTCCAGACCAAGGTCGCAGACCCTCGCTACGTTCGTCTGGCTCGATATGTCCGTGTTTCTACACATTGGCTCCCCCTTCTGCTTCTCGCAATGCGTGATCACGATGCTACCGAAACCTCGGCCGGCGGGTTTTCTCCGGCATGATTTCGGATGTCGAGAGGCGCCGCTACCGCCCAGGTGGCAGCGAATGATTTCGGCCAATCAACAGGGGGAAGAAATGAGTTTCTTGAATTCCGCAAATGTAAGCGCTATCAGTGCCGCCCTGCTCGTCGTGGCCCTCGCCGCGGGTGTCCAGGCGGGCCTCTCCTCGGCCTCCGCCGGCGACTCGGCCGGTGTCGTCTCCGCCGACGACGGCTGGGGCGTCGGCCCCCGCTCCGTGATCGCCAAGCCCGCCGACGACGGCTGGGGCTGACCGGCCCTCCGGCACCCGGACCGTCAGTCATGCCCGCCATGGTCGACTTCGAAGGGGACGCAGTGAGCACGGACGCGGAGACGGTCGGCATCATCCTCGCCGGCGGCCGGGGGGAGCGGGCGAAGCCCATCACCCTGAAGTCCTCGGACTACATCCGGAGCAAGGCCCTCATCCCGCTGGTGGGCAGACGCCTCATCGAATGGGTCGTCGACGCCTGCCGCGACCAGGGGATCCGCCGCTTCTACGTGGTGACCCACGGCCTGGAGAACCGGAACCAGATCAAGCTCCTGCTCGGACACGGCGAGCGCTACGGCGTGGACGTCACGTACTCCCGCTCCCGCTTCGACCGCTACAACGTCGGATCCGCCGGCGCCACCCTCCACAACCTCGAACAGTGGGACCTGCGCGGCAGGGCGCTGGTGCTGCCGGTCGACTCGCTCTTCGACTTCGACCTGAAGGCGATGGAGGAGGAGCACCGCCGGCGCGGCGCGGTCGTCACGGTGGCCTCCGTCGCCCGCACGGCGTCCGAGATCGCCGGCAAGTACGGCGTCATGAGGACCGACGGACTCGGACTCGTCCAGGGCTTCGTGGAGAAGCCCGGAGCCGGCGAGCTCGCCGGACTGTTCCCGGGGACCGGGGCCGACCCGGCCCTGACCCTGCCCACCAACGCGGGCATGTACCTGGTCGACTGCGACCGGCTGCGCGTCCTCGCCCGGGACCCGGGGCTCTTCCGCCAGTCCCACCAGCGGCTCGACTGGGGCGGCGACCTGCTGCCCTGGCTCGTCGACCGCGGCCTGCCGGTGGCGACCCACACGATCGGCCGCCTCGGGGACCTCGGCAACGTCCCGGACTACCTGGACACGGTACGGCTCGTGCTCGACGGCGCGTACGAGCAGATGAACCGGCTCATGGACGCCCCGGACGGCCTCCGTCCGCGGCACTGGATCCACGAGACCAGCCTCCGGACCAAGGACGACGTCACCGGGACCACCCTCGCGCAGAAGATCGAGGAGGGGTCGGTCGTCGTCGGACCCGGCGTCAGGATCGGCCGCGGGGTCGAGATCGGCCCGGGGGTGCGGCTGGAACACGCGGACGTCGGCGACGGGGCCGAGGTCCGGGAAGGCGCGACGCTGCTCAACTCCGCCGTCGGCGACTCCGCCGTCATCGGCCCGTACGCCCACGTCGCCGACAGCTACGTGGGTCCCATGGCCGAGGTGCGGTCGGAGCGCGAACGGCCGCTGCGGCTCGAAGGCCGCTCGGCGATCGGCGACGGGGCCGTGCTGTGGCCCGGATCCCAGTTCTTCGGGATCACCGTCTACCCGCGGCTGCGCGTCCCGGCCATGGCCGGCGTGCCCGCGCAGACGGAACTGAGGAGCGCCGAGGACATCCTGCGCTGGGCGTGAGGCCCGGTGCCGCCGGGAGACCGGCGTATCGCCCCGGGGAGGGGGAGAACGATGGACGGTCCGATCGCAGTGATCGGAGGTGCCGGCCGCGTCGGCGGCCTGGTGACCCGACGCCTGCACCGGCTCGGCACCCCGGTGAGGGTGGTCAGCCGGCAGCCCGACCGCGGCTCCGTGCCGCCGCCGGAGGGCGTCGAGACGTACCGGGCGGACGTCCGGTACGCCGACACCCTGGAGCGGGCGCTCGACGGCTGCTCCGGTGTGGTGTTCAGCGTCGAGCCGGGCACCGCCGAGAGCGGTCCCGACTGCCCGGAGAGCACGGTGCACGACGGTGTGCGCAATGTGCTCGCCGCGGCGACCAGACACGGGGAGCGTCCGCACTTCGTGCTGGTCAGCCAGATCTTCGTGACCCGTCGGGACCACCCGATGAACGCCTACGGGCGGCTGCTCGACTGGCGGCTGCGCGGTGAGGAGGCGGTACGGGACTCGGCGCTCCCGTACACCGTCGTACGGCCCAGCTGGCTGACGGACGACACCGCCGCCGGCAGCCGGGTCCGCCTCGAACAGGAGGACCGGGGCAGCGGCTGGGTCTCCCGGTCGGCCGTCGCCGAGGCGTGCGTGCGGGCGCTGCGGACGCCGGAGGCGGCGGGCCGGACCTTCGAGATCTACAACGAGCCCGGCTCGGCGCCGGCGGACTGGACGCCGCTCTTCCGCCGCCTCGCACCGGACCGCGCGCTGATCACCCGGTAGCCCGGTAGCCCGGTAGCCCGGTAGCCCGGTAGCCCGGTGGTCCCGGGGGCGGCGCCCGCCGCCCCCCGGACGGCCCCGCCCCGCGCCGTACGGCCGGGACCCGGGGCCCCGGGCCCGGACCGACCACCAGGGGCGTCTCCCCCCACGGACGCCCTCCACCCACGACGAGGCCGGACGGTTCAGCCGCCCGGTCCGTCCACGACGCCCGCCGGCAGGTACCCCCCGTTGCGGCCGGCGGGCTCCGGACCCGGGGATCGGCGCAGGCAGCGGCCCGCCGACCCCGGTGTCCGGCGTGCCCGCGCCCCCGCGCGGCCCGCCGGTTCCGGCACGGCACACCGCCCGGAACCGCACCCGGATTGCATCCGTACGACCTCAGGAGAGGGCCGAGCCATGTCCAACGAGCGTCACCGGGACCTGCCCGCGGCGGTCGCCGAGGAGACGGTCGCCGAGATCGTCTCCCGGACCTTCACCTCCATCCCCCGCAGCGACCAGCGCCGCTGGGGCGAGATGTACATGCGCGGCCTCCTCTCCGTCGAGGGGAAGAAGACCATGCGCGCGCTGGCCGCCGGAGCCGGCGGCGGCGTGGAGCAGAGCCTCTACCAGTTCATCACCAAGTCGCCCTGGCACACCGCGCCGGTCCGCCGCGAACTGGCGCGGCTGCTCCAGCGCACCGCGCCCCGCGCCTGGGTCGTCCAGCCGCTCGTCATCGAGAAGGTCGGACGCCACTCGGTCGGCGTGGAGCGCCAGTGGGTCTCCCAGATCGGCAAGTTCGTCAACTGCCAGCGCGCCATGGGCGTCTGGCTCACCTCCGACCGGGCGAGCTGCCCCGTCGACTGGCGCCTGGCGCTCCCCGACTCCTGGGCCGGCGAGCCCGGGCTCCGCCGCCGCGCCTCCATCCCGGAGGACGTCGGTTCCTGCCCGCCGGAGCAGTGCGCGATCGACGCGGTCGCCCGGATGGCCGAGGAGTGGCAACTGCCCGGCCGGCCCGTCGTGATGGACCTGCGCGAGTCCGACGCCATCCGCGTCTGCAGCGAACTGCTGCGCCGCCGGACGCCCTTCGTCGTCCGGGTGGACCCCGCCGTGCTGCGGCGCGGCTCCGGCGACCTGCTGCGGGCGCTGAGCCGGCGGTGCCTGCCGGTCGAGTGGTACGACCACACGGCGGAGGCCCTGCGCGCGACCTCGGTCGGCACCACGCCCGTCCGCCTCCCGGTGCCGCAGGTGCCGGGCGGCGACGGCGCCGACCGGGCCGACCTGGTGCTCCTGGGCGCCTGGACGCACCCGAACCGGCGGACCCCGGGGGAGTACTGGCTCTCCAACCTCACCCGGACCCGGGTCGGCACCCTCTACCGCACCGCCGCGCTCGCCCGGAAGGCCGAGCGGGACATGGCCGAGATCGCGGACCCGCTGGGGCTGCGCGACTTCGAGGGGCGGTCCTTCCGGGGCTGGCACCACCACATGACCATGGTGTCGCTCGCCCAGGCCGCGACCGTCCTCTCGGCGCCCGCCGCCGAACCCGCCCCGCCCGCAGCCCTCCGGCTGCCGCCCGTCGCGGCCCGCCGGCCGGCGGGCCACCGCACCCTGGGAGCCTCCGCCGCATGACGACGACCGAACCGGCACCGTCCGCCGCCGCCCGCGCCCCCGGGAGCACCGCCCGCGACGTGCCCGCGCTGCGGGACGCGCTCTGCGCCCGGCTGCCCGGATGGCTGCGGACCCGGCGGTGGTTCGCCGGCAAGGACACCCCGCTCGCCCCCGTCGAACCGGTCCTCGCCGAGCTGGTCGTCGAGGGCCCGGCGGCGCTGCTGCTCGCCGTGGTCCGGGCCGGGCACGACGAGCTGTACCAGCTGCTCGTCGGCGTCCGCGACGAACTGCCCGCGGAGCTCGGCCACGACGTGCGGATCGGCCGCGCCGAACTGGCCGACGGACGGCGCCCGGTGCTCTACGAGGCCACCGGGGACGCCGTGCTGATGGGCCGTCTGCTGGACCGGATCGCCCTCGGCGGCCGGGCGGGCGTCCTGCGCTTCGAGCACGGCGGCGCCCCGCCGCCCACCGGGCTGCCCGGCCGCGCCGGCACCGCCGAACAGTCGAACAGCTCCGTTCTCTACGGCGACCGGGCCCTGCTCAAGGTGGTCCGCAGACCCACCCCGGGCCCCAGCCCCGAACTCGAACTGCTCGCCGCGCTCGACCGCGCCGACGGCGTCCGCACCGCCGCCCCGCTCGGCTGGATCCGGTCCGCCCCGGGCGGTCCGGACGGCGGCACCACGCTCGCCATCCTCCAGGAGTTCGTCCCCTCGCGCGGCGACGGCTGGCAGCTCGCCGTCGAGGCGGCACGCGCGTGCGTGGCGGGCGAGTGCGAGACGGTCGCCCCGCTCGGCGGCTTCGCCGAGGAGGCGCGGGCCCTGGGACGGGCGACCGCCCGCGTCCACGCCGCGCTCGCCGCGCAGCTCGGCAGCCGCGCCCCGAGCACCGCCGAGGCCGCCGCGCTCGTCGGCGCGCTCGACGGCCGGCTCACCGAGGCCCTGCGCGAGCTGCCGCAACTGGCTCCGCTCGAACGGGCGCTGCGGTCGGTGCAGCGGAGCCTCGGCGAGGCCGTGCGGCGCGGCGACGCCCCGCACCTCCAGCGCGTCCACGGCGACCTGCACCTCGGCCAGGCCCTGCGCGCCGAGGACGACTGGGTCCTCATCGACTTCGAGGGCGAACCCGGGCACTCGGTGGCCGAACGCCGCCGCCCGCAGCCCGCCCTCCGCGACGTCGCCGCCATGCTGCGGTCCTTCGACTACGCCGCCCACCACGCCCTCGCCGGACTGCTCGGCGCGCCGCCCGGCGAACAGTCCCCGCAGGACCTGCGCGGCACCCGGCTGGCCCGCCGCGCCTCCGCCTGGGCCGTGCACAACCGGCGCGCCTTCTGCGCCGGCTACGCCGAGGCGGGCGGCACGGACCCGCGGCGCGCCCCCGTCCTGCTGCGCGCCTTCGAGGCCGACAAGGCGGTGTACGAGGCGGTCTACGAGGCCCGGAACCGGCCCGAGTGGCTGCCCATCCCGCTCGCGGCCGTCCGCCGGATCGCCCACGAACGGGTCCCGGCCGGCTGACCGCCCGCCCGACCACCCGACGACGAACGGAAGCAGGAGCGATGCGCACGACTCCCGGCACGCTGCCGGACCGCTACGAAGGCCTGGTCAAGGCCTACGACATCCGGGGCGTCGTCCCCGACCGGCTCGACGAGGAGGCCGCCCGCCGGATCGGCGCGGCCTTCGTGGCGCTGACCGGGGCGCCCCGGATCGCCGTCGCCCGCGACATGCGCGAGACCTCGCCCGCGCTGGCCGCCGCCTTCACCGAGGGCGTCCGCGACCGGGGCGCCGACGTCCTGGACGCCGGACTGGGCTCGACCGACTACCTGTACTACGTCTCCGGCAGCCTCGGGGTGCCGGGCGCCATGTTCACCGCGAGCCACAACCCGGCCCGGTACAACGGCGTCAAGCTCTGCCGGGCCGGGGCCGTGCCGATCGGCGACGGCACCGGACTGGAGCGGATCCGGGCCGCCCTCGGCGAGCCCGCGCCGGCCCCGGCCGCCGTCCGCGGCGGGCTGACCGGCCTCGACCTGCTCGACGGGTACGTGGCCCACCTGCGCTCCCTCGTCGACCTCGACGGCGTCCGGCCGCTCAAGGTCGTCGTCGACGCGGGCAACGGCATGGCGGGGCTCACCGCGCCGAAGGTGCTCGACCACCCGCTGCTCCGGGTCGTGCCGCTCTACTTCGAGCTGGACGGGAACTTCCCCCACCACGAGGCCGACCCGATGAAGCCGGCCAACGTCGCCGACCTCAAGGCCCGGGTGGTCGCGGAGGGCGCGGACCTGGGACTCGCCTTCGACGGCGACGCCGACCGCTGCTTCGTGGTCGACGAGCGCGGCGAGGGCGTCAGCCCCTCCCAGGTCATCGGCCTGATCGCGACCCGCGAGCTGGCCCGCAGGCCCGGCCGGGCGGTGGTCCACAACCTGATCACCTCCCGCGCGGTCCCCGAGCTGATCGCCGAGGCCGGCGGCAGGCCGGTCCGCTCCCGGGTGGGGCACTCCTTCGTCAAGGCGCTGATGGCGGAGCACGACGCGGTCTTCGGCGGCGAACACTCCGGTCACTACTACTTCCACGACTTCTGGTTCGCGGACACCGGCATGCTCGCGGCCCTGCACGTCCTCGCCGCCCTCGGCGGGCAGGGCGGGCCGCTCTCCGCGCTGATGGCCGGTTTCACGCGGTACGCGGCCTCCGACGAGATCAACGTCCGGGTGGCCGACCCGGCCGTCGCCGTCGAGGCGGTCCGCGCGGCCTTCGCCGCCGGCGCGGCGGACGGCACCGAGACCGACGGACTGGACGGGCTCACCGTCCGGCTGCCCGGCGGCGCCTGGTTCAACCTGCGCGCCTCCAACACCGAGCCCGTGCTGCGCCTCAACGCCGAGGGCGCCGACGGGAACGAGGTCGCGGCCGTCCGCGGCCGGGTGCTCGACGTGCTCGCCGTCCACGGCGGAATAGACCCCTCCTGAATGCGCCGGCCGCACGAGGGAGAACGCCTGTGCGGACAGTTCAGGAAGTCCCTGGCCGAACTTTGACCGGCCGAGAAGCACCCGGTGAAGATGAAGCGAGTTCACGGAATGTGAAAGAGGGAGAATCCCGATGATTCACCAGTTCATTCTGGCGGCGCCCAAGCCCGGCATGACCGCCCAGGAATTCCAGGACTACTGGGTGGACGTACACGCGGTGAAGTACGCCGCGAAGATCCCGCAGATCCGCAAGTACATGGTCGACACGGTCGTCGACGTCGAGGAGAACCTCGGCACGCCGGCCCTGCCGCACCAGGGCATCGCCGAGATCTGGCTGGCCAACGGCGAGGAGCAGCTGGCCTCGCTCCAGACCGAGGAGTTCCTCCAGGGCGCCCGCCTCGACGAGCCCCACTGGGCCGCCTTCTGGCAGACCCTGGTCGTCGACACCACGGCGCACGAGATCGTGCCCGGCCCCGAGCAGGGCGGCGGCGTGAAGCTCACGGTGCTGCTCAAGCGCCGTCCGGGCCTCGGCCTCCAGGAGTACCGCGAGCGCAGCCTCGGCGCCTACGCCGACGCGGTGAAGGGGATCCCGGGCCTGCGCCGCTACCTGCACGCGCACACCGTGGACGGCGCCTACGTCTTCGGCGAGGCCTCCTTCGACTCCGTCGAGCAGCTGTGGTTCGACGACGTCGACGCGCTCCGCGAGGCGCTGCGCACCGCGTACTCCTCCGGCGGGGTGCAGGCGGCCCGGGACGAGATCGTCGACCCGAAGTACGTCTTCTCGCTCGCCGTGAAGGAGAACTGGATCATCGGCCCCGAGGCCCGCTGATCCGCCCACCGAGGTGGCTGCGACGCCGGCGCCCGGCGCCCGCGGACGCGGCCACCCCTTCCGCACCCACCACCCAAGGAGAAGGCGTGGCCAGGAAGAACGCCAAGAGGATCCTCGTCGTGCTCTCGGAGTACGGCTACTGGGGCGAGGAGCTCGTCGGCCCGCTCCACCACTTCGACCAGCGCGGCTACGAGGTCGACTTCGCGACCCCGACCGGCAAGCGCGCGCACGCCCTGCCGCCGTCGATGGACCCCGGGTACATCGACCCGCCGCTGGGCCGCTCGGTCACCTCCGAGGAGGTCGCCCGGCTCACCCGCGAGCTGGACGGGTCCGACCGGCTCGACGACCCGCTCGACATATCCGCCTGGCTGCCGCAGCGTCCGTACACCTCGGACGACGACTACCTGCGCCGCCTGGAGGAGTACCACCGGGCGGTCGCCCTGGTGGAGCAGGAGCTCGACGCCTACGACGCGCTGCTGATCGTCGGCGGCAGCGGCCCGATCGTCGACCTCGGCAACAACGAGCGGCTGCACGAGATCATCCTGGCGTTCCACCGCGCCGGCAAGCCGATCGCCGCCGAGTGCTACGGCGTGACGCCGCTCGCCTTCGCCCGCGACTGGGAGGACCGCGAGTCGATCATCCGCGGCAAGCGCGTCACGGGCCACTGCAAGGAGTACGACTACAAGGACGGCACCGGCTTCCTCGGCACCGACTTCGTCATGGGCCCGCCGCCGTACCCGCTGGAGTACATCCTGCGCGACGCCACCGGCCCCGACGGCCGCTACATCGGCAATTTCGGCAAGGAGACCTCGGTCATCGTCGACTTCCCGTTCATCACCGGGCGTTCGACCCCCGACTCCTACCTGACCGGCGAGAAGGTCGTCGAGGTCCTCGAGGACGGTCTGCGCCGCTTCGGCTGGTAACGCCGGCGCATTCCGTACGGCCGCACGGAATTCCGTACGGCAATCCGAAGAGATCCGACGAGAGAAGGAGAACATGGCCAGGCAGGGCAATGCCGCGATCATCGAGCAGTTCATCGCCGATGGAATTCCCTATATGTTCGGCAATCCCGGGACGGTCGAGCAGGGATTCCTGGACGCACTGGAGGACTACGACGAACTCCAGTACATCCTGACCCTCCAGGAGACGGTCGCGGCCGGCATCGCGGACGGCTACGCCCGCGCCACCGGGCGCCCCGCGCTCCTCCAGCTGCACAGCGGAGTCGGCCTGGGCAACGCGATCGGCATGCTCTACCAGGCCAAGCGCGGGCACTCGCCGCTCCTCGTCATCGCCGGCGAGGCCGGCGTGAAGTACGAGGCGATGGACGCGCAGATGGCCGCCGACCTGGTGGCCATGGCCGAGCCGGTGACCAAGTACGCCACCCGCGTCACCGACCCGGACTCGGTCCTGCGGGTGCTGCGCCGCGCCATGAAGACGGCGATGACGCCGCCCCGCGGACCGGTCTTCGTCGCCCTGCCGATGGACGTGCTCGACGCGCTCAACTCCGAGCCGGTCGTCCCGACCACCTTCCTCGACACCCGGTCGGTGCCCGTCCCCGAACTGGTGGAGCGGGCCGCCGAGCTGCTCGCCGGAGCCGAACGCCCGCTCGTCCTGGTGGGCGACGGCGTCTCGGCCTCCGGCGGCCAGCAGGAGCTGGTCCGGGTCGCCGAGCAGCTCGGCGCCGACGTGTGGGGCGTCGACTTCTCCGAGGTCAACCTGGACGCCCGGCACCCGCTCTACCGCGGCCAGCTGGGCCACATGTTCGGCGAGGTCAGCCACGGGATCGTGCGGGACGCGGACGCCGTCCTGATCGTCGGCACCTACGTCTTCCCCGAGGTCTTCCCGGTGACCGGCGGAGCCTTCCGCGAGGACGCCCGGATCGTCCACATCGACCTCGACGGCTACGAGATCGCCAAGAACCACCCGGTGAGCCTCGGCCTCGTCGCCGACCCCAAGCACACCCTCGCCGCGCTCGCCGAGCGGCTCGACGAGCGGCTGACGGACGCCGACCGCGCGGCCGCCGCCGCCCGCCTGGAGGCCCGCAGGGCCGCCCAGCCGGCCGCGCCGGCACCCGACGGCTCGCTCCTCGACGCCTTCATGCGGGAGCTGGCCGCCCAGGTCCCCGAGGACGTCATGGTCTTCGACGAGGCGCTGACCTCCGGCGGACCGCTCAACGCCCACCTGCCCGGCCGGATCCCCGGCCACTGGTTCTCCACCCGCGGCGGCTCGCTCGGCGTCGGCATCCCGGGCGCCATGGGCATCAAGCTGGCCCACCCGGAGAAGACGGTCATCGGCTTCACCGGCGACGGCGGCTCGATGTACACCTTCCAGGCGCTGTACACCGCGGTCCGGCACGGCATCGGCGCCAAGTTCGTGGTCTGCAACAACCGCAGCTACAAGCTGCTCGACCTCAACATCGAGCAGTACTGGCGCGAGCGCGGCGTCCCGCACCACGACCACCCCACCCCCTTCGACCTCTCCCACCCCGACCTCGGCTTCGCCGAGATCGCCCGGGGCTTCGGCGTCGAGGCGGTCCGGGTGGACGCGCCGGAGCAGATCGCCGACGCCGTCAAGCGGATGCTCGCCGACGACGCGCCGTTCCTGATCGACCTCCGGACCACCGCCGAGGAGCGGAAAGATGCCTGACATACCGGTCCGTCCCGGGGTCCTCACCGGTCGCCGCATCGCGATCCTGGCCGAGAGCGACTTCTACGAGCCCGAGATCTCCTACTACCAGCGGCGGTTCGCGGAGGAGGGCGCCCAGATCGACCTCTTCAGCCGGCTGTGGGGCAACCGCTCCCTCACCTTCACCGGGCACGAGCACCGGGCGCCGCTCACGGTCACCCGCGACCTGTCCGAACTCGACGACCGCCGGCTGCGCGAGTACGGCGCGCTGATCGTGCCCTCCGGCATGGTCGCCGACCGGCTGCGCTACACCGAGGACATCGAGCGCCTCGCCCCCGCCACCGACCTGCTGCGCCGGGCCTTCTCCCGGTCCGGCCTGGTCAAGGGGATCATCTGCCACGGCATGTGGCTGGCCTCGTCGGTGCCCCACACCGTCCGCGGGCGCAAGGTCGTGTGCCACAACAACCTGATCGGCGACGTGCGCAACATGGGCGCCTCCTACGTGGACCAGGACGTCGTCGTCGACGGCGACCTGGTGACCGCGCGCACCGGCGACCACTGCCATCTCTTCGCCAGGACCATCATCGACGAGCTCGTGCTCCGAGGGGCGTGACGATCATGACGAGCAACGCGGCAACGGTGGACTTCACGTTCTCCGACACCATCGCGGGCCGGATCACCGGCTTCGACCGGGAGGCCCGGGTCCTCACCCTCGCCACCGCCGACGGCCGGAGCTTCGACGTCGCCCTGGACGGCGGCCCCAGCGCGGAGCTGCTGCACAACCTGGGCGAGCCCTACCAGGACGCCTCCGGCCACATCGACGCGCTGGCCGAGGAGGGCCGCTTCGTCCTCGCGTACGGCGTCTTCTACCCGCGCCCCGGCGGCGGGCTGCGCTTCGAGGCCAAGCGGCTGGTCTTCGTGGGCCGGCAGGCCGACGACTACCGCTTCGAGGAGGGCGGCTGGTGGATCCGGCAGATCGAGGAGATCGCCGCCTTCTACCGCAAGGCCCAGTTCGGCGACGGGCCGGTCGACTTCGCCGAGTACCGGACCGAGATCCGGCTCAGCGGCGAGAAGACCGCCGGCCACGTCCAGGAGACCGACACCATCTCCCGGCTGGTCTACGGCATGGCCTCGGCCTTCCTGCTCACCGGCGAGGACGAGTACCTGGAGATCGCCGAGCGCGGCACCGAGTACCTCCGCGAGCACATGCGCTTCGTCGACGGCGACGAGAACGTCGTCTACTGGTACCACGGCCTCAAGGTCGACGGGGACGTCGAGTCGAAGCTCTTCACCTCGGAGTTCTCCGACGACTACGACGCGCTGCCGGCCTACGAGCAGATCTACGCCCTGGCCGGTCCCGTGCAGACCTACCGGATCACCGGGGACCCGCGGATCAAGGCCGACGCGGACGCCACCCTGCGGCTCTTCGACCGCTTCTACCTGGACCCGGAGCACGGCGGCTACTTCTCGCACATCGACCCGATCCTGCTCAGCCCGGACCACGAGTCCCTCGGCCCCAACCGGGCGCGCAAGAACTGGAACTCGGTCGGCGACCACGCCCCGGCGTACCTGATCAACCTGTACCTGGCGACCGGCGAGAAGAGCTACGCCGACATGCTGGAGTACACCTTCGACACCATCGTCGAGCGCTTCCCCGACACCGCGCACAGCCCCTTCGTGCAGGAGCGGTTCCACCGGGACTGGTCGCACGACACCACGCACGGCTGGCAGCAGAACCGCGCCGTCGTCGGCCACAACCTCAAGATCGCCTGGAACCTGATGCGGATGCAGGCGCTCCGCCCCAAGGACGCCTACCTCGACACCGCCGTCTCCATCGCCGAGACCATGCCCGAGGCCGGCGCCGACCGGCAGCGCGGCGGCTGGTACGACGTCGTCGAGCGGGTCAAGGCCGACGGGGAGGACCGCTTCCGCTTCACCTGGCACGACCGCAAGGCGTGGTGGCAGCAGGAGCAGGCCATCCTCGCGTACCTCATCCTGCACGGCCACACCCGCCGCGAGGACTTCCGCACCGAGGCCCGGGACGCCCAGTCCTTCTACAACGCCTTCTTCCTCGACCACGACGAGGGCGCCGTCTACTTCAACGTCCTCGCCAGCGGCCTGCCGTACCTCCTGGGCGTCGAGCGCCACAAGGGCAGCCACTCGATGTCGATGTACCACTCGGCCGAGCTCTGCTACCTGGCCGCCGTCTACAACAACCTGCTGATCAACGGCAAGGCGATGGACTTCTGGTTCAAGCCCGACCCGGCCCTGGTCGACGACGGCCTCCTGCGCGTCGCCCCCGACCTGCTGCCCCCGGGCTCCGTCCGCATCGAGTCCGTCGAGATCGAGGGCGAGCCGCACACCGACTTCGACGCCGACGCCCTCGCCGTCCGGCTCCCCGAGACCTCGGGCCGCGTCAAGGTCAAGGTCCGCCTCGCGCCCGCGCCCCGGCCGGAGGTGACCGGATGACCGTCAGGATCACCGCCCGCGCCGAGGGCGCCGCGACCGTCGTCGCGCTCCAGGGCGAGATCAACTCCACCACCTCCGGGGGCCTCCAGGCCCAGCTCCTGCCGCACGTCGGCGAGGGCTGCAAGGTCCTCATCGACCTGACCGCCGTCTCCTACGTCTCCAGCGCCGGCCTGCGCACCCTGCTGATCGTGCACCGGCGCGCCCAGCAGGTCGCCGCCCGGGTCACCCTGGTCGGGCTCTCCGAGGAGGTCCACTTCGTGATGTCCGCGACCGGCTTCCTCGACTTCTTCGACATCGAAGAGGACCTCGACTCCGCACTGGAACGCGCGGGCCGATGAGCACCCCCGACACCCGCGAGCGCGTCGACGCGTTCCCCACCCGCCGGATCGGCGGCCACCGGGTCAGGGCCGGCCGGCCCTTCCCGTACGGCGCCCATCCGGTGCCGGGCGGGATCAACTTCTCGGTCTACTCCGACCGCGCCACCGCGATGAGCCTGGTGCTCTTCGAGCGCGGCGCGGCGATGCCCATGGCCGAACTGGAGTTCCCGCCCGAGTTCCGCATCGGCAGCGTGTACGCGATGACCGTCTTCGGCCTCGACCCGGAGAACATCGAGTACGGCTTCCGCGCCGAGGGCCCGTGGAACCCCGAGGAGGGCGACCGCTTCGACAGCCGCAAGGTCCTCGCCGACCCGTACGCCCGGCTCGTCTCGGGCCGCGACGTCTGGGGCGAGGAGCCGGACTGGGAGGACGTCTACCCCTACCGCTCGCAGGTCCCCGACGAGGACTTCGACTGGGGCGACGACACCCCGCTGGGCATCCCCACCGAGGACCTCGTCATCTACGAGACCCACGTCCGCGGCTTCACCCGGCACCCCTCCTCGGGGGTGTCGGCCCCCGGCACCTACGCGGGCCTGCGGGAGAAGATCCCGTACCTCAGGGAGCTCGGCGTCAACTGCGTCGAACTCCTCCCGGTCTTCGAGTTCGACGAGCTCGACAACCCCCGCACCGACCCGGTCACCGGCGAACGGCTCCACAACTACTGGGGCTACAACACCGTCTCCTTCTTCGCGCCCAAGGCCGGCTACGCCGCCACCGGACGCTTCGGCATGCAGGCCGACGAGTTCAAGTCGCTCGTGAAGGAGCTCCACAGGGCCGGCATCGAGGTCATGCTCGACGTGGTCTTCAACCACACCGCCGAGGGCAACGAGCAGGGCCCCACCATCTCGTTCCGCGGCCTCGACAACGCCACGTACTACATGCTCACCCCCCAGGGGGAGTACTACAACTTCAGCGGCACCGGGAACACCGTCAACTGCAACCACCCCGTCGTCCGCGACTTCGTCCTGTCGTGCCTGCGCTACTGGGTGTCCGAGTACCACATCGACGGCTTCCGCTTCGACCTCGCCGCCATCCTCGACCGGGCCCCCGACGGCACCCCCCTGCCCAACCCGCCGCTCCTGGAGCAGCTCGCCCACGACCCCGTCCTGCGGCACACCAAGCTCATCGCCGAGGCCTGGGACGCGGCCGGCCTCTACCAGGTCGGCAGCTTCCCCGACTACGGCCGCTGGTCGGAGTGGAACGGCAAGTACCGCGACACCGTCCGCCGCTTCATCAAGGGCGAGCCGGGCCTCGTCGGCGAACTCGCCACCCGGATGGCCGGCTCGCCCGACCTCTACCAGGGCCGGACCTCCTCCGCCTCGGTCAACTTCATCACCGCGCACGACGGCTTCACCCTCGCCGACCTCGTCTCCTACAACGAGAAGCACAACGAGGCCAACGGCGAGTCCAACCGCGACGGAGCCGACGACAACCACAGCTGGAACTGCGGCGAGGAGGGTCCCAGCGCCTCCGCCCACGTCCGCGAACTCCGGCTGCGCCAGATGAAGAACATGCTGGCCATCCTCCTCACCAGCCAGGGCGTCCCGATGATCCTGGCCGGCGACGAGGTCGGCCGCACCCAGCTCGGCAACAACAACACCTACTGCCAGGACAACGCCCTCTCCTGGTTCGACTGGGGACTCGTCGGGGCCAACGCCGAACTCCTCGCCTTCGCCCAGGGCCTCATCGCCTTCCGCCACGCCCACCCCGTGCTCCGCTCCACCGACCACCCGCTCGGCACGGACCGGGTCGGCAGCGGCTACCCCGACGTCAGCTGGCACGGCGTCATGGCCTGGTCCCCGGACTGGTCCGAGCACAGCAGGGTCCTCGGCATGATGCGCTGCGGCCGGCACGCCAAGGGCGGCACCGCCCCCGACGACCACGTGTACGTCGCGGTCAACGCCCACTGGGAGGCCCACGACCTGGAGCTGCCCGGACTCCCGGACGGACAGCGCTGGCACGTCTACGCCGACACCGGCGTGCCCCTCCCGCACGGCCTCCACCCCCTCGGCGCGGAACCCCCGCTGGAACACCCCGGCCGCTACCACCTCGGAGCCCACTCCGTGGTGATCCTCGTCGGCCGCCCCGCGGACCCCCGCTGACCCACCCGCCGCACCGACCGTCCCACGAGAGGAAGCCCCACCGTGTCCTTCGACGCCACCCTCAACCTGACCGGCGAGGTCGCCACCATCGAGCTCAAGGGCGAGCTCGACGCCTCCACGGCCCCCCGCTTCCACGACCTCATCGAGGACGCCGCCGGAGCCGGCGCGCTCCGCCTCGACATCCACGTCAGCAGGCTCTCGTACCTCTCCAGCGCCGGCCTGCGCTCCCTGGTCTTCGCCCGCCAGAAGATGGGCGACGAGGTGCGCATCAGCGTCGTCGGCGCCACCGAACCCGTGAGCCGGACCATCCGCCTCGCCGGCTTCGACCACAGCATCGACCTGATCGACGCCTGAGGAGGCGGCCATGGCGATCGACTTCAGCACCGCACCCGCGGGGCCCGTCGCACCCTGCGCACCGGGCCCCGGCGACCCCGCGGAGCCGGCCGGCCCGGTCCCCGCCGCCATCGGCGTCCCGGCCGAGCTGGGGGAGCTGGACCGGATCGCCCGGTTCACCCTCGACCTCGGGCGCCGGGCCGGGCTGCCGCCCGCCGAGCTGTACCGGCTCCGCCTCGCCGCCGACGAACTCGCCACCAACATCGTGATGCACGGCTACCGCGGAACACCCGGCTGCATCCTCGTCGACGGCGGCATCGAACCCGGCCGGGTCTGGATCCGCTTCACCGACGACGCCCCGGCCTTCGACCCGCGACAGGGCCTGCGCGCCCCCGAGCTCGACGTCCCCCTCGCCGACCGCAAGGTCGGCGGACTCGGCGTCTTCCTCGCCCTGACGGCCGTCGACACCTTCGACTACGCGCTGGTGGCGGGCCGCAACGTCTGCACCCTGGCCATCGCCCGGCACGACAACGGATAGACGAGACGACATGTCACAGACGCAGACGGAGACCCGGGCCGACACCCCGCCGGAGCCCCGGCAGACCCGGACCAAGGTGCTCCTGCTCGACGAACACCACCGCGTGCCGCCCGAGCTGATGAAGGCGCTGAACGGCCTGGACGCCGACGTCCGCGTCCGCACCCCGGCGGAACTCCTCGCCGCGGCGGCCGGCGCCTCCGGCGAGACCGAGGTCGTCCTCGCCTCCGCCCGGCTCTCGCCGAGCACCGTCAAGGCCGTCACCCGGCGGCTCGTCGAAGAGGGCCAGAACCCCACCGTGGTGGCCTTCGCCGAACATGAACTCCACCTGCTCGGCGGCCACATACGGGCCGGATCCGACTACCTGGTGCCGCCCTTCTACCCCGAACTGGTCCGTGCCCGGCTGCGCAACTGCCACGAGCGGGCCGCCTTCAGCCGCACCCTGGAGGACGTCACCGCTCACGCCGAACTCCTCAGCTACGAGCGCGAACTGGAGATCGGCCGGGAGATCCAGGGCGGCTTCCTCCCCGACACCCTGCCGCAGTTCGACGGCTGGGAGATCGACGTCCGCTTCCGCCCCGCCCGCACCGTCGCCGGCGACTTCTACGACGTCTTCGAGCTGGTCAACCGCCGCCGCCTCGCCCTCGTCGTCGCCGACGTCTGCGACAAGGGCGTCGGCGCCGCCCTCTTCATGGCCCTCATCCGCAGCCTGCTCCGGCACACCGCCGAACAGAGCGGCCTGCAGAACCTCATCGCCGCCGACCTGCTCGGCGAGGCGAGCGTCTGGGAGGAGCACAGCCGGGCCATCCCCGTCGTCGGCGCCACCCCGCTGCTCAACGCGGTCGTCGGCACCAACAACTACCTCACCCGCAACCACATCCGGCAGGGCTACTTCGCCACCATGTTCTTCGGCGTGCTCGACCCGGTGACCGGCAACCTCGTCTACATCAACGGCGGCCACAACCCGCCCGTCCTGGTCGGCTCCGACGGCTCCGACCCCGTCTTCCTGGAGCCCACCGGACCCGCCGTCGGCGTCATGCCCGACGTGACCTTCTCCCTCGGCTACGCCCAGATCAGCCCCGGGGACACCCTCTTCATCTACACCGACGGCGTCACCGAGGCCCGCGCCGAGTCCGGCGGCTTCTTCGGCGAGGAGGCCATGGTCGAACAGCTCACCGCCGCGGCCGGCCGCGGCGAGGAACTGCTCGACCACATGGACGGCGTCCTCGACGAGTTCGTCGGCGCCGCCGAGCAGTCCGACGACATCACGATGATGACCGTCCACTGGCGCGCGCCCGAGCCGGACCCCGCCACCTGAGGAGACCTGGAGACCATGTCGCAGATCATCACCGTGCACTCGTACCGAGGCGGCACGGGGAAGTCCAGCACCGCGGCCAACCTCGCGCTGCTCCTCGCCTCGGCGGGCCGCCGGGTCGCGCTGGTGGACACGGACATCCAGACGCCCGCCCTGGACGTGATGTTCGGCGACGTGGTCGGTTCGGTGCGCCGCTCGCTCAGCGACTACCTGATCGGCGGCTGCGAGATCGAGGACGCCGCCTACCCGGCCGAGGTCGAGGCCGGCCACGACGGCTTCTTCCTCGTCCCGGCCCGCAGCCGCGCCGCCGGCGCCGGCGAGATCATGGGCCGGGGCTACGACGTCGGACTGCTCCGCGAGGGCTTCGACCGGCTCATCGACTCCCTCGCCCTCGACGTCCTCATCCTCGACACCCACGCCGGCTTCAACAACGAGACGGTCACCGCGATGGCCAGCTCCGACGCGCTCGTCGTCGTCACCCGGGCCGACCGCCTCGACCTCGCGGGAGCCCGCGAGACCATGTCCCTCACCGGCAGGCTCGGCTGCGGACGCCTGAGCGTCGCCGTGAACATGGTGCCGGACGGGATGGACCGGGAGCGGCTGAGCTCCGTCGTCGAGGGCGCTTACGGCACCGGGATCACCGCGATCCTCCCGTACGCCCCCGAGATGGCCACGCTCGCCGGCGAGCGCCCCTTCAGCACGGCCTACCCGCACCACGCCCTGGTCACGGGATACCGCCGGATCATCTCCGACGTCCGCAACGGCACGACCGGGTTCCGCCGCTGACCGGCGACCGAGACCGCCCCACCCTTCCCAGCGACCGCACCTCGGTGCGAGGAGGCACCCACATGAGAGGCAAGCCCGACGCCCGGCGGTTCCCGCCGACGGTCGGCCGGATACCGATCGCCGACGTCCGTCCCCAGGTCGACGGCGGCCACCGGCCCGCCCGGGCCGTGCCCGGGGAGGTCTTCGACGTGTCGGCGACCGTCTTCCGCGAGGGCCACGACGCCGTCGCCGCCAACGTGGTCCTGACCGACCCCGACGGCCGCACCGGACCGTGGAGCCCGATGCGGCTGGTCGCCCCCGGCACCGACCGGTACACCGCCCGGGTCTCCGCGAGCCGGGAGGGCGACTGGACCTACCGGGTCGAGGCGTGGGCCGATCCGTACGCCACCTGGCGCCACACCGCCGAGATCAAGGTGCCGGCCGGCCTCGACGTCGAACTGGTGCTCGCAGAAGGGGTCCTGCTCCTCGACCGGGCCGCCCAGGAGCGGCCCGGCGCCGACGAGGACGGGGCCCGGGGCGTCCTCGCCGCCGCCCGCGACCGGCTCGCCGACCCGGCCCGCACCCCCGAGGACCGGCTCGCCGCCGCCCTCGCCCCCGCCGTCACCGCGGTCCTCGCCGCCCGGCCGCTGCGCGACCTCGTCACCCGCTCCGCGGAACTGCCGCTCCGCGTCGACCGCGAACGCGCCCTCTACGGCGCCTGGTACGAGTTCTTCCCCCGCTCCGAGGGCGCCGTCCCGGCCCTCGCCGACGCCGAGGGCGTCCTCGACCCGCCCCGCTCCGGCACCTTCCGCACCGCCGCCGAACGCCTCGACGCCGTCGCCGACATGGGCTTCGACGTCGTCTACCTGCCGCCGATCCACCCCATCGGCCGCACCCACCGCAAGGGCGCCGGCAACACCCTCACCGCCGGACCGCACGACCCCGGCTCCCCGTGGGCGATCGGCTCCGCCGACGGCGGCCACGACGCCGTCCACCCCGACCTCGGCACCCTCGACGACTTCGACCTCTTCGTCGCCCGGGCCCGCGAGCTCGGCCTGGAGGTCGCCCTCGACTTCGCCCTCCAGTGCTCGCCCGACCACCCCTGGGTGACCGAGCACCCCCAGTGGTTCCGGCACCGCGCCGACGGCTCCATCGCCTACGCCGAGAACCCGCCCAAGAAGTACCAGGACATCTACCCGATCGACTTCGACACCGACCCCGACGGCCTCTTCGAGGAGTGCCTGCGCGTCCTGCGGCACTGGATGGACCACGGCGTGCGGATCTTCCGGGTCGACAACCCGCACACCAAGCCCGTCGGCTTCTGGGAGCGGCTCCTGGAGGAGATCCACGCCACCGACCCCGACGTCCTCTTCCTCGCCGAGGCGTTCACCCGCCCCGCGATGATGCAGGGCCTCGCCCGGGTCGGCTTCCACCAGTCGTACACCTACTTCACCTGGCGCAACTCCAAGGACGAGGTCGAGTCCTACCTCTCCGAACTCGCCGGGCTCGACGGCGGGGAGAGCGCCGCCTACCTGCGGCCCAACCTCTTCGTGAACACCCCCGACATCCTCAACGCCTACCTCCAGTACGGCGGCCGGCCGGCCTTCGCCATCCGCGCCGTCCTCGCCGCCACCGCCGCCCCCACCTGGGGCGTGTACGCCGGCTTCGAGCTCTACGAGAACGTGCCCGCCGGCCCCGGCAGCGAGGAGTACCTGGACTCGGAGAAGTACCAGCTCCGCCCCCGCGACTGGAAGGCCGCCGAGGCCGCGGGCGACACCCTCGCCCCCCTCGTCAAGACCCTCAACACCCTGCGCCGGTCCCACCCCGCCCTGCACGAACTGCGCAACCTCCACTTCCACCGCACCGACAACGACGCCGTCGTCTGCTTCTCCAAGCGGGCCGGCGACGACTGGGTCCTCGTCGTGCTGAACCTCGACCCGCACAGCGCCCGGGAGGCCACCGTCCACCTCGACCTCCCGGCCCTCGGACTCGACCGCGCGGAGACCTTCGCCGCCCACGACGTCCTCTCCGGCGAGACCTACCCGTGGGGACGGGACAACTACGTGCGCCTGGACCCGCGCGACCGGGTGGCCCACGTCATCACGGACAGGAAGCACTCGTGACCACGGCCCCGCCCGTCCGCCGCCCCGCCCCGGCGCCCGCCGCCCCGGACCGCGCCGCGGCGGACCGCGCCGCGCCGGACCCCGCCGAGCTCCGGCGCCTCCTCGCCGGCACCGCGCGCGACCCGCACGCCCTGCTCGGGCCGCACCCGGGAGCCGGCGGCGGCACCGTCCTGCGGGTGCTGCGCCCGCTCGCCGACGGCGTCCGCGCGGTCACCCCCTCGGGCGCCCCGCTCGCCGAGCTGAGCCCGGCGGGCGGCGGCCTCTTCACCGGCCCCCTCCCCGGCCCCGGGGGAGCGGCCGGCGCGAGCGGCACCGGCGCCGTGCCGGAGTACCGCCTGCTCGTCCGCTACGGCGACGAGGAGGTCCTCCTCGACGACCCGTACCGCTTCCCGCCCGTCCCCGGCGAGCTCGACCTCCACCTCATCGCCGAGGGCCGGCACGAGCGCCTGTGGACCGTGCTCGGCGCCACCGTGCGCCGCCACCGCTCCGTCGCCGGAACCTCCTTCGCGGTCTGGGCGCCGCACGCCCGCGCCGTCCGGCTGGTCGGCGACCTCAACCACTGGAACGGCGCCGGCCACCCGCTGCGCGCGCTCGGCACCACCGGCGTCTGGGAGCTGTTCGTGCCCGGCGTCGGCGCCGGCTGCCGCTACAAGTACGAGATCCTCCGGCCCGACGGCACCTGGGCCCAGCAGGCCGACCCCCTCGCCACCGCCGCCGAGTCCGCCCCCGGCACCGCCTCCGTCGTGCACGCCTCCGCCCACCGGTGGCGGGACGCCGACTGGATGGCCGCCCGCGCCCGGCGCGGCGCGGAACCCGAACCGATGAGCGTCTACGAGGTCCACCTCGGCTCCTGGCGCCCCGGCCTCGGCTACCGCGAGATCGCCGGTGAACTCCCCGCCTACGCCAAGGCGATGGGCTTCACCCACGTCGAGTTCATGCCGGTCGCCGAACACCCCTTCGGCGGCTCCTGGGGCTACCAGGTGACCTCCTACTACGCGCCGGCGGCCTCGCTCGGCGGCCCCGACGACTTCCGGTACCTCGTCGACGCCCTGCACGCGGCCGGCATCGGCGTCATCCTCGACTGGGTCCCCGCCCACTTCCCCCGCGACTCCTGGGCCCTCGCCCGCTTCGACGGCGCCCCGCTCTACGAGCACCCCGACCCGCGCCGCGGCGAGCACCCCGACTGGGGGACCCTCGTCTTCGACTACGGGCGCCCCGAGGTCCGCAACTTCCTCGTCGCCAACGCCGTCTACTGGTGCGAGGAGTTCCACGTCGACGGACTCCGCGTCGACGCCGTCTCCTCCATGCTCTACCTCGACTACTCGCGCCGCGACGGGGAGTGGCTGCCCAACGCCCACGGCGGACGCGAGCACCTGGAGGCCGTCGAGTTCCTCCAGGAGACCAACGCCACCGTGCGGCGCCGCTGCCCCGGCGTCGTCACGATCGCCGAGGAGTCCACCGCCTGGGAGGGCGTCACCCGGCCCACCGACACCGGCGGCCTCGGCTTCGACCTCAAGTGGAACATGGGCTGGATGCACGACTCGCTGTCGTACATGACGAAGGACCCGGTCCACCGCCGCCACCACCACCGGGCCCTGACCTTCCCCTCCGTCTACGCCCACGCCGAGCACCACATGCTCGCCATCAGCCACGACGAGGTCGTGCACGGCAAGGGCTCGCTGTTCGCCAAGATGCCCGGCGACCCCTGGCGCCGCTTCGCCGACCTGCGCGGCTACCTCGCCCTCATGTGGTCCTTCCCCGGCAAGCAACTCCTCTTCATGGGACAGGAGTTCGCCCAGGACACCGAGTGGTCGCACGAGCGCGGACCGGACTGGCGGCTGCTCGGCCGAGCCCCCCACGCCGGGGTCCGCGACCTGGTCCGCGACCTCAACCGGATCTCCCGCGACACCCCCGCCCTCTGGCGCGGCGACGCCGACCCGGAGGGCTTCCGCTGGATCGACGCCGACGCCGCCGAGGACAACGTCCTCTCCTTCACCCGCCACGACGCCGACGGCACCCCGCTCGTCTGCGTTCACAACTTCCGGCCCGAGCCCCGCCCCGGATACCGGGTCGGCCTGCCCGCGCCGGGCCGCTGGACCGAGGTGCTCAACACCGACGCCGCCGCCTACGGAGGCAGCGGCACCGGCAACCCGCACCCGGTCGAGGCCCAGGCCGTGCCCTGGCAGGGCCTCGGCCACAGCGCGGAACTCGTCCTGCCACCGCTCGGGGCCGTCTGGCTCCGCCGCGCCTGACCGCACCACCGAACCCCAGGAGAAGGGGGGCACCGTGCCCGCTCCGCGATTGAGGACCACCCCGCTGCCCGGCGTCGGCGTGCAGTACGAGCTCACCACCCGCCGCCACGACACCCTGTCGGTCATCGCCCACCGCGACGGCACCCGCACGCTCAACGTCCACCACGACGACGACCCCGACTCCGCCGGCCTCTCGATGAAGCTCACGCCCAGCGAGGCGATGGCGCTCACCGACGCCCTCGTCCCCGACCACAACAGCCCCAACCTGCTGCACACCAGCGACTTCGGGCTGATCGCCGAGCGCGTCACCATCGTCGGCACCTCCTACTGGAACGGCCGCACCCTCGGCGACACCCGGATGCGGACCCGCACCGGCGCCTCGATCGTCGCCGTCATGCGCCGCTCGCACGCCGTCCCCTCGCCCGGCCCCGACTTCCGGCTGCGCGGCGGCGACACGATCATCGTGATCGGCACCCGGGAGGGCGTCGACGGCGCCCACGACATCCTCGATCGGGCGTGATCCCGTGCACTCCGCCGTCTTCCTCATCGAGTTCGGGGCCGTGGTCCTCGCCCTCGGCCTCCTCGGGCGCTTCGCCGTCCGCATGAAGTTCTCCCCGATCCCGCTCTACCTGCTCGCCGGCCTGGCCTTCGGCGCCGGCGGCGTCGTCCCGCTCGGCGGCAGCGAGGAGTTCATCGAGGTCGGCGCGGAGATCGGCGTCGTCCTGCTGCTGCTCATGCTCGGCCTGGAGTACACCGCCGGCGACCTCGTCGGCCACCTGCGCACCCACGCCCCGGCCGGCGTCGTCGACTTCCTGCTCAACGCCATCCCCGGCGCCCTGGCCGCCCTGCTGCTCGGCTGGGGCCCGGTGGCCGCCGTCGTCCTCGCCGGCGTCACCTGGGTCTCCTCCTCCGGCGTCATCGCCAAGGTCCTCGGCGACCTCGGCCGGCTCGGCAACCGCGAGACCCCCGCCATCCTCAGCGTCCTCGTCCTGGAGGACCTGGCGATGGCCGTCTACCTGCCCATCCTCACCGCGATCCTGGCGGGCGCGGGCTGGGCCGCCGGCGGGCTCACCCTCGCCATCGCGCTGGCCGCCGTCGGCACCGTCCTCCTCGTCGCCGTCCGCTACGGGCGGGTCATCTCCCGCTTCATCTCCAGCGACGACCCCGAGAAGCTGCTCCTGGTGGTCCTCGGCCTCACCCTGCTCGTCGCCGGCTTCGCCCAGCAGCTCCAGGTCTCCGCGGCCGTCGGCGCCTTCCTCGTCGGCATCGCGCTCTCCGGCGAGGTCGCCGAGAACACCCACCACCTGCTGATGCCGCTGCGCGACCTCTTCGCCGCCGTCTTCTTCGTCTTCTTCGGCCTCAGCACCGACCCCACCACCATCCCGCCGGTCCTGCTGCCCGCCCTCGGCCTGGTGGTCGTCACCACCTTCACCAAGATCGCCACCGGCTACTGGGCGGCCCGCCGCGCCGGCATCGGGGTGCGCGGCCGCTGGCGCGCGGGCGGCGCCCTGGTGGCCCGCGGCGAGTTCTCCATCGTCATCGCCGGCCTCGCGGTCTCCTCCGGCGTCGAACCCGCCCTCGGCCCGCTGGCCACCGCCTACGTCCTGCTCCTCGTCATCCTCGGCCCGCTGACGGCCCGCTTCACCGAGCCGCTGGCCCGGCGGCTGACCGGCGGCCCCGAGGAGCCGCCGAAGCCCCGGCGGCGCCCCGCCGAGGAGCCCGATCCCGAACTCCCGCACGAGAAAGGCGAACTCTACGCATGAGCGAGCGACACTGGGACGACTACGTCCGCATCATCACCGGGGCCCGCACCATCGCGGTCGTCGGCGCCTCCGACGTCCCGGGCAAGCCGGCCCACGAGATCCCGGCCTACCTCCAGGCCAAGGGGTTCCGGATCATCCCGGTCAACCCGCACGGGGGCAGCATCCTCGGCGTGCCGGCCGTCCCCTCCCTCCGCGACGTCGAGGACCGGGTCGACGTCGTCAACGTCTTCCGGCCGGCGCCCGAGACGCCGGAGATCGCCCGGCAGGCCGCCGCCATCGGGGCCGGCACCCTCTGGCTCCAGCTCGGCATCGTCTCCGACGAGGCCGCCCGGGTCGCCCGCGCCGCCGGCATGGGCGTCGTCATGAACCGCTGCCTCGGCGCCGTCCACGCGGAACTGGAGCTGGCCGGGGAATACTGATGGACGCGTCGACGCGTCCCGTCCGATTTCCGGGCGCGAGCGGACGGCTGCTCGCCGCGAAAACGGATCTTCCGGCGGGCACGCCCCGCGCATTCGCGATCTTCGCCCACTGTTTCACCTGTTCCAAGGATTTCTTCACGGCCGCCCGCGTATCGCGCCGGCTGGCCGATCGCGGAATCGGCGTGCTCCGGCTCGATTTCACCGGACTCGGCGCCTCCGAGGGCGACCGGCCGTACGGCGCCTTCGACGACTCGGTCGCCGACGTGCTCTCCGCCGCGGAGTACCTGCGCGAGCGGTACGAGGCGCCCGCCCTGCTCGTCGGGCACTCCTTCGGCGGGGCGACCGTGCTCGCCGCGGCCGGCCTGCTCCCCGAGGTCCGGGCGGTCGCGACGATCGCGGCACCCAGCACTCCCGCGCAGGTCAGAGACCTCTTCGGGGCGGCGGCGGAGCAGATCGAGCGGGACGGCGAGGGGACGGTGGAGCTGGCCGGCCGCCGCTTCGTCTTCGGCCGGGAGTTCCTCGCGTCGATCGCCGGGCAGCCCTCGCGGCACCGGGTGGCCGAGCTCGGCGCCGCCCTGCTCGTGCTGCACGCGCCGGGGGACACCCTGGTCGACGTCTCGCACGCGGCGGCGATCTTCCGGGCCGCCCGGCACCCGAAGTCGTACGTCTCCCTCGACACCGCCGACCACTATCTGAGCGATGTCGGCGACGCCCATTACGCGGCCGATCTCATCGCGGTCTGGGCAGAGCATTACCTGTCGTGACCGGACTTCATATTGTCGCGGCGGATTCTTCGCGGCCCCCGGGAAACGGCCAGTACGTTCGCATCCCGTCGCGACCGGGCGGACCGCACACCACCGCCCGTCTCCCGTCCCGCTCTCCGTCCTCTTCCTCATTGGGGGTTTCTCACATGTCCGCACCAGCGGTCACTGAGACCAAGGATCTCAGCCCAGTGGTTCAGCGCCCTGGCGCGGCACTGGCCCTGCTCGTCGCCGTCCAGTTCATGCTCGTCCTGGACTCCACCATCGTGGCCGTGGCGATGCCGTCGCTCGGCGCCGAACTCGGCTTCTCCCAGGGCGACCTGTCCTGGGTCACCAACGCCTACCTGCTGCTCTTCGGCGGCTTCCTGATGCTCGGCGGCCGTCTCGCCGACCTCGTCGGCCGGCGCAAGCTCTTCGTCGCCAGCCTCGTGCTCTTCGCGGCCGCCTCGCTCCTCGGCGCCCTCGCCGGCACGCCCGCCGTCATGATCGCGGCCCGCGCCCTCCAGGGCCTCGCCTCCGCGTTCGCCGCCCCGGCCGCGCTCTCCCTCCTCATGACGATCTTCCCGAACGGGACGCCCGAGGAGCAGAAGCAGCGCAACAAGGTCATGGGCATCTACGGCGCCGTCTCCGGCGCCGGCGGCGCCGCCGGCATGATCCTCGGCGGCCTGCTCACCGACTGGTTCGGCTGGGCCTCGGTCTTCTACGTCAACGTGCCGATCGCCCTCGTCGCCGTCGTCCTGGCCGCCAAGCTGCTGCCCGCCGACCGCGACAACGCCGGCCTCTCCGGCGGCTTCGACCTGGTCGGCGCCGTCCTCAGCACCGGCGGCCTCGCCCTCCTCGTCTACGTCCTCGTCGAGGCGGAGAAGTACGGCTGGACCTCCGGCCGCACCCTCGGCCTCGGCGCCCTCGCCCTCGGCCTCCTCGGCCTCTTCCTGGTCGTCGAGGCGAAGAGCCGCCAGCCGCTGGTCCCGCTCGGCATCTTCCGCAAGAAGACCCTGCGCGGCGCCAACCTGGTCGGCGGCCTGACCCCGATGGCCGTCATCCCCGCCATCTTCTTCCTCACCCTCTACACCCAGATGGTCCGCGGCTTCTCGCCGCTGGAGTCGGGCCTCGCGCTCGTCCCGCTGGCCCTCTGCGTCGTCATCGCCGCCACCAACATCGGCCACGTCCTGCCCCGCCTCGGCCTGCGCTGGACCGCCGCCCTCGGCACCCTCCTGGTCGCCGCGGGCACCCTGTGGGCCGCCCAGATCGACCAGGGCGCCTTCTTCGTCGAGCAGTTCGGCCCCGAGATCCTCACCGGCCTCGGCGGCGGCACCGTCTGGGTGTGCGCCACCGTCGCCGCGACCGCCGAGGCGTCCGAGGAGGAGGCCGGCCTCGCCTCCGGCCTCTTCAACACGGCCAACCAGGTCGGCGCCGCCCTCGGCCTCGCCATCCTGGTCACCGTCGCCGGCTCGACCACCAGCAACGCCATCGCCGACGGCACCGCCGTCCCGGCCGCGCTGACCGAGGGCTACCAGACCGCGCTGATCGGCTCCGCCTGCTTCGCGGTCCTCGCCACCCTCGCCGCCCTGGCGCTCCTCCCGGGCCGCACGCCCACCTCGTCCGAGTCCTGACCCGACCCGGTACGAGCCCCGAAGCCGGTCACCGCGGAGATCCCACCCCTTCCGGATCCCCGCGGTGACCGCTTCGGCGGTTCGCCCCGCCCACCGAAGGAACCCATGAACACCACCGCAGCACACCACGCGGACTTCTGGTTCGACCCGGTCTGCCCCTGGTCCTGGATGACCTCGCGCTGGATGCACGAGGTCGAGGGCGTCCGTCCGGTCACCACCCGCTGGCACGTGATGAGCCTCGCCATCCTCCAGGACAACCCCCGGCTGCCCCGCGCCTACCGCGAGATGCTGCGCGACGCCCGCGGCCCCGGCCGGGTCTGCGTCGCCGCCGCGCAGGAGCACGGCGACGAGGTCGTCGGCCCCCTCTACACCGCCCTCGGCACCCGCTTCCACAATCGGGGCCTCCCGCACACCCGCGCCGTCGTCGAGGACGCCCTGCGCGAGACCGGACTCCCCGCCGGCCTCGCCGACCACCTCACCTCCCAGGTCTACGAAGGCGCCCTGCACGACTCCCACAAGGCCGCCGTCGCCCTCGTCGGCGACGACGTCGGCACCCCCGTCATCGCCCTCGACGGCCCGTCCGTCCCCGACCGCACCGCCTTCTTCGGCCCGGTCGTCAGCCCCACCCCGCACGGCGAGGCCGCCGGCCGGCTCTGGGACGGCGTCGTCCTCGTCGCCTCCACCCCCGGATTCAGCGAGCTCAAGCGCACCCGCACCCGGGGCCCCGACTTCCGCTGACCCACCCCCCGATCCCGCCGCCCGGCGCGGCGAGGACGACGGCACGCCGGTACGCAGGACGGGCTCCGCCCCCGACGAGGGGGCGGAGCCCGTCCGCGGTACCGCGCCGCTCAGAACGCGATCATCGACTTCACCGCCCGCCGCTCGTCCATCGCCCGGAACCCCTCCGCCACCTGGTCGAGACCGACCGTCAGGTCGAACACCGGAGACGGGTCGAGCCGCCCCGCCAGCACGTCCGCCAGCAGCTCCGGAAGGTAGGCCCGCACCGGCGCCACACCGCCGCGCAGCGCCACGTTCCGCCGGAACATCTGCCGGAAGTCCACCCCCTCGTTGCCGTCCTTCGGCACCCCCACGAAGCCGACCGCGCCGCCGTCCCGGGCGATCCCCAGCGCCGTGTGCATCGCCTCGCCGCTGCCCACCGCGCCGATCACCGAGTCCGCCCCGAGCCCCCGCGTCAGCTCCCGGACCGCCTCGATCGCCGCCGGCCCCCGCTCCACCACCAGGTCCGTCGCGCCGAACCGGGTCGCCAGCGCCGACCGCTCCGGATGCCGGCTCATCATGATCACCCGGCCCGCCCCGAGCCGCCGCGCCGCCAGCACCGCGCACAGCCCCACCGCGCCGTCGCCGACCACCGCCACCGTCGCCCCCGGCCGCACCGCCGCGCACAGCGCCGCGTGGTGCCCGGTGCCCATCACGTCGGACAGCGTCAGCAGCGCCCCGGCCGGCGCGTCCGTGCCCTTCGGCACCACGACCAGCGTGCCGTCCGCGAACGGCACCCGCACCGCCTCGCCGTGCGCCCCGTCCGAGCCCGGCTGCCCGAAGAAGCCGCCGCGCACACAGGACGTGTGGACCCCGGCCACACAGTGCGCGCAGACCCCGTCGGACCAGGTGAAGGGCGCCACGACCCGGTCGCCCGGACGGACGTGGGCCACGTCCGAACCCACCCACTCGACCACGCCGATGAACTCGTGGCCGGTGCGCTGGCTGCGCGGCCGGGGAGCCGTGTTCCGGTAGCCGAGCAGATCGCTGCCGCAGATGCAGGCATGGGTCACACGCACCACCGCGTCGGTCGAGTACCGGAGCCGGGCGTCCGGCACCTCCTCGACCCGGACGTCCTGGTGGCCGTGGATGAGGCTTGCGCGCATGGAGGTCTCCCGCCTGGATTTCAGAGGAACTCCCGACGGGAACACCGCGGTCCGGACCCCGGCAAGAAAACCGCCCCGGCTATCTGAGGTGGACCGCCGTCCGCCCCGACCCCAGGAAGTCGCGGCGGAAAACTGGGCCGCCGCCGCCCCCGCCCCTAGCGTCGGCGGGCATGACCGCGTTGTCGACAGAGTCGAGGGAGGGGACCCGGTGACGTCCACGTCTCCAGCCACCGGAACCGGACGGGCCGCCGGCGAGCCGGTGGACACGATCGTCGTGGGAGGCGGACCGGCGGGACTCTCCGCCGCGATCTACCTGGCCCGCTACAACCGAGAGGTCCTGGTCTTCGACACCGGCCACGGCCGCTCCACCCACCACCAGACCAACCACAACTACCTCGGCTTCCCCGACGGCATCCCCACCGTCGACCTGCGCAAGCTGGGCACCGAGCAGCTCGCCCGCTACCCCCGGGCCCGGATCGTCCACCACCTCATCACCCACGCCGAGGGCGACGCCGAGCAGGGCTTCACCGTCCACTCGCAGGGCCACTCCTGGCGCGCCCGCACCCTCGTCCTCGCCACCGGCGTCCTCGACCACTTCCCGCACTTCGCGGGCTGGGAGTCGTACGTCGGCCGGTCGATGTTCTGGTGCATCACCTGCGACGGGTACGAGAACCGGGGCAAGCGGATCCTCGTCGTCGGCCACACCGACGCCGCCGCCGGCGAGGCCATGCAGCTGCACAGCCTCACCGACCGGGTGGAGCTGCTCACCAACAGCCGCAGCGACGAGATCAGCGAGAAGTTCCGGCGCCGCCTGGAGCGCGCCGGCATCCCCGTGGTCCACGACCGCATCGGCGAGGTCGAGGGCGAGGGCGGCATGCTCTCCGCCGTCGTCACCCGGGGCGGCCGCCGGCTGGAGCTCGACTCGCTCTTCAGCATCCAGGGCGCCACCCCCGAGACGACCCTCGCCCGCCAGCTGGGCGTGCCGCTCGCCGACACCGGCTACGTCGTCGTCGACACCGAGCAGAAGACCTCCGTCCCCGGCGTCTACGCGGCCGGCGACCTGACGGCCCTCCACTCGCACCAGGTGACCGCCGCCGTCCACGAGGGCGCCCAGGCCGCCTCGGCGGTCAACTACTTCCTCTACCCGCCCGAGCTGAAGGCCGACTGACGGTGGACCGCACGGCAGGGAGCACCGGTCCCGCCTCCGGCGGCGGGACCGACGCGGCGGACCCGGACTCCGAGGTCGACATCGCCACCGGCGACTCCGCCGAACCGTCCGGGAAGAAGGGCGAACAGCGCGTCACCTGGGCCGAGTTGTTCTTCGACCTGGTCTGGGTCTTCGCCCTGGTGCAGATCTCCGGCGTCCTCGCCTCCGCCTACGGTCCGCTCGGCCTGGCGCAGACCCTCATCCTCCTCGTCCCGCTCTGGTGGGGCTGGATGAGCGCCACCCTGCTCGGCAACTCCGCGGGCGTCGCCCTGGACCGCCCGGCGATCCGGATGATGCTCTTCGCGCTCGCCGCGTGCGGCCTCGGCATGACCGTGGCCATCCCGCACGCGTACGAGCAGCACGGGCTGCTCTTCGCGCTCTGCTACGTGGTCATGCGGGCCCTGCTCTGGGCCGGCATGCGCAAACTGCCGCTCTTCGGCGACCTCAGGATCGAACCCTTCGGGCTCAGCCTGCTCCTCGCCAGCCCGCTCTTCCTCGCCGGCGGCCTCACCTCGGGGGCCGCCCGCACCGCGCTCTGGGGCACCGCCGCCGTCCTGGAGGTGGCCGTCCCGGTCCTCTTCGGCCACCGCCTCGACCGCTTCACCTTCGAGACCTCGCACCTGCCCGAGCGCTTCGGCCTGGTCATCATCATGGCGCTCGGCGAGACCGTCCTCGCCGTGGGCACCAACGCCTCCGACAGCGCCCTGGGGCCCGCCCGGTTCGCCGCCCTCGCCGTCAGCTTCACGGTCATCGTCGGGCTGTGGTGGACCTATTTCCACTTCGGGGCCGCGGCCGTCCGGCACAGCCTGCAGACCGACCCGGTGCAGGCCCGGATCGTCCGGGACGTCTTCAACTACGGGCATTTCATCTACCTCACCGCCATCATCTTCCTCGCGGTCGGCCTCAAGAAGATATGCCTCGATCCGCTCGCGGTGCCGCATTCCCTCCCCGAGATGCTGCTCGCCCCGAGCGCGGCCCTCTACCTCTTCGGGTTCTGCTATTCCCGCTGGCGGATGTTCGGCGCGGCCGGCGTCAGCCGCTTCTCCGCGGCCGCCTTCTGCCTGCTGCTCACGCCCGTCGCCCTCTCCCTCCCGATGCTGGTCACCGGGGTGATCGTGGCCGCCGTCCTGGTCGGCCTGAACGTCTTCGAATACTGGATCGTCACCACCGGACGGCGCATTCTCTTCCTCCACATGCCGCACTGGAAACGCTAGCCACAGGTCAGGAAGTCCGCCCCCGCTGTTTGCCCGTGAATGAATTTGAGGACGACAATCTCCGCAGTGAAGGACTCGTGCTCACATCATGGGAAAAGGGGGCGAAGGAAATGTCACAGAAGAGCTTTCTCGATTTCCTCGTGGCCGTGCGGGAGAATCCGGCGACGCTGGCCGCGTACGAACTGAGGAACCTGAGCCAGCTCGTCTTCCACGCGAAGAACGAGGGCTGGGAATTCACGCCCGACGACATGTCCGAGGTCATCTTCAAGCTGGAGATGGGCGTCATCGCCGGCAAGGACCAGGAGCCCGTCGACGGCAACAGCAGCCTCTGGAAGGCGATGTGGGGCAAGACCCACCTCGGCTACCTGATCGAGCGGGTCGTCGTGCGCTACACCGACGAGGAACTGGCCGCGCTGGTCGAGGAGGAGCAGGTGGACGCCCGATGAGCGCCAAGAACGTGATCGAGTTCCTGCGGACCGTGGCCGTGCGCCCCGACCTCCTCGACTCGCTGAAGTACCGCAGCAAGGACGAGGTCCTCGCCGCCGCGGCCTCCTTCGGACTCCCCTTCACCCACGAGGACTTCGACACCCTCGTCTGGGACCTGGAGGCCAAGCTCGCCGGCGTCCGCGGCGAGGAGTTCGACGGCACCTTCCCCCTCTGGCAGACCATGTGGGGCCGGTACTACCTCGAATACCTGGTCGTCGACCTCGTCCCCAGCTTCCAGGAGACCAAGCTCCTGCCCAGCTTCGCGGAGAACGAGCCCCGGTGACCGGCGAGGAGAGCTTCGACTGCATCGTGGTCGGCGCCGGGTCCGCCGGCGGCGTGGTCGCCGCCCGGCTCCTGGAGGACCCGGACGTCCGGGTCCTCCTCCTCGAAGCCGGCGACGACGACCGGGACGAGCGGATCCACCGCACCGACATCCCCTCGATGGTCTCCCTGTGGGGCGGCGACACCGCCTGGGGGTACGAGACCGTCCCGCAGGACGCCCTCGGCGGCCGCACCGTCCCGCTGCCCCAGGGCCGCGTCCTCGGCGGCGGCAGCTCCGTCAACGCGATGATGTACGTGCGGGGCAACCGCCGCGACTTCGACCGCTGGCGCGCCTTCGGCAACGAGGGCTGGGGCTACGACGACGTCCTGCCCTACTTCCGCCGCGCCGAGGACTACACCGGCGGCGCCTCGGAGCACCGCGGCACCGGCGGCCCCCTCGCGGTCACCGACTACGAGCGGCCCGCCCCCGTCTCGGAGGCGTTCGTCGCCGCCGCCGACGAGCTCGGCCACCCCGGGCCCATCGACTACAACGCGGAACGCCAGGAGAACGGCGGCTTCTACTACCAGTCCACCCGCTCCAAGGACGGACGCCGCGCCAGTGTCGCCGCCGCCTACCTCGACCCGGTCCGCGACCACCCCGGCCTGACGCTCGCCACCGGCGCCACCGTCACCCGGGTGATCGTCGAGGACGGCCGGGCCACCGGCGTCACCTACCTCCGCGACGGCGTCCCGCACACCGCCCGCACCACCGGCGAGGTGATCCTCGCGGCGGGCGCGCTCGCCACCCCGAAGCTGCTGATGCTCTCCGGCATCGGACCCGCCGGGGAACTGCGCCGCCACGGCATCGCCCCCCTCGTCGACCTCCCCGGAGTGGGCCGCAACCTCCAGGACCACCTGCTCCTCGGCGTCGGCTACGAGAGCCGCAGCGACCTGCCCTTCCCCGAACTCCTCTCGGAGGCGGGCCTCTTCGTCCACACCCGGCCCGACGCCGCCGCCACCGACTCCCCGGACCTGCAGTTCTTCTTCGGCCCGGTGCAGTTCGTCGACGACCGGTACAAGACCGAGGGACCCGGCTTCACCTTCGCCCCGATCCTGGCCCAGCCGCACAGCCGGGGCACCGTCACCCTCGCCTCCGCCGACCCCGCGGCGCCGCCCGTGGTCGACCCCCGCTACCTCTCCGAGGAGTCCGACCTCGACGTCCTCGTCCGGGGCATCGAGCTCTCCCGCGAGCTGGCCCACACCGAGGCCCTCACCCCCTACCGGGGCCGGGAGCTCGCCCCCGGGGCCGACCTGACCTCACGGACCGAACTCGCCGCGTACGTCCGCGCGTCCGCCTCCACCGTCTGGCACCCCGTCGGCACCTGCCGGATGGGCCCCGACGCCGAGGCCGTGGTCGACGCCGCACTGCGCGTGCACGGCGTCGAGGGACTGCGCGTCGCCGACGCCTCGATCATGCCGGCCATCACCGCCGGCAACACCAACGCCGCCACGATCATGATCGGCGAGCGCGCGGCGGACCTCGTCCGCGCGGGCGCCTGACGGCACCGCGCGACCCACGACCCCACGTACCCAGGGAAATCGATAACCATGACTGAGGCTTTTGACTTCGTCGTCGTCGGCGGCGGCACCGCCGGCCTGGTGACGGCCGCCCGGCTCAGCGAACTCCCCGACGTCTCCGTGCTGGTCCTCGAAGCCGGCAGCGCCAAGGACGACCCGCTGATCGAGGTGCCCGAGCTCTGGTCCCAGACCAACCTGAGCGAGTTCGACTGGTCCTACCTCACCGAGCCCCAGGCGGCCATGGGCGGCGAGACCGTCTACTCCGCCGCCGGCCGCGGCCTCGGCGGCAGCTCCGGCATCTACCACATGATCCACAACCGGGGCCGGGACGCCGACTACGACTCCTGGGCCTACGGCGGCGCCGCCGGCTGGTCCTCCCGCGACGTCCTGCCCTACCTCCGGCGCATCGAGAACCAGGAGGACGGCACCAACCCCACCGCCGGCCTCGGCGGCCCCATCAACGTCGTCAACGCCGGCGACGAGGGCAACCCCGTCTCCCAGGCCTTCGTCGACGGCTGCGTCGAACTCGGCTACCCCCAGGTCGCCGACGTCAACGTCGACTACTTCGGCGTCGGCTGGCACCACCTCGACATCACCCCCGACGGCAAGCGCGGCGGCGTCCGCACCGGCTACTACGAGCCGGCCAGGGACCGCGCCAACCTCACCGTCCGCGCCGAGGCCACCGCCACCCGGCTGCTCTTCGAGGGCACCCGCTGCGTCGGTGTCGAGTACGTCCACGAGGGCACCCTCAAGAGCGTCCGCGCCGACCGCGAGGTCGTCCTCAGCTCCGGCGCCATCGAGTCCCCGAAGCTCCTCCTGCTCTCCGGCATCGGCGACCCCAAGCAGCTCGCCGAGTTCGGCATCGACGTCGTCGCCGACCTCCCCGGCGTCGGCGAGAACTACCAGAACCACCCGCTCGTCATCGGCCCGACCGGCTACATGGAGAAGCCCGGTCCGACCGAGGGCGTCATCAACGAGCCGGTCCTCTTCTGGGGGTCCGAGCCCGGCCTCCTCGCCCCCGACCTGGAGCTGTGGTTCCTGCCCCGCGCGCCCTGGGGCGAGAAGCTCATCGAGAAGCTCGTCGAGTGGAAGGCCACCGGCAGCGTCTCCTCGGTCCACGAGCAGGACCACGTCGACCCGCACCTCGTCATCATGCTGCCGGCCGTCGTCCGCCCGCTCTCCCGCGGCTGGATCAGGCTCCGCAGCGCCGACCCGCTCGCCCGCCCCCGCGTGAACCCCAACTTCTACGCGGAGCGCGCCGACCTCGTCCGCGCCACCGACTGCACCGAGATCGCCCGCGAGGTCTTCCGCACCAAGGCCTTCACCAGCCAGTGGGGCGTCAAGGAGGTCGCGCCCGGACCGGACGTGCGCACCCGGGCCGAGCTGGAGACCTGGGTCTCCCGCAACACCGGCTCGTACCACCACTACTCCGGCACCTGCAAGATGGGCATCGACGAGCTCTCCGTCGTCGACTCCCGGCTGCGCGTCCACGGCATCCAGGGCCTGCGGGTCGCCGACACGTCGATCATGCCGACGATCGTCTCGGCCCACACCCACACCACCGCCGTCATGATCGGCGAGCGCGCCGCGGACTTCATCAAGAACGACCTCGCCGCCGCCTGACCCGCGCCCGCCCCGCCGAAGGCCCCGCCGCACCTGCCCCGCAGGCGCGGCCGGGGCCTTCGCCGCGCTCCCGTCCCGGGGCCCGCCCGAAGACTCCGTACCGTTCCCGGGACCCCGCCCCGGGACCCCGCCCCGGGAGCCCGCCCCGGGAGCCCGCCCCGGGAGCCCGCCCCGGGACCCCGCCCCGGGACCCCGCCCCGGGACCCCGCCCCGGGACCCGTACCGCCCCGGGACCCGTACCGCTCCGGGGCGCGCCGGACGCGCCCCGGAGCCGGGAGGGCCGTCAGGAACCCAGGACCCCGCCGTAGACCCCGGCGATCCGCTCCGCCGCCCGGTCCCAGCCGAACTCCCGCTCCGCGCGCAGCCGCCCCGCCGCACCCAGCTCACGCGCGAGCGCCGGCTCGGCCAGGAGACGGTTCACCGCCGCCGCCAGGTCCGCCGCGAACCGCCGCTCGTCCAGCGGCGTCCCCGTGCCGTCGTCCCGCTGCTCCAGCGGCACCAGCAGCCCCGTCCCGCCGTCCACCACGACCTCCGGGATGCCGCCCGTGGCCGTCGCCACCACCGGCGTGCCGCACGCCATCGCCTCCAGGTTCACGATCCCCATCGGCTCGTACAGCGACGGGCAGACGAAGACCGACGCGTGGGTGAGCAGCTGCCGCAGCGACACCGGGTCCAGCATCCCGTCGATCCGCACCACCCCCTTGCGCACCGCGCTCAGCTCGTCGACCAGCGCCGCCGTCTCCGCCGCGATCTCCGGCGTGTCCGGCTGCCCGCAGCACAGCACCAGCTGCGCCTCCGGGTCCAGGTCGAAGGCGGCCCGCAGCAGCTGCGGGAGGCCCTTCTGCCGGGTCACCCGGCCCACGAAGAGCACGATCGGCCGGTCCGGGTCGACGCCGTGCCGCTCCAGCGCCGCCGTCCCGCGGTCCGGCCGGTGCACGGCGGTGTCGATGCCGTTGTGCACCACGTGCACCCGCTCCGGGTCGACCTCCGGGTAGACGCGCAGGATGTCGTCCCGCATGCCCCGCGAGACCGCGACGACCGCGTCGGCGCCCTCCACGGCCACCCGCTCCACCAGCGAGGACAGGGCGTACCCCCCGCCCAGCTGCTCGGCCTTCCACGGCCGCAGCGGCTCCAGGCTGTGCATCGTCACCACGTGCGGCACGCCGTACAGGACCCGGGAGAGGTGGCCGGCGGCGTTCGCGTACCAGGTGTGGCTGTGCACCAGCTCGGTCCCGGCCGCCGCCGCGACCATCCCGAGGTTCGCCCCGAGCACCCGCAGCGCCGCGTTCGCCCCGTCGGCGAGGTGCGGCTCCCGGTGCGCGAGCACCCCGTCCGCCTCCCGCGGACCGCCGAAGCAGTGCACCCGCAGGTCGACGTGACGGGGCAGCACCCGGGAGAGCTCGGCGACGTGCACCCCGGCCCCGCCGTACACCTCCGGCGGGTACTCCCGGGTGAAGAGGTCCACGCGCGGACGCGCGGACCCGGCGGCGTCCGGAGCCGTGGACGGGGCGGAGATCGGCTGCGAGTTCATGCGCACTTCCTGACTTCGGCGCCCTGGCGGGCGGGTTCCGCGCAGCCCTCGGTCCCCCCTCCCCGGGCGGGGAGGCGGGGCCGGAAGGGCGCGCGGAGCGGCTGACGAGGCGGAACGGGGGGCGCACGGCGGCGGTACCGGGCCGTGGAGACCGGCCGCGGACGCCTCCCTCCCCGTCACCGTACCGAGCGGGAAGGGCCGTTCCGGGGTGTCCGGCCCGGGGTGCTCGTCCCGCGCACCCCCGGCTCGTACGTTGGGACCATGGACTGGCTGACCAAGCTCCCCGTCATCGGCCCCTGGGCCGCCCGGCTCATGCGGACGCACGCCTGGCGCTCCTACGAGCGGCTCGACGAGGTGCACTGGAGCCGGCTGGCCGCCGCCATCACCTTCCTCTCCTTCCTCGCCCTCTTCCCGCTGATCACCGTCGCCGCCGCGATCGGCGCCGCCCTCCTCAGCCAGGACCAGCTCGACCGGATCGAGGAGAAGCTCGCCGACCAGGTCCCCGGCATCTCCGACCAGCTGAACATCGGCGGGCTCGTCGCCAACGCCGGGACCGTCGGACTCGTCGCCGGCGCCCTGCTCCTCTTCACCGGCATCGGCTGGATCGGCTCGATGCGGGACTGCCTGCGCGCGGTCTGGGGCCTCGACGACGCCGACGAGGGCAACCCGGTGGTCCGCAAGGGCAAGGACGCCGTCATCCTGGTCGGCTTCGGCGGCGTCGCCCTCTGCTCCCTCGCCGCCTCCTGGCTCGGCTCCACGGCCGTCGGCTGGAGCGCCGACCGGCTCGGCGTCTCCGGCGACGGCGCGGGCGGCGTGCTCCTCCAGGGCGCGGCCGTGCTGGTCGCGATGGCCGCAGACTTCCTGATCCTGCTCTACGTCCTGAAGGCGCTGCCCGGCGTCGAGCCGCCGCGCCGGCGCCTCGTGATCGCCGCGCTGATCGGCGCGGCCGGCTTCGAGCTCCTGAAACTCCTGCTCGGCGGCTACATGCGGGAGGTCGCGGCGAAGTCCATGTACGGCGCCTTCGGCGTGCCGGTGGCGCTCCTCCTGTGGATCAACTTCACCGCGAAGCTCCTGCTGTTCTGCTCCGCCTGGACGGCCGTCGACTCCCTGCGGACTACGGGTTCACGTCCGGATCCGGAGCGGCCGTCCGGGAACGGCGACGACGGGACGGCCCGCCCGCGGCCGGCCAGCGACGGTTGACGAGGAAGACCGCGGCCGCGACCAGCACCAGCACCCCGCCGGCGACGCCGAGCGCGATCCCGACCCCGCCCGCGCCCTCCTCGGCGGCGGCCGCGACGGCCGGCCCGCCCGTCTCCGGACGCTCCCGGCCCGGCGCGGGCGCCGCGCCCGACTCCGTACCGCCCACCGGACGCGCCGACGGCACCGCGTTCCGCGGCGGCACCAGCTCACCCACCGGCGTCACCTTGCCGGACGCCGCGAAGCCCCAGTCGAGCAGGCGTGCGGCCTCCTTGTAGACCGCGTGCTGCTCCTTCGACGAGGGGTTCATGACCGTGACGAGCAGCACCCGCCCGTTGCGCTCGGCGACCCCGGTGAAGGTGGCGCCCGCGTGGGTGGTGTTGCCGTTCTTCACCCCGGCGATGCCCTGGTAGGGGGCGATGCCGAAGTCGCCGGTCAGCAGCCGGTTGGTGTTCTGGATCTCGAAGGTCTCGCGCTTCTTGCCCGGCTTCGCCTCGCCGGGGAAGGCGGCGCGGGGGGTGGCCGCGTACTCCCGGAAGTCCGCCTTCTGCATGCCGCTGCGGGCGATCAGCGTCAGGTCGTACGCCGACGAGACCTGCCCCGGCGCGTCGTAGCCGTCCGGCGTCCTGACCTGGGTGTCGAGCGCCTGGAGCTCGGCGGCGTGGGCGTTCATCTCGCTCACGGTCTTCGCCAGGCCCTGGTTCATCTGCGTCAGGACGTGCACGGCGTCGTTCCCGGACCGCAGGAAGACCCCCAGCCACAGGTCCCGGACCGTGTAGCTCTGCTTCTCCTTTATCCCGACGAGGCTCGATCCCTCGCCGAGGCCGGCCAGGTCGGCCGCGGTGACCAGGTGGGTCCGCTGCTTGTCGGTGAACTTCGGCAGCAGCGTGTCCGCGAAGAGCATCTTCAGCGTGGACGCCGGCGCGAGCCGCCAGTGCGCGTTGTGCGAGGCCAGCACCGCGCCGCTCTCCGCGTCCGCCACGATCCACGACCGCGCCGACAGCTCCTTCGGCAGCACCGGGGCCCCGGTCCCCAGCTTCACCTGCGTACCCGGCTGCCCCAGCAGCACCCCGCCGACCGTGGACATGTTCTGCGGCGGCTTCGGCTGCTCCGCCTCCTTCTCCGGCTTCCCCGGAGCCTGCGAACCCGCTCCCGGCCGGACGGGCTCGTCCGCCCGGGCGGGCCCGGCGGCGATCGCGAGCGGAAGCAACAGGGCGGCGGCGACCGCGGCGGCGGTCCTGTTCGAAGCAGACACGATCGAAAAAGTACAGGCACGCCCCCCCGATCCGAACCTCGCGGTCCCCTTCCCCGGCCGCCGTCCACCCGGACGCGGGGCCCCCGGCGCGGACGGCGATACTGAGCCCATGAAGCTCAGCCGCCGCGTCTCCTGGTTCCTGCTCGCGTTCGGAGTCTGGAGCTGGTTCATCTGGATCACTTTCCATATGTAGCTAACCTGTAGAGCCTCGACGACAGAGAAGATCAGGTGAGAGCCTTGACCCCTTTCGTTTCGCCCGTGGGAGCCGAGCGGCTGGACACCGTGCGGGTGGCCGTCTACGCCCGACAGTCCAAGGCGCGCCCCGACTCGTCCGAGGCGTCTCCGGAGGCGCAGGTGGCGGCCGGTGAGGCGCTGGCGGCGAGCCGGGGTTGGGAGGTCGTTCACACGTTCAAGGACGTCGGTAGGTCCGGTTGGGATCCCAACGCCGTGCGTCCGGCTTTCGAAGACCTCCTGTCCGCCGTGCGCGCGGGTGAGGTCGACGTGGTGGTGGTCAACGAGCTGTCCCGGCTGACCCGCAAGGGCGCACACGACGCCCTGGAGATCGACAGCGAGTTCAAGAAGTACGGAGTCCGCTTCGTCTCGGTCCTCGAACCGTTCCTCGACACGTCGAACGCGATCGGGGTCGCGATCTTCGCGCTCATCGCAGCCCTCGCGAAGCAGGACAGCGACATCAAGGCGGAGCGGCTGCGCGGGGCCAAGGACGAGATCAGGGCGGTCGGCGGCCGGCACTCCAGCTCCGCGCCGTACGGCATGAGGGCGGTGCGCGAGAAGATCGGCAACCTCGTCGTCTCCGTCCTGGAGCCGGACGAGGACAATCCGGACCACGTCGCGATCGTCGAGCGCATGGTGGAGATGTCGTTCGCCGGAGTCTCCGACAACAAGATCGCGACGACGCTGGACTCGGAGGACGTGCCCGCGCCGGGCGAGGCCGCACGACGCGCCACCGAGAAGCGGATGGAGTCCATCAAGAAGCGACGCGTGGCGACGGACGACAGCCCCATCCGGTGGCGTGCGCAGACAGTCCGCTGGATCCTCTCCCATCCCGCCATCGGCGGCTTCGCGAGCGAACGCGTGAAGCGGGGCAAGGCGTACGTGAACGTGATCGCCCGGAACGAGGCGGGGACGCCTCTGACACCTCACCGGGGAGTGGTGCCAGGAGCCCGGTGGCTGGAGCTCCAGGAGAAGCGGAGCAAGCGTGCCAGGACCGACAGGCAGCCCGGCGGAGAGGCCACACCCACGCTCCTGAGCGGGTGGCGCTTCACCACCTGCGGAATCTGCACGGGATCCATGGGGCAGAGCAAGAACAACGGCGGACAGGACTACTACATGTGCTCCAACCCCAAGGGACACGGCGGGCTGAGCATCAAGCGCAAGGACGCCGACGACTACGTCGCCGGACGGGTGTGGGCACGTCTCGCCGGCGCGGACATGGACGACGACAAGGACAGGGAATGGGTGGCCGAGGCGGCTCTCCGCTTCGCGATGCAGCGGGATCTGTCCGGAGTCCAGGAGGAAAGGCGCGAGACGGCGACGCACCTTGAGCACGTCCGGAACTCCATCGCCGAACTTCAGGCCGACCGCAAGGCGGGCCTCTACCGAGGCCGCGACGAACTGGCCATGTGGCGGGCGACGATGACGCAGTACCGGGCGTTCGAAGACCAGTGCACCGCCAGGCTGGAGGAGCTGAACGAGCAGACCACGGCAGCGATCCAGGTGCCGACCGACTGGTTCGAACCGGGCGAGGACCCGTTGGGCCCCGGTGCACCCTGGGCAGCCTGGGACGTCTTCAAGCGCCGCGAGTTCCTCGACCTCTTCCTCTCCGGAATCTCGGTCGGCCCTGGCCGGGACCCGGAGACCCGGAAGTACGTCGCGATCGAGGACCGCTTGACGCTCCACTGGCGGCGGCTTGAGGCGGAGGCCCAGGAGGAGGACGAAGAGACGCCAGCCGCCCTCTGACAGCCAGACAGCCCCGGTAGTCCCTCGCGGACCGCCGGGGCTCTGCTGTGTCCGCAGCGGGGTCGATCAGCGGGCGAAGCGATGATGGTATGGCGATTCTGAGTGCTTTTTCGTATGCACAAGAAAAAGTAAGGAGAAAACCAAACCATCCGTCAAAACGCCATCCCGTCATGCACGGCCCACGGCCCACGGGAATCTGGTGGTCCCTGCTACACAGTGAGGGAGTGGGCGGCACCAATCGCGCTGGGTGAACGGCGCGGGAATCCACCCGTCCCTACTACCGGCGAGGAGACGCAGAGCCCGCTTCCGGGGAGGGGGAGACGGGATGGGTGTTGCCCCGTCGGGCGCCGGAACTCGCTCGGACGCCGCCCCACAGCGGGGCGAGGAGGTGTTGAGAGTGACGACTTTCCACACTTTTTAGAACGCATGGAAAAAATACAGAGAAAGGGAAACCGGGGTCTCAGTCGTCACTACCGACACCGCTCGGCACCCTCGGGACGCCTTCGGTCCCTACTACTGGGGCAAGAGAGAGCGGGACTACCGCGCACCCACCCCGAGGGGAGTCCGGCGGACCGAGTGCCCGCCCTCGCACCAGCTCTGCCCGTGCACCACGTACCCCGCTATTACCGGGGTGGCCGCAGGGGTCGTGTGGCAGAGCGCGGGGGACTGTACCGCCCATGAGTAGCCGGCTCGTCCGCGAGTCGCCGAAAGGGGTTGTGAGCGCGTGCGGTCCCCCACAGTGTCCGGACCGGCCGCGCCGGCGAGGACGACCAAGCCCACTGATCCAACGGCAGAGGTGCGCGGTACCGGCCCGGCTCGCTCGGGACATCGGCCGCAGAGTTCCCTGGTTCGAGTCTGGGGGTGGGCACTACTCCACTACATGTGGCCCCCGTACTGCCTCGCAGTAGGTGCTTCCGTTGCGGTCGACCAACTGACGGTTGCTGTACGCCTCCCAGTCAAGCCCGATGCCGCATACGGCGCAGGTGCCTGCGAAGCGGCGGTAGCTCGGGGCAGGGGTGGACGCGCGATCGGTTCCAGTCACCCACTCAGGGTATGGCGGGCCACTGACAACAAGGGGGCGCGCATGCGCTGTATCGACTGCACCGAGCTGGCGACCCATCGGGGCCGCTGCAAGACCCACCACGCCGTGTACGAGGGCCGTCCGGCCATCGAAGCACGGGGACGACGTCGAGCGGCTCGGAACGACGCTGCGGCACGGCTCCACCGGGTCATCGAGCGGAAGGGCTTCGCCTGGTGTGACCGGTGCCTGAACGACTTCCCCACGGTGGACGTGTACGTGGACCACGTGCGGCCCCTCTCAAGGGGAGGGACCGACACGGACGGGAACGTTCAAGTGCTGTGCCGTGGCTGCCACCGGCTCAAGACGGCGACGGAGTTCGGGGGCGCGGCTTAGCGCTGCGTCCACCATGTCCCGGCTACCCCTACTGCCGTGCTCGCGGAGGCGATGAACCACCCGGGGATGCGCTGAATCCGGATGACGGACCCATTGCGGAAGCTGAGCGAGACCCACGGCTTCGGCTCGTTCTCCGAGGGCTCGGGCTTCACGGGCTCGTTCTGCGGCATGGCCTAGTAGTTTTTTCGGGACGATCTGCCCGCCGGCGTGGGTTGTGACTGCTGCGACGGGGGTGCTCAGCCCAAGTACGGCGCCGGGCGGTCCTCCAGGAAATGTGACAGCCGTAGCCGCTGTGTGTGGTGCATCGGCAGCGCGTCGAGTTCTTCCCGGTCCACAAAGCGCAGTTCGGTCGACTCGTCGGAGATCCGCAGATCTCCACCGGTCACGCGCGCGCGAAAGCACACGTTGAACTGTCGGCGTACCTCGCCGTCGCTGTACGCGATCACGTGGCGTGGATCGGTGTAGGTGCCGACGAGTCCTGTGACTTCCACGTCCAGGCCGGTCTCTTCCTTGACCTCTCGGACGGCCGTGCCCGGCAGCGAGTCGCCCCTGTCCATTCCGCCGCCCGGCAGTGCCCACAGGTCGTTGTCCCGACGGCGCTGGAGCAGGATCCGGCCCCGGTCATCGGTCACGACGGCGGACGCCGCCACGACCAGGCTGTTGGGCTTCGGGGCGTTGGGGTCGTCGTAGTACTCGGTCCGTGCCATGGGCTCACCCTTCCACGGCGCGGGCGGTCTCCCATACGGCGTGGAAGCTGTCCGCGTAGGTGTCGAACATCCCTCCCGAGCGGGTACGCCGCAGGTGCCACACGGGGGCGCCGTACGCGTTGACGCCCCACACGTGCGCGTGGACCAACACCTGGTCATCAGCGCGGTACAGGCTGTTGTAGAGGGTCGTCCCGTGCGTCCGCACCTCGATCCCGGGTACCCCGAGCAGGGGCCGGTAGTGCATCAACGCGAGACGGCACCGGGACTCGATGCCATGCCCGAACTTCTCTTCCTGGCCTCTGAGGCGCACGTTCTCGCTGTCGGCATCCCCGAGGGCGATGCGGACCGTGCAACCCTCGGCGGCCCGCTCGCGCAGCAGGTCATTGAGGCGGGGGTACGCCTCGTGCAGGAAGACGGCGGCATAGACGAGCACGTCGATGCGCTCGCGTGCTGCGGCGAGGAGATCGACGAACACGGACACCGGGAGGTCTGCCCGCTGGTCGTACAGCGTGACCAGCTCCGGACTGACGGCCCGTGCGGCACGCGCCTGCCTGAGCGCCGGCCACAGTGCGTGAACGTCCTCGCCCAGGGCGACGAGGGGACAGCGACCATGCCGAAGATGCCCAGCGACACGGATGCCCGGACGGACGAGTACGCGACCTATGCCCCTTCCCGTCAAACGTGCCCCGAGTGCGAGGAGCCGTTCGGGTCTCTGGAGGTCTGTCGGCGGGGCACCGTGGAACGGCAGTCCGGACCGCCCGCCGTCGTGTACCGGCACCCCAAGTGCGCCGAGCCGTACAGGCGTGACCGGTGAGCCGCGCTGTCTACAGGTACGTCGAGCACTCCATTCGCCATGAGTCGTCCGGCGGGGTGACGTACGAGCTGTTCTGCACCGCCCCCGACTGTGAGGAGGAATCCGCCCGGCAGGAAGGTCAGGAAGCGTCGCAGGACTGGGCTCTGAGGCATGCCGGCCTGAACCCTGGTCACGACCTCTTCCGGCGCGTCTTCACCGCCCACGCCCGGGTGAGCCGCGTGGAATAGAGCGGGTGCGGTTCCCGGCCCGCGCGCCGCACATCCGGATTTCCCACCGCTTCCGTGATCGCGGCGGAGTGAGACGGCAAGAGTGGGAGGACAGGCTCCGCCCCGGACGCTTCGCCACAGGAAGGGCGGGCGGCCGGGACGGGCAGCGAGACGGCGCAGGGCGTTCTTCGGGCACTCGCTGCTCGACTGTCGGGAACTGCGGTGGTCGCGCGGCGCCGCCTCTCGTCAGCCGGTCCGGCGGCGCGATCACCGAGTGGGACCACGCCTCAACGGCCCCGTCCGTGCGCTTCCCCCCGTGGCGCGTGGGCGGGGCTTTCTACTTGCTCGCGTTCGCGCGTACGCCCCTCAGGCCGATCACGCCGACGGCCGTCCCTAGGATGAACGACGTCACGGCGAGGGTGAGATGCACCCAGAAGTAGGCGGTCGGGTCACCCGCGTCGTCGAAGGCAAGTCCGCTCGCGTCCTTGTACAGGTTCCGGGCGAAGGTGATCCAGATCATCCAAGACCAGGCACCGAACGCGAGAAGGAACCAGGACGTGCGACGGCTGAGCTTCACGGGATGCCCTTCCGGGGGTAGGCGGGTCGGTCCTGCCAGTATCCGGTCCGTGGCCTCTGCCGTGGTGGCCGGGGTCTGTACGCTAACGGTTGGCTGCGTATGGATCACTTTCGTCAAGAATCTGTGGAACGACGGGAGCGGTCTCGCCTTCGACGAGGCCGGGGATCCGACGGCCTACTTCTGGGTCCATCTGCTGCTCGCCGTGACGTCCTTTGTCCTGGGGACGGTGATCGGCGCGATCGGGTTGCGCGGGGTGCGTGCCTCGCGCCGCTCCACCGACTGACACAAGAGAGGTGCCGGGCGTGATCGCCTTCCTGCTCATCCTGCCCGTGGTCCTCGCGCTGCTCGGCGCGGTCCACTGGTACGTGTGGCGTCGTCTGGTCCGGGACGTCACCGTGCCCGGCGGCCTCGCCCGGCGCGTCGGCACGGTCCTGCTGATCGTGCTGCCGCTGCTCTCGCTCGCGGCGCTCGCCTCCGGGCGGGCCGGGGCGCCGTTCCTGTTCCAGCAGGTCGTGGCGTGGCCCGGCTTCCTGTGGCTGGCGCTGCTGCTGTACGTGGTGCTCGCGCTGCTCGTCGGCGAGGCGGTGCGGCCGCTGCTGGGCCGGGTGCTCGCCCGGCGGGCCGCCGCCGCGGCTCCCGCTCCCGCCCCGGCGCCGGTGTCCGTGCCCGCCCCCGCGCCCGTGCCCGTGCCCGTGCCGGAGCGGGGACCGGAGCCGGAGGCCGTACCGGAGACGGAGCCGGAGACGGAGACGGAGCCCGGGGCCGGCGCGGGGAGCGGCGGGAAGGCTCCGGCCGCCGAGGTGTCGCGCCGGCTGTTCGTCGCGCGGGTGGTCGGGGGAGCCGCCGCGGCCGCCGCGGCGGGGACCGTGGCGAACGGCGCGTACGGGGTGCTGCGCGGGCCGAAGGTGAAGCGGGTGACCGTGCCGCTGGCCAAGCTGCCCCGGGCCGCGCACGGCTACCGGATCGCGGTGGTCTCCGACATCCACCTGGGGCCGATCCTCGGACGCGCCCACTCCCAGCGGATCGTCGACACGATCAACGCCACCCAGCCCGACCTCGTCGCCATCGTCGGCGACCTCGTCGACGGCACCGTGGAGGACCTCGGGCCCGCCGCGGAGCCGCTGGCCCGGCTGCGCGCCCGGCACGGCTCCTTCTTCGTCACCGGGAACCACGAGTACTTCTCCGGCGCCGATGCCTGGGTCGACCACGTCCGCGAGCTCGGACTGCGCCCGCTGCGCAACGAACGCCTGGAGATCGCCGCCGGTTTCGACCTGGCCGGCGTGGACGACGTGGCCGGCGAGAGCGAGGGCCGGGGCCCCGACTTCGGGCGCGCGCTCGGCGACCGCGACCGCTCCCGCGCGGCGGTCCTCCTCGCCCACCAGCCGGTCGTCATCGACGACGCGGTGGCCCACGGGGTCGACCTCCAGCTGTCCGGCCACACCCACGGCGGCCAGCTCTGGCCCGGCGGGTACCTCGCCGAGCTCGCCAATCCGACGGTGGCCGGTCTGGAGCGGTACGGGGACACCCAGCTGTACGTCTCCCGGGGCGCGGGCGCGTGGGGGCCGCCGGTCCGGGTCGGCGCGCCGTCCGACATCACCGTCGTCCAACTCGCCTCGAAACAGGCGTAATCGGCGAACGTCACTCCCTGCTCCGGGGTCGATACGTGCCGCTCATCGACTTAAATTCGCATTTCCCGGACATATGCATGCCGTGTGAAGGTTTCCTCTTCCCCCGGTGAAAACCGTGTGATTGGGTGGCGCAAACACGACGATTCGGGGGTCGTCGCTCTTTGGGGTTTTTGCACGAAAAAAGGAAGCACGGCAATGCGGTCGACGGTCCGTCTCCGGATCCTCATCACTTGTGGAGTACTGGTGGCCGCGGGGGTGGGGGGCTGGCAACTCCTGCCCTCCGACGAGGGCCGCACCGACGCCATCCCCGTCGGCACCACGGACTCGATCTCCTCGCTCGACCCGGCCGGCGCGTACGACGCCGGTTCCTGGGCGATCTACAGCAACGTCTACCAGTCGCTGCTGACCTTCAAGCCGGGCTTCACCACCCCGACCCCCGACGCCGCCGAGAGCTGCAAGTTCGTCGGCGACAAGCTCATCACGTACCAGTGCACGCTCCGGGACGACCTCACCTTCCCCAGCGGGCGCAAGGTGGAGGCCGAGGATGTCAAGTACTCCTTCGACCGGATGCTGAAGATCAAGGCCGAGGTCGGTCCCGCGCCGCTCTTCCCCACCCTGAAGAACGTGACGGCCGACGGCCGGACCGTCACCTTCAACCTCGGCGGCCGGGACGCCACCTTCCCGCTGAAGCTGGCCACCGGCGCCGGCTCGATCGTCGACCGCGAGCGCTACCAGGCCGACACCCTGCGCGCGGACAACGGTGTCGACGGCACCGGTCCGTACGTCCTCAAGGAGTACAAGCCGGGCCAGAGCGCCCTCCTGGAGCCCAACCCGAAGTACCGGGGCGCGCTCCCCGCGACGGGCCGCCCGGTCCTGGTGAAGTACTACAAGGAGTCCGAGCAGCTGGCGGAGGCCTGGAAGGCCGGCGACGTCCAGGTGACGCACCGGCAGCTCCCGCCGTCCTTCGTGGGGAACCTCGACACCAACGGCGGCACCCGCCTCACCGAGGCGGAGAGCGCCGAGATCCGCAACATCGTCTTCAACACCCGGGCCGAGTCGCCGGTGGGGGAGAAGGCGGTCCGGCAGGCGATCGCGGCGGTCCTCGACCGCCCGACCATCACCACGGGCGCCTACAAGGGCACGGTGGAGCCGCTGTACTCGCTGATCCCGCAGGGCTTCGTCGGCCACAGCACGGCCTTCTACGACCGCTACCCGGCGCCCGACCCGAAGAAGGCGAAGAAGCTGCTGAAGGACGCCGGCGTGCGGACGCCGGTCGCGTTCACCTTCGGCTTCCGCCAGGACGCCACGTACAAGGCCGAGACGCTGGAGATCAAGAAGCAGCTGGAGCAGACCGGCCTCTTCGCGGTGAAGGTGGTGGAGGCCGACTGGCCGACCTTCCAGAAGGGGTACACCAGCGGCGCCTACGACATGTACACCGTCGGCTGGCTCCCCGACTTCCCCGACTCGGACAGCTTCACCGCCCCGCTCGTCGGCACCGGCAACACCCTGGACAACGGCTACTCGAGCAAGCTCGTCGACAAGCTGATCACCGAGACCCAGCAGTACGACGACCGCTCGCGGACCACCGGTGACTTCAAGACGATCCAGGACCAGGTCTCCGAGGACGTCCCGCTGATCCCGCTCTGGCAGAAGAACGACTACGTCCTCGCCACCGAGGCCGTCGGCGGCTCGCAGAACCTCTCCGACGGCACCGGCATCTGGCGCCTGTGGGAACTCTCCTGGGTCTGAGCCGCCGAGGCGCTCAGTTCTTCTTCGGGGCGGCCCTGCGGGGCCGCCCCGACGCCGCCATCCCGGCGGCCGTCGGCATGAAGTCCGCGAGCAGCTCGTGGGTCTCCTTGACCAGCGGGCGCAGGACGCGGAAGCGGGAGAGCGAGATCGCCCGCGCGGTCACCGGCGACAGCCGCTCCACGAGCCGCCGGCTGTTGGCGGCGCCCTCGGAGCGGTCGTAGACCCAGAAGAGGACCAGGCCCATCTGCTGGAGCCAGAGCAGCTGCGGCAGCGCCTCGGAGAGTTCGGGGTCGATCTTCACCGAGGCGCCGGAGATCACCCTGCGGTGCACCTCGATGGCCGCCTCGCGCGGTCCCTCCGACTCGGGGGAGAAGGGCGAGAGCGGGCTGTCCGGGTCGGCCGCGTTCTTGAAGAACTGCGCGGCGAACTCGTGGTACGGCTCCGCGATGTCGAGCCAGGCGAGCAGGACGCCCCGGATGCGGGCGACGAGTTCCTTCTCGCCGCCCTCCAGGACCGTCTCGACCGCCGCCTGGTGCTCCTCGGCGATCCGGTCGTAGAAGCCCTGGACCAGGTGCTCCTTGGAGGAGAAGTAGTAGTACGCGTTGCCGACGGAGACCCCGGCCTCCTGGGCGATGGCCCGCATCGTCGTCTTGTCGTAACCGCGCTCCCTGAACAGCCGGAGCGCGGTCTCGAGGATGAGCGTGCGGGTCTGCTCGCTCTTGGGGGCCTTCTTCTCGTCGGCCGGCTTCTCTTCCGTCACGTCCTTCACGGAGCCGAGCCTAACCGGGCGGACCGGGCATCTCGCAGTGTCCGTCCGCGCAGCCCCCGTCGGTCCGCCCCGGGCCCCCGCGGGCCTCGCGCCACCTCGCGGCGGTGAGGACGGCGGCCCGGGCGAGGGGCCGCCCGGCGGGGGTGGCGAGCCAGTGGGCCCGGGGCCGGTGCTCGGCCAGGGCCCAGAGGCAGACGATCCAGGCGGCCGAGGCGCGGTAGACCTGGCCCCGGTCCCCGACCACGGTGACCTCCCGCAGGGTGGCGTCGTGGTCGAGGTCCGGGAAGAGCCGCCGCGCGCGCTGCGAGCCGGCCGGGACGAGGTCGAGCGGGACGAGCTGCCGCTGGCGCAGCAGCCAGTGCCGGACGTGCACGCAGAGCGGGCAGTCGGCGTCGTACAGCACGGTGAGGCGTCCGACGGGGGTGCCCCGGTGGGCGGTCGCGGTCGTCACGGCCGGGTCCGGGTCAGGCCTGCGGCGCGGGCGGGGCCCACGGGCCGCTCCCGGGGGCGGTGGTCCAGCCCTGCGGGGCGACGGGCGGGGTCTGCTCGCGCTCCATGACGCCGCGGCGGCGGATCCTGTTGAGGACGTAGACGTTGCCGAGGTGCATCACGCCGAGGACGAGCAGGACGACGCCGAGCTTGACGGAGAGGGCCTCGAAGAGCGCCCGGGCGTCGAGGACGGCCGCGTCCTGGCCCAGGTAGAGGGCGACGAAGCCGAAGTTGACGAGGTAGAAGCCGACCACCAGGAGGTGGTTGACGGCGTCCGCGAGCTTCTCGTTCCCGTGCAGCACGTCGGAGAGGAAGATCCTCCCGTTGCGGCTGAGGGTGCGGGCGACCCAGACGGTCAGGGCCACGCTGATCAGCAGGTAGACGGTGTACGCGACGACAGTGAGGTCCATGCCCCACGCTCCCTTGAACGCGTTCAAATGCTGGCGGACACGACTGTAGACCCTCTTCTTGAACGCGTTCAAGTCGCTGGGGGAAAGGTGTGGCCCGGGAGGCCGGGGGCGTCTAGAGTCACGCGGGTGACGCTCTCCCACGACACGGCCGGAACCGGCCGCACCACGGTCGTCCTCCTGCACTCCGGGGTCTGCGACCGCCGGATGTGGGACGGGCAGTTCGAGGCCCTCGCCGAGGCCGGACACCACGTCGTCCGCTGCGACCTCCGGGGCTTCGGCGAGACCCCGGTCGACGCCCCGCACGTCCACGCCGACGACGTGCGCGACCTCCTCGACCACCTCGGCGTCGGACGGGCCGCGCTCGTCGGCTCCTCCTTCGGCGGCGAGGTCGCCCTGGAGTTCGCCGTCCGCCACCCCGGCCGGACCGCCGCGCTCGCCCTGCTCTGCGCCGCCGCCCCCGTCGAGCACGAGGCGGGACCCGCGCTCCGCGCCTTCCTCACGCGGGAGGACGCCCTCCTCGAAGCCGGCGACGTGGAGGCGGCCACCGAGCTCAACGTGGAGCTGTGGCTCGGTCCCGACGCCGGCGACGAGGCCCGCGCCTTCGTCCGCACCATGCAGCGCCGCGCCTTCGAGCTCCAGCTCGCCGCCCCCGAGGAGCACGGGCCCCGGCCCGCCGGCGTCACCGAGGACGACCTCCGGACCATCGGCGTGCCGGCCCTCGTCGTCACCGGCGCCCACGACCTCCCCGACTTCCGGGCCATCGGGGAGAGGATCGCCGCCCTCCTCCCCGCCGCCCGCCGCGTCACACTCGACTGGGCCGGCCACCTGCCCGCCCTGGAGCGCCCGCGGGAGACCCTGGACCTCCTCCTCGACCACCTCGCCGGGGCCGGCGCCCCTACCGCAGCCGGGCGGTGATCGCCGGGTCGGTGATCCGGTCGTCGGCGGCCAGCAGGAAGGCCTTCGACAGGATCACCGACAGCATCCCGCCGTCCTCCTCGAACGGCAGGAAGACCTTCCCCGCCTCCCGCGAACGGTCCACCACCACGCACAGGTACGTGTCCGAGGGCTCCCGCAGCACGTTCCCCGAGCCCAGGTGGATCCGGTACGTGCCCAGTTCCCCGCGCACCCGCAGGAACCGGTCCGTCAGCTCCACCCGGTCCGCGATCCGGGTCCGCGGCAGCAGCCGGGCCAGCGCCTCCCGCCGCACCCGCGCCCCCTCGGTCGGCTCCCCGAAGCCCCAGCGCGTCCAGTAGTCGCCGAAGCCCCGGTCCTCGCCCCGGTCCCGCCACCCGGGATCGGTCCCGACCGACGCCACCCCCACGAACAGGTCGACGTCCCGCAGCGCCTCCGACAGCACCCTCGGCGGCACCTCCTCCAGGGGAGCCGTCTCCCACGGGCCGCGCGGCCCCGCCGCGCCCGCCCGCCGCTCGAACCGCACCCGGTCCGTCGCGCACAGCTGGGCGGAGCCGTCCGACACCGCCCCCGCGTCCACCAGGTCCACGAGGAACCGGGCCCGCCACCGCGTCCCCTCCGCCGCCGGCAGCTCGCCCGGCGCGGGCAGCTCCTTCACCATCTCGGCGGCGTCGCCGTCGGAGAAGTACCCCAGGTGCCTCCCCGCCCAGCCCCGGCCCGTCATCAGCGCCCGCGCCTGCCCGTACCGCAGCACGTGCCCCGCGAAGCGGTTCGAGTACGAGGCGGTCTCCCGCTCCACCGGCGTCAGCGGGTACACCTCCCGGAACACCTGCTTGAACGGCTGCCGCCGCTCCCGGTCGAGCAGCTCCGCCCGCCACCGGGCGACCTCCCCGTCACCGGCCCCCAGCGGATGCCACAGCCGCAGCCGGTCGCCGCCCCCCACCGCCCGCGCGGTGCCGTCCGCGCCCGTGAGCACCCAGCCGCCCCCCGACCGCTCCGGCAGCCCCGCCGTCCAGCCCCCGCCCCCGGGTCCGTCCCCGCTTCCGTCCCGGACCTCCCAGACCAGCGCCCGCGCCACCGCCCCCGTCACCGGGTGGTCCGCGTAGTACCGCAGCCAGTCCGCGGCCGGCCAGGTCGTGCCCGCCGCCAGGTGCCCCTCCAGGCGCGCCCGCTCCTCCGACAGCAGCGCCGACAGCTTCCGCAGCCCGGCCTTGACCTCCTTCAGCTCCTCGGCGCGGGCCTCCCGCACCTCCTTCGGCGCGGTCTTCAGGAGCCTCCCCTCCGGGCCCCGGAAGGAGAGCAGGGCCGTGCCCGGCTCCCGTACCGCCAGCTCCGCGGTGTACGCCCCCAGCGCCACCCCGCACAGCCCGCGCGCGTCGAGCCCGAGCGCCGGCACGGCCCGCTCCCGCAGCATCGACGCGGTCATCCCGGCCCGCGCGGCGACCGCCTCCGTGGCCCGCGCGATCCCCTTGGCCACCGTCCGGTTGACCACCCGTCCCGGCAGCCGGCCCAGCTCCGCCACGGCCTCCTCGGCCCGGTCCACGGGCCACTCCCCGAGCACCGCGACGGCGGCCGTCGCGATCGACTGGCTCCGGCACATCCCCCCGGACCCGCCGATCCCCGTCCCCGCGTGCCGTGCCACCGCCCCCACGAGCGGCAGCGCCCACGCCTCCCGGAGGCCCTGCGCGGCCCACAGCAGGCCCCGCACGAGGGAGGTGTTGGCGGCGCTCGCCAGGGTGGGGACCCCCATCCCGACGGGGTCGGGGTCGTTCACCCGGTGCTCGCCCTGCGCGGCGATCCCCTCCAGCAGCCGCCGCACCACCTCCGCGCCGCCCTCCGCCCCCGCGAGGAGCGCGGCGCACTCCTTCCGCCAGGCCCGGGTCGCCCGGGGCCGGTCCATCAGCGCGCAGTGCGCCAGCAGCGCCGCGACCCCGGGCCCCGCCAGCGCCTCCCGGTGCGCGGCCCGCATCGCCCGGCCGTAGTCGTCGAACCCGTCCAGGACGTGACGGGGCAGCAGATCCGGGTCCACCCGGGCCTCGCGCTCCAGCAGGGCGTCCATCCGGTCGCGGAGCCCGACGAACCCCTCCCGGCCGTACCCGCGCGGGGAGCCGGCGACGCGGCGCAGGGCCCGGACGTGGGTCCGCGAGAAGTCGCCCGCCTGCGCGCAGGCCGCCAGCGCGAGCGGCACCAGGACGGTGAAGCGCGCGTCGAGCTCGTGCGGGGCGACCTCGGCCGCGCCGCCCTGGAGCCGGCACAGCAGCAGGTCCGCCTCGGCGGGCGACCAGCCGAGGCTCCGGCGCGCCAGGGCGGCGAGGGCGGCGGCCACCGGCTCCCCGGCGCCCCGGCGGCAGGCACGCAGGTGCAGGGCGAGCGCGGCCTCCCGCAGCTCCGGTGCCTCCCGTGCGTCCAGCAAGTCCCGCAGCGCCTCCGGCCCCTCGGCCGCCGCCCGTGCCACCGCCTCGCCCGGCCCGGTCGCCGGGCCCGTGATCCCCACCATGCCGACCACGGTAGAGGGCCGTGCCGACAACCCGCCCGCAGGGCTCAGCGCAGCCTGCGCACCCCCGGCACCAGCGCCGTCGCCAGGCAGCAGCCGCCGACCAGGACGGCCGCCACGACCAGCGGCACGCCCGGCCCCCAGGCCTCGGCGGCGAGCGGCGCCAGGGCGTAGCCGAGGGGCATCGCGGCGAAGGAGAGCAGCCAGTCGTACGAGACCACCCGGGCCAGCACCTGCTCGGGCACCGCGCGCTGGACGACGGTGTCCCAGACGGGCGTGAGGACGCCGAGGCCGGCCTGCGCGAGCCCGTACGCGCCGATCACGAGCCACCCGGGCGCCTGGGCGGCGAGCAGCAGCAGCGGCAGCGCGTAGCTCGCGAGGGCGAGGTTGGCGGTGAGGACCGGCCGGGAGGGCTTCAGCCGGTCGGCCGCGATCGAGCCGGCCAGCAGCCCCACCGCGCCGACCTGGAGCATCAGCACCCAGGCGCCCGCCCCGCCGAGCCGGTCGACGGCGATGGCGGGGCCGAGGGTCATGAGCACGGCGGCGGCGCCGTTCCACGCGCTGTGCGCGACGAGGCTGGTCCAGTACCAGTCGCGGGACCTGACCTCCCGCCAGCCCTCGCGCAGGTCGGCGACGACCGACCGGCGGGGGACCGGCACCCGCTCGACCCGCAGGACGGAGAGCAGCGCGGCGCTGACGGCGAAGGAGACGGCGTCGAGGACGAAGGCCCAGCCGGGGCCGACGGTGAGGACGAGGGCGCCGGCGAGGGCGGGCCCGCCCACCCGGGTGGCGCTGTAGGCGATCCCCATGGCGGCGTTGGCGCGGTGCAGGGACTCCTCGGCGACGGTCCCGCGCACCAGCGGGGAGCCGGTCGGCGCGGCGAAGGCCCCGGCGGCGCCGCCGGCGGCCGAGGCGGCGGCGATCAGCCACAGGGTGGGGCTGCCGCCCAGGAGCTGGAGGCCGACGAGGAGCTGGGCGGCGCACCGGACGAGGTCCATGGCGAGGGCGATGGTGCGGGCGTCGAACCGGTCGGCGAGCACGCCGCCGACCGGGAGCAGCAGCAGCTTCGGCACCATCGCGCAGGCGAGGACGAGGGCGAGCGCGCCGGTGGAGCCGGTGGCCTCCAGGACGGCGAGGGCCAGCGCGGCGGGGACGACGGCGTCGCCGGTGAGCGAGAGCACCCGGCCGGCGAACAGGAGCCGGAAGGGGCGGGTGCGCAGGGGATGGAGGGCGGCGGGCGGCGCTCCGGTGGCGGGGATCATGCGCGCAGGTTATTTCGTTGCCGAATAATTCGGCAACGAAATATTCGTGCCGGATCGGTCCGTGCCCCCGCACGTACGATCACCCCATGAATCAGCCGGACCCCGCAGCGCCCCGGGAACAGGACTGGACCGACGGACACGTGGCCCGCTGGCAGCCCTTCCTGCCCGAACTCGACCCCGTCGTCGAAGGCGCGGTCACCCGGATGAAGAAGCTCTCCGTCCACCTGCGGCGGGTCCGGGAGCAGTCCCTCCTCGACTTCGACCTCGAACGCCACGAGTTCGACACCCTCCACAAGCTGGCCGGCCGCGGCGGCTCCGCCGCCCCCTCCGAGCTGGCCCAGGACCTCGACCTGGCCCCCGCCTCGGTCACCGGCCGCCTCGACGCCCTGGAGCGGCGCGGCTTCGTCCGCCGCACCCCCTCCACCACCGACCGCCGCCGCGTCGTCGTCGAGCTCACCGACGCCGGCCGCACCACCTGGCTCGGCGCCATGGACGTCCTCGGGCACGAGGAGGAACGCCTCCTCGGCGTCCTCGCCCCCGCCGAGCGGACGGCCCTGAACGACCTCCTGCGCCGGATCATGCTCGCCGCCGAGGAGGACCCCTCCCTCCCGCACTGGCACGGCTGACCCGCTGTCGGCGGCGCTCCCTGTCCCCGGCGCCGTGGCCACGGTCGCCTTCGTCGACGGGACGGCCCCGGGCGCCCGCGGCGCCCTCGCCCCCTCGTACTCGTCCCCCCGGCCGGCGGCTGACGCCCCGTCCGCACGTGCGAAGGCCCCGCCTCCCGGAGGGGAGACGGGGCCTTCGGCGCACGCGGGAAGGTCAGAAGCGACGCGTGATCAGCGCGCGCTTCACTTCCTGGATCGCCTTGGTGATCTCGATGCCACGCGGGCAGGCGTCCGTGCAGTTGAACGTGGTGCGGCAGCGCCACACGCCGTCCTTGTCGTTCAGGATCTCCAGGCGCTGCTCGCCGCCCTCGTCGCGCGAGTCGAAGATGAAGCGGTGCGCGTTGACGATCGCGGCCGGACCGAAGTACTGGCCGTCGTTCCAGAAGACCGGGCAGGACGACGTGCACGCGGCGCACAGGATGCACTTGGTGGTGTCGTCGAAGCGCTCGCGGTCCTCGGGGGACTGCTTGCGCTCGCGGGTCGGCTCGTTCCCCTTGGTGATGAGGAAGGGCATGACGTCGCGGTACGCCTGGAAGAAGGGCTCCATGTCGACCACGAGGTCCTTCAGCACCGTGAGGCCCTTGATGGGCTCGACGGTGATCGGCTTCTCGGGGTTCAGGTCCTTGATCAGCGTCTTGCAGGCGAGCCTGTTCTTGCCGTTGATCCGCATGGCGTCGGAACCGCAGATGCCGTGCGCGCAGGAGCGACGGAAGGTCAGCGTGCCGTCCAGGTCCCACTTGATCTTGTGGAGACCGTCGAGCACGCGCTCCTTCGGGTCGATCTCGACCTGGAAGTCCTCCCAGACCACCGCGTCCGAGACCTCGGGGTTGAAGCGGCGGATCCGGAAGGTGACCGTGATGTACGGGGAGGCGGCGGACTCCGCCTCGACCTTGTCCAGAACGGGGGTGGCCATCAGTACTTACGCTCCATCGGCTGGTAGCGGGTCGTCACGACCGGCTTGTAGTCGAGACGCACGGTCTCGGAGCCGTCCTCGCCGACCTCGCGGTACGCCATCGTGTGGCGCATGAAGTTGACGTCGTCGCGGTTCGGGTAGTCCTCGCGGTAGTGACCGCCGCGGGACTCCTTGCGCGCCAGGGCCGAGACGGCCATGACCTCGGCCAGTTCGAGCAGGTTGCCCAGCTCGACGGCCTCCAGGAGGTCGGTGTTGAAGCGCTTGCCCTTGTCCTGGATGGACACGTTCTTGTAGCGCTCGCGCAGCTCGGCGATCTTCTCGACGGCCGTCTTGATGGTCTGCTCCGTGCGGAACACCATCACGTTGGCGTCCATCGTCTCCTGGAGCTCGCGGCGCAGGTCGGCGACCCGCTCGGAGCCCGTGGAGTTGCGCAGGTTCTCGATCTGCGCGACGACCAGCGACTCCGGGTTCTCCGGCAGCTCGACGTAGTCGTGCTGGTGGGAGTACTCGGCGGCGGCGATGCCCGCGCGGCGCCCGAAGACGTTGATGTCGAGCAGCGAGTTGGTGCCGAGGCGGTTGGCGCCGTGCACCGACACGCAGGCGACCTCGCCGGCCGCGTACAGGCCCGGGACGACGGTGGTGTTGTCCGACAGGACCTCACCCTCGACGTTGGTCGGGATGCCGCCCATGGCGTAGTGCGCGGTGGGCTGGATCGGGATCGGGTCCGTGTACGGCTCGATGCCGAGGTACGTACGGGCGAACTCGGTGATGTCCGGGAGCTTGGCGTCGAGCTGCTCCGGCGGGAGGTGCGTCAGGTCCAGGTAGACGTGGTCGCCCTCGGGACCGCAGCCGCGGCCCTCGCGGATCTCCGTGTAGATGGAGCGGGAGACGACGTCACGGGACGCGAGGTCCTTCATGACCGGCGCGTACTTCTCCATGAAGCGCTCGCCGTCCTTGTTGCGGAGGATGCCGCCCTCACCGCGGGCGCCCTCCGTCAGCAGGATGCCCATGCGCCAGATGCCCGTCGGGTGGAACTGGAAGAACTCCATGTCCTCCAGGGGCAGGCCGCGGCGGTAGCAGGCGGCCTGGCCGTCACCGGTCAGGGTGTGGGCGTTCGACGTCACCTTGAAGAACTTGCCGGTGCCGCCGGAGGCGTAGACCACGGCCTTCGCCTGGAAGATGTGGATCTCGCCGGTGGCCAGCTCGTACGCGACGACGCCGGCGGACTTCTTGACGCCGTCGACCTCGACGATGAGCTGGTCCAGGACGTAGAACTCGTTGAAGAACTCCACGCCCTCCTTGATGCAGTTCTGGTACAGCGTCTGGAGGATCATGTGGCCGGTGCGGTCGCCCGAGTAGCAGGCGCGGCGGACCGGGGCCTCGCCGTGGTTGCGGGAGTGACCGCCGAACCGGCGCTGGTCGATGTCGCCGTTGGGCGTACGGCCGAAGGGCAGGCCCATCTTCTCCAGGTCGAGGACGGCGTCGATGGCCTCCTTCGCCAGGATCTCGGCGGCGTCCTGGTCGACCAGGTAGTCACCGCCCTTGACCGTGTCGAAGGTGTGCCACTCCCAGTTGTCCTCCTCCACGTTGGCCAGCGCGGCGGCCATGCCGCCCTGCGCGGCGCCCGTGTGGGAGCGGGTGGGGTAGAGCTTCGTCAGCACGGCGGTGCGGCTGCGCTTCGTCGCCTCGATGGCGGCGCGCATGCCGGCGCCGCCGGCGCCGACGATGACGGTGTCGTACTTGTGGATCTTCATTGGGTGGTTACCTCAGCCCCGTGCCTAGCGGATGTTCGGGTCGAAGGTGAAGATCACCAGCGTGCCCAGAAGGATGGTGAACACCGTGGCGGTGTACAGCAGGCCCTTGAGCCACAGGCGCGTGTTGGGGCGCTCCGCGTAGTCGTTGATGACGGTACGGAGGCCGTTGGCGCCGTGCAGCATGGCGAGCCACAGCATCAGCAGGTCCCAGACCTGCCAGAACGGGGACGCCCAGCGGCCGGCCACGAAGGCGAAGCCGATCTTGGAGACGCCGCCGTCCAGGAAGAGCTGGATCAGCAGGTGGCCGAGGACGAGGACCACGAGGACGACGCCCGAGAGGCGCATGAAGAGCCACGCGGCCATCTCGAAGTTGCCGCGGGTCGCGCGCGGGGTCCTGCCCGTGCGCTTGCGGGGCGCCTCGATGTAGGGGGCGGGGTTGTCCACGTCGTAGGCAGGGCCCTCGACGGGACCGATCGCGGAAGTGGTGTCAGCGGACATGTCTGGCGTCAGCTCCCGAACAGTTCACGTGCGGCGTGGCCGAGGACGGGGTACAGGGAGCCCGCCATCAGCACGACCCAGATGCCCACGACGGTCCAGAGCATCTGCTTCTGGTAGCGCGGGCCCTTGGACCAGAAGTCCACGGCGATGACACGGAGACCGTTCAGCGCGTGGAAGAGGATGGCGGCGACAAGGCCGTACTCCAGCAGAGCGACGATCGGCGTCTTGTAGGTCGCGACGACCTCGTCGTACGCCTCGGGGGAGACGCGGACGAGAGCGGTGTCCAGCACGTGTACGAACAGGAAGAAGAAGATGAGGACGCCGGTGACTCGATGAGCCACCCAGGACCACATTCCTTCCCGGCCGCGGTACAGCGTTCCAGCCGGCACGGAAAAACCCTCCGGGAGCGGGGATCGGGGCCCGGCCGGCTTCTCTGTCGGTCTGGCCCGGCCGGGTACGGTCCACCGGCCCCGGTCATCGTAGCGACGACTTGTCGGTTCGCTCGCGCGGGGTCCGTCAGTGTGATCAAACAGGCACGGACGGGCTATCGTCCAGGGCCGAATCGGCCCCTTCCGGGCGGAATCACAGGTCCGTGCGGGGGAAGGTGAGCCCCCGGGCGAGCGCGAGGACGAGTCGCGAGCGGGCCAGCCGGCGCAGTTCGTCCGCCGCGACGACCCGTTCCTCCTCCGGTTCGTTGCCGAGACGTGACCGGATCCCGGCCAGCACGGCGTCCAGCCGCTCGCCCGGCCGCACCCCGTCCAGGCTGATGACGAAGGCGTGGCCGAAGCGGCTCTCGTACGCGGCGTGCGCGGCGCGCAGCGCGGTCCGGGCGGCCGGCGGCGCGCCCGGGTGCGCCGGCGCGGAGGACTCGGCGGCCAGCGCCTCGTCCAGATCGGCGCCGGTCAGGTCGTATCCGGCCTCCTCGGCGGCGGCCAGCAGGGCGTCCACCGTGGGGTAGGGCCGGTGCGCGGCGATCCGCTCGGCCCAGCGGCGGCTGTGGCAGCAGGAGAGCAGCAGCTCGACCGCCTCGGCGGGGTCCGCCGCGTCGAGGAGCAGCAGGCCGTGCGGGGTGCCGGCGTATTTCTGGGCGGGTATGGCAGGCGCGTCCGCCGGACCCGGCTTGCGGCAGGGGGCGTGGGTGTCGCTGGTCAGCGTGGGCTCCGGGACGGCGGGGCGAGAGGGGTTGACGTGACGCAACGTTATCGACGGGACGGGGGAAGTGTCCGACGGGTGCGCGAATTTCACTCGGAAGGAAGAGTTTGGGAACGTGTGATGGACGTGAAGGTTCCGTTCCGTCCTGGGGCGGACGACTGGCCGGTCCGACGGGGGTGCGGGAGGATGCGAGGGATGCGGTACTCCCCACGGGGCCCCCTGCGCGGCCCGGCGCTCCTGGCGGCCGCGGTGGCCCTGACCACCGTCGCGGCCTGTTCGAGCGGTGCCCCCTCCGGTGCGGGTTCCCCCTCTCCGGCCCCTTCCGCCACGGGCACGGCCGCCCCGGCGCCCGTCACGACGAGCCCGTCGCCCACCCCCACGCCCACCCGGACGTACCCGCTCTCCGCGGCGCCCCGCACCGTCCCCGCCGTCCGCTCCCACGAGCCGGCCCGCGGCCCCGGCTGGAAGCCCGGTCCGCGCGCCGGGGTCGTCCTCGGCGCGGACAGCGCGGGCCTCGCCGACGAGGGCCGGCTGATAGCCGAGGAGCTGGGCCTGCGCTACCGGGGCGAGGCCGCCGCGGGCCCCGGCGACGTCGAGCTCGCGCTCGGCGCGAAGGGCGCCCCCGAGTCGTACACGCTCACCGTGGAGGACGGCCGGGTCCGGATCGCCGGCCCCGACGAGGCCGGGGTCTTCTACGGCACCCGCACCCTCAAGCAGTCGGTGAGGGGGAGCGGGGCGATGCCCGAGGGCACGGTCGCCGACCGGCCGGCCAAGCCGCAGCGCGGACTCAACGTCGACATCGCCCGCAAGCACTTCACGGCCGCCTGGCTGGAGGACCGCGTCCGGGAGATGGGCGACCTCAAGCTCAACCAGCTCGGCCTGCACTTCTCCGACGACCAGGGCTTCCGGATCGAGTCGGACTCGCACCCCGAGGTCGTCTCCGAGCAGCACCTCACCAAGGCGGAGGTCCGCCGGATCCTGGCGCTCGCCGCGAGCCGGCACGTCACCGTCGTCCCCGAGATCGACTCGCCGGGCCACCTCGGCGCGGTCATCGCCGCCCACCCGGACCTCCAGCTGGTCAGCGCGACCGGCCGCACCCCGCGCGGCGCCGTCGACATCTCCGACCCGGACTCCGCCCGGATCGTCGACGACCTGCTCCGCGAGTACACCGCCCTCTTCCCCGGTGCCTACTGGCACCTGGGCGCCGACGAGTACGTGGCGCTGATGGCGAAGGACCCCGAGGCCAGCTATCCGCAGCTCGCGCGGGCGGCCCGGGAGGCGTACGGGCCCTCCGGCCGGGTCCAGGACCTGGCCACCGGCTGGCTCAACGACCGGGCGGCCACCGTCCGCCCGACCGGCAAGACCCTCAAGGCCTGGAACGACGGCTTCTTCGCCGGCGGCGTGGTGAGCGCGGCGAAGGACATCGAGGTCGAGTACTGGACCGGCAAGGAGTACGGCGCCCGGCCCCCGCTCCCGTACCTCCGGGCGGGCCGCGCGCTGGTCAACCTCAACGACGAGTACCTCTACTACGTGCTCGGCGAGCCCAACGACTTCACCTACCCGACCGGCCGCCGCATCTACGAGCAGTGGACCCCGCTGGTCGTCCGCGGCACCACCCCGGTGCCGGCCCGCTACGACGCGCAGATCCTCGGCGGCCGGCTCGCCGTCTGGTGCGACTTCGCGAACGCCCAGACCCAGGCCCAGGTCGCGGCCGGCATCCGCCTTCCGCTCGAAGCCCTCGCCCAGAAGGTGTGGGACCCCCGCAAACCCGCGCGGAGCTGGTCCGACTTCCGCGCCCTGGCGGCGAAGGTGCGCGACTGAGCTGCGGTTTCTCCCTGGACGGAATGGTTCCGCCTGGCATAGGTTCCGGCCCGGCCCCTGGGGGAGGGGCACGTTCCGATCACTCGTGTCCCTGGGGGGAACCTTCATGCTGCGCAATCCCAACGGCCTGGCGAACGCCGTCACGGTCCTGCTGGGCGTCGACGTCGTCCTGCTCGTGCTGAGCGCCTTCACCGAGGCGTGGATCCTGGCCGACCCGTCGGCCGCCGCCGAGGCGGTGCTCTCCGTCGAGTCCGGCCTGGGCCTGCTGGCGGTCGCCGCCGCCTGCGCGATCCTCGCGACCGCCGTCGTCTTCGTCGTCTGGTTCCACCGGGTCCGGCGGAACGCCGGGGTCTTCGCCCCCGACACCCAGACCCGCACGCCGGGCTGGGCCGTCGGCGCCTGGTTCATCCCGTTCGCCAACCTGTGGATCCCGCGCCAGATCGCCGTGGAGGTCTGGCGGGCCTCCCGGCAGGACCCGTACGCCGCCGACGGCGCCCGGGAGCTGACGGTGCTCAACGCCTGGTGGACGTGTTTCGTGGCGGGGCTGGTGCTGGACCGCCTCTCCGGCACGCTCTACGACCGGGCCGAGACGCTGGACGCGCTGGCCACCGCCGCCGCCTGGTCGGTGGCCGGGTGCGTCTTCGCCGCCGCCGCCGGAGTCCTCGCCATCCTGTTCGTCCGCCGTCTGACCTCTATGCAGCACGCCAAGGCCACTGGCATGCTTTCGGCCGCCAAGTGACGAGATAGCGCCTGTCGGCGCAGAAGTGGACGTAGAGCGTCCGCATCGGGTGGCGAGGAGGCGTCCATGACGTCGAGTACGGGTCGGAGTCTGGTGGAACTGATCGACGGGACCGGCGACCGCGGCCTCGCCGCCGCCGGGCTCGCCTGCCTGGACCGGTGCCTGCCGCTGCTCGCGCCCGAGCGCGCCGAGGTGCTGCGGCCGGTGTGGGCGGCGGTCGCCCGTGCGGACGCCGCCGCCTGGGGCGAGGCCGTCGCCAAGGCCCGGGTCGAACTGGACGGCGCCGGAGGCGCGGCCGCCGGGGACGGCGGGGCCGTCGCCCTGGTCCGCTCGATGCTCGACGGGCTCCCCGCCGAATGGGCCGGGGAGCCCCTGCGGGCCTGGGCCGGCGCGTGCTCGGCCGTGGCCCTCGCCGTGCACCGGCTGTACGACGTGACCGAGGACGGTCCGCTCCACGCCGGCGAGCTCCGCCGGCAGCTGGCCGTCCTGGAGGCGGTCGCCCACGGCCCGACCGGACTGCGCCGGGTCCGTGAGCTCTCCGTCGAGGGCGGCCGGGTGCTGCGCGCGGTGGTCTCCCGCCGCGCCAGGACCGCCTGAGCCTCAGTCCTCCGAGGGCGCCCCGACCGTGGCGGAGGAGATCAGCTCGGTGAGCTGCCGCTCCGCCACCGCCTTCTCCAGGCCGAGGCCGCTGAGCGCGCCCTCGCCGTCCTCGTGCTCCAGGAGCGCGAGGAGGATGTGCTCGGTGCCGACGTAGTTGTGCCCGAGCCGCAGCGCCTCGCGGAAGGTCAGTTCGAGCACCTTCTTGGCGGCCGCGTCGTACGGGAGGAGCGCCGGCACCTCCTCGGCGGCCGGCGGCAGCGTCGGCGTGACGGCCTCGCGCAGCTGTTCGGCGGTGACGCCCTGCGAGGTGATCCACAGGACGGCGAGCCCCTCGGGCTCGGCGAGCAGGCCGAGGGCGAGGTGGCCGGGGACGGTCTCCGCGTTCCGCGCGGCGATCGCCTCGTTCTGCGCGGCGACGACGACCGCGCGGGCGCGCGGGGTGAAGCGGGCGAAGCCGGCGTTCGGGTCCATCTTCTCGGCGTCGGGGTCCTTGGGGACGAAGCGCTTCTGGGCGGCCTGGCGGGTCACGCCCATGCTGCGGCCGATGTCGGTCCAGGAGGCGCCGGAGCGGCGGGCCTGGTCGACGAAGTGGCCGATGAGGTGGTCGGCGATCTCGCCGAGGTAGTCCGCCGCGATGACCGCGCCGGAGAGCTGCTCCAGCGTGCCCGGGTGGACCTTCTTGATCGCTTCGATGAGTTCGTCGAGACGGATGCTGATCTGCGGAACCGCGGGATGCGTCATGAGGCAACCTTAGGTTGACAGTCCTCGACTGTCAACGGCCGGTTGACAGTCGCCCCGGAGACTCTTTCGGGTGATGCGTCCTATGGCATGAAAGTGGGAGGAATCGGGCGTGCGGGGTGGGGGAGCGCCCCGGAAAAGGGAGACGACCGGGGCCGCCACCCCCCACAGGAGAGGCCCCGGTCGTCGTCCACGGAGCCGCAGCACGGCTCCGTACTCCCTACAGCGCCGAGGGTGCGGTTTCTGTCACACCATCACCCCGCCGGCCGCGCGGAACGAAGGTTGCAAGTTGTACAAGGTGGGCCGACCCGCGTGGACGGGACGCCCGGACTCGACGTAGCGTGCTGGAGCGCGAGGCGGACTCGGCGGCGATGACCGGCCCCGACGACGCGAGCGAAGCGCTGACGCGCGCGCAGGACGCGAACGACGGACAGGGTTTGGGAGTGCTGGGGGACGACGCGGAGCTGACGGCCGCGGTGCTCGCTGCGCAGGACGGGGACGAGGACGCCTTCCGTACTGTGTACCGCGCCGTGCACCCCCGTCTGCTGGGCTACATGCGCACGCTGGTCGGCGAGGCCGACGCCGAGGACGTCACCTCGGAGTCCTGGCTCCAGATCGCCCGCGACCTCGACCGCTTCAGCGGGGACGCGGACCGCTTCCGCGGCTGGGCCGCCCGGATCGCCCGCAACCGCGCCCTCGACCACATCCGGATGCGCGGCCGCCGGCCCGCCTCCGGCGGCGACGAGACCGAGCTGACCGACGAGCCCGCCGACTCCGACACCGCGGGCGAGGCCCTGGAGGCCCTGGCCACCGGCGACACCCTCCGCCTCATCGCCCGCCTCCCGCAGGACCAGGCCGAGGCCGTCGTGCTGCGCGTCGTCGTCGGCCTCGACGCCAAGAGCGCCGCCGAGGCCCTCGGCAAGCGCCCCGGCGCCGTCCGCACCGCCGCCCACCGCGGCCTGAAGAAGCTCGCCGAACTCCTCGGCGTCGACGGCACCACCGGCACGGAGCCGGGCGAGGAGCCCGCCGAGGGCGGCCGGCCCCTCGACGGCGTGCCGCCCCAACGCGGCCGGAACCCGGGGTTCATAGCCCCCGGCGGTGTGACGCATTGGCGTCCGCGTACGCAGAAGGACATGTGATGGCCGACGAGCGGTACCAGTGGCTCGACCCGGAGGCCGCGGAGCGGCTGCTCCGAGGCGAGCCCGTCGACCCCTCGGCCCGCACCGCGGCCGCCGCGCTCGCCGCCGCCCTCGAAGCGGCCCGCGCCTCCGCCGCCCCCGCCCCCGGCACCCCGCTCGCCGGGGAGGAGGCCGCGCTCGCCGCCTTCCGCGCCGCCACCGCCGCCCGCGCCGCCTCCGCCCCCGGCACCACCGCCCCGGCCGACCTCGGAAAGGTGCGGCTCGTCCGCGCCGCCTCCGCCGCCGGCCGCCCGTGGGGGCGCTCCCTGCGGTACGGGCTGGCCGCCGCGCTCGCCGCCGTCACCGTCGGCGGGGTCGCCGTCGCCGCCGGGACCGGAGTGCTCCCGCTCGTCGACAAGGAGCCGTCCCGCACGGTCACCGCCGCCGAGACCGCCACCCCGCCCGACCCGCGCGAACCGACCTCCGGGATCGAACGGCACCCGGAGCCCCTCCGCAGCCCCGGCCCCGGCACCCCCGCGCCCGGCGCGAGCCCCACCGGCGGACCGGACGGGACCACCGCGGCCCCCCGGCCCCGCGCCACCCCCTCCGCGGGGGACCGCACCGGCGCGCGCGGCACCACCCCCTCGGCCAGGGCCCGCCCGTCCGGCGGCGAGGCCCGGCTCACGGCCTGCCGCGAGTACCGCACCGGCCGACTCGACGCGGCGGGCCGCCAGCGGCTCTCGGGCGCCCTGCGCGCCGGCGAGACCCTGAGGGCCTACTGCGACGAACTCCTCGCCACCGGCGCGGAGGGGAACGATTCGGCCGGCTCCGGAAACGGCGCCGGCGACGACCGCAAGGGCGACGGGACCAAGGACGGCTCCCAGGACGACTCCAAGGACGACGGCTCCAAGGACGACGACCCCCGGGGCGACGACCGCGGGCGCGACCGCGACGACGGCCGCGGAGGCGACGGCTCCCGGGACGGCGCCGGCCCCGCCGGTGACGGCCGCGAGCGGTCCGACGCCCTGAACAGCTCCGTCCCCGCCCCCGCCGACTCCCGCCGCGGGCCCGGCCGCGGCGCCCCGGGACCGAAGGACCGCCCCCGGGCGAAGGCCGGCACGCGGACCGGCACGACCCCCCTCGCCGGCACCGCCCGCACCGCCGTCGCGGCCCTCGCGCTCTGCCCGACGGGAGCCCCCGCACCGGGGGTGTGACACTTTTCGGGCCGCCGGCGCTGTACGGAGTGAGCCGACTGGTCATCGGCCGCGCAGCGAGCCGGGGTTCCCCCCGTACCTACGGCTCCGCGCACCCGGCGCGGGTGGGACACGTTCCCCCGGTCCCACCCGCGCCCCTTCTCCCCGCTCCGTCCGTCACCAGTGGACGACGACCTTGTCGCCGACCTTCACCTGGTCGAAGAGGGCCGAGATCTTCGCCCGGTCCCGGACGTTGACGCAGCCGTGCGAGGCCCCGGCGTAGCCGCGCGCCGCGAAGTCCGCCGAGTAGTGCACCGCCTGGCCGCCGCTGAAGAACATCGCGTACGGCATGGGCGTGTGGTAGATCGTCGACGTCCACTTCCTCGCCTTCCAGCCCACGGCGAAGGTGCCCTCGCGGGTCGGGGTGTTCTCCGAACCGAAGCGCACGTCCATCGACGACACCACCCGCCCGTCGACCATCCAGGCCAGCGTCCGGCTCTCCTTGCTGATGCAGAGCACCCGGCCGGTCATGCAGCGCGCGTCCGGGGTGTCCAGCTTGTTGGTGGTGGACGGCTTCAGCTCGTCCGCCGTCGGCTTCTTCGTCACGGCGAGCAGCCGCTGCCAGGTCGTCGCGTCCACCACACCCGTGCCGGGCAGGCCGCGCATCTTCTGGAAGGCCGTCACCGCCTTCCCCGTGATCGTGCCGTAGAAGCCGGTCGGCGCCCGGTCGAAGTGGTCCAGCTGGCGCAGCCGCGCCTGGAGCTCCCGCACCTGCTCGTTCTCGTCCCCGTCCTTCATGAGCGCCTTCGCGGAGGGCGCCGGCGTGGCGGAGGAGGGGGACGGCGAGGAGTCCGGCGCCGAGGCCGAGGGGGACGGCGGCTTCCCGTCCGACCCCGGCGAGGCCGGCCCGCCGGTCTCCGGCGTCGCCCCGGTCGCCGGCGCCGTCGCCGGCGCCGTCGCCGGCGTCTTCGGCCTCCCGCTCCCGGACCCCCCTCCGGACCCCGCCGTTCCCTCGGCGCAGCCGGTGGCGACGAGCGCGACGGCGGCCGCGGCGAGAACGGCCCTGCGTATGGCGGTGGAACGCTTCATGGTGTGCCCCCCGTGGAAAGAACTGTGCCCCTAGGGATGCTTTCCGCCCGCCCGCGGTTGCGCGGGTGCGCGAGCGAGCGCCCATGCTGTGAAAAAGGTCCCAGCGTGCTGCTCTCCACCGGGTCGCACGCCCGCCGCTACAGTCCGTCGCGAGGGTCGGTACCGCCGAGTAGCGGCAGCAGGTCAATCGGGAGGCACAAGCAATGGCGCGCGAGTCGGAGTCGGGACTGCCCATCGAGCCGGTCTACGGCCCGGAGGCCCTGGAGGGCTGGGATCCGTCCGAGAAGCTGGGTGCGCCGGGCGCGTACCCCTTCACACGCGGCGTGTACCCGTCGATGTACACGGGCCGCCCGTGGACGATGCGGCAGTACGCCGGCTTCGGCACGGCCGTGGAGTCGAACGCCCGCTACAAGCAGCTCATCGCCAACGGCACGATGGGCCTGTCGGTCGCCTTCGACCTGCCCACCCAGATGGGCCACGACTCGGACTCGGCGATCGCCGGCGGCGAGGTCGGCAAGGTCGGCGTCGCGATCGACTCGGTCGACGACATGCGGGTCCTGTTCGACGGCATCCCGCTCGACAAGGTCTCCACGTCGATGACGATCAACGCCCCCGCCTCCCTGCTGCTGCTGATGTACCAGCTCGTCGGCGAGGAGCAGGGCGTACCGGCCGACAGGCTGACCGGCACGATCCAGAACGACGTGCTGAAGGAGTACATCGCCCGCGGCACGTACATCTTCCCGCCGAAGCCCTCGCTGCGGCTGATCGCGGACATCTTCAAGTACTGCCGGGCCGAGATCCCGAAGTGGAACACGATCTCGATCTCCGGCTACCACATGGCCGAGGCCGGCGCCTCGCCCGCGCAGGAGATCGCCTTCACCCTCGCCGACGGCATCGAGTACGTCCGCACCGCCGTCGCCGCCGGCATGGACGTCGACGACTTCGCCCCCCGGCTCTCCTTCTTCTTCGTCGCCCGCACGACGATCCTGGAGGAGGTGGCGAAGTTCCGCGCCGCCCGCCGGATCTGGGCGCGCGTGATGAAGGAGGAGTTCGGCGCCGAGAACCCCAAGTCGCTGATGCTCCGCTTCCACACCCAGACCGCGGGCGTGCAGCTGACCGCCCAGCAGCCCGAGGTCAACCTGGTCCGCGTCGCCGTCCAGGGCCTCGCGGCCGTCCTCGGCGGCACCCAGTCCCTGCACACCAACTCCTTCGACGAGGCCATCGCCCTCCCCACCGACAAGTCCGCCCGCCTCGCCCTGCGCACCCAGCAGGTCCTCGCGTACGAGACCGACGTCACCGCCACCGTCGACCCCTTCGCGGGCTCCTACGTCGTCGAGAGGATGACCGACGAGGTGGAGGCCGCCGCGCTGGAGCTGATGGCCAAGGTGGAGGAGCTGGGCGGCGCGGTCGACGCCATCGAGCGCGGCTTCCAGAAGAGCGAGATCGAGCGCTCCGCCTACCGCATCGCGCAGGAGACCGACTCCGGCGAGCGGGTCGTCGTCGGCGTCAACCGCTACACGATCGACGTCGAGGAGCCCTACGAGCCGCTGCGCGTCGACCCGGCGATCGAGGCCCAGCAGGCCGAGCGCCTCGCCCGGCTCCGCGCCGAGCGCGACCAGCCGGCCGTCGACGCCGCCCTCGCCGCCCTGAAGAAGGCGGCCGAGGGCACCGACAACGTCCTCTACCCCATGAAGGAGGCCCTCAGGGCCCGGGCCACCGTCGGCGAGGTCTGCGACGCCCTGCGCGAGGTGTGGGGCACCTACGTCCCCAGCGACGTCTTCTGACCCACTCGTCCCCGTAGACGCAGCTCACAGCGGAGTGTCGTGCACCTGTGCGACACTCCGCCCATGCTGGGTGTCACCGATCTGCCGACCTATCTCGCCGGGCTCGTCCTCATCATCCTCCTCCCGGGGCCGAACTCGCTCTACGTGCTGTCCGTCGCCGCCCGCAAGGGCACCAGGACGGGGTACAAGGCCGCCGCCGGCGTCTTCACCGGCGACACGATCCTGATGACCCTGGCCGCCCTCGGCGCGGCCTCCCTCCTCCAGACCACCCCGCTCCTCTTCACCGTCGTGAAGTACGCGGGCGCCGGCTACCTGGCCTGGATGGCGTACGGGATGCTCCGCGCCGCCCTCGACATGTGGCGCTCCCGCCGCGAACCCGCCGGCGCCGGGACCGAGTCGCCCGAGAGCGGCTCCACCGAGCACCCGTACCGCCGGGCCCTCGTCATCAGCCTCTTCAACCCGAAGGCGATCCTCTTCCTGATCTCCTTCTTCGTGCAGTTCGTGGACCCCTCCTACGCCTACCCGGCGCTCTCCTTCCTGGTCCTCGGCACCCTCCTCCAGCTCGGCAGCTTCCTCTACCTGACGACGCTCATCTTCAGCGGCACCCGCCTCGCCGCCGCCTTCCGCCGCCGCAAGCGCCTCTCCGCCGGAGCCACCTCCGCCGCCGGCGCCCTCTTCCTCGGCTTCGCCGTCAAACTCTCCCTGAGCAGCGCCGCCTGACGCCGCGGCCCCGCCCGCTTGACCCTCACACGGTGTGAGGCCGTTCCGTAGGGGGCGTCATGTTCACCATCGGAGACTTCGCCCGGCACGGGCGGGTGTCGGTCCGGATGCTGCGTCACTACGACGCGATCGGACTGCTGCGCCCGGCCCACGTCGACCCGCACAGCGGGTACCGCCGCTACACGGCGGACCAGCTCGCGCGGCTCAACCGCGTCATCGCGCTGAAGGACCTCGGCTTCACCCTGGAACAGGTGGGGGCCATCCTCGGCGACGAGATCGGCGCGGAGGAGCTGCGCGGGATGCTGCGACTGCGCCGGGCCGAGCTCGAGGCCGCGCTGGAGGAGACGCGGACGCGGCTCGCCCAGGTCGGTGCGAGGCTCCGAGCCATCGAGAGCGAGGGACGCATGTCCACTCAGGACGTCGTCGTCAAGAACATCCCCGCCGTGCGCGTCGCCGAGCTGAGCGCGGTCGCCGCCGGCTTCGGCCCGCACGACATCGGGCCCGTCATCGGCCCGCTCTACGACGAGCTGTGCGGCCGGCTGGAGGCCGCCGGGGTCACCGGCTTCGGCCCCGGGCTCGCGTACTACGAGGACGCGGGCCGGGGGGACGGCTCGGTGCTCGTGCACGCCGCGATGACCGTGGCCGAGGGGACGGCCGCGGAGGGCGTCCTGGTGCACGTGCTGCCCGGGATCGAGGAGGCGGCGACCATCGTGCACCGCGGCTCGATGGACGACATCCTGCCGACGGCGCAGAACCTGGCCCGGTGGATCGACACCAACGGGTACAAGCCGAGCGGCTACGCCCGGGAGCTCTACCTGGAGTGCCCGGAGGACCGCTCGCGCTGGGTGACCGAGATCCAGGAGGCCATCACCCGCCCGTGACCGCGCGGGCCCGGGACCCCCGCACGGGTCCCGGGCCGGCCGCGGACGCCTACTTCCGCAGGGCTTTGCGCAGGCGCAGGGCCCTGCGGGCCAGCCGGCGGACCTTCGGGTGCCGGGGGACGGGAAGGCCGCCCGGGAGGTCCAGGATGGTGAGCCGGCGCCGGTTGAAGTGGTGCCGGGTGCGCTCGGCGTGCGGCCCGGACAGGTGGCGTACCGCCGCCTCGCGCAGGTCGGCCCTTATGTTCGGCTGCATCGCGAAGCCGACCGCGGCGACCAGGTCGTCGAGGCGGGCCGGGTCCGTCACCGGCTCCTCGTCCTCCGGTCCGGGCGTCAGCGGCGGGACGACCGCGTCGACGACGGTCAGCGGGATCCGGTTGCTGTTCTGGAAGGGGGTGAGCCTCCGCAGCAGCTCCCGGGTGCCGACCCGGGCGACCGGCAGGCCGTAGAAGGTGCGGGCGGTCATGAGCGCCGTCGAGAAGCAGCCGACGACGAGGGAGGGCCGCAGCTCGCGGTAGAGCACCTCGGCGAGCACCGGGCGGGTCTCGACCGAGAGCGCGGCGCCGAGCCGCGCCGCCTCCTCGGCCAGCGACGCCGTCCAGGAGTCGGGGGCGGTGGGGTGCGGCTTGAAGACGAGCCGCCGGTGGCCGCGGGCGACCGCGCCCCGCACCATGTCCAGGTGCAGCTCCTCCTCCTCGGCGGCGGTCATCAGGTTCAGCGCCGCCAGGTACTGGCCGAGGAGCAGCGCGGGGCCCTCGGCACCGCCGGCCGGGGCGTCCGCGCCGGCCAGTTCGGCGACGGCCGCGGTGAAGGCGGCCACGGGCACGGTCTCCGGGACCGTGCCGAACTCGCCGAGCAGCAGCGGCCGCAGCCCCGGCACCAGGTCGAGGTGGAGGAGGCGGGCGACGCGGCCGCCGATCAGCGGGTCGATCTTGTTGCGGGTCGGCCCGTAGCTCATCAGCCCGTCGGCGTAGACGGTGATCGAGGCCTCCGGGAGGAGGGTGGCGACGGCGAGCGCGGGGGTGACCTGGATGGACTCCAGGACCAGCTCGACCCGGTCGTCGCCGAGTCCCCACAGCCGGTGGAGGTGGCGCTGGAGCATCGGCACGTCCTGGCCGCGCGGGGTCCAGCCGCCGGGGTGGAGCGGGGAGATGGTCTCGTTCCACGACAGCACCTCGTCGAAGCGGTCGCGGATCCGGGCGAAGCCCTCGGAGGTGTCGAAGGACGGGGTGGTCTCCGGGACGGGCGCGTTGTCGGTGACGAGGAGGATCCGGCGGTCGGCACCGTCGAAGCACCCGCTGTCCAGGGCGGCGGCCAGGGTGACCGCGCCGTAGAGGGTGGAGGCGGCGAAGATCTGGGTCGTACGGTTCCCGTTCACGCGGCCGCCTCCGAGGGGGCCGTGCCGGCCGCCGGGCCCCGGCCGCCCGGCGGGGCCGGCGGCGGCGGTGCGGGGCGGCGGCGGCGCAGCCTGCGCAGGACGGCGGCCCGGTCGCCGCCCATCGCGGTCAGCGCCTCGTCGAGGACGTCCTGCGGCATCCGGCGCAGCGCGCCCGCGCTCATCGCCTTCAGCTGCCGGGCCACCTCGGGTTCGAACTTCTCGATGGAGCCGATGTGATGGGCGATCACCGCGCAATAGGTGCGGACGGCCTTCGGCAGAAAGCGGTCCGCCTCCCGGTCCCCGGCCGTCTCCTGGACGACCTGGTCGAATGCGCGGATGAAATCCAATTGCCGGACGTCGCCGATCTGGGTGAGCGAGGTCGCCACTCCGCGCCGGTAGAAGACGCCGAGTTCGCCTATCGCGGCGAAGGATTTCGCCTCGCGGTGCAGCCGCCAGATCCACGGCCGGTCCTCGGCGGTGCGCAGACCGTGCGGAAAGTGCAGCAGGCCCCGGTCGAGGAGCCGGCGGTGGTAGATCCCGGCCCAGGCGAAGGGGTAGTCGACGGAGGTCGTGCGGTGGGAGGGGAGGATCGCCTCGCGCGGGTCGAGGACCTCGGACCGGCGCGGGACGGGCACCCGGCGGACCGAGCGGGCGCGGCCGGTGACCGAGGTGTGGTCGGTGCGCAGGAAGTCGCAGCCGAGTCCTTCGGCGGCGGCGACCAGGCGTCCGTAGTAGCCGGGGGAGAGCCAGTCGTCCCCGTCCAGGAAGGTGAGGAACTCGCCGCGGGCCGCGTCCAGGCCGGTGTTGCGGGCGGTCGCCAGGCCCTCGTTCCGCTCGTGCCGGATCAGGACGGCGCCGGGCAGCGCGCGCGCGGCGCGTTCGAGGATGTCCGGGGTGTCGTCCGACGAGCAGTCGTCGACGAGGAGGAACTCGAAGTCGTCGCGGGCGTTGGCGCGCAGACTGGCGAGGGTGTCGGGGGCGTATGTCTGCACGTTGAAGAACGGCACGACGACGGAGAGCTTGACCACGGGGCCGACGCTAGGCGCCGCCCCGGCCGCTCCGCCGACCGGCCGGGGGCTTTTCGGTGAACACGAAGCGGCGGGCTGATTAACCGCCTTTCCCTCAGGGGATTTCGGGCCGTCCAACGGCTGAATCCCGGGCCGCTTCAGATCGCGGAGAGGTGCTGTTCACCGTTTGTTGCCGCCCAGTTGGGCCGTTGACCCGAATGCCCTTCTAGCGTCCTCGACGTGCCAGCAAGTTCCAGTGAAGCGGTACGGATCGCCGTACTCGCGGATTCCGACACCCGGTGGAAATGGGGTGCGCTCACCGCGCGCCGCATCACCGCGGCCGACGCCCCGGGCGCCGAGAGCGAGCCGACCGGCTTCGTGCTCCGCGGCCGTGCCACCCCCACCGCCCGCCAGCTCGCCGAGACGGGGGCCTCCACGGCCGCCCCGCGCGAGGTGACCGGCGCGGAGTTCCTGCGCGAGGTGCGGGACGCGGAGGCGCGCGGCGAGCGGTACGACGTGGTCGTCCTCGCGCTGGTGGGCGGCACGGTCCGGGCCGTGCTCCAGGGCCTGGCCGACCTCGGCCTCGACCGCCGGCCGGTGGTCGTCACCGGATACGTCGGGGTGGTCTACGAGAAGCTGGCCGACGGACTGCTGCTGCGCCACGGCGCCGATGTCGTCCTCGCCAACTCCCGGCACGACGCGGACCGGTTCCGCGCCGTGTACGAGGGGGTGGGCGCGGGCGCCGAGTCGGTGGTCGAGGCGGCCCTGCCGTTCCTCGGCGGCGCCCCGTACCGCCCCGAGGCGGGCCGCGACACCCTGGTGTTCGCCGCCCAGCCGTCGGTGCCGGTCACCCGCGCCGAGCGGGTGTACGTCCTGGAACGACTGGTCCGGCACGCCCGGCTGCACCCGGGGCGCGAGGTCCTCCTCAAGCTCCGCTCCAAGCCCGGCGAGCACACCACGCACCTGGAGGAGCACCCGTACCAGCGGCTGGTGCGCGACCTGGACCCGCCCGCCAACTTCCGCCTGGTGTACGGGCACATGGGCGAGGTCCTGGACCGCACCGACCTGCTGGTCACCGTCTCCTCCACCGCCGCCCTGGAGGCCCTGCACCGCCGGATCCCCACCGCGGTCCTCACCGACTGCGGGGTCCGCGAGGTCAACGGCAACCACCACTTCATCGGCTCCGGCCTCCTCACCTCCTTCGACCGGCTCGACCGGGGCGAGGCGCCCGAGCCCGACGAGGCGTGGCTGGCCCGCCAGGGAGTGGCCTCCGAAGGGGGGTACGACTCCGCCTTCGACGCCGCGCGCGAGCGGGTCGCGGCCCTCCTCGCGCGGCCCGGACTCCCCCCGATCAGCCCCTACTACACCGCGGAGACGGCCCCCGGCTACCTGCCGGGGATCCTCGCCCGCCACCGCCTGGACGTCTCCGCGCCCCCGGTCCGCGACAGCGGGCTGCGCCGGATCGTCCGCGAGGCGGCGCGCGGCGCCTACCGCCACGGCGTCCAGCGCGTGGCCCCCGTCGTCCGACGCCTGGGAGAACTGTGATGACCGTGAAGAAGCCGAGCCCCACCGTGCTGGCCGTCATCCCCGCGCGGGGCGGTTCCAAGGGCGTCCCCGCCAAGAACCTCGCCCCGGTCGCCGGGATCCCGCTGGTCGGCCGGGCCGTCCGCGCCTGCCTCGACGCCGCGGGCGTCACCGACGTCGTGGTCTCCACCGACGACCCCGCCATCGAGGCCGCGGCCCGCTCCTTCGGCGCCGGGGCCGTCCGCCGCCCGGCCGCGATCGCCGGCGACACCGCCACCAGCGAGTCCGCCGTCCTGCACGCCCTCGACGCCTTCGAGGCGGAGCGGGGCCGCACCGCCGACGTGGTCCTCCTCGTCCAGTGCACCAGCCCCTTCCTCACCGCGCGGGAGGTCGCCGAGGCCGTCGGCCGGATCGTCTCCGGCACCGCCGACACCGCCTTCACCGCGGCGCCCTCGCACGGCTTCCTGTGGCGGGAGACGCCCGACGGCGCCACCGGCGTCAACCACGACAAGGCCCACCGCCCGCGCCGCCAGGACCGCGAGCCCGAGTACCTGGAGACCGGCGCCGTCTACGCGATGGACGCGGCCGGGTTCCGTACCCACGGGCACCGCTTCTTCGGCCGCACCGCCGTCGTCGTCACCGACCCGGCCCGCGTCCTGGAGATCGACGACCCGCACGACCTGGCCCGCGCCAAGGCGCTGGCGCCGCTCCTCGACGAGCCGGCCACCCCGTCCTTCGCCGACGTCGACGCGGTCGTCCTCGACTTCGACGGCACCCAGACCGACGACCGGGTCCACCTCGACGCGGAGGGCCGCGAGTTCGTCTCCGCCCACCGCGGCGACGGCCTCGGCATCGCGGCCCTGCGCCGCGCCGGACTGCCCGTCCTCATCCTCTCCACCGAACAGAACCCCGTCGTCGCCGCCCGCGCCCGGAAGCTGCGGATCCCCGTCCTGCACGGGATCGACCGCAAGGACCTCGCCCTCAAGGAGTGGTGCGAGGCCGAGTCCATCGACCCCGCGCGCGTCCTCTACGCCGGCAACGACGTCAACGACCTGCCCTGCTTCCACCTCGTCGGCTGGCCCGTCGCGGTGGGCAGCGCCCACGACTCCGTCCGGGCCGCGGCCCGCGCGGTCACCGTCACCCCGGGCGGCTTCGGCGCGATCCGCGAGATCGCCGCCTGGCTCCTCGGACCCGAGCTGAACACCCCTGCCACCCCTCTCGCCAACTGAAGGAAGCACCACCATGAGCACCCGTCTGCGCACCCTCGGCTCGAAGACCGCCGGCCCCGGTCGGCCCGTGTACATCACCGGTGAGATCGGCATCAACCACAACGGCGACCTCGAGAACGCCTTCAAGCTGATCGACGTGGCCGCCGAGGCCGGCTGCGACGCCGTGAAGTTCCAGAAGCGCACCCCGGAGATCTGCACCCCGCGCGACCAGTGGGACATCGAGCGCGACACCCCCTGGGGCCGGATGACGTACATCGACTACCGCCACCGCGTCGAGTTCGGCGAGGACGAGTACCGCCAGATCGACGAGCACTGCAAGAAGCGCGGCATCGACTGGTTCGCCTCCCCGTGGGACACCGAGGCCGTCGCCTTCCTGGAGAAGTTCGACGTCCCGGCCCACAAGGTCGCCTCCGCCTCGCTCACCGACGACGAGCTGCTGCGCGAGCTGCGCGCCACCGGCCGCACCGTCATCCTCTCCACCGGCATGTCGACGCCGAAGCAGATCCGCCACGCGGTCGAGGTCCTCGGCAGCGCGAACATCCTGCTCTGCCACGCCACCTCCACCTACCCGGCCAAGGCCGAGGAGCTGAACCTGCGCGTCATCCAGACGCTCCAGGAGGAGTACCCGAACGTCCCGATCGGCTACTCCGGCCACGAGACCGGCCTCCAGACCACCCTCGCCGCCGTCGCCCTCGGCGCCACCTTCGTCGAGCGCCACATCACCCTCGACCGCGCCATGTGGGGCTCCGACCAGGCCGCCTCCGTCGAGCCGCAGGGCCTGGAGCGCCTCGTCCGCGACATCCGCACCATCGAGACCGCGCTCGGCGACGGCGTGAAGAAGGTGTACGAGTCGGAGCTCGGCCCGATGAAGAAGCTCCGCCGGGTCCAGGAGCCCGTCACCGCATGACCGGCCGCCTGGCGTTCGTCGAGAGCCCCGTCCAGCTCCTGAACGTCCTGGAGTGGGCCCACGCGCGCGGCCGGGGCGGCGCCCCGGCCGCGGAGCCCGGCCCCGCCGCCCCGGCTCCCGCCTCCGCCCCCGACGGCCTCCGGATCGTCGTCCTCTCGCCGACCGACCCCATGTCGCGGGGGCAGCTGCGCCGGATGGCCCAGCTCGCGCGCGACGAGGGGTTCACCGTGCACTGGCAGGAGGCGCGGGCGGGGCGCGGCGCGCTCGCGCGGACCCTGCGGGAGCTGGGCGGGCCGCTGCGCGCCGCCGAGCGCGTCGTCGTCGGCGACCCGTTCTCCCGCTACGTGCAGCTGCTGCTCACGCTCTTCGGCCCCCGGCACGTCACGGTCGTCGACGACGGCACCGCGACCATGGAGTTCGCCGCCCAGCTCGCGGGCGGGGAGCGGCTGGTGCGCTGGCACCGCAAGGGCTCGCTGGGGCCGCGCGAGCTGGTCCTGGCCCCGGTCACCTCGCTGGCCCGGCGCCGGCTGGCGCCCGGGCCCCGCAGGACCGTGGAGATCTTCACCTCGCTCCCGGTGCAGGCCCCGCCCGGCACCGAGGTCACCGAGAACGCCTACGCGTGGACCCGGGCCCGCTTCGGTCCGCCCGCGCTGACCGGCGGCGCCGACCTCGTGGGCACCTCGCTGGTGGAGACCGGGGTGGTGGACGCCGACCACTACCTGAGGGTGGTCGGGCAGCTCGCCCGCGCCCACGGCGCCACCCGCTACTTCGCCCACCGCCGCGAGACGCCGGAGAAGCTGCACCGGGTCGCGGTCGAGACCGGCCTCCAGGTGGTGCGCCCCGACCTGCCGCTGGAGCTCATCGCCCGGCGCGGTCCGATCGGCTCCACCGTCGTCAGCTTCCCGTCCACCGTCGTGCACACCCTGCCGCTCGCCCTGCGGGGCACGGGGGTCAAGGTGGCCGTCTGCGAGATCGCACCCGAATGGCTGCGTGCCACCGCCTCCCCGAGGGCCCAGGGCTTCCTCTCGGGCGTCGTCGGCACGGCGTCGGGGGCGGACCGGCTCACCCCGCGCACGGGAGCGGCGGTCGACCGGCTCGAATTCGGGTGACCATACCCATACGGAGGGTGTCCCATGCACGCCAAACCGAGATTCTTTCCCCTAAGGGGCTGAACTTTTCGTGATCAACGGGCAGTTGATCACCGGATGGGCCTACCCTTCAAAGGGTGAACCAGTTGAAGACCCGTGAGCCCGGATCCTTCACCCTGCCCGGAACGCTGCCCTCCGCCCTGCGCGACGAACTGATCGCCTTCCGCAGGGACTTGCACATGCACCCCGAGCTCGGCAACCAGGAGTTCCGCACCACCGCCGCGCTCAAGGCCCGCCTGGAGGCGGCCGGCCTGGCGCCGCGCGTCCTCCCGGGCGGCACGGGCCTCATCTGTGACATCGGCACCTGGGACGGCGGGCGTCCCATGCTCGCCGTCCGCGCCGACCTCGACGCCCTCCCCATCCCGGACGCCAAGACCGTCGCGTACCGCTCCACCGTGCCCAACCGGGCCCACGCCTGCGGCCACGACGTGCACACCACCACCGTCCTCGGCGCCGGCCTCGTCCTCGCCGGGCTGGCGCGCGAGGGCCGGCTGCCGCGCCCGGTGCGGCTGGTCTTCCAGCCCGCCGAGGAGGTGCTGCCCGGGGGCGCCGCCGACGCGGTCGCGGCCGGCGTCCTCGACGGCGTCGGCCGGATCATCGCCGTCCACTGCGACCCCAAGGTCGACGCCGGGAAGATCGGCCTGCGGGTCGGCCCCATCACCTCCGCCTGCGACCGGCTGGAGGTCACCCTCGACGGCCCCGGCGGTCACACCGCCCGCCCGCACCTCACCACCGACCTGGTGACCGCCGCCGCCCGGATCGCCACCGACGTGCCGGCCGTCCTCGCCCGCCGGGTCGACGCCCGCTCCGGCCTCTCGGTCACCTGGGGCCGGATCGAGGCGGGCCACGCGCCCAACGTCATCCCCCAGCACGCCGAGCTCTCCGGCACGGTCCGCTGCCTCGACCTGCCCGCCTGGCGCGACGCGCCCGACCTGGTGCACGCCGCCGTCGACGAGGTCGCTGCCCTGCACCGGGCCAAGTCCACCGTCAACTACGTCCGCGGCGTCCCGCCGGTCGTCAACGACGCGGTGATCGTGGAGCTGCTCCGCGACGCCATGACGGCCCGGCTCGGGATCGACTCGATCGAGGACACCGAGCAGAGCCTCGGCGGCGAGGACTTCTCCTGGTACCTGGAGCACGTCCCCGGCGCCATGGCCCGGCTCGGCGTCCGCACCCCCGGCGACCTCCGGGTCCGTGACCTCCACGCGGGCGACTTCGACGTCGACGAGCGGTGCATCAGGACCGCCGTGGAGCTCTTCACCGCCGCCGCGCTGATCGACGCCGACTGACCCGGCCGGACGGGGCGCCGCCTCCTCGCCGCCGGCGGGGGAGCGGCGCCCCTCGCGCCGGTCCGCCCCATCTCGGCTGATGACACGGGGTTGCGCCTTGATCGCGAAGTGTGTACGGGTACGCTGGCCTGTGGGTTCGCGTCGATACGGTAACGACTCATGAACGGGTCTTTAACTGACATCTACGCGCGTTACGATCGCCGCAAAGCCAGCGCCGGAAGAGGCGCTTTCGGTCAGTCTTGAAGGGACCCTCCTCTTGCGCCGGATCACCAGGATCACCACCGTGGGCATCGCCTCCGCGGCGCTCGCGCTGTCCGCCACCGCCTGCGGCAAGTCCTCCTCCGAGGGCGGCTCCGCCTCCACCTCGGACTCGAAGGCCACCAAGGCCGCCATCGCGTACGACATCGGCGGCCGCGGCGACCAGTCCTTCAACGACGCCGCCTACGCGGGTCTGAAGAAGGCCGAGGACGAGCTCGACGTCGACGGCTCCGAGGCCGAGCCGTCGTCCGGCGAGGGCGACGCCGACAAGGTGCAGCGCCTCACCTCGCTGGCCCGCGCCGGCAACAACCCGGTCATCGGCGTCGGCTTCGCCTACGCCCCGGCCATCAAGAAGGTCGCCGCGCAGTTCCCGGACACGACCTTCGGCATCATCGACGACACCTCGGTGACCGGCAAGAACATCGCCAACATGGTGTTCAACGAGGAGCAGGGCTCCTACCTGGCCGGCGTCGCCGCCGCCAAGGCGTCCAAGACCGGCACGGTCGGCTTCATCGGCGGTGTCGAGGTCCCGCTGATCAAGAAGTTCGAGGCCGGCTTCGCGCAGGGCGTCAAGGACACCAACCCCAAGGCGAAGGTGCTCACCCAGTACCTGACCCAGCCGCCGAACTTCGACGGCTTCGCCAAGCCCGACCTCGGCAAGGCCGCCGCGGAGGGTCAGCTCGACAAGGGCGCCGACGTGATCTACGCCGCCGCCGGTCTGGCCGGTTCCGGCTCGATCGAGGCCGCCTCCAAGGCCGGCAAGTGGGCCATCGGCGTCGACTCCGACCAGTACAACCAGGCCGGTCTCGCCGAGTACAAGGACTCGATCCTGACCTCGGTCACCAAGGACGTCTCGGACTCCGTCTACAACCTGATCAAGTCGGTCAAGGACGGCAAGCCGCAGACCGGTGAGGTCCGCTACGGCCTCGCCACCGACGGTGTCGCCCTGGCCGACTCCAACCCGAAGTACAAGTCCATGACGGACCTGATCGCCGCGGTGGACCAGGCGAAGAAGGACATCATCGACGGCAAGATCACGGTCAAGACCGCCCCGTAAGGCGCGCAGGTCACGACCAGTTGCCCGCGGGCCCGGCCCCGGTGGGACTCCCACCGGTACCGGGCCCCGGGCCCATTCCCGTACGGGTTTTCACTTTTCGGCAGCGCTACGCGTGTAGATGTCGCACCGGCACGATAACTTCGCCCCGCCCTGCCCTCCGCTCCCACTCCTTTCGGCCAAGGAGAGTGCGTCATCAACGCGTCCAGCCCCCCTGCCGTGGAACTCCACGGCATCACCAAGCGCTTCCCCGGCGTCGTCGCCAACAAGGACATCGCGATCACCGTCCGCAAGGGCACCGTGCATGCCCTCATCGGTGAGAACGGTGCCGGCAAGTCGACCCTCATGAAGATCCTCTACGGCATGCAGAAGCCGGACGAGGGCACCATCGCCATCGACGGGGAGCAGGTCACCTTCGCCAGCCCCGGCGACGCCATCGCGCGCGGCATCGGCATGGTGCACCAGCACTTCATGCTCGCCGACAACCTCACCGTCCTGGAGAACGTCGTCCTCGGCGGCGAGAAGCTCTACGGCATCGGCGCCAAGGCCCGCAGGAAGATCCAGGAGATCTCCGACGCGTACGGCCTCGGCGTCCGCCCCGACGTCCTCGTCGAGGACCTCGGCGTCGCCGACCGGCAGCGCGTCGAGATCCTCAAGGTGCTCTACCGCGGCGCGAAGATCCTCATCCTCGACGAGCCGACCGCCGTCCTCGTCCCGCAGGAGGTCGACGCGCTCTTCGACAACCTGCGCGAGCTCAAGGCGGAGGGCCTCACCGTCATCTTCATCTCGCACAAGCTGGGCGAGGTCCTGAAGGTCGCCGACGACATCACCGTCATCCGGCGCGGCACCACCGTCGGCACCGCCGACCCGAAGACCGCCACCACCAAGCAGCTCGCCGAGCTGATGGTCGGCAGCGAGCTGCCCTCCCCGGAGACCCGCGAGTCGACCGTCACCGACGTCGCGATGCTCCGGGTCGAGAACCTCACCCTCCTGGAGGGCGGTGCCACCGGCGCCCCGCTGACCACCGCCGCCCCCGCGGACCCGTCGAGCACGACGGTCGTCCAGGAGGTCGCGGCCGGCCGCAAGCTGCTCGACGACATCTCGCTCACCATCCACAAGGGCGAGATCCTCGGCATCGCCGGCGTCGAGGGCAACGGCCAGACCGAGCTCATCGAGGCCCTGATGGGCATGGCCTCCCCCGACGCGGGCGTCATCACGCTCGACGGCGAGGACATCTCCAGGGTCTCCGTGCGCAAGCGCCGCGAGGGCGGCATCGGCTACATCCCCGAGGACCGGCACCGCCACGGCCTGCTGCTTGAGGCCCCGCTCTGGGAGAACCGCATCCTCGGCCACGTCACCGAGGAGCCCAACTCCCGGCGCGGCATCCTCGACCCGAAGGCCGCCCGCAAGGACACCGAGCGGATCGTCCGCGAGTACGACGTCCGCACCCCGGGCATCGACGTGACCGCGGCCTCCCTCTCCGGCGGCAACCAGCAGAAGCTGATCGTCGGCCGCGAGATGAGCCACAACCCCAAGTTCCTGATCGCCGCCCACCCCACCCGCGGCGTGGACGTCGGCGCGCAGGCGCAGATCTGGGACGCGATCCGGGACGCCCGCCGCGAGGGCCTGGCGGTGCTGCTGATCTCCGCCGACCTCGACGAGCTGATCGGCCTCTCCGACACCCTCCGGGTCATGTACCGCGGCAAGCTCGTCGCGGACGCGGACCCCGCCACCATCACGCCCGAGGAGCTGGGCTCCGCCATGACCGGCGCGGCCTCCGGCCACCTCGAAGGCACCGAGCAGTCCGAAGACGGTGACGCCCGATGAAGAAGATCGACAAGGACAAGCTGATCATCGGGGCCGCCGGCCCGGTGCTCGCGCTCGTCTCCTCGTTCGTCCTCACCATGCTGGTGCTGCTCGCGACGGGGCTCGACCCGATCGAGCCGATCCGGCTGATGATCGAGAACGCCGAGTACGCGGACATCCAGGTCCTCATCGTCAACCAGACGGGGATCTTCTACCTGGCAGCCCTGGCCGTCGCCATCGGCTTCCGGATGAACCTCTTCAACATCGGCGTCGACGGCCAGTACCGCCTCGCCGCGATGATCTCGGCCGTGGTCGGCGCCTCCGTCGAGCTGCCCGGTCCGCTGCACATCCTGCTGATCGTGGTCGTCGCGATCCTCACGGGCGCCTTCTGGGCCGGCATCGCCGGCATCCTGAAGACCACCCGGGGCGTCTCCGAGGTCGTCTCGACGATCATGCTGAACGCCATCGCGACCTCCCTGATCGCCTGGCTGATCCTGCCGGCCAACTTCGGCGTCCAGCCCGAGGGCTCCAACGACCTCACCACCGGCGAGATCGCCGAGTCCGGCTGGTTCCCCGGCATCGACATGGGCCAGGGCAACGGCGAGATCTACGGCTTCACCTTCGTCGCGCTCGCCCTCGGCGTCGTCTACTGGTTCGTCCTCAACCGCACCCGCTTCGGCTTCGACCTGCGCGCCACCGGCGAGAGCGAGTCCGCGGCCCAGGCCAGCGGCGTCGACGCCAAGAAGATGATCCTCACCTCGATGCTCATCTCCGGCGGCCTCGCGGGTCTCTCCGGCATGCCCACGCTGCTCGGCGACACCCACACGTACAGCCTGTCCTTCCCGGTCGGCGTCGGCTTCACCGCCATCACGATCGCCCTGCTCGGCCGGAACAACCCGGTCGGCATCCTCTTCGCCGCCCTGCTCTTCGCGTTCCTGGAGAAGGCGTCCTCGAACCTGGACGTCGCGGGCTACCCGAAGGAGATCACGCAGATCATGCAGGGCATCATCGTGATCGCCGTGGTCGTCTCCTATGAACTCGTCCGCCGATACGGCACCCGCCGCCAGCAGCAGAAGGTCGGCGAGGAGCTCGCCGCCGGTGGTGCCATCAAGACCGACAAGGAGGTCTCGGCATGAGCACCGGCACTGTCGCCAAGCCGAGCGCCGCACCCAAAGGCACCGGGCGCCGCAAGCTGACCTGGCCGTGGATCCTGCTGATCGTCGCGGCCGGACTCGTCCTCTTCTCCCTGGTCCGCGTCGTCTCCGGCGCCGACGACCTGACCTCCGTCGGCCAGGTCTCCGGCGCGCTCCGCCTCGCCGTCCCGATCGGCCTCGCCGGCCTGGGCGGCCTGTGGGCCGAGCGCGCGGGCGTGGTCAACATCGGCCTCGAAGGCATGATGATCCTGGGCACCTGGTTCGGTGCCTGGGCGGGTTACCAGTGGGGCCCCTGGGTGGGCGTCCTCTTCGGCCTCCTCGGCGGCGCGCTCGGCGGTCTGCTGCACGCGATCATCACGGTCACCTTCAACGTGAACCACATCGTCTCCGGTGTGGCGATCAACATCCTCGCGGCCGGCTTCACGATGTACCTGTCGAACTTCACGTTCGGCGAGGCCGAGGGCGGCTCCTCCAAGCAGTCCCCGCGCATCGACCCCATCACCGACATCACGATCCCCGGGTTGTCGGAGTGGCTGGCCGACCTCCAGCAGAAGCACTGGTTCCTGATCTCGGACGTCGCCGGCATCCTCGGCGGCCTGGTCACCAACCTGTCGCTGCTGACCGTCGTCGCCATCCTGCTGGTCCCGGCCACCTGGTGGGTGCTGTGGCGCACCGCCTTCGGCCTGCGCCTCCGCTCCTGCGGCGAGAACCCGGTCGCCGCCGAGTCCCTCGGCGTCAACGTCTACAAGTACAAGTACATCGCGGTCACCATGTCCGGCGCCCTCGCCGGCCTCGGCGGCGCCTTCCTCGCGATCGTCGCCACCGGCATCTACCAGGAGGGCCAGACCGGCGGCCGCGGCTACATCGGTCTCGCCGCGATGATCTTCGGCAACTGGATGCCCGGCGGCATGGCGCTCGGCGCCGGCCTCTTCGGCTTCACCGACAGCCTCAAGATCCGCGGCGGCGCCGAGAACGTCCACGCGCTGCTGCTGCTCGTCGCGATCCTCCTGGTGCTCGCCGCCGCCTGGCAGCTGTACAAGAAGAAGTACGTGCCCGCCGTGATCGCCGCGGTCTTCGCGGTCGGCTTCTTCCTCTGGTACGCGCTGACCGACCAGGTCCCCAGCCAGTTCGTCGACGCCGCCCCGTACATCACCACCCTGCTCGTGCTGGCCCTGTCCGCCCAGCGGCTGAGGATGCCGAAGGCGGACGGCCTGCCCTACCGGAAGGGCCAGGGCAAGTGACGACGCCCTCCGCCGAGCCCGACTGGGAGGCCCTGCGGGCGGAGGCGCGGGCCGCGATGGCCCGCGCCTACGCCCCCTACTCGGGCTACCCGGTCGGGGCGGCCGCCCGCGTCGACGACGGCCGCACGGTCTCGGGCTGCAACGTCGAGAACGCCTCCTTCGGGCTCGGCCTCTGCGCCGAGTGCGGCCTGGTCTCCCAGCTCCAGGCCACCGGCGGCGGCCGGCTCACCCACTTCGTGTGCGTGGACGGCCGGGGCGAGCCGCTCGTCCCCTGCGGGCGGTGCCGGCAGCTCCTGTACGAGTTCGGCGGCCCCGAGCTCGTCCTGGAGACGCCCGCCGGGTTCCTGACCCTGGCCGAGATGCTGCCGCAGGCCTTCGGCCCGGACCACCTCGCCACGTAGCACCTCGGAGCGGCCCTTCCGACACCATGGGAGGGGCCGCTCCTCCCGTTCCCCCCTCTATGCGCGTAGAAAGAGGCACCACGACATGGACGTCATCTCCGTCATCCGCACCAAGCGGGACAAGGGCGAGCTGAGCCCGGAGCAGATCGACTGGGTCATCGACGCCTACACCCGCGGCGCGGTCGCCGACGAGCAGATGTCCGCCCTGGCGATGGCCATCCTGCTCAACGGCATGAACCGCGACGAGATCGCCCGCTGGACGGCGGCCATGATCGCCTCCGGCGAGCGCATGAACTTCGACGCGCTCTCCCGCCCCACCGCCGACAAGCACTCCACCGGCGGCGTCGGCGACAAGATCACCCTCCCGCTCGCCCCGCTCGTCGCCGCCTGCGGCGCGGCCGTCCCGCAGCTCTCCGGCCGCGGCCTCGGCCACACCGGCGGCACCCTCGACAAGCTGGAGTCCATCCCCGGCTGGCGCGCCCTCCTCTCCAACGAGGAGATGCTGCACGTCCTCGACACCACCGGCGCGGTCATCTGCGCCGCCGGCGACGGCCTGGCCCCCGCCGACAAGAAGCTGTACGCGCTCCGCGACGTGACCGGCACCGTCGAGGCGATCCCGCTCATCGCCTCCTCGATCATGTCCAAGAAGATCGCCGAGGGCACCGGCTCCCTCGTCCTCGACGTCAAGGTCGGCACCGGCGCCTTCATGAAGACCATCGAGGACGCCCGCGAGCTGGCCTCCACCATGGTCGCGCTCGGCACCGACAGCGGCGTGAGGACGGTCGCGCTGCTCACCGACATGTCGACCCCGCTCGGCCTCACCGCCGGCAACGCCCTGGAGGTCCGCGAGTCGGTCGAGGTCCTGGCCGGCGGAGGCCCGCAGGACGTCGTCGACCTGACGATCGCCCTCGCCGCCGAGATGCTGGCCGCCGCCGGCATCGAGGACGCCGACCCGGCGAAGGCCCTCAGGGACGGCTCGGCCATGGACGTCTGGCGCCGGATGATCGCGGCCCAGGGCGGCGACCCGGACGCGACCCTCCCGGTCGCCCGCGAGCAGCACGTCGTGACGGCCCCGGCCTCCGGCGTCCTGACCCGCCTCGACGCCTACGACATCGGCATCGCCGCCTGGCGCCTGGGCGCCGGCCGCGCCCGCAAGGAGGACCCGGTGCAGGCCGGCGCGGGCGTCGAGCTCCACGCCAAGCCCGGTGACACGGTCACGGCGGGCCAGCCCCTCCTCACCCTCCACACGGACACCCCGGAGAAGTTCGACTACGCCCTGGGCTCCCTGGAGGGCGCCTGGGACATCGCCCCGGCGGGCACGGAGTTCCAGGCGACCCCGATCGTCCTGGACCGCATCGCGTAGGACCTCCGGCATGTGCCGGTGACGCCTTCGGGCGAACGGGACCGAGGGACCTCCCTCGGTCCCGTTCGGCATGCTGGGCCCGGTGCCGCCCGGCGACGTCCACCGGGTCCCGGGCGCCGCCCCCTTCGGCATCGGCCTCGACGCCGCCGGGTTCCCCGTCAGCCGACCCCCAGCAGCCCCGGCAGCTCCCGCATGTGCCCGAAGAGCACCGTGCCCGGGCCTTCGAGGTGGGACGCGAGGGTGAGGCCGCCGGTGTAGCCGAAGGCGCGCATGCCGGCGGCGCGGGCGGCCTGGACGCCGTAGCGGCTGTCCTCGACCACCGCGCAGCGCTCCGGCGGAACCCCCATCGCGGCGGCGGCGTGCAGGAAGAGGTCCGGGGCGGGCTTGCCCCGGTCGACGTCACGGGCGCTGAACATCCGCTCCTCGAAGCGCTCCAGCAGGCCCGTCCTGCCGAGGTTCCTGCGGATGGAGGCGTGGCTGCCGTTGGAGGCGAGGCAGTACGGGACGGCCAGCGCGTCCAGCACGTCGGCGACCCCCTCCACCGCCGTCAGCTCCGCGTCCAGCACGTCCTCGTACCGCTGCCTGAACGGCGCGTCCCAGCCGGGTTCCAGGGGGCGGCCCCGCCGCTCGGCGACGATCGCGGTGAGCATGTCCTTCGAGGAGCCCACGAAGCGCTCCACCATCTCCGCCTCGGTGAAGTCGGCCCCCAGCTCGGCGAAGACCTCCCGGTCCACCCGGCAGTAGAGCCGCTCGCTGTCCACCAGAACGCCGTCACAGTCGAAGATCACCAGTTCGACGGGGTGAGAAGTCATGATCGCGAGCCTAGCGCGATGACTTTCCCGGCCCCCGGCGGTCATCCCCTCGTGGACACCAGTCAGCCCCTCGTCGTGACCCTGCCCGCCGCGCCCACCCGGGAGGAGGTCGCCCGGCTCTGCGCGGGCCTGGCCGCCGCCCCGCCCGGGGACGTGCGGTGCGAGCTCGACCCGCGCGCGGGCGGGCTCGTCGCCGTCGACGCCCTGGCGCGGCTGGCGCTCGCGGGGCGCAGGGCGGGCCACCGGCTCACCTTCCACGGAGCGGGGCCCGACCTGGCCGCCCTGCTCCGCCTCACCGGCCTCGACGAGGTGCTCTGAGCCGGGCTACGCCTCCAGCCGTTCCGGCAGGTCGAAGAGCGGGAACCAGCGCGGGGTGTCGAGGAAGAAGTCCATCCCCGCCACCTTGCCGTCCCGCACCTCCAGCACGATCAGGGCCCACGGGCTGTAACCGCCCTCCGGGTCCGGGTGGTAGTGCGCGAAGGCCGGCGAGCCGTTGGCGACCGTCGGCAGCAGCTTCGAGCCGCGGCAGACGTCGCCGACGCCCAGCATCCACCCGACGATGTCGTCGTGGCCCCGGAGCCAGAGGTCGAACGGCGGCATGGACATGGTCGCGTCCTCGTGCAGGAGCGCGGTCAGGGCCTGCATGTCGTAGCCCTCGAAGGCGGCCACGTACCGCTCCAGGAGCGCCTGCTGCTCCGCGTCGAGCGGGTCGGCCGCGTCGGACGCGGCCGGTGCCTGCTCGGCGATGGTCGCCCGGGCCCGCTGGAGCGCGCTGTTCACCGAGGCGACCGAGGTCCCGAGCAGCTCGGCCACCTCGCTCGCCTTCCACGCGAGCACCTCGCGCAGGATGAGCACCGCCCGCTGCTTGGGCGCCAGGTGCTGGAGCGCGGCGACGAAGGCGAGCCGCACGGTCTCCCGGCTCAGCGCCGTCTCCGCCGGGTCGCCGGCGGACGGCATCACCCGTCCGTCCGGGATCGGCTCCAGCCAGGTGATCTCCGGCTGCTTGACGAGCTGCGCCTGGGCGACGGGCGTCGGGCCGGAGAGGTCCATGGGCCGCGCCCTCCGGTTGCCCGCGCTGAGCGCGTCGAGGCAGACGTTGGTGGCGATCCGGTAGAGCCAGGAGCGCAGGGACGAGCGCCCCTCGAAGGAGTCCAGGGCCTTCCAGGCCCGCACCATCGTGTCCTGCACCGCGTCCTCGGCCTCGAAGGAGGAACCGAGCATCCGGTAGCAGTAGCCGGTCAACTCGCGCCGGTACTTGTCGAGTTCATCGGTCGTCACCACGGCGGTCTCGCCCATCGCGTCCCCACTCACCCCTCACCGGCACCCGTTCGGTGCCGGTGGGAGCGAAGCTACCGCAGCGCACCGACAGCCGGGGTCAGGTTCCCGGCTTGCGCCCGTAGACGTAGACGTCGTCGCCGTTGCGCAGCAGGTTCCAGTACGCCTTGGCGTCGGCCGAACGCATGTTGACGCAGCCGCCGGAGCCCGGCGGGTTCCACATCGACTTGGTCGTGGAGTGGAAGGCCTGCCCGCCGTCGAAGAACTGCGAGTACGGCATGGAGACGTTGTACAGCGTCGACCAGTGGTTGATGTTCCGCCAGTAGATCTTCTTCAGGCCGGTACGGGTCTCGGTGCCGTCCTTGCCGGTGCGCACCGGCACCGGGCCGTACTTCAGGCGCGAGCCGTCCTGGATCCAGCTGAGCTGGCGGGTGAGGTCCACGCAGGCGATCCGGCCCTTGTTGGTCGGACACTTGCCGGCCTTGTTCGGGTTGGTCCCGGCGGCCTTCTGCTGGTTCATCGTGTCCATGGTCCGCCAGGTCAGCGGACCGGCGTAGCCGGCGGTCGGCAGGATGCCGTGCTTGCGCTGGAAGGCCTGGATGGCCTGGCAGTCGCCGAGCGACTGCCGCCCGTCGACGGTGCGGCCGAGGAACTTCTCGACCTGCTTCTGGTACGGCCCCGTCGTCACGTTGCACGACGCGGCCCGGGCCGGCGACGCGCCCAGCACGAGGGCGGCCGGAACGAGCAGCGAGGTGAGGCCGGCGGCTATGCCGGCTCTCCTCCCCGCACGGTTCGCGAATCGGTTCATGATCGTCAACTCCCCCTAGGGTCCTGACATGTGGGACGGTCGGGGGAGCCCTTCAGTTGCACCGGGACCGGAGCCGTGACCGTACGGTCACACAGGCGTGCTCAGGCCGTCACCGGGTGGATCCTGCGGGCCTCGACGCGCGCGCTGTGGGAGCCGTACAGGGTGATCGAGACGACGCCGGCCACCGCCACCAGGCCGATCGCGACCGTCCCGGCCCAGCCGCCCGCGTGGAAGGCGATCGCACCGAGCGTGCCGCCCGCGCTGGAGCCCAGGTAGTACGCCGACTGGTAGAGCGCCGAGGCCTGCGCCCGGCCCGTCCTCGCGGTCCGGCTCACCGAGGAGGACGCCACCGCGTGGCCCGCGAAGAAGCCGGCCGTGATGAGGACCAGGCCCGCCAGGACCGCCGCGAGGGAGTCGGAGAGCGAGAGCAGCAGGCCCGCCGTGGTGGTGGAGACCGCCAGGTACAGCGCGCCGCGCCGGCCGAGCCGGCCGACGAGCCCCCCGGCCGCCGCCGAGGAGACCGTACCGACCAGGTAGACGAGGAAGATCGAGCCGATCACGCCCTGCGGCAGCGAGAACGGGGCCTCCGCCAGGCGGTAGCCGATCACCGTGTACACGGCGCCGAAGACGGTCATGAAGAGCGCGCCGATCCCGTACAGGCGCAGCAGCAGCGGGTCCGCGAGGTGCGTCCGCACGGCGCCGAGGAGCGCCTTCGGGTCGAGGGCGGCGGGGGCGAAGTGCCGGGCCTTCGGGAGCAGCGCCCGGAAGGCGAGCGCGCACACCAGGGAGGTCAGGCCGACGGCGGCCAGACCGGCCCGCCAGCCCCACATCTGCGCCACCCAGCCGGTGACGATCCGGCCGCTCATGCCGCCGATCGAGTTGCCCGCGACGAAGAGGCCGATGGCGCCGATCAGCGCCCGGGGCCGCACCTCCTCGGCCAGGTAGGCCATCGCCGAGGCCGGCAGTCCGGCCAGCGCCGCGCCCTGGAGCGCCCGCAGCGCGACGAGGACCTCCAGATTGGGCGCGAGGGGCACCAGGAGCGCCAGGCCGACCGCGAGCGTGAGGGAGGCGGTCATCATCGCGCGCCGGCCGAAGCGCTCCGACAGCGCGCTGAGCGGCAGCACGCACAGGGCGAGCGCGCCGGTCGCGGCGGAGACGGTCCAGGAGGCGGCCGAGGCGGTGGCGCCGAACTCGGCGGAGATCGCCGGGAGGAGGGCCTGGGTGGAGTAGAGGAGGGCGAAGGCGGCCAGGCCGGCGGCGAAGAGCGCGAGGCTCATCCGGCGGTGGCCGGGGGCGCCCGGGGCGAGGCGGGTGTCGGCGGACGCGGGTGTGGCGTCCGCCTTGGTACTGGCGGAAGGCATGTCACGAACGTAGGACGCTCCGCTTCATGCGTCCAATGCACGGAACTGCTGTAATCGTTCCCGTGGCGCATGAATACAGGTCACAGCCGCGGCTGTCACCGAACAGTAACGAAGAAGACATGGGGCTGCTGCTCGCCCCGCGGCTCGCGTACTTCGCGGCGGTCGCCCGGCACGAGCACGTGACCAGGGCGGCGGCCGAGATGGGCGTGCCGCAGTCGACGCTGTCGCGGGCGATGGTCCGGCTCGAAGCGGACCTCGGCGTCGCGCTCTTCGCCCGGCGCGGCCGGACGGTCGCGCTCACCCCGGCGGGCCGCCGCTTCCTGACCGCGGCCGAGCGGGCGCTGGCCGAGGTCGAGCGGGCCGCCGACACCGTGCGGGCCGACGCCGACCCCACGGCCGGGCGGGTCGCCTTCGGCTTCCTGCACACCATGGGCTCGGAGACCGTGCCCGCGCTGATCCGGGCCTTCCGGGTGGACCACCCGAAGGTCCGCTTCACCCTGGTCCAGAACTACGGCGAGGCGATGATCGAGCGGCTCCGCGCCGGCGAGCTCGACCTCTGCCTGACCTCGCCGGTGCCGGACGCCCCCGATCTGGTCGGCCGCCGCCTGGACGAGCAGCGGCTGCGGCTCGTGGTCCCCGACGACCACCGGCTGGCCGGCCGCCGCCGCATCCGGCTCGCCGAGGCCGCCGAGGAGACCTTCGTGACCCTCGAACCGGGGTACGGGCTCCGCCGCATCACCGACGACCTGTGCGCCGAGGCGGGCTTCACGCCCCGGATCGCCTTCGAGGGCGAGGAGGCCGAGACCCTGCGCGGCCTGGTCGCGGCCGGCCTCGGGGTGGCGCTCCTGCCGCCGCCGGCCGTGGCCCGCCCCGGCGTCGTCGAGCTGACGGTCACCGCCCCCCGCGCGGTCCGCGAGATCGGCGTCGCCTGGCTGGACGGCCACCCGGACACCGCCCCGGTGGCCGCCTTCAAGAGGTTCCTGCTGAGCAGGCGCGGCCACCTCCTCCCGAAGGAGTCCCGGCCGCCCCGGGAGGACCCGCCGCCGGCGTGAGCCGGCCGCGGGCTCCGGGCCGGCGCACGCCCGGGGAGCGCCCGGTGCCGGCGGGAGCCGGACGAGGGCGTCCGGGGCGGCTCAGCGCCGGCGGGCGCCGGATCCGAAGCCGGCGGCCAGCGGCATCCGCAGGCCGATCGGCGGAGGGGCCGCCATCGCGTCCGTCAGCGGCCGGGTGACGGGCCGCGCGAAGAGCGCGCCGAGCACGAAGTCGGCGGCGAGCGCCCGCACCTCGTCGGCGTACTGGCGCAGCCCGTGCCCGTCCGCGTGCACCTCGAAGCGGCAGGTGTCCCGGTTCGCCTTCTTGGCGCGCACCGCGTAGCGGAAGGACAGCTCGGGGTCGGTGCGGGAGTCGTTGGTGCCGTGCACGAGGAGGACCCGCCGCCCCACCAGCTGCCGTACCGGCTCGGGTTCGGCGGCCACGTCCTCCTCGGGCAGCCAGGGCGCGAGCGCCAGGACCGCGCCGACCGCCGGGTGCCCGGCCGCCCGCAGCGCCGCCCGGGCGCCCATCCCGTGCCCGATCAGGCAGACCGGTACGTCGCCGTAGCGGCGCACGGCCTCGGCGACGGCCCAGGAGGCGTCGGCCGCGAGCTCCGCGTCCGCGCCGTTCCAGCCGCGCCCCCGGTAGCGCACCACCTGGGCGACCAGCCCCTCCGCCCGCCCCGCGCGGGCGAGTTCGCGCCCGAGCGGCAGTGCGGCGGCGTGCGCCCGGGCGGAGGCCCGGCGCCCCGACACCGGCTCCCCGTCCGGCAGGAGCAGCGCCACGCCGCCCACCCCCGCCGCGGACCGTGAAACCCCGACAGGCCGACCGAGCCGGGGTCTCCGGCCGTCGGCAGTCCCCACGAGTGCGTACTGCGCCATGACAGAACAGTCTCAGAAGCGGAGGTGTACGGCAGTCGTACGCGCGGTCTCTGTTGCGTATCGCCGTCCGGACGAACCGCCTTCCGTTCTAGGAGCGTTCGAAACAGTGCACGGTGTCCACCGTGACGAAGCCCCGCCGTTCGTACCAGCGGCGCGGCCAGTCGTCCGCGAAGGCCGTCAGGAAGCGGGTCGGGCAGCCCGCCCCGTCGGCGAGCCGCAGCGCCGTGTCCAGGACCACCCCGCCGTGCCCCCGCCCGAGGTGGGAGGCGGCGGTGACCAGGTCCTCTACCTGGGCCGTGCCGGTGGCCGGGTCCAGGTAGAGGTCGGCCCACGAGACGACCTCGCCCCACTCGTCGTGCGAGGCGAGGAAGCGCACGTCGGGGGCGCCCCGGTGGCGGGCCGCCCGCCGCTCGACCAGGGTCCGCACCACCTCCTCGCCGGCCCCCGGGAGGAAGCGCCGCCAGCTCTCGGCGACCGGGCCGCGCAGCGCCGGCAGCTCCACCTCGCGGGCGCCGCCGCGCTCCGGCACGGGCCCGGTGTGCACCATCACGAGCACCTCGGAGTGGGCGTACCCGGCCCGGACCAGCGGCTGCGCGCAGGCCCGTCCGGCCTCGTCGCCGAGCACCTGGACGGACCGGTGCGGCAGGTGCCCGAGCAGCTCCTCGGCCACCGCGGGCAGCCGCTCCGGATCCGTCGGGCCGTCCACGAGCAGGTGGTTGTCGCCGTACGACAGGGCGTAGGCGTCGTCGAGGGCGGCGAAGCCGCCGGGGAAGACGGCCGTCCGGGCCGCCTTCCTGCGCGCGAAGGCGGACAGGAAGGCCCGGGCGCGGGCGGGTTCGGCGGGGAGTCCGCCGGCCGGTGGTGCGGTGTCCATGCGGCCACCGTAGCCAGCCCGCTCCCGGGCCCGCACCCGGAAAACCGGGGTGCGCCGCGGGGCGCCCGGCGCCCGGGGGGCCGGTACCGGCGCCGGGGCGGCCGGCGCCGGGGAGGCCGGGTCCGCACCGGAAGACGCGGCACCGGATCCGGTGCCGACAAGGCGTGTTCTACGCGCGTAGGGGCTAGAGTGCGGCAATGACGAGCCAGACATCCCACGTTCCCACCGCGGACCAGATCCGCCGTGCCCCGAAGGTGCTGCTCCACGACCACCTCGACGGCGGACTGCGCCCCGGCACGATCATCGAACTCGCCCGTGAACAGGGCTACTCGAGACTGCCCGAGACCGAACCCGACAAGCTCGGCATCTGGTTCCGCGAGGCCGCCGACTCCGGCTCGCTGGAGCGCTACCTGGAGACCTTCGCGCACACCTGCGCCGTCATGCAGACCCGCGAGGCGCTCTTCCGGGTCGCCGCCGAGTGCGCCGTCGACCTCGCCGAGGACGGCGTCGTCTACGCCGAGGTGCGCTACGCCCCCGAGCAGCACCTGGAGGCCGGGCTGACCCTGGAGGAGGTCGTCGAGGCGGTCAACGAGGGCTTCCGGGAGGGGGAGCGGCTGGCCCGCGCCGCGGGGCACCGGATCCGGGTCGGCGCCCTGCTCACCGCCATGCGGCACGCGGCCCGCGCCCTGGAGATCGCCGAACTCGCCAACCGCTACCGGGACGACGGCGTCGTCGGTTTCGACATCGCGGGCGCCGAGGCCGGCTACCCGCCCACCCGCCACCTCGACGCCTTCGAGTACCTCAAGCGGGAGAACAACCACTTCACCATCCACGCCGGCGAGGCCTTCGGGCTGCCCTCCATCTGGCAGGCCCTCCAGTGGTGCGGCGCCGACCGGCTCGGCCACGGCGTCCGGATCATCGACGACATCGAGGTCGGCGAGGACGGCGAGGTGCGGCTCGGCCGGCTCGCCGCCTACGTGCGCGACAAGCGGATCCCGCTGGAGATGTGCCCCACCTCCAACCTCCAGACCGGCGCCGCGGCCTCGTACGCCGAGCACCCCATCGGCCTGCTCCGCACGCTCCACTTCCGCGCCACCGTCAACACCGACAACCGGCTGATGAGCGGCACCAGCATGAGCCGGGAATTCGAGCTCCTGGTCGACGCCTTCGATTACACGCTCGACGATCTCCAGTGGTTCACGGTCAATGCGATGAAATCAGCGTTCATTCCTTTCGATGAACGACTCGCCATGATCAACGACGTGATCAAGCCGGGATATGCCGAACTGAAGTCCGAGTGGCTTTTCCGGCAGACCGCCACGACCAGCGCTTCTTCGGCCGGGGAGGGCTGAGGGCAGACCGCGGAGGGGCCCGGGGGCGGCCGGGGGAGACGACACCGGGCGGCATTGTGGTGATTGCGGTCGGGGGGCGGGGCGGTTAGTTTGCGGAGCTGCTCTGCATGTCCGGATTCCCCTGTTCCGGATTTGTTCTCCTGAAAGTCCCGAAGCTCAGCCCCCAAGCCCAAGGAAGATTCATCAGATGAAGCAGTCTGCCGCCAAGAAGCTCGGTGTCGCCGCCCTCGGCGCCGCATTCGCCGCTGCCGCCGCCGGCACGGCCTCCGCGGCCCCGCTCCCGGCACCGCTCGACGGCGCCGACGCGCTGGGCTCCGTGACCCAGCTCGCCCCGCTGGGCGACGGTCTCACCACCCTCCCCGACGGTGCGGGCGAGTCCCTCGCCGCCGGCCAGGGCGCGCTCGGCCAGGGCCTCGACCAGGGCGTGAAGACCCTCCCCGCGGCGGCCGGCCAGGCCACCCAGAACCTGCCGACCGACGCGGCCGCCGGCGCCCTCGGCGCCACCCCGCTCGGTGCCGCCACCGGCCTCCTCGGCGGCCTGCCGCTGGCCGGCCTGCCGATCGGCTGACCCGCACCACCCCACGCCGAAGGGGCGCGCACCCGGAAGAACCCGGGTCCGCGCCCCTTCGGCGTACCTCCGTGACGGCCGCGCCGCCGCACGGCTACCAGGCGGTCGCCTTCTCCGCCTTCGACGCGCCCGGCAGCAGCAGCCACAGCGCCAGGTAGAGCAGGAACTGCGGGCCGGGCAGCAGACACGAGGCCAGGAAGATCACGCGCATCGTCAGGGCGGAGGTGCCGAAGCGCCGGGCGAGCGCCGCGCACACCCCGCCGATCATCCGGCCTTCACGCGGGCGGATCAGTGCGGCCATGGTGGGCTCCTTCGTCGGTTCCGGAAGACCGCTCCCTCGGGCCTCCCGATGACTCCATGGTGCCGCCCGGCCCCGCCCTGCGACGTCGGTCTACCGGGCGATCGGCACCCTGGGAATCCTCGGGGTACGACCCTGATCCGGGTCCTTCCCGATCACGACCCGCCCCCGGCCGGGACCCCGCCCCGAGGAGGAGGTCCCCCGGCGCCGCAGCCGCGTCCGCGCGGCCGGCACCACCAGGAGGTGCGCGAGCGCCACCCCGAGCGTGTTCAGGAGCACCGAGTCCACGTCCACGACCTGCCCCGGCACGGCCGTCTGCAACAGCTCCAGGGCCAGGGACACCAGCGCCCCCGCCGCCGTCGTCCGGGTCAGCGACCCCCAGCGGGACACGTCGAGCCGGCCCTCGCACATCGGCAGCAGCACCCCGAGCGGGGCGAGCAGCAGCAGCCCCCCGGCGATCTGCCGGGCCGCCTCGGCGGGCCCGAGCGCCAGATCGGCGCGGAGCCCGGCCAGCGGGACCGTGTTCGGCGCGGTCACCCAGGCCACGTCACGGGGGAGCAGACCGGCCCAGGCGACGAACAGCAGATGCGCGACCAGGAGCACGAACCCCGTCACGCGGACGACCACGGCGGTGTTCCCGCCCGAACCTTGACGCTGCACGCCCCCCAAGACGCGGTCCGCGCGGGGAACGGTTCCGTTTCAGCCCGCCGGCGTCACCGGGACGGCCGAAGCCGGCGCGGTCGGCGGCGCCGACTCCGGACGCTCCCGCAGCTCCGTCGTGCACCGGTACCGCTTCGGCGGGTACGCCCCCGGGCCCGCGAGCAGCACCGTGTGCCCGCCCGCGCCCGCCGAGCTCTCCGCGAAGGTGCACACCAGCTGCGACAGCGCCGCCGGCGCCAGGTCCTCCGGCTGCCGGCTCAGCCGCAGCGTGCCCTCCGGGTCCCCGCTCCGGCCGCCCGCCACCTTCAGCGGAGCCCGTACCGCCGTGGTGAAGCCGGCCTGCCGCTCCGCCTCCGACGGCTCCGCGAGCAGCTGCGCGAGCAGCGCCGACGCCGTCCGCACCGGATCGCCGCTCGCCTTGTCCTCCGGCTGCGGCGACCTGCGGTCCACCGGCTCCAGCTGCGAGCCGCACACCAGGAAGGCCCGCACCGGCACCCCCTGCGCCGGGGCCGGCGCCTCCGTCACGTGGCACGGCACCCGCGACGGGGCCGCGCCCGCGTCCACCGGCACCGACGTCGTCCTGATCCCGCAGCCGGCGAGGAGCAGCACGAGCCCCGCCGCCGCGGCCGTCCGCAGCCTCACTCGTCCGTCCCCTCGCCCTGCCGGGAGCCGGTGCCCAGGGCGCGGGCGACCGCCGACGCGTCCCGGGGCAGCCGCAGCACGAACACCGCGCCGTCCACGGCCCCGTCCTCGCCCGTCGAATTGGCGGCGGAGATCGTCCCGCCGTGGATGAGCGCGTTCTCCATGGCGATCGACAGGCCCAGTCCGGAGCCGTCCGAGCGGGGCCGCTGCGCGCTCGCCTTGTAGAAGCGGTCGAAGACGTGCGGCAGCACCTCCCCGGGAATGCCGGGCCCGTGGTCGCGCACCGCGACGACCAGCTCCTCCTCGCCGGAACCGTCCTCCGCCGCGCCCTGCTCGGTCCGCACCGAGACCCGCACCGGCGAACCGCCGTGCTTCAGCGCGTTCCCGATCAGGTTCGCCAGGATCACGTCCAGCCTCCGCGGATCGAGCCGGCAGACGATGCCGCGCTCCGCGTCCAGGTCCACCGCGTCCAGCCAGGCCCGCGCGTCGATGCACGCGGTGATCTGGTCGGCGATGTCCACGTCGTCCAGGACCAGCCGGGCGGTGCCCGCGTCGAAGCGGGTGACCTCCATCAGGTTTTCCACCAGGTTGTTCAGCCGCCGGGTCTCGCTCACCACGAGCGCCACCGCCGGGGCGATCATCGGGTCCAGGGAGTCCTGCTCGTCCTCCAGGACCTCCGTCACCGCCGTCAGCGCGGTCAGCGGCGTCCGCAGCTCGTGCGACATGTCGGCGACGAACCGCCGTGAGGACTCCTCCCGGGCGCTCATGTCCGCCACCTTCTTCTGCAGGTTCTCCGCCGCGCTGTTGAAGGTCCGCGACAGATCGGACAGTTCGTCCGCGCCCGAGACCCGCAGCCGGGTGTCGAGCTTGCCCTCGCCGAGCTGCCGGGCCGCCTCGCCGAGCCGCCGCACCGGCCGCAGCACCGTCGACGCCGCCACCTGCGCGAGCAGCACCGAACCGATCACCGCGAGCCCGGTCGCGATCCCCAGCGACCACGACAGCGAGTTGAGGTCCGCCTTCTCCGCCGCCAGCGACTTGAACATGTACCCGGTGGGACCGCCGCCGTCGATCCGCGTCCCCCCGACCAGGTACGGCGTCCCGCCCCGCTCGGTCCGCTGCCAGAACAGGTGGTACGCGTACGGGTTCGCGTCCGTCACCGGGCGCCGGGTGCCCACCGCCTCCCGCAGCGCCACCGGCACGTCGGCCAGCGTGAACACGTCCGGGTCCGAGGCGCCCACGATCGGCTTCCCCGCCGCCCGCTCGCCGAGCAGCAGCACCTGGTAGCCGGAGCCGTTCTCCGTCATCTCCTCGGAGGTCCGCCGCAGGTCCTCCTGGGTCGGCCGCAGCGGCAGCGTCGCCACCCGGTTCTGCATCTCGCCCCGGAAGTCGTTGAGCGCGCTGTCCTGGGTGCGCTTGAGCACCGCCTCGCGGTTCAGCCAGTACGCGATCCCCGACGCCGACACCGCGGCCGTCAGCGCCACCAGCGCGAACACCACGACGAGCCGCAGGCGCAGACTGGACAGCCGCAGCCGGGCGAAGGCCCCCCTGTTCCCCTTCGTCACGCAGGGACGTCCAGCCGGTAACCGACGCCCCGCACCGTGCGGATCAGGGTCGGCGAGGACGGCACGTCCTCCACCTTCGCCCGCAGCCGCTGGACGCACGCGTCCACCAGCCGCGAGTCGCCCAGGTAGTCGTGCTCCCACACCAGCCGCAGCAACTGCTGCCGGGACAGCGCCTGTCCGGGCCGCCGGCTCAGTTCGAGCAGCAGCCGCAGCTCGGTCGGGGTCAGCTGGAGGTCGAGGCCGTTCTTCGTCACGGTCATCGCCGCCCGGTCGATCACCAGCGACCCGTAGGTCGCCGAGTCCGTCGACTCCCGCTCGCCGCGCCGCAGCACGGCCCGGATCCGGGCGTCGAGCACCCGTCCCTGCACCGGCTTCACCACGTAGTCGTCGGCACCCGACTCCAGACCCACGACCACGTCGATGTCGTCGCTGCGCGCGGTCAGCAGGATGATCGGGAGCTGGTCCGTGCGACGGATCCGCCGGCACACCTCGAACCCGTCGATGCCGGGCAGCATCACGTCGAGCACGATCAGGTCCGGCCGCTGCTCCTTGAGCAGCAGCAGGCCGTCCTCGCCCGACGCGGCGGTGGCCACCCGGTGGCCCTGCCGGGACAGGGAGAGTTCGAGGGCCGTGCGGATGGCGTCGTCGTCCTCGATCAGCAACAGAAAAGGCACGGGCGCCATTCTGGCTCATGAGCCGTCCGAGTTCGACCGCCCGGAGGCGCGCTTCCGTCCCGGCCCCTGTGACACGTCTGTGACAGTCGGCGGACAACGCCATGAAGTCCGGCGGGCAAGCTTCTTGGCACACGGACCGACAGACACACTCCGAACGACGGGGGGCGCGAGATGAACGCACTGCACAGCACCAACTCCAGCGCAGTGGTCACGCGTCTCCACGACGTCGTGCGGAGCACCGAGAAGTCCGGCGGTGCAACGAACGGACGGGGGTGCGTTCGAACCGTCGGGCGTCAGCGCAAGGCGCCCTACATGGTCGCCGTCGCTGACGGGGGAGCGGTGTACGGGGAGGCCACGGGGGAGCGTTCCTGTTCGGAGGCCGAGTTCACGGCCTACGTCCAGGAGCGCCGGGCCTCCCTGTACGCCACCGCCTACCACCTGACCGGTGACCGTTTCGAGGCCGAGGACCTGCTCCAGAGCGCGCTGTTCTCCACGTACCGCGCCTGGGAGCGCATCAGCGACAAGGCCGCCGTCGGCGGTTACCTGCGCCGCACGATGACCAACCTGCACATCAGCGCCTGGCGCCGGCGCAAGGTCAACGAGTACCCGACCGAGGAGCTGCCGGAGACGGTCGGCGAGACGGACGCGATGCGCGGCACCGAGCTGCGCGCGGTGCTGTGGCAGGCCCTGGCCCGCCTGCCCGAGCTCCAGCGGACCATGCTGGTGCTGCGCTACTACGAGGGCCGGACCGATCCGGAGATCGCGGAGATCCTGGACATCAGTGTCGGCACGGTGAAGTCGAGCATCTGGCGCTCGCTGCGGCGACTGCGCGAGGACGAGGTGCTGAGCTTCGGCCGTGACGAGGAGGAGTCCTTCGGCGAGCTCGTCGCCTGAGGATCACGGGGGAACGACGGGGGAGCACCACGGGGGAGGCCTCAGGGGGGATCTGGGGCCCACGGGGGAAAAGCGAAGCGGGTCGTACGAGTCCGGGGGGTCTCGTACGGCCCGCTTCGTCGTGTGCGGTGTCCGCGGTCGCGGTCAGCGGGCCGCCGGGGTGCGGTGCCGGCCCGCCGCCGCGGCGGCCAGCCGGCCCAGGGCCTCCGGCTTGGCGCAGGGGTGGGCGCCCAGGGAGGTCTGGCGGGCGACGATGGCCCGCTCGGCGCGCATCAGGCGCCAGCCGCGGCGCAGCAGCATCGGGACCGACTTGCGGCCCTCCCTGAGGTCGCGCAGCAGCCGGCGGCGGAAGGTGGTGGAGGGGCGGCCGCGCAGGCAGAGCGCGTCGGCCAGCACGTCGAGCTCGCGGCAGCGGGTCACGATCTCGGCGGCGAAGATGCCCTCGGCGATGAAGAGCGGGGTCCGCTCGATGTCGAGGCGGTCGCTGCCGGTGCGCGAGCTGGTGGCGATGGAGTAGACGGGGACGTCGGTGCGGCCGGTGCGGCACAGCTCGACGATCGCGGCGACGGCGGCGTCCGCGTCCCAGGAACGCGGGGAGTCCCAGTCGACGTCGCTGCTGCCGTCGACGAGCGGGAGCGTCGGGTCGCCGGCCTCCTTGTAGAAGTCGTCGAGGCGCAGGACCGGGAGACCGGCGGTGGCGGCGAGGGACGACTTGCCGGAGCCGGAGGGGCCCGCGAGCAGGACGACCCGGGTCGGGATCGGTTGGGAACTCACGGAACACCAGTGTGAGGCATTACCCCGTCCAGGGGACCACCGAGGAGGGCCGTTGGTATCCAGCATCACACCTCCACTACTGTCGGTGGCCGCCCGCTCACCCCTCGGAAGGTTTCCCATGGCGCGTCACGCACAGCCGAAGACCCCCCGCCGCGGCGTCCTGTTCAAGGCAGGCCTCGGCGTCACCGCGGCCGGCGCCGCCGTGCTCGGGGCGGCCGCCGCGGCTCAGGCGGCCGCCCCGGGGGCTTCCGTACCCCTGCCGGTGGACTCGCTGACCCGCACCGACGCCGGCGCGGCCGGCGCGGGCGCCCTGGCCGGCGTCACGCACGGGCTCGGTCCGCTGACCCGGCTCCAGCTGGACCCGCTGGCCAAGACCGGCGTCGACCCGCTCGCCAACGGCATCGGCACCCAGGTCGCCGACTTCAAGCCGGTCGGCACCGACCTCGTCACCGGCCACCTCACCGAGGGCGGGGCGGTGGCCGACCTGCCGGTCGCCGGGCCGCTGACGCAGAAACTGCTGCCGTAGACGGGCGGATTCAGCCCCTCGCCCGGCGCAGCCAGCCGCGTGCCCCGCGGGGCACGGGCTGCTTCGTCGGGCTGTCCGCGTTCCGGCCGCTGCTGTGGGGCCGCACGTCCTTCAGGCGGGCGGTCCAGGGGGCGTCCGCCGCGATCAGACAGACCAGGAGCGGACCTTCGGGCAGCGGCAGGGTCTCCTTGCGCGCGCCGATCTCGTTGACGGCGGCCCGTCCGCGTTCCGGAAGCGTGGTGGGATCCGTGTGCCCGGCCAGCCGGTAGAGGTGGACGATGAAGTTGCTGCTGCCCTTGTAGTGGAAGGTGGCGTCGGCCGTCCCCCCGGTGTGGAGCAGGACCTCGGGGCCCCAGCTCTCCAGCAGGTTCTCCGTCAGGCGCCGGGCCTCCGCCAGCGGCAGGATCCGCACCTGCCAGGAGCCGTTCGCCTCCAGCCGCAGGCGCAGCCGCCCGTGCTCGGGGACGAAGGCGATCACCCGGCCCCGGAAGTCCTCCTCCGTGCTGTTGACGAGGTAACGCCCCTTGGTGTTGGAGTCGTCGAGCGGCCACAGCCCCGTGTAGTGCTCGCCCTTCACGGCCAGCTCGACCATGACGGGACCGGGCGGGAGGTCCTCCACGGTGATCACGTCGTTGTCCCGGCCGGTGGCGGTGCGCGGCTTGAAGACGGGCCCGCACGCCCAGACCGACGGGTCGGGCTCCGGCAGGGGCGGGGCGGTCGCCGCCGGGGGCGCGTCCGCCCGGGCCTGGGCATGGGCCTGCGCCAGGGCCCGGATCTGGTCCTGGGTCATGTTCAGGAGCTGGTCACGGGTGGGGCGGAGGGGCGGGGCCCCCGGCTGGGTCCCCGCCGGGGCCTCCGCCAGGTCCTGCGCCGGGGCCGGCGGCGCGGGGACCGGGATCCGTTCCGGGAGCTCCTGCGGCTCTCCGTCGGGGTCCACCCCGTGGTCCACCGCCAGGCCGGTCAGCCCGTCGACGTACCCCTGGCCCACCGCGCGGAACTTCCAGCCGCCCGAGCGGCGGTACAGCTCCGCGACGACCATCGCCGTCTCGGCGCCCGCGTCGGTGACCTCGTACGCCACGACCGTCCCGCCGTCCGGCCCGAAGACCTCCACGGACAGGGCGCGCGCGTCCCGCAGGGCGCCCTCCTCCGTCGACGCGACGACGAGGACGCGGGCGATGGCCTCCTCGACGCCCGTGAGGTCGGCGTCCAGCCACACCGCGCCGTCCGCGCCGGGGGACAGCCGCACCGCGCCCGACGGGTGCGCCGGAGCGCCGTCGAACACGATGTCGGAGTCCCCCCGGACCCTGCCCTGTTCCGTCACGAGCAGCGCCGCGACGTCGACGCCGTTCCCGACGGCGACGCGCAGCGCGGCCGTCGGGACGAAGGCGTTGTCCCCCTTGATCAATCCCCTTAGCATGACCGGATCCTGCGGCCGATCACCACGATGCGCAAGGCCCCCGGGCAGTGCTGCTGCCCGGGGGCCTCCGCCGTGCGGCGCCGTCTAGTACGAGGAGCCGCTCGCGCCCAGCGAGCCCGTGGGGTGCCAGACGGTCTTGGTCTCCAGGAAGGCCGTCATGCGGTCCGTGCCGGGGGACGCGGCGAAGTCCTCGGTGCGGGGGCGCAGGACGCGCTTCAGGTTGTCCGCGGCCGCGACCTCCAGGTCACGGGCCAGGTCGGCGTCCGCGCCCGTCAGGTCGATCGCGTTGACGTCCAGGTGGGCCGCGAGGTGCGGGCCCATCTCGGCGGCCTTGCCGGAGAGGATGTTGACCACGCCGCCGGGGAGGTCGGAGGTGGCCAGCACCTCGCCCAGGGAGAGGGCGGGGAGCGGGGACCTCTCGCTCGCGATCACGACGGCCGTGTTGCCGGTCGCGATGACCGGGGCGATCACCGAGACCAGGCCCAGGAAGGAGGACTCCTGGGGGGCGATCACGGTGACGACGCCGGTCGGCTCCGGGGTGGAGAGGTTGAAGTAGGGGCCGGCGACCGGGTTGGCGCCGCCGACGACCTGGGCGATCTTGTCGGTCCAGCCCGCGTACCAGACCCAGCGGTCGATCGCCGCGTCGACCTGGGCCGCCGCCTTCGCCCTGGACAGGCCCTCGGCCTCGGCGACCTCGCGGACGAACTGCTCCCGGCGGCCCTCCAGCATCTCGGCGACGCGGTAGAGGATCTGGCCGCGCAGGTACGCGGTCGCGCCCGCCCAGCCGCCCTGCGCCTTGCGCGCGGCGACGACCGCGTCGCGGGCGTCCTTGCGGGAGGACAGCGGGGCGTTCGCCAGCCAGTTGCCCTTGGAGTCCGTCACCTCGTACACCCGGCCGCTCTCGGAGCGGGGGAACTTGCCCCCGACGTACAGCTTGTAGGTCTTGAAGACGCCCAGACGGTTCTGCTCGGTCTTATCGGACATCGAGGTAGGCCTCCAGACCGTGACGGCCGCCCTCGCGGCCGAAGCCCGACTCCTTGTAGCCGCCGAAGGGCGAGGTCGGATCGAACTTGTTGAACGTGTTGGCCCAGACGACACCGGCGCGGAGCTTGTTCGCGACCGCGAGGATGCGGGAGCCCTTCTCCGTCCAGATGCCGGCGGAGAGGCCGTACTGGCTGTTGTTGGCCTTGGCGACGGCCTCGTCCGGGGTGCGGAAGGTCAGCACCGACAGGACCGGGCCGAAGACCTCGTCACGGGCGATGGTGTGCGCCTGGGTGACGTTGGTGAAGAGCGTCGGCGCGAACCAGTAGCCGGCCTCCGGGAGGTCGCAGGCGGCGGTCCAGCGCTCGGCGCCCTCCGCCTCGCCCTGCGCGACCAGGGAGGTGATCCGGGCCAGCTGCTCCTCGGAGTTGATGGCGCCGATGTCGGTGTTCTTGTCGAGCGGGTCGCCGAGGCGGAGCGTCGACAGGCGGCGCTTGAGGCTGTCGAGCAGCTCGTCCTGGATCGACTCCTGGACCAGCAGGCGGGAGCCCGCGCAGCAGACCTGGCCCTGGTTGAAGAAGATGCCGTTGACGATGCCCTCGACGGCCTGGTCGAGGGGGGCGTCGTCGAAGACGATGTTGGCGCCCTTGCCGCCCAGCTCCAGGGTGACCTTCTTGTCGGTGCCCGCGACCGTGCGGGCGATCTGCTTGCCGACGGCGGTCGAGCCGGTGAAGGCGACCTTGTTCACGTCGGGGTGCGCCACGAGGGCGGCGCCGGCGTCCCCGTACCCGGGGAGGATGTTGACGACGCCCTTCGGCAGCCCGGCCTGGCGGCAGACGTCCGCGAAGAACAGGGCGGAGAGCGGGGTCGTCTCGGCGGGCTTCAGGACGACCGTGTTGCCGGTGGCGAGCGCCGGGGCGATCTTCCACGCCAGCATCAGCAGCGGGAAGTTCCACGGGATGACCTGGCCGGCGACGCCGAGCGGGCGCGGGTTCGCGCCGTAGCCGGCGTGGTCGAGCTTGTCGGCCCAGCCCGCGTAGTAGAAGAAGTGCGCGGCGACCAGGGGGAGGTCCGCGTCGCGGGTCTCCTTGATCGGCTTGCCGTTGTCCAGGGTCTCCAGGACGGCCAGCTCGCGGCTGCGCTCCTGGATGATCCGGGCGATCCGGAAGAGGTACTTGGCGCGCTCGGAGCCGGGGAGCGCGGACCACTTCTCGAAGGCCTTGCGGGCGGCCTTGACCGCGCGGTCCACGTCCGCCTCGCCCGCCTGGGCGATCTCGGAGAGGACCTCCTCGGTGGAGGGGGAGACGGTCTTGAAGACCTTGCCGTCGGCCGCGTCGGTGAACTCGCCGTCGATGAACAGGCCGTAGTTCGGGGCGATGTCGACGACGCCGCGCGACTCGGGCGCGGGGGCGTACTCGAAGGGGGAGGTCATGTCGATCAGTCCACCGTCACGTAATCGGGGCCGGAGTAGTGGCCGGTGGCCATCTTCTGGCGCTGCATCAGCAGGTCGTTGAGCAGGCTGGAGGCGCCGAAGCGGAACCAGTGGTTGTCCAGCCAGTCCGGTCCCGCGGTCTCGTTGACCAGCACCAGGAACTTGATGGCCTCCTTGGTGTTGCGGATGCCGCCGGCCGGCTTCACGCCGATCTGCACGCCGGTCTGGGCGCGGAAGTCGCGCACCGCCTCCAGCATGAGCAGGGTGTTGGCCGGGGTGGCGTTGACCGCGACCTTGCCGGTCGAGGTCTTGATGAAGTCGGCGCCGGCCATCATGCCGAGCCAGGAGGCGCGGCGGATGTTGTCGTACGTGGACAGCTCGCCGGTCTCGAAGATCACCTTGAGGCGCGCGCGGTCGCCGCACTCGGCCCTGATCGCGGCGATCTGCTCGTAGACCTCCAGGTAGCGGCCGGCGAGGAAGGCGCCGCGGTCGATGACCATGTCGATCTCGTCCGCGCCGGCGGCGATCGCGTCGGCGGTGTCGGCCAGCTTCACGGGGAGGGCGGCGCGGCCGGCCGGGAAGGCGGTGGCGACCGAGGCGACCTTGACGTCCGAGCCCGCGAGGGCGGCCTTGGCGGTGGCCACCATGTCGGGGTAGACGCAGACGGCGGCGGTCGTCGGGGTCGTGCGGTCGGTCGGGTCGGGGTGGACGGCCTTGGCGGCGAGGGCCCGGACCTTGCCCGGGGTGTCCGCGCCTTCGAGCGTCGTCAGGTCGATCATGGAGATGGCCAGGTCGATGGCGTACGCCTTGGACGTGGTCTTGATCGAGCGGGTGCCGAGGGACGCGGCGCGCGCCTCCAGGCCCACGGCGTCGACGCCGGGCAGCCCGTGGAGGAAGCGGCGCAGCGTGCTCTCGGACGCGGTCACGTCGGCGAAAGCTGCTGCTGCGGATGCAGTGGTGGGCATGGTCACCAGTCGAGCATATCTACGCGCGTAGCGACCTGTACAGGGGAGGGGGTCCGGGGCGGGGTGTCGTGCGTCTCGCGGTCCGGCCGGCGAGGAGGGGGACGAGTGGGGCCGGTGACGCCTGTCACGCGCCTGTGACGTGGAGCGGATGGATCCCCCATACAAGATCTTTAGATTATTCATCAGCAGCCAGCGAGAACTCACCGGCCCTCCCCGACCGAGACATCAGCCAGGCATGCGGCTCTTCTCTTATCCGCCACCGAATCTTCTCGGGAGTCGTAATGCGCACCGCCCTTCGCACCGCTCTTGCCGCCGCGCTCGTCGCGGGCGTCGCCGCCACTCCGGTCCTCGCGGCCGGCAGCGCGTTCGCCGCCGGTACGGCCCCGGCGCCGACCGCCACCGCGACCACCGCGCCCGCCGCGCCCGCCGAGGCCGTCGCGCCCGAGAAGGCCCCGGAGAAGCCCGCCGCCGCTGCCACCACCGCCCCCGCCGCCACCGCCCCGTCCGCGCCCGCGCCGGACGCCGACGTCCTGCTCCGCACGGTGAAGCTCGGCGGCGGCCTGACGGCGAAGGTGTACGACAAGGGCACCCAGCACCGGTACTTCACCGCCACCGTCCTGCGCGGCAGCGAGGTCCTGGGCGAGCTGAAGGCCGGCGGCGGCTACGCGAAGAGCGACACCGGGGTCTTCTCCGGGTACGCCGTGACGCTGGACGCCGAGGGCGGGGTCACCGCCGTCGAGGCCGGTCCGGAGCACGCCACCCCGGTCCGCACCGAGAAGCTGATCGGCGGCCGGACCGCCAAGATCTACAAGCTCAAGGACCGGAACCACATCGCGGAGCTCTTCCTCGACGGCCGCAAGGTCGACGAGCTCCACGCGGCCGGCCGTTCCGTCGCCGCTTGGGACGTCAGCACCGAGTACTTCGTCCTCAACCCGGACGGCACCACCTACAACTGGGTCGGCACCACCGCCCCCTTCAAGCACGGCTTCTACCGGCTCGTCGACGGCACGGTCCTGGAGGTCCGCTTCGACGGCTCCACCACCGGCCTCCAGAGCGTCGACCCCGCCACGGGCAAGGGCAGCGGCTTCACCTACCCCTCCGGCCACGGCCGCAAGGTCCTCTTCTACGGCAAGGCCGTCGTCGTCCTGGAGACCACCGGCCACTTCGCCGCCTACGTCCCCGGCGCGGCCCGGCAGTCCGCCCCGCAGCCCTACAACATGGAGACGGGCAAGGTCGACCACTGCCTGCCCCAGAGCATCGCCTACGCGATCGGCGCGGGCACCCAGGCCCAGCTCACCATGACCACGAAGGGCCCGCAGGCCAAGATCGTCACCGCCGGCGACGACAAGGTCATCGGCGTCCTCGACCGCGCGCACCCCTCGCTGCCCGCGAGCGCCGGCATCGTCGCCCGGATCGACGGCGCCTTCACCGCCACCCCGTCCCTCTACACCAAGGTCGAGGGCGGCGAGGCCAAGGGCTCCAGCACCCCCTTCCCGCGGCTCCCGAAGGGCTGCTCCGTGGAGGGCGTGGCCCCGGCGGGCCAGGCACAGGGCGGCGGCTCGGACGGCACGGACGCCCAGGGCGGCCAGACGTCCGTCGTGCCGCGGGGCGGGGTCGCGGCCGGTGCCGAGTCCGGTGCCGGGGAGGGCTCCGGCACGCTGCTCGCGGTCGGCGCCGGCGCGGCCTCGCTGGCCGCCGCCGGGCTCGGCTTCACCGTGCTGCGCCGCCGTACCGCCGCGGCCCGCGCCTGACCCGCGCCGCCCCGGGCCTACGACCCGTACGCCCAGCTCCCCGCCCTCGACCCGAGCCCGGAGCGCACCACCACCCCAGGCCGGCCGTCGCCACCCCTCGACGGCCGGCCGCACCCGTCCTCCCGGAGAGCCGTCCCATGCGCCGCCGCACCCTCACCGCCACCGTCCTCCTCGTGGCCGCCCTCGCCGGCTGTTCGGCGCAGGCCGGGCCGACCGCCGCCACCCCGCCCGCCCGGATCGCGGAGCCGAGCGCCCCGGCGCCCGCCGCCACCGCCTCCGCCGCGCCGGTGAAGCCGCTCGCCCGCTCGCTGCCCGTGCGCGTCCAGCTGCCCTCGGCCGCCGTCGACGCCCGGGGGATCCTGGACCTCGGCCTGAACGCCGACGGGACCGTCGAGGTGCCCTCGGTCGCCCAGGCCGACCGGATCGGCTGGTACACGAAGGGCGTCACGCCCGGCGAGACCGGGCCCGCCGTCCTCATCGGGCACTTCGACACCGAGCGCGGGCCGGCCGTGCTGAAGGACGTCTCCAAGGTCCGGGTCGGCGACGAGCTCACCGTGACCCGCGCCGACGGCACCGCCGCCGTCTTCCGGGTCCGCGAGCTCCAGCAGGTCGACAAGGACGCCTTCCCCACGGAGAAGGTGTACGGCGACACCCGTCGGCCCGAGCTCCGCGTCATCACCTGCGGCGGCGAACTCGTCGACGGGCACCGGCCGGACAACATCATCCTCTACGCCGACCTGGTCGCCGCCCGGCGGGCCTGACCCCGGGCCGCGCGGAGCGCCGGGCGGGACGGGCGGTACGGGAGGGCCGGGCGGCAGCGCGGCGAGCGGCGCGCCGGGCAGAGAGCGCCGGGCTGTGTGCCGAGCGGGGCGCCCGAGCCTCCCGGCGGCTCCTGAGGCAGAATCGGCGGCATGACGAGCCCCGCGCCCTCCGAGCCGACCCCCGAGCCGACCTCCGCCGACCGCGTCTTCCGGTCCTCCTTCGGCATCGCGGGAGGCGTGCTGCTGCTCGCCATCGTGCTCGTCTTCGTGATCGACGCGCTGATGCGCGGCGAGGGCCAGGCGCCCTGGCTGGCGCTGGCCGGCCTGGTGATCGCGGTACCGCTGATCATCGCCTTCACCCTGCGCCCCGCCGTCTACGCCAACGAGGACCGGCTCCGGATCCGCAACCCCTTCCGCTCGATCCTGCTGCCCTGGGCGGCGGTCGCCGACCTCCGGGCCGGCTACTCCAGCGAGGTCTTCACCAAGGAGGGCGCGAAGTACCAGCTGTGGGCCGTGCCCGTCTCGCTGCGGCAGCGGAAGAAGGCCGCCCGCCGGGCCGCGCGCGCCTCCCAGGACGACCCCCACGGCCGCACCTCGACCACCGCCGACGTCCGGGACAGCGCGGCGCGCACCGCGCCCACCGACCAGACCGTGGCGGACCTGCGGGAGATGGCCGAGCGGTACCAGGGCCGTACCGGGGCGCAGGGAGCGCCCCAGGTCCGCTGGGCGTACGAGATCATCGCCCCGGTCGTCGTCGGCCTGATCCTCTTCGTGGTGCTCTCCGCGATCGGCTGAGTCCCCGAGGACGGCGGACTACGTCGACGGGCGCTTCGGATAGGGGTGCCGGGCGCCGGGCGCACGGCGAAGGGCCGGTACGGGCGTTCCCGTACCGGCCCTCGGGCGTCGGCCCCGGCTCACAGCCCCGCGGCCGCCGCCAGGTCCTTCTTCAGCGCGCCCAGCACCTCGGCGCCGGTCGCCCGCGCCGCGGCCAGGCCGCTCGCGCCGGCGACCGGGACCACGACCTCCAGGTAGCACTTCAGCTTCGGCTCCGTGCCCGACGGGCGGACGATCACCCGGGCCCGGTAGTCGCCGTCCAGGTGGTAGCGCAGGCCGTCGGTGGGCGGCAGCGACTCCGTCCCCCGGGTCAGGTCCTCCGCCGACACGACCGACAGCCCCGCGAGCCGCACCGGGGGCCGCTCGCGCAGCGCCGCCATCGCGTCCGCGATGACCGACAGGTCCTCCACCCGCACCGACAGCTGGTCGGTGGCGTGCAGCCCGTGCTCCACCGCCAGGTCGTCGAGGAGGTCGGTCAGGGTGCGGCCCCGCTCCTTCAGCTCCGAGGCCAGCTCGGCGACGAGCAGCGCCGCCGTGATGCCGTCCTTGTCGCGGACGCCCTCCGGGTCCACGCAGTAGCCGAGCGCCTCCTCGTAGCCGTACCGCAGCCCGTCCACCCGGGCGATCCACTTGAAGCCGGTCAGCGTCTCCTCGTACCCGACCCCGGCCGCCTCGGCGATCCGGCCGAGCAGCGAGGACGACACGATCGACTCGGCGAAGACGCCGGTGGCCCCCTTGCGCACCAGGTGCGCGGCGAGCAGCGCGCCGACCTCGTCGCCGCGCAGCATCCGCCAGCCGCCGTCCACGGACGCGTCCGGGACGGCCACGGCGCAGCGGTCGGCGTCCGGGTCGTTGGCGATGACGAGGTCGGGGTCCACGGCCCGGGCCGCCTCGAAGGCGAGGTCCATGGCACCCGGCTCCTCCGGGTTCGGGAAGGCGACCGTCGGGAACGCCGGGTCGGGCTCGGCCTGCGCGGCGACCAGCGCCGGCGGCGGGAAGCCGTGCCGGGCGAAGGCCGCCGTCAGGACGTCCTTCCCGACGCCGTGCAGGGCGGTGTAGACGGTCCGCGCGCCGCGCGGCGAGCCGGGGGTCAGGACGGCGTCGGTCCGGGCCAGGTACGCCTCCAGGACCTCGTCGCCGAGCACCTCCCAGCCGTCCTCCGGCCGGGGCACGTCGGCGAGCGCCCGTACGGCGTCGATCCCGGCCGCGATCCCCGCGTCCGCCGGCGGCACGATCTGCGAGCCGTCGCCCAGGTACACCTTGTAGCCGTTGTCGCGCGGCGGGTTGTGGCTCGCGGTCACCTCGACGCCGGCGACGGCGCCCAGGTGCCTTATGGCGTAGGCCAGGACCGGCGTCGGCAGCGGGCGCGGCAGCAGCGCGGCGCGCAGTCCCGCGCCCGTCATCACCGCGGCGGTGTCCCGGGCGAAGTCGGCCGACTTGTAGCGGGCGTCGTAGCCGATGACGACCAGTCCGCCGGTCCGCCCCTCGGCCTTCAGGTAGGCGGCGAGTCCGGCGGCGGCCCGGATCACCACGGCCCGGTTCATCCGCATGGGCCCGGCGCCCAGCTCGCCGCGGAGCCCGGCGGTGCCGAACTGCAGGGTCCCGGCGAACCGGACGGCCAGCTCGTCCGTGTCGCCGCTCTCGATCAGCGCGGCGAGTTCGTCGCGGGTCTCGCCGTCGGGGTCCTCGGCGAGCCAGGCCTGGGCCCGGGCGAGGAGTTCGTCCTGCGTCACGGTGATGCGCCTTTCGGAGTGCGGAGCGGGGAAGGAGGAGGCGGGTGGGGTGCGGCGGGGGCGGGTGCGTGCGGGGCGGGTGCGGGGATCCGTGCGGGGCCGGGCGGGGGTGCGTGCGGGTGGGGGTGGGGATGCGGGCGGGCGGTGCGGGACCGCTGCGCGGAGCCTTTCCCCGCCCCGCCCCCTCCCGAACCGGGGGCGGGCCCCCGGGCCCCCGTACGGCCTGCGGCCGCGCGGACCGGTTCCGGCCCCGCCGGCGCCCGGGGCACGGGTTCCGGGACGGAGCCCCGGTCACCGGAAGGGGCGGGGGAGGAGCCCCGCGCAGAGGCCCCACCACCGCACGGACCGTCCCACCCGCAGGGGCACGCCACCCGCACGGGTACGGGTACGGGTACGGGTACGGGTACGGGTACGGCACCCGCACCGGCTGCCCGCACGGGCACGGCACCCGCACCCGGCCGCGCGCACGGGCACGCCGCCCGCCGCGGGGGCCGTCAGATCCGGTCGAGGACCCGCGTGAGCAGCTCGCCCATCCGCGCCGCCGAGTCGCGGCCCGCCTGGAGGACCTCCTCGTGGTTGAGCGGCTCGCCCGAGAGGCCCGCCGCCAGGTTGGTGACGAGGGAGATGCCGAGGACCTCCGCGCCGGCCTCGCGCGCGGCGATGGCCTCCAGGACGGTGGACATGCCGACGAGGTCGCCGCCCATGACGCGGACCATGTTGATCTCGGCCGGGGTCTCGTAGTGGGGGCCGGGGAACTGGACGTACACGCCCTCCTCCAGCGTCTCGTCGACCTCCTTGCACAGCGCGCGCAGCCGCGGCGAGTACAGGTCGGTGAGGTCGACGAAGTTCGCGCCGACGATCGGCGAGGCGGCCGTCAGGTTGATGTGGTCGCTGATGAGGACCGGCTGGCCGGGGCGCATGCCCTCGCGCAGGCCGCCGCAGCCGTTGGTCAGGACGACGGTCTTCACGCCGGCGGCGACGGCCGTGCGGACCCCGTGCGCGACGGAGGCGACCCCGCGGCCCTCGTAGAAGTGGGTGCGGCCGAGGAAGACCAGGACGCGCTTCTCGCCGATCTTGTACGAGCGGACCTTGCCGCCGTGGCCCTCGACGGCCGGCGGCGGGAAGCCCGGCAGCTCGGTGACGGGGAACTCGGCCTCGGGGGCGCCCAGGGCGTCGACGGCCGGGGCCCAGCCGGAGCCCATGACCAGGGCGACGTCGTGGTTCTCGACTCCGGTCAGCTCGCGCAGGCGCGCGGCGGCGGACTCGGCGGCCTCGTACGGGGTGGCAGTAGCGTTCACTGGCTCTTCTCGCCTCGGGGAGGGGGTCCGAGGGAGGTGACCCCGGACGGATTTCGTTCGCGAAGAAGCCTAGCCCGATAATTCCTACGCGCGTAGATGACGGCGCGGACGGACATGCGATCGTTGTCTTGTCGTTTCCCACGAAAGCGCCCCGCCCGGGGGTGGGGCCATGGCCTCAGCAGGGCCGCTTGCGGATCTCCATCACGTAGTCGTGCGGCGCGCCCGCCGACTCCGCCGCGTCGGCGACCTCGCCCAGGTAGCGCGCGGACGGCAGCCCGCCCTCGTAGGCGTTGAGCACGTACACCCAGGCCGCCTCCTCGCCGTCGAGGGTGTGCACCCGGACCCGCATCCGCCGGTAGATGTCGAGTCCGACGCCCTCCCAGCGGTCCATGGAGTCCTCGTCCATGGGGGCGATGTCGTACAGCGCCACGAAGACCTGCTGGCGCGGGGCCTCGACGAGGGTGGCGAGCGCCCCCTCCCAGCCCATCTGCTCCCCGCCGAAGGTGAGCCGCCAGCCGTTCAGCCAGCCGGTGCCGCGCAGCGGGGAGTGCGGGGCGCGGCGGCTCATCAGCCGGGCGTCGAGGTTGCCGGCGTAGGCGGCGTAGAGCGACATGGGACCGAGGGTACGGGAGTGGCCGGGGTGTCCGGAGAACCCCGAGGTGAGGGCCGTGCGGGGGTTCCGGGCGGCTCCGGGGCGTGTTCGCGGGGCCCCGGCGCGAGGGAGTCCGCCGCGTGCGGGACAATGGGGTACGCACTTGAAGCGTGCGGGACAATGGCGTACGCACTGCAGCCCAGCGGGGGCCGCACACCCCCGGCAGAACGAGAGCGCGAGGCGTAGATCCCAGTGACCCGGATCGTGATCATCGGCGGCGGACCCGGCGGATACGAGGCTGCCCTGGTGGGCGCCCAGCTCGGCGCGGAGGTGACCGTCGTCGACTGCGACGGCCTCGGCGGCGCGTCCGTCCTGACCGACTGCGTCCCCTCCAAGACCCTGATCGCCACGGCCGAGGTGATGACCACCTTCGACTCCTCCTACGAGGAGCTGGGCATCATCGTGGCGGACGACACCCCGCACCTCGAGCAGGCCGCCCGCGTCGTCGGCGTGGACCTCGGCAAGGTCAACCGGCGGGTGAAGCGGCTCGCGCTCGCCCAGTCGCACGACATCACCGCCTCCGTCACCCGCGCGGGCGCCCGTGTCCTGCGCGGCCGCGGCCGGCTCTCCGGCCGCCAGACCGTGGACGGCTCCCGTCAGGTGATCGTGACGGCCGCCGACGGCACCGAGGAGACGCTGACCGCCGACGCGGTGCTGATCGCCACCGGCGGCCACCCGCGCGAGGTCCCGGACGCCAAGCCGGACGGCGAGCGGATCCTGAACTGGACCCAGGTCTACGACCTCAAGGAGCTCCCGGAGGAGCTCATCGTGGTCGGCTCCGGCGTCACCGGCGCCGAGTTCGCCGGCGCCTACCAGGCCCTCGGCTCCCGCGTCACCCTCGTCTCCTCCCGCGACCGCGTCCTCCCGGGCGAGGACCCGGACGCCGCCGCCGTCCTGGAGGACGTCTTCCGCCGCCGCGGCATGAACGTCATGGCCCGCTCGCGCGCCGAGTCCGCCAAGCGGGTCGGCGACCGGGTCGAGGTCACCCTCTCGGACGGCCGGGTCATCTCCGGCACCCACTGCCTGATGGCCGTCGGCGCCATCCCGAACTCCGCCGGCATGGGCCTGGAGGAGGCCGGGGTCCGGCTGAAGGACTCCGGGCACATCTGGACCGACAAGGTGTCCCGCACCTCCGCCCCCGGCGTGTACGCGGCCGGCGACGTCACCGGCGTCTTCGCGCTCGCCTCGGTCGCCGCCATGCAGGGCCGGATCGCGATGTACCACTTCCTCGGCGACGCGGTGGCCCCGCTCAACCTGAAGACGGTCTCCTCGAACGTCTTCACCGACCCCGAGATCGCCACCGTCGGCTACACCCAGGCCGACGTCGACGCCGGCAAGATCGACGCCCGGGTCGTCAAGCTGCCGCTGCTGCGCAACCCCCGCGCCAAGATGCAGGGCATCCGGGACGGCTTCGTGAAGATCTTCTGCCGCCCCGGCACCGGCATCGTGGTCGGCGGCTGCGTCGTCGCCCCCCGGGCGAGCGAGCTGATCCACCCGATCTCGATCGCGGTCGACAACAATCTGACGGTCGAACAGATCGCAAATGCTTTCACCGTGTACCCCTCCCTGTCGGGTTCGATCGCGGAAGTGGCACGGCAGTTGCACACCCGAAAGACAGCGGACGAGGGCTGAGCCCGGCGGCGATCACCGCTCCCGCCTGCGGGAACGGTTCGCCGACTCGGACAACCCCCGGCAAGACGGGGCATAGTCCAGGGACAAAAAGGATCAACGGCGGGGCTCTCCATACCACTTGGGGGCCCCGCTCGTACGTATCTTCCGCAATCCGGCGCATAGTGCTGAAAAGCAACACCGGCGCACGTTACTGTCAGTTTCGTGTTCGCTGCAGAACGTCGCCAGTTGATCCTCGAAATGGTGCGCGCCAACGGAGCCGTGTCGCTCCGCGAGCTCGCCCGCGTCGTCCAGACCTCAGAAGTGACCGTGCGCCGCGACGTACGGGCCCTGGAGGCAGAAGGACTCCTCGACCGCCGGCACGGCGGTGCGGTGTTGCCGGGCGGATTCACGCGAGAATCCGGCTTCCCGCAGAAATCCCATCTCGCTACCGCGGAGAAGACGGCCATCGCGGACGTCGCCGCGAGCCTGGTCGAAGAGGGCGAGGCCATCGTCGTCGGCGCCGGGACCACCACCCAGGAGCTGGCCCGCCGGCTCGCCCGGGTGCCCGGCCTCACCGTGGTCACCAACTCGCTGCTCGTCGCCCAGGCCCTGGCGCACGCCAACCGGGTCGAGGTCGTCATGACCGGCGGCACCCTGCGCGGTTCCAACTACGCCCTGGTGGGCAGCGGGGCCGAGCAGTCGCTCCAGGGGCTGCGCGTCTCCCGCGCCTTCCTCTCGGGCAGCGGGCTCACCGCCGAGCGCGGCCTCTCCACGTCCAACATGCTCTCGGCGAGCGTGGACCGGGCGCTGGTGCAGGCGGCGGCCGAGGTCGTGGTCCTCGCCGACCACACCAAGCTCGGCACCGACACCATGTTCCAGACGGTGCCGACGGACGTGATCACCCGGCTGGTCACCGACGAGCCCCCGCCGCACGACGAGCGGGCCGCCACCGAGCTCCAGGCCCTCGCCGACCAGGGCGTGCAGATCGCCGTGGCCGGTACCGGACAGGCCGGCGCCCCCGCCGGCGAGCAGCTCCCCCCGGGCGTCCGGGGCCGCCGCGACATGCCGCTCCCCGTGCAGCGGGGCGGCAGGATGCCGGGCGGCCAGTTCCGCGGCCCGGGCCCCGGACTGGGTGCCGAGCCCCTGGAGCGCACGGCCCGCGTGGCGGACCTGCGCCGCCGCTGAACCGCGGCCGTCCCCGTACCGCCGGGCCGCCCCGCACGCAGTGAGCCGCCGCCCCTTCCCCCGTGCGCACCCCGTACGCGGAGAAGGGCCCCCAGGCGGCTGCCTGCGGGCCCTTCCGGTGAGCTGTCGGGCCGTCAGGCCTTGATCTCGCAGATGCCGGCGCCGGAGGTGACCGACGCGCCGACCTCGGCCTTCAGACCCGTGACGGTGCCGGACTTGTGGGCGTTGAGGGGCTGTTCCATCTTCATGGCCTCCAGGACGACGATGAGGTCGCCTTCCTGGACCTCCTGGCCCTCCTCGACGGCGAC
>NZ_BMVV01000002.1 GCF_014650895.1 Streptomyces omiyaensis
CTGCAGGGGGGACCCTGTGGGAGAGTAGGACACCGCCGAACAATCATTGTGGGAAAGCCCCGCACCGTCATGGTGCGGGGCTTTTCTGCGTTCACCACCCCCTTTCCCGTGTGCACGGGAACGGGAGAGGTGCGGGGGAGAGGGTGTGGCTGGTTGCCTTCTGGGAGGGGTTCCGGAAGGGCGGGTCCCCCTGTGCCGGGGGCGTGCCGCCAGGCCCGTCGGGGGGTGGTGCAGGGGCTTCTCGGCGAGGTTGTCGATGCCCCTGCGCCCCTTTCCGGCAAGCAGGGGGAGGGGAGCGGGGTGAGCACCCGAACGGGAAACGGAAAGGCTCCCGCCCTGGGAGGGCGGGAGCCTTTCGGGACGGAACGGGTCAGTGGTCGACCGGGGTGGCGGCGGCCTTGGCGAGTTCCAGGTCCAGGGCCTCGCGGCGGATGCGCTGGTCCACGTAGAGGAGGACGGTGACGCCGGCCGCGATCGGGTACGTGAGGGCGCTGCTGACGATGCCGCCGACGCCCATCACGATCAGATAGGTCCAGCTGAGCGTCGAGCCCGTGCTGTCGACGGCGAAGGCGATCGCCGCGAAGGGGATCGTCAGGATCATCGTGAAGATCATGATGAGGAGCTGGGTCAGCAGCGTGATGCCGAAGATCCGCCACCAGGCGCCCTTCACCAGCTTCGCCGAGCGCTTCAGCGCGGGCACGATGCCCTGACGCTCCAGCATCAGCGCCGGGGAGGCCAGGCTGAAGCGGATCAGCAGCGAGATGACGACGACGAACGCCGCCGTACCGCCGAAGAAGGCGAGGGTCGCGCCACCGGCGCCTCCGAGGAGCACGCCCGGGAGCATCGCCGCCGTGGCGAGGAGCCCGGCGCCCAGCGGAAGGGCCAGGGAGAGCAGCAGGAGCTGGGGGAGCCGGGGGCTCGCCTCCCGCCAGGCCTCGGCCAGCGTGACCGGGCGGCCCAGGATCGCCCGGCTGACCACCACGGTGAGCAGGGCGCTGGTGAAGACCGAGGCGGCCACCGACACCAGCATCGTCGGGGCCAGCTCGGTCACCGAGGCCCGGAGGTATGCCGAGGCCGCCTCCAGCTGCTCGGACGGGCTCGCGTCCGCGTGCAGGGCCGGCGGCTCCGTGGAGAGGTACCGCTGGACGAAGACCAGGGCGACCTGGGTGACGACGGCGACGGTGACCGTGACGGCCAGCACCGTCCGCCAGTAGCGGCGGAGGATCGCGACCGATGCGTCGAGGATCTCGCCGACGCCCAGCGGGCGGAGCGGGATGACGCCCGGCTTCTCGGCCGGAGGGCCGGAGCGGCCGAGCTGCGGCGGAGGGTTCCCCCGGGCCCGGCCCGGGCGGTGCGCAGGGCCCCGGCCGTCCTGCGGCGGGGACCAGCGGCCGGCGGGCGGCTGGTCCTTCGACCACCGGGGTGCGGAGTCGTTCGTCTCCGGCGGGGAGGACTGCCCGGGGATCGCGGGGCCGTCCTGGCCGTCGGAAGGGGCGGATCCGGGCGGGTTCCAGCCCGGAGTGTCGTTCACGGTCGTCCACCTCGGCGGATTGGGTCGCGGTGCCGGTCGGCGAACCGGCTCGGTCACGGCGGCCGTCCCATCGGGCGGGCGGCGGGCCGGCTGCCATCGTGTCACGCGGGACCCCGCCGTGGGCCGGGGCGGAACGCCTTCTTTCCCGTACCCCTCCCGTCCCTCTTGCGGGCCCCTTCGCGGCTCCTTTGGCCACGGGCTTCCGCCGGACCGTGGGCGTTCGGCGTCCGGCGGGGTACGGTTCTGGGCGACCGCGGGGGTACGGGGGGTGACGGTCGTCACCGGCCGCGCGGCGCGTGGACACGGGGAGTCAGGGAGCCCGGCCTCGACGTCGTCGCAGGTCGGTGAGGTATCTCACCAGCCACCTTGAGACCGATACGGAAATGGGATGATGTCGATATGAAGGGACGCGTTCTCGTCGTCGACGACGACACCGCACTGGCCGAGATGCTCGGCATCGTGCTCAAGGGTGAAGGGTTCGAGCCGTCGTTCGTCGCGGACGGCGACAAGGCGCTCGCCGCTTTTCGCGAGGCCAAGCCGGACCTCGTGCTGCTGGACCTCATGCTGCCCGGACGGGACGGCATCGAGGTGTGCCGGCTCATCAGGGCCGAGTCCGGTGTGCCGATCGTGATGCTCACGGCCAAGAGCGACACCGTCGACGTCGTCGTGGGCCTGGAGTCCGGGGCCGACGACTACATCGTCAAGCCGTTCAAGCCGAAGGAGCTCGTCGCCCGCATCCGGGCGCGGCTGCGGCGCTCCGAGGAGCCCGCGCCGGAGCAGCTCACCATCGGTGACCTGGTCATCGACGTGGCGGGGCACTCCGTGAAGCGGGACGGGCAGTCGATCGCCCTGACGCCGCTGGAGTTCGACCTGCTGGTCGCCCTCGCGCGCAAGCCGTGGCAGGTCTTCACCCGGGAGGTGCTCCTGGAGCAGGTCTGGGGCTACCGCCACGCGGCCGACACCCGGCTGGTGAACGTCCACGTCCAGCGACTGCGCTCGAAGGTCGAGAAGGACCCCGAGCGGCCGGAGATCGTGGTGACCGTCCGCGGTGTCGGATACAAGGCGGGACCGAGCTGATATGAGCAAGGGCAGTACTGCTCCGGAGTCCCCTGACCCCGGGGGCCTCACGGGGCGGGCTGCCGGACCGGGACGGGGGGGCTCGCGTTCCGGCCGCCTGATACGCGGTGGACGACTCCTGCAGGACGGGACGCCGGGCGGACGGGTCTTCCGGATCGTCGCCCGGCTGGTGCGGCGACCCCTGTTGCCCGCCGTGCGCCTGTGGCGGAGGAACATCCAGCTGCGGGTCGTCGCGGGCACCCTCCTGATGTCCCTGGGCGTCGTGCTGCTCCTCGGCCTGGTCGTCATCGGGCAGGTCCGCAACGGTCTGCTCGAAACCAAGGAGAAGGCCGCCCAGACCCAGGCCGCCGGCGGGTTCTCCGCCGCGCAGGACCGGGCGGCGACCACGCCGCCCGTGCCCGGGCAGGACGGGGTGCGGGCCGGTTCCTCGGTGAACTGGCGCTCCACCCTCGTCGAGCAGCTCGCCAGCGGCGGACAGAACGCGTTCAACGTGGTCGCGCTCTCGCTGGACTCCGGCGACACCGCGAGCCGCGGCGCCCGCGCCTCCGGCGAGGTCGACCCCGCGCGGTCCGTCCCCGCCGACCTGCGGCACTGGGTGGCCCAGGGCAACGGCCCCTTCCAGAAGTTCGGGCGCATCCACTACACCAGCGACAAGCCGGCCGAGCCGGGGCTCGTCATCGGCAAGCGGCTCAACGACGCCGAGGGCAAGCAGTACGAGCTCTACTACCTCTTCCCGCTGACCCAGGAGGAGGACTCCCTCACCCTGGTCAAGACCACCCTGGCGACCGCCGGGCTCTTCGTCGTGGTGCTGCTCGGGGTGATCGCCTGGTTCGTGGTGCGGCAGGTCGTCAGCCCCGTGCGGATGGCGGCCGGGATCGCCGAGCGGCTCTCCGCCGGGCGGCTCCAGGAGCGGATGAAGGTCACCGGCGAGGACGACATCGCCCGCCTCGGCGAGGCCTTCAACAAGATGGCCTCCAACCTCCAGCTCAAGATCCAGCAGCTGGAGGAGCTCTCCCGGATGCAGCGGCGGTTCGTCTCCGACGTCTCGCACGAGCTGCGGACGCCGCTGACCACGGTCCGGATGGCGGCCGACGTCATCCACGAGGCCCGCGTCGACTTCGACCCCGTCACCGCGCGCTCCGCGGAACTCCTCGGCGACCAGCTCGACCGCTTCGAGTCGCTGCTCGCCGACCTCCTGGAGATCAGCCGCTTCGACGCCGGTGCCGCCGCCCTGGAGGCCGAGCCGATCGACCTGCGGCAGGTGGTGCGCCGGGTCATCGGCGGCGCCGAGCCGCTCGCCGAGCGGAAGGGCACCCGGATCGTCGTCGTCGGCGACGAGCAGCCCGTGGTCGCCGAGGCCGACGCCCGCCGGGTCGAGCGCGTCCTGCGCAACCTGGTGGTCAACGCCGTCGAGCACGGCGAGGGCAAGGACGTCGTGGTCAAGCTGGCCGCGGCCGGCGGGGCCGTCGCCGTCGCCGTACGCGACTACGGCGTCGGCCTGAAGCCGGGCGAGGCCACCCGGGTCTTCAACCGGTTCTGGCGCGCCGACCCGGCACGCGCGCGTACCACCGGCGGAACGGGCCTCGGCCTGTCGATCGCCGTCGAGGACGCGCGGCTGCACGGCGGCTGGCTCCAGGCCTGGGGCGAGCCCGGCGGCGGTTCGCAGTTCCGGCTCACGCTGCCGCGCACCGCGGACGAGCCGCTGCGCGGCTCGCCGATCCCGCTGGAGCCGGAGGACTCCCGGCGCAACCGGGAGCAGGCCGCCGCGCAGCGGGCGCAGGACACCGGCCGGGCCGCCTCGGTGCCGGCCCAGCCGGCCGGGGAGCGGCCCTCGCTGCCCGCCGTGCCGCCGCGGATCCCGGCGCCGCCGCGGGCGGCCGTCGACCCGGCGGCGCTGCCCGGCAGCGGCGCCAGGGTGGTGGCCAGGACGGCGGCGGAGGCCGAGCACGGCCAGGGCACGGGAACGGCGGGGAACGCGGAGCGGGAGGACGGCACAGGTGGGCGCTGACGGGCGACGGCGGGCGGGGCGGGGACGGGGCGGTCGCGTCCTGGTGCTGGCCGCCTGCGGCGGACTCCTGGCGACGGGCTGCGCCACCATGCCCGACAGCGGTGACGTGCAGGCGGTACGGGGGGCCAACCCCGGCGACTCGCAGGTGCGGGTCTACGCCGTCGCCCCCCGGGAGAACGCGACCCCGGACGAGATCGTCGACGGCTTCCTGGAGGCCATGACCAGTGACGACCCCGGCTTCGCGACCGCCCGCAAGTACCTGACCTCGCAGGCCGCCAAGAGCTGGAAGCCGGAGGAGAGCATCACGGTGCTCGCCACCGCGCCCGACCGCGAGCAGCCCGACCGCAACGCGGACCCCGAGAACCAGGGGCGCGCGTACCCCATCTCCGGCCGGAAGATCGCGACCGTCGACGCCCGGCACGCGTACCAGCCGAACAGCCCGGTGGAGTACGCGCAGGCGATCCACGTGGTGCAGGAGGCCGTGGCCGAAGGCAAGGACAAGGAGTGGCGGATCGACAGCCTGCCGTCCGGCCTCGTCCTCGGGGAGCCCGACTTCCTGCGCAACTACCGGTCGGTCAACAAGTACTACTTCGCGTCCGGCGAGGACTGGCTGGTCGCCGACCCCGTCTACATCCGGCAGCGCCAGGACCCGGTCACCCGGATGGATCCGGTGACGCAGACCGTGAGGGCGCTCCTGGCGGGGCCGACGCACTGGCTGCGGCCGGCCGTCGACTCGACCTTCCCCTCCGGCACGGAGCTGAAGAAGGGCGTCACCACGCTCACCACGGACGACCAGTCCACGCTGAAGGTGCCGCTGAGCGTGAAGTCCGACCGTTTCGGCGGCGAGGTGTGCCGGCGGCTCGCGGCCCAGCTGCTCGTCACCCTCGGCGACCTGCCCTCCGTCCGGGTCGACCAGGTCGAGCTCCAGGACGTCGAGGGGGGCGTCGTGTGCCGGCTCGGCAAGGAGCAGGCGGCGGAGTTCGAGGCGGTGCAGGACACCGGGCAGGTCGAGACGCCGTACTTCCTCGACGACAACGGCAGGATGATGGCCCTCGCCCCGGGCGGGAAGGACGTCGTCCAGCCGACCGAGGTGCCGGGACCGCTGGGCAGCGGCGTGGTGCCGCTGGGCTCGCTCGCGGTGGCCCGCGGCGGGACCCGGGCGGCCGGCGTCTCCGAGGACGGCTCCTCGCTCTACGTCTCCTCGATCACCACCGAGCAGGAGCAGCTGCCGCCGGTCCTCAGGAGCAAGGCGGCGGTGACCGCGGCGACGAAGGACCGGCTCTCGCAGCCCAGCTGGGACGGGCGGGGCGACCTGTGGATCGCCGACCGGGCCCGGGGCCACCAGCGGCTCGTGGTCGTGCCCGACGGCACTGGCAAGTGGATCGAGGTCCGCACGCCCTGGCTCGGGGAGGACACCCGGGTCGAGTCGCTGCGGGTCTCGGCCGACGGGGTGCGGATCGCGCTCCTGATCACCCGCGACGGGAAGACCACCCTCCAGATCGGCCGGATCGAGCGCCAGGACGGCGCGGACGAGCAGGTCGTGTCCGTGGTGGACCTCCAGCCGGCCGCGCCGCGCATGGAGTCGGTCTCCTCCGTCTCCTGGGCCGGGCCGAGCCGGCTCGTCGTGGTCGGGCGCGAGGCCGGCGGCGTGCAGCAGATCCGCTACCTCCAGACCGACGGCTCCACCTCGGCGAGCTCGGTGCTGCCGGGCCTCAACGGGGTCAACGCGGTGGCCGCGCCGCACGAGGAGACCGAGCCTCTGGTGGTCGAATCGGGCAACGACGGCATCGTGCGGCTGATGCCGGGGGCCAACTGGCAGCCGGTGGTCAAGTCCGGGAGCGCGCCGGTCTATCCCGGGTAGCCGGTCTGTCCCGGGGAGCCTCCCGGCTAGCGGTCTGTTTCCTGGGGCCCGGTTGTCCACAGGGCGTCGTCCACAGGGGTGGCGGCGGGCCCCGCGCGCGGTCATCGTGGAGGCATGCGGGGCTGGTGGCGCGAGATCTCCGGGCTGGTGCTGTCCGGCGCCTGCGAGGGCTGCGGAGCGCCCAGGACCGGGCTGTGCGCGCGGTGCGCGGGCGCGCTCGCCGGGCCGGGGGCCGGCCGGGTGCGGCCCGCGCCGGAGCCGGCGGGGCTGCCGGTGGTGCACGCCGCCGTGCCGTACGAGGGAGCGGTACGGGCGCTGCTGATCGCCCACAAGGAACGCGGGGCCCTGGGGCTCGCCGGGGTGCTGGGAGGGGCGCTCGCGGGGGCCGTGGAGGCCGCTGCGGCCCCCGTGGCGGGCCCGGGGGAGCGTCCGCTGCTCCTGGTGCCGGTGCCGTCCTCGCGGCGCTCGGTGCGGGCCCGGGGGCACGATCCGACGCGGCGGGTGGCGCTGGCCGCGGCGGCGCGGCTGCGGCGGGCGGGACGGCCGGCGCGGGTGGTGCCGGTGCTGCGGCAGCGGCGGGCCGTGGCGGACCAGGCGGGGCTGGACGCGCGCGGGCGGCGGGCGAACCTGGCCGGGGCGCTGGAGGTGGTGCGGGGCGGCGGGCGGCTGCTGGCGGCCGGACAGGTGGTCCTGGTGGACGACCTGATGACCACCGGCGCGACGCTCGCGGAGGCGGCGCGCGCCCTCGGGGTCGTACATCCGCCGTTCATCCCCGGGCCGGCGGAAAGAGCGGCCGGTGATTTCGCGCAGCACGAATTCGAACAGCGGGTGGCGGCTGTGATCGCATCATCTCCCGCTTCGTTCGAAATAAACCGGAACTCGCCAAGAACTTGGATCGTTGCAGGTGGTGAGAGGTGAAAGCCTCCGAATGGAGGTAAGTCTCGGCAGCGGGTGCCGACACCCGTCCGAAGGAGCTATGTTCGGTTGTGAGGAAAGGTAAAACACCGAACCTCACTGCATACATGGTTGCGCACAGGACAGGAGTTCAGGGCGAATTAACCTCTCGTCGATGGGGTGGCGATCTTGTCGGCTGGGGAGGAGGAGGGCGAAGTCGCCAAGTCCGAGCTCCGGTGAGACCGCCGGAGCTGGTGCAAAGGGAGATGCCCGCCGGCCTGGGAGCCGGGCGGGCGATCCGGGAACGGAGTTCTGCGTGGACATCGTCGTCAAGGGCCGCAAGACCGAGGTGCCCGAGCGGTTCCGCAAGCACGTGGCCGAGAAGCTGAAGCTGGAGAAGATCCAGAAGCTCGACGGCAAGGTGATCAGCCTCGACGTCGAGGTGTCCAAGGAGCCCAACCCGCGGCAGGCGGACCGGTCCGACCGCGTGGAGATCACCCTCCACTCCCGAGGCCCGGTCATCCGGGCGGAAGCGTCGGCCGGCGACCCGTACGCGGCACTCGACCTGGCCAGCGACAAGCTGGAGGCCAGGCTCCGCAAGCAGCACGACAAGCGCTACACCCGCCGGGGCAGCGGGCGGCTCTCCGCGGCGGAGGTCGCCGACGTCGTCCCCGGCGTCGCCCAGCTCAACGGCCAGGGCGAGCTCGTCGCCGACGAGACCGACGGCGAGGTGCCCACCACGATGATGGGCTCGATCGAGGTCCAGGGCGAAGGCCCGCTGGTGGTCCGCGAGAAGACGCACAAGGCCGGCGCCATGGGGCTCGACCAGGCCCTCTACGAGATGGAACTGGTCGGCCACGACTTCTACCTCTTCGTCGATGCCGAGACCAAGCAGCCGAGCGTCGTCTACCGGCGCCACGCCTACGACTACGGCGTCATCCACTTGGAGAACGACCCGCTCGCCGAGAACAGCGGTGGTGCGGGCGGTGCGCTCGGCGGCTGACCCGTCGAACGGCTGACCGGCCGACCCGGCCGTCCCGTACCGCACCACCCTTCTCCCGCGTCCCGTCAGGTGCCCCTGGAGCGCTCCCCGCGATCCCCAGGGGCACCCCTGTGTGCCCCTGGGGCCACCCCGGGACCGCCGCGGCATGAAATCATGGCGTGCACGCCAACCGGTGCTTCGCGGGCAGTGGTTGGAGGACCGGAAACGAATTCAGGCCACGGCCTTCAGGGGGAGGAACGATGGCAGACAGCTTCGGCCCGGTGCTCAGCGGGCGCGAGCGTGGTGCGCTCGTCCACGAGGATGCTCCGGAAGGATCGGAATCGGCCAACGAGCCCTATCGCAAGGAGCCGATCCGGGTGCTGGTCGTGGACGACCACGCGCTCTTCCGGCGCGGACTCGAGATCGTCCTCGCCCAGGAGGAGGACATCCAGGTCGTCGGCGAGGCCGGCGACGGGGCCGAGGCGGTCGACAAGGCGGCGGACCTGCTGCCCGACATCGTCCTGATGGACGTCCGGATGCCCCGGCGCGGCGGCATCGAGGCGTGCACCTCCATCAAGGAGGTCGCCCCCAGCGCGAAGATCATCATGCTGACGATCAGCGACGAGGAGGCCGACCTCTACGACGCGATCAAGGCGGGGGCCACCGGCTACCTGCTCAAGGAGATCTCCACGGACGAGGTCGCGACCGCGATCCGCGCCGTGGCCGACGGGCAGTCCCAGATCAGCCCCTCCATGGCGTCGAAGCTCCTCACCGAATTCAAGTCGATGATCCAGCGCACCGACGAGCGCCGCCTCGTCCCCGCGCCCCGGCTCACCGACCGCGAGCTGGAGGTCCTCAAGCTCGTCGCGACCGGCATGAACAACCGGGACATCGCCAAGGAGCTCTTCATCTCCGAGAACACGGTGAAGAACCACGTCCGGAACATCCTGGAGAAGCTCCAGCTCCACTCCCGCATGGAGGCCGTCGTCTACGCGATGCGGGAGAAGATCCTGGAGATCCGGTAGGCGCCGGGGCTAGGCCTCCAGCGCCTTGACCAGGAGCGGCATCAGCTCCGGCGGGTCCAGGCGCTCCACGCGGACCGCGTCGCAGCCGACCCACTCGGCGGCCTCGCGCAGGGCCCGGGCGACCGGCGGGACCGCCTTCGGTCCCTCCAGCGAGACCTGCCTGGCCACCAGGGTGCGGCCCTCGCGGGCCGGGTCCACGCGGCCGACCAGGTGCCCGCCGGCGAGGACCGGCATCGCGAAGTAGCCGTGCACCCGCTTCGGCTTCGGCACGTACGCCTCCAGGCGGTGGGTGAAGCCGAAGATCCGCTCCGTCCGGGCCCGCTCCCAGATCAGCGAGTCGAAGGGGGAGAGGAGCGTCGTGCGGTGCCGGCCGCGCGGCTCCGCGGCCAGCGCCGCCGGATCGGCCCACGCCGGCTTCCCCCAGCCCTCGACCGCCACCGGCACCAGGCCCGAGTCCGCCACCACCGCGTCGAACTGCTCCGCCTTCAGCCGGTGGTAGTCGGCGATGTCCGCGCGCGTCCCGACGCCCAGTGCCTCGCCCGCCTGCCGGACCAGCCGGCGCAGGCACTCGGCGTCGGCCGGCTCGTCGTGGAGCAGCGCCCCGGGGATCGCCCGCTCCGCCAGGTCGTACACCCGCTTCCAGCCGCGCCGCTCGGTGACGACGACCTCGCCGTACATCAGCGCCCGCTCGACCGCGATCTTGGTGTCGGACCAGTCCCACCACTCGCCCTTGTTCTTGGCGCCGCCGAGCTCGGTCGCCGTCCGCGGGCCCTCGGCGCGCAGCTGGTCGAGCACCTTGGCGTAGGAGCCGTCCGACAGGTCGTGGTGCCAGTGCGGGCGGTCGCGGTAGGCGCGGCGGCGGAAGGCGAAGAGCGGCCACTCCTCGACGGGCAGGATGCAGGCGGCGTGCGACCAGTACTCGAAGGCGTGGCCGTCGGACCAGTACGCCTCCTCCACCGCCGGGCGGCCGACGGCGCCGAGGCGGGCGTACGGGATCAGTTCGTGCGAGCGGGCCAGGACCGAGATGGTGTCCAGCTGGACCTGGCCGAGATGACGGAGTACCCCGCGGACCCCGGCCCTCCGGTCGGGGGCCCCGAGGAAGCCCTGGGCGCGCAGGGCGATCCGGCGGGCGTCGGCGGCGGAGAGGTCGGTGACGGGCTGGTGGGCGGGCGTCGGGGCGGGCGTCGGCACGGTCGTCATGCAGGAACCCTAGGCCCCAGGACCGACAGTGCCGGAGTCCTCGGGAAGGGCGGCCGCACGGGGGTCCACGGAGGGCGGCGCCTCGCGCGGCGGGAGGTACGGGACGGGGCTCGGCAGGCCGAAGTCGGAGGGGAGCAGCGAGCCGACCCAGGCGTCCCGCAGCGTGCCGTTGTGCAGCAGGCCCGCGCGCTGGACCCCCTCCAGGGCGAAGCCGACCCGCTCGGCGACCGCGCGCGAGGCGGTGTTCCCCGTCTCGGCGCGCCAGACCAGCCGGACGCAGCCCAGCCCCGTGAAGGCCCAGTGGGCGGCGGTCCTGACCACCTCCGTCATGTAGCCCCGGCCCCGCTGCTCCGGGGCCAGCCAGAAGCCGACCTCCCAGACGCCCGAGCCCCGGTTGTGCAGGCCGACGGAGGCGAACAGGGGGCCGCCGTCCAGCGGCTCGACGGCGAAGGCGTAGTCGGTGTCGTCGCGCCAGCCGTCCGGGACGATCCGGTTCAGGAAGAAGGAGGCGGCCTCGCGCGGATACGGATCCGGCACGGTCGTCCAGCGGCGGATGGCGGGGTCCTGGCAGTGCGCGTACACGATGTCCTCGTCCTCGGGGACGAAGACGCGGAGCCGGAGACGGTCACTGGTGAGCGTGATGGGATCCATGCCCGGATTGTGGGGACCCGGCCGGACGGAAGCGAACACTTTTCGGAAGGGACGGCACCTTCCGAGCGCCTCGGGCGTTCTCTTTCCGGGCGGACGTGCGGCGACGACCCTGCGGGCCTCCCTCCGTGAGGGTGGTCTCGCTTACGATGGCCGTTGCGGTGGGGACCACCTGCCGTGCCCGCGCTCGTGTCCGTGACAAGACCCAGTGCCAGGCCCGACCGGCAAGGAGACCAGCCTCAGTGTCCGTCTTCAACAAGCTCATGCGTGCAGGCGAAGGCAAGATCCTGCGCAAACTGCACCGCATCGCGGACCAGGTCAACTCCATCGAAGAGGACTTCGTCAACCTCTCCGACGCCGACCTGCGGGCCCTCACCGCGGAGTACAAGCAGCGGTACGCCGACGGCGAGAGCCTCGACGACCTGCTGCCCGAGGCCTTCGCCACCGTCCGCGAGGCGGCCAAGCGCGTCCTCGGCCAGCGTCACTACGACGTCCAGATCATGGGTGGCGCCGCCCTGCACCTCGGCTACGTCGCCGAGATGAAGACCGGTGAGGGCAAGACCCTCGTCGGCACCCTCCCGGCGTACCTGAACGCGCTCTCCGGCAAGGGCGTGCACCTGATCACGGTCAACGACTACCTGGCCGAGCGCGACTCCGAGATGATGGGCCGCGTCCACAAGTTCCTGGGGCTCCAGGTCGGCTGCATCCTCGCCAACATGACCCCGGCGCAGCGCCGCGAGCAGTACGCCTGCGACATCACGTACGGCACGAACAACGAGTTCGGCTTCGACTACCTGCGCGACAACATGGCCTGGTCGAAGGACGAGCTCGTCCAGCGCGGCCACAACTACGCGTGCGTCGACGAGGTCGACTCGATCCTGGTCGACGAGGCCCGTACGCCGCTGATCATCTCCGGCCCGGCCGACCAGGCCACCAAGTGGTACGGCGACTTCGCGAAGCTCGTCACCCGTCTCACCAAGGGCGAGCCGGGCAACCCGCTGAAGGGCCTGGAGGAGACCGGCGACTACGAGGTCGACGAGAAGAAGCGCACCGTCGGCATCCACGAGGCCGGCGTCGCCAAGGTCGAGGACTGGCTCGGCATCGACAACCTCTACGAGTCGGTCAACACCCCGCTCGTCGGCTACCTGAACAACGCCATCAAGGCGAAGGAACTGTTCAAGAAGGACAAGGACTACGTCGTCATCGACGGCGAGGTCATGATCGTCGACGAGCACACCGGCCGCATCCTCGCCGGCCGCCGCTACAACGAGGGCATGCACCAGGCCATCGAGGCCAAGGAGGGCGTGCAGATCAAGGACGAGAACCAGACGCTCGCCACGATCACCCTCCAGAACTTCTTCCGCCTCTACGACAAGCTCTCCGGCATGACCGGTACGGCCATGACCGAGGCGGCCGAGTTCCACCAGATCTACAAGCTCGGCGTCGTCCCGATCCCGACGAACCGGCCGATGCAGCGCAAGGACCAGTCCGACCTGATCTACCGGACCGAGGTCGCGAAGTTCGCCGCCGTCGTCGACGACATCGTCGAGAAGCACGAGAAGGGCCAGCCGGTCCTCGTCGGCACCACCTCGGTCGAGAAGTCCGAGTACCTCTCGCAGCAGCTCTCCAAGCGCGGCGTCCCGCACGAGGTGCTGAACGCCAAGCACCACGAGCGCGAGGCCACGATCGTCGCCCAGGCGGGCCGCCGCGGCGCCGTCACCGTCGCCACCAACATGGCCGGCCGCGGTACCGACATCAAGCTCGGCGGCAACCCGGACGACCTCGCCGAGGCGGAGCTGCGCCAGGCGGGTCTGGACCCGGTCGAGCACGTCGAGGAGTGGGCCGCCGCCCTCCCGTCCGCCCTGGAGCGCGCCGAGAAGGCCGTGAAGGCGGAGTTCGAGGAGGTCAAGGAGCTCGGCGGGCTGTACGTGCTGGGCACCGAGCGCCACGAGTCGCGCCGCATCGACAACCAGCTGCGCGGCCGTTCCGGCCGTCAGGGCGACCCGGGCGAGTCCCGCTTCTACCTGTCGCTCGGCGACGACCTGATGCGCCTCTTCAAGGCCCAGATGGTCGAGCGCGTCATGGCCATGGCCAACGTGCCGGACGACGTGCCGATCGAGAACAAGATGGTCACCCGGGCGATCGCCTCCGCCCAGTCGCAGGTCGAGACCCAGAACTTCGAGACCCGCAAGAACGTCCTCAAGTACGACGAGGTCCTCAACCGGCAGCGCGAGGTCATCTACGGCGAGCGCCGCCGCGTCCTGGAGGGCGAGGACCTGCACGAGCAGATCCGCCACTTCATGGACGACACCATCGACGACTACATCCGCCAGGAGACCGCCGAGGGCTTCGCGGAGGAGTGGGACCTGGACCGGCTGTGGAGCGCCTTCAAGCAGCTCTACCCGGTGAAGGTCACCGTCGACGAGCTGGAGGACACCGCGGGCGACCGCGCGGGCATCACCGCGGAGTTCATCGCGGAGTCCATCAAGGACGACATCCACGAGCAGTACGAGGCGCGCGAGGCGCAGCTCGGCTCGGAGATCATGCGCGAGCTGGAGCGCCGGGTCGTCCTCTCGGTCCTCGACCGCAAGTGGCGCGAGCACCTCTACGAGATGGACTACCTCCAGGAGGGCATCGGCCTGCGCGCGATGGCGCAGAAGGACCCGCTGGTCGAGTACCAGCGCGAGGGCTTCGACATGTTCACCGCCATGATGGAGGGCATCAAGGAGGAGTCCGTCGGCTACCTGTTCAACCTGGAGGTCCAGGTCGAGCAGCAGGTCGAGGAGGTCCCGGTGCAGGCCGGCGCGCCGTCCCTGGACAAGGGCGACGCGGTGCCGGCGGGCGGCCGCCCGGAGATCCGCGCGAAGGGCCTCGACGCCCCGCAGCGGCCGGACCGGCTGCACTTCTCGGCGCCGTCGGTGGACGGCGACGGCGGCGTCGTCGAGGGCGACTTCGCCTCCGACGGCGACGCGGAGGGCGACGGCATGACCCGCGCGGAGCGCCGCAAGGCGCAGAAGAACGCGGGCGGGCGTCGCCGCAAGAAGTGACCGCCTGAGGCGTGGAAGGGCCCTGCCGGAGCTGTCCGGCGGGGCCCTTCGTCATGGCCGGGGCCCGCCGCCGGTGAGCCGGCCGAGGCCGTCCAGCTCGACGGCGGCGCAGCGCCAGCGGTGGTCGGGGCCGCGCTCCAGGCGGAAGGCGAGGGCGCGGACGCGGTGGCCGGCGGCGAGCGAGGCGAAGACCTCCAGGACGGTGTCGCCGGAGTGCGGCTGGGCGGCGCACCGGCGCAGCACCGGCCGGGGGCCGGGCACCCGGGCGGCGGTCCGGGGCGCGAGCCGGACCAGCTGCTCGTACGCCTCCCCGACGGTCAGCCCCAGCATGGAGTGGACCGGTCGCTCCCCGCTGAGCACCGCGAGCAGCCGCTCCGCGAAGGCGGTGTGCACGGGGAGGGCGCGGCGGGAGGGCGGCGTGCCGCGGGGCGGCCCCGCGGGGCGGTGGCGCGCGGAGAGGCGGCCGGGGCAGGCGCCGGGCGCCGTGCGGGGCGCGGGGAGGGGCGTGGCGGGCGGAGCGAGGAGGGGCCTGTCGGGCGCCGTGCGGGGCGCGGGGAGGGGCGTGGCGGGCGGAGCGAGGGGAGGCGTGCCGGACGGCGTGCGGGGCGAGGGGACGGTCGTGTCGGGGTGGTGGGTGTCCTGGGCGTGGGGCGGCATGGGGATCCCTTCGGAGGGTGACCGCTTGATACCGGTCGGTAACTTTCCGTGGGGATCTTGTACCCAGCCCGCTCCGGCCCTCGCAAGGGGCGGCGGCCGCGGACGGACACGCTGAGTGATTCACCTATCCGGGGGACGGAGGGCGGCGGGCGGGCTCCGCGGGGCGGCGGGCGGACCTCCCGGCCCCGCGGGGCCGGACGTATCCTGAGGGCGTTTCCGACTACGAAAGCGGCCAGCCATGCGCGTGTACGTCCCTCTGACCCTCCCCGGTCTCGCACAGGCGCACAAGGCGGGCGAGCTGGGCCCCGGCCCGCTGACCGCCTACGCCGTCACGCCCGCGCTGCGCGAGTGGTACGTCTCCGACGACATCGAGGAGCTGGAGTACGCGGCGCTCAGCCGCGCCGCCGCCGCCTCGCTGCGGCTCGTCGCGGGCGACCCGGAGGCGCCGCGGCGCCGGGTGGTCGTCGCCGTCGACGTCGCCGACAAGGACGCCGTGGCGGACCCGGACCGCGGGCTGGACGCCGGGGCGATCGGCGAGGTGCGGATCGCCGCCGCCGTGGCCCTCGCCAAGGCCGCCGCCGTGCACGCCGACGCGGACGACGCCGAGGCGGACGTCACCGCCGCGGCCGCCGCGCTCGGCGCCGCCGACCAGGGCGACGACGATGCGCAGTTCGTCGTGGACGGGGCCGAGGACCACGAGCTGCTCTGGTTCGGCATCCAGGAGATCCCCTCCCTCCTCGGCTGAGGCGGCGGCCTGTACCGTCGGGCCATGGGGAAGCAGCACATGAAGAAGCACCTGGTCTGGGACTGGAACGGCACCCTGCTGGACGACATCGGGGCGGTCATCGGCGCCACCAACGCCGCCTTCGCGGAGCTCGGCCTCGCACCGATCACGCTGGAGCGGTACCGCGACCTGTACACGGTGCCGGTGCCGAGGTTCTACGAGCGCCTGATGGGACGGCTGCCCACCGACGCCGAGTGGACCCTGATGGACGGGACCTTCCACCGGTACTACTGGGAGCGGGCGGAGGGCTGTGCGCTGACCCTGGGCGCCGCCGAGCTGCTGGCCGCCCGGCAGACCGCCGGGGCGACCCAGTCGCTGCTCTCGCTGGCGCCGCACGCCGAGCTGCTGCCGCTGCTGCGGCGGCACGGGATCGCCGAGCGGTTCGTCCGGGTCGACGGGCGCACCGACCGCTCCACGGACGGCAAGTCGGCCAACATGGTCCGCCACCTGGAGGCGCTGGCCGTCCCCGCCGAGAGGATCGTCGTCATCGGCGACGCGGCGGACGACGCGCTCGCCGCCGCGCACGTCGGGGCGAAGGCCGTGCTCTTCACCGGCGGCTCCCACAGCCGGGCCTCGCTGGAGCGGGTCGGCGTGCCGGTGGTCGACTCCCTGGAGGAGGCCGTCGCCGTCGCGGAGGAGCTGGTCTAGGGAGCCGGCTCGGGAGCCGGCCCGGCGGGACGGACGGGGCCGCCCGCCGGGCGGCCCCGCCGGGCGTCAGCCCTTCGCGCGCAGCACCTTCAGGAACTCGCGCATCCACGTCGGGTGGTCCGGCCAGGCGCGCGAGGAGACCAGCAGGCCGTCGACGACCGCCGCCGAGTCCTGGAAGTCGGCGCCGGCCGCCTGCATGTCCAGTTCGAGGGCCGGGTACGCCGTGACCCGGCGCCCCTCCAGGCCGCCGACGGCCGCCGTCAGCAGCGGGCCGTGGCAGATCTGGGCGACCGGCTTGTCCGCGTCGAAGAAGGACTTCAGGATCTTGCGGAGCTCCGGGTCGTTGCGCAGGTACTCCGGGGCGCGGCCGCCCGGGATCACCACCGCCACGTAGTCGCCCGGGTCCACCTCCGAGAAGGCCAGGTCGGCGGGCCAGGTGTAACCGGGCTTCTCGGTGTACGTGTCGAAGCCGGGTTCGAAGTCGTGGACCACGAACCGGAGCTGCTTGCGCGCCGGGGCGGCGATGTCGACCTCGTACCCCTCTTCGAGCAGACGCTGGTACGGGTACAACACCTCCAGCGACTCCGCAGCGTCCCCCGTCACGATCAAGATCTTCGCCATGGCTCTCCCGGATTCAGGGATGGTCGTCCGTCGTCGTGCTCGCGTCCACGCTGCACCGTTCCGCGCGATCCGCCAAGGGGACATGTGTCGCTGTCCAGAACGTCAAACTTCCACCCCCGCTTTTGTACACATACGGCTCATGACGGGGCAGGGGGCTTGAGCGATAGGCTTTTCCCGTGATCAGCGCGATACGCCGCGGGGGCAGTGCGGCCCCCGGCTGCCGCCCGGTCCGCTCACGCGGCCGGGCCGCCCGTGCGTTCGCCGATCCTCTCCGTCCGGAAACGCCGCTCTCCGTGGCCGGTTTCCATCCGGGCATCTCTCATCCGGGCATAACGTCGACTTCGACCGGAATCACCGCGTCGAGGCGTTGTGTCCTACCCACCGACGTCACGCAACGGCGCGCGACAGGAGTCAGAGGACATGCAGACCAAGCTGGACGAAGCAAAGGCCGAGCTGCTCGAGAGGGCCGCCCGCGTAGCTGAGCACAGCCCGGTCGGGGGGCGACTTCCGACGGGCCCGGAGGGCGAACGTCCGGACCGGGGCACCGTGCTCGACTATCTCCAGCGCTACTACCTGCACACCGCCCCCGAGGACCTCACCGACCGCGACCCGGACGACGTCTTCGGCGCCGCGCTCGCCCACTACCGGCTCGCGGAGAACCGCCCCCAGGGCACCGCGAACGTCCGCGTGCACACCCCGACGGTCGAGGAGAACGGCTGGACCAGCAGCCACTCCGTCGTCGAGGTCGTCACCGACGACATGCCGTTCCTCGTCGACTCCGTCACCAACGAGCTCTCCCGCCAGGGCCGCGGCATCCACGTCGTGATCCACCCGCAGGTCCTCGTCCGCCGTGACATCACCGGCAGGCTCATCGAGGTCCTGTCCACCCAGATCCACGGCGAGCTGCCGCACGACGCGCTCGCCGAGTCCTGGATCCACGTCGAGATCGACCGCGAGACCGACAAGGCCGACCTCAAGCAGATCACCGCCGACCTGCTCCGCGTCCTCTCCGACGTCCGCGAGACCGTCGAGGACTGGGAGAAGATGCGCGACGCCGCGCTGCGCATCGCCGACGGCCTCACCGCCGAGCCCACCGCCTCCGACCTGCGGCCCACCGAGGTCGAGGAGGCCCAGGAGCTGCTGCGCTGGCTCGCCGACGACCACTTCACCTTCCTCGGCTACCGCGAGTACGAGCTCGTCGACGGCGACGCGCTCGCCGCCGTCCCCGGCACCGGCCTCGGCATCCTGCGCTCCGACCCGCACCACAGCGGCAACGACGAGGGCCACCACGCCCACCCGGTCTCCCCGTCCTTCAGCCGGCTCCCCGCCGACGCCCGCGCCAAGGCCCGCGAGCACAAGCTGCTCATCCTGACGAAGGCCAACAGCCGCGCGACCGTGCACCGCCCGTCGTACCTCGACTACGTCGGCGTGAAGAAGTTCGACGCCGACGGCAACGTCATCGGCGAGCGCCGCTTCCTCGGCCTCTTCTCCTCCGCCGCGTACACCGAGTCGGTGCGCCGCGTCCCCGTCGTCAAGCGCAAGGTGCAGGAGGTGCTGGCCGGCGCCGGCTTCTCCCCGAACAGCCACGACGGCCGCGACCTCCTCCAGATCCTGGAGACCTACCCGCGCGACGAGCTCTTCCAGACCCCGGTCGACCAGCTCCGCTCCATCGTCACCAGCGTCCTGTACCTCCAGGAGCGCCGCCGGCTGCGGCTCTACCTGCGCCAGGACGAGTACGGCCGCTACTTCTCGGCCCTCGTCTACCTGCCGCGCGACCGCTACACCACCCGCGTCCGGCTGCGGATCATCGACATCCTCAAGGAGGAGCTGAACGGCGCCTCCGTCGACTTCACCGCCTGGAACACCGAGTCGATCCTCTCCCGCCTCCACTTCGTCATCCGCGTCGAGCCCGGCACCGAGCTCGCCGCCCTCACCGACGCCGACGTGGACCGCATCGAGGCCCGGCTCGTCGAGGCCGCCCGCTCCTGGGCCGACGGCTTCGGCGAGGCCCTCAACGCCGAGTTCGGCGAGGAGCGCGCCGCCGAGCTGCTCCGCCGCTACGGCAACGCCTTCTCCGAGGGCTACAAGGCCGACCACTCGCCGCGCGCCGCCGTCGCCGACCTGGTCCGCATGGAGGCCCTCGCCGCCAGCGGCAAGGACTTCGCGCTCTCCCTCTACGAGCCCGTCGCCGCAGGCCCCGGCGAGCGCCGCTTCAAGATCTACAAGACCGGCGAGCAGGTCTCCCTCTCCGCCGTCCTGCCCGTCCTCAACCGCCTCGGCGTCGAGGTCACCGACGAGCGCCCGTACGAGCTCCGCTGCGCCGACCGCACCCACGCCTGGATCTACGACTTCGGCCTGCGGATGCCCGCCTCCTCCGGCAACGGCGACTACGTCGGCGACGACGCCCGCGAGCGCTTCCAGGAGGCCTTCGCCGCCACCTGGACCGGCGAGGCCGAGAACGACAACTTCAACTCCCTCGTCCTCTCCGCCGGGCTCACCTGGCGCGAGGCGATGGTGCTGCGCGCCTACGCCAAGTACCTGCGCCAGGCCGGTTCGACCTTCAGCCAGGACTACATGGAGGACACCCTCCGCAACAACGTCCACACCACCCGGCTGCTGGTCTCCCTCTTCGAGGCCCGGATGGCCCCGGAGCGGCAGCGCGCCGGCACCGAGCTCACCGACGGCATCCTGGAGGAGCTGGACGGCGCCCTCGACCAGGTCGCGAGCCTGGACGAGGACCGGATCCTGCGGTCCTTCCTCACCGTCATCAAGGCGACCCTGCGGACCAACTTCTTCCAGAAGTCGCAGACCGGCGCGGCGCACTCGTACGTCTCCATGAAGTTCGACCCGCAGGCCATCCCCGACCTGCCGGCCCCGCGCCCCGCCTTCGAGATCTGGGTGTACTCGCCGCGCGTCGAGGGCGTCCACCTCCGCTTCGGCAAGGTCGCCCGAGGCGGTCTGCGCTGGTCCGACCGCCGCGAGGACTTCCGCACCGAGATCCTCGGCCTGGTCAAGGCGCAGATGGTGAAGAACACCGTCATCGTGCCGGTCGGCGCCAAGGGCGGCTTCGTCGCCAAGCAGCTCCCGGACCCCGCCGTGGACCGGGACGCCTGGCTGGCCGAGGGCATCGCCTCGTACAAGACCTTCATCTCGGCCCTGCTCGACATCACCGACAACCTGGTCGCCGGCGAGGTCGTGCCCCCGGTCGACGTGGTCCGCCACGACGAGGACGACACCTACCTCGTCGTCGCCGCCGACAAGGGCACCGCCACCTTCTCCGACATCGCCAACGGCGTCGCGGAGTCGTACGGCTTCTGGCTCGGCGACGCCTTCGCCTCCGGCGGCTCCGCCGGCTACGACCACAAGGGCATGGGCATCACCGCCCGCGGCGCCTGGGAGTCCGTCAAGCGGCACTTCCGCGAGCTGGGCCACGACACCCAGACCGAGGACTTCACCGTCGTCGGCGTCGGCGACATGTCCGGCGACGTCTTCGGCAACGGCATGCTGCTCTCCGAGCACATCCGCCTCGTCGCGGCCTTCGACCACCGCCACATCTTCATCGACCCGAACCCGGACGCGGCCACCTCGTACGCCGAGCGCCGCCGCCTCTTCGACCTGCCCCGCTCCTCCTGGGCGGAGTACGACCCCTCGCTGCTCTCCGCGGGCGGCGGCATCCACCCGCGCACCGCGAAGTCGATCCCGGTCAACGCCCACATGCGGGCCGCGCTCGGCATCGAGGAGGGCGTCACCAAGCTCACCCCGGCCGAGCTGATGAAGGCGATCCTCCAGTCGCCCGTCGACCTGCTGTGGAACGGCGGCATCGGCACCTACGTGAAGTCCTCCGCCGAGTCCAACGCGGAGGTCGGCGACAAGGCCAACGACGCCATCCGCGTCGACGGCCAGGACGTCCGCGCCAAGGTCGTCGGCGAGGGCGGAAACCTCGGCGCCACCCAGCTCGGCCGCATCGAGTTCGCCCGCGCCGGCGGACCCGAGGGCGAGGGCGGCAAGATCAACACCGACGCCATCGACAACAGCGCCGGCGTCGACACCTCCGACCACGAGGTCAACATCAAGATCCTGCTCAACGGGCTCGTCGCCGAGGGCGACATGACCGTCAAGCAGCGCAACAGGATCCTCGCCGAGATGACCGACGAGGTCGGCCGGCTCGTCCTGCGCAACAACTACGCGCAGAACACCGCCCTCGCCAACGCGGTCGCCCAGTCGCCCTCCCTGCTCCACGCCCACCAGCGCTTCATGCGCCGCCTGGGCCGCGACGGGGCGCTCGACCGCTCGCTGGAGTTCCTGCCCAACGACCGGCAGATCCGCGAGCTGCTCAACAACGAGAAGGGCCTCAGCCAGCCCGAGCTCGCCGTCCTCCTCGCCTACACCAAGATCACGGTGGCCGACGAGCTGATCGGCACCGAGCTGCCCGACGACCCGTACCTGGCCGGCCTGCTCCACGCCTACTTCCCGACGCTGCTGCGCGAGAAGTTCGGCGAGGCCGTCGACGGGCACGCGCTGCGCCGCGAGATCATCACGACCGTCCTGGTCAACGACACCGTCAACACCGGCGGCTCCACCTTCCTGCACCGCCTCCGCGAGGAGACCGGCGCGTCGATGGAGGAGATCGTGCGGGCCCAGACCGCGGCCCGGGCCATCTTCCGGCTCGGCGAGGTCTGGGACGCCGTCGAGGCCCTCGACAACGTGGTCCCGGCCGAGGTCCAGACCCGGATGCGGCTGCACTCCCGCCGGCTCGTCGAGCGCGGCACCCGCTGGCTGCTCAACAACCGGCCGCAGCCGCTCGCGATCGGCGAGACCATCGAGTTCTTCGCCGAGCGCGTCGAGCAGGTCTGGGAGCGGCTGCCGGAGCTGGTGCGCGGCTCGGACGCGGAGTGGTACCGCTCGATCCTCGACGAGCTGACCGGCTTCGGCGTCCCGGAGGAGCTGGCCGCGCGCGTCGCGGGCTTCTCGTCCGCCTTCCCGACGCTCGACATCGTCGCGATCGCCGACCGCATGGAGAAGGACCCGCTGGCCGTCGCCGAGGTCTACTACGACCTGGCCGACCGGCTGAGCATCACCGACCTGATGGACCGGATCATCGAGCTGCCGCGGGCCGACCGCTGGCAGTCCATGGCCCGCGCCTCCATCCGCGAGGACCTCTTCGCCGCCCACGCGGCGCTGACCTCGGACGTCCTGGCCGCCGGCAACGGCGCCTCGACGCCGGAGGAGCGCTTCAAGGCGTGGGAGGAGACGAACGCGGCGATCCTGGGCCGCGCGCGGACGACCCTGGAGGAGATCCAGGGCTCGGACACCTTCGACCTGGCGAACCTGTCGGTGGCCATGCGGACGATGCGCGCGCTGCTGCGGACGCACGGCTGACGCCGGTCCTCCGGGGCCGCCGGTCCTCCGGGACCGCCGCGCCCCGGAGGCCGCTGTTCCTCGAAGGCCCCGCCGGACGTCCTGTCCGGCGGGGCCTTCGCCCGTTTCCGCACGGGCCTCCGCCCGGTTCCCTGCGGGGGCGCGCCCGTTCCCGCACGCGGGTCCCCGCCCGTTTCCGTCCAGGGGGCTCCGTCATTCCTCCACGGGGGTCACCGTGGCCCGCCACAGGCGGTGGGCGGCGACCGCGGCCGCGGCGAGGAGGAGGGCGTTGCGCAGGACCATCACGGTCAGCCCGACGGGGGTGCCGGCGACGACCTCCGCGTAGAGCACGGGGTACGCGAGGGAGCTGAGGGCCGCCGCGGGGAGCAGCAGCAGCGCCACCGGGCGCATCACGGTCCGGCGCGAGGTCAGGCAGACGGCGGCGAGCCCGAGCAGCCAGACCAGGTACTGGGGGCTGATCACCCGGCTCGTCACGGTGAAGAGCAGGACGGCGGCGAGGGCCGCGTCGAGCGGGGTGGCGTCGCTCCAGCGGGTGGCGCGGAGCCGCCAGAGGACCAGCCAGAGGAGCGCCGTGACGGTCAGCAGCAGGAAGAGGTGGCCGAGGGTGGAGACGTACGGGCCCGTGTACTCGTAGGCCCCGTAGCGGATCTCCGGCGCCCCCGGCCAGATCCCGGCCGCGCCGGCGAGGGCGAGCGCGGTGCCGCCCAGGGACTCGATCTGGATGCCCCGGGCGCCCTGCTGGCGCAGGAAGCCGAGCGACTCGGAGAAGCAGAGCGCGAGGACGCCGAGGAGGGTGACGGCGGTGACGGCGGCGGCCGTCCACGCCTCGCGGGTGGTACGCCCCCGGGGCGTGCCGATCAGCGCGAGCGCCGGCCACACCTTGACCATCGCGCCGAGCCCCGCGAGCGCCCCGCCGAGGCGGTGGGCGGCGGGGGAGCGGCCCTTGAGCAGCAGCAGCGCGAGGACGGCGAGGGCGGTGGCCTGCACGTCGTACCGGGCGAGCGGCAGGTGGAGGAGGAGCGGCAGGGCGCAGACCCAGTACCAGGCGCCGTGGGTGAGCCGGGAGCGGTCGGCGAGGGCGAGGCCGAGGGTGACGGCCGCGTCCGCGAGCAGGGTCAGCGCGATGAACGCCTGGGTGTAGCCGAGCCAGGGCATGAGCAGCCCCGGCGCCATGATCACGAGGCCGGCGCCCGGCGGGTATTGCCAGGTGGGGTCCGAGGGCGGGAAGGTGCCGTCGGCGAAGAGGCCGTACCAGTAGCGGTAGAGGAGCTGCACCTCGTGGCCGACCCCGCCGATGCCGAGGCTGTCGCCGGCGAGCAGCACCAGCATGCCCACGCGGGTGAGCAGCCAGACCGCCGCGAGGGCGAGGGCGGGGCCGTGCCCGACGGTGACGAAGGTGGCGGACGTGAAGGTGTCCGACTCGAAGGGCGAGCGGGTGAGCGAGGAGGGTGCGGGGGCCGTGGGACCGGAGGCGCGGGAGCGGGGGCGATCGGGCGTCGTCACGCTCCGACCTTAGGTCCGTGACGGGCGGTATGCCTTACTTGTCCCCTTGTGGGGCACCCGTCCTGGTGAACTCCTCGTACGCCGCCACCACCTCGTCCGCCGGCCCGTCCCCCCGCAGCGTCCCCGCCTCCAGCCAGAGGGCCCGGTCGCAGGTGTCCCGGATGGTCGCGTGCGAGTGGGCCACCAGGAAGACCGTGCCCGCCTCGGCCCGCAGCTCGTCGATCCGGCGGCGGCTGCGCCGCTGGAAGCGGGCGTCCCCGGTGGCCAGGGCCTCGTCGACGAGGAGCACGTCGTGGCGCCGGGCCGTCGCGGAGATCGCGAAGCGGAGGCGGGCGCCCATGCCGGCGGAGTAGGTGCGCAGGGGGCGGGAGAGGGGGTCGTCGTCGGGACCGGAGGATCCGGGGGTGCGGCGGCGGGGGCGCAGGCGCAGGCGTGGCCGGGGGGCGGAACCGGGGCCGGGGCCGGGGTGGGGCCGTGGGGGCCGGCTGCCGTCGGAGAGGCCGGAGAAGTCGACGATCTCGTCGTAGCGGGACTCGATCTCGGACCGGCTCAGGCCCATGGCGAGCCCGCCGAGGATCACGTTCCGCTCGCCGGAGAGGTCGCCCATCAGGGCCGCGTCGACGCCGAGGAGGGTGGGGCGGCCGCGGGTGTAGACGGCGCCGCTCTCCACCGGCTGGAGGCCCGCGATGGCCTTCAGGAGGGTGGATTTCCCCGATCCGTTCGAACCGATCAGGCCAATCGCCTCGCCGCGCCGGGCGACGAAGGAGACGCCCTTCACGGCGTGGACGCGGCGGCTGCCGGCGGCTCCGGTCGCCACGGTGTAGGCGATGTGGACGCGGTCGGCGATGACGGTGGGGTCTGCGATGGCAGAGGGAGCAGTGGGGGCGGTGGGGGTGGGGCGTGCGTGCGGTGCCGCCGGGGGCGGTGTCGTGTCGTCAGCCACGGCCGTACGCCTCCTCCGCCTTCCAGAACCAGAGGAAACCGCCCGCGAACGCGAGGACCGCCCAGCCGGCGGCCAGCGCCCACGCGTGGGGCGGCAGGTCGTCCGCGGTGAAGCTCCCCACGAGGGCGAAGCGGACGAGGTCGATGTAGACCGCCGCCGGATTGCAGCGGAGGAGGAGCACGAGGGGGTCCGGGAAGCGGTCGCTCGCCGCCAGGCGCCCGAGCGACCACATCACGCCCGAGCCGTACATCCAGGTGCGCAGCACGAAGGGCATCAGCTGGCTGATGTCCGGGGTGCGGGCGGCGAGCCGGGCGAGGGCGAGCGAGACGCCGGTGCTGAAGAGGGCCTGGAGCGCGATCGCCGGCACCGCGAGCAGCCAGCTCCACGTCGGGAACTCGCCGAAGCAGAACAGGATCACGACGAGCGCGGCGAGCGACACGAGCAGCTGCTGGAGCTGGAGCAGGGCGAGCGAGAGGGGGAGGCTCGCGCGGGGGAAGTGCAGGGCGCGGACCAGGCCGAGGTTGCCGCTGATCGCGCGGGTGCCGGCGGTGAGCGTGTTGGCGGTGAAGGTCCACACGAAGACGCCGGTCAGGAGGAACGGGAGGTAGTCCGGGATGCCGTGCTGGACGTTCAGCAGGACGCCGAACATCAGGTAGTAGACGGCCGCGTTGAGCAGCGGGGTCATCAGCTGCCACGCCTGCCCGAGCCGGGCCTGGCTGTACTGGGCGGTCAGCCGGGCCGTCGCGAAGGCGGTGATGAAGTCGCGGCGGGACCAGAGCTGCCGGACGTACTCCGCCAGCGGTGGCCGGGCGCCGCTCACGGTCAGGCCGTGGCGGCGGGCGAGGGCCTGGAGCTCCTCGCCGGTGGGCGTCGGCGGGGCCGGCGCGGAGGCCGGGGGCGCGGCCGTGGCCGTGGGTGGGGTCGCAGCCGTGGGCGGGGTCGACGGCGGGGGCAGTGTCCGGGTCACGTGCGGGCGCTTTCGACGGAGGGTGCGGGGTGGGGTCCGTCGTGCCGGAGGATTCCGAATCGACGGGACGATCTCGTTGCGTCGGTACGTCTGCGTATCGATGCTTGAAGGGGAGGGTAGGGCGCCTCGCGTCGGAACGCAACCGTATCGTCGTGACGTCGTCGCCGGTTAGGATGCCGTCCATGAGCACTCCCACGCCCCGTCGCGCCCCCGCCGGAGCCGCCGTGCTCCGCGAGGACGTCACCGAGGCCATCCGCGAGGCCGTCTTCGAGGAACTCGCCGCCGTCGGCTTCGCCCGGATGTCCATCGAGGGCATCGCGCGCCGCGCGGGCGTCGGGAAGACCGCCGTCTACCGGCGCTGGAAGTCCAAGCTCGCGCTCGTCCTCGACCTCGTCGGCGCCGTCGCCGCACAGGGCCTGCCGGCGCCCGCCACGGGCTCCCTGGAGGGCGACGTACGCGCCCTCCTCGCCGTCGCGTCGCACGCCCTGCGCCACCCGATCGCCTCTCAGGTGATCCCCGAACTCCTCGTCGAGGCCGCCCGGCAGCCCGAGATCGCCGAACCGGTCCGCTCGGCGCTCCTGGACGGACAGGAGGGCGTCGTCGCCCAGATCGTCCGGGAGGCGGTGGCCCGCGGCGAGCTCCCCGAGGGCACCGACCCCGCCCTCGCCCTCGACCTCGTCGTCGGCCCCCTCTACTGGCGCCTCGTCGTGGTCCGCACCGACCCCCCGAAGGGGTACGCCGACGAACTCGCCCGCGCGGCGGTCGCGGCCCTGCGGACGCTCACGCCGGGCGCGTGAACCGGCGCGCCCGGCATCCGCGGTGCCGCCGCGGTCCCCACGGACCCGCGCCGACGCCACGCGGCGCCCGGGCCTGACGCGCCCCCGACCACCGCCGGAAGGGGAGGCCCGGCCTTTTCACGGACTGTCGGGAGCTGTCGGCGGCTTTCGGGCGCCACCGGGCGGCTTTCGGGGGCCTTCGGGCACCGCCGGGCGGCTCCGGGTGCCTGGGCTCATGCGGTGCCTGGCCGTCCGGTGCCCCGTCGTCCGGCGCTCGGCCGTCGGGCCGTCGGCAGCCCGGCACCCTGACATCCGGCCGCTCGGTGCTTCGCCGTTCGGCCGCCGGCCGCCGTTCGGCCGCCGGCCGCCGTTCGGCCGCCGGCCGCCGTTCGGCCGCCAGCCGCCGTTCGGCCGCCAGGCGCCGTCCGGCCGCCAGCCGGATCGGCGCCCGGCGCACGGCTGTCAGGCGCCCGGCGCTCGGCCTCAGGCCGCTCGCTCGCCCGCCCGTCGGACACGGGGTCGGTGGCACGGGGTCGGTGGCATGGGGTCGCGGGCCCGGTCGTGCCGGGTACGGCCGGGCCGGGACACGGCGTGCCCCGGCGCAGACGCAGACGCAGACTCCGCCTTGGCTCGGGTCCGGCCGGACCCGACTCCGGCCGGACCGCGGCCGGAGTCGGGCGTGGGGTCAGGCGTGGCCGAGCGGGGGGACCGGGGCGGCTTCCACCGAGCGGGCCGCGCGGTCCAGCGCGCTCGCCAGCAGGGCCAGGTCCGTCGGGCCGTTGCCCAGCTCGCGGACCGGGCGGCGGGCGGGCGGGTCGCCCATCCGCTCCCACTCCAGCGGGACGACCGTCGGCCGCAGCGTCGCCGTCCGGGGGATCCGGCCCGTGATGCGGCCCGCCTGGAACGGCGTCACCCGTCCGTCCGGGTGCCCCAGCCGGCCCCGGCCGGGAGCCGGGACGTCGGGGCCCTGCACGCTCGCCGGCGCGTCCAGCACCACGCGGAGCCGGGCCCCGTGCGCCAGGTCGGTGTCGACGGTCCGGTCCGGGCGGGCCGAGGTCGCGACCAGGTGCACCCCGAGCCGCTCGCCGTGGCGCGCGATCGCCTCCAGGGCCCGGACGACGGACCCGGCGGCGGGCCGGCCCGAAGCACCGAGGGCGGGGGCGACGAGGGCGTCGAAGTCGTCCACGAGCACGACGAGCCGCGGCAGCGGCACCCTCGCGGCGACGGCGCGCGGGAGGTGGTCCTCCTCGCTCCCCGGCCGGGGCACGCGCGCGCTGCTCCGCTCGTCGACCGGCGCGGGGCCGTCGTCGGCCCGTAGCGTGCGGCCGCTGGTCGCCGTCCGCTCCCCGAGCCGCCCGCTCGACGGCGCCGGGACGTCCCCGGACCCGGGGTGGGCGGTGCGCCCGCTCGCGGCCCCGGCGACGTCGGTCGCGCCCCGGTACGCCGTGCGCCCGCTCGCCGCGCCGGAGACGTCCCCCGCGCCGGGGTGCGCGGTCCGGCCGCTCGCGGCGCCCTGGACGTCGGCAGCCCCCGGGTACGCCGTGCGCCCGCTCGCCGCGCCGGACACGTCGCCCGCACCGGAGTGCGCGGTCCGGCCGCCGGCCGCGTCGTTCGTGCCCGGGTAGGGCGTGCGCGCGCTCGGCGTCCGGGAGGGACCGGAGGCGCCCGGGTGCGGCGTGCGGCTGCTCGACGTGCCGGTCACGTCCTCGGTGCCGGGGTACGGGCTCCGCCCGCCGGCCGCGTCGCCCGCCCTCGGGTACGGCGTGCGGCCGCTCGCGGCGCCGCGCAGATCCCCCGGCCCCGGGTACGCCGTGCGCCCGCTCGCCGCCCCCTGGACGTCACCCGTACCGGGGTACGCCGTGCGCCCGCTCGCGGCGCCGCGCAGATCCCCCGGGCCGGGGTACGGCGTACGGCCGCTCGCGGCACCGGACACGTCACCCGTACCGGGGTGTGCCGTGCGCCCGCTCGTGCCGCCCCGGACGTCTCCCGCGCCCGGGTACGGCGTACGGCCGCTCGCGGTGCCGGGGGCGTCGGGCGCGACCTGGTGGGGGACGGCGCGGCCGCCGGGGCGGGTGGCGAAGGCGGCGGGGAGGTCGCCCACGGGGGCGCGGCCGCCGAGCCGGTCGCTGGGGGTGGCCGGGAGCTCGTCGGGGGCGCCGGCGGGGCGGGGGACGCGGACCGGGGCGCGGTCCGCCGCCCCCTCCGCGCCCTGGTACGGCGTGCGGACCCCCGGCGGGCTGTCGCCGACCGCGCCCGCGCCCGTGCGCAGGGTGCGGCCGCTCGGACGGTCGCCGAGCTCCGTCGCGTCGGGGAGCCGGAGGCTCGCCCGGACGCCCTGCGGGACCGCCTCGGCGGCGCTCGGGGCCCGCTGGCCGACCACCGCGCGGGTGGTGCGGCGGTCGGCGAAGTCCGCGTCGCCGAGGAGCTCCGCGCGGCGCTTCAGCTCCGCGCCCAGTGCCTGCGCGAACTCCCGCATCCGGACCGGGTCCGACGCCACCAGGTGCTCGGTGACGTGCGGCAGCTCCGTACAGGCCGCGAGGCCCTCGCCCCGCTCGCCGCCGGCGCCGTCCACCAGGAGCAGCCCGAGCCGGTCGGGGCGGGCGCCGGCCGCGAGGGAGGCGGCGACGGCGCGCAGCAGCTCCGTGCGGCCGCTGCCCGCCGGGCCCTCGATCAGCAGGTGGGGGCCCTCCGCCGTGAGGTCGACGGCGAGCGGGCCGCGCGGGCCCGCGCCGAGGACGGCCGTGCCCTCCCCGGCCGACGCCCAGCGGGCCATCAGGGACGCGGGCGTGGCCCGGGCCAGGCCCAGCTCGTCCAGGAGCCGGGACGACGGCGGCAGCGCGGCGGCCCGGCCGGGGGCGGCCGACGCCGCGTCCGTGCGCAGCGGGGCCAGCGCCCGCCCGAAGCGCTCCGCCCAGGCGACCGAGACCGCGTCCACCACTCCGACCGTGCCGTGGCCCGCGGCCCGCCCGCCGGACGTCCGCAGCAGCCGCAGCGCCGTCGCCACGTCCCCGCTCAGGAGGACCGCCGCCCCGCACTCGCGGAAGGCCGGGGAGGCCGCGCAGGCCGTCTCGTAGGTGGCGGCGACCGGCGAGGCCGGGGAGGCCGAGGGCGCCTCGGCCAGGCAGATCAGGTGGATGCCCGCCGCCGCGCCGGCCCCGGCGAGCCGGGCCACCGTCTCCCGCAGCGCCGCCGTGCCGGGGTCGCCGTCCACGACGACGACCGTCGCCGGACCCGTGTGGCGCGCGGCCGCCTCCGCGACCGCCGCCCGGTCCGCGCTGGCCCAGCCGGGCCCGAGGGGGCCGTCGTCGAGCCGCCGGGTCAGCTCGGCCGTCCGCGCCTGGGCCTGCTCGCGGTCGTACGCGAGGAGGAGCCGGCAGTCCTGGCCGTGCGCGGGCCGCACGTGCGGGAGCCAGCCGAGCCAGCCCCAGGCGCGCCGCCGCTCCTCCAGGGGGCGGTTGCGGTCGGCGCTGACGAGGACGATCTCCAGGTCGGCGGGGGAGTGCAGGGCCGCCAGCTGGGCCACCACCGCCCGCGCCAGGCCGGACAGCCGGTCCGCGGGCCCGGCCAGGCCCAGGGAGCCGGCCTCGCGCAGCCCGACGGTCACGGGGACGCCTGACAGCTCCGCCCGGTCGGCGGTGCCGAGCCGGACCGCCAGGGACTCGGGGTGGCCCGGCGTCCGCTCCCACAGCCGGGGGCCGGGGCCGAGCGCGGTGAGCAGGACGGCCGCCGGATCGGGCCAGGTGTCGGGCGCGGCGGTGGTGCCGGGCGCCTCGGGCCGGTCCGTGCCGGGGGCGTCCGGGGACACCGGGGCGCCGGGCGCGGGCTCCGCCTCGCGGCCGCCCGCGATCCGCCGCGCCCAGGCGCCGAGCCCGCGCCGGCCGGTCCTGCGGGTGGCCGGGTCGCCGCCGTCGGGGGCCGTGCGGACGCGGCTGTGCGCCGCGCCGCCGTCACCGCCCTCGGGGTCGCCCGCCCGCGCGTGCCCGGCGTCCGGCCAGGCGTCCGCGAGCGGCACGCCCCGCGCCGCGCCGTGCGTCTCGGGGCCGTGCCCGGTCCAGGAGGAGGGGGCCGGGGCGCCCTCCCGTACGGCGGTCCGGCCGGGAGCGGCCGCCTCGGGCCCGGGGGAGCGGTCGGACCACGCGCCGCCGTCCGGGTCCGCGAGGGTCCCGGGCTCCGGCGGGGGCACCCGGAGGTGGCCCTCCCCGTCGGGGGCCGTGGGCAGCGTCCCGGTGTCCGCCGCGGCGCCGTCGGGGAGGGTGAGGCGCAGGGTGGACTCGCCGAGCCGGAGCAGCGCGCCGGGGCGCAGCCGGACCGGGCGGTCGCCGACGGGGGCGCCGTCGAGGGTCGTGCCGTTGGTCGAACCGAGGTCGGCGACGGTGACCCGGCCGTCCCCGGCGACGGTCACCGTGCAGTGGGAGCGGGAGACGTCCGGGTCGTCCAGCGGGACGTCCGCCTCCACGGAGCGGCCGATCCGGATCGCCCCGCCGTGCAGCAGGTGCACCCCGCCCGCGTCGGGACCGGCGACGACGTGGAGCCGGGCGGCGGAGGAGGCGGTGGCGTCGAGACCGGCCCGGTCGTCCGGATCGGGGGTGTGGAGCGCGAGGACCGCCCCGTCGACCAGCGGCGGCTCGCCCAGCACGCAGCGGCGGGCGTCCAGCCGCTCCGCGCCCGCGTACAGCACGGGGGTGCCGGTGCCGGCCGCGTCGGGGCCGGTGACGGCGGCGGCGAGGTTCGAGGCCACGGCGGACAGCGCCGTGCCCGCGGGGGCCGTGACGAGCACGTCGCAGGCGCGCCCGGCGCCGTGGCCGGCGTGCGGCGCGAGGACGGTCAACCGGATCTGCATCGCCGTCAGCGGTCCCTTCTGCGCGACATGCCCGGCAGGGGACCGCCCCGTGTCACCCCCCACCCGGCACGGACGCGTCGCCCGGTACAGGTCTGCACGGCGCGGGGGCTCCCGACCCCACCTGCACGACGTGCTGGAGGCATCCTCGCACCTGCCGCGGACAACCCGCCGCCGGGTCGGCCCGAAGTGATCTTGAACGGTCGTCCGGAACCGCCGGGCGTGACGCGAAAACGCCAGGTCGACCCGGACCGCCGGGCCGGTGCGGCAACCATCCCGCCCGGAGGAGCGTCTTCTTCCGGACAAGTTGGGCCGGAATCCGGGTGGGATTCCGGCGGTGACCACCGACGGGCCCGGAAGGCGGCCCGGCGGCCCTCCGGGTTCGCACACGCCGACGGAGAAAGGCCTGTGGACGACCGGGCTGTGACCCGTTCGGCGGCACTAGAGTGGGTCGGACACCCGGACGGGTCACAACAGAGACGAACAGGTCTCCGGGACCCGGCTCGGCCCACCGAGCGGGAACCGGCCACCCAGGACCACGATCAGCAGGGAGCGCGTGACGTGCGGCCAATCGGCAGCAAGTACCTGCTCGAGGAGCCGCTCGGCCGCGGCGCCACGGGCACCGTCTGGCGAGCCCGCCAGCGGGAGACGGCGGGCGCCGAGGCGGCCGTGCCCGGACAGCCCGGCGAGACCGTCGCGATCAAGGTCCTCAAGGAGGAGCTGGCCAACGACGCGGACATCGTGATGCGCTTCCTGCGCGAGCGGTCCGTCCTCCTCCGGCTCACGCACCCGAACATCGTGCGCACCCGCGACCTGGTGGTCGAGGGCGACGTCCTGGCCCTGGTCATGGACCTCGTCGAGGGCCCCGACCTCCACCGCTACCTGCGGGAGAACGGCCCGCTGACCCCGGTCGCCGCCGCCCTGCTCACCGCGCAGATCGCCGACGCGCTCGCCGCCAGCCACGCCGACGGGGTCGTCCACCGCGACCTCAAGCCGGCCAACGTGCTGGTCGCCGAGCGGGACGGCGCGATGCACCCGATGCTGACCGACTTCGGCATCGCGCGGCTCGCCGACTCCCCCGGCCTCACCCGCACCCACGAGTTCGTCGGCACGCCCGCGTACGTGGCGCCGGAGTCCGCCGAGGGCCGCCCGCAGACCTCCGCCGTCGACATCTACGGCGCCGGCATCCTCCTGTACGAGCTCGTGACCGGCCGTCCGCCGTTCGCCGGCGGCACCGCCCTCGAAGTCCTCCACATGCACCTCAGCGAGGAGCCCCGGCGCCCCTCCACCGTGCCCGCGCCCCTGTGGACGGTCATCGAGCGCTGCCTCAGCAAGGACCCCGCCCGGCGCCCCAGCGCGGTCAACCTGGCGCGCGGCCTGCGCACGGTCGCCGCCGGCATCGGCGTCCACTCCTCGCCCGCCCAGATCGAGGCCGCCGAGGGCGTCGGCGCCCTCCTGGCCCCGGACCCCGACCCGGCGCCGGTCCCGCAGACCCCCGGCGCGGCGGACCCCACGCAGGTGCTGCCGGCCGGCCCGGGCGGGCGGTTCGACCCGGGCGCCGCCACCAGCGTCCTGCCCACCGGCGGGCCGGCCGGCGCCGCCGACCCCACCACGGTCCTGCCGACCGGCGGCCCCGCCGGGGCGGCGGACCCGACCGCCGTCATGCCGGCCATGCCGGCGAACCCGCCGGCGGAGGACCCGCACCCCTGGCAGACCCAGCTCCGGGCCGCCCGGGACCGCAACGAGCAGACCCAGGTGCAGTACCTGGACCCCGCCGAGGACCCGCTGCGCCGTCGGCCCCCGCGCCGCCCGCAGCAGCCGCCGCAGGCCCCGCCGTACCAGCAGGGGCCCCCGCAGCAGCAGTACCAGCAGCCGCCCCACCAGCAGCAGCCGCAGCAGTACCAGCAGCCGCAGCAGCCGCCGCCGTACCAGCAGCAGCGCCCGGCGCCCCAGCGGCCCGCGCCGCAGCAGTACCAGCAGCAGCCCGCGCCGCAGCAGTACGCGCCCCCGCAGCCCCCGCAGCAGCAGTACGCGCAGCCGCAGCAGCCCCAGCGGCCGCAGGCCCAGCCGCCCGCCCCGCGCGAGCCGCGCCGCCGCAGCGCCAACCCGGTGCGGATCCCCGGCCTCGGCTGCCTCAAGGGCTGCCTGGTCATGATCGTCCTCTTCGTGGTGGCCGGCTGGCTGATCTGGGAGCTCACCCCGCTCCAGGACTGGATCGCCCAGGGCAAGGGCTACTGGGAGGCGATCGGCGACGGCATCTCCACCGTCACCGACTGGGTCTCGACCATCGGCGAGTCCACCGGGACCGGCGGATCGGGCGGCACCGGCCAGTAGCCGCCCCCGCCTCCGGGCGGCACGAGGGGCAGTACGACCGCCGAAACGGGGTCGTACTGCCGATTTATCGACTTCCGAGGGGTGATTTCGCTCCGGAAGTGACGTCCGGCGGCCCGGGACGCGTAACTTTGACGCGAACCGCAGCCGCTGAGGGAGCAGTCTTGGCACGGAACATCGGCAGCCGCTACACCACCCACCAGATCCTCGGGCGGGGCAGCGCCGGAACGGTGTGGCTCGGCGAGGGGCCCGAAGGCCCCGTCGCCGTCAAACTGCTGCGCGAGGACCTGGCCTCCGACCAGGAACTCGTCGGCCGCTTCGTGCAGGAGCGGACCGCCCTGCTCGGACTCGACCACCCGCGCGTGGTGAAGGTCCGCGACCTCGTCGTCGACGGCAACGACCTCGCCCTCGTCATGGACCTGGTCCGCGGCACCGACCTGCGCACCCGCCTGGACCGCGAGCGCCGGCTCGCGCCCGAGGCAGCCGTCGCGATCATCCGCGACGTCGCCGAGGGCCTCGCCGCCGCCCACGCGGCCGGCGTCGTCCACCGGGACGTCAAGCCGGAGAACATCCTCCTCGACATGGAGGGCCCGCTCGGCCCCGGCGGAGCCCACCCCGCCCTCCTCACCGACTTCGGCGTCGCCAAACTCATCGACACCCCGGGCCGCACCAAGGCCACCCGGATCATCGGCACCCCCGACTACCTCGCCCCCGAGATCGTCGAGGGCCTGCCGCCCCGCGCCGCCGTCGACATCTACGCGCTCGCCACCGTCCTGTACGAGCTGCTGGCCGGCTTCACCCCCTTCGGCGGCGGCCACCCGGGCGCGGTCCTGCGCCGCCACGTCACCGAGACCGTCGTCCCGCTCCCCGGCATCCCCGAGGAGCTGTGGCAGCTGCTCGTCCAGTGCCTCGCCAAGGCCCCCGCCTCCCGGCTGCGCGCCTCCGAGCTGGCCGCCCGCCTCGCCGACGTCCTGCCGCTGCTCAAGGGCATCCCGCCGCTGGACGTGGACGAGCCCGACGCCGAGCCCGCGCCCCCGGAGCCGTACGAGGACCCGGCGTACGCCACCTCCACCGCCGCGCCCGCGGAGACCGGCCGCCGCCGCGCGGCCGTCCCGCTGGTGCCCGGCGCCTCCGCCGACTCGCACCGCGACACCCACACCTCCATGCGCGTGCCGGGCCCGGAGGAGCTCTCCGGCGGTCCGCACGGCACCGCCCGCGCCCCGCGTCCGGCCGGTGCCCGCCGCCCCGGCTCGGCCCGCAACAGGTCCGGCGCCGTCCGCAAGCGCCGGATCGCCCTCGGCCTCGCGGCCGCGGTGGCCGCGGGCGCGCTCGGGGTCGGCGGCTATCTGGCGCTGGCCGGGGAGGACGGGGCCCCGCCCCAGGACTCCCGGCCCACCTCGCAGCCCGCGCGGCCCTGACTCCGGTCGTCCACAGGCGGGCCGCCCGGGAGCCGGTCGTCCACAGGCGGGCGGCCGCAGGTTCGGCTCCGGGCCCGGAGCCGTTACGCTGGACGCGTGGCAGTCGTCGATGTATCCGAAGAGCTGAAGTCCCTCTCCTCGACCATGGGGTCGATCGAGGCCGTCCTGGACCTCGACAAGCTGAGGGCCGACATCGCCGTGCTCGAAGAGCAGGCCGCGGCCCCGTCCCTCTGGGACGACCCGGAGGCGGCGCAGAAGATCACGAGCAAGCTTTCGCACCTCCAGGCCGAGGTCCGCAAGGCCGAGGCGCTGCGGGGTCGCATCGACGACCTCGGCGTGCTCTTCGACCTCGCCGAGGAGATGGACGACGCGGACACCCGCGCCGAGGCCGAGACCGAGCTCGCCGCCGTGCGCAAGGCGCTCGACGAGATGGAGGTCCGCACCCTCCTCTCCGGCGAGTACGACGCGCGCGAGGCGCTGGTCAACATCCGCGCCGAGGCCGGCGGCGTCGACGCCTCCGACTTCGCCGAGCGCCTCCAGCGCATGTACCTGCGCTGGGCCGAGCGCCACGGCTACTCGACCGAGATCTACGAGACCTCGTACGCGGAGGAGGCCGGCATCAAGTCGACCACCTTCGTCGTCAAGGCCCCGTACGCCTACGGCACCCTCTCCGTCGAGCAGGGCACCCACCGCCTGGTGCGCATCTCGCCCTTCGACAACCAGGGCCGCCGCCAGACCTCCTTCGCGGGCGTCGAGATCCTCCCGGTCGTCGAGTCCTCGGACCACGTCGAGATCGAGGAGTCGGACCTGCGGGTCGACGTGTACCGCGCCTCGGGCCCCGGCGGCCAGGGCGTCAACACCACCGACTCGGCCGTGCGCATCACGCACCTCCCGACCGGCATCGTGGTCTCCTGCCAGAACGAGCGCTCCCAGATCCAGAACAAGGCGAGCGCCATGAACGTCCTCCAGGCCAAGCTGCTCGAGCGTCAGCGCCAGGAGGAGCGGGCGAAGATGGACGCCCTCAAGGACAGCGGCAGCTCCTGGGGCAACCAGATGCGCTCCTACGTCCTCCACCCGTACCAGATGGTCAAGGACCTCCGGACGGAGTTCGAGGTCGGCAACCCGCAGTCCGTCCTGGACGGCGAGATCGACGGCTTCCTGGAGGCCGGCATCCGCTGGCGCAAGCAGCAGGAGCAGACGAAGTAGTCCTCCGCAGCGTTCGTTTCAGGGCCCCGCACCTCTCGGTGCGGGGCCCTGTGCGTTCACCCGTGTTCGCCGGTGCAAGCGGTTCGCGGGTGAGCGGGGAGCTTTGTCGACAAGGGAACTGGCGTGGCAGAGCCCGTAGTTCAGGGTTTACGTCACAGTTGCATCGTCATATGACGGCCAACTGGTGATCTTTCGGGCATCGCACGCGCAACGGCCTTGACGCTGCATCGGAAAGTCGGAAGGGTGGCTGGATGGCATGCGCATATCTGGGGCGCGTGTGAACGGGGGGCAGGTCCAGTAACCATGTCGCCCCCCGTGCCCGGGGCCCCTGGCGCTGCCCCATGACGAGATGAAGCTACTGGGGGTAGCAACCAGATGACCAACAAGACGCGAGTCCGCCTGGCGCGAGTCGCGGCCGGTGCCGTGATCATCGCCGGTGCGTCCCTGACCGCGGCGGGCGCCGCGCAGGCGGTCAGCGCCGGCAACGACGACAACATCGCCTCCTACTCGTCCCCGCAGGACGACCCGCCGTGTGAGGTCGACCCGATCGGCTGCGGCGAGGACGGCGGCGCTTCCGCCGACGGTGGCGCGTCCACCGACGGCGGCGCTTCGACCGACGGTGGCGCGTCCACCGACGGTGGCGCTTCGACCGATGGTGGTGCCTCCACGGACGGTGGCGCGTCCACCGACGGTGGTGCCTCGACCGACGGTGGCGCTTCGACCGATGGTGGCGCGTCCACGGACGGTGGTGCCTCGACCGACGGTGGTGCCTCGACCGACGGTGGCGCTTCGACCGATGGTGGCGCGTCCACCGACGGTGGCGCTTCGACCGACGGTGGTGCCTCGACCGATGGTGGTGCCTCGACCGATGGTGGCGCGTCCACCGACGGTGGTGCCTCGACCGACGGCGGCGCCTCCACCGACGGTGGCGCGTCCACCGACGGTGGTGCCTCGACCGACGGCGGCGCGTCCACCGACGGTGGCGCGTCCACCGATGGTGGTGCCTCGACCGACGGCGGCAACTCGTCGAGCGGCTCCAACGGCAACGGCAATGGCTCGAACGGCAACGGCAACGGGTCGAACGGCAACGGCGGCAACGGTTCCGGCTCGGACTCCGGCTCCACCAGCACGACCGGTGGTTCCTCGACCGACGGTGGCACCTCGACCGACGGTGGCACCTCCACCGACGGCGGTTCCGGCGCCTGCACCGTGGAGCTCGACGGCGTCGAGTGCGTCGCCGACGGCTCGAACGCCACCGGCGGTTCGACCGGCTCGAACAACAACACCGACACCCAGCAGGCCGGCTCGCAGCCGGTGCAGCAGGGTGAGGCCAAGGAGGAGCTCGCCGAGACCGGTGCGGCCGAGACCTCGTTCCTGATCATCGGTGCCGCCACCATGATCGCCGGCGGCATCGGCTTCCGCTTCCTCCCGCGCCTCGTCGCGGGCGGGCGCGGCGCCGCCGCCTGACCGGCACGGCGCGCAGAAGGGCCGGGGAGGCTTCCTCCCCGGCCCTTCGTCGTTCGGCTCTCCGGCTCGTGTGCCGCCTACACCGTGCGGACCGCGGCCAGCAGTGCCAGCGTCGCCAGCAGGGCGATCACCAGCGTCAGGACCATCGCGGGGGACAACCCCTGCGGTGCCAGGCGCTCGCGGTTGGCCCGGCAGACGGGGCAGCGACCCTCGGCGACCGGGGCCGCGCAGCTGGCGCACACCAGTCGGTCGTAGGTCATACGCTCTCCTCCTCCCGCACGGGGCTCACACCAGGACAACGCCCGGCACGATCCGGACGTTCCCCCTACCACTGTGCCAGCTCCGCGGGGTTCCGGCGCGCCCCGGCCGCGAACGTCCCCGCCCCGCACCGGAGGCCGAAAAAGGATAAAGCGCACAAGCCAGGACCGCGACTGCGCGGGGCTTCCCGGTTCGCGTAAGGTCACGCACACCTACTCCCGGCCGACCGTGGTGCATCCGTGATCCGATTCGACAACGTCTCCAAGTCCTATCCGAAGCAGAACCGCCCCGCGCTCCGGGAAGTCTCCCTGGAGATCGAGAAGGGGGAGTTCGTCTTCCTCGTCGGTTCCTCCGGCTCCGGAAAGTCGACTTTCCTCCGACTGCTCCTGCGGGAGGAGCGCGCCAGCACGGGGCAGGTGCACGTCCTCGGCAAGGACCTCGCCCGCCTCTCCAACTGGAAGGTGCCGCACATGCGGCGCCAGCTCGGCACCGTCTTCCAGGACTTCCGCCTGCTGCCGAACAAGACCGTCGCCCAGAACGTGGCCTTCGCCCAGGAGGTCATCGGCAAGCCGCGCGGCGAGATCCGCAAGGCCGTGCCCCAGGTGCTCGACCTGGTCGGTCTCGGCGGCAAGGAGGACCGCATGCCGGGCGAGCTGTCCGGTGGTGAGCAGCAGCGCGTCGCCATCGCGCGGGCCTTCGTCAACCGCCCGATGCTGCTGATCGCGGACGAGCCCACCGGCAACCTCGACCCGCAGACCTCCGTCGGCATCATGAAGCTGCTCGACCGCATCAACAGGACAGGGACCACCGTCGTCATGGCGACCCACGACCAGAACATCGTCGACCAGATGCGCAAGCGCGTCATCGAGCTGGAGAAGGGCCGCCTCGTCCGCGACCAGGCGCGCGGCGTCTACGGCTACCAGCACTGACGGCGGGGGAACCAGAACACCATGCGCGCTCAGTTCGTGCTCTCCGAGATCGGCGTCGGCCTCCGGCGCAACCTGACGATGACCTTCGCGGTGATCGTCTCCGTGGCCCTGTCGCTCGCCCTCTTCGGCGGTGCCCTGCTCATGCGCGAGCAGGTCTCCACGATGAAGGACTACTGGTACGACAAGGTCAACGTCTCCATCTTCCTCTGCAACAAGACGGACGCCTCGACCTCGCCCAAGTGCGCCAAGGGCGCCGTCACCAAGCAGCAGCGCGAGCAGATCCAGGCCGATCTGAAGAAGATGGACATCGTGGAGAACGTCATCCACGAGACGGCCGAGGAGGCCTTCAAGCACTACAAGGAGCAGTACGGCGACACCGCCATCGCGTCCGTCATCACGCCGGACCAGATGCAGGAGTCGATCCGGGTGAAGCTGAAGGACCCGGAGAAGTACAAGGTGGTCGCCACCGCCTTCGCCGGCCGGGACGGCATCGAGTCCGTCCAGGACCAGCGCTCCATCCTGGAGACGCTCTTCAACATGATGCGGAGCGTCAACTACGCGGCCGTCGCGCTGATGCTCCTCATGCTGGTCATCGCGCTCATGCTGATCATCAACACGGTCCGCGTCTCCGCCTTCAGCCGCCGCCGCGAGACCGGCATCATGCGGCTGGTCGGCGCCTCCAGCTTCTACATCCAGATGCCGTTCATCATGGAGGCCGCGTTCTCCGGACTGATCGGCGGCGCCTTCGCCTGCGTGCTGCTCGTCGCCGGCCGGTACTTCCTGGTCGACCACGGCCTCAACCTGGCCGAACAGATGCCGCTGGTGAACTTCATCGGCTGGGACGTGGTCCTCGCCCAGCTGCCGCTGGTGATCGTCATCGGACTGCTCATGCCGTCCGTGGCCGCGTTCATCGCGCTGCGCAAGTACCTGAAGGTGTGAGAAGAGACCACCGGCGACGACTGGCGTCCCGAGGCCAAAACCCCGGGGACGCCCCCGCCTTGTCCTAGAGTGGGCGCCATGCCGGATCGCTCCGTGCCCCTCTGTCTCCGGCCCCGCGGTGTCGTCCGCGGGGCCGTTCTCACGTTGGTCTTCGCCGGCGTCCTCGCCACCGGAGCCGCGACCGGCGCACTGCCCCGGGAGGACGGGGCCGGGGAGCCCCGTCCCGGTGCCGGGGACGCCGCGGCCTTCGACCGGGCGGCCCTCCACCGCGCCGCCGCCGAGGCCGTCGCCGACGGCAAGTCCGGCAAGCAGGCCGCGGAGGAGTTCGTCAGCCGCAGCGGCGACCGCTGGGGCGCGGTCTACGACCGGCGGGAGTACGCCGAGTTCGAGCAGTCCCTCGACGGCGCCTACACCGGCGTCGGCCTCTCCGCCGGGGCGGCGGCCGCGGAGCGGGGCGGTACCCCCTCCGGCGGGGTCCGCGTCACCCGGGTGCGCGACGGCGGGCCCGCCGGGCGCGCCGGGGTGCGGGTCGGCGATCTGCTGCTCGCCGTCGACGGCCGCTCCACCGAGGGGCTGTCCGTCTCCGAGACGGTCTCCCTGCTGCGCGGCGACGGCGTCGCCGGCTCGGCCGTGGTCCTGCGGGTCCGGCGGGGCGGCATGACCTGGACCCAGACCCTGCGCCGCGAGCGCCTCGCGACCGATCCCGTCACCGTCTCCCGCCCCGACGCGCGGACCGTCGTCATCCGGGTCGCCGCCTTCAGCAAGGGCGTCGGCGCCCGGGTGCGGGAGGCCGTCCGCACCGCCCCGGCCGGCGCGGGCGTCCTGCTCGACCTGCGGGGGAACTCCGGCGGCCTGGTCGACGAGGCGGCCGTCGCCGCCTCCGCCTTCCTCGACGGCGGCCTCGTCGCCACGTACGACGTCGAGGGCGAGCAGCGGGCCCTGTACGCGGAGCGGGGCGGCGACACCGGCAGGCCGCTGGTCGCGCTGATCGACGGCGGCACGATGAGCGCGGCCGAGCTGCTCACCGGCGCGCTCCAGGACCGGGGCCGGGCGGTCACCGTCGGCTCCAACACCTTCGGCAAGGGGTCGGTGCAGATGCCGAGCACCCTGCCCGACGGCTCGGTCGCCGAGCTCACCGTGGGCCACTACCGCACCCCCGCCGGGCACGACGTCGACGGGCGGGGCATCGCGCCCGACCTGCCGGCCGACGAAGGGGCGGAGGAGCGGGCCCGCACGGTATTGAGTGGCCTCGGAGGGGGCTCGTAGTGCGAAAATGACCGCACTATGGCTAAGGGACTCGTCAACGTGCAGGGCAAGCCTGCCAAGAAGGCCCAGGACAAGGGGCCGGAGCGCAAGCTCATCGCGCAGAACAAGAAGGCGCGCCACGACTACCTCATCCTCGACACGTACGAGGCGGGCGTGGCGCTCATGGGTACGGAGGTGAAGTCGCTCCGGATGGGGCGGGCCTCGCTGGTGGACGGCTTCGTCCAGATCGAGGACCACGAGGCGTGGCTGTACAACATCCACGTCCCCGAGTACATGCAGGGCAGCTGGACCAACCACTCGGCGAAGCGGAAGCGGAAGCTGCTGCTGCACCGGGCGGAGATCGACAAGCTGGAGCAGAAGGCGTCGGAGACCGGTCACACGATCGTGCCCCTCGCGCTGTACTTCCTGGGCGGCCGGGTCAAGTGCGAGATCGCGCTCGCCAAGGGCAAGAAGGAGTACGACAAGCGCCAGACGCTCCGGGAGAAGCAGGACACGCGCGAGACCGCCCGCGCCATCGCGTCGGCGAAGCGCCGCCAGCGCGCCCAGGAGCGTTAATCGCTGGCGACCGTGCCCGCCGGTCACGTACCATGGGCGACGCACCCCACCGAGGGCGCACTTTGAAAAATCAACATGGGGATGATCGGTTTCGACAGCGGATGTCGAAGCAGGGGAAGCGTGTCGAGGAAGCGGCAATGATCTCGTAAACCACGCGCCGAAACCAATAATCGCCAACACCAAGCGCGATTCCTTCGCCCTCGCTGCCTAAGTAGCGACTTGCGAAGTGTCAGCCCGGGGCTGTTCCCGACCCGGATCCTGGCATCATGAAGGGGACTAAACCTTGATCCCGGTCACGGGGTGAAGAGGGAAACCTAACAGTGACTGAGCCCGTTCCGGACTTGTCTGGGTGATCCGGAGGGCTGAGAAACTCGTACCAGACTGCACACGGAGAAGCCCTGGTTCCGCACCGTTGGACGCGGGTTCGATTCCCGCCATCTCCACTCATCCCATGTGGGCAGAGGCCCGGTGACCGCGCGAGCGGCCGCCGGGCCTCTGTCGTGCCCGCCGTGGATCCGCTCCCGGATCACGCCGGGACGCGGCGGCCGACACCGGTCGCCGCGCACAGGACCAGGGCCAGGGCGGCGGCCGCCACCGGCAGGACGAAGCCGAGGGCGGGGTCCGGAGCGTGGTCGGCGGTCCAGCCCGCGGTCGCGGAGCCGGTGGCGATGCCCGCCAGGAGGGCGGTCACGGCCAGCGTCATCCCCTCGTTGAGCCGGTCGGACGGGACCAGCCGCTGGACCAGGGCCATGCCCGTGACCATCGTCGGGGCCGTCGCCATGCCCGCCACCAGCAGCCCCGCGGCCAGCGCCGGGAGCCAGTCCGTCCGGGCCGCGAGCAGCGGGGCCGCCATCACCACCGTCATCGCCGCCAGGCAGGTGCCGAGCCCGGCGGTGCGGCGGGCCCGGCCGTAGAGCAGGCCGGCCGCGCAGGAGCCCGCCGCCTGGAGCGCCAGGACCGGACCCGCGACCGGACCGTCCACGAACGCCAGGGCGGTCACCTCCATCGCACCGAAGACCGCGCCCGTGGCGGCGAAGACCGCGAGCAGCGGGACCATCCCCGGCGCGCGCAGCGGCGAGCCCGCCGGGGTGCGCGGGGCGACCGGCGGCTCGGTCGAGCGCTGGGCCGTGAAGAGCAGGACGCCGGCCGACAGCAGGACGGCCGCCACCAGCGTGCCCGCCTCCGGGAAGAGCGCCGAGCAGACCACCGCCGCGAGCACCGGGCCGAGCATGAAGCACAGCTCGTCGGCGGCCTGCTCGAAGGAGTTCGCGGTGTGCAGCGACGCCGGGTCGTCGCGCAGCAGGTGCGCCCAGCGGGCCCGGGACATGCCGCCCGTGTTCGGGGCGGCCGCGGTCGGCAGGACCGCGCAGAACAGCGCCCAGGCGGGCGCGTCGCCCCGGACGCACAGCAGGAGCAGCACGTGCCCGAGGGCGGCGATCGCGGCGGCGGGCACGGCGACCCGGCGCTGTCCGTGCCGGTCGACCAGCCGGGCGACCAGGGGCGCCGTCAGCGCCCCCGCGACCAGGCCGGTCCCGGTGACCGCGCCCGCCAGGGCATAGGAGCCGTACGCCGCCGAGATCATGATCACCGCGCTGATCCCGAACATCCCCGAGGGCAGCCGGGCGATCAGGTTCCCGGCGGTGAACGCGCGGGTGCCGGGCAGGGCGAAGAGGCGGAGGTAGGGATTGCGGGGGAGCGCGGCGGGGCGCTCGCGGTAGCGGGGGGCCAGGCCCGGGCCCGCCGGGGTCGGGACGAGAAACTGGTGCGGCATGGCACCAGGCTCCGGCCCGCCCGCCGCGACCGTCCAACACCTGTTCGGTCGCGATTCACGCACCCGTGTTGTTGAATGCGGCGGGTGCCCACTCCGTACGACATCGAACCCCGGCTGCTGCGCGCCTTCACCGCCGTCGCCGAGGAGCTCCACTTCACCCGCGCCGCCGGACGCCTCTTCGTCGCCCAGCAGGCGCTCAGCCGCGACGTCCGGCGCCTGGAGCGCGAGGTGGGCGCGCCGCTCTTCGTCCGCACCACCCGGCAGGTCGCCCTCACCCCGGACGGCGAGCGGCTCCTCCCGTACGCCCGCCGTGTCCTCGACGCCCACGACGCGCTCCGGGACGCCTTCCGGACCGAGACCCGCCCCCTCCTCGTCGACCTCAACACGCCCGGCCTCGTCCAGGACCGCGTCCTGCGCCGCGCCCGCGAACTCGCCCCCGAACAGGAGCTGATGGCCCGCTTCGAGTCCGGGCTCACCGGCGCCGCACAGGAGATCCTGGCCGGGCGGCTCGACGCCTCCTTCGGCCGGTACGGCGGCCTGGCGCCCGGCCTGCGGGCCCGCCTCGACGCGCAGTTCCTGCGCTACGAGCCCATGGCGGTGATCCTCCCCGAGGACCACCCGCTCGCCGGACTGCCCGAGGTGCCGCTCGGCCGGCTCGCCGGCGAACGCCTCTACGCCGGAGCCGGGAACGACCGCACCCCCGAGTGGACCGACCTCGCCGTCCGGCTCTTCGAGGGGCGCGGCATCCGGCTCTCGCCGCCCGCGCCGCTCGCCGTCGGCAAGGAGGAGTTCCAGCGGATCATGGCCAAGCACCGCCACCCGGTGCTCGCCGTCGTCGGCTTCCCGCCCATGCCCGGCTGCGTCCTGCGGCCCCTCGTCGACCCCGTCCCCCTCTCGCCCGTCAGCCTGGTCTGGCGCAAGGGCCTGCGCCACCCCGCCCTCGACGCGCTGCGCGCCGCCGCGGCCGAACTCGCGGAGCGGGAGGGGTGGCTGGCCCGCCCGGCCGGCTCCTGGCTGCCGGAGGGCGAGCCGGGGACCCCTCCGGCCCCGCTCACAGGATCCGGTCCGGCCGGGTGAGAGCAAGGTTCCGCCGCCGTCACCTCACGGCACCGTCCTGAAACCCGCCTTCCCTAGCGTCGTTGTCACAAGGATCCGGAACCGGGTCCGACACCGTGGAGGTGCGAGATGGGCGGGCGCTGGATCGACGTCTGGGAGCCGGAGGACGAGACCTTCTGGCGGGAGAAGGGCGAACGGATCGCCCGGCGCAACCTCGCCTTCTCCGTCCTCTCCGAACACATCGGCTTCTCCATCTGGAGCCTGTGGTCCGTCATGGTCCTCTTCATGGGGCCGCAGTACGGCATCGACCCCGCGGGCAAGTTCTTCCTCATCGCCACCGCCACCTTCGTCGGCGCGCTGATCCGCATCCCGTACACCTTCGTCGTCGCGCGCTTCGGCGGACGCAACTGGACGGTCTTCAGCGCCCTGCTGCTGCTCCTGCCGACCGGCGTCGCCTACGCGGTGATGGAACCCGGCACGTCCTACTCCACCTTCGTGCTCGTGGCCGCCCTCACCGGCGTCGGCGGCGGCAACTTCGCCTCCTCCATGACCAACATCAACGCCTTCTTCCCGCTCCGGAAGAAGGGCTGGGCGCTCGGCCTCAACGCCGGCGGCGGCAACATCGGCGTCCCCGTCGTCCAGCTCGTCGGCCTCCTCGTCATCGGCACCGCCGGCGCGATGCACCCGAGGATCGTCCTCGGCGTCTACCTGCCGCTGATCGTGATCGCCGCCGTCTGCTCGGCGCTCTTCATGGACAACCTCACGCCCGTCAAGAACGACACCGGCGCCTTCCGCGAAGCCGTACGGGCCCGCCACACCTGGATCATGGCCTTCCTCTACATCGGCACCTTCGGCTCCTTCATCGGCTACAGCTTCGCCTTCGGCCTGGTCCTCCAGACCCAGTTCGGCCGCACCCCGCTCCAGGCCGCCTCGCTCACCTTCATCGGCCCCCTGCTCGGCTCCCTCATCCGCCCCTTCGGCGGCTCCCTCGCCGACAAGCACGGCGGCGCCCGCATCACCCTCGCCACCTTCGCCGCGATGTCCGCGGCCACGGGCGTCGTCATCTGGGCCTCGGTCATCGAGTCCCTCGCCGCCTTCCTCGTCGGCTTCATCGCCCTCTTCGTCCTCAGCGGCCTCGGCAACGGCTCCACCTTCAAGATGATCCCGGCGATCTTCCTGGCCCAGGGCCACCGCAAGGGCCTCTCCGGCGAGGCCGCGGAGGCGTACGGGCGGCGGCTCTCCGGCGCCTCCATGGGCCTCATCGGCGCCGTCGGCGGCCTCGGCGGCCTCGGCATCAACCTCGCCTTCCGGCAGTCCTTCCAGACCGTCGGCACCGGCACCGGGGCCTTCGTCGCCTTCCTCGCCTTCTACGCCGCCTGCATCGTCGTCACCTGGGCGGTATACCTTCGCCGCCCGGTCGCCGTCCCCGACACCGCGGAGACCGCCGAGGAGCCGGAGAACCGGCCCGGATACGCGAAGGTGTGAGACGGGATGCCGGGCGCGGACCGTAACGGGCAGGAAATACGCGTGAACCCCGACCGACACGCGCCCACGCCACCCTCGATCCCCATGGACCAGCACGCACACGGACCCCTGGCCGGCTTCACCGTCGGCGTCACCGCGGCCCGGCGCGCGGACGAACTCATCGCCCTGCTGCGCCGGCGCGGAGCCTCCGTCGTGCACGGCCCCGCGCTGCGGATCGTCCCCCTCGCCGACGACGCCGAACTCCTCGCCGCCACCAAGGAGATCATCGGCGACACCCCGGACGTCGTCGTCGCCACCACCGCGATCGGCTTCCGCGGATGGGTCGAGGCGGCGGAGGGCTGGGGACACGGCACCGAACTCCTCGACGCCCTCCGCGGCGTCGAGCTCCTCGCCCGCGGCCCCAAGGTCAAGGGGGCCGTACGGGCCGCCGGGCTCACCGAGTCCTGGTCGCCCTCCTCCGAATCCATGGCCGAGGTCCTCGACCGGCTCCTCGCCGAAGGCGTCGCCGGGCGGCGGATCGCCCTCCAGCTCCACGGCGAACCCCTCCCCGGCTTCGTCGAGGCGCTCACCGCCGCCGGGGCGACCGTCCTCGGCGTCCCCGTCTACCGGTGGATGCCGCCGGAGGACCTCGGACCGCTCGACCGGCTCGTCGACGCGGTGCTCTCCCGCTCCGTCGACGCGGTCTCCTTCACCAGCGCCCCGGCCGCCGCCTCGCTCCTCGCCCGGGCGGCCGAGCGGGGGGTACGGGACCGGGTCGTCGAGGCGCTGCGGCACGAGGTGCTCGCGGTGTGCGTGGGACCCGTGACGGCCCTTCCGCTCCAGGCCGAGGCCATCCCCACGCACCAGCCCGAACGGTTCCGGCTCGGACCGCTCGTCCAGCTCCTCTGCACCGAACTGCCCGCGCGGTCGCGGGTGCTGCCGGTCGCCGGCCACCGCGTCGAGATCCGGGGCCACGCGGTGCTCGTCGACGGCGAGCTCCGGCCCGTGCCGCCGGCCGGCATGGCCCTCATCGGGCTGCTCGCCCGGCGGCCCGGCTGGGTCGTCTCCCGCGCGGACCTGCTGCGGGCGCTGCCGGGGGCGGGGCGGGACGAGCACGCGGTCGAGACGGCGATGGCGCGTCTGCGGGCCTCGCTGGGCGTGCCCAAGCTCATCCAGACCGTCGTCAAGCGCGGCTACCGCCTCTCCCTCGACCCCCTCGCCGACGACTCCCCGGCCCCCTGACACCCCCGCCGCCCGCCGGAACGGCGCCCTCCGTCGCACCCCCGTGCGGGCAGGCGTCCCGGCGGAACGCAGGCCCGCGACGGAACGGCGGGAGCGCGACGCAGGCCCGCGACGGAACGCCGGGCGGGGTAGCGTGCGGGGATGGTGGGGATCAGGGAGGCGCGGGCGTCGGACGCGGAGGCGCTCGCCGAGGCACTCGCACGCAACCGCGCGCACATGCGCCGCACGGAGCCGTACCGGGCCGAGCGGTACTACACCGCCGAGGCCCAGGCCGAGCGGCTGGCCGACGGCGGCCGGCGGTGGTTCGCCGTGGACGGGGAACGGATCGTCGGCGCCGCCATCCTCTCGGGCATCGTGCTCGGGCCCTTCCGCAGCGCCTCCCTCGGCTACTGGGTGGACGGGGAGACCGTCGGCCGGGGCGTCGCCTCCCTGCTCGTCGCCGAGGTGCTCCGCGCCTCGCGGGACGAACTCGGCCTGCACCGGATCGAGGCGTGCACCCTGCTGGACAACCACGCCTCCCAGCGCGTCCTCGCCAAGGCCGGCTTCGAGCGGATCGGGACCGCGCCCCGCTACCTGCACATCGCCGGCGCGTGGCGCGACCACCACCTCTTCCAGCGGATCCTGCACGACGATCCGCCGCCCCTCGCCTGACACGGAAGCCACCGGTGGCGTACCTTTGACGGCTGCCCAGTGCACGTCAGAAGGGGGCCTTAGTGGCCGCGCAGGAAGCCGTCGACACGGTCAGAGACCGTGAGATCGGCGTCGAGCAGGAACATCTGGACCAGGTCTACCGCCGCCTGGAGGAGAAGATCCACGAAGCGGAGTTCCTGATGAACGACGCCGCGCAGAAGGGGCACGTCGGCACGCCCGGCGCGCTCGCCGAGCGCGACGCCCAGGTCTTCCGCGCCGGAGTCCACCTCAACCGGCTCAACAACGAGTTCGAGGACTTCCTGTTCGGGCGGATCGACCTGCTGGACGGGAAGGACGGGGTCAAGGGCCCCGACGGCGCCTACACGTCCGTGGAGCCCGCCGACGACGCCATCCGGCCCGACGGCACCGCCGACATCGGCGAGACCCTGCACATCGGCCGCATCGGCGTCCTGGACGCCGACTACTCCCCGCTCGTCATCGACTGGCGCGCCCCCGCCGCCGCGCCGTTCTACCGGTCGACGCCCGTCGAGCCGGGCCGGGTGGTGCGCCGCCGGGTCATCCGGTCGAAGGGGCGGCGGGTCCTCGGCGTCGAGGACGACCTGATGCGCCCGGAGCTGAGGGCGAGCCTCGGCGGCGCCGAGCTGCCGGTGATCGGCGACGGCGCGCTGATGGCCGCCCTCGGACAGGCGCGCGGCCACTCCATGCGCGACATCGTCTCCTCCATCCAGGCCGAGCAGGACCTCGTCATCCGCGCGCCCGCCGCCTCCGTCACGTACGTCGAGGGCGGGCCGGGCACCGGGAAGACCGCCGTGGCGCTGCACCGGGCCGCCTACCTGCTCTACCAGGACCGCAGGCGGTACTCCGGCGGCATCCTGATCGTCTCGCCGACCCCGCTGCTCGTCTCGTACACCGAGGGCGTGCTGCCCTCCCTGGGCGAGGAGGGGCAGGTCGCCATCCGGGCGCTCGGCGATCTGGCCGAGGACGCCGCCGGCGGCGTCGCCGACACCTACGACGAGCCCGCGGTCTCCCGGATCAAGGGCTCCTCCCGGATGCTCGCGGTGCTCCGCAAGGCCGCCCGCGGCGCCCTGGACCACCCCGACGCCCCGAAGCTGCTCCGGGTGGTCGCCTTCGGGCGCCGGCTGGAGCTGGAGGCCGACGAGCTGCGCCGGATCCGGCACAACGTCCTGGGCGGCACCGCCCCGGTCAACCTGCTGCGGCCGCGCGCCCGCCGGCTGCTGCTCGACGCGCTGTACGCCAAGTCCGGCGCGGTCGGCCGGCACAGCGACCCCGAGCTCGCCGCCGAGCTGCGCTCCTCCTTCGACGAGGACGTCTCCACCGAGGACTCCTTCCTCGGCTTCCTCGACGCCTGGTGGCCCGAGCTGGCCCCCCGCGGGGTCCTCGACGCCATGGGCGACGAGAAGCGCCTGGGCCGCTGGGCCCGCAGGGTCCTCAACCCCGGCGAGGTCCGCCGGATCGCCCGCTCGCTGCGCCGTCCGGGCCTCTCCGTCCACGACGTGGCGCTCCTCGACGAGCTGCACACCCTGCTCGGCGCCCCCGCCCGGCCGAAGCGGAAGCGGGAGTACGACCCGCTGGACCAGCTCACCGGTCTGGAGGAGCTGATGCCGGTGCGGGAGGAGACCCAGCGGGAGCGGGCCGAGCGGCTCGCCGCCGAGCGCACCGAGTACGCCCACGTCATCGTCGACGAGGCCCAGGACCTGACCCCCATGCAGTGGCGGATGGTCGGCCGGCGGGGCCGGCACGCCACCTGGACGATCGTCGGCGACCCGGCCCAGTCGTCCTGGTCCGACCCCGACGAGGCGGCCGCCGCCCGGGACGAGGCGCTGGGCTCCCGGCCGCGCCGCCGCTTCGAGCTGACCGTGAACTACCGCAACCCGGCCGAGATCGCCGAGCTCGCCGCCAAGGTCCTCGCCCTGGCCATGCCCGGCAAGGAGTCGCCGCGGGCGGTCCGCTCGACCGGTGTCGAGCCCCGCTTCGTCGCCGTCGGCAAGGACGGCGGTCTGGCCGGAACCGTGCGGTCGGAGGCGGAGCGGCTGCTCGCCTCGGTCGAGGGCACGGTCGGCGTCGTCGTCGCCATGGACCGGCGCGCCGAGGCCGCCCGCTGGCTCGACGGCCTCGGCGACCGGGTGGTCGCGCTCGGCTCGCTGGAGGCGAAGGGGCTGGAGTACGACGCCACCCTCGTCGTCTCCCCGGCCGAGATCGCCGACGAGTCCCCGGCCGGACTGCGCGTCCTGTACGTGGCCCTCACCCGTTCGACGCAGGCGCTGACGGTGCTCTCGGGCGCGCGCGACCTGCCGGACGAGGCCGGGGTCCCGGACCTCCTGCGGGACTGAGCGCGGTCCCCGTACCCCCGGCGCGGTGGCGATTTCAGGTCAACACGCGCCGGGGGAATCACCTTCGGGGAGGGTTTGTTAGCCTGGTCGTGACACCGGCTCGATCCAAGCCCCCGGGCCCAACCTTCGTCCCTCAGAGGGACCACTTGCCGCGAGGCGAGCATGGCGGGCCGGTGTCACTTAGACGTACATACGAAGTTGAGGCCCCGGTCGTCTTCCGATGACCGGGGCCTCTTCTGTTGCTCCGGCATCTCTCGTATGGTGGAAAGTACTTTCCGAAAACAAAATGACCGCATTACCTGCTACCGGCAGGTAGGTGCGACCATCGGAGGGCGCCGCCAGGGCAACCAGCCGGGCCGGCGTAGCAACGAAGCTAGGGAAAGCAGAGGAACCCGGCCATGGCAACGGCGCCCAGCGTCTCGTACTCGATGACGGTCCGGCTGGAGGTGCCCGCGAGCGGCACCGCGGTCTCGCAGCTCACGGCTGCGGTCGAGTCCCACGGAGGCTCCGTCACCGGCCTCGACGTCACGGCCTCCGGTCACGAGAAGCTCCGGATCGACGTCACCGTCGCCGCGACCTCCACCGCGCACGCCGACGAGATCGTCGAGCGGCTGCGGGAGATCGAGGGCGTCGTCCTCGGCAAGGTCTCGGACCGCACCTTCCTGATGCACCTCGGCGGCAAGATCGAGATGGCGTCCAAGCACCCCATCCGCAACCGTGACGACCTCTCGATGATCTACACGCCGGGCGTGGCCCGCGTGTGCATGGCGATCGCCGAGAACCCCGAGGACGCCCGCCGCCTCACCATCAAGCGCAACTCGGTCGCGGTCGTCACCGACGGCTCCGCCGTCCTCGGCCTCGGCAACATCGGCCCCAAGGCCGCGCTGCCCGTCATGGAGGGCAAGGCCGCCCTCTTCAAGCGCTTCGCCGGCATCGACGCCTGGCCGATCTGCCTGGACACCCAGGACACCGACGCGATCGTCGAGATCGTCAAGGCCATCGCTCCCGGCTTCGCGGGCATCAACCTGGAGGACATCTCCGCGCCGCGCTGCTTCGAGATCGAGGCCCGGCTCCGCGAGGCCCTGGACATCCCGGTCTTCCACGACGACCAGCACGGCACCGCCATCGTCGTCCTCGCCGCGCTCACCAACGCCCTGCGGGTCGTCGGCAAGGGCATCGGGGACGTCAAGGTCGTCATGTCCGGCGCCGGCGCGGCCGGCACGGCCATCCTGAAGCTGCTGCTCGCCGCGGGCGTGAAGCACGCGGTCGTCGCCGACATCCACGGCGTCGTCCACGCCGGCCGCGAGGACCTGGTGGACGCCCCGGCGGACTCGCCGCTGCGCTGGATCGCCGACAACACCAACCCGGAGGGCGTCACCGGCACCCTCAAGGAGGCCGTCGTCGGCGCGGACGTCTTCATCGGCGTCTCGGCCCCGAACCTGCTGGGCGCCGAGGACGTGGCCGCGATGGCCGAGGACTCCATCGTCTTCGCGCTCGCGAACCCCGACCCGGAGGTCGACCCGGCCGCCGCCCGGCAGACCGCGGCCGTGGTCGCGACCGGCCGTTCGGACTTCCCGAACCAGATCAACAACGTGCTGGTCTTCCCCGGCGTCTTCCGCGGCCTGCTCGACGCGCAGTCCCGCACGGTGAACACCGAGATGATGCTCGCGGCCGCCAGCGCCCTCGCGGACGTCGTCACCGAGGACGAGCTGAACCCGAACTACATCATCCCGTCGGTCTTCAACGACAAGGTCGCGGGCGCCGTGGCCGGGGCGGTCCGCACCGCCGCGAAGGCGGCGGGCGCGGGCGCCTGACGGCCTCCCGGGGGCCCCGGGAACGGCACCCCGAGCGTGTCGCGATTCGCGGAGTCGTAAACCCGCCTTTAGGGTTGCTTTTCGGCTCCGCACCGTTTGCGGGGAGTCGACGCTACGTCACCACCGAGGGGCTCCGGCGCTTTCCGTGTGACCCCAGAGGGTGCCGGATTGGCGTTCCCGCCGCTGGTGGGGGCAGGATGCTCCCCCGAGGACTTCGTCCAGGGGGGACCCCCCAGGGCGCGAGGGATCCACGAGAGGCAGACCCGGGTCCGGGGACTGTCCGAGGCCCCTGGCAGCATCGGCTTCGATCTCACGCCTCACAGGCAAGAAGAACACGGGAGTAACAACATGAACCGCAGTGAGCTGGTGGCCGCGCTGGCCGACCGCGCCGAGGTGACCCGCAAGGACGCCGACGCCGTGCTGGCCGCCCTCGCCGAGACCGTCGGCGAGGTCGTCGCCAAGGGCGACGAGAAGGTCACCATCCCCGGCTTCCTGACCTTCGAGCGCACCCACCGTGCCGCTCGCACCGCTCGTAACCCGCAGACCGGCGACCCGATCAACATCCCGGCCGGCTACAGCGTGAAGGTCTCCGCGGGCTCGAAGCTCAAGGAAGCCGCCAAGGGCAAGTAAGCGGCCCCTGGGCAAGCGAAAAGGGCGGCCACCCCTTCCGGGGTGGCCGCCCTTCCGCATGGCCGCCAGAAGGCCCCGCAGGGCCTTCCAGGGGTGTCCTACACCAGCGCGCTGCCCGGGAGCTCCACCTTGGCGCCGAGCTCCACGAGCTTCTCCATGAAGTTCTCGTAGCCGCGGTTGATCAGCTCGATGCCGTGGACCCGGGACGTGCCCTGGGCCGCGAGGGCCGCGATCAGGTACGAGAAGCCGCCGCGCAGGTCCGGGATGACCAGGTCGGCGCCCTGGAGGCGGGTGGGGCCGCTGACGACCGCCGAGTGGAGGAAGTTCCGCTGGCCGAAGCGGCAGTCGGAGCCGCCCAGGCACTCGCGGTACAGCTGGATGTGGGCGCCCATCTGGTTCAGCGCCGAGGTGAAGCCGAGCCGGGACTCGTAGACCGTCTCGTGGACGATGGAGAGGCCGGACGCCTGCGTCAGGGCGACCACCAGCGGCTGCTGCCAGTCGGTCTGGAAGCCGGGGTGCACGTCGGTCTCCAGGTGGATCGCGTTGAGCGAGCCGCCCGGGTGCCAGAAGCGGATGCCCTCGTCGTCGATCTCGAAGGCGCCGCCGACCTTCCGGTACGTGTTGAGGAAGGTCATCATCGAGCGCTGCTGGGCGCCGCGCACGTAGATGTTGCCCTCGGTGGCCAGCGCCGCCGACGCCCAGGAGGCCGCCTCCAGGCGGTCCGGGAGGGCCCGGTGGGTGTAGCCGTCGAGCTTGTCGACACCGGTGATCCGGATGGTCCGGTCGGTGTCCATCGAGATGATGGCGCCCATCTTCTGCAGGACGCAGATGAGGTCCTCGATCTCGGGCTCCACGGCCGCGTTCGACAGCTCGGTGACGCCCTCGGCGAGGACGGCGGTGAGCAGCACCTGCTCGGTCGAGCCGACCGAGGGGTACGGAAGGCGGATCTTGCAGCCGCGAAGGCGCTGCGGGGCCTCCAGGTACTGGCCGTCGGCGCGCTTCTCGATGGTCGCGCCGAACTGGCGGAGCACGTCGAAGTGGAAGTCGATCGGCCGGCCGCCGATGTCGCAGCCGCCGAGGCCCGGGATGAAGGCGTGGCCGAGGCGGTGCAGCAGCGGGCCGCAGAAGAGGATCGGGATGCGCGAGGAGCCGGCGTGGGCGTCGATGTCGGCGACGTTGGCGGACTCGACGTGCGTCGGGTCGAGCACCAGCTCGCCGGGCTCGTCGCCCGGGCGGACCGTCACGCCGTGCAGCTGGAGCAGCCCGCGGACGACGCGGACGTCACGGATGTCCGGCACGTTCCGCAGTCTGCTGGGACCGCTGCCGAGCAGGGCGGCGACCATCGCCTTGGGCACGAGGTTCTTCGCGCCGCGAACGCGGATCTCGCCCTCCAGCGGGGTTCCGCCGTGGACAAGCAGGACATCGTCTGTGCCGGTCATGAATCTCGCGTTCCGGAGTCGTCGGTCGGGTGGCCAGTGAAAAGGGTAAGGGGCCATTGGACCCCGATCGGGCCGGTCGGGGTGCCTGGCAGATGTAATGAATTCGGCACAACACCCTCTGTTTCCGTGATCTTGCGGACTGTCACCGTCCGCTTCTCCCCGGCGGGTGGTCCGGTCTGTTCCGTCCCGCCCTCCCGACCTGCGGGGCTCGCCCGCCTCCGGACCGGTTTCCCGGTATCGCGCGCGAGAACCCCCGCGCGCGCCGAAGATGCGGGATCATGTGTCGCATGACCGAGGTGTCCTCGCTCACAGGACGGCTGCTCGTGGCCACCCCCGCCCTCGCGGACCCGAACTTCGACCGCGCGGTGGTGCTGCTGCTCGATCACGACGACGAGGGCTCGCTCGGCGTCGTCCTCAACCGGCCCACCCCCGTCACCGTGGGCGACGTCCTCGCCCCCTGGGCCGGGCTCGCCGGCGAGCCCGACGTCGTCTTCCAGGGCGGTCCGGTCTCCCTCGACGCCGCCCTCGGCCTCGCCGTCATCCCCGGCGACGAGGGCCCGCTCGGCTGGCGCAGGGTCTTCGGCGCGATCGGCCTCGTCGACCTGGAGACCCCGCCCGAACTCCTCGGCCCCGCCCTCGGCGCGCTGCGCATCTTCGCCGGCTACGCGGGCTGGGGTCCCGGCCAGCTGGAGACCGAACTGGCCGAGGGCGCCTGGTACGTCGTCGAGTCCGAGCCCGGTGACGTCTCCTCGCCGACCCCCGAGACCCTCTGGCGCCAGGTCCTCCGCCGCCAGCGCGGCGACCTCGCGATGGTCGCCACCTACCCGGACGACCCTTCGCTCAACTGAGCCCCGCCGCGCCCAGTACCCTTGGGTGCCATGAGCACTCTCGAGCCCGAGCGCGGGGCAGGTACGGGAACCCTCGTCGAGCCGACGCCGCAGGTGTCCCACGGTGACGGCGACCACGAGCGCTACGCCCATTACGTCCAGAAGGACAAGATCATGGCGAGTGCCCTCGACGGCACTCCCGTCGTCGCCCTGTGCGGGAAGGTCTGGGTGCCCGGGCGCGACCCCAAGAAGTACCCGGTCTGTCCCATGTGCAAGGAGATCTACGAGTCCATGGGCTCGGGCGGGGACAAGGACAAGGGCGGCAAGGACGGCAAGGGGAAGTAACCCCTCCGGTCCGGTCGGGAACGGCCCCTGTCGCGCGCACCGTTGGTGCGCGCGACAGGGGCCGTTCCGCGTTTCCGGACCCCCTTCCGGGCCCCTCTCCGGACCGGCTCCCGTCCCCGGGCCGGGGGCGAAGTGGTCGAGACCTCTTGTCGTGATCGCCGGGCGCGCCTAACCTCACCGCTGTTGTTGTGCAATACGAAACGCCCGTTGCGCATGCTGCAACGCCCGCTCGGAGGGGAATCGCCATGAAGCTTCCTGCCCGGATCACCGCCCCCGTCGCCCTGCCGCTCGCCGCCCTCGTCCTCGCCGCCTGCGCGCCCCAGACCTCCGCCCCCGCCGCCGGCGGGGACGAGAAGAACGGCACCCTGCGCGTCTGGCTCTTCCAGGAGGTGTCCAACCAGCCCAAGGAGAAGGTCGTCGACGCGGCCGTCGCCGCCTTCGAGGGCGAACACCCCGGCGCGAAGGTCGAGGTCGAGTACATCCCCGTCGAGACCCGCGCCCAGCGCGTCACGGCCGCCTTCAACGACCCGAAGTCCGCGCCCGACGTCATCGAGTACGGCAACACCGACACCGCCGGCTACGTCGAGGACGGCGGCCTCGCCGACGTCACCGCCGAGTTCACCGCCTGGGACCAGGCCGCCGACGCCGACCCCACGGCCAAGGAGTCCGTCACCGTCGGCGGGAAGGTCTACGGGGCCCCGCTCTTCGTCGGCGTCCGCGCGCTCTACTACCGCACCGACGTCTTCGGCGAGCTCGGCCTCGCCGCGCCCAAGACCCAGGACGAGCTCGTCGCGACGGCGAAGAAGATCCGCAAGGAGAAGCCCGAGCTGTACGGCCTCGCCGCCGGCGGCGCCTTCACCTACGGCGCCCTGCCCTTCGTCTGGGCCGCGGGGGGCGACCTCGCCACCCGGGACGGCTCGGGCGCCTACAAGGCGGCCCTGGACAGCGACGCCGCCGTCAAGGGCCTCACCACCTACACCTCGCTCCTCGGCGACGACAACTGCCCCGCCGCCACCTGTGCCCAGATGGGCGGCAACGCCACCATCACCGCCTTCGCCGCGGGCAAGGCCGGCATGGCCATCGGCGGCGACTTCAGCCACGCCGCCGTCGAGGCGGGCCAGGTCAAGGGCAAGTACGCCGTCGTCCCGCTGCCCGGCACCACCCCCGGCTCCATCGCCCCCGCCTTCGCCGGCGGCAACAACATCGGCGTCCTCAGGTCCACCTCGCACCGCACCCTGGCCGTCGAGCTGATGAAGACCCTCGCCGGCAAGGAGACCCAGGCCCGGCTGTTCGACGCGATGGGCTTCCTGCCCACCTTCACCGACGTCCGCACCGCCGCCGCCGAGCGCAAGCCCTTCGTGAAGCCCTTCATCGACACCCTCGCCGCCGGCACCAGGTTCGTGCCCGCCACCCCGGCCTGGGGCCGCATCGACTCCTCGCTCGTCGTCCCCACGATGCTCCAGGAGATCGCCAGCGGCCGGAAGGACGTGCGGACCGCCGCGGGCGACGCGGCGAAGAAGATGGACGCGGCCTTCGCCGAGGCGGGCTGACCCGCATGACGCTCACCGCCCCCGCCGCCGCGCCGCCCGCGCCCGCGGGCGCCGCGAAGCAGCCCGCGCGCCGCCCCCGGAGCCGTACCGGCACCTCCGCCTGGACCCCCTGGCTCTACCTCCTGCCCGCCCTCGCCGTCCTCGGCGCCCTCCTCGTCTACCCCGTCTACCAGCTCGGCCTGATCTCCTTCCTGGAGTACACCCAGGCCCAGGTCAGCGGCGGAGAACCCACCTCCTTCCAGGGCCTCGGCAACTACACGGCCCTCTTCACCGACCCGCGGTTCCGCGAGGTCCTGCTCACCACCGTCGTCTTCGCCGCCGCCTGCGTGGCGGGCACCCTCGTCGTCGGCTGCACCCTCGCCGTCCTCCTCACCCGGATACGGGCGCTGCCCCGGCTGGCCCTGATGCTCGCCGCGCTCGGCGCCTGGGCCACCCCCGCCGTCACCGGCTCCACCGTCTGGGTCTTCCTCTTCGACGCCGACTTCGGACCCGTCAACCGGCTGTTCGGCCTCGGCGACTTCTCCTGGACCTACGGGCGGTACAGCGCCTTCGCGCTCGTCCTGCTCGAAGTCGTCTGGTGCTCGTTCCCCTTCGTGATGGTCACCGTCTACGCCGGGATCCGGGCCGTCCCCACCGAGGTCCTGGAGGCCGCCGCCCTCGACGGCGCCTCCCAGTGGCGGATCTGGCGCACCGTGACCGCGCCACTGCTCCGCCCGATCCTCGCCGTCGTCACCATCCAGTCCGTCATCTGGGACTTCAAGGTCTTCACCCAGATCTACGTCATGACCAACGGAGGCGGCATCGCCGGCCAGAACCTCGTCCTCAACGTCTACGCCTACCAGCAGGCCTTCGCCTCCTCCCAGTACAGCCTGGGCGCGGCGATCGGCGTGGTGATGCTCCTGCTGCTGCTCGGCGTCACCCTGGTGTACCTGCGGCTGCTGCGCCGCCAGGGGGAGGAACTGTGACCGCCCTCCGCATCCCCGGAATCCGCCGCCCCGGGCGGCTGCTCGCCGAGGCGGCCGCCCTGCTGACCGCCGTCGTCGTCGCCTTCCCGCTGTACTGGATGGTCCTCTCCGCCTTCAAGCCGGCCGGCGAGATCCAGTCGGCCGAACCCCGCCCCTGGACCCTCTCCCCGTCGCTCGACTCCTTCCGGCGCGTCTTCGAGCAGCAGGACTTCGGGCGCTACTTCCTCAACAGCCTGCTGGTGGCGACGGCGGTCGTGCTCGCCTCCGCCGTCGTCGCCTTCCTCGCGGCGACCGCGGTCACGCGCTTCCGCTTCCGCTTCCGCACCACGATCCTGGTCATGTTCCTGGTGGCGCAGATGGTGCCGGTCGAGGCGCTGACCATCCCGCTCTTCTTCCTCATGCGGGACGCCGGACTCCTCAACACCCTCGGCTCGCTCGTCCTGCCGCACCTCGCCTTCTCGCTGCCCTTCGCGATCTGGATGCTGCGCGGCTTCGTCCGGGCGGTGCCCGAGGCGCTGGAGGAGCAGGCCCGGATCGACGGGGCGAGCCACACCCGCTTCGTGTGGACGATCCTCTTCCCGCTGGTCCTGCCCGGCCTCGTGGCGACCAGCGTCTTCTCCTTCATCTCGACCTGGAACGACTTCCTCTTCGCCAAGTCGTTCCTCATCAGCGACACCTCGCAGTCCACCCTCCCGATGGCGCTGCTGGTCTTCTTCAAGCCCGACGAGAACGACTGGGGGGGAATCATGGCCGGGTCGACCGTGATGACGATCCCGGTGCTCGTCTTCTTCGTACTCGTACAGCGCCGTCTGGTCTCCGGACTGGGCGGGGCGGTGAAGGACTGACGCCATGACCGACACGGACCTGATCCCCGCGCCCCTGACGGCCCGGACCGGCGGCGACGCCCCCGGGCGCCCCTCCCTCGACGAGCGGACCACCCTGGACGCCGGCCCCGGCACCGAGGCCACCGCCCGCTGGCTGCGCTCCGTCCTCGGCGCCGCCACCGGCCTCCCCCTCGCCGACGGCGCCGGCCCGCACGCCGTCCGGCTCCGGATCTCCCCGGAGACGGCGCGGGAGCACGGCCCCGAGGGGTACCGGCTCTCCACCGAGGACCCGGAGGCGGCCGTCACGATCGACGGCGGCGGCCCCGCCGGGCTCTTCTGGGGCGCCCAGACCCTGCGCCAGCTCCTCGGCCCGGACGCCTTCCGCCGGGCGCCCGTCCGGCCCGGCGCGGAGTGGGACCTGCCGCGCGTGACCGTCGCCGACCGCCCCCGCTTCGGCTGGCGCGGCCTCCTCCTCGACGTCTCCCGGCACTTCACCGCCAAGGAGGACGTGCTGCGGCTGCTCGACCTGATGGCCGCGCACAAGCTGAACGTCCTCCACCTCCACCTCACCGACGACCAGGGCTGGCGGATCGAGATCGAGCGGTACCCGCGGCTCACCGGGGTCGGGGCCTGGCGGTCCCGGTCCAAGCAGGGGCACCGCGCCTCCCCGCTGTGGGACGACACCCCGCACGGCGGCTTCTACACCCGGGACGACATCCGCGAGATCGTCGCGTACGCCGCCGAGCGGCACGTCACCGTCGTCCCGGAGATCGACCTCCCCGGCCACTCGCAGGCCGCCATCGCCGCGTACCCCTGGCTCGGCAACGCCGACGTCGTCGACACCGCCGCGCTCACCGTCTGGGACACCTGGGGCGTGAACCCGAACGTCCTCGCCCCCACCGAGGAGGTGCTGCGCTTCTACGAGGGCGTCCTGGAGGAGGTCCTGGAGCTCTTCCCGTCGACCTTCGTGCACGTCGGCGGCGACGAGTGCCCCAAGGACCAGTGGAAGGAGTCCCCGGCCGCCCAGGCCCGGATCGCGGAGCTGGGCGTCGGCGACGAGGACGGGCTCCAGTCCTGGTTCATCCGGCACTTCGACCGCTGGCTCGCCGACCGGGGCCGCCGGCTCATCGGCTGGGACGAGATCCTGGAGGGCGGCCTCGCCGAGGGCGCGGCCGTCTCCTCCTGGCGCGGCTACCGCGGCGGGATCGCCGCCGCCGAGGCCGGGCACGACGTCGTCATGTGCCCGGAGCAGCAGGTCTACCTCGACCACCGGCAGGACGGCGGCCCTGACGAGCCGGTGCCGATCGGCTTCGTGCGGACCCTGTCCGACGTGTACCGCTTCGAACCCGTCCCGCCCGGTCTGTCCGAGGCGGCGGCCCGTCATGTCCTCGGCACCCAGGCCAACGTGTGGACCGAGGTGATGGAGAACCGCGACCGCGTCGACTACCAGGTCTTCCCCCGCCTCGCCGCCTTCGCCGAGGTCGCCTGGTCCGCGCTGCCCGCCCCCGGCGACCGCGACACGGAGGGCTTCCTGCGGCGCATGGAGACCCACTACCGGCGCCTCGACGCCCTCGGCGTCGCCTACCGCCCGCCGGCCGGCCCCACGCCCGGGCAGCGCCGCCCCGGCCTCCTCGGCCGCCCGATCGACGGGCCGCCCCCGATCGTGTGAGCCACCTCGCGTCCCGGGGTCACCCGGGAGCGGCGAAAGGGGAGTTACCTTCTCTGTCAGGGCGTCCCGGGGCGTCACGGGTGTCCGGGAACATCCCGGGCGTCCCGGGCGTCCCGGGGCTCCCGGAGGCGGGGGCCCGCGCGGCCCCTCGCTCCGGACGGCTCGGAAGATGTGCCAGAGTTGCCACGTCCGGCCTGTGAGCACGTACGGTACGCCCACGCACGGGCGCGCCGTGCGCCCGCTCGCGGGCGCGGGGCACCGGGCACAGTCGGGGACGGACCGGGACAACCGGGAAGGGGCAGCGGGTTGACCACGCACGCACCACAGACGGCGCAGTCCGTGACGCTGCCCGCCTCGCTCGACGAGGCCGTGGCCGCGCTCACCGCCATGCCGGCCGCCGTGCCCGTCGCCGGCGGCACCGACCTGATGGCGGCCGTCAACCGCGGCCAGCTCCGCCCCGCCGGCCTCGTCGGCCTCGGCCGCATCAACGAGATCCGCGGCTGGCAGTACCAGGACGGCCACGCCCTCCTCGGCGCCGGCCTCACCCACGCCCGGATGGGCCGCCCCGACTTCGCCGCCCTCATCCCGGCCCTCGCCGCCGCCTCCCGCGCGGCCGGGCCGCCCCAGATCCGCAACGCCGGCACCCTCGGCGGCAACGTCGTCACCGCCGCCCCCACCGGCGACTCGCTGCCCGTGCTCGCCGCGCTGGAGGCCGACCTCGTCGTCGTCGGCCCGCTCGGCAGCCGCGAGATCCCCGTCTCGCACCTCCTCGCCGGCCGCGACCTGCTCGCCCCCGGCGAGCTCGTGGCCTTCGTCCGCGTGCCGCTGCTGCACGCCCCGCAGGTCTTCCTCAAGGCCACCGGCCGCACCGGCCCGGCCCGCGCCACCGCCTCCGTCGCCGTCGTCCTCGACCCGGCCCGGCGCGGGGTCCGCTGCGCCGTCGGCGCGGTCGCCCCGATGCCGCTGCGCCCGCTGGAGGCCGAGCGCTGGATCGCGTCCCTGGTGGACTGGGACAACGACCGCGGGCTCGCACCGGAGGCGCTGACCGCCTTCGGCGAGTACGTGGCCGCCGCCTGCATTCCCGACCCGCCGGGCGACGAGCAGCTGTCGCCCGCCGTCCTGCACCTGCGGCGCACCGTCGCCACTCTCGCCCGCCGGGCACTGGGGAGGGCCCTGTCGTGAACACCGGCAACAACGAGCCGAACGAGACCGCGGCCCCCGCCGCGCCGGGCGGCTGGGAGCCGATCCCGCAGAGCGAGGGGTACGACGAGGGCGCGACCGCCTTCGTCCACCTGCCGCCGGAGTTCATGCTGGACGGGGTGCCGCTGGAGGCCCCCGGCCACGGCTACACGCCGCCGATGATCGTGCCGCTCCAGCCGCTGGCGCAGCCCGTCGCGGCCGACCCGGAGGCGGCCGGCACCTGGCCGGGGCACCTCGCGGCGGAGCCGGAGCACCACGGCGAGGGCGTCGAGTTCTTCGCGCCGGAGCCGGAGCACGGCTTCGGGACCGGCCCCGAGCCGCTGCCCCACGGGTACGGCGACGAGACCGCGGGCGCGCCGGTGGCGCGGCCGTACGGGGGGAACGACCCGCACGCGACGGCGGAGTGGCACTTCGGCGCGACGGGGCAGTGGGAGGTCCCCGAGGCCCCGGAGGCGCGGCTCGCGCCCGAGGCCCCGCTCGTCCCGGAGGCCCCGCTCGCCCCGGAGGCGTACGAGGTCCCGGGCCGGCTCGCGGACTTCCCCGCCGCCCCGGCCGGGGAGGCGCCCGCGCCCGCCTCGTACGAGCAGGCCCCGCCGACCCTGCCGGGCGGCGCGCCGGCGCCGTGGGCGGTGCCGGACGCCGTCGGGGAGCCGGTCGCCGCCGAGGAGCCGGAGCCCGCCGCCGGGCCCGCGGAGGAGCCCGTCGGGGAGTCCGGGGCCGAAGCCCCGGCCGACGCCGGGCCCGAGCCGGAACCGGAGCCCGGGCCCGTGGCGGACCCCGGACACGCGGCGACCGCCGCGGCCGTCCCGGACGCCCCGGCGCCCTCGTACACCTCCGTCGACAGCGACGAGCACCCGCACACCTCCTACGTCCTGCGGGTCAACGGCGCCGACCGGCCCGTCACCGACTCCTGGATCGGCGAGTCGCTGCTCTACGTGCTCCGCGAGCGGCTGGGTCTCGCCGGGGCCAAGGACGGCTGCTCGCAGGGCGAGTGCGGGGCGTGCAACGTCCAGGTGGACGGGCGGCTCGTCGCCTCCTGCCTGGTGCCGGCCGCGACCGCCGCCGGCTCCGAGGTGCGGACCGTCGAGGGCCTCGCGGCGGACGGCGAGCCGTCCGACGTGCAGCGGGCCCTCACGCGCTGCGGCACCGTGCAGTGCGGCTTCTGCATCCCCGGCATGTGCATGACCGTGCACGACCTGCTGGAGGGCAACCACGCCCCCACCGAACTGGAGACCCGCCAGGCCCTCGCCGGCAACCTCTGCCGCTGCTCCGGCTACAAGGGCGTGCTCCAGGCCGTCGAGGACGTCGTCGCCGAGCGCGCCGCCGCGGCCGCCGACCACGCCGCCGCCGGCGAGGACGACGCCACCGGCCGCATCCCGCACCAGCTTCCGCACCCCACCCACGACGGCCCGCACCAGCACGACGGAGGCAGGGCGTGAGCAGCGACGCGACGACCGCCATTCCCACGCTCCCCTTCGCGGAGGCCGCCGGAGCCGCGCCCGAGGCCGAGGCCCCGCTCCGCGGACTCGGCGCCTCCCTCCCGCAGGCCGACGCCCGCGCGAAGGCCGAGGGCACCTTCCCGTACGCCTCCGACCTGTGGGCCGAGGGCCTGCTGTGGGCCGCGCTCCTGCGCTCCCCGCACGCGCACGCCCGGATCGTCTCCGTCGACACCTCGGCCGCCGAGGCCATGCCCGGCGTCCGGGCCGTGGTGACGGCCGCCGACGTGCCCGGCGCGGCCACCTACGGCCGGCGCGTCGCCGACCGGCCCGTCTTCGCCGACGGACTGGTCCGGCACCACGGCGAGGCCATCGCCGCCGTCGCCGCCGACCACCCCGACACCGCCCGGCTCGCCACCGCCGCCATCCTCGTCGAGTACGAGCTCCTGGAGCCCGTCACCGATCCGGAGAAGGCCTTCGAGGCCGAGCCCCTCCACCCCGACGGCAACCTCGTCCGCCACATCCCGCTGAGCTTCGGCGACCCGGACGCCACCGGCGAGGTCGTCGTCGAGGGCCTCTACCGGGTCGGCCGCCAGGACCCCGCCCCGATCGGCGCCGAGGCCGGACTCGCCGTCCCCCGCCCCGACGGCGGCGTCGAGCTCTACACCGCCTCCACCGACCCGCACACCGACCGCGACCTCGCCGCCGCCTGCTTCGGCCTCGCGCCCGACCAGGTCAAGATCGTCGTCACCGGTGTGCCCGGCGCCACCGGCGACCGCGAGGACCCCGGCTTCCAGATCCCGCTCGGCCTGCTCGCGCTGCGCACCGGCTGCCCGGTGAAGCTCACCGCCACCCGCGAGGAGTCCTTCCTCGGCCACGCCCACCGCCACCCCACCCTGCTGCGCTACCGCCACCACGCCGACGCCGAGGGCCGGCTGGTGAAGGTCGAGGCGCAGATCCTCCTCGACGCCGGCGCCTACGCCGACTCCTCCTCGGAGTCCCTCGCCGCCGCCGTCGCCTTCGCCTGCGGCCCGTACGTCGTCCCGCACGCCTTCGTCGAGGGCTGGGCGGTCCGCACCAACAACCCGCCCTCCGGACACGTCCGCGGCGAGGGCGCGATGCAGGTGTGCGCCGCCTACGAGGCGCAGATGGACAAGCTCGCCGGCCGGATCGGCATCGACCCCGCCGAGCTGCGCCTGCGGAACGTGATGTCCACCGGCGACCTGCTGCCCACCGGCCAGACCGTCACCTGCCCCGCCCCCGTCGCCGAACTCCTCGCCGCCGTGCGGGACTTCCCGCTGCCCGCCCTTCCCAAGGACACCCCCGAGGAGGACTGGCTGCTGCCCGGCGGACCCGAGGGCGCCGGTGAGCCGGGCGCCGTGCGGCGGGGCGTGGGCTACGCGCTCGGCATGGTCCACATGCTCGGCGCCGAGGGCACCGACGAGGTCTCCACGGCCACCGTCCGGGTCCTCGACGGAGTCGCCACCGTCATCTGCTCCGCGGTGGACACCGGCTCGGGTTTCTCCACCCTCGCCCGCCAGATCGTCCAGGAGACCCTCGGCGTCGAGGAGGTCCACGTGGCCCCCGTCGACACCGACCAGCCGCCGGCCGGCGCCGCCACCCACGGCCGCCACACCTGGGTCTCCGGCGGCGCCGTCGAGCGCGCCGCCAAGATGGTCCGCACCCAGCTCCTCCAGCCGCTGGCCCACAAGTTCGGCATGTCGACGGAGCTGCTCCAGATCAGCGACGGCAGGATCACCTCGTACGACGGCGTCCTGTCGACGACCGTCGCCGAGGAGATGAACGGCAAGGAGCTGTGGGCCACCGCCCAGTGCCGCCCGCACCCCACCGAGCCGCTGGACGCGTCCGGGCAGGGCGACGCCTTCGTCGGCCTCGCCTTCTGCGCGATCCGCGCGGTGGTGGACGTCGACATCGAACTCGGCTCGGTCCGGGTCGTGGAGATGGCCGTCGCCCAGGACGTCGGCCGGATCCTCAACCCCGCCCAGCTCGCCACCCGCATCGAGGCCGGCGTCACCCAGGGCGTCGGCGCGGCCCTCACCGAGAACCTGCGCACCGCCCGGGGCCTGGTCCGCCACCCCGACCTCACCGGCTACGCGCTGCCGACGTCGCTGGACGCGCCGGACATCCGGATCGTGAAGCTCGTCGAGGAGCGGGACGTCGTCGCCCCGTTCGGCGCGAAGGCGGCCAGCGCCGTCCCCGTCGTCACCTCGCCCGCCGCGGTGGCGGCGGCGGTCCGCGCGGCGACCGGCCGGCCCGTCAACCGGCTGCCGATCCGGCCCCAGGCGGCGGTGGCGGCGACGCCGTGACCCCCGCCCCCGGCCCGTCCGGGCGGTGGGGTCAGGCCGTCGGCATCGCCACGATCCTGCCCCTGCTGAGGAGGAAGACCCGGTTCCCGGCGGCGGCCACCGCCCACGGGCCCGGGTTCTCCCGCTCGTAGCTCCACAGGCGGTCCTTCGCGGACCGGGAGAGGGCCGAGACGCCGGCCTCCGTGTGATTGCCCTCGACCACCCAGATCCAGTCGCCCTGCACCACCGGCCGCTGCCTCGACGGATAGGGGCTGGTCAGGGAGACGATCCACAGCTCGGTCCGCGAGCCGTCCTTCCGGTACCGGTACGCCAGACCGCCGCCGGTCACGGTCAGGCCCTCCGGGTCGAGCGCCGGCGGCCCCCAGTCGCCGTACCCCTTCTCCTCCCAGCGCCGCTCGCCGTCCGCGAGGGCGAACGCGGTGAGCGCCTCCCCGCCGGCGTAGAGGGTGTCGCCCTCGATCGCCGGCCCGAGGGGCCCGGACGACTTGCCCCGCACGCGCCAGGCCACCCGCCCGTCCGCCGTGTCGAGGACCGTGAGGTCACCGCCGGTGCCGGAGACGGCGAGCCGTCCGGGGCCGGCCGCCGCCAGCGGGGTGGCGGTGCCCACCGGGTCCTCGCCCGACTCCACCGTCCAGCGGATCCGCCGCCCGGCCGTGTCCACGGCCCGCAGCCTCCGCTCCGAGGTCAGGAAGTAGACGCCCTCCGGCGTGGCGGCGAGCAGCAGGGCCACCCCGGCGTCCGCCACCGACCAGCTCTCCGCACCGGTCGACGCGTTCCGCACCGACAGCCGGCCCGAGGCGTCGGCGCACGCGAACTCGTCCTCGTTCACCGCCACCTGCCCGGCGCGGGGGGAGAGCTCCGGCCGGGTCCACTTCGCCGACCCGTCGACCACCCGCAGCGCGGTGAGCCCGCCGTCCCGCGCGGCGAAGACCACCACGTCGCGCAGGACCACCGGCGTCGGCAGGGGCCCCGACGCGGCCACCTCCAGCGGCCCCCACAGGGGCTTCGGCCGGACGCCTCCCCGGCCGCCCTCCAGGAGCGCCGCGTCCGGAGCGTCGCCCGCCGCCGGCGGCTCCGCCCGGTCCCGGCCGGTCAGCCACCAGGCCGTGCCGCCGCCCCCGGCCAGCAGCAGCCCGCCGCCCGCGCCCAGGGCGAGGAACCGCCGCCGGGACGGGGCCGGCACCCCGGCGTCCCCGGGGCCGGGCACGACGGTGGCCGCCGTGAGCCGCCGGACCTCGGCCTCCCGGGCCTTCGCCTCCTCGTGCAGCGGCCCCCGGCGCCACACCTCGCGGGCCTTCCGGCCCCCGGTCCCCTCGGGGGCGAAGGCCCCGGCGATCTGCCCGGGCGTCGGGCGCTGCGCCGGATCGGGCCGGAAGCAGGGGGCGACCAGCGGGTGCAGCGCGGGCGGCAGCCCGCCCAGGTCCGGCTGCTCGTGGACGACCGCGTACTGGACGGCCGCCACGTGCGGCCCGTCGTAGGCCCGCCGCCCCGAGGCCGCGAGGACGAGGACCGCGCCCAGCGAGAAGACGTCGGCCGCGCCCGTCACCCGCCGTCCCAGGACCTGCTCGGGCGCCCCGTAGCCGGGGGTGACCGGGATCTGGCCGGTGGTGGTGAGGGTGAGGCCGTGCTCGGGGCGGGCGATGCCGAAGTCGATCAGCCGGGGACCGTCGGCGGTGAGCACGATGTTGGCCGGCTTGACGTCCCGGTGGACCAGCCCGGCCGCGTGGACGTCCCGGAGCGTCCCGGCGAGCGCCGCCGCCAGGAGCCGTACCGCCGGCTCGTCGAGCGGGCCGTGGCGGGCGACGGCCTCCTCGAGGGTGGGGCCGGACAGGAACTCCGTGGCGATCCAGGGGCGTCCGCCCTCCACCTCCGCGCCGAGGACCCGCGCCACGCCGGGGCTCTCGACGGCCCGCGCGGTGTGGGCCTCGCGCACGAACCGCCGGGCGAGGTCCTGGTCGTGGGCGAGTTCGGGGCGCAGCACCTTCACGGCGGCGGGCCGCCCGTCCCGCCCGGCGGCGAGATAGACCTTGCCCATGCCGCCCTCGCCCAGCACGCCGACGAGGCGGTACGGCCCGAGCCGGAGCGGGTCGCCGAAGCCGAGGGGGTTCACTGGTCGGTCACGTCCTGTCGGGGGAGCGGGGCGGTTCGGTTCGGGGGGCAGCCCGGCGGGGCGGGGCGGTTCAGTTCAGGGGGAGCGCGACGAGGGAATCGGCGCCGATGCCGAACATCCTGTCCCGCTCGGGGAGTTCGACCAGGTGGTCGGCCTCCGTCTGGTAGACCCAGGACCGGCGGCGGGTCCCCAGGTCCAGCGCGGCGAGACCGAGCCGGCTCCGGTAGAAGAGGTGCCCGGGACCCACGGCGAGGTACTGCTCCGAGACGGGCGACGCCGGGTTGTCCCGCGGGGCCTCCTCCCGCCACCGCACCTTCCCCGTGTCCGCCGCGACGGCGTGCGCCCCCCGCTCGGTCACCGCGTACACGGTCCCGTCGCGGAGCGCCGGGGGCGCGTACAGGCCGTCGTCGTCGGGACCCCGCAGCCGCCACGCCTCCTTCCCGTCGGCCAGCCGGTACGCGACGAGGTCGGGGCCGCCGACGTAGACGTGGGTGTCGTCGAGGCAGGGCCGCTCCGAGGCGTAGCGGACGGCCTGCTTCCAGCGGACGGCGCCGGTGCGGGCGTCGCGGACGACGAGCAGCGGCGGGGAGAAGTTCTGGATGTCGGCGGAGCGCTCGAAGGCGAGGAACAGTCCGTCGCGGACGACGGCGCCGATGAACGGCGGCGTGTCCTCCCTCGGATCGGCCGGCCGGGTGCGCCACAGCTCGCGGCCGGTGCGGAGGTCGAGGGCGACGAGCGCCGCCTCGCCGAAGTCGGCGCGGGTGCCGGTGGCGCCCGCCAGGTAGGCGATCCCGTCGGCGACGCAGGCGAGCTGGGTCGTCGCCATGTTGGCGTTGAGGCCCCGGACCCGGACGCCGGGCCCGCGGAGCGCGTAGCGGCCGGTGTCGACGGTGTGCACGGCCAGTTCGTGGTGGTCGTCCTGCGGCTTGCGGGGGACGGCGTACACCTCGCGCCCGTCGGTGGCGAGCGCCCGCCAGACCGTGTCGACCGTGCAGACGCCCGTCGTCTCGCCCGAGCCGACGTCCGTGAAGGCGATGCCGAGCCCGGCGAGGACCGCGACCCGGTCGCCCGCGACCAGCGGGAAGCCGCGCTCCGCCGTCACCTCGGGGAGGAGCACGGTCGCGTTCCAGAGCGAGTCGGGGGCGTCGCCGAGCAGCGGGGCCTTCGGCAGCTGGGCGCCGGTGGACCGGCCCGTGTCCCGGGTCGCCCAGAGCGCGGCGCCCGCGCCCGCCGCGGCGAGGCCGGCGAGTCCGCCGCCGAGCGCGAGGAAACGGCGCCGGGAGGGGGCGGGGCGGGTCCGCGGGCCGGCCCCGGTCTCCGCGTACGGGTCCTCCTCGGGCGCCGGGAGGCGGTCGGGGTGCGGCAGCCACACGTCGGTGGCCCGGCGGGCGATGTCGGCGAGCACGACGGGCGGCAGGTGGTCGGCGAACTCGCCCTGTCCGTCGTGGAGACGGGCGGTGAGCTCGGCCGTGGTGGGGCGGGCCGCCGGGTCCTTCGCCAGACAGGCGGAGACCAGCGGCAGCAGGGCGGGCGGGAGGCCGGTCAGGTCCGGTTCGGCGTACCGGACGCGGTAGAGCAGGTCGGCGGGGGCGCCGCCGCCGAAGGGGCCGTGGCCGGCGGCGGCGAAGAGCAGCACCCCGGCGAGGGCGAACACGTCGCCGGCCGGGGTGTGTTCGAGGCCGCCCGCCTGTTCCGGCGACATGTACGCGGGGGTGCCGGCCGCCGCTCCCGCCCGGGTCATCCGGTCGTCGCCGGCCGCGCGGGCGATGCCGAAGTCGATGATCTTCGGGCCGTACGCGGTGACGAGGACGTTGGAGGGCTTCAGGTCCCGGTGCACCACGTCCGAGGCGTGCAGCTGCCCGAGCGCCCCGGCGAGCGCGGCGCCCAGCGCCCGGACGGTCGGCTCGGGCAGCGGCCCGCCCAGCCCCACCGCCCGGTCGAGCGGCGGCCCCAGCACGTACTCGGTGGCCAGCCAGGGCGTGTCCGCCAGCGGATCGGCGTCGACGACGGCCGCGCCGTGCCGCCCGCCGATGATCCGGGCCGCGTCGGTCTCCAGCCGGAACCGCCCCCGGAACACCGGATCGGCGGCGAGCCGGGCGTGCAGCGTCTTCAGCGCGACCGTGCGGCCACCGGGGGAGCGGCCCAGGTAGACCGTGCCCATGCCGCCGGAACCGAGGCGGGCGAGCAGCCGGTACGTACCGATCGCGTCGGGATCGTCGTGGGTCAGGGGCGACAGCATCGGCTTCAGGTCCGTCGGGGGTCGTTCGGGCGGGCGGCGGGCACGGTGGGGGAGCCGGGTGGGCCGGGGGGCACGGGGGTTCCGGGGGTTCCGGGGGAGAGGGGCGCGCCGGGTGAGGCCGGGACGGTCGGCGAGGCCGGCGAGGCCGGTGAGGCCGGGGCGGTCGGGAAGACTGGGGCGGTCGGTGAGGCCGGGGCGGTCGGGAAGACTGGGGCGGTCGGTGAGGCCGGGGCGGTCGGGAAGGCGGCGGACCGGTGGGCGTCGGCGGGACGGACGGGGCCGGCGGGACCGGCGGACGCCGGGGGCTCCGTCCGCGCGCGTGCCCCCGCCGTCCCCGCCGCCGTACCCGCCGTCTCCACCGCCGTCTCCGCCGCGAGGAGTTCGGCGGACTGGCGGGCGAGGGCCGCCACCACGCGGCCCGGCAGCCAGCCGGGCGCGAGCAGCGAGGACGCCGCGTTCAGCACGGTGGCGTGCGGGGCGGGCGGGGCGAGGGCGGGGAGGAGGGCGGCGGCGGTGGGCCGGTGCGCGGGGTCCCGGGTGAGGCAGGAGAGGACCACGGGGCGCAGGGAGGGCGGGAGTTCGGAGCTCTCGGGGACGGTGTGACCGGTGGCGGCGTACGCGAGGACGGCGCCGAGCGCGAACACGTCGCCCGGCGGGCGGGGCCGCCCGCCCGCGGCCTGCTCCGGCGCGAGCGCGCCGGGGTCGAGGCCGGGGATCCCGGCGCGCGGGACCCCGTCGGGCCCGGCCGCCCGGACGGCGCCGTGGCAGCCGAGGCGGGGGCCGTCGGCGGTCAGCAGGACGGCGGCCGGGGAGATCCCGGCGTGCGTGAGGCCCTGGGCGTGGGCGGCGGCCAGGCCCTCGGCGAGCGCCGCGCCGACGGCCCGTACGGTCGCCTCCGGCAGCGGCCCGCCGTGCACGGCGAGGGCGACGGGCAGGGGCAGCGCGGGCCGGAACGGCGAGGCGTACCAGGCCTGTCGCGCGTCCGGCCCCGACACCCGGCCGACCGGCTCGAACCAGGGCGCGGGCAGCCGTCGCGCCCCCTCTGCCTCGGCGGCGAAGCCGCGCGGATCGCGCCCGGGCAGCGCCGCGCTGAGCAGGACGGTCTCCCCCTCGGCGCCCCGGGCGACGAAGCGGCGGCAGGGCAGGGCGGCGGGGGAGTGCGGCGGGTCGAGCCGGGTGATCAGCCGGTAGGGGCCGATCCGGCCGGACGGTCCGGGACCGGAGGCCTCGTGCGCGCGCGCCGTTCCCACCCGTCCGTCCCCCCGCCGTTCCGGCTGTTCTCTCCGGCCGCCCGTGACGACGGGGGCGTGACGAGCCTACCGAGGACGCGGCGGGGCTTCGCCGCCGGTCCTCCGCGGCCGGAGGCGCGGCAGGGTGCGGAGGGCGCGGCCGGCGCGGGGTGGAGCGCGGCCTCCCGTGCGTCCGGTGAAGGCCGTACGGACGGGGGAAGTGGAGACCGTGGCGGGATTCGAACCCGCGTCACTCGCTTTGCAGACGAGCCCCTGAACCACTCGGGCACACGGTCGTGTCGGTGTGGCGACAACGACGACGTTAGGGGGCGCGGAGGAGCGGCTCAAGAGACATCGGGGCCGCGCCACGGGACTGCAACGCGCCTGCCACACGCCGTTCACGGAACGGCGGGCGGACCTGATGGATTCGGCGCGGGGAACGGTGGCCGATAGCACGAGTGAACGTTCATGCATGCGCGGAGAAGGGCCTGCTGGGGAGCAAGGGCCGGGTTTTCCGGGCGAGTCCGGATTTCGCCGCACACATCTGTGCGCGTCCGTGTGCGTGCGTAAACTCCGGTGCCTCAGGGGCGGACCGAGGGGGAAGCATGTCGTTCGAGGACGAGTGGGCCACGGCGAAGGACACCGCGAGGGACACCGCGACGAGGCTCGCCGGGCTTCCCGCCGATCCGGGGCGCTGGAGCCCGGGCGCCGGCCTCTCCGTGCGGCAGGACCACCTCGGCGGGATCGGCCGCGCCGCCTACGCGCTCCACGGCCGGCTGGCGAAGGACGGCAACCACGCCCGTACGGACACGTCGGAGGCGGCGACCGCGCTGAAGTCCCACGGCTTCCGCACCGGTGCGGCCCTGGAGACCGTCCGGGACGCCTGGTCCGCACAGCTCCGGACGCTGCTCGACGCGGTCGCGCACATCTCCAACCACCTCGACCACAGCGTCGCCTCGCACGCCGAGGACGACGCGGAGGTCGCCACCTCCCTCTCCCTGTCCAAGATCAGCGAGTACATCAAGTAGGAGCGGGAAAAGGTGCTCACCTTCGACGACGTGTACCGGGCGCCGCTCGCCCGGCTGAAGGACGCGGTGGACCGCTGGGCCGAGATGAAGCGCAGGCTCGACGAGCTCGGCCTGGACGCCCGCCTGACGATGGCCGACCAGGCCAGGTCCGAGGACTGGCAGGGCCTGAACGCCGAGGTCACCAAACCCTTCATCGACAGAACCGCCCAGGAGTTCAGGGACGCCGCCAAGGCGGCCGAGGGCGTCCGCAAGGTCCTCGAAGAAGGCCACCACGCCTTCGGGAAGGCCCAGAGGGAGTTGAAGCGGATCGTCGAGACCGACGCCCCGGCCCAGGGACTGGTCGTGCGGCCCGACGGAACCGTCGAGGCCCGCAGCCCGGCCGGGGAGGACGCCGCCGCCCGCCGCGACCCCGACTTCGCCCTCGTCCTGCGCAAGGAACTGGCCGCGATCGAGGCCCTGAAACGGCGCATCGACGCCGTCGTCGAGACCTGCGACGACGCCGACACGGCCTGCGCGAACGCCCTGCGCGCCAACATGGACGGCGGTGGCCACGACTTCAGCGCGCCGAAGTACACCGGCCTCGACGCCGAGGAGGCCGCCCGGGCGGCCGAACTGGCCGCGAAGGGACGGAAACTCACCCACGCGGAGCTGGAGCAGCTCAACGAACTGCTCGCCGACAACCGGAAGGCGGGGGCCTTCTCCCGCGCCTTCTACGACCGGCTCGGCGCCAAGGGCGCGCTGGAGTTCTTCGGCGAACTCGCGGCCGACACCGCCGGGCAGGGCTCGGAGGAGAAGGACGCGGAGCGCCTGGCGGACGTCCGGGCCCTCCAGGAGAACCTGGGCCTCAACCTCGCGAACGCCACGCGCGGCGACGGGAGATGGGCCGAGGAGTGGTCCGCCGAGCTGCGGAAGCTCGGCACCGAACGCGTCCCGCTCCCCTCGCGGCCCGACGCCGTCGGCCCCTACGGCTACCAGCTGCTCGGCGGCCTCCTGCGCTACGGCGACTACCACCCGAAGTTCCTCGTCCCCCTCGCCGAGCACGTCACCCAGCTCCACGCCAGGGAACCGGACCTCTTCACCCCCGACCGCGTGCTGATGGGCCCCCGCGCCCTGGGCACGTACAACCCGTCCGGCACCAACGGCCACGGCTACGACCCGGTGATCCCCGTCCTGGAGGCACTCGGGCACAGCCCGGAGGCGGCGAAGCAGTTCTTCTCGGCCGAACCGACGGCGTACGAACGGGACGGGAGCGCGGGCGGGACGCTGGATTTGGGGAAGGACAAGGACGGCAAAGCCATCGGCCGTTACCTGGACGTTTTCACCGACGAGAAGTACACGTCCTTCTCGGACCACGTCGTCGGCGACGACGCCGCGAAGTCCAGGGACTTCATGCCGGACGCGCTGGGGCACGCGCTGGAGGCGGCGACGCTCGGGCACGCCTGGGACGATCCGGACCCCGAGCTCCGGAGGGACGCGACGACGGCCGGGATCATGACGGACGTGGTGGAGAAGTACGCCGAGGGCGCAGAACTCGTCAAGAAGCACCACTCGGCCCTCGCCGACAGCTTGGGCGCCATGGGGGCCGGGTACATCGACGACCTCAGCTGGGCCCTCGCCGAGAACGACCCGAACTCCCCCTATGCCCCTGACGTCGAGGGCAAGTCGCTGAAGGAAGCCGCCGGCATCGCGGAGCTGCACCCCGTGTTCGGTCAGGGCAAGGCCGTCGATTTCCTGACGGTCCTGGGCCAGCATCCGGACGCGTACGCGACGATGTCCACCGCGGATCGCCTCTACACCACGAGCATGCTGGAGGCGCAGGTCGGTGCCGACGGGCGGATCAACGAGGGCGACGCCCTCAAGGCCGCGGGCACGGGGGCCCAGCTTCAGGGCGTGCTGGACGCGTCTCGTGCCGAGCAGATCAAGGCCGAGGGCGCGAAGGCCATCGAGGACTACGAGAAGGCGCAGGAAGAGAAGGGCGCGTGGGTGCAACTCGGAGCGGCGACCGCCATCGCGGCCGGAGTCGCCTTCGTGCCCGCCACCGCCGCGGCGGCGGGAGCGGCCGCGATCCTCGTCCCACTCGCCGTCGACTCGGGCGCCGGCGCCATGGAGACGCTTGCGGGGGTGGTCGTCGGAGACTGGTCCGAGAAGTCCAACGAGGAGTACAAGGACGCCACGGAGGACAAGGCCGACGAGGACAAGGAGGCCGTCTACAGAGACGGCAGGCACAGCGCAGAGTCTCCCGTGAGGCACTTCGCCGATGCCCACCGGGGGCAGGGGAGCGAGTCGTTCGAGGCGCACCTCGGCATGGCCGTGGACCTCGGCTACGAGAAGGGCGGCTCGCTCGCCGTGCAGGTCGGCAACGGACCGGAGACGGAGTGATCGGGTGAGGCTGTCGAGACTGTCCGCGGGAAAGGCGCTCAGGGGCGCCACTTCCGGAGTGGTGCTGTGCCTCCTGGTCGCCGCGTGCGGCGGGAGCGAGGAGCCCGAGCCGGAGCGGGTGAGAGCCGAGCAGCAGTGCGACGACACGCTGTCGCCGGACGCGGCCCGCGCCCTGGAGACGGTGCTCAGGACGAAGCGGTTCGACCACGATCCGAGGGGCGGACTGCAACGGAGTACGGACGAGCTGATCGCGGACTACCCGAAGAGCGAGGGGCGCACCCAGAGGCGTTCCCTGTGCAAAGCCAGTCCCTCCACGAGTTCGGCCAGGGTCACCGTCGACTTCCGTTTCTGGAGGGACATCAATCTTCACGGGGACCAGCACGCGGCGACTCTCCATCCGTACGACATGGGGGTGGAAGCACTGTCCGGGCCGGACGACGCGCATCTCTACGTCAACTGCGTCAGCCCCCGCTTCCCCGGGTCCGACAAGCGTCCCGCCAAAATCTGGGGAGCGCTGGGAGTCAGCCGGTCCGAGCTCCCCGACACCGTCCCCGTCCGCGAGGCCACCCTCACCGTGCTGCACTCCGTCACCCTCGCCGTCGTCCGGAAGCTCGGCTGCGAGAACGATGCCGGGCTGGACGCGGAGCCGGTCTTCACGCCGTTGCCCGAGTAGGGGCGTAGGACCAAAGGGGGAAGGGCGGCTACGACCCGCGACAGGGGTCATCTGGGGATACGGCCCTTACCCTGTGGGGATGAGCGCCCTCGAACCCCGTGAGGCCGGCACCGTCGCCGGACCCGGAAGCGGACCCGTATCCGTCGACGTGCCCCGCGGCTCCGTCCTGGACGGAGCCCACCGGGCGCTCAGCATCGGCATCGTCTCCGTCGTGCTGCTGATCGCCTTCGAGGCGACGGCGGTCGGCACGGCGATGCCGGTGGCCGCGCGGGAGCTGGACGGGGTGTCCGTGTACGCCTTCGCCTTCTCCGCGTACTTCACGACCAGCCTCTTCGGGATGGTCGTCGCCGGGCAGTGGTCCGACCGGAGCGGGCCGCTGGTGCCGCTGACGGCCGGGATGAGCGCCTTCGCGGCGGGGCTGCTGCTGTCGGGGACGGCCGCGGCGATGTGGGTGTTCGTCCTCGGGCGGGCCGTGCAGGGGCTCGGGGGTGGGCTGGTGATCGTCGCGCTGTACGTGGTCGTCAGCCGGGCGTACGCCGAGCACCTGCGGCCCGCGATCATGGCGGCCTTCGCCGCGGCCTGGGTGGTGCCGTCCGTGGTCGGCCCCCTCGCCTCCGGGACGGTCACCGAGCACCTGGGGTGGCGGTGGGTCTTCGTCGGGATCCCGGCGCTCGTCGTGCTGCCGCTCGCCCTCGCCCTGCCGGCGATCCGCCGGACCGCCTCCGGGCCCGCCGACCCGTCGGCGCCCGTCGCGCCCTGGGACCGGCGCAGGATCCTGCTGGCGCTCGCGATCTCGGCGGGCGCCGGGCTGCTCCAGTACGCGGGGCAGGAGCTGCGCTGGCTGTCGCTGCTGCCGGCCGCCGCGGGCGCGGCGCTGCTCGTGCCGGCCGTGCGGGGGCTGCTGCCGCGCGGCACGGTCCGGGCGGCGCGCGGGCTGCCGTCCGTGGTCCTGCTGCGGGGCGTGGCCGCCGGGTCCTTCATCGCGGCCGAGTCCTTCGTCCCGCTGATGCTCGTCACCCAGCGCGGCCTCAGCCCGACCCTCGCCGGGCTCTCGCTGGCCCTCGGCGGCCTGACCTGGGCCCTCGGCTCCTGGATCCAGTCGCGGCCGTGGACGGAGCCTTACCGGGAGCGGCTGGTCGTGCTCGGGATGCTGCTGGTCGCCCTGGCCATCGCGGCCGCGCCCAGCGTGCTGCTGCCGGGGGTGCCGGTGTGGGTGGTCGCGGCCGCCTGGGCCGTCGGCTGCCTCGGCATGGGCGTGGTGATCGCCTCGACGAGCGTGCTGCTGATGAAGCTGTCCCCGCCGGAGGAGGCGGGCGCGAACTCGGCCGCGCTCCAGATCTCGGACGGGCTCTCCAACGTCCTGCTGCTCGCGGCGGGCGGCGCGGCCTTCGCCGCCCTCGGCGGCGGCGCGGTCGGCCACGCGGTGGCCTCCACCGCCTCCGAGGCGTCCCACCCGGGGGCGTTCGCGGTCGTCTTCCTGCCGATGGCGGGGGTCGCGGCGGCGGGGGCGTGGGTCGCGACGCGGCTGCGGGACGGACGCCCCGGCGAGTAGTACCACTCTGGCCCCATGTCGGTACCGTTCTGGTATGGCCATGAACCTGCGTCTTCGCGACGACCAGACGGAAGCCCTCAAGCAGCGCGCCGAGCAGGAGGGCACGAGCATGCACGCGCTCCTCCTCAAGGCGGTGGACGACTACCTCGCGCGCACCGCGCAGGAGGCGATCGTGCGGAAGACGGCCAGGGAGCAGGCGGCCAAGTGGCACGAGCTGATGGAGCGGCTCAAGTGACCTGCGTCCACCTCTCCGCCGAGGACGTCCTGGTCATCGCCGGATACGCGGTCGACGACCAGGTCGTCGTCGTGCGTGACGCGGGGCTGCTGGAGTCGGCGGTGCACAGGCCGTCCGCGGCCGTCTTCGGCGAGGAGGCGTATCCCGACCCCGTCGGCAAGGCCGCCGCGCTGCTCCACTCCCTCGCGGTCAACCGTTCGTTCGTCGACGGGAACAAGCGCACGGCGTGGCTCTCCTGCGTCACCTTCCTCGCCATGAACGGCGTCCGGCTGCGACCGGACATCGACGCGGCGGAACGCCTGGTCGTCGACGTCGCCACCGGCGCGCTCGACGAGGTGAAGACGATCGCGCAGGGGCTGCGCGAGCTGATGGCCCCCGACGTGAGCTGAGTCGCACCCGCCCCGTGTGCGATCGAGGTTCCGGCCGGGCCGCCGGTAAGGTGGCCCGGTTGTCATATCTGGACGAGCGTCGAACCGGAGATCGTGACTACCACCGCCACCTCCTCTCATCACCTCTCTCCCGCCTTTCCCGGCCGTGCTCCCTGGGGCACCGCCAGCAAGCTGCGAGCCTGGCAGCAGGGCGCGATGGAGAAGTACATCCAGGAACAGCCCCGTGACTTCCTCGCGGTCGCCACGCCCGGCGCCGGCAAGACCACCTTCGCCCTGACCCTCGCGTCCTGGCTGCTGCACCACCACGTGGTGCAGCAGGTCACGGTCGTCGCCCCCACCGAGCACCTGAAGAAGCAGTGGGCGGCCGCCGCGGCGCGCATAGGGATCAAGCTGGACCCGGAGTACAGCGCCGGGCCGCTCAGCAAGGAGTACGACGGCGTCGCCATCACCTACGCCGGCGTCGGCGTACGGCCCATGCTCCACCGCAACCGCTGCGAACAGCGCAAGACCCTCGTCATCCTCGACGAGATCCACCACGCCGGAGATTCGAAGTCCTGGGGCGAGGCCTGCCTGGAGGCCTTCGAGCCCGCCACCCGGCGGCTCGCCCTCACCGGCACGCCCTTCCGCTCCGACACCAACCCGATCCCCTTCGTGACGTACGAGGAGGGGAACGACGGCATCCGGCGCTCCTCCGCCGACTACACCTACGGATACGGGAACGCGCTCGGCGACAACGTCGTCCGGCCGGTCATCTTCCTCTCCTACAGCGGCAACATGCGCTGGCGGACGAAGGCCGGCGACGAGATCGCCGCCCGGCTCGGCGAGCCGATGACCAAGGACGCGGTCTCGCAGGCCTGGCGCACCGCGCTCGACCCGCGCGGCGACTGGATGCCGAACGTGCTCCGCGCCGCCGACCAGCGCCTCACCGAGGTCCGCAAGTCGATCCCGGACGCCGGCGGCCTGGTCATCGCCTCCGACCAGGACTCGGCCCGCTCCTACGCCAAGCTGATCCGCGAGATCACCGGCACCAAGGCCACCGTCGTGCTCTCGGACGAGGCCGCCGCCTCGGACCGCATCGACGAGTTCAGCGAGAACACCGACCGCTGGATGGTCGCCGTCCGCATGGTGTCGGAAGGCGTCGACGTGCCCCGCCTCGCCGTCGGCGTCTACGCGACGACGATCTCGACGCCGCTCTTCTTCGCGCAGGCCGTCGGCCGCTTCGTGCGATCGCGCAGGCGCGGCGAGACCGCCTCCGTGTTCCTTCCGACCATCCCCAGCCTCCTCGGCTTCGCCAGCGAGATGGAGGTCGAGCGCGACCACGTCCTCGACAAGCCGAAGAAGCAGGGCGAGGAGGACCCGTACGCGGAGTCCGAGAAGGAGCTCGCGGAGGCCGAGAAGCTCCAGGACGAGGACACCGGCGAGCAGGACATGCTGCCCTTCGAGGCGCTGGAGTCCGACGCCGTCTTCGACCGCGTCCTCTACAACGCCGCCGAGTTCGGCATGCAGGCCCACCCCGGCAGCGAGGAGGAGCAGGACTACCTCGGCATCCCCGGCCTCCTCGAACCCGACCAGGTCCAGCTGCTCCTCCAGAAGCGGCAGGCCCGGCAGATCGCGCACAGCCGCAAGCGGCCGGACACCGAGGCGGACCTGCTGGAGCTTCCGGCGGAGCGCCGCCCCGTCGTTTCCCACAAGGAGCTCCTGGAGCTGCGCAAGCAGCTCAACACGATGGTCGGCGCCTACGTGCACCAGAGCGGCAAGCCGCACGGCGTGATCCACACCGAGCTGCGCCGCGTCTGCGGCGGCCCGCCGAGCGCGGAGGCCACCGCCGGCCAGATCCGCGAGCGGATCAAGAAGGTGCAGGAGTGGGCCACCCGGATGCGGTGACCGGCCGGCCCGGAACGTGAGGGAGGCCCGTACGACGGCGGTCGTACGGGCCTCCTTCGCGTCCCGCGCGGGGCGGGCCGCGAAGCCGGGGCCGGCCCCCACGGACGGCCGTCCGGCACCCTCCACGCTACGGGCACGACATAGCCGTATCTGTCAGCCAAAGTCCCGAGGAGGGCCGACGAAGGTCCTGAACCGTCCGCATCCGGTCGTCGGCGCCCGGATTCTGGACGAGGTCTTCCGCTGAGCGGAGCGGGTCGCTACTGTCCCGGCACAAAGCAACCGCCCCGTGGCAGCGCCGCCGCGGAGCGCAGCCGGTGTACCCCTTCCTGCCGGCGGCCTCTGACGTGCGTCGCCGACGGGACCGGCGCCGTGAACCCCGTGGGAGCCCGCCGCCACTCACTTTCGAAGGAGAGGGCGTCGTGACCGCGGAGACCTCCCAGACGCTCGACAGAGGACTCAGAGTCCTCAAGCTGCTCGCCGACACCGACCACGGCCTGACCGTCACCGAGTTGTCCAACAAACTCGGAGTCAACCGGACCGTGGTCTACCGTCTGCTCGCCACCCTGGAACAGCACGCCCTCGTCCGCCGCGACCTGGGCGGCCGGGCCCGCGTCGGCCTCGGCGTGCTGCGCCTCGGCCGCCAGGTCCACCCGCTGGTGCGGGAGGCGGCCCTGCCCGCGCTGCGCTCGCTCGCCGAGGACATCGGCGCGACCGCCCACCTCACGCTCGTCGACGGGGCGGAGGCGCTCGCCGTCGCCGTCGTCGAGCCCACCTGGACGGACTACCACGTGGCCTACCGGGCCGGCTTCCGCCACCCGCTGGACCGGGGCGCGGCCGGCCGGGCGATACTCGCCGCCCGCCAGGGCACCCTGATCGACCCCGGCTTCACCCTCACCCACGGCGAGCTGGAGGCGGGCGCGAGCGGCGCCGCGGCGCCCCTGGTCGGCGTCACCGGCATCGAGGGCAGCGTCGGCGTCGTCATGCTGGCCGACGCCGTGCCGGAGCGCGTCGGCCCCCGCGTCGTCGACGCGGCCCGCGAGGTCGCGGACGCGCTGCGCTAGCCGCGTCCGCGGGCCCCGCCCCCAGGGACGGTGCCGGGCGGCCGGGAGCGCCCGGAGCGCTCCGGGCGCCGTGCCGGGGGCACCCGTGGGACCGCGGGTGCCCCCGGCGCGTCCCGGGCCGCGCCCGCCGCCGATCCCGGCCCAGTAGATTGGGTGCGTGCTCTCGCGTCTCTCCCGTATGCCCCGGTCCCGTGTGCTCGCGGCGTGCGCCGTGCCCGTCGTCGCCCTGGTCGCCGTGGCGGGGCTCGCGCCGCTGCCGTTCGCCATCGCCCAGCCCGGGACCACCGCCGACGTCCTCGGGGAGGTCAAGGGGCGGGAGGTCATCACGATCACCGGCGCCCCGGTGCGGCCCACCACCGGACAGCTGCGGATGACGACGATCCTCGCCACCGGCCCCGGCACGGACGTGGACCTGGGGGACGTGGCCGACGCCTGGTTCCGCGCGGACCGGGCGGTGCTGCCCCACGACTCCGTCTATCCGCCGGGGAAGTCCGACGCGGAGATCGAGAAGCGGAACCTCGGGCAGATGAAGGAGTCCCAGGACGCCGCCGCGCTCGCCGCCCTCGACCACCTCGGCCTGGACCCGGAGCGGGTGAAGGTGGAGCTGCACCTCGCCGACGTCGGCGGGCCGAGCGCCGGGCTGCTCTTCGCCCTCGGGATCGTCGACAAGCTCGACGGCGACGGCGACGGCGGCGACCTCACCGGCGGCAGGAGCGTCGCCGGTACGGGCACGATCACGCCGGACGGCAAGGTCGGAGCGGTCGGCGGGGTCTCCCTGAAGACCCAGGCCGCCTACCGCGACGGCGCCACCGTCTTCCTCGTCCCGAAGGACGAGTGCTCCGACGCGCAGGCCGAACTCCCGGACGGCATGCGGCTCGTGCCCGTCGGCACCCTCAACGACGCGGTGGCGTCCCTGCGGGCCCTGGGGCAGGGACAGGAGTCGAAGGTCCCGTTCTGCTAGCGGGGCCCGCCGCGGCCGGCTTCGCGTCCAGGCCGCGCCAGGCGGGGAAGACCGCCGGGGCGAGCGTCACCAGGAAGTAGAGCGCGGCGACACCGAGCAGGGTCGCCGTCAGGCCCGCCCGCTCGACCAGCAGGCCCGTCACCAGACCTCCCAGCGGGGTCGCCATCAGGACCCCCGCGGTGCTGGCGCCCGCCACCCGGCTGCGCAGCTCCTCCGGCACCCGCTCGTACATGACGGTCGCCAGGATCGGGTTGAGCACCCCGGCGCCGAGCCCGGCCGCCGCCGCCGTGAGCAGCAGCGGCGCCACCGTCTCCGTCGTCGCCGCCACCACGAAGAGGGGGGCGCCGGCGAGGAGGAAGCCGGCCGTGAAGACCGTCCGGCGGGGGAAGCGGTGGCCCACGGCGCCGTAGAGCAGCGCCGCGGCGAGCGCGCAGCCCGCGAAGACGGCCACCAGCAGGCCCTGCATCGCCGGGCCGCCCAGGTGCTCCCGGGCGTGCAGCGGCAGCAGCACCGAACTCCAGCTCAGCGCCAGGCCGTTGGTGACCATGACCATGAGCATGATGCCGAGCATGAGCCGGTCGCCGAAGAGGTGGGCGTACCCCTCGCGGAGGTCGGCGCGGTAGCGCTCGGGGGAGAGCGGCGGCCCGTCGCGGCGCGGCGCGGCGGCGGCGAGCCCGCGCAGTCCGGCCGCCGTCAGCACGGCGGAGACGCCGAAGGTCGCCGCGTCGAGGAGGAGCACGGTGTCCGCGCCGACCGTCGCCACCAGGACCCCGGCCAGCGCGGCGCCGCCCATCCGGGCCCCGCGCGAGACCGCGTCGTACAGGCTCGCGGCGCGGGCCAGCGGCGTCCCGGCCCGCTCGGCGAGATCGGGCACGAGGACGTACCTGGCCGTCTCGCCGGGGGCGTGGAAGAGGCCGTTGAGGGCCATCAGGGCGCACAGCGTCCCGTACGAGAGGAGCCCGGCGTGGTGCAGCAGCGGGATCGCGGCGAGGGCGAGCCCGCAGACCAGGTCGGAGGCGATGCCGATCCGGCGCCGCCCGATCCGGTCGACGACGGGCCCGCCTGCGATCGCCGAGACGACGACCGGCAGCGCGGCGCAGAAGGCGACGAAGCCGGCCTTGCCGGGGCTGCCGGTGGTCTCCAGGGCGAACCACGGGACGCCGATGAGGGTGAGCGAATTGCCCGCTATGGAGATGGCGTTGGCGGTCAGGACGGTGAGCAGGGGCCGCCTGTCGGCCCGGCCGTCGGCGCTCACGCGGCGAGGGCGACGGCGGGGCCGCCCGGTCCGCTCGGGCCGCCCGGAGGAAGGCGCCGGGTGACGGGCCGGACGCCGGGCGGGGTCGCCCGGGGGGCGGCGGCCCGCCGGTGGGCCTCGGCGGCGGTCATCCGGTGCAGGAGGTGGTGGACGTCGGCGTGCATGTCTCGCGGTCCCTTCCGTGGAATCGGTCGGCGGTGCGGGAGGTGCGGGTGCGGAGGCCCCGCGCGACGGGCCCGTGGCGGCCGGTGCCGGGTCCCGGGCCGGGCCGGACCCAGGCCGGGCCGGGTCCCGGGCCGGTCCTCGTGCCGGGCCGGGCCTCGTGCCGGGTCAGTCCTCGTGCTGGGGGAACGCGTGCAGGTGGAGGCGGACGCGCGCGGCGTCCGGCGCGCCGGCCCCGGGGGAGTCCCGGTACTCCTCGATCAGCGCGTGCAGGCGTTCGCCGAGCTCGCGCGCGGCCGCGGGCGGGAGCCGCAGGGTGAAGTCGCTCAGGTCGGACGCGCCGGCCCAGGCGGGCCAGTCGTGCCGGGTGGCGATCCAGGTGGACAGCTCCTGGGTGTGGTTGCTCGCCACCTCGTGCAGGAGGAGGTCGGCGGCGCCGCGCACGTCCGGGTCGGGGTCGGAGTGGAGCGACTCGTCCCAGCGGATGCCCTGCCCGACCGCCTTCCACCAGCGCTCGCGCCCCTTGCCGAGGCTCGGGTCGTCCTCGACGAAGCGGTGGGCGGCGAGCTGGCGCAGGTGGTAGCTGGTGGCGCCGCTGGACTCGCCGAGGCGTTCGGCGAGCTGGGAGGCGGTGGCCGGCCCGTGGTGGCGCAGGGCGCGGAGGAGCTGCATGCGGAGGGGGTGGGCGAGGCCGCGCAGGGAGCGCGGGTCGAGCACGCAGGTCTCGTGCTCCTGCGGGGCCTTCGCGGCCTTCTCGGGCTCGGGCATGCCCTGAGCGTAGACATGCAAAGAAGGCGTTGCAAGGGTTTCTTTGCAACACCTTCTTTGCAACTCGGGTGCCGTCGCCCCGGGACCGCTCCGGCTCCGCGCGGAGCGCCGCTCCGGGGCTACTCCGGCTCCCCGCCCGCCGCCTGCTCCACCAGCGGGATGATCCGCAGCGGCACCGCGTTCTCCATCACGATCGCCGTCGACGCCCGCACGATCCCCTCGAAGGCCACCACCTTGTCGATCACCCGCTGGAGGTCGGCGTTGGACCGCGCCACCAGCCGGCACAGCATGTCCCCGTGGCCCGTCGTCGTGTGCAGCTCCAGCACTTCCGGCACCGTCGCCAGGTGCTCCCGCACGTCCGCGCCCTGCCCCTGCTTGATCTCCAGCGTCGCGAAGGCGGTCACCGGGTACCCGAGCGCCGCCGGGTCCACCTGCGGGCCGAAACCGCGGATCACCCCGCTCGCCTGGAGCCGGTCGAGCCGCGCCTGGACGGTCCCCCGGGCGACCCCCAGCCGCCGCGAGGCCTCCAGGACGCCGATCCTCGGCTCCCGTGCCAGAAGCACGATCAGCCGCCCGTCCAGATGATCGATCGCCACAGCGCCCTCCGAATGGTCACGATGTACAAGTCGCCCGGCCATGCTCGCTCATCGCTGTACAGATTGCCCACCCCTGCGGCGAACTATTGCGCACCTTGCGCGTCGGCGGGACCCTGCTCCCATGACTGAGACCCTTGACCACACCCCTTCCACCGCGCGTGAGGCCGACCCCTTCCCGGTGAAGGGCATGGACGCGGTCGTCTTCGCCGTCGGCAACGCCAAGCAGGCCGCGCACTACTACTCCACGGCCTTCGGCATGAAGCTGGTCGCCTACTCCGGACCGGAGAACGGCAGCCGCGAGACCGCCAGTTACGTCCTCACCAACGGCAACGCCCGTTTCGTGTTCACCTCCGTCATCAAGGCGACCACCGACTGGGGCCGCTTCCTCGACGAGCACGTCGCCGAGCACGGCGACGGCGTGATCGACCTCGCCATCGAGGTCCCCGACGCCCGCGCCGCGTACGCCCACGCCGTCGCGCAGGGCGCCACCGGCCTGGTCGAGCCGCACGAGCTGGAGGACGAGCACGGCACCGTCGTCCTCGCCGCCATCGCCACCTACGGCAAGACCCGCCACACCCTGGTCGAGCGCTCCGGCTACACCGGTCCGTACCTCCCCGGCTACACCGCCGCCGCCCCGATGGTCGAGCCGCCGGCCAAGCGCACCTTCCAGGCGATCGACCACTGCGTCGGCAACGTCGAGCTCGGGAAGATGAACGAGTGGGTGGCGTTCTACAACGACGTCATGGGCTTCACCAACATGAAGGAGTTCGTGGGCGACGACATCGCCACCGAGTACTCCGCCCTCATGTCGAAGGTCGTCGCGGACGGCACCAAGAAGGTGAAGTTCCCGATCAACGAGCCGGCGATCGCGAAGAAGAAGTCGCAGATCGACGAGTACCTCGAGTTCTACAACGGCCCCGGCGTCCAGCACATCGCCCTCGCCACCAACGACATCGTCGCCACCGTGCGCGCGATGCGCGCCGCCGGCGTCGAGTTCCTGTCCGTCCCGGACGCCTACTACGACACCCTCGGCGAGTGGGTCGGCGACACCCGCGTGCCGATCGACGAGCTGCGCGAGCTGAAGATCCTCGCCGACCGCGACGAGGACGGCTACCTGCTCCAGATCTTCACCAAGCCGGTCCAGGACCGCCCGACCGTCTTCTTCGAGATGATCGAGCGCCACGGCTCCATGGGCTTCGGCAAGGGCAACTTCAAGGCCCTCTTCGAGGCCATCGAGCGCGAGCAGGACAAGCGCGGCAACCTGTAGGACCGGCCGTCGCGTCCGGGCGGGGCACGGGGCCCGCCCGGACGCGAGAGGTCACCCCGTCCCCCGGGAGGCCTCCGCCTCCTCCGGCGCCCTCGCCTCCTCCGGCGTCCCCTGCGCCTTCCGGGTCCTCTGGGCCTTCGGCGTCTCCTGCTCCTCCGCGGCCTCCGGGACCGCCTCCTCCTTCTCCCGCGCCCCCTCTCGCTCCCCCGACGCCGCGAGCCGCTTCAGGTCCTCCTCCGACAGCGCGTCCTCCGGGACCACGCCGGGATCCGGCTCGCCCAGCCGCGCGAGCGCCGCCGCCGCGCGGGGCGCGTGCAGCGGCGAGAACGCCGGGTGGATCCGCAGCGCCTCCTCCAGGTGCCGGCGCGCCCGTCCCGTCCGCCCGAGCGCCCGCTCGATCTCGCCCAGGTGGTACGTGAACGGGGCGCTCCGCGGGCCCTCCTCGACCGCCTGCCGGGCGTACGGCAGCGCCTTCTCCGGCTCGCCCGCCCGGAACAGCGCCCAGCCCAGCGCGTCCGCCACCGCCACCGACCGGCGGCCCTCCGCCCACGCGGCCCGCAGCCGGGCCACCGCCGCCCCCGGGGCGCCGTGGTCCGCGTCCAGCAGCCCCAGCACCACCTCGGCCTGCGGCGAGGCCCAGCTCCCGCTCCGCAGGCGCTCGTACGCCGCCCGCGCGTCCCCGTCCAGGCCCAGCGACTCGGCCAGCTCCCCGGCCTCCAGGACGTACTCCGGCAGCGGCTGGCGGGCCAGCGCCGCCCGCCAGTCCCGCTGCGCCTCGTCGGTCCGTCCCAGCACCGCCAGCGCCCGCGCCCGGCCCGCCAGCGCCGGCCCGTGGTCCCGGACGAACCGCAGCGCCGTCCCGTACCGCTCCAGCGCCTCCGCCGCCTCGCCCCGCTCCCACGCGAACTGCCCGAGCCGGGTGTGCGCCGCCGCCCGCTCCGCGTCCGTGGCCGCCAGCGCCGCCGCGTCCAGCGCCGTGGCGTCCGCGTCCTCCCGCCAGCCCCGGTCCCGGTAGACCTGCGCCGCCCGCCCCCGCACCACCGCCCCGCCGTGCAGCTCCTCCAGGCGCTCCATCGCCTTCCGGGCCGCCGGCCGGTCCCCCAGGCCGTTGTAGGCGTCGATGAGCAGCGGGTAGGTGTTCCACCGCCGGGGCGCGGCCTTGCGGACCCGCTCGCCCCACTCCTTCGCGCCCTTCCAGTCGCCCCGGGCCCCCGCGAGGACCCCGAGGCCGAGCTGCGCGTCCAGGTTCCCCCGCTCCGCCGGCAGCTCCGCCAGCGACCGGTCCAGCGCCCGCCCGGCCCGCGACAGGTCCCGCGCGTCCCCGAGCCGGACGCCCCGCTCCGTGTAGGCCGCGCCCAGCACCGCCCACGACGGCGCGTCGTCCGGGTTCTCCCGCAGCCACTCCTCGCGGTCCCCGATCAGCGCCACCAGGTCCGGCAGGGCCGCCGGGGCCCCCGCGTGGGCCGCGCTCGCCGCCCGCTCGGCGGGGCTCGGCGGGCGCGGCGGGCCGCCGTCCAGGAGCTCCGGCAGGTACAGCAGGGCCGTCGCCGCGAGGACCGCGCCCACCCCGGAGGCGAGCACCACCCGCGACACGTTCTGGCTCTTCATGGGGCTCATGCGCCTCACTGTGCGCCCGCCCGCGCTCGTACGAAGAGCACACGAGCCGCTCGCCCCGGCGGGTTCACACCGTTGGCCCCCGGTGCCAGGCTGGGAGCATGGACGATCTTCCGACGCCCCACGCGGCCCTCCACGCGGCTCTCCGCGCCGGGCTCCCCGCCGACGCCGTCCTCACCGATCCGGACGTCACGGCCTCCTACGCCCACGACATGGCGAGCTTCTGCGCGGCCGGCACCCCCGCGGCCGTCGTGCTCCCGCGCACCGTCGAACAGGTGCAGCACGTCATGCGGACCGCGACCGAGCACCGCGTCCCGGTCGTGCCGCAGGGCGCCCGCACCGGCCTCTCCGGGGGCGCCAACGCCTCCGAGGGCTGCGTCGTGCTCTCCCTCGTCAAGATGGACCGGATCCTGGAGATCGACCCGGTCGACCGGATCGCCGTCGTCGAACCCGGCGTGATCAACGCCGTCCTGTCCCGCGCCGTGAACGAGCACGGCCTGTACTACCCGCCGGACCCCTCCAGTTGGGAGTCCTGCACCATCGGCGGCAACATCGGCACCGCCTCCGGCGGCCTGTGCTGCGTCAAGTACGGCGTCACGGCCGAGTACGTCCTCGGCCTGGAGGTCGTGCTCGCCGACGGGCGGCTCCTGACCACCGGCCGGCGCACCGCCAAGGGCGTCGCCGGATACGACCTCACCCGGCTCTTCGTCGGCTCCGAGGGCAGCCTCGGCATCGTGGTCAAGGCCGTCCTCGCGCTCAGGCCGCAGCCGCCCGCCCAGCTCGTCCTCGCCGCCGAGTTCCCCTCCACGGACGCCGCCTGCGCCGCCGTCTGCGCGATCATGGAGCGCGGACACGCCCCCTCGCTCCTCGAACTCATGGACCGCACCACCGTCCAGGCCGTCAACCGCGTGGCGCGCATGGGGCTGCCCGAGTCCACCGAGGCGCTGCTCCTGTGCGCCTTCGACACCCCGGATCCGGCCGCCGACCTCGCCGCCGTCGGCGCGCTGTGCACGGCCGCCGGGGCCACCGAGGTCGTCCCCGCCGCCGACGCCGCCGAGTCCGAACTCCTCCTCCAGGCGCGCCGGCTCTCCCTCACCGCCCTGGAGACCCTCCGGCCGGCCACGATGATCGACGACGTCTGCGTGCCCCGCACCCGGCTCGCCGAGATGCTCGCCGGGACCACCGCCGTCGCCGAGAAGTACGCGCTCACCATCGGCGTCTGCGTCCACGCGGGCGACGGCAACACCCACCCCGTCGTCTGCTTCGACCACACCGACGAGGACGAGTCCCGGCGCGCCCGCGAGTCCTTCGACGCGATCATGGCGCTCGGCCTCTCCCTCGGCGGCACCATCACCGGCGAACACGGCGTGGGCGTCCTCAAGAAGGAGTGGCTCGCCCGCGAACTCGGCCCCGTCGGACTGGAGCTCCAGCGCGAGATCAAGCGGGTCTTCGACCCGCTGGGCCTGCTCAACCCCGGAAAGCTCTTCTGAGCCCACCGGTACGGGCTCACAGCTCGCCGTCCTGGGACTCGTCCGACGGCCACGGGTCGCGCAGCCACAGGTCGTCCCCGACCACGGTCGTGGCGAGCAGCTCGGCCAGCCCGTCGTCGATGCCCAGCCGCTCCGACTCGGTGCCCGGCGGGACCGTGCGCAGGGTCCGCTCCAGCCAGGCGGACACCTGCGCCGACGGGGCCTCCAGGAGGGCGTCGCCGTCGGGGGAGGAGAGGGCCATCAGGATGACGGCGCGGCCGTCGACCTTGGTCGGCCAGATCCGCACGTCGCCGTGGCCGCAGGCGCGGAAGACGCCCTCGACGAGGAGTTCGCGGGCGAAGGTCCAGTTCACCGGGTGCTCGGAGCCGATGTGGAAGGTCATGTGCACCGCGTAGGGGTCGTCGGTGCGGTAGGCCAGCCGGGCCGGCACCGGGACCGAGCGCTCGGGGGAGAGCACCAGCTTCAGCTCCAGCTCGCGCTCGACGGTGGTGTGCTCGGTGTTCCGCATGGCTGACTGCCTCTCGGGTAGGGGCCCCGGACGGGCCTTCACCTGGAGAGAGCGGAGTCGGCCGGGTTCATTACGCGACTTCGGGAAGTTTTTTCCGGGAAGTTCCTCCCGGCGCCCCGCCACCCCGCGTTCCCGGGCCCGAACCTCACGGGGAGTGAGCGATTCCGGCGTCCTTCGCCCGAAGGCGGGCTTTCTCGCGGGCTCTTTCCTCCCTCGCGGAGGTTCTTCGTTACTGTGCCTCCTTAGTGTGGTGACGGAACGTTGTGACTGAACGGAGTCGGGGCAGTGGCTACTCCTCCCGGAGGCGGCGGCGAGGTACCGCAGGCGGGGTACTACCCCGATCCGTCGATCCCCGGATACATCCGGTACTGGAACGGCGGCTCCTGGGTGCCGGGCACGAGCCGGCCCGCCCCGCAGGACGGCGAGGCCGCTCCGGTCCCGCCCGCCTCGGCCATGCCCGCCGGGCCCGTCCTCGCCCCGAGCCCCGCCCCGGCCCCGGCCCCGGTGCCGGAGCCCGCGCCCGAACCCACCCCGGACCCCGCACCGGCGGCCGCCCCGGCGCCGGCCGCCGTCGACGAGACGGGGCCCGTCTTCTTCGACGAGGAACCCCTCGTCCGGGAGCCCGCCTCCGCCTGGCGCGCCGACGCCTCCCGGCAGTACGGACCCGCCGCCGGGCCGGACCGCCCCGCGGCCTGGGGCGCCCCGCGGCCCGCCCCGGCCCCCGCGCCCGCCGCCGAGCCGGCGCCCGCCGTGCCCGACCCGAGGTCCCCGGTCGAGTGGCCGGCCGCCCCCGCGCAGGCCGCCGCGCCCGCGCCCGCCGCCGACCCCCGGCGGCCGAGCTCCCCCGCCCGCCTGGGCGGCATGCCCGTCACCCCGGCGCCCACGCCCGCCCCGGCGCCCACGCCCGCCCCGGCGCCCACGCCCGCCCCGGCCCCGGCTCCCGTCCACGAGGCCCCCGCCCCGGCCCCCGCGCCGGTACGGCCCCAGCCCCAGCCCCAGCCCCAGCCCGTGCCGGCCCCCGCGCCCGCCACCCCCTCCTGGGCCCAGCCGCAGCAGGCGCAGCCCCACGCACAGCAGGCGCACGCACAGCAGGCGCAGGCACAGCCCCAGGCACAGCAGGCGCAGGGCCGGCAGCCGGTCGTGCCGTGGAAGCCGCCGGTCGAGGACCCCTTCCTCGCGGCCGTCCGCGAGCAGTCCTCCGCACCCCCGGCCGGGCTCGGCCGCCGGCTCCTCGCGCGGATCGTCGACACCCTCCTCCTCGGAGCGGCGGCGGCCGGCGCGGCCTTCCCCTTCGTGACCGCCGCCCTCGACCACATCGAGGCCAAGATCGAGGCGGCCAAGCGGTCCGGCGTCACCGTCCAGGTCTGGCTGGTCGACGGCACCACCTCGGTCCAGTTCGGCATCGCGCTCGGCCTGCTGCTCGTCCTCGGCGTGCTGTACGAGGCGCTGCCCACCGCCAGGTGGGGCCGGACGCTCGGCAAGAAGCTCTGCGGGATCCAGGTCCGGGACATCGAGGGCCACGAGCCGCCGACCCTCGGACGGTCGCTGCGCCGCTGGTTCCTGTACACCTTCCTGGGCCTGCTGGTGATCGGCGTCCTCAACGCGGTCTGGTGCGTCTTCGACCGCCCGTGGCGCCAGTGCTGGCACGACAAGGCGGCCCGCACCTTCGTCGCCCGGGCCTGATCCCGGGCCCCGCGGGGGCGTCCCCCGAACGGGCGTCCATCCGTTGCGGGGCCCCGGCGGCCGGGATGCGATGCCCCCATGAGCACCGACCAGCCGCCGCCCGGACCGCCCCCCGACGACGACCCGTTCGCCAAGCGGCCCCAGGACCCGCCGCCGGGGCCCCCGCCGGGCCCCCCGCCACCGGGGAGCCCGTACGACTCCCCGTACCCGCCGCCGCCCCCGTACGGCGGCTACGGAAGCGGCTACGGCGGCACCGACCCGCTCTCCGGGATGCCGCCGCTCGCCGAGTCCGGGCGCCGCATCCTCGCGCGGCTCGTCGACTGGCTGATCGTCGCGGTGCCGCTGGCGATCATCGGCATCCCGTTCGACGTCTACGACCGGGCCACCCAGGACGACGCCGACTTCCAGGACGCCTTCACCGGAGGCACCTCGATCGTCTTCCAGCTGCTGACGATCGTCGCCTTCGTCGCCTACGACACCGTGCTCACGGCGAAGAACGGACAGACCCTCGGCAAGCGGCTGATGAAGCTGCGCGTGGCGATGCTCAACGACGGCTCCACGCCCCCGATGAACCAGTCGCTGCTGCGGGCGGTCGTGCTCTGGCTGCCCGCGCTGATCTGCTGCGCCTGCCTCTGGCCGCTGCTGCTGCTCATCCTCATCCTGGTCGACAAGCCCTACAAGCAGGGCCTGCACGACAAGGCGGCGAAGACGGTGGTGGTCACCGTGCCGCGGTAGCGCCCGGCGGAACGGACGGACTCACGGACCGGTCCGGTTATCGGCTCCCGCGCCCACCTGCGCGGCCGGTACCCGGACCGCGTCGTTCCCGGGCCGCGCGGCGGTGGTGCCGGGGGTCTTGACGGGCCGCGTCCCCGAGGGCATCGTCACCGCCACGAGAACGCCGAGCAGCAGTCCGGCGAGACAGGCCGCGGCGATGCCGGGCGGCCCGGTGGCGCCGGTCAGGAGCAGGAGCGCGGCGGTCGCGAGGACCACGACGGCCGAACCGTAGGCGTACTGCGCTGCGTTCGGACGCTGCATGACGGATACCGCCCCTCCGGACTCCCGGTCGACTCTACGACGCTCGATGCCCGGGAGGAACGACGGGTAAGCGTGACCTGACCCACGGTGCCGGAGCACGGGGGGCGCACGGGTGGCACGGGCGCGGCACGGACCCTCCGCCGGGCACCGCGCGAACCCGAACTTTCCGTTCCTTTACCCGGCTTGACCGTCCGCATACCGGATTTCGACACCCGCATAGTGCACTTGGTGTGTGCAAGTCAAGATCTGTCTTTTCTCCTCTCTCTCCGGTCGAATGTCGTCACTTGTGACGCGCGACCCCGCCGGACGGACACCCCACCTCCTGGTCCGAGGCGCGGGCGCCGGGGAGGAACGACACCAAGTGACCAACAGACGACGGGCGATTCGGGCATCCGCGGTCGTCGTGGCGCTGGCCGCCACCGCCGCCACCGCCTCGACCTTCAGCACCGCCTGGGCCAACGAGGACGGCAGGATCACGGCGGCGGACGTCCGCCACGACCCGGCTCCGGGCCACGACCACGGGCACGCCCCGGACAAGACGACGGTCGACCACGACCTCGACGGCCCCTTCAGCAAGCAGCAGGCGCAGCAGCGCAAGGCCGCGCTGGAGCAGGTCCTCGGGGGCAAGGCCACGATCGAGAACCGCGGCGGCTCCAAGGTCGTCAAGCTCGACGCGAAGAAGTACGTCGAGCTCGGCCGCGAGAAGACCGACAAGATCTTCACCATCCTGGTCGAGTTCGGCGACCAGGTGGACACCACCACCCTCGTCGACCGCAAGGACGACGACACGGACGAGCTGAAGCCGAAGTTCGGCGGCACGCCCGGCCCGCTGCACAACCAGATAGCCGAGCCCGACCGGTCGAAGGACAACTCGACCGAGTGGCAGGCCGACTACAACCAGAAGCACTTCCAGGACCTGTACTTCGGCACCGGCAAGGACAAGAAGACCGGTCAGCAGAAGCACTCCCTGAAGACCTACTACGAGCGCACCTCGTCCGGCCGCTACTCGGTCGACGGCGCGGTCTCCGACTGGGTCAAGGTCCCGTACAACGAGGCCCGCTACGGCTCCAACTACTGCGGCCAGACCAACTGCGCCAACGTGTGGGACACCGTCCGCGACGGCGTCAACGCGTGGGTCGCCGACCAGAAGGCCAAGGGCAGGACCGACGCCCAGATCAAGGCCGACCTGGCGACCTACGACCAGTGGGACCGCTACGACTTCGACGCCGACGGCAACTTCAACGAGTCCGACGGCTACATCGACCACTTCCAGATCGTCCACGCGGGCGAGGACGAGTCGGCGGGCGGCGGCGCCCAGGCGACCGACGCCCTGTGGGCGCACCGCTGGTACGCCTACGGCACCAGCGCGGGCAAGACCGGCCCGGAGAACAACAAGGCCGGCGGCACCCCGATCGGCGACACCGGCATCTGGGTCGGCGACTACACGATGCAGCCCGAGAACGGCGGCCTCGGCGTCTTCGCCCACGAGTACGGCCACGACCTCGGCCTGCCGGACCTGTACGACACCGCGGGCGGCGAGAACTCGACCGGCTACTGGTCGCTGATGTCCTCCGGCTCCTGGCTGGGCCTGGGCAAGGACTCCATCGGCGACATGCCCGGCGACATGAACGCCTGGGACAAGCTCCAGCTCGGCTGGCTCAACTACACCAAGGTGAGCAACGAGCAGCGCTCGTCGAAGTCCACCCACAAGCTGGGCGTGGCGGAGTACAACACCAAGAACCCGCAGGCACTCCTCGTCGAGCTGCCGAAGAAGGCTGTCACCACCGACATCGTCGCCCCCGCCGAGGGCGCGGCCCAGTGGTGGAGCGGCATGGGCGACGACCTCAAGAACACCCTCACCCGCCCGGTCGACCTGACCGGCAAGTCGTCCGCCACCCTGGCCTTCAAGGGCTGGTACGACATCGAGGCCGAGTACGACTACCTCTACACCGAGGTCTCGACGGACGGCGGCGCCAACTGGACCGCCCTCGACGGCACCGCCGACGGCAAGCCGATCGACCGTGACGCCGCCGGCACCCCGGCGCTGTCCAGCGTCTCCGGCGGGTACAAGTCGCTCTCCTTCGACCTCTCGTCGTACGCGGGCAAGAAGTTCGACCTCCGCTTCCGCTACCAGACGGACGGCGGCCTGGCGCTCAAGGGCTTCGCGGCCGACGCCATCACGCTGACCGCCGACGGCGCCACCGTCTTCTCCGACGACGCGGAGAACGGCGACAACGGCTGGACGGCCAAGGGCTTCACGCGGATGGGCAAGGGCTTCACGAAGGAGTACGAGCAGTACTACATCGCGGAGAACCGCCAGTACGTCTCGTACGACGCCACCCTCAAGGTCGGCCCGTACAACTTCGGCTTCACCGGTGACAAGGCGAGCTGGGTCGAGCACTACCCGTACCAGAACGGCCTGCTCATCTGGAAGTGGGACCTGTCCCAGAAGGACAACAACACCTCCGCCCACCCGGGCCAGGGCCTGATCCTCCCGGTCGACGCCCACCCGACGCCGCTGAAGTTCAAGGACGGCACCCTGATGCGCAACCGCGTCCAGGCGTACGACTCCACCTTCGGAACGTACCGGACGGACGCTTTCCAGCTGCACAAGGCCGACGTCCCGACCTGGATCCGCTCGCTTCCGGGCAACCCGGTCTTCGACGACCGCAAGGGCACCTACTGGTACCAGGAGACCGAGCGCGCCGGCGTCAAGGTCACTGACACCAACACCAAGATCGAGGTCGTCAAGGAGCCGAAGAGCGGCGAGACGATCACGGTCCGCGTGGGCCCGTCGACTCGTTGATCGACTAGAGATTCGATAGAACCGCAGGTCAGAGCATGATCGGCCGTCGCCCCCTAGCGGGCGGCGGCCGATCGTGTTTAGGTGCAGCTGACCGAGTTCTCACGGACTCCTTATTGACAGTCGGCTCACGGGGGAGTGGTTCCGCATGCCCGGTGGAGGGTTCTGCAAGTTGCCGGGAGGCAGCGTGGTGGTCGCGATAGGGCTGCCCAGCCCGGCCGAAGACGGCGCGAACGTACGCTTCCTCGTCCACGCCGCGAACCGCGCCAGGGCCCTGACCAGGCTCCGAAACCTGGGTCTGCGGTCGGTTTACCTGCGGGGGAACGCCGAGCCGCCCACGCCGGACGAGATCACGGCCGTGCTGCACCACCCGGACGGACTCCTGTGGAGATCGGCGCCGGGTGCCGCCCAGGAGCTGTGGCACCCGGCCGGGACCCTGCCGAAGGCCCCGGCGGCCCGCGCCTAGCCGCGCCGGGACCCGGAAGGGAGGGCCGGGCCGTCCCTTCCGGGCCGGACCGGGCCGGACCGGGGAGAGGCGGCCTAGGCGACCACGGGGGTGCCCGTGAGGGCCACGCCGGCCTCGCGGAGCTCCACGAGGGCCCGGGCGGTGGTCTCGCGGGCCACCCCGGCGGTGAGGTCGAGCAGCACGTGGGTGCGGAAGCCCTCGCGGGCCGCGTCCAGGGCGGTGGCCCGGACGCAGTGGTCGGTGGCGATGCCCACCACGTCGACCTCGGTCACGTCCCGCTCGCGCAGCCACTGCGCCAGCGTCTCGCCGTTCTCGTCCCGCCCCTCGAAGCCGCTGTACGCGGCGGCGTAGGCGCCCTTGTCGAAGACGGCCTGCACCGCCCCGCCGGCGACGGCGGGGGCGAAGTTCGGGTGGAAGCCGACGCCCTCGGTACCGGCCACGCAGTGCCGCGGCCAGGAGTCGACGTAGTCGGGGGCCTCGCCCTCCGGGGCGAAGTGCGCCCCCGGGTCGACGTGGTGGTCCCGGGTGGCGACGACGTGCCGGTAGGCGGCACCCGCCGCCTCGCCCACGAGTTCGGTGATGGCGGCGGCGACGTCCGCGCCGCCGGCCACCGCGAGGCTGCCGCCCTCGCAGAAGTCGTTCTGTACGTCCACGACGATCAGTGCGCGGTGCATGGCGGGCGTCCTCGGGTGGTCGGAAGGGGTGGGACCGAGCCTAGAGACTTCCCCTCCGGATCGGGAGGGGGCCGCCGGGCCCGGGTGGGGCGGCTACAGGTACTCGGTCGGCAGCACCGGCTCGCCCCGGGAGAGCTGGATCGCCGACATCGGCAGGCCCGCGCGGGCCGCGATGTGACGGGCCCGGGCGGCCTCCAGGGGCTCCCGTGCGACCACCTCGCCGCCCTTGACCAGCTCGACCAGGAGCTGGTCGGCGGCGAGCGCGTCCGGGACCGCTCCGGTGCCGATCACCTCGGCCTCGGCGACCCCGTCCGCGTCGCGGCGGCGCGCGGCCCACTTGCGGCCGCCGACGGAGGCCTTGCCGCCCAGCGACTTCTTGGCGACCGGCACCAGCGGGGCCTTCGGGTCGGCCGAGGCGGCCCGGGCGACCAGCTTGTAGACCATCGAGCAGGTCGGGTGGCCGCTGCCGGTGACGAGCTGGGTGCCCACGCCGTACGCGTCGACCGGCGCGGCGGCCAGCGAGGCGATGGCGTACTCGTCGAGGTCGGAGGTGACCACGATGCGGGTGTCGCGGGCGCCGAGCTCGTCCAGCTGGGCCCGGACCCGGTGGGCGACGAGCAGCAGGTCGCCGGAGTCGATGCGGACGGCGCCGAGCTCGGGCCCGGCGATCTCGACGGCGGTGCGGACCGCCTCGGCGACGTCGTAGGTGTCGACGAGGAGGGTGGTGCCCCGGCCGAGGCTGTCGACCTGGGCCCGGAAGGCGTCCCGCTCGCTGTCGTGGAGGAGGGTGAAGGCGTGCGCGGAGGTGCCGACGGTGGGGATGCCGTAGCGGAAGCCGGCGGCGAGGTCGGAGGTGGAGTCGAAGCCGCCGACGTAGGCGGCGCGGGAGGCGGCGACGGCGGCCAGCTCGTGGGTGCGCCGGGCGCCCATCTCGATGAGCCGCCGGCCGGCCGCGGCGGCCGACATCCGGGAGGCCGCGGCGGCGATGGCCGAGTCGTGGTTGAGGATCGAGAGGATCACCGTCTCCAGGAGCACGCACTCGGCGAAGGAGCCCTCGACGCGCAGCACGGGGGAGCCGGGGAAGTAGACCTCTCCCTCGGGGTAGCCCCAGATGTCGCCGGAGAAGCGGTAGCCGGCGAGCCACTCCAGGGTCGGCTCGTCGACGATTCCCCGCTCGCGCAGGAAGCCGAGGACGGCCGGGTCGAAGCGGAAGTTCTCGACGGCGTCCAGGACGCGGCCGACGCCCGCGAGGACGCCGTACCGCCGCCCCTCCGGCAGCCTCCGGGTGAAGACCTCGAAGACGGAGCGCCGGTCGGCGGTGCCGGCCCGGAGGGCCGCCTGGAGCATGGTCAGCTCGTACTGGTCGGTGAAGAGCGCGGTCGACGGCACGTCCACCGGGAGCCCAAGGTCCGCAGCGTTCATGCCGACGATGCTAGCGCAGAAATCGTCAGTTTGACGAATACTCCGCTCCGGGGTGCCCGTTTGTGCGACGGGGGGACCCGGGTGGCAGCATGGGGTAAGTGAGCATCGCGCCTATCGAGATCGAACGGACCGAGTCGGCCGAGGAGGTCTCCGCGGTCGTCGAGCCCGACGTCCCCTGGGTCACCCTCGTGCACAACGACCCGGTGAATCTGATGAGCTATGTCAGTTACGTCTTCCAGGCGTACTTCGGCTACTCCAAGGACAAGGCGCACAAGCTGATGCTCGACGTGCACCACAAGGGCCGCGCGGTGGTCTCCAGCGGCACCCGCGAGGAGATGGAACGGGACGTGCAGGCGATGCACGGCTACGGACTGTGGGCGACCCTCTCCCAGGACCGCGGCTGATGGCCGGCCACTTCGAGCTCCTGCCCGGCGGCGGGGCCGCCGTCGCCCTCGACGAGGTCGAGGTCTCCATCCTGCGCTCGCTCGCCGTCCAGCTCCTGGAGCTGATCGGCCCCGGCGACGAGCCCGACGCGGACGCCGACCCGCTCGCCGCCCTCTTCGCCGAGGGCCCCAGCGAGCCGCCGTCCGATCCGGCCCTGCGCCGGCTCTTCCCCGACGCGTACGGGGACGACACCGAGGAGCTGCGGGCGGCCGCGGCCGACTTCCGCCGCTTCACCGAGAACGACCTGCGGGCCCGCAAGCGCGAGGACGCCCTCGCGGTGGTGCGCGCCCTCGACGGGCTGGCCGGCGGCGAGGGGCCGGAGGCGGCGGCGGTCCTGAAGCTGACCCCGGACGAGTCCCGGGCCTGGCTCGGCGCCCTCAACGACCTGCGGCTGACCATCGCCACCCGCCTCGACATCACCGAGGACGAGGAGAGCGAGCGGCTCTACCGGCTGCCGGACAGCGACCCGCGCAAGCCGATGGTGATGGCGTACCTCTGGCTCGGCGCGCTCCAGGAGTCACTGGTCGAGACGCTGATGTCCTGAAGGACCGGCGCGGTGGGGCGTTCGCTCAGCGGACGCTCAAATCCGGATAACGAACTCGTTATCAGAGTGAACACCTTGCCGTCTTGAATCCTTTTTGCCCTGATTTTTTTGTGGCGTGCGCCACACATAACTCCGTCGATCACCCCCCGCACCGTGATAAATCTTCACGACCACTCGGGCACGCCACCCCTGTTCCCGAGGGCGCTTCGGCCGGCTGACCGCCGGTGGCACTCCATCCACATCCGGGGGGATCAGGACCTGATCCGCGGCAGACGCACTCGCAGTCGCGCGGATCAGCATGGAGAAAGGCGCACCACCATGACCTCAGTGCGGGTCGACAAGCAGCACGACGGCAATGAGGCCGCGGACTCCGCCTCGGGCGAGGGTTACCACCGGGCACTCGGCGCCCGCCAGATCCAGATGATCGCGATCGGCGGAGCCATCGGCACCGGCCTCTTCCTCGGAGCGGGCAAGGGCATCTCCAAGGCGGGCCCCAGCCTGATCCTCGCGTACGCCCTCGCGGGCCTCGTCATCTTCTTCATCATGCGGGCGCTCGGCGAGCTCCTCATGTACCGCCCCGTCTCCGGTTCCTTCTCGGAGTACGCGCGCGAGTTCGTCGGCCCCTTCGCGGGCTTCGTGACCGGCTGGACGTACTGGCTCTTCTGGGTCGTCACCGGCATCACCGAGGTCACCGCCGCGGCCACCTACATGACGTACTGGTGGGACATCCCGCAGTGGATCTCCGCCCTCGTCTTCACCGTGATCCTCTACGGCGCCAACCTGATCTCCGTGAAGCTCTTCGGCGAGCTGGAGTTCTGGTTCTCCATGGTCAAGGTCACCGCCATCGTCGGCATGATCCTGATCTGCGCCGGCATCCTCACGATCGGCTTCTCCGACGCGGGCGACACCGCCTCGATCACCCACCTGTGGGACCTCGGCGGCTTCTTCGCCGGCGAGCACGGCATCGGCTCCACCCTCATGACCCTCCAGATGGTCATGTTCGCCTTCCTCGCGGTCGAGCTGGTCGGCGTCACCGCCGGCGAGTCGAAGGACCCGAAGACCGTCCTGCCCAAGGCCATCAACACCGTGCCGTGGCGGATCGCCGTCTTCTACGTCGGCGCGCTGATCATGATCCTGTCGGTCGTCCCGTGGACCCACTTCCAGCCGGGCGTCTCCCCGTTCGTCGCCGCCTTCGAGGAGATGGGCCTCAGCGTCGGCGCCGCCATCGTCAACTTCGTCGTCCTGACGGCCGCGCTCTCCTCCTGCAACTCGGGCATGTACTCCACCGGCCGCATGCTGCGCGACCTCGCGCTCAACGGCCAGGGCCCGGCCGTCTTCACCCGGCTGACGAAGAACGGCACCCCGCTGGTCGGCACCACCTTCTCGGCCGCGCTGATGATGGTCGGCGTCTGGATCAACTACCAGTGGCCGGGCGACGCCTTCAACTACGTCGTCTCCTTCGCCACCATCTCCGGCATGTGGGCCTGGATCATGATCCTCGTCTGCCAGATCCGCTACCGCCTCAAGGCCGACCGCGGCGAGCTGCCCCAGTCCTCCTTCAAGGCCCCCGGCGGCATCTGGGCCAGCGTCTTCGCCCTCGCCTTCATCGGCCTGGTCGTGGTGACCATGGGCATGGACGCGGGCAACCGCGTCGCCCTCTACGGCGCCCCCGTCTGGGGCCTGCTCCTCGCCGTCTCCTACCTGGTCCTCAAGGCCCGCAACCCCGAGGGCGCCGCCTTCGCCAAGCGGTCGTAACAAGGGTCGCGTCCAGCATCCGGGCCGTTCCGTACCACTCCTCGGTACGGGACGGCCCGTCTGCTTATCCTGTCGGCATGCTGACCATCACCCGGGCCCTGTACGACCGGATCGTGGAACACGCCCGCGCGGACCACCCCGACGAGGCCTGCGGCGTCGTCGCGGGACCGGTCGGCACGGGCCGCCCCGAGCGGTTCATCCCCATGCTCAACGCCGCCCGCTCGCCCACCTTCTACGAGTTCGACTCCGCCGACCTCCTCAAGCTCTACCGCGAGATGGACGACCGGGACGAGGAGCCCGTGATCATCTACCACTCGCACACGGCGACCGAGGCGTACCCGTCCCGCACCGACATCACCTACGCCAACGAGCCCGGCGCCCACTACGTGCTCGTCTCCACGGCCGACACCGACGGCGCCGGCGACTTCCAGTTCCGCTCCTACACGATCGTCGAGGGCGTCGTGACGGAGGAGGACGTGAAGGTCGTCGAGGAGTACGCGTAACCGCGCCCGTCCGTACCAGTAGTCTGTGCGCGACCTTTCAGGGCGGCAGGACCCAGGAAGCCGGTGACGAATCCGGCGCGGTCCCGCCACTGTGACCGGCCCCCTCCCGGGGCCGCCAGCCAGGAACTGACCTGCCGCCTTCTCACCACCGATCGGGGACGTGGAAATCCCCGGAGGAGGCCCTCCGCCATGACCCGGCGCCACCGGCTGCCGCTCGCCGCCGCCCTGCTGCCCCTGCTCGCCGCCTGCACCGCCGCCCCCGCGAGCGGCCCCGACGCCGCGAAGCCCGCCCCCGGCTTCCCGTACACCGTCACCAACTGCGGCGAGACCACCACCTTCCGGGCCCCGCCGAAGCGCGCGGTCACCATGAACCAGCACGTCACCGAGATCCTCCTCGCCCTCGGCCTGGAGAAGTCCCTCGCCGGCACCGCCTACCTCGACGACGCGATCCTCCCCGCCTACCGGAAGGCGTACGACTCCGTCCCCGTGCTGTCGAAGGAGTACCCCTCCAAGGAGGCGCTGCTCGCCGCGAACCCCGACTTCGTCTACGGCGGCTACGCCTCCGCCTTCGACGCCAAGGACGGCCGCGGCCGCGACGACCTGGCGAGGACCGGCATCGCCACCCGCCTCAACGCCGAGTCCTGCCCGGCCGGCACCCCCACCGTCGACGACCTCTACCGCGAGGTCACCGAGGTCGGCCGCACCTTCGGCGTCCCCGACCGGGCCGAGAAGTGGAACGAGGAGGCCCGCGCCACCGTCGCCGCCACCGAGAAGCGCCTCGGCGGCCTCGACCCCGTCTCCGTCTTCGTCTACGACAGCGGCGACAAGACCGCCTTCACCGCCGGCGGCAAGGGCATCGGCAACGAGCTCATCGCCCGGGCCGGCGGCCGCAACGTCTTCGCCGACCTCCCCAAGGCCTTCGGCGACGCCACCTGGGAACAGGTCGTCGCCCGCAAGCCCGAGGTCATCGTCATCTACGACTACGGCTCCACCAGCGTCGAGCAGAAGAAGAAGCGCCTCCTCGACGACCCCGTCCTCCAGGACGTCCCCGCCGTCAGGAACCGGCGCTTCGCCGTCCTCCCGCTCTCCGACACCGTCCTCGGCGTCCGCGTCCCCGCCGCCGTCGACAAGCTCGCCGCCCAGCTCCACCCGGCCACCGGCCGATGACCGCCGTCGCCGCCGCCCCGGCCCCCGCCCGCCCGGCGGCGGCGACGCCCGGCCGGGGCCGCTTCGCCCTCGTCGCCGCCGGGCTGCTCGCCGCCCTCGCCGCCGCCGTGCTCGGCTCCCTCGCGCTCGGCTCCGTACGGATCCCGCCCGGCCAGGTGCTCGACGCCCTCACCGGGCGCGCCGCCCCCTCCCCGTACCGCACCATCGTGCTCGACGTCCGGCTGCCCCGGGTGATCCTCGGGATCGTCGTCGGCGCCGGGCTCGCGGTCGTCGGAACCGTCCTCCAGGCCCTCGTGCGCAACCGGCTCGCCGACCCCTTCCTCCTCGGGATCTCCTCCGGGGCGTCCGCCGGCGCCGTCCTCGTCCTGGTCCTCGGCATCGGCGGCGGACTCACCACCACCCTCGCCCTGCCCGCCGGCGCCTTCGCCGGCTCCCTCGCCGCGCTCGTCCTCGTCTACGCGCTGGCCCGCCGGGGTTCCACCATGACCGGCCCCCGGCTCGTCCTCGCGGGCGTCGCCGTCTCGTACGTCCTCACCGCCCTCACCACCCTCGTCCTGGTCTCCGCCGGCCGCCCCGAGCACTTCCAGGAAGCCCTCTACTGGTCCTTCGGCGGCCTCGGCTCCGCCCGCTGGGACACCCTCCTGATGCCCACCGCCGTCCTGGTCCTCGGCACCGGCGTCCTGCTCGCCCTCGCCCGCCCGCTCGACCTGCTCCTCACCGGGGACGAGGGCGCCACCGTCCTCGGCCTCGACACCGCCCGCTTCCGCGCCGCCGTCTTCCTCCTCGCCTCCCTCGTCACCGCCGTGATGGTCGCCGCCAGCGGCGCCGTCGGCTTCGTCGGCCTGATGGTGCCGCACGCCGCCCGCCTCGCCGTCGGAGCCCCGCACCGCCGGCTGCTGCCCGTCGCCGCGCTCGGCGGCGCCCTCGCCCTCGTCGTCGCCGACCTCGGCGCCCGTACCGTCGCAGCCCCCCAGGACATCCCCGTCGGCGTCCTCACCGCCCTCACCGGCGGCCCCTTCTTCCTCTGGCTGATGCGCCGCCGTCCCGAAGGAGCCGCCCTGTGACCGGACTGCGCATCGAGGGACTGTCGTACGAGCACCGGCTCCGCGACGCCCACCTCACCGCCCGCCCCGGCGAGACCGTCGGCCTCATCGGCCCCAACGGCAGCGGCAAGACCACCCTCCTGCGCTGCGTCTACGGCACCCTCGCCCCCACCGCCGGCCGCGCCCTGCTCGACGGCGCCGACCTGCGCGCCCTCGGCCCCAAGGCCCGCGCCCGCCGGGTCGCCACCGTCCCCCAGGACTCCGCCGTCGACTTCGAGCTCACCGTCCGCGAACTCGTCGCCCTCGGCCGCTCCCCCCACAAGCGCTTCTGGGAGGGCGACACCGCCGCCGACCGGGACCGCGCCGACGCCGCCCTCGCCCGGGTCGGCCTCGCGGACCTCGCCGACCGCCCGTACCCCACCCTCTCCGGCGGCGAACGCCAGCGCGCCCTCGTCGCCCGCGCCCTCGTCCAGGAACCCGAACTCCTCGTCCTCGACGAGCCCACGAACCACCTGGACATCCGCCACCAGATCGACGTCCTCGGCCTGGTCCGCACCCTGGGCACCACCACCCTCCTGGCGATCCACGACCTCAACCTGGCCGCCGCCCACTGCGACCGGCTCTACGTCCTCGAATCGGGCCGGGTGGTCACCGGCGGCACCCCCGCCGAGGTCCTCACCCCGGAACTCCTCGCGGCCGTCTACGGGGTGGAGGCGGACGTCGTCCCGCACCCCAGGACGGGCACACCGACCGTCCTCTACCTGCCCAGTCCGCCAGGCGATCAGAAAACATCCAGCATCTGAGATCACATTCCGGAACCCGGACCGGGAATCGATACGATGACCGCATGGTTTCCCACGACGTGAGCGAAGAGACGCCAGGCACCCTGCTGCTTGTGGCGCGCCTGCACGTCGACCTGTGCCGCCTCGCCAGCGCGATCTGTCCGTCCCGCGCCGCGCTCTGAGCGACCCGGCCGAGCGCACCCCACGCACGACCCCCCTCCGCGCGGGGGCCCCAGCAGCGCGCCCACCACGTCACTTCCGACAGGAGCCCACGCCATGGCCATCGAGGTCCGCATCCCGACCATCCTCCGCACCTACACCGACGGCGAGAAGGCCGTCGAGGGCAGCGGCGGCACCCTCTCCGAGCTCTTCGCCGACCTGGAGACCCGTCACACCGGCATCGAGGCCCGCATCGTGGACGGCGGCAAGCTCCGCCGCTTCGTCAACGTCTACCTCAACGACGAGGACGTCCGCTTCCTCGACGGCATCGACACCAAGCTCACCGACGGCGACAGCGTCACGATCCTGCCGGCCGTCGCCGGCGGCATGGTCTGATCCACATGCGCTACGACTCCTCGCTGGCGGCGGTCGGCAACACGCCGCTCGTCCGCCTCCCCCGGCTCTCGCCCTCGGACGACGTCCGGATCTGGGCGAAGCTGGAGGACCGCAACCCGACCGGCTCGGTCAAGGACCGCCCCGCGCTCCACATGATCGAGCAGGCGGAGAAGGACGGCCGCCTCACCCCCGGCTGCACCATCCTGGAGCCGACCAGCGGCAACACCGGCATCTCGCTGGCCATGGCCGCCAAGCTCAAGGGCTACCGCATCGTCTGCGTCATGCCCGAGAACACCAGCGAGGAGCGCAGGCAGCTGCTCGCCATGTGGGGCGCGGAGATCATCTCGTCCCCCGCGGCGGGCGGCTCCAACACGGCGGTGCGCGTCGCCAAGGAGCTCGCCGCCGAGAACCCCACCTGGGTGATGCTCTACCAGTACGGCAACCCGCACAACGCCGGCGCCCACTACGCCACCACGGGCCCCGAGATCCTCGCCGACCTGCCGTCGATCACCCACTTCGTGGCCGGACTCGGCACCACCGGCACCCTCATGGGCGTCGGCCGCTACCTGCGCGAGCACAAGCCCGACGTCAGGATCGTCGCCGCCGAGCCGCGCTACGACGACCTCGTCTACGGCCTCCGCAACCTCGACGAGGGCTTCGTCCCCGAGCTGTACGACGCCTCCGTCCTCACCACCCGCTTCTCCGTGGGCTCCGCCGACGCGGTCACCCGCACCCGCGAACTCCTCCAGCAGGAGGGCATCTTCGCCGGCGTCTCCACCGGCGCCGCCCTGCACGCCGCCATCGGCGTCGGCAACAAGGCCGTCAAGGCCGGCGAGAGCGCCGACATCGCCTTCGTCGTCGCCGACGGCGGCTGGAAGTACCTGTCCACCGGCCTCTACACGGCCGCCACGACGGAAGAGGCGATCGCGGCCGTCCAGGGCCAGCTCTGGGCGTAGCCCCCGCCGCGGACGCGACGGAACGGCCCCTCCGGGCCCGCCCCCGCCCCGCTACCGCGCGAGGTGGCGGACCTGGTCCCACAGGACCGGGTCCGCCTCGCCGACCCGCCGGCGGAACGCCCCGACCGGCACGTCCCGCAGCTCGTCCGTCTCCAGGAAGCTCGGCCGGCCCCGCGCGTCGCCCACCGAGCCCGGCGGCAGCGCGATCACCCCGGGCCGCTCGTCGTGGTACTTGCTGGTGATCTTCGCGACCAGCACGCTCTCCCCGCGCACCGACAGCACCAGGCACGGCCGGTCCTTGGCACCGGGACCGTCCTCGAAGGGCACCTCCGCCCACCAGATCTCCCGGGCCCGCGGCACCCGCGCACCCGGCGCGCGGGCGGCGGGCCGCCCCGGCGGACGGGTGCGGACCGGCGGCCGGGCGCGCCCCGGAGCCGGACGGCGCGCCGCGCGCCGCCGCCCGCCGGCGACCGCCACCACCAGCGCGATCACCACGACCGCGACCAGCGCGGGCCACCACGACGTGTCCATACCCCATGACGTTACCGGCGCGGGCCGCACCGCGCCGCCGCGCCCCGCCGTCCATCCGAACCGGTGACAGAGCCCGTGAGTTGCCCCACAACGGGCCGCCACGAAGGAGCGACCGGCCCCCGTGCGCCTTACGCTCGTCTGACCGCACGGCCTCCCCCTCCCCTTTGCGTGCCTGACCGCACCCGTCCACGGAGGTTCACGCTCCTATGAAGCTCACCGTCGTCGGCTGCTCGGGGTCGTTCCCGTCCGCGGAATCGGCCTGTTCGAGCTACCTCGTCGAGGCCGACGGCTTCCGGCTGCTCCTCGACATGGGCAACGGCGCCCTGGGCGAGCTGCAGCGCCACATCGGCCTGTACGACCTGGACGCGATCTTCCTCAGCCATCTCCACGCGGACCACTGCATCGACATGTGCGGCTACTTCGTCGCCCGCTACTACCGGCACGAGGGCGGCCGCTGCGACGCCCTCCCCGTGTACGCGCCCGAGGGCGCCGAGCAGCGCCTGACCACGGCGTACGCGGACACCCCCTCGCCCAGCTCGATGAGCGAGGTCTTCGACTTCCGCACCCTGGGCTCGGGCACCTTCGAGCTCGGCCCCTTCACGGTCCGCACCGAGAAGGTGTGCCACCCGGTGGAGGCGTACGGCATCCGCGTCGAGCACGGCGGCCGCTCCCTCGCGTACTCCGGCGACACCGGCGTCTGCGCGGAGCTCGACGCGCTGGCCGACGGGGTCGACCTCTTCCTCTGCGAGGCCTCCTTCACCCACGGCAAGGAGGACATCCCGGAGCTCCACCTCAACGGGCGCGAGGCCGGGGCGGCGGCGGAGCGCGCCCGGGCGGGCCGCCTGGTCCTCACCCACATCCCCCCGTGGACGGACGGCGAGCGGAACCTCGCCGACGCGCGCGCGGTGTACGGGGGCCCGTCGGAGCTGGCGAGGGCGGGCGCGGTCTACGAGGTCTGAGCGCCGGCGCGGACACGGGAAAGGCCCCGGAACCTTCGAGGTTCCGGGGCCTTTCCGCGCACGGGGCTTTCCGCGCGGGGGGCGGGACTCACGCCTTGGTGAGGTCCTCGACCTCCTCCTCGGGCTCGCGGCCCGGGGTGGGGAGGTTGAACTTGGTGATCGCGAAGCGGAAGACCACGTAGTAGATCGCCGCGAAGACGAGACCGATCGGGATGATCAGCCACGGCTTGGTCGCGAGGTTCCAGTTCAGCAGGTAGTCGATGCCGCCGGCGGAGAAGGTGAAGCCGGCGTGGACGCCGAACGCCCAGGTGACGGCCATCGAGATGGCGGTCAGCACCGCGTGGATCGCGTAGAGCACCGGCGCGATGAACATGAAGGTGAACTCGATCGGCTCGGTGATGCCGGTGACGAAGGAGGTCAGCGCGAGCGAGACCATCATGCCGAGGACGGCCTTGCGGCGCTCCGGGCGGGCGGCGTGCGCGATGGCGATGGCGGCGGCCGGGAGGCCGAACATCATGATCGGGAAGAAGCCCGACATGAAGATTCCGGCGCTCGGGTCACCGGCGAAGAAGCGGTTGAGGTCACCGTGGACGACCTCGCCGGCGGCGTTGGTGAAGTCACCGATCTGGAACCAGGAGACGGTGTTCACGAACTGGTGCATGCCGACCGGGATCAGCGCGCGGTTGATGAGGCCGAAGAGGCCGGCACCGGCGGCGCCGAGGCCCGTCATCCACTCGCCGAAGCTGGAGATGCCGTTGCCGATGGGCTCCCAGACCAGGCCGAAGACGACGCCGACGAGGGTGCCGACGAAGGCCATGATGATCGGGACGAGGCGGCGGCCGTTGAAGAAGCCGAGCCAGTCGACCAGCTTGGTGCGGTGGTACTTCTGCCAGATGACCGCGGAGATCAGACCCATGAGGATGCCGCCGAGGACACCCGGGTTGTTGTACTTCGCGGCGATGTCGGCGCCGGGCTGGATGACGGCCTCGGCGACCGGGAAGGCCTTCAGCACGTTGCTGTAGACCAGGAAGCCGACCAGGGCGGCCAGGGCGGTGGAGCCGTCCGCCTTCTTGGCGAAGCCGATGGCGACGCCGATGCAGAAGAGCAGGGGCAGGTTGTCGAAGACCGCGCCACCGGCGGTGGCGAAGACCGAGGCGACCTTGTCCCAGCCGAGCCCGTCCTTGCCGAAGACGTCGGGCTGGCCGAGACGGAGCAGAATACCCGCGGCCGGCAGTACGGCGATCGGCAGCTGCAGGCTGCGACCGACCTTCTGCAGGCCCTGGAACAGGCCGGATCCGCGCTTCTTCGCGGGAGCGGCGGCCTGGGCGGTGGCCGTACTCATCAACTTCCTCCAGTAGGCAAGGCGCCGCCGAGGACAGTGGAAGGGGGTGACGGCGGCGTCTCGTGGAACGCGGTGGTCTGGACCGCGTGGTCTACACCAATGAGTGGTGTAGACCAGTTGTAGCACGTGAGACTTAGATAAGGAACCTTCGAATTTTTGGTGCGGGGGCATAGTGATGAAGGCGTGACAAAAGGCCCCTGGACCAGGGGGTCCAGGGGCCTCGGGCGGATCCTGCGAAGGGGGCGAAAGCCCCGGAACGGTCAGGGTCCACCGGGTCGGTCACGCCGCCGGACGGCGCCGGCGGACCGCCTCACTTGACGTTGTCGCGCTCCATCTCCTCGCCCACCTCGTCCGGCTCGCGCCCGGGGGTCTGGAGGTCGAACTTGGTGATCGCGAACCGGAAGATCGCGTAGTACACCACCGCGAAGGCGAGGCCGATCGGGATGATCAGCCACGGCTTCGTCGCGAGGTTCCAGTTGATCACGTAGTCGATCAGGCCGGCCGAGAAGCTGAAGCCGTCCTTCACCCCGAACGCCCACGTCACCGCCATCGACACACCCGTCAGCACCGCGTGGACCGCGTACAGCACCGGCGCGATGAAGAGGAACGAGTACTCCAGCGGCTCCGTGATGCCCGTGACGAACGAGGTCAGCGCGACCGACAGCATCAGGCCGCCGACCTCCTTGCGGCGGTGCGGCTTCGCGCAGTGGGTGATCGCGAGCGCCGCCGCCGGCAGCGCGAACATCATGATCGGGAAGAAGCCCGTCAGGAACTGGCCGGCGTTCGGGTCGCCCGCCAGGAACATGGGGATGTCGCCGTGGACCGTCGTGCCGTCCGGCTTCTCGTACGTGCCGAACTGGAACCAGATGGGCACGTTCAGGAACTGGTGCAGGCCGATGACGAGCAGCGCCCGGTTCGCCAGGCCGAAGATGCCCGAACCCCACGCGCCGAGCCCGACCAGCCAGTCGCTGAAGCTCTCCAGGGCGTCACCGATCGGCGGCCAGATCCACAGGCAGAGCGCGGCGAACGCGATCCCTACGAACGTCATGATGATCGGGACGAGACGGCGGCCGTTGAAGAAGCCCAGCCAGTCCACCAGCTTCGTCCGGTGGTACCGCTGCCACAGGTACGCGGTGAGCAGACCCATGACGATGCCGCCGAAGACGCCCGGGTTCTGGTACGTGTAGCCCGCGAAGGAGTCGTCGAGCCCGAGGCAGCCGCCCCCGATGTCCTTCGTGCCCTCGGGGCAGTCCTTCGGGAACTGGCGCAGCACCGTGTAGTAGACGAGGAAGCCGACGACCGCCGCCAGCGCGGTCGAACCGTCCGACTTCTTCGCCATGCCGATCGCGACGCCGATGCAGAACAGCAGGGGCAGGCCGAGGCTGCCGTCGAGCAGCGCGCCTCCCGCGCCGGCCATCACCTTGGCGACGTTGTCCCAGCCCAGGCCGTCGGCCCCGAAGACGTCCGGCTGGCCGAGCCGGTTGATGATGCCCGCGGCCGGCAGCACGGCGATGGGCAGCTGAAGGCTGCGCCCCATCTTCTGCAGGCCCTGGAAGAGATTGCCCCACAGGGAGCCCTTCGGCCGCGCCGCGGCGCTGTCCGTACTCATCGGCGACCTCCCTGCCCCGGAACGACCCGGGGCGGCGTCTCGTTGCACACTGGTGTAGACCACTTGCGGTAGGCTCCGGGAGCCCGCTGAGGACAGGCCGCCGGTGATCGTCATCATTCGGCAGAACGGCGGCACTCGCTCGCGAAGTTGGGCCAACCGTGGGTTACCGTGGCAAAGCGGACCGCCGGTGCGCCGAGATTCGCGTGTCCCGCGAACGGAACGGACAGGGAGAAACACATGGCCACCAAGGCTGAGAAGATCGTCGCCGGGCTCGGCGGCATCGACAACATCGAAGAGGTCGAGGGCTGCATCACCCGCCTGCGCACCGAGGTCGCCGACGCCAGCCTCGTCGACGACGCCGCGCTCAAGGCCGCCGGCGCCCACGGCGTCGTGAAGATGGGCACGGCCATCCAGGTCGTCATCGGCACCGACGCGGACCCGATCGCCGCCGAGATCGAAGACATGATGTGAGCAGCTGACACCAGCTGACGAGGGCCCGTTCCGGCAGGGGAACGGGCCCTCGTGCGTACCCGCGACGGACCCGCGAGGAACCGTGCGACGGACGCGCGGCGGACCCGGGTGACGGACGCGCCGGCGGACCGCGGGACCCACCCGCGACGGACCGGGCCGCGGCGCGGGAACGGCTAGGCTCGTCCCATGTCTCGCATCGACGGCCGTACCCCCGAACAGCTCCGCCCCGTCACCATCGAACGCGGCTGGAGCAAGCACGCCGAGGGCTCCGTCCTCATCTCCTTCGGCGACACCAAGGTCTTCTGCACCGCCTCCGTCACCGAGGGCGTCCCCCGCTGGCGCAAGGGCAGCGGCGAGGGCTGGGTCACGGGCGAGTACTCCATGCTGCCCCGCTCCACCAACACCCGCGGCGACCGCGAGTCCGTCCGCGGCAAGATCGGCGGCCGCACCCACGAGATCTCCCGCCTCATCGGCCGCTCGCTCCGCGCCGTCATCGACTACAAGGCGCTCGGCGAGAACACCATCGTCCTCGACTGCGACGTCCTCCAGGCCGACGGCGGCACCCGCACCGCGGCCATCACCGGCGCCTACGTCGCCCTCGCCGACGCGGTCTCCTGGGCACAGGGCAAGAAGCTGGTCAAGGCCGGCCGCCAGCCGCTCACCGGCACCGTCTCCGCCGTCTCCGTCGGCATCGTCGGCGGCGTCCCCCTCCTCGACCTCTGCTACGAGGAGGACGTCCGCGCCGACACCGACATGAACGTCGTCTGCACCGGCGACGGACGCTTCGTCGAGGTCCAGGGCACCGCCGAGGCCGAGCCCTTCGACCGCGCCGAGCTCGACGCCCTCCTCGACCTGGCCGCCGGCGGCTGCGCCGACCTGGCCGACCTCCAGCGCAAGGCGCTGGACGCCACGCTCTGAACACCCCGCTCCGGCCGTCCCCCAGGGGACGGCTCGGGGTGAACCCCGAGCAACTGGCCTCCCCGGGAACGCGTCCTTTACGGAAAGGGGCGCACGGCCGTACCGTGCGCCCCGTCGATCCGTACGCAATCCGGGGAGGACCCGAAAGTGAAGCGCCGCCGTACCGCCAGTCTCGCCGTCACCACGGCGGCCGCACTGACCACGCTCGCCCTGACCGGCTGCGGGGCCCTCGACAAGGCGATGGACTGCGTGAAGACCGCCGACGCCATAGCCACCTCGGTGGGCAACCTCCAGCAGGCCGTCTCCAACGCCTCCAACGACGTCACGCAGATCGAGGAATCCCTGAACTCCATCTCCACGGAGCTCGGCAACCTCAAGAACACCACGGACAACGCCGATCTCTCCAAGGCGGTCGACGACCTCACCAAGGGCGTCGAGACGGTCCGCGACGCCGTCAAGAACGGCGACACCACCCCCGACATCGCGCCCGTCACCGACGCGGCCACCGAGATCGGGAAGGTCTGCACCCCGGGATAATCGGGGGCATGACCCGACAGCGCCTGATCCTCGCCACCCGCAACGCGGGCAAGATCACCGAACTCCACGCGATCCTCGCCGACGCCGGCCTCGACCTCGAACTCGTCGGCGCGGACGCGTACCCCGAGATCCCCGACGTCAAGGAGACGGGGGTGACCTTCGCGGAGAACGCCCTCCTCAAGGCCCACGCCCTGGCGCAGGCGACGGGCCTCCCGGCGGTCGCCGACGACTCCGGCCTCTGCGTCGACGTCCTCAACGGCGCCCCCGGCATCTTCTCCGCCCGCTGGGCCGGCACCCACGGCGACGACAAGGCCAACCTGGAGCTGCTCCTCGCCCAGCTCGGCGACATCGCCGACGAGCACCGCGCCGCCCACTTCGCCTGCGCGGCCGCCCTGGCCCTCCCCGACGGCACCGAGCGCGTCGTCGAGGGCCGCATGGAGGGCACCCTCCGCCACGAGCCGACGGGCACCAACGGCTTCGGCTACGACCCCGTCCTCCAGCCGGCCGGCCACGACGTGACCTGCGCGGAACTCACCCCGGCGGAGAAGAACGCCATCAGCCACCGGGGCAAGGCCTTCAGGGCCCTGGCCCCGGTGGTACGGGAGCTGCTGGGCTGACGGAGGCAGAGGGAAGGCCCCGCTCGGAGGAAACCCCGAGCGGGGCCTTCGGTGTGAAGCTCTGTGCGGCCTGAGGGATTCGAACCCTCATGGGATTGCTCCCGTCGCGCCCTAAACGCGAAGCGTATGCCAGTTCCGCCAAGGCCGCTGGTCAGCTGTCATGGTAGCGGGCGGACGGCGGCCCGGGGCGGTCGTCCTCCGACTGGCCGGGGCGCTTGCCTCTTCGGCACCATGTTTCGGTCATCGAGTGGCAGTTGGGGCAGAGGTAGCGCAGGTTCTCCCGGCGGTTGTCGAGCCAGTTCCCGTTGATGTGATCGATCTGCAGCGTGAGGGTTCCGCCCCGCCACGTGCCCTCGTTCCCGCACCCGACGCAGCGGTAGGGAACGCCGACCTCGGCGAGCGCGCGCTGGAGCCGGTCGCGGTTCTCGCGCGACGACCCCTCCGGGCGTACCCGAAAGACCGCGGCGGCGATGGCCTGGGGGGGTGCGGCGCGCACCGTGCCCCACGTCCGACGCTTGAAGTGCGCCGTGTCGATGCCCAGCTCCGCCACCCGCCGCCGTACCCGGCGGTGGTTCTGGTCGTTCACGGGAAGGCCGAGCGCACGCATCACGCCGGCGAAACCGGTGGCCTCGGCCGCTGCCGCTCGCAGCTGCTGCTCCGGGATGGTGATCTGCCGGTGGGTGAAGTGGGCGAGGTCGATCGCCCGCTCCTGGAGCATGTGCCTGAGGGCGGCGCGGGACCTGCCGTCCTCGCCCACGCCCAGCAGGCGGGCCATCTCTCTCACGCTGCGCGTGGACGCCGCGGCGGCCCGCGGCTCGTCGTCGGTGAACGGCAGGTCCGTGGTCGAACGGTTCAGGCCGGGAAGGTGGCTCACGTCGATCCCCGCCGCGGCGATGCGCCGCCGGATGTGCGAGAGCGTTCCGGTCGCCGGCGGGGCCCCGAGCTTCCGTGCGACCTCGCGCAGGGTCGTCGACGAGGCGACCGCGTCGGCGATGGCGCTGTCCGTGTACTTGCGCCAAGGGCTGCGCTGCTTGAAGTGGCTGGTGTCGATCCCGTATGCCGTGCCCTTCGACTGCAGCGTACGACGCCGTCCCCCGCTCTCCTCGAATCCCAGCCGGCGCATCAGGTCGGCCCATCCCGCCGACTCCGCCACCACGGCGCTGAGCCGGTCCTTCGTGTACGGGCTCGTCGTCATCGGGCCGGATCCCTCCCCTGTGCGGATCTCGTACGGATCAACGAGCCGACCATCGGACGGTTGCGCCGATCGGGGGCGGAGCGCGGACGGGCCCGCGCCCTCGTCGTGAGGGGGCGGGCCCGTCGGGCGGCGTCGGGGCGGTCAGATGCCCAGGTCGCGGATGATCTTGGCGACGTGGCCCGTGGCCTTGACGTTGTAGAAGGCGTGCTCGACCTTGCCCTCCCCGTCGACGACGACCGTGGAGCGGATGACGCCCGTGACGACCTTGCCGTAGAGCTTCTTCTCGCCGAAGGCGCCGTACGCCTCCAGGGTCTCCTTGGAGGGGTCGCCGACCAGGGTGACCTTCAGGTTCTCCTTCTCGCGGAACTTCGCGAGCTTCTCCGGCTTGTCGGGGGAGACGCCGATGACGTCGTAGCCGGCGGCGGCCAGGACGTCGAGGTTGTCGGTGAAGTCGCACGCCTGCTTGGTGCAGCCCGGGGTGAGGGCGGCGGGGTAGAAGTAGACGATGACCTTGCGGCCCTTGTGGTCCGCGAGGGAGACCTCGTTGCCGTCCGCGTCGGGCAGGGTGAAGGCGGGGGCGGTGTCGCCGGGCTGCAGTCGCTCGCTCATGGCTTGCTCTCCTCGGGAATGTTCGCGTACGCGATGAGAGCCTAATGGGGGTCGGGGACAGCCTCCCGGCCACGGAACTGACAGACTGTCCATCAACGACCGGATCACGACTACGGAGGCAGCGCGGTGTCGGACGCCAGGACCCCTGCGCAGATCGAGGCGGACATCGTCCGCCGGCGCGACCAGCTCGCCGTCACGCTCGACGAGATCGGCATTCGGATGCATCCGAAGACGATCGTCGGCGACGCGAAGGCACGGGTCGCCTCGACCGTCGACGAGACCGCCGGGCGGGCGTTCGTCGCCGTCAACCGGGTCGTCTCCGACGTGAAGGCACGTTTCACCCACGAGGACGGCGCCCCGCGCCTGGAGCGCGTGGTCCCGGCGGCCCTGGTGGTCGTCGCGGTCGCCGGGCTGCTGTTGTCCTCCCGGCGGCACAGGGACTGAGCCCGGCCGGGTAGGTTCGTCCCGTGAGCGAGAACACCCACGACAAGCTGCCCATCCGGATGCTCCACGACCGGGTCCTGGTCCGCACCGACACCCCGGAGGGGGAGCGGCGCTCCGGCGGCGGGATCCTGATCCCGGCGACGGCCGCGGTCGGCCGGCGTCTGGCCTGGGCCGAGGTGGTCGCGGTCGGGCAGAACGTCCGGACCGTCGAGATCGGCGACCGGGTGCTGTACGACCCCGAGGACCGGGCCGAGGTGGAGGTGCGCGGCGTCGCCTACGTGCTGATGCGGGAGCGGGATCTGCACGCCGTGGCCGCGGACCGCTTCCAGAGCGCGGACTCGACCGGCCTCTACCTGTAGCGGCGCACCCGCCCCAAGGCCCTGGTGACCGGTGTCACCAGGGTTTTTGCCTGTTCTTTGCTAGGCTGGGGAGACCCCGACGAGACGCGCCGTACCGGGTAGTGAAAAGACGACGCACCCCTTGTTGTCCCGTCTCGCGGAGGTGTCGTCGTCATGGCCTGGGTTCTTCTGATCGTCGCGGGTCTGCTGGAAGTCGGCTGGTCCATCGGGATGAAGTACACCGAGGGCTTCACCCGCCTGTGGCCCAGCGTCTTCACCGGCGCCGGGATCGTCGCCTCGATGCTGCTGCTGTCGCAGGCCGCCAAGACCCTCCCCATCGGTACCGCCTACGGCGTCTGGGTCGGCATCGGCGCGGCCGGTGCGGCGGTGCTCGGCATGGTGGTGCTGGGCGAGCCGGCGACCGCCGCCCGGATCTTCTTCGTCTGTCTGCTGCTGGTGGCCGTGGTGGGCCTGAAGGCGACCTCCGGGCACTGAAGGCGACCTCCGGGCGCTGACGGCGACCTCCGGGTGCCTCCGGGCGGTCCCGCCGGTACCCGGAAGGCCCCGACGGCCCCGGCGGCCCCGCCGGCGTCAGTCCCGGCGCGGCGCGCGCTTCCCCGGGCGGGCGGGCTTCGCCTCCGGGCCCGCCTCGCCCGTCCCGTACCAGTCCTGCTCGCTTTCCCTCTCCCCGTCCGTGTCGTCCGGGACCGGCGGCACCTCGGGGAGCTCGGCGCCCGGCATCAGGTGGAGGTCGAAGTCGCGCACGGGGGCGTTCCCGAGGGCCTCGCGGGTGAAGCGGGCCCAGATCTCGGCGGGCGGGCCGCCGCCGTTGACCCGGGGGAGGCCGAGCGCCCCGTACAGGGGCTCGTGCGCGCCGCTCTCCGGGTCCTGGCCCATCAGGGCGACGACGGTGGCGAGTTCGGGGGTGTAGCCGGCGAACCAGGCCGCCTTGTCGTCCTCGGCCGTGCCGGTCTTGCCGGCCGCCGGGCGTCCGGCGCCGAGCGCCGCCGTGCCCGTGCCGGACGCGACGACGCTCCGCAGCACGGCGGTGGTGGTGTCGGCGGCCTCCCGCCCCACCACCTGCCGCGGCTCGCCCGAGGGCAGCGGCAGCGGTTCCCCGTCGCGGGTGACGGCGGCGACCAGGGTGTGCTCGCCGCGCCGGCCGTGGGCGGCGAGCGTGGCGTACGCCTGGGCCATGTCGAGGACGCTGGCGGTGGCCGGGCCGAGCGCGATCGAGGGGGAGGCGGTGAGGTCGGGCGTGGCGGCCGGCAGGCCGAGCGCGACGGCGGTGCGGCGCACGTGCGCGGGGCCGACGTCGACGGCCATCTGGGCGTAGACGGCGTTCACGGAGAGGTCGGTGGCGGTGCCGACGGGGATCTCGCCGTAGCTCTCGCCGTCCTCGTTGGCGGGGTCGTACGGGGCGCCGGGCCAGCCCTCGACGGGGCGCCGGTCGGTGCCGTCGTACAGCGTGTACGGGGTGATCGGCTCGCCGTACTGGGTGCGTGCGCCGCTCTGCACGGCGGCGGTGAGGACGAAGGGCTTGAAGGTGGAGCCGACCTGGTAGTCGCGGCGGGTGGCGTTGTTGACGTACTGCTCGGTGTAGTCGATGCCGCCGTAGAGGGCGACGACGCGGCCGGTGGCGGGTTCGACGGCGACGGCGCCGGCCCGTACGTACCGGTCGGCGGGGTTCGCGGCCGGGTCGAGGCGGTGGGTGACGCGGTCCTCGACGGCCCGGACGAGCGCGGCCTGCCGGGCGGGGTCGATGGTGGTGACGATCCGGAAGCCGCCCCCGGCGAGGGTCTTCTCGTCGAGGATCCCGCGGGAGGCGAGGTGCTCCTCGACGGCCTGCACGAGGTAGCCGCGCTGGCCGGAGAGGCCGGTGGCGGCGCGGGCGGCCTGCGGGTCGGGGAAGCGGAGGGCGGCGCGCTCGCGGGGGGTGAGCCAGCCCTCGCCGACCATGCCGTCGAGGACGTATCCCCAGCGGGCGAGGACGGCGGGGCGGTTCTCGGGGCGGGTGGTGACGTCGTAGGCGCTGGGGGCCTTGAGGAGGGCGGCGAGGTAGGCGCCCTCGGCGGGGCCGAGGCGCTCGACGTCCTTGCCGTAGTAGGCGTGGGCGGCGGCCTGGACGCCGTAGGCGTTGCGGCCGAAGTAGCTGGTGTTGAGGTAGCCCTGGAGGATCTCGTCCTTCGTCTTCTCGCGCTCCAGCTTGATCGCGATGAAGAACTCCTTGGCCTTGCGGGTGAGGGTCTGCTCCTGCCCCAGGTAGTAGTTCTTGACGTACTGCTGGGTGATGGTCGAGCCGGACTGGCGGCCCTTCCCGGTGACGGTGTTCCAGGCGGCGCGGACCATGGCCTTGGGGTCGACGGCGCGCGAGGTGTGGAAGTCGCGGTCCTCGGCGGCGAGCACGGCCCGCCGGACGGCGAGCGGGACCCGTTCGAGGCGGACGTTCTCGCGGTTGACCTCGCCGTCGCGGGCGAGGACGGTGCCGTCGCGGTAGAGGTACAGGTTGGACTGGGCGACGGCGGCGGCGTTGGCGGCGGGGATGTCCACCAGGAGGTAGCCGGCGGCGAAGGCCCCGGCGAGCACCACCCCGCCGAGCAGGAACAGCGCGAGGGCGGCGCGCAGCAGGCGGCGGGGGAGCGGGGCCCGGCGCCGGGTGCCGGCGCGGGGTGCGGGGAGGGTGGGGTCCCTCGGTTCCCAGCCCGGGTCCGCGCCCGGGTCCGGGGACGGCGCGGCGGGGGAGGAGGAGCGCAAGGAAGGGGACATGGCATCACATAGTGCACACAAAGCGGGCAAAACTCCCGAAGGCGGCGGGTGGCCGCCGGGAAATCGGCCGGGAAATCCGCTCGCGGTGGTGTGTCCGGGCCACTAGGGTCGTGCGCTTCGCCCGTTTTCCCACCTCTCCGCACGGTGCCGCGCGCCGTTCCGCGCGTCCCCGCGTCCGCGCGCCCTCGCCGTCCTCCCTTCCCCCCACCCTCTGCTCCCCCCAACCCCCTTGCTTTCCCCACCCCCCACCCTCCCCTTTCCGCATCCCCCGAAGGGAAGCTTCATGCTGCGGCTGTACGCGACCGTGGCCGCGGGGGGCTTCCGGCGGCACGCCACCTACCGGGTGGCCACGCTGGCAGGCCTCTTCACCAACACGGTCTTCGGCTTCGTCTTCTCGTACACCTACATCGCCCTGTGGGCCGAACGCCCCCAGCTCGGCGGCTACTCCATGGCCGACGCCCTCGCCTACGTCTGGATCGGGCAGGCCCTCATCACCGTCTGCGGCCTCATGGGCGGCGGTTTCGAGGACGAACTGATGGAACGCATCAGGACCGGCGACATCGCCGTCGACCTCTACCGCCCCGCAGACCTCCAGGCCTGGTGGTGCGCGGCCAACGCGGGCCGCTCCGCCTACCAGTTGCTCGGCCGCGGCGCCGTCCCCCTCCTGATCGGCGCGCTCGCCTTCGGATTCACCCTTCCGGACGATCCCGCGGCCTGGACCGCCTTCCTGCTCGCGGTCGTCCTCGGCTCCTTCGTCTCCTTCGCGCTCTGGTACCTCGTCGCGATGAGCGCCTTCTGGCTCCTCGACGGCCAGGGCGTCGTCCAGGTCGCCTGGCTGACCGGCCTCTTCTTCTCCGGGATGCTGCTCCCGCTGAACGTCTTCCCCGGCGCCCTCGGCGAGATCGCCCGGGCGCTCCCGTGGGCCGCCCTGCTCCAGGTCCCGGCCGACGTCTACCTCGGCCGGTACGACGGCGGCGGGGGTCTCGCCCGCGCGTACGGCTTCCAGCTCGGCTGGCTCGCGCTGCTGCTGGCGGCGGGGCGCGCCGCCCAGGCCGCGGCGACGCGGAAGGTGGTGGTGCAGGGTGGCTGAGCCGACCGCGTACCGGACGGACGGCGACCCGGACGCGTGCCGGGCGGACGACGCCCCGGGTCCGTACCCGGCGGGGGACGGCGCCGGCGGGTGCCGGGCGGGCGACGAGGCCGGCGGGTACCGGGCGGACGACGGCCCCGGCGGGTACCGGGCGGGCGGCGGGCTGCGCGCGTACCGGATGGTCGCCGCCATGTGGATCCGCTCCACGATGGCCTACCGCGCCTCCTTCGCCCTCACCCTCGTCACGTCCTTCTGCGTCACCTTCTTCGACTTCGTCGTCATCCTGCTGATGTTCGGGCAGGTCCGGGGGCTCGGCGGCTTCTCCTTCGCCGAGGTCGCCTTCCTGTACGGCACCACCGGCACCGCCTTCGGGATCGCCGACCTGACGATGGGCTCGCTCCAGCGGATGGGGCGCCGGATCCGGGACGGCTCGCTCGACGTGTTCCTGCTGCGGCCGGCGCCGCTGCTCGCGCAGGTCGCGGCGGACAAGTTCGCGGTCCGCCGGCTCGGCCGCGTGCTCCAGGGGCTGCTGGTGCTGGTGTGGAGCCTGGTGCTGCTGCGCGGCGAGGTGGCGTGGAGCTGGGGCAAGGTCCTGATGGTGCCCGGGATGGTGGCCTGCGGCGCGGTGATCTTCATGGCGGTGATGGTGCTGGGCGCGTCGGCGCTCTTCTGGCTCCAGGACGCGGCGGAGGTCACCAACTCCTTCACGTACGGCGGGAACACGCTGCTCCAGTACCCGCCGACGGTCTTCGCGCAGGACCTGGTGAAGGGCGTCGTCTACGTCGTCCCGCTCGCCTTCGTGAACTGGCTGCCGGCCCTGTACGTCCTCGGCCGCCCCGCCCCGGCAGGGGTGCCGTCCTGGGCGGCCTTCGCCGCCCCGCCCGTCGCCCTGGTCTGCTGCGGGGCCGCCGCCCTGGCGTGGCGGGCGGGCGTCCGTTCGTACCGATCGACAGGAAGCTGAGGTCCCGCCGTGGGAGTACCGCTGATCGAACTCGACCGCCTGGAGAAGACCTTCACCGTCCGCCGCAGGGCGGGCCTGCTGCGCAGGGAACGGCGGGAGGTCCGGGCCGTCGACGGCATCTCCTTCACCGTCGACCGGGGGGAGATGGTCGGCTACATCGGCCCGAACGGCGCCGGGAAGTCCACCACCATCAAGATGCTCACCGGCATCCTCACCCCCAGCGGCGGCCGCCTGCGCGTCGCCGGCATCGACCCCGCCCGGGAACGGACCCGCCTCGCCCGCCGCATCGGCGTGGTCTTCGGCCAGCGCACCACCCTCTGGTGGGACCTGCCGCTGCGGGACTCGTACCGGCTGACCCACCGCATGTACCGGATCCCCGACGACCGCTACCGGGAGAACCTCGCCCGCTGCGTCGACCTGCTCGACCTCGGCGACCTCCTCGACGTGCCGGTGCGCCAGCTCTCCCTCGGGCAGCGGATGCGCGGCGACATCGCGGCCGCCCTCCTCCACGACCCCGAGGTGCTGTACCTGGACGAGCCGACGATCGGCCTCGACGTCGTCTCGAAGTCCCGGGTCCGCGCCTTCCTCCGCGAGCTCAACGCGGAGCGCGGCACGACCGTCCTCCTCACCACCCACGACCTCACCGACATCGAACAGCTCTGCTCGCGCGTGATGGTCATCGACCACGGGCGGCTGATGTACGACGGCGACCTCGCCGGCCTGCACGAGGCGGGCGACGGCGAACGGATGCTCGTCGTGGACCTGGCGCGCGAGCTCCCGCCGATCGACTCCGTCCCCGGCGCCCGCTTCGTCCGGGCGGACGGGCCGCGCCAGTACCTGGCCTTCCCGGCCTCCGCGTCGGCGGCTCCCCTGGTCGCGGCGGTGGCGGCGGAGTACCCGCTCGTCGACCTCTCGGTGCGGGAACCGGACATCGAGTCCGTGATCGCGAAGATGTACGGGGGAACTCGTGAGGGGCGCCGGGAGTCCCTGAGGTAGGCGCCCGGTGCAGTCGGGCAGGGAGGTCGGGCCGAGATGGTGAGTTTCTCGTACACGGCGGCGGACGAGGAGAAGAGCAGAGGCGTCCGCAGGATGAAGGCCCTGGCGACGGGGCTCCTCGCGCTGGTCGCGGTGGTGTACGCCCTCGCGACCTGGGCGGAGAACTCCGGCGCGGGCGCCTGGGCGGGGTACGTGGCCGCGGCGGCCGAGGCCGGCATGGTCGGCGCGCTGGCGGACTGGTTCGCCGTGACGGCCCTCTTCCGGCACCCGCTCGGCCTCCCCATCCCGCACACGGCGATCATCCCGACCAAGAAGGACCAGCTGGGCGCCTCGCTCGGCTCCTTCGTCGGCGAGAACTTCCTCTCCGCCGACGTCGTGCGGGGCCGGCTGCGGGCCCTCGGCGTGGCGCGGCGCGTGGGCGCCTGGCTGGCCGAGCCGGCCCACGCGGACCGGGTGACGGAGGAGGCGGCGACGGCCCTGCGGGGCGCCCTCACGGTGCTGCGCGACGCGGACGTGCAGGCGGTCGTCGGCGAGGCGATCACCCGCAGGGCGGAGCAGGCCGAGATCGCGCCGGGCCTGGGCAAGACCCTGGACCGGATGGTCACGGAGGGCGCCCACCGCCGGGCCGTGGACCTGGTCTGCGTCCGGGCCCACGACTGGCTCGTCACCCACGGCGACTCGGTGATGGACGCGGTGCAGGGCGGCGCCCCCGGCTGGACGCCGCGCTTCGTGGACCGCAAGGTCGGCGAGCGCGTCTACAAGGAGCTGCTGCGCTTCGTCACGGAGATGCGCGACATGCCGACGCACCCGGCGCGCGGCGCCATCGACCGCTTCCTCGCGGACTACGCGGCGGACCTCCAGTCCGACACGGACACCCGCGTCCGCGTCGAACGCCTCAAGTCCGACCTGCTGGCCCGCCCCGAGGTCCAGGACGTCATCGCCTCCGCCTGGGGCTCCGTCCGCGCCCTCATCATCGCCGCGGCCGAGGACGACCAGAGCCAGCTCCGCCTCCGCGCCCGGGCCTCCCTGATCTCCCTGGGCAAGCGCCTCGCGTCGGACGCCCGCCTCCAGGAGAAGGTCGACGGCTGGCTCGAATCGGCCACCACCTACCTCGTCACCACCTACCGCACCGAGATCACCTCGCTGATCACGGACACGGTCGCGGGCTGGGACGCCGACCAGACCTCCAAGAAGATCGAGGCCAACATCGGCCGCGACCTCCAGTTCATCCGCATCAACGGCACGGTGGTCGGCGCCCTGGCGGGCCTGGCCATCCACACGGTCAGCCACGCCCTGGGCGGCTGACCGCGCCGGGCCGGGACGGAACCGGCACCCAGGCCTTGCCGCGGGTGACGGTCAGGAGGCCGGCGCCCTCCTACGCGCGCTCGCGGGTGAGGGCCGGGAGGCCGGCGCCCGCCGCCGCGCGCTCGCGGGTGAGGATCGGGAGGCCGGCGCCCTCCTACGCGCGCTCGCGGGTGAGGGCCGGGAGGCCGGCGCCCTCCTACGCGCGCTCGCGGGTGACGGCCCAGGAGGCGGCTCCCACGGCCCCGGCCGCGGTGAAGACCGCCGGCCAGGCGCCGATCTTCCTGGCCAGCGGGTGCGACCCCCCGAAGGCCGCCACGTACGCGGCGGAAAGCCCCACGGCCGCCTTGGCCCCGCCCACCCGCTGCCACTCCCGGGCCGCCACCCCACCGGCCACGGCGAGCACGACCCCACCCAGCGGCCGCTTCTTCGTCCACCGCGCGACGGCGTAACCCCCGACGAGCCCGGCGGCGGCTATGGCGGAGGAGGGGATGTGGGGCATGACGGGGCCTTTCGGTCGACGAGACGGATCGTCCTCCGAGCGTACGACGAATGAATTCCGTCCCTATGTGAGGTCACGGTTCACGCACGCACCGGGGACAGAGGGTCTCGTCACTCAGAGGTCGGAACAACATCGGCTGGACGTGGTCACCGGAGCACTCGCGTGCGCCCGTGAGCCGCGCGGACAATCGGGGCCCGCGCAGCGGAGCGGCGGGGTCGGGCGGGGGCAGAGGACCGGATGAGTGGCGGGGAGCCACCTCGCGCAGCAGATAGCGCACGAGCCCCCCGGGCCGTCGCACCGGCGTACCAGCGCCGGGCAGGCCTCGCAGGATGTGGGCGTGCAGGTCGGCGGAGGTATGTCCAGCGGCAAGCCAGTGCGTGGCGAGCTGGGTGAGTTCTTCGCACATACCGGGAGGGATGTACCTGAGCGCTGGGGAAAGGAGTGGTAGCGCCCGGATGAGCGCGCTCGCCTCCTCCCGCACTGGGCTGTTTCCTGGCTCCTCTCGTGGCGCGTCGGTCGTTGTCGGACGGCTGGAGGTCTTTTCGCCGGGTTCTTTCTTTGGATGACCGCCGGTGGGCGGGCGTACCGGCGTACCGGCGGCCGGAACACCGGCGGTCTGATTCCGGGGATTCGGTGCGACCTGCGGAACCATCCGTTCGGCGCAGGCAGGGAGCGAAGTACGGGTGAGAATCTTGACGGCTTCGTCGGCGGTCAGGGGAGAGCCGGAGACGAGCTGTTGGGTGACCCAGCGTCCACCGGCGCCCTGAACACGTCGCTCGTGTACGAAGCCCTCGTCCCGGAGCTGTCGTTTGGCCCGCGTGAATGCGCATGACCCGATCCGGGCCCGTTCGGCGGTCCGGGAGAGAGACTCCTGAACGCCACGAGGAAGGGAGAGTTGCCAGGTCAGAAGTCGTACAGCGTCCGAACTGAGGCGCGGATGACGGATGATGTCGTGCGAGAACCGCGTGAAGGCGCGCGAAGGCGCGTTAAAGTGCCGGTAGATCACGGGTGGACCTTGATTCCACTAGTGGTTCAGGCCCCCGCCTATGGCTGCGAACCATCGACGGGGGCCGTTTTTCGTGAACGTACCGGACGTTCGGCGCTAGGACAGGCGTCCCAAGGAGAGACCACCCGTGTGAGTGACGATCCACTCGTCTCAGCGCTCGGAAGCGTCCCGCCAGTAGTCGGTGAGCATCTCGCCCGGCCACGCCGGCTGCTGGACGGGCCCACGCGGCAGCATCTCCCGGAACACCGCGACGAGGTCGATGATCTGAGTCCCGTGATCGGCATCCAGGTCACTGACGTGCAGGTCGAGTCCGTCGACCTTGAGGAGCCGGGGGAACGAGGTCGCGAGGCGAGCCGGGCGTCGGTGGTTGTGGTGGACGAACGTACCGGTCGCCGGCCAGGCGGGATTGTCCCGGGGGCTGCGGGCATGGAGAGCGACGTCGTCTGGAGATCCGAGGTTGAAAAACCAGGTGACCTGGAGGTGCGAGAACTCCTCGATCCCTTGAAGCGTTTCCACGGGGTACTCCGGCCGCAAACGAATGATCGAATCCATTCCACCCTTGTAGTCGTCGAGTCGCCCGCTGTGCCCTCCGACGACATCAGCGATGATCGGCACCTGGATGAACTGTGCAGGCACAGTTGCCCTTCTTCCTCATCGGCGGCACCACTTGTGGGGTGCGGCGGCCTCGACGCCGTCAGATTACTCGTCGAAGCGCGACCCGGGCCCGCTCGTCCACCTCAGAGACAGAGCGGATTCCACGGTTGCGGAAGGGGGACAGGGTCGTCCGCATGGTCACGACCGCTTCCCGTGCCCTGCCGGACTGAACGCCGTCCATGGCGTCCAGGGCTCGGGACCAGGTCCGGCATGCCTCATCGATATCGCCCTGCCCAGCCTGGACCGTTCCCATGTAGCCGAGCGTGACAGCGTGGGTTCGGCTGAAGGAGTCCGTCCTACGGAGCCGAACGCTGGCACGGAAGTGGCGCAGGGCACCACTGAGATCACCGAGGACCCACAGCGTACGGGCGGTCTCGTGTGCGAGGGAGGCCTCCTGGAAGAACCAGACGCGTTGAGGCTCTCCGTCTCCCGCCGTGGCCTGGCTGAGGTCGGCTTCGGCCTGGTGAATCGCGGCGATGGCGTGGCCCTTCTGGCCGTCCACGGCTAGTGCCCGCGCTCGTACGATGCCGATCAAGGATCGTTCACGTGGGGTGGCGAGGTCGTACCTCTTGCGCTCGACGGAGGCGGTGGCGAGGTCCAACGCGGCCCTGGTGTGTCCAAGGTCTATGGCCTGATGGGCCATCGCGCGCAGGATGTGACCGGCAAGGGGAGCGTCGTCGGCCTCCGCCGCGAGTTTCAGCGCGAGGGTGAAGTAGCGTCGCGCGAGCTCGTGCTGGGAGGCGTCGAAGCTCATCCAGCCGACCACGTACACCGCCTCGGCCGCTGCCGAGTAAAGGGAGCGGCGGGAGTCCTCGCCGCTGAAGACTCCGCTGACGTAACGGGCGACGTCGTCGATGATGTACTGGTAGAGGGCGGTGCGACCGTCTACACCACCGTGTCGCTGATCGCGGCGGGCGAAGAAGTCGGTCATCTCGCGAACGGCCCGCACTTCGCGCTCGCCGACTTCACGGTTCGGACCGACCGCTCGGGAGCGCGCCCGCTGGGGTGCTTCCTCCCACCACGGATCCCCGGGCAGGGCCAGTCCGCCGACGGAGTAGACGGCGGCGCCGGTGAGGAGTCGGCGGCGATTCTGATCCATGCTGTTTCTCCTCAGGTCGACCAGAGTCGTCAGCGTGTCGGTTTCCCACTCCGACCCGGTGACCGTATCCGAGGCGCTTGCCGCGAGGCCGATGCTCGCGAGCGTGAGGGGCCGGCCCAACCGACGGGACAGGGTTTCGCGCAGGACATCGGCCGCCCGGCCCCGAGGACGGGTTCCAGCAACCCACATGGCGATGTGTGAGCGCTTGACGTTGAGGAGTTCGTCGACCCCGGACTCCGCCGCGACACGTACCACCGCGGCGGCCACGACGGGCTGCGACCAGCCCGTCTCCGCGATCACCGCGGCTAGATCGTCGTTTCTGCGCGCCATGCTGCGCCCCTGTTCACAAGAGAACAACCTTTGACGGGTTTGACGGCATCGAGGCCTCGGCAGAGATGCCCACCCATCGCGAATCACGGTTCGCTGGGGGAACACGAAACCACTAATCAGCGATGAGGGGAGGGCGACTGGTGACTTTCAGCCCCGTGAGTGACAGCGGTGAGCGAGGAGTGTCAGCGCGATCGTCGACGGTTCCAGTCACGCCGAACGCGGCTTGTCCACTGGGGAAGTTCCGTGCCTTCGAAGTGACGGCGCCTCCGGGTGAGGAGGTCTTGAGCGGGCCCATCGTCGCGCACGGCATCGGTCGCCCCGCGTATTCCCAGACAATGGCGCGCGAGCCCCGGAGCGTGTCCACCGCACGTGGATTGGCGCGGACGGCGCTGGCCGTATGGGGTCTGGAAGCTCTCATCGATGACGCGACCGTCGTCATTTCTGAGCTCGCCTCCAACGCGGTTGATCACGCCCGACTTTCATCGATCCGCGTTGTCGTATCCAGGACGTCCAGCAGCAGCGTCCGCCTTGGTGTGGTGGACCGTTCTAGGAACATTCCGATCTTGAAGGCCGGCCCGGTCGTCGATCGGGCCCGAGGGAGGGGGCTCCTTCTCGTGGACAGCCTCGCGGACCGATGGGGCACCGAGCGGTATCGCTGGGGCAAGCAGGTCTGGGCCGAGCTGGGACAGGGGGACCCCGCGTGAGCGAGGCCGGTTGCATGGTCAGGGAGCCTTGGGAGCTGTCATTCCTCGCGGAACCCCGGGAAGTGGCGGGCCTTCGCCGTGTGGTGAGGCTCCATCTCAAGATGTGGGGATTGTCGCAACAGACCGAGGTGGCTCAGCTCTGTGTGAGCGAGCTGGTCACCCGCGTGATCCGGAGGGCTGGGGCCGGTACTCCGGCCTCGCTCTCCCTGTCGATGAACGGCATCTCCTTGCGCATCGAAGTGCGGGACCCGGGGGAGTGCGAGACCCCGACGCGTGCCTCCTCCCATGAGGATGACGAAACGATGATGGGAGAACTGCTGTTGGATAGCTACGCGGAACGGTGGGGTGCGCGAGAGGGCCCGGACTTCAAGGCCACCTGGTGCGACATCGCCACCGACCTCACCTCCCCCCATAGCCACGGCGGCGGCATCCGTGTCACCCGGGCGGAGGCCATGATCTCCCTCTACGAAGCGGCGGTGTCCAGCCACGGGGCGCGAACGCCCCGACTCACCCCCGCCACGGCCGCGAGAGTGGTCATCAAGTTGATTGTCGATCTCCTTGCGTGGGTGGAGGCCCATGGCTACGACGCCGATGACGTCCTGGACGCCGCGCAGACGCGCTTCGACCTTGGGTTGTGAAAGGTCCTGGCGAGGTGACGAGGTAGCGGTGGATCGCATACTCGCTCCGATGCCGTGATCTAGATTCCCCGTATGGGGATGCGAGATTTGCTCAGCGAGATCGCGAGCACATACGACAGTGAGGCTGGATCGAGGCGCGAGGTGCCTGGGCAGCAGGTGCTGAGGGGCGTCGCGAGCCGTACCGACCTCGCCCTTCCACCCGGCTTCAAGGCCCAGGGGCACGGGGGGCAGACCACCCCGGCGGCGACACCGTGGATTGGCGTATTCGACGAGCGCGGAATGCGCGACCCCAAGAAGGGTCTCTACCTCGCCTATATCTTCAGTGCCGATCTGAAGAACGTGACGCTCACCTTGCAGCAGGGAATCACGTGGCTCGAAGAGCCTTTGGGAAAGGGGCGAGCTCGGGAGGAACATCTTCGGCATCACGCGGCGCGCCTCCGTCGAGCCGTGAGGCGACGGGAAGCCCTCGGCTGGTCGGATGAACCCGAACTTCGGCATCACGCGGCGCGACCGAGGGCGTACGAAGCGGCCAGTGTGATCGCCAAGATCTATGACACCTCGGCCCTTCCCAGCGAGGTCACCTTGGCTGAGGATCTTCTCCAAGGTGTTGCGTTCCTCCGGCAGGCGGAGGAGTTCGATCGCGTCTGGTGGATGAGTAACGAGATGGACGCTGTCCAGGTGGCCTATGACTTGAGCGCACACATCCATCGGGATGTCGCGTCACCGGCTGATTTCGATCCGCTCGCCGACTTCCAGCCGAAAGACAGCAGCGAGTACACCGCCGAGATCAAAGCCCGTCAGCAGGTCAAGCTGAGAACCCATGAGGACCTGGTCCATGACTTCGGCCTTCACGTCGTCGCTCATGGGTACATTCCGGTCACGCGCGGACAGCACCCCAAGGACCTCATTCTCAAAGGCGGTCCCGTGGGCGACCAGGTGTCCGAGTGGCTCGTCGAAGCGAAGATCGTCCGTAACGGAAATGTGACCGCCGCTGTTCGTGAGGCCCTCGGCCAGCTCTTCGAGTACCGCCATTTCCTCTACAGCCAGGATGCGCGCCCCTTCCTCGTCGGCCTCTTCTCTCAAGAGGTCGGGGTCTATGCCCCCTACCTCGAAGAGCAGGGCATCGCTTCGGTCTGGCGTGACGGCGACGGATGGGATGGATCCCCCAGGGCACGGACCTGGCGTTTGACCACCACGTAGTCCCGGCTTACTCCTCGCCCCCGTGGCACTCCCCGTAAGCCCGTCCGGTGCCGCACCAGCACGTGTCCGTCCGCAAGGGGGGCCACGGGGTGGCGCGGGCGCGGGCGGCGAGGGTGGTGGCGTACTGGGGGAGGAGGGCCGCCTGGGAGGGGTGGGTGGACTCGGAGGCGGCGAAGGCCTCGTAGGAGGGGACGGTGGCGCGGACGATGCCCAGGTTGGGGGTGCCGGCGGCGGCGAGTTCGCGGAGGGAGGCCTCGATGTCGGTCAGGTGGGCGCGGTAGGTGGGGTACTCCGTCTCCAGCTCCGGGTAGGCGGTGAGGAGTTCCGTCAGTTCGCGCTCGGGCCAGTGCAGGACCGCCACCGGGAAGGGGCGGGAGAGGGCGGTGCGGTAGGTGCCCAGTTCGGAGCGGAGGCGGGCGATCTCGGCCTGGAGCTCGGTGGGGTCCGAGGAGCCGAGGGACCACAGGCGCTTGGGGTCGTGGAGCTCGTCCAGCGGGACCGTGCCGGTGTGGAGGCGGTCCGCCAGGGCGTCCCAGTCGTCGTGGTCCCGGGCCAGCATGCGCCGTACGCGGTGGCGGGCGGCGAGCAGGGAGCGGGTGGCGTGGGGGAGTTCCGCGCCGGGGGTGACGAGGAGGGCCGCCGCCTCGGCGAGGGTGCGCTCGGCCGCCTCCAGCTCGTCGTGGGCCTCCAGCGTCTCCGCCGCGATCCGCCACGGGGCCGCGTCCTCGGGGCGGGAGCGGCGGAGGCCCTCGATGATGGCGCGCGCCTCGGCCTCGTGGCCGTACTCCCACAGGTTCGACGCCTTGAGCGCGCGGATCAGGTGCGGGTCGGCGGGGTCGCCTGCCAGGAGGTCGTCGTAGAGCGCGGTGGCGCCCGGCCGGTCGTCCGCCAGCTCCAGGTGGGCCGCGGCCTGGAGCAGCAGCGGCTCCCGGTCCCCGGGGTACTGCGCGGCGGTGCGCAGCAGGCGCTCGGCTTCGGCGGTGTGGGCGGCAGGCGTGTCGGGGCGCATGTGCTCCACCGTACTGCTGTACGGCCCTGGAGAGTTGGCGCCGCAGCGCCTATCGTGCCGGGCGTGCGGGGCAGGGGGCGGGAGAGGGTGCCGGTCGTCGTCCAGGCGCGTTCGGGGCGCCGTGGGCTCGCCCGCGCGCTCTGGATCGGTGCCGAGGCCGTCGTCACCTGCGGGGTTCTCGTCCTCCTCCTCGTCGTCCACCAGCTGTGGTGGACCAATCAGCAGGCCCGCGCCGAGGCCGGTGAGCGGGTGGAGGTGCTGGAGCGGGAGTGGGACATCTCTCCCCCCGCGGGCACGGGCACGGGCGCGGGTGCGGGTGCGGGCGGCGGCGTGTCGTCGCCGTCCGGGGGGCCGGTGCGGGAGCCGTCCGCCGCGCCGTCCTCCCCGGCCGCCGCGGGCGGCGGGTCCCCGCGCCCGGCGAGGACCTCGGCCGCGCCGGTCCGCCCCGCCGCCCCGCCGCCGTCCGGGGAGACCTTCGCCGTGCTCCGGATCCCCCGGATCGGGCTGACGGTGCCCGTCGCGCGGGGGATCTCCAAGAGCAAGGTGCTCGACAGGGGGTACGTGGGCCACTACCCGGGCACCGCCGCTCCCGGCCGGGCCGGGAACGTCGCGCTCGCCGGGCACCGGAACACGCACGGCGAGCCGTTCCGGTACGTGAACCGGCTGCGGAGGGGCGACGAGATCACGCTGCGGACGCGGGAGGGCACGTACACCTACGTGGTCGACCAGATCCTGCCGGTCACCTCGCCGCGCGACACCGGCGTCATCCGGCCGGTGCCCCGGTCGGTCGTGAAGCCCTCGTACGGGTACTCCGCGGCCGGCTCCTACCTCACGCTCACCACCTGCACGCCCGAGTTCACCTCCCGCCACCGGCTCGTCGTCTGGGCGATCCTGCGACGGTGAGGGCGGCGCCCGCGAGGGACAGCGCCGCCGCGGTCACCAGGGCCGCGTCGGGGCCCGCCGCCGAGACGGCGAGCATCAGCGCCACGCCGGCCGCGGAGCCGATGTACCGGGCGGTGTTGCTCGCGCCCGAGCCCATCGCCGCCCGCTCCGGGGGCACGGAGTCGACGGCGAGCCGGGGCAGCGCCGCGTTCAGCAGGCCGCTGCCGGCGCCCGCCACCACCAGCCCCGTGACCAGGCGGGGCCAGGGGAGGTCCGGGGTGTCGAGGGAGCCGAGGAGGGCCAGCACGCCGGCCGTCGACAGGGCGAAGCCGAGGGCCAGTTGGTACGGGGCGGAGAGCCGGCCCGCGAGCCGGCGGGCCTGGAGCGCCACCACGAACGCCGTGCCCGACCAGAGGACGAAGAGCCACGCCGCCGCGAGCGGCGCCATGCCCGCCCCGTGCTGGATCAGGGCCGGGACGACGCTGAACAGGCCGATCACCGCCAGGCCGGTGAACAGCGCCCCCACCGTCGACGCCCGGAACTCCGGCCTGCGCAGCAGCCCCAGGTCGATCATCGGATCGGCCGCGCGGCGCTCCACCCGCAGGAACAGCGCGGTGAGCGCCGCCGCGGCCGCCAGCAGCACCCCGATCGCCGGGCGCAGCCAGCCGTCCCGGCCCAGGGTCAGCGCCGTCAGCAGCGCGGCGAGCGCCAGCGCCAGGGCGGTCGCGCCCGCCAGGTCCGGCCGGCGGTCGCCGCCCGGCGGCCGGTGGGCCGGACGGGCGAGGACGCGGGTCCCCGCCGCCGCCGTCAGCAGGGTCGCCGCGCCCAGCGCCGCGTACGCGAGCCGCCAGTCGGCCAGGCTGAGCGCCCCCGCGAGCAGCGGGCCCAGCGCGATCCCGCCGCTGACCGAGGCGCCCCAGACGCCGGTGGCCCGGATCCGGTCCCGGCCCGAGGGGTACGCGTCGGCCAGCAGGCCCAGGCTGCCGGCGAGGACCGCCGCGCTCGCCGCGCCCTGCGCGATCCGCGCCGCCGTGAAGAGCGCCGTGGAGTCCGCGAAGGCGCCGAGCGCCGCCGTCACGCCCAGGGCGAGCGTGCCGAGCAGGAAGACCCGGCGCCGGCCGTGCGCGTCGGCGAGCGCGCCCGCCACCAGGAGCAGCGCGGCGAGGCCCAGCGGCGTGCCGTTGAGGAGCCAGGCCTGTGCGGAGGACGGCGTCCCGAAGGCCTCCGCCATCGCGGGGAGGGTCAGCATCGGCGCCGTGTAGTTCATCAGCGCGAGGGCGGTGGCGACGCCGGTGACGGCGAGGGTGGCCGGGCCGGGCGCGCGGGCGGGCGCGGGGCGGGGGAGCGGGGGCGAAGGGGAGTGGGAGGGGGAGTGGGCTCTGCGCACGGGGGCCTCCGCCCGGTCGTCGTCGGCGGCGGGTCGGGTCGGAGCACCCGCCCCACTCGTCGGTTCGGTGATTGAACCATGACTCTACCCCGGTCGGTTCGTTCAATGAACCCCTGGTCGGTACGCTGTCCCCATGGCCCTCGGCAAGGACTACGCCCACCAGCAGTGCTCCATCGCCCGCGCCCTGGAGATCGTCGGCGAGCGCTGGACCCTCCTCGTCGTGCGCGACGCCTTCTACGGCGTCCGCCGCTACAGCGACTTCCTCGCCCACCTCGGCGCGCCCCGCGCCGTCCTCGCCGCCCGCCTCCAGGCCCTCGTCGACGCCGGCGTCCTCGACCGGCGCCGCTACCGGGAATCGCCGCCCCGCGACGAGTACGTCCTCACCGCGCGCGGCCTCGCCCTCTGGCCCGTCCTGTGGGCCCTCGGGGCCTGGGGGAGGGCCGAGCTCCCCGGCACCCTCCCCATGCGCCACTTCCACCACGCCGACTGCGGCACCGAACTGGGCCCGCTCGGCGAGTGCCCCGCCTGCCGCGCCCCCGTGGCCCCCGCCGACATCGAGATGCGGCCCGGCACCGGGCTCGACCCCGACCCCGCCGACCCCGTCGGCCGTGCCCTCCTCGCCCCGCGCCGCCTGCTCGTCCCGCTGGACCCGACCGGAGCGTGAGCCGGGGCGACGGTTCCCGCCGCCCCGGCACCCTCGGCGCCCGGTCGCCCCCGCACCCGGTGCCCCGCCGCCCGGCTCCCTCGGCACCTTCGCCGCCCGGCCGCCCCCGTCCCCCGGTGCCCGGCCGCCCCCGCACCCCGCCGTCCCCGGTGCCTCGGGCCGGTGTCCGCGGGAGCCGGGAACTCTCCCGTACTCCCGTTCGTCCTACCCGACGGACAGTGAAGTTCGGGGAACGGGGGGTGCGATGAGCGGGAGTCTGGTCCTGCGCCGAGTCGCGCCCCTCGTCTTCCTCTCGGTGCTCCTCGCCCTCGCGGTGGCGTCCGCCGGCGCCCTCCTGGCCGACGGCTCGGTCGGCTCCGTCGGCGCGGCCGTCGTCCTCGCCGCCTCCGCCGTCGCCCGCGCCCTCGTCGGCGCGCGTACGGCCCCGGCCGCGGCGCCCACGCTCGTCCGCACCGCCCTGCGCGACCGGGCCCTCCGCACGGCCTTCCTCCCGCAGCGCGACCCCGACGCCGCCGGCCGCAGCCGGCCCCGGGCGCCCGGGCGTTCCCTCCCGACGGCCGCGTAAGGACCCTCGCGTCACGTCCGAGGCCCCCGCGCGCGGTCCGTCATGCCGAGACCCACCGTCCCCGGCACGACGAACCCCGGAGGGTTCCCTTGTCCCTGCCCGTGTCCCCGGCGACCGCGACCACCGCCCTCGCCCTCTCCGTCTTCCCGTCCCCGGTCCTCGACGCCTTCTCCGCCTTCCTCGGGCAGCTCGCCCGACTGCTCGAACCGCTCGCCGCCGGGGCCGCGACCGCCGCCGCCGTCGTCCTGCTCACCGTCCTCGTCCGGCTCGCCGTCCACCCCCTCTCCCGCGCCGCCGTCCGGGGGCAGGAGGCCCGCGTCCGGCTCGCGCCCCGGATCGCGGAGCTCCGCGAGAAGCACGCGCGCCGGCCGGAGCGCTTCCAGCGGGCGGTCAGGGAGCTGCACGCCGAGGAGAGGGTCTCGCCGCTCGCCGGGATCCTGCCGGGCCTGCTCCAGGCGCCGGCCTTCCTCCTCCTGTACTCCCTCTTCTCCTCCGGCGACCGGATGGCCGGGCACGGCCTCCTCGCCGCCCCGCTGGACGCGCGGTGGGGCGACGCCCTCGCCGACGGAGGCCCCTTCGGGCAGGCCGGGCTCGTCCACCTCGCGCTCTTCGCGCTGACCGCCGCCGTCGCCGCGTACCAGTACCTGCGCACCCGGCGGCAGCTCGCCGCGCAGCCCCGGACCCCCGGCCCGCAGGCCCTCGCGGGGGTCGCGAAGGTCCTTCCGCTGCTCTCCTTCACCCTCGTGGCGACCGTCGCCGTCGTCCCGCTCGCGGTCGGGCTCTTCCTCGCCACCAGCACCACCTGGGCCGTGGCCGAACGGACGCTACTCACGCGTAAGGGTCCGCAGGCTGAACGGGGTCTTGCGGGCTGAACGGGAGTCTTGGAGGATCGGACGATCCTCCGATGGCCGCACTCCATCGGCCGGGGCACCGAAGGGCCTCCCCCCGGGCCCACCTCGACCACAGGGAGAAGACCATGAAGCTGCTGCGCGTAGGCCCGCCGGGTGCCGAGCGTCCCGCCCTCCTCGACGGGGACGGAACCCTCCGCGACCTGTCGTCCTTCACCGGCGACGTCGACGGAGGCCTGCTCTCGGACGCCGCCGCGCTCGACCGGATCCGCGCCGCCGCCGAGGCCGGGGTGCTGCCCGCGTACGGCGGCTCCGGCGACCCGACCGGGCTGCGCGTCGGCCCGCCGGTCGGCCGGATCGGCAAGGTCGTGTGCATCGGGCTGAACTACCACGGCCACGCGGCCGAGACCGGCCAGGCCACCCCGGCCGAGCCGGTCGTCTTCCTGAAGGCCTCCGACACCGTCGTCGGCCCGGACGACACCGTGCTCGTGCCGCGCGGCTCGGTGAAGACCGACTGGGAGGTCGAGCTGGCGATCGTGATCGGCCGGACCGCCCGCTACCTGGAGACCGACGAGGAGGCCCTGGCCCACGTCGCCGGGTACGCGCTCGCGCACGACGTCTCCGAGCGCGAGTTCCAGATCGAGCGCGGCGGCACCTGGGACAAGGGCAAGAACTGCGAGACCTTCAACCCGCTCGGGCCCTGGCTGGTCACCGCCGACGAGGTGCCGGACCCGCAGGACCTCACGCTGCGCCTCTGGGTCAACGGCGAGCTGAAGCAGGAGGGGCACACCTCCGACCAGATCTTCCCGGTCGCGGAGGTCGTCCGGTACGTGAGCCGCTTCATGACCCTCCACCCCGGCGACGTCATCAACACCGGCACGCCCGCCGGCGTCGCCATGGGGCAGCCCGACCCCAAGCCGTACCTCCGCCCCGGCGACGTCGTCGAGCTGGAGATCGAGGGGCTGGGCCGCCAGCGCCAGGAGCTCAAGAGCGCCTGACCCGCGCGCCGCGGCCACGGGCCGTGCCCGGTTCTCCGGCGGCACCCCCACGGGGTGCCGCCGAGGGGACGGCCTGCTCCGCGGAGCGCCGCGCAGGGCCCCGAGAGGCCCGGCCGCCCGAGCGGCCGTGCCTCGTGGCCCCGTCCCCTCCGCCGCGCCCCGCTCGTCGCCGTCAGCCGGCGGCGGCGCCGTCCGCGCGGGCCGGCGCGACCGTGACGCCCTCGCGGGCCGACCGCCTCGCCGCCTCCAGGACGTCCAGGGCGGCGGCCGCCTCGTGCGCGGTGACCGGGTTCGGGCCGGTGCCGCGCACGGCGGCGGCGACGGCCGCGTAGTACGCCGGATAGTCCCCCGGCACCGGCTCGACCGGCGTCCCGCCGCCGGTCAGCGGCGACTCGCCGGAGCCGATCCGGCCCCACAGCGCCTCGGGCTCCACGCCCCACGCGGTGCCGGGGCCGGGCCGCAGCCCCTCGCGCAGCGCCGCCTCCTGCGGGTCGAGGCCGTACGTGACGAACCCGGCGCGCTGCCCCAGCACCCGGAAGCGGGGGCCGAGCTGGGCGGCGGTGGCGCTCACGTACAGGTGGGAGCGGACGCCGTTCGCGTGCGTGATCGCCACGAAGGTGTCGTCGTCGGCCTCCGCACCCGGGCGGCGCACGTCCGACTCGGCGTAGACGGAGACGGCGGGGCCGAAGAGGACCAGCGCCTGGTCGACCACGTGGCTGCCGAGGTCGTAGAGCAGCCCGCCGATCTCCTCCGGGGCGCCGGACTCGCGCCAGCCGCCCTTCGGGCGCGGCCGCCACCGCTCGAAGCGGGACTCGAAGCGCTGGACCTCGCCCAGTTCGCCCTCGTCCAGGAGGCGGCGGAGGGTGAGGAAGTCGCTGTCCCAGCGCCGGTTCTGGAAGACGGAGAGCAGCAGCCCGCGCTCCTCGGCGAGGCCGGCGAGGGCCCGCGCCTCGGCGGCGGTCGCCGCGAGCGGCTTGTCGACGACGACGGGCAGTCCGGCCCTCAGGGCCGCCTCGGCGATCGGCACGTGGGTCTTGTTCGGGGAGGCGACCACGACGAGGTCGAGCTCCGGGCCGTCCTCCGCCCAGAGGTCCTCCGGCCGGGCGCACACCCGGACGCCCGGGTGGGCCTCCCGGGCCTCGGCGGCCCGCTCGGGGTTGCCGGTGGTGACGGCGGCGAGCGTCAGGTCGGCGGAGGCGGCGATCAGCGGGGCGTGGAAGACGGAGCCCGCGAGGCCGTAGCCGACGAGTCCGACGCGGAGGGGGGTGGGGCGGGGGTGGGTCGAGGACGTCATGGACAGCACTTAAGCAACGCTGTTGCCGAAGTGCAAGCAGGAGGCAGAATGGGCCGGTGACGGTGATGACGAGAGACCCCGGCGGCGGCGCGAACCTGTCGGCGCTGCGCGGCCACAACGCGGCGCTCGTGCTCGACCTGCTGCGCACGGCGGGGGAGGACGGCATCAGCCGCCTCGAACTCGCCGAGCGCACCGGCCTCACCCCGCAGGCCGTCAGCAAGATCACCGCCCGGCTGCGCGCCGAGGGGCTGGCCGCCGAGGCCGGCCGCCGCGCGTCGACCGGCGGCAAGCCCCGTACCGTCCTGAGGCTGGTTCCCGCCGCCGCGCACGCCGTCGGCGCCCACCTCGACCGCGACGGCCTGACCCTCGCCCTCGCCGACCTCACCGGCGCCCCCGTGGCCCTCCGTCACACGCCCCTGGCCCTCGCGGACGGCCCGGACCCGGTCCTCGCCACCCTCGTGGCGGAGGTGCGGGAGCTGCTGGCCGGCGCCCGGGCCCCGGACGGAGCGGCCCCGTCCGGCGTCCTCGGGGCCGGGGTCGCCATGCCCGGCCCGCTGGACCACCGGCGCGGGGTGCCGGGGCGGGTGACGGGGGCGCCGGTGTGGGACGGGTTCCCGGTGCGGGAGGCGCTGGCCGCGCGGCTCGGACTGCCCGTCACGCTCGACAAGGACACCAACGCCGCCGCCCTCGGCCTCGCCCTCCGCCCCGGCGCGCCCCGCTCCTTCGCCTACGTCCACCTCGGTACGGGGCTCGGCGCGGGCCTCGTCGTCGGCGGCGCCCCGCTGCGCGGCGAGCGGACCGGGGCGGGCGAGCTGGGGCACCAGACCGTGCAGCTCGACGGGCCCCCGTGCGTCTGCGGCGGGCGCGGCTGCCTGGAGGCGCTCTGTCTCGCGGCGGTGGCCCGGGGGGACCTGCCCGGGGCCGCGCGGATCCTCGGCACCGGCGCGGCCAACCTGGTCCGGCTCCTCGACATCGACCGGGTCCTGCTGGGCGGTGCGACGGTCCTCGCCGCGCCCGGGGTCTTCGCGGACGGGGTGGCCGCGGTGCTCGCCGGCCTCCGCCTGCCGACCCCGGTCGAGGTCGCGTCCGCCCCGCACGCCGTCGCGCTCGGCGCGGCCCACCTCGTCCTGGCCCCGGTCTTCGGACTGGCGCCGCCGGGGGAGCCGGAGAGCGGTCGGGGGAAACCGGAGAGCGGTCCGGCGGCGGGGCCGGGGGATCGCGCGGTCCTTTCATCGGACGGTCGGACCATAGGCTGATCGGGCGGATCCGGCGGGCCGGTCGGGGGCACCGGCGGTGTCGGCGCCCGGTGCGCGCGGGCCGGTGTGGCAGCGTCGCGGGCGATCCGTACGTCCGCGAGCAGCAAAGGCCCCCGCACATGGCAACCGACCCCCGGCCCCTGCGCGGCGCCCCCGTCCTCGCCGCCGCGGCCGTCACCCTGTCCCTCGCCCTGCCGCCCGCCGCCGCGGGCGCCGCCCCCGGAGCCCCGGCCCCGGCGCCCCTCTGCGGCAGCGCCTCCGACGCCGGGTTCCCGCTCGACACCCGCATCCACGACGGCCCCGCCGACTATCCCGCCGGAGGGGCGTTCCGCACCTGGGAACTGGAGGTGCGGAACACCACCGGCGCCCCCTGCACCGGGGTGCACCCGGTGCTCGTCCTCACCGACGAGGAGCGGGTGCTGCGACCGGAGCAGATCCGGCTGGAGTTCTACGACGAGGAGGGCGAGCGCTGGCGGCCGGTGGCCTTCGAGGCGACCGAGGAGGCCGAGAGCGTGGGCGCGTTCACCGGCTTCGGCGGCTTCGCCGTCCCCGCCCGGCGGACCGTCACGGTGCCGGTGCGGCTGGCGTTCAGCGCCGACGCCGTGCCCGAGGAGGTCGTCGTCAACGCCGCGCTCGTCCAGCGCCGGGGCGCCGACGGCGACTGGGTCGGGCGCTCCGGCGACTACCGCCTGACGATCGGCCCGCCGGACCCCGAGGCCCCCGCCCCCACCGCCCCCACCGGCCCCGCCGCTCCTTCCGCGACCGCTCCCGCGCCCACCCCCGCTCCCGCGCCCACCCCCGCGCCCACCCCCGCCCCTCCGGCCACGGCCGTTCCCGCCCCCGACGGGGCGGTGTCCCCGTCCCCCGGCCGGCGCCCCGGCGGCGTCGCCGCCCCGCGCCCCGAACTGGCCCACACCGGCAGGCCGGAGGACGCCGTCGCACCGGCCCTCTGGGCGGTCGCCCTCGTCCTCGCCGGCGCCCTCCTCGTCCGCGCCGCCCGCCGCCTCGGGGCGGACCCCCGCCCCTGACGGCGCCTGCCCCCTGGCCGCACCACTGTCCGCGACGCCCCGCCCGTTCGCCCCGAACGCGCGGGACACCCGCCGTACACCCTCCCGTTCACCCCCGTCTGCGACGATCCCCGGATGAACCAGCACCACGCCCCGAGCGCTTTCGGCGTCCCCGGCGCTCCCGTCCGCTCCGGCGTCCCGGAGCACGGCCGGGTGCCGAAGTACTACGCCGTGAAGGCGCGACTGGCCGTCCTCGTCGACGAGTTGGGGGAGGGCGGCGCGCTGCCCACCGAGCGCGACCTCGCCGTCCGCTACGAGGTGTCCCGCGAGACGGTCCGCCAGGCCCTGCGCGAACTCCTCCTGGAGGGCAGGCTGCGCCGCCAGGGGCGGAACACGGTCGTCGCCGGACCCAAGCTCGAACAGCCCCTCTCCCTCGCCAGCTACACCGAGGGCGTCCGCCGCCAGGGCCGCCGCCCCGGCCGCGGCATCGTCTCCCTGGACCGCTTCCCCTGCCCCGACGCGCTCGCCCCCGAGGTCGGGGTCGAACCGGGCGCGCCCGTCTGGCACATGGAGCGGGTGCTGCTCGCCGACGACGAGCGGGTCGGCCTGGAGAGCACGTACGTCTCCGAGGCCCGGGTCCCGCGCCTCGACTCCGACTTCGACCCGGACTCGTCCTTCTACGCCTATCTCCGCGACCGGCTCGGCATCACCTTCGGCGACGCCGACGAGCGGATCGAGACGGTGCTCGCCACCCCGCGCGAGGCCCTGCTCATCGGCACCCCGCCGGCCCTGCCGATGCTGCTGCTGCACCGCGTCTCCCGGGACCGGGAGGGCCGTCCGCTGGAGCGGGTCCGCACCCTCTACCGGGGGGACCGCTTCAGCTTCACCACCCACCTCGGCCGCCAGGACTGACACCGCCAGGACGGACACCGTGGGGACCGGCACCGCCGGGACCGGCCCCGCCGGAGCCGGCCCGGCCGGGTCCGGTCCGCCACCGCCCCTCCCCCATCACCCCTCCCCCATCACCCCTCCGCCATCACCCCTCCGCCACCGCCCCTCCCCCATCACCCCTCCGCCATCACCCCTCCGCCACCGCCCCTCCGTCATCACCCCTCCGCCACCGCCCTTCCGCCACCGTCCCTCCGTCGTCCGCCGCCCCGGACCCCCTCGCAAAATAACGAGAAGATAACGGGTCTGGTCCAAGCTTGTCGGGCCGTTCACCGTCCCGTCGTCCGCCCGACCGGCCCGGTCCACCCGCCGCCGGGACCGTGGGCGGCATGAAGGTGATCGTCGTAGGAGCCGGCGTGGTGGGCACCATGCACGCCTGGCAGGCAGTGGAACGCGGCCACGAGGTCGTACACATCGAGCGCGAGGCCGAGGCGCGCGGAGCCTCGCTGAGGAACTTCGGCCAGATCTGGGTCAGCGGCAGGGCGGGCGGCGAGGAGCTCGACACCGCCCTGCGCGCCCGCGAGCTGTGGGAGGGGATCGGCGCCCGCGTCCCCCGCCTCGGCTTCCGGGCGATCGGCTCCCTCACCCCCGTCCGGGGCGCGCTGGAGCTGGCCGTCGCCGAGGCGGCCGTCGCCCGCGCGGACGCCGCCGCCCGCGGCTACGAGCTGCTCACCCCCGCGGAGGCCAGGGCGGTCAACCCGGCCCTGCGCGGGGACTTCGACGCCGCCCTCCGGTGCGAGCGGGACGCCGCCGTCGAGCCGCGCACCGCGCAGCTCGCCCTCCGCGAGGCCCTCCTCGCCACCGGCCGCTACACCTTCCTCCCGAACCGCGAGGTCCGCGAGGTCGTCGGCGAGCACGCCGTCCGCGACGACCACGGCGACCTGCACAGCGGCGACGCCGTCGTCCTGTGCACCGGCGCCTGGCTCTCCGGCCTGGTCCGCGAGGTCGCGGGGCCCGTCCCGGTCCGCCGCGTCCGCCTCCAGATGATGCAGACCGCCCCCCTCGGCGAGCCGCTGACGACCTCGGTCGCCGACGCGGACTCCTTCCGCTACTACCCGGCCTACGCCTCCGGGGCGCTCGACGCCCTGAACGAGGGCCAGGCGCAGGACCCGACCGCCGCCGCCCACCGGATGCAGCTGCTCATGGTGCAGCGCCTCGACGGCGGACTGACCATCGGCGACACCCACGAGTACGAGCACCCCTTCGCCTTCGACACCGTCGAGGACCCCTACGAACACCTGGTCCGCGTCGTCGAGTCCCTCCTCGGCCGCCCGCTGCCGGCGATCCGCCGCCGCTGGGCCGGCGTGTACGCGCAGTGCGTGGACACCACCCGGGTCGTCCACCGCCAGCGGGTGAGGGACGGGGTCTGGCTCGTGACCGGACCCGGCGGCCGCGGCATGACCTGCTCGCCCGCCATCGCCGAGACGACCGCCGACGAACTGGACTGGTGACCCACGTGACCACGCAGAACACCCTCGGCCTGATCGTCCTCGACATGGCCGGCACCACCGTCGCCGACGACGGCCTCGTCGAAGCCGCCTTCACCGCCGCCGCCGAACGCCTCGGCGAGGACCCCGCGACGATGATCGGCCACGTCCGCGCCACCATGGGCGAATCGAAGATCACCGTCTTCCGCCACCTCTTCGGCGGCGACGAGGACCGCGCCCGGCGCGCCAACCTCGCCTTCGAGCAGGCGTACGGCGAACTCGTCGACGGCGGCCGGATCGCCCCGGTCCCCGGCGCCGCGGAGACCGTCGCCGCCCTCCGCGAGCAGGGCCGCGCCGTCGTCCTCACCACCGGCTTCGCCCGCGTCACCCAGGACGCCCTCCTCGACGTCCTCGGCTGGCGGGACCTCGCCGACCTCACCCTCTGCCCGGCCGACGCCGGCGGCCGCGGCCGCCCGTACCCGGACCTGGTCCTCACCGCGCTCCTCCGCACCGCCGCCGTCGACGACGTGCGCCGGATCGCGGTCGCCGGCGACACCTCGTACGACATGCTCAGCGGCGTCCGGGCCGGCGCCGGGCTCGTCGCCGGCGTCCTCACCGGCGCCCACGCGGAGCCCGCCCTCAAGGAGAACGGCGCCACCCGCGTCCTCCCCTCGATCGCCGGACTCCCGGCGGCGATACGGGAGTACGAGTCGTGACCAGCGGCATCCGCTTCGACGGCGTCTCCGTCGTCTACGGGGAGACCACCGTCCTCGACGCGCTCACCCTCACCGTCGAACCCGGCGAGGTGATGGCCCTCCTCGGTCCGTCCGGCTCGGGCAAGACCACCGCGCTGCGCACCGTCGCCGGCTTCGTCACGCCCTCCGCCGGGCGCGTGCACATCGGCGACCGCGACGTCACCGACCTCCCGCCGTACCAGCGGGGCATCGGCATGGTCGTCCAGCAGTACGCCCTCTTCCCGCACCTGCGCGTCGACGAGAACGTGGCCTTCGGGCTCAAGGCCCGCAAGCACCCCAGGGCCGAGATCCCCGGCCGGGTCGCCGAGGCCCTGGAGATGACCGGGATGGGCGCCTACGCCAGGCGCCACCCCCGCGAGCTCTCCGGCGGGCAGCAGCAGCGCGTGGCCATCGCCCGCGCCCTCGCCATCCGCCCCGACGTCCTCCTCCTCGACGAACCGCTCTCCGCGCTCGACGCCCAGCTCCGCTCCGGCATGCTCGCCGAGCTCGCCCGGCTCCACCGCGAACTCCCCGACGTCTCCGTCCTGTACGTCACCCACGACCAGGTCGAGGCGCTCACCCTCGCCGACCGGATCGCCGTCATGGACCGGGCCCGGCTCCGGGACTGCGGCACCCCGCAGGAGCTCTACCGGCGCCCCCGCACCGAGTTCACCGCCTCCTTCGTCGGCAACGCCAACCTGCTGCCGGTCCGGGTCGCCGCCGGCGGCGTCGACCTCGGCGGCACCGTCCTGGAGGTCCCGGTCGGCGACGCGGCCCCCGGCTCCGCCGCCACCCTCTGCGTCCGCCCCCACCTCGTCGGCCTCGGCGAGGGCCCCAACGCCCTGCGCGGCCGGATCGCCGAGGTCCAGTGGCGGGGCGCCACCCACCGCCTGTACGTCGACGTCGGCGGCCACCGGGTGAAGGCGGACGTGCGGGAGCTGCGGGACACGCCGCCGCTGGGCTCCGAGGTGGTCCTGCACTTCGCCCCCGAGGACGCGGTGCTGCTCGCCGCGGGGGTGCGCGATGGCTAGCGCCCGCGCGGCCGCGCCGCCCGTCGTCACCGCGGCCCGCCCGCCCCGGAGCCGTACCGCTCCGAAGGGGCTCTGGGCCCTGCCCCCCGTCGCCGTCCTCGCCCTCGTCTTCCTCTACCCGCTCGGGCTCGTCGTCCGGGAGTCGCTGGCGCCCGGCGCGTACGCCGGCGTCCTCGCCTCCGCCTCTTTCCGCGACGCGCTGGTCACCACCGTGTGGCTCGCCGTCGGCGCCACCGCCGGCTGTCTCGTCCTCGGCTTCGTCCTCGCGCTGATCGTCGCCTTCGTGCCGTTCCCCGGGGCGAAGGCGGTCTCCCGGTTCATCGACGTCTTCCTCTCCTTCCCCTCCTTCCTCATCACCCTCGCCCTGCTCTTCGTGTACGGCACGGTCGGCATGGCCAACGGGATGTGGACCGGCGTCACCGGCGCCGCCGAGGGCCCCTTCCACTTCCTGACGACCCCCTGGGGGGTCCTCCTCGCCGAGATCACGTACTTCACGCCCTTCGTGATGCGGCCGCTGCTCGCCGCCTTCTCCCAGCTGGACACCGCGCAGCTGGAGGTGGCGTCCTCGCTCGGCGCCCGGCCCGCGCGGATCGTGCGGCGGGTGATCCTCCCCGAGGCGCTGCCCGCGCTCGCGGCCGGCGGCAGCCTCGTCCTCGTCATGTGCCTCAACGAGTTCGGCATCGTCCTCTTCACCGGCGCCAAGGGCGTCACGACCCTCCCGATGCTCGTCTACTCCCAGGCCATCCTCGAATCCGACTACGCCGCCGCCTGTGTGGTCGCCGTCGTCAACGTCGCGATCTCCGTCGGCCTCTACGCCGTCTACCGGGTGGTGAGCAAGCGTGCTGGTGCATAGCCGTACCGGACGGTGGGCGTCCTGGCTCGTCTTCGCGGTCCTCTTCGTCCCGCTCTTCGCCGTCCCCCTCCTCGTCATCGTCGCCGCCTCCTTCTCCACCCACTGGTCCGGCGCCTTCCCCTCCGGGCCGACCGCCGAGCACTACGCGGCCGCCGTCCGCGGGGAGTCCCTCCAGGCCCTGACGACCAGCCTCGTCACCGCCGTCGCCGCGAGCCTCCTCGCCCTCACCCTCGGCACCTGGGCCGCGCTCGCCGCCGCCGCCCTGCGCGGCAGGGGCCGCCGGCTCCTGGACGCCCTCTTCGTGCTGCCGCTCGCCGTGCCGTCGGTGGTGGTCGGCCTCGCCGTCCTGGTGGCCTTCTCCCGGCCGCCGCTGCTGCTCAACGGCACCCGCTGGATCGTGATCATGGCCCACACGGTCCTGGTCACGGCCTTCGCCCACCAGTCGGTCTCGGCGGCGATCCGCCGCCTCGACCCGATGTACGAGCAGGCGGCGGCCGGACTCGGCGCCCGCCCCTCGTACGTCCTGTTCCGGGTCAAGCTGCCCCTGCTGCTGCCCTCCCTGAGCGCCGCCGCCGGGCTCTGCCTCGCCCTGTCCATGGGAGAGCTGAGCGCCACGATGATGCTCTACCCGCCGGACTGGACGCCGCTGCCGGTGCTGGTCTTCACCGCCACCGACCGCGGGTCCCTCTTCACCGGATCGGCGCTGGCCGTGGTCCTCATGGCCACCACCCTGCTGGTCCTGCTCGCCGTCTCCCGCATCCGCACCAGAGCGTCCTACCGATAACCCTCACGCCAGGAGAAGAACGACGTCATGCTGACGTACGCCAAGCCGGTCGCCGCCGTCACCGGAGCCCTCGTCCTCGCCGCCTCCCTCACCGCCTGCGGCGGCTCCTCCGCCGCCTCCGACGAGAAGGTCGTCACCGTCTACAGCGCCGACGGCCTCAAGGGCGAGAAGGGCGACGGCTGGTACGACAAGGTCTTCGCCGACTTCGAGAAGGAGACCGGCATCAAGGTGAAGTACGTGGAGGGCGGCTCCGGCGAGATGGTCCAGCGGGCCCTCCGCGAGAGGTCCAACACCCAGGCCGACGTCCTCGTCACCCTGCCGCCCTTCATCCAGCAGGCCGGCTCCAAGGGGCTCCTGCAGACGTACGCGCCGAAGGGCGCCGACCAGGTCGACGGCGCCGACAAGGCCGCCGACGGCTCCTGGACCTCCGTCGTCAACAACTACTTCGGCTTCATCCACAACAAGAAGGAACTGCCCGAGGCCCCCGGCACCTGGGAGGCCCTGCTCGACGCGAAGTACAAGGACAAGCTCCAGTACTCCACCCCCGGCGTCGCCGGCGACGGCACCGCCGTCCTCATCAAGGCCCTGCACGACTTCGGCGGCCAGGCGCCCGCCCTGGAGTACCTGAAGAAGCTCCAGGCCAACAACGTCGGCCCGTCCTCCTCCACCTCCAAGCTCGCCCCCAAGGTCGACAAGGGTGAACTCCTCGTCGCCAACGGCGACGTGCAGATGAACTTCGCCCAGGCCAAGTCCATGCCGAACCTCGCCATCTGGTTCCCGGCCAAGGAGGGCCGCGAGCCCACCACCTTCGCCCTGCCCTACGCGGCCGGCCTGGTCGACAAGGCCCCGCACACCGAGAACGGCAGGAAGCTCCTCGACTTCATGCTGAGCGAGGGCGCCCAGCGCGAGGTCAGCGCCGTCGGCGGCGGCTTCCCCGCCCGCAAGGACATCAAGGCCACCGACGCCAACGCCATCGAGCTGGCGAAGCTGATCGAGGGCGTCGAGATCTTCGAGCCGGACTGGGCCGACATCGACGAGAACCTCACGTCCTACGTGGACGCGTGGAAGTCCGCGACCGGAAGCTGAGAGTTCACCGCACGGCCCCTCGACCCCCTCCGCGGATAGCGGAAAGATAACGGGTACGGACCAACGCCCCCGAGGAATCGGGGGCGTTGGTGTGCGTCCGTCCCCTTCTTCCCCTTCCCCGGAGGACTCCGACATGCCGCTCCCCGGCATCTCCCGCCGCACCGTGCTCGCCGCGACCGCCGCCGGCACCGCCCTCGCCGCCACCGGCCTCGCGACCGCCCCCGCCGCCCTCGCGGCGACCCCGCCGACGCTCCCGAACGGCACCAGCGCGGACAAGGTCCTCGTCGTCGGCATGGACGGCCTGCGCCACGACCGCATCGACGCCGCGAACGCCCCCGCCCTCAAGTCCCTGATGGCGAACGGCACCTACGGCCGCTCCCTGCTCTACGCCAACCCCATGGCCGCCACCTCCTCCGGCCCCGGCTGGTCGACGATCTCCACCGGCGTCTGGCCCGACAAGCACGGCGTCAAGGACAACACCTTCACCGGCAAGAACTACGGCCGGTACCCCGGCTTCCTCGCCCGCCTCGCCCAGGTCCGGCCCCAGCTCTCCCTCTTCGCCGCCGTCGACTGGCCCGAGCTCGACACCCACGGCACGGTCACCCCCGGGGCCGACGCCAAGCTCGTCTACGACAACGACTACGCCGTCAACGACGCCGTCATCACCGACCTCACCGAGCAGGTCCTGCGCGACCAGAACCCGGACGTCCTCTTCGTCTACTTCGGCGAGACCGACGAGATCGGCCACAACCACGGCGCCGCCAGCCAGAAGTACCTCGACGCCATCGCCGTCCAGGACGGCTACCTCGGCCGCCTCCTCGCCGCGATCAAGGCCCGCCCCACGTACGCCTCCGAGCGCTGGACCGTCCTCGTCACCACCGACCACGGCCACACCGACGCCGGCGGCCACGGCGGCTCCGCGATCGAGGAGCGCCGCACCTTCGTCCTCGCCCAGGGCCCCGGCATCGCCGCCGGCGCCCGCCCGATCGACACCCGGCTCGTCGACGTCGCCCCCACCGTCTTCCGCCAGCTCGGCATCGTCCCCGACCCGTCCTGGGGCCTCGACGGCAAGCCGGTCCAGGAGCGCACCACCGACCCCTTCGACACCCTCCAGTCCTCCCTCGCCGGCCGCGTCGACGAGACCGGCATCCCCGCCGGCGTCCTCGGCTTCACCCGCACCCCGCCCAGCGGCTGGTCCGTCATCGACAACGCCATGGGCACCGGCGGCGTGAGCGAGTGGCGCGGCTGGTCCTTCGCCACCGACGAGTTCTGGTCCCGCTCCCAGCGCGACCAGTGGCGCGAGCTGAACGTCCGCGCCCGGGGCGTCTTCGCCGTCGCCGACTCCGACGAGTGGGCCGACAAGTCCTTCTCGGGGACGTACGACTCCACGCTGGTCACCCCGGCGTACCCGGTCTCCGGCGCCTCCGCCGTCACCCTCGGCTTCACCACGCTCTACCGTCAGGAGGGCGCCCAGACCGCCCGGATCCTGGCCTCCTTCAACGGCGGCACCCCCACCGTCGTGAAGAGCTACACCGCCGACGTCCTCTCCCAGGTCCAGACGGTCACCGTCCCCGTCCCCGCCGGCGCCTCCAGCGTCGGCTTCCGCTTCCACTACACCGGGTCCAACAACTGGTACTGGACGGTCGACGGGGTCACCGTGACCACTTCCTGACCTAGGCTGGGGGCGTCGCCACAGCGCTGTCGCGTCGCCCCCAGCACACGCACGTCACGTACGGCAGGAGTCCCGCACCCATGGCAGAGCGCAAGCCGATCGAATCCTGGCTCACCGACATGGACGGCGTCCTCATCCACGAGGGCGTCCCGATCCCCGGCGCCGACGCGTTCATCAGGAAGCTGCGGGAGACCGGGAAGCCGTTCCTGGTCCTCACCAACAACTCGATCTACACCGCCCGCGACCTGCACGCCCGCCTGCGCCGCATGGGCCTGGACGTCCCCGTCGAGAACATCTGGACCTCGGCGCTCGCGACCGCCGAGTTCCTCGACGACCAGCGCCCCGGCGGCACCGCGTACGTCATCGGCGAGGCCGGCCTCACCACCGCGCTGCACGACATCGGCTACGTCCTCACCGACCACGACCCCGACTACGTGGTCCTCGGCGAGACCCGCACCTACTCCTTCGAGGCGATGACCAAGGCCGTCCGCCTCATCAACGCCGGCGCCCGCTTCATCTGCACCAACCCCGACGAGACCGGCCCCTCGCTGGAGGGCCCGCTCCCGGCCACCGGCTCCGTCGCCGCCCTCATCACCAAGGCCACCGGCAAGGAGCCCTACTTCGCGGGCAAGCCCAACCCGCTGATGATGCGCACCGGGCTCAACGCGATCGGCGCCCACTCCGAGTCGAGCGCGATGATCGGCGACCGGATGGACACCGACATCCTGGCGGGCCTGGAGGCGGGCATGCAGACCTTCCTCGTCCTCACCGGCCTGACCACGGAGGCGGAGATCGACCGCTTCCCGTTCCGCCCCTCCAAGGTCGTGAAGTCGATCGCGGACCTCGTCGACCGGGTCTGAGCGCCCGGCCCGCCGTCCCCTGCGGATGCGGAAACCCGCGAACCGGGTGACCCTGCCAGTACCAGGAGGTCACCATGCGTTCAGGTCCCATCGCTCTCCGTGCCGCAGGGGCGGCTCTGGCTCTGGTGCTCGCGCCCGCGGCCGGAACCGCCCTCGCCCACGACGGCGTCCAGGCCACCGCCACCCCGTCCACCGCGGCCCCCGGCGCCGACGTCGACGTCCGCGTCAAAGGGTGCGAGGGCACCACCGGCGCCGCCAGGTCCCCGGCGTTCGTCGCGGACGCCGAACTCACCGGCCGCGACGGCGGCGCCTACGCCCTCTTCGGCGGGGCCACCCTCCGCACGGGGCTCGAGGACGGCACGTACAGGCTCTCCGTCACCTGCGACGGACACGACCACCACGACGTCGGCACCCTCACCGTCCGGCGCCACCAGCAGCCCACCCACCGCCCGGCCCCGGTCACCCCGGTCGCCCCGGTGCGCGCGGGCGGGGGCGGCACGGCCGTCTTCGCGGCCCCCGTGGCGCCCGGCGTCGCCCAGACGGCGAGCGGCGACGGCCTCGGCACCCCGTACACCCTGCTCGGCCTCGGCATGGCCGGTGCCGCCGCCGTCGCGGTCGCCTTCCGGAGCTCCCGCCGCCGGCGCGCGGAGTAGCGTGGCCGCGTCGAGCCGCCCGGTCACCGGCGTGGCCTGGGCGGTCCTCCTCCTCGGGTTCTGGCTGTGGGGCCGTGACACCGCCTGGGGGCCCGGCGGCAGCTCGGCCCCGACGCACGGCGACGTCGCGGCGGTCGGCCGCCCGCTGGGCGTCGACCTGCCGCCGTCGCGCGCGCCGATACCGGGCGCGGCGGAACCCCTCCGGGTGGAGATCCCCGCGCTCGGCGTGGACGCCCCGGTCGTCCCCCGGGGCCTCGACTCCACCGGGGCGGTGGACCCGCCGCCGTACGAGACGCCGCAGACCGTCGGCTGGTACGGCCCCGGCACCACGCCCGGCGCGGCCGGCCCCGCCCTCCTCGTCGGCCACGTGGACACCGAGACCCGCCCCGCGGTCTTCTACGACCTGAGCGCGGCCCGCCCCGGCGCGACCGTGCGCGTCACCCGGACGGACGGCTCGGTCGCGGTCTTCACCGTGGACGACGTCCGGGTCGTCCCCCGCGACGCCTTCGACCCCCGGGCCGTCTACGGCTCCCGCGCCCCCGGCCGCGCCGAGCTCCGCCTCATCACCTGCGGCGGGACCTTCGACCGCGCGACCGGTCTCTACACGGCGAACGTCGTCGTCTCGGCGTACCTGACGGCGGCGGAGTAGCCGGGGCTGCGGGGAAACGGGGGAGCGGAGGGGGCGAAGGACCTGGCTCCGGCCGGCGGGCCGCGTCCCACGGCCGCCGGCCGGGCCGGTCCTCGACCGCGGGTCCACGGGCTGCGGGAGGAGCCCGGGCGCCGCCGCGGGAGGCGGGAGTTCCGGACACTGTAGAGGGCCGTGCCTCGCACGGCCCAGAGTGCCGCCGTGTCACGAGGGTCACGACTCCGCCACCCCGCACGCGCCCGGGGGTCCCGCGCGCCCGCCCGTGCCCCCGCCGCCGGCCCTCCGGGCTCCCCGCCGCCGCGCCGGCCTCCCTCTTCCTCGCCGCCGTGCCCGCCGCTGCCCTCGCCGCCGCGTCCGGCCGGGAGCGTGGCCGGGCCGAGGTCCGGGCCCCGTTCCGCCGCCGGTCGTACGGGAGGGCGTACGGCTCCTCGCCGCGGCGCTCGCGCTCGGGGCCGTCACCGCCTGCGGGGGTTCCGCGCCGGCGCCGGGCGGCGCGCCCGGCCCCCCGGCCGAGGTGCCCCACGGGGTGAACCCGGACGGGAAGGCGGCCCGGGCCGTCGCCGCCCACCGCGCGGCGGGGCGGGCCGCGGAGGCCGCGCTGCTCGTCCTGTGCGACATCCCGGACCGCGACCGCGGGCGGCACTCGGCCGGCGGCTCTCCGTCCTGGTCGGCGGGAAGCCCTTCGTCGTCGACGCCAGCCGCGACGGGAACGGCCCTTACGCGGAGGGCGACCCCGCCGAGGACTGGTGCGACCCGCCGGGCCGGGCGCTCGGCACGCCGCCGACCCTGCGCACCGGAGACCCGCTGGTCCGCGCCCCCCTGTGGATCGAGCGGCCCGGAGAGTCGGACGGGGAGTGCCGGAGCGGTCCCGGGGCGGGGGAGCGGTTCGGCGCGTACGCACGGGAACCAGCCCACGACGCACGGTAGTTGTGCCGGTGCGACAAGAAAGCCCCTCACTCGCGTGAGGGGCTTTCTCTGTCGGTGCGCCGCCAGGGACTCGAACCCCGGACCCGCTGATTAAGAGTCAGCTGCTCTAACCAACTGAGCTAGCGGCGCCTGCTGACAGAGAGAACTCTACCCGACCTCCAGGGGTGCTCCCGACCAACGCCGATCACCTCCGGCCTGTCGGATGGTCGTATCAGGCCGTTGATCCGTCAAAATGCGATTTGTCCGGACAGTTGAGAAACTGGCGCCCGAAACGAGGCCCTAAAAGATCTTGACGAGTGTGGAGGGGATCGCATGAGCGTGCCGGTCTTCGAGGAATTCGAACCCGCGCCCGACTGCGGCTGCCCGGGCTGCGCCCGGCACCGCCGTGACCTCGCGCTGGGCCTGCCGGTCCGTGCGGGCGGCCATCCGGCGGCGCACGGAGCCCGCCGCGCCCTGGTCCTGGTGACGGCGGCGGGCGCGGTCCTGGGAGGGGGAGGGGCGAGCGGCGCCGCCGCTGCCCTCGCCCCGGTCGCCCCGGCGCGCCCGGTCACCCCGGCGGACGCGGCGGGCGTGACGGACGTGACGGACGCGGTGGACGCGGTGGACGTGGCGGACGCGGCGGACGGTGTCCGGGGGTCCGACACTCCGCAGGGCGGCCGCGCCCCGCTGCACGGCCCGCCGGCCGCGCAGGCCGGCGGGCCCCTCCCCGGCGCGGTCCCGACGACCAGTCAGGTCTCGGCGGAGACCCTGCGGAGGACCACCCGCACGGAGATCGTCAACCGGGCCAAGACGTGGGTCACGGCCCAGGTGCCGTACTCGATGGAGAAGTACTGGTCGGACGGGTACCGCCAGGACTGCTCGGGCTACATCTCGATGGCCTGGAACCTGGGCAGCAACGAGTGGACGGGCAGCCTCGACCGCTTCGCCGTCCGCATCGACCGCACCGAGCTCCAGCCCGGCGACATCCTGCTCTTCCACAACCCGGCCGACCCGACCCGCGGCTCGCACGTGACGATCTTCGGCGGCTGGACGGACTACACCCACACGTCGTACGTCGCCTACGAGCAGACCAAGCCGCGCACGCGGAAGCAGGCCACGCCCATGGCGTACTGGGAGAACTCCGCCCGGTACGTCGCCTACCGCTACAAGGGCCTGGCCGGCACCACCACCGGCGCGGGCGGCGGGCCGGCGGCGTCCGGGGCCGCGGCGTACCCCGGGGCCTCGAAGTTCGGCCCCGGCGCGAACAACGCGCACGTGACGAAGCTCGGCCGGCTGCTGGTCGCGCGCGGCGGCCAGCGGTTCTACACCACCGGACCCGGACCGAGGTGGGGCGAGGCCGACCGCAGGGCGACCCGGGCGTTCCAGCTCGCGCAGGGCTGGAAGGGCGGGGAGGCCGACGGCCTGCCGGGCCCGCACACCTGGAAGCTCCTCGTCTCGGGAGCGGGCAGGGACATCGGCGGTTCGAGTGGTTCGAGCGGTCCGAGCGCAGATGCGAAGGGCTTCCCCGGGCGTGGCGCCTTCCGTCCGGGCCAATCCAACGCATATGTGGAGAAGCTGGGCAAACAACTGGTGAAGCGGGGCTTCGGCAAGCACTACCTGTCGGGACCCGGTCCGCGCTGGACGGAGGCGGACCGCCGCAACGTCGAGGCGTTCCAGCGGGCACAGGGCTGGCGCGGTGCGGCGGCCGACGGCTACCCGGGCCCGGAGACCTGGAGGCGATTGTTCCGATGACCCCGAGACAAGAGGTGGACCCCGAATGACGGCAGCGACCCCGAACGACTCCGGCGCGGCAGCCTCGCGCGACGCGGCCAGGACCGCCCGCCGCCTCACCGACGGCACCCTCCCCCGGCGCCCCCCGCCCCCGGCCCCCGCCCCGCCCGCCGAGCCGTCCCCGGCGCCCGCCGCCGCCCCGCCGGGAGCACCGGCCCCGACCGCGCCCGCCGCCGCGTCGGGCACGCCCCCGACCGCGCCCGGCACCTCGCAGCCGGCCTCCGCCGGCGCGCCCGTCGCTCCGACCCCGGCGTCCGCCGTCGCGTCCGGGACCCCGAGCCCGGCGTCCGCCGTCGCGTCCGGCGGCCCGCCCCCGACCGGGACTCCCGGACCGGTGTCCGGCGCCGCGTCCGGTGTCCCGCTCCCGGCCGGGGCCGCTGCCGCGCCCGTCACTCCGGGCCCGGTGCCCGCCGGCGCCCCGTCCCCCACCGGGAGCGCCGCGTCCGGCGCCCCGTCCCCGACCGGAGCGGTGACGTCCGGCACCTCGGGGCCGGTGTCCGCCGCGTCCGGGGCTCAGGACCCGGCGTCCGCCGCCGTGTCCGGGGCCTCGGGCACGGGACCCGCCGCCTCCGGTACCTCGAACCCGGCCCCGGCCGCCTCCGGTACCTCGAACCCGGCCCCGGCCGCCTCCGGTACCTCGAACCCGGCCCCGGCCGCCTCCGGTACCTCGAACCCGGCCCCGGCCGCCTCCGGTACCTCGAATCCGGCCCCGGCCGCCGCCGCTCCGGGCCCGTCGCCGGCCGTCGGCGGGTCCGGCGCCGGGGGGCCCGCCGTCGATCCGGCGGCGCGCCCCGGGGCGGGTCCCGCGCCCGGCGCCCCGGCGGACCGGACCCCGCCTCCCTCTCCGCCGGGCGCGGCCGCGCCCACCGCCTCCCGTCCGTGGGAGGCGCGCCCGGCCCCCGCGACACCCGCCGCCCCGGCGGCCGCCGGAGCGCCGCCCGCCGGCCCGGGCGCCGCCCCGTCCGCCGCTGCCGACGCGCCCGTCGGGCCGGGCGTTTCCACGCCCGCGCCCACGCCCGCAGGTCCGGGCACCGTCGGGTCCGCCGGCCCGGCCGCTTCCGTCTCCGCCGGTCCGGTCGCCGCCCCGCCCCGCGGCCAGGGGGCCGTGGCTCCCGAGGCCGTTTTCCCGGCCGGTCGGGCCGCGCCCGCGGACCCCGCCGCCCGCGAGGCGGGGCCCACCGCCGGACCGTCTCCGGCCGGGGCGGCGCATCCCGCCCCGGCCGGCCCGACGGCCGCCCCGCTCCGTCCGGCGCCGGCGGCCGGCGCGCGGTCCGGTACGGCCGTCACCGAGGGGCCGGACCCGGTGCGGCCGCCCCGGCCGGAAGCCGTCACGCCCCCCGGGCCGGTCACCGTCCGGCCGGCGGGCGGGACGCGTCCGGCACCGTCCCCGCACGGGGCGACCGCGACGCGTCCGGCGTCCTCCGCCGGAGGATCCGCCCCGGCGCAGGGCCCGGCCGGCGAGGCGCCCCCGTCGCCCGGGCCCGCCGGTCGCGCGACCGGCGCCCCGGCGCGGACGCCGGTCGTCTCGGCCTCGGCCGCCCGTCCGGCCGGCGGGGTCCGTCAGGTCCCGCCCACCGCCGGGAGCCCGGCGCGCACCCGGACCGACGGCTCGGCCCCGGGGGCGAGCCGTCCCCCGACCGAGCCCCAGGCCGCCCCGGGCTCCGCCCCGCCGCCCACCGGCACCCGCGGCCCGGCCCGTACGTCCGCCAGCACCGACACCGACACCGACACCGGCGTGGCCCCCGGCGCAGGGGCCCCGGTCCCGCCCCACCGGCCCGAGGCGGACCGCCCGCCCGCCCGCCCCCCGCAGGCGACCCCGACGACCCGGGCGACCCCGACGACCCGGGCGACCCCGGCGGCGCCCTCCGTGTCGCCGGCGGGGCGTCCGGCGGGCGGGGGCCCGAGCGGCGCCGTCGTGGGGGACGGCGCGCCCACCCGTCAGGCCGCCCCCGGGGGCGCCGGCAGCTCCGATCTGCCGGCGGTCCCCGGGGCGGGAGTCTTCAAGGAGGAGCGGGACGTGCTCGACTTCGGGCGGATCACGGGCGCGCGGGTGACGTCGATCGCGGTGCCGGTCGCCGCGTCGGGGCGGTTGCCCCGGCGGAAGAACGTCATCGGCGCGGAGACCACCGGGTCGATCCCGGTGCACCTGCTGTTCCGGGACGGCGGCGGGGCCGGCGTGCCGCCGCGCGGGACCGTGGACGACGGCGGGCCCGACACCGTCGCGATGGCGCCGCCCACCGGGCGGGCCGCGAGGGCCGTCATCCCGCGGCCGGCCACCCAGCCGCTGCCGGTCCGGGCCGGGTCCGCGCGGCCCGCGCCGACGGCCGATCCGGGGCTCGTGGAGCGCCCGGCGGCGGTGCTGCCCGGCTGGGTCGGCGTGGCCGGCGGGCTGCTGGCGCTCGCGGGGTGCGCGGCGGTCGTGTGGTGGGCGGGCGCCGTGCCCGCCGAGGCCGCGCGGATGCTGCGGCTGCCCCCGCGTCCGTACCACGGGATCCACCTCGCGCAGTGGGCGCTGCTGGCGCTCGGCGTGCTGGTGCTGCTCTTCGCGGTGGGCGGTCTCGGCCGCGGCCGGGTCGGGTACGCGTGGGTGCTGACGCTGTTCGGCGAGTACCGCGGCACGGTCCGGCGCACGGGCCTGGTGTGGGCGAGCCCGCTGCTGCTGCGCCGCCGGGTGGACGTCCGGCTGCGGCACTGGCGCAGCGAGCCGCTGTCGGCGGTGGACGCGAAGGGGACCGCGCTGGACGTGACGGTCCTGGTGGTGTGGCGGGTCCGGGACACGGTCCGCGCGGCGCTCGGGGTCGACGGCCACGAGGACTACCTGCGCGAGCAGGTGGAGGCGGCGATGGCCCGGGTGCTGTCGCAGCTGCCGGCCGACGCGTTCCACGAGGACGCGCCGACGCTGCGGGACGCGGAGGCGGTCGGCGAGGCGCTGACCCGGCTGCTGTCGGCGGAGTGCGCGCCGGTCGGGCTGGACGTCTTCTCGGCGCAGCCGACCCGGATCGAGTACGCGCCGGAGGTGGCGGAGGCGATGCGCCGCCGCCGGATCGCGGCGATCGACGCGAAGCACCGGGACAGCGTCCTGACGTCGGTGGTGGACGCGGTGGACGACGTGGTCCACCGGCTGACCAGTCGTGGTCTCGTGGAGCTGGACGACTACGAGCGGAAGGCGCTGGTGAAGGATCTGACGGTGGCGTTCTACACGGGCCGTGGGGGTCCGGGCGAGGGCGCCTGAGCGGGAGCGGAACCGGCCCGGGCGGGAACGCCCGGGCCGTTCGCGTTCTCGCCCCGCCACCCCGCCGTTGGTATGGACATGTTCAACTTCCGTCCCTACCTTGGTACTTGGTCTAGACCTAGAACGGTTCCTTCCGTACCACCCGCACGCGTGCAGCACGGCCCACGGGCATCACAGAACTCCCCCACGTTCTCCCTGGAGCGACAGCATGCGCAAAAAGACAGGGCTGGCCGCCGTGGCGCTCGGCGTCACGGCCGCCTCGCTCTTCGCGACCAGCACCGCCAACAGTCACGGCTACACCGACTCGCCGATCAGCCGCCAGAAGCTCTGTGCCAACGGCACGGTGACCAACTGCGGCAACATCCAGTGGGAGCCGCAGTCCGTCGAGGGGCTCAAGGGCTTCCCGGGCGCCGGACCCGCCGACGGCACCATCTGCGCCGGCGGCAACTCCCAGTTCGCCCAGCTGGACGACCCGCGCGGCGGCACCTGGCCGGCGACCAGGGTCACGGCGGGCCAGAGCTACACCTTCCGCTGGCAGTTCACGGCCCGCCACCGCACCACGGACTTCCGGTACTACATCACCAAGAACGGCTGGAACCCGAGCAGCAAGCTCACCCGGGCCCAGCTCGACCCCCAGCCGTTCCTGACCGTCCCGTACAACAGCCAGCAGCCGCCGGCCACGCTCTCGCACTCCGGGACCATCCCGGCGGGCAAGACGGGCAAGCACCTGATCCTGGCGGTGTGGACGGTCGCGGACACGGCGAACGCCTTCTACGCCTGCTCGGACGTTCAGTTCTGACGCACCGTCAGTTACAGTCCGGGTCATGACGGCCAGGACACGGGCAGGCGCGGACACCGTCGCGGAGCTCATACGGCGCCGCTGGGGCGACCACCGGACCGGGCTGAGGGACGAGCACCACACCCTCAGCCACCACCGGGCCGCCGCGGGCGCCGCCGCCCGGGCCGCCCTGCTCGTGGAGCTGATGCCACCCCGGCCGGGGGGCGAGCCGCACCTCGGCCTGCTGCTCGACAACACGCCGGAGTACCCGCTCTGGCTCGGCGCGGCGGCCCTCGCGGGGGCCGCCGTGGCCGGCATCAACCCCACCCGGCGCGGCGCCGAACTCGCCCGCGACATCACCCACACCGCCTGCCGGGTCCTCGTCACCCAGCGCGCCCACCTGCCGCTCCTCGACGGCCTCCCGCTGCCGGGGCTCCGCGTGCTGGTCACCGACACCGAGGCGTACGAGGAGCTCCTCGCGCCCTACGCGGACGCCCGCCCCGGCGACGCCGTCCTCGGCCCCGTCGGCCCCGGCACCCGCTACCTCCTCACCTTCACCTCCGGCTCCACCGGTGCCCCCAAGGCCGCGCTCCGCAGCCAGGGCGCGGTCGCCGCCGCCGGCGCCTCGCTCGCCCGCGCCTTCTCCGTCGGCCCGGACGACACCCACTACGTCTGCATGCCGATGTTCCACGGCAACGCCGTCATCGCCGACTGGGCGCCCGCCCTCGCCGCCGGCGCCGGGATCGCGCTGCGGGCCCGCTTCTCCGCCTCCCGCTTCCTCCCGGACGTCCGCCGCTTCGACGCCACCTACTTCACCTACGTCGGCCGCGCCGTCCAGTACCTCCTCGCCACCCCGCCCGGCCCGCACGACCGCGACCACCGGCTCCGCCTCGGCTTCGGCACCGAGGCGGGCGCGGCCGACGCGGCCCGCTTCCGCGAGCGCTTCGGGGTGCCGCTGGTCGAGGGGTACGGCTCCTCCGAGGGCGGCGCGTCGGTCCAGCGCACCCCCGACACCCCGCCCGGGGCGATCGGCCGCGCCGCCGCCGGCGACGACCTGGCCGTCGTGGACCCGGTCTCCCTGGCCGAGTGCCCGCCGGCCCGCTTCTCGCCCGCAGGCCGCCTCCTCAACGGCGACGCGGCGATCGGCGAGCTCGTCAACCGCGGCGGCACCGGCACCTTCGAGGGCTACTGGCGCAACCCGGACGCGGAGGCCGCCCGGCGGCGCGGCGGCTGGTACTGGACAGGAGACCTCTTCTACCGGGACGCGGCCGGCTTCCTCTACTTCGCCGGCCGCACCGACGACCGGCTCCGCGTGGACGGCGAGAACCTCGCCGCCGCCATGATCGAGGCGATCCTGGCCCGCTGGGACCGGACCGCGGGGGTCGCCGTCTACGCGGTGCCCGACCCGGTCGCCGGCGACCGGGTCATGGCCGCGCTCGCCCTGCGCCCCGGCGCCGTCTTCGACCCCGGGGCCTTCGCCGCCTTCCTCGCCGCCCAGCCCGACCTCGGCACGAAGATGCCCCCGCGCTTCGTCCGCGTCGCCCCCGCCCTGCCCCTCACCGCCACCGGCAAGATCCACCGCGTCGCCCTGCGCCGCGCCTCCTTCCTCTGCGCCGACCCCGTCTGGTGGCGCCCGGCGCCGGCGTCCCCGTACGAGCCCCTCACCGCCCCCGCGATCGCCGCCCTCCGCGCCGAGTACGCCCGCCACGGCCGCGCACCGGCCTGAGGGACGCCCTGCCGCCCGGGCCGGGGGTGGGGCCGGCCCCACCCCCGCACACCCTCCCGCCCCATGGTCCGGGAGCGGTGCCGCCGCCTACGGTGGGCGGTCATGGAAGCACGTGACGTCCGGCAGGCCCCCGTCCGCCGGCCCCGGCGGTACCCCTTCGGCGCGTGGCCGTGGCGGAGCGCCGCCTATCTGGTGACGGGGGTCCTCGGGGGCGCCCTCGCCTGCGCGGTCCTCCTCGTCCTGCTGCTCGCCTCCCTCCTCCTCGTCGGGATCCCGCTGCTGCTGTCCGGCGGGGTGGCGCTCGGCGGGGCCGAGCGGCTGCGGCTGCGGCTCGTCGACCGGCTGCCGGCCGCCGATCCGCACCGGGTGCCCGCCGTGCCCGGGCTCGGTGCCTGGGTGCGGACCCGGGCGGGGGAGCGGGCGACCTGGCGGGAGCTCGGGTACGCGCTCCTCTTCGCCACCGTCCTGTGGCCGCTCGACGCCCTCGTGCTCGCCCTCGCGGTCGGTGCGCCGGGCACGCTGCTCGCCGCCCCGCTGCTGCTCGCCGCCGACGGCCACGAGACCAAGCTCCTCAAGGCCGTCCTGGTCACCTCGTACCCCGGCGCCCTCGCGGGCGCCGCCGTCGGCGCGCTCGCCCTCGTCGTCCTGGGCCGTCCGCTCGGCCTGTACGCGACCGGGCGGGGCGCGCTGGCCCGGGCGCTGCTCACGCCCCGGGAGCGGGACGGGCTCGGCGAGGTGCTCGCCTCCCGGGCCCGGCTCGTCGACGCCTTCGAGGCCGAGCGCCGCCGCATCGAGCGCGACCTCCACGACGGGGCCCAGCACCGGCTCGTCGCGCTCACCATGACCCTGGGCCTGGCCCGGCTCGACGCCCCGCCGGGGAGCCCGCTGGAGGAGCGGCTCGGACAGGCCCAGGAGGAGGCCGGGCAGGTCCTCGCCGAGCTGCGCGAGCTGATCCACGGCATCCATCCGCAGGTCCTGGCCGACTACGGCCTCGGCCCGGCCCTCGGCGACGCCGCCGACCGCACGGCCGTCCCCGTCGACACCGCGCTCGACGGCCTGCCCCGGCTGCCGGCCGCGGTGGAGAGCGCCGCCCACTTCACCGGCCGCGAGGCGCTGGCCAACGTCGACCGGCACAGCGGGGCCTCCCGCGCCCGTCTCGCCGCCCGCCACGACGGCCGCGTCCTCGTCCTCACCGTCGAGGACGACGGCCGCGGCGGCGCGGACCCGGCCCGGGGCTCCGGACTGACCGGACTCGCCGACCGGCTCGCGGTCCTCGATGGCACACTGACGATCACCAGCCCGCCGGGCGGGCCGACGGTCCTACGAGTGGAGATCCCGTGCCGCGTTCGCTCCGAGTCGTCCTCGCCGAGGACGGCGTCCTCCTCCGCGAGGGACTGATCGGGCTGCTCGCGAGGTTCGGCCACGAGGTGGTGGCCGCCGTCGGCGACGCGGAGGCGCTGCGCGCGGCGGTCGCCGCCCACGACCCGGACGTGGTCGTCACCGACGTGCGGATGCCGCCCGGTTTCCGGGACGAGGGGCTGCGGGCCGCCGTCGCCCTGCGCGCGGACCGCCCCGGCCTGCCGGTGCTCGTCCTCAGCCAGTACGTGCAGCGGGACTACGCGGCCGACCTCCTCGACTCGGGCGACGGCACCGGCGTCGGCTATCTGCTCAAGGACCGGGTGGGGCAGGTGGCGGAGTTCGTGGACGCGCTGGACCGGGTGGCCGCGGGCGGCACGGTCGTCGACCCGGAGGTCGTGCGGCAGCTGCTGCGCCGGCGCCGGGACCCGCTGGCGGCGCTCACCCCGCGCGAGCGGGAGGTGCTGGGGCTGGTGGCGGAGGGGCACTCCAACGGGGAGGTGGCCCGCCGGCTCGTCGTCACCGAGGCGGCCGTGGGCAAGCACATCGGCAACATCCTGGCCAAGCTGGACCTGCCGCCGGCCGAGGACACCCACCGCCGGGTCCTCGCGGTCCTCGCCTACCTCCAGGCGTGACCCGCCCGGACATGCGGAAAGCCCCCCGCTTCCGCGAGGGGCTTTCCCGTCTGTGCGCCGCCAGGGACTCGAACCCCGGACCCGCTGATTAAGAGTCAGCTGCTCTAACCAACTGAGCTAGCGGCGCCTGCTGACAGAGAAAATACTACCCGGTCCCGGGGGGTGCTCGTGACCACGCCGCCGCAGCTCCGGATTCCCCCGTTCCGGCGGGCCCGCCGGCCCTTCCCGCGCCCCGGTCCTCCCGGCTCAGATCGCCAGCGACAGCACCACCGGCGCCGCCCGCCGGTTCAGCGTGTCGGCGGCGGCGCGCAGCCGGTGCGCGTGCTCGATCGGGAGGGAGAGCGCCAGGCAGCCCACGGAGGAGCCGGCCGTCAGCGGGACGGCGGCGCAGACCGTGCCGACCGCGTACTCCTGGAGGTCGAGGACCGGGACGGTGGGCGGCTGGCTGTCCAGCTTGGAGAAGAGCACCTTCTCGCTGGTGATCGTCCGGGAGGTGAGCCGGGCGATCTTGTGCCGGGAGAGGTGGTCGCGCCGCCCGTCGAGGTCGAGCTGGGTGAGCAGGCACTTGCCGACGGCGCTGGCGTGGGCGGCGGAGCGGAAGTCGACCCACTCGTGGACCTTGGGCGTGAGCGGGCCGTCGGCGAACTGGGTGATCCGCACCTCGCCGTCGATGTACCGGCTGATGTAGACCGCGGCCCCGACGGAGTCGCGCAGCTCGCCGAGGGTCTCCTGGAGCTTGGCCTGGAGCGCCTCGCGGCGGGTCGCGCCGGAGCCGAGGAGGACCAGCGAGTCCCCGATGACGTAGGCGCCGTTGGAGACCTGCTCGACGTACCCCTCGCGCCGGAGCATGAGGAGGAGGGGCGACAGGTGGGCGACGGGCAGTCCGGCCTCGCGGGCGATCTGGACGTCCGACACGCCGCCGCCGTGGCGCGAGACCGTCTCCAGGACGCGCAGGGCGTATTGCACCGAGTGGAACGGCGCGGTGGGCTCGGGCTTCAGCGCCACGGTTTCCCCCTACCAGGTTGTGACCGCAAGCTTCCGTACCACGATAGCCGCCAAGGGCCCTTTGCGGAGAGGCTGTTGGCGAGAATCATGCGGAGGATCGGGGCCCTGTACTGGGGCGGGCCACTATGGCATATGCCAAAGGCATGAAGGACGGAAAGAGGGGGAGGTCAGGCGGGCGCGGCCGCGTTTTCGGGCAGGCGTTCGGCTCGCACCGAAACCGCGGTCCCCCGGACGGAAACGGACCCGGACGCCGCCCTTCCGTTGGCTGGAATGTGACCCCGGTCACCCGGTGCGCCCCGTTCGCCCCGGAATAAGAGCCCCCGTACCCCTGTTGCCGCACGGATGGACGTACCCGCACGGAGGAAGGACCGGACGGTGAGCGAGACCGGCACCCAGGAAGAAGACGCAGGCGCGGCGGACCGCGCCGTACGGGGGGAGGCCCTGGGCAGCGCCCCCGTGCCGCTCTCCGTGCTGGACCTGGTGACGGTCGGCGGCGGTTCCACCGCGAGCCGCTCCCTCGCCACCAGCGTGGAGCTCAGCCGGCTCGCCGAGCGGCGCGGCTACCACCGCCACTGGGTGGCCGAACACCACTCCATGCCCGGGGTCGCCTCCTCCTCCCCGGCCGTGATCCTCGCCCACCTCGCCGCCCACACCCGCCGCATCCGCCTCGGCTCCGGCGGCGTGATGCTCCCCAACCACGCCCCGCTGGTGATCGCCGAGCAGTTCGGCACCCTGGAGGCGCTCGCCCCGGGCCGGATCGACCTCGGCCTCGGCCGCGCGCCCGGCACCGACGGCGCCACCGCCGCCGCCCTGCGCCGCACGGACACCCTGAACGAGGGCGCCGACGACTTCCCCGAGCAGCTGTCCGAGCTGACCCGCTTCCTCGACGACGACTTCCCGGACGGGCACCCCTACTCCCGGATCCACGCCGTGCCCGGCCCGGTGCAGGGCCCGAAGGGCCGGCCGCCGGTCTGGCTGCTCGGCTCCTCCGGCTTCAGCGCCCGCCTCGCCGGACTGCTCGGGCTGCCCTTCGCCTTCGCCCACCACTTCTCGGCGCGCAACACGATCCCCGCGCTCGACCTCTACCGGCAGTCCTTCCGCCCCTCCGCGGTGCTGGACGAGCCCTACGCCCTCATCGGCGTCGGCGCCCTCGCCGCCGACGACGAGAAGGAGGCCCGCCGCCAGGTGCTCACCGGCGCGCTGTCGATGCTGCGGCTGCGCACCGGCCGGCCCGGGCTCATCCCGACGCCGGAGGAGGCGGAGGCGTACGGCTTCTCCCCGGCGGAGCGCGAGTTCACCGACGGCTGGCTGGCGAACGTCGTGTACGGCACCCCGGACGCGGTCCGGTCGGGCCTCGACGAGCTGCGGAAGCGGACCGGCGCCGACGAGCTGATGCTGACCGCCAACGTGCACGGCGGGGAGGCGCGGCTGCGGAGCTACGAGCTGATCGCGGACGCCTACGACTTGCCCGTCCTGGACCCGCGGGCGGGCTGAATCCGTGATTCCGTCGGGCGGTTGGTTCCGTCCCGAACCACCCGCCCGGCTTCCCTAAGTGAACCTTAAACCGCTCGTCACCGATGGTGGCGGGCGGTTTCTTTTTGTGCTGCACGCCTCTGACGAGCTCTTTCTCCGTCGAATTGGTCTAGTCCTCAATCTGGTTCAGACCATTGACGCGCCGTTCACGCGGGAGCTATCACTTCTCCAACTCCTTGTACGGCACCACCAGTACCCCCCATCGGAGGACGCTCGTGCACCCCCGTAAGTCAATGATCGCCGCGCTGCTCAGCTCGGCCCTCGCCGCCGGCGCCCTCGCCGCGACCGCGGGTCTCGGTTCCGCCCAGGCCGCCGACGCCTCGACCACCGCCTCCGCCGGCGGCGTGCGCATCGCGTACTACGACCAGTGGAGCGTGTACGGCAACGCGTTCTACCCCAAGCACCTCGACACGCGGGGCATCGCGAGCCAGCTCGACATCATCAACTACTCGTTCGGCAACATCCACCCGACGAACCTCACGTGTTTCATGGCCAACAAGGCCGCGGGTGACGACAACAACCCGAACGCGGGCGACGGTGCCGGCGACTCCTACGCCGACTACCAGAAGTCCTTCTCCGCGGCCGACTCCGTCGACGGCGTCGCCGACAAGTGGGACCAGCCGATCGTGGGCGTCTTCAACCAGTTCAAGGAGCTGAAGGCGAAGTACCCCCACCTGAAGATCAACATCTCGCTGGGCGGCTGGACCTACTCGAAGTACTTCCACGACGCGGCGAAGACGGACGCGAGCCGCAAGAAGCTCGTCTCCTCCTGCATCGACCAGTACCTCAAGGGCAACCTGCCCGTCGAGGGCGGCTTCGGCGGCGCGGGCACGGCGGCCGGCATCTTCGACGGCATCGACATCGACTGGGAGTACCCGGGCTCCTCCGGCGGCCACCTGGGCAACCACTACGGCCCCGAGGACAAGCAGAACTTCACGCTGCTCCTCGCCGAGTTCCGCAAGCAGCTCGACGAGTACGGCGCGGCCAACGGCGGCAAGAAGTACATGCTGACCGCCGCCATGCCGGCCGGCCAGGACAAGATCAAGTACATCGAGACCGACAAGATCGGCCAGTACTTGGACTACGCCAACATCATGACGTACGACATGCACGGCGCCTGGGACGGCGACGGGCCGACGTACCACCAGTCGCCGCTCTACTCCGGCGCGAACGACCCGACCGACCCGATCGCCCCGGGCACCGAGAAGTACTCGATCGACAACGCGATCGACTCCTGGATCGACGGCAAGCCCGCCTACGGCATCGCCGGCGGCTTCCCCGCCGAGAAGCTGACCCTGGGCTACGAGTTCTACTACCGCGGCTGGAAGGGCGTGCCCGCCGGCACCACCAACGGCCTCGCGCAGACCGCCACCGGCGGCTCCGGCGCCCGCCCGCTCTCCCAGCAGGCCGGCATCGCGCACTACAAGGAGCTCGGCGGCATCGTCGACAACGCGGCGACCACCTTCTGGGACGACCAGGCCAAGTCGGCGTACTTCTACAAGGACGGCGAGTTCTTCACCGGCCTGAACCAGAAGGCCATCCAGGAGCGCGTGAACTACGGCAAGCAGCGCGGCCTCGGCGGCGCGATGATGTACTCGCTCCTCGGCCTGGACAACAACGCCACCCTGCTGACCCAGATCAACACCGCGCTCGGCGGCACCACCGTCCCGCCCACCACCACCCCGCCGACCACGCCCCCCACCACGCCTCCGACCACCCCGCCGACCACGCCTCCCACCACGCCTCCGGCCGGCTGCGGCTCGCTCCCGGCGTACGTCGCGGGCACGGTCTACAACGCGGGCAACGAGGTCTCCCACAACGGCCGCAAGTACAAGGCCAAGTGGTGGACCCAGAACGAGACCCCCGGCACCACGGGTGAGTGGGGTGTCTGGCAGGACCTCGGCGCCTGCTGAGGCCTGAACCCGCCCCACCCCGCATGAACCACTGCCCCCGCCCGGAATGTCCCTCCGGCCGGGGGCAGTTCCATGCCCGCCCGGCGGTCCTCAGACCCGCAGCGCCGTCGTGCCCTCCAGCATCGCGGCGATCCGGTCCGGGGCCACCGCCCGGGAGTACAGCCAGCCCTGGCCGGTGTCGCAGCCGATCCTCCGCAGCCGGGCCGCCTGCCCGGCCGTCTCCACGCACTCGGCGGTGACGGTCAGCCCCAGCCGGTGGGCGAGCTGGACCAGCGCCTCCACGATCAGCTCGTCCGCCGGGCTGGCGTGCTCCTCGTCCTGGAAGCCGCGCACGAAGGAACCGTCCAGCTTGAGGACGGAGACCGGCAGCCGGCTCAGATAGGCCAGGTTCGAGTAGCCGGTGCCGAAGTCGTCGATGGCGATCCGCACGCCCATGTCGCTGAGCGCCTGGAGGGCCTGGAGGGGCCGGCCCGCCGAGCCCATCACGGCGGACTCGGTCAGCTCCAGCTGGAGCAGGTGCGGGGCGAGCCCGGTCTCGGCGAGGATCCCGGCCACGTCCGCCACCAGGTCGGAGTCCCACACCTGCCGGACCGCCACGTTCACCGAGACGAAGAGCGGCCGCTCGCGCGGGTGGTCCTTCTGCCACTGCCGGGCCTGCTCGCACGCGGTCCGCAGCACCCACCGCCCGAGCTCGACGATCGAGCCGTCCTCCTCGGCGATCCCGACGAACCGATTCGGCGGCAGCGTCCCGAACTGCGGATGGTTCCAGCGCACCAGCGCCTCCACCCCGCGCACCGCCCCGCCCGCCAGGTCGACCAGCGGCTGGTACTCCAGGGCGAACTCCCCGCGCTCCACCGCCGGACGGAGGGTGGAGGAGAGCGCCTGCCGCGTCATCCGGTGCGCGTTGCGCTCCGGGTCGAAGAGCGTCCACCGGGCCTTGCCGTCGGCCTTCGCCCAGTACAGCGTGGTGTCGGCGGCCTGCATCAGCCCGGTGGCGGTGGTGCCGAGGGCGGTGCGCTCGACGACGCCGATCGAGGCCGAGACCGAGAGCCGCTGCCCGCCGAGGTCGAAGGGGCGCTCCAGCGCGTGGAGCACCGAGCGGGCCAGGTCGGCGAGTTGCTCGGTCCCGGTGGTGTCCTCGACGAGGACGGCGAACTCGTCGCCGCCGAGCCGGGCCACGAGGTGGCCCCCGCTGCGGGTGTAGCCGGCGCCGTCCGCGCACTCGGTGAGCCGGCCGGCGACGGCGGCGAGGAGCCGGTCGCCGACCCGGTGCCCGAGCGTGTCGTTGACCGCCTTGAACCCGTCGAGGTCCAGGTAGCAGAGGCCGATCCGCCCTGTTCTGCCATACCCGTGCGACTGATACGACCGGTGGGGGTGGTGCCCGCGGTACGGCTCCGGTGCGCCGGCCGGTCCGAGCGGCCCGCCCGCCCCGCCCGTCGCCCCGTCGCACTCCGCCGCCGCCGTCTCCAGGGCCGCCGAGAGGCGTTCGAAGAAGAGCGTCCGGTTGGGCAGCCGGGTCACCGGATCGTGCATCTGGAGGTGGCGCAGCCGGGCCTGGAGCTCGCGCCGGTCGCTGATGTCGGCGACGGAGAGCAGCACCCGGCCGGTGTCGGGGACCGGGGCGACGGTGACCTCGGCCCACAGCTTGCGTCCGTCCGGGTGCTTGAGCCGGCGGGTGCAGCGGAAGCGGGAGCGGTGGCCGCGCAGCACCTCACGGTAGGCGTGCCAGGTGCGGCCGTCGGCGGCCAGGTCGACGAGGTCGGCGGCGGCCTGTTCGCGCAGGTCGGCGCCGCCGGTGCCGAGGAGCGTGCCGAGGGAGTCGTTGGCGGCGACCACGAGGCCGTCCCGGTCCACGAGGGCCATGGCGAGCTGCGAGGCGCGGAAGGCGGCCCGGTAGTCGTGGAGTTCACTCTCCGTGAGTGCCGGGCGGGCCGGCGGGACGCCGGGCGGCTCTGGGTGTACCGGTCCTTCGGGGGTTCCGCTCACCGCTCGCTCCCGTGGTGCAGGGGGGCCGTTCACATGTGGTCGGGATGGTCGGCCTGGGACAAGTGTGCCGATCATAGAGCCAGCCCGGGGGGCCCTTCCAGCTCCTGGGCGGGTGGCCGGGGCCCCGGCGGGTGTGAGGCTGACCACCGCGCGCCGTCCCTTCGACCGTTTGCGCCCCGCTCTGACGCACGGCGTCCGCCGGCTGACCGAATGTGACTTTCCGTGAGCTGCGGTGCGTTCGTTTCGCGTCCACTCCGTGCCGCCCTCTCACCCGACCGGGGCAGCGGAAACATGCGAAACACCGCGAACCATCACAAGGTGGTGGAGGTGTCCCGCACTCGCGAAACCGGAGGTCCACGTGGAGGGTCAGCAGCCACCCGGGGGAGTGGAGCGCTCCAGGCTGCGCGCCGGAGCCGCCTCGTTCACGGCGCTCGCCGCGCTCGCGGCCACGGGTCTGGTCGCCGGGCCCGCCGTGGCCGCCCCGTCGTCCGGCCCCTGCGCCCTGCCGCGCTCCGCCGCCCACCATTCGCTCGGCCTCTCCAGCTGGAACGGCTCCTACCCCCGCCCCGAGCGGGCGCTCGACGCGGTCATGATCTTCCTTTCCTTCCCGGACGCGGCCCCGCTGACCACCCCCGCGGAGCTGACCGCCGACCACTTCCCGGCCACCACCGAGTTCTTCCAGCGGGCCTCCTACGGGCGGTTCACCCTGCGCCCGCACCCCCGCACCGCCTGGACGCCGATGCCCCGCCCGTCCACGGACTACGACATACGGCGGGACTGGGACGCCGGGAAGCGGACCGCCTACCTGCGGGACGCGGTCGCCGCCGTCGACGACTCCGTCGACTTCTCCCGGTACGACATCGTCTACCTGGTCGCCGATCCGGACGCCCCCGGCGTGGACTCGGACGCCACCAAGGTCGTCAACCTGGAGCGGCCGCTGGAGGCCGACGGGGCGAAGATCCGGCGGGTCGTCACGGTCTTCGAGCGGCACCCGCCGGACCGGAACGTCCTCGCCCACGAGACCGGCCACGTCTTCGACCTGCCCGACCTCTACCGCCGTCCCGCCGACGGCAAGGGCGACTGGGACACCCACGTGGGCGACTGGGACGTCATGGGCAGCCAGTTCGGGCTCGCCCCCGACCCCTTCGGCTGGCACAAGTGGAAGCTGGGCTGGCTCGACCGCTCCCAGGTGGCCTGCGTGCGGGGCGGCGAGCCGCGCGTGGTCGGCCTGGAGCCCGTCTCCGCCGCCCCGCTGACCGCCCCCGCGCGCGGCACCCGGCTCGCCGTGGTCCGCACCGGCGCGGACAGCGTCCTGGCGATCGAGGCCCGTGCGGCCACCGGCAACGACGCCGACACCTGCACCGAGGGCGTCCTCGTCTACCGGGTCCGGGCGGGCGCGGCCTCCGGCGACGGTCCGGTGGAGGTCGTCGACGCCCATCCGGACACCGAGGCCTGCTGGGAGCGCTCGGTCTACCCGCCGCTGGCCGACGCCCCGATGGAGGTCGGCGAGACGCTCACGGTGCCCGGCACGGGGGTCCGCGTGGAGGTCTCCGACCGCAGCGAGGCCGGCGTCTGGACGGTGAAGATCACCCCGCCCGGCGCCGACTGACCGGCCGCCCCGGCCGACTGGCCGCCCCGGCGGACGCGGCGGACGCGGAACGACCGGGACGACGAGAAGGCCCCTCACTCGCGTGAGGGGCCTTCTCCGTCGGTGCGCCGCCAGGGACTCGAACCCCGGACCCGCTGATTAAGAGTCAGCTGCTCTAACCAACTGAGCTAGCGGCGCCTGCTGACGTCGTAGACATTAGCACCCTGGGCGGCGGGAGCGAAAATCGATACCCGCACGTCGGCCGCGGAAACCGTCCGGGCCGCCCGGACGCAGGCCCAGAGCATCACCTCCGGCCCCGGGAGCCAGGGGGCCCGGGTGTCCGGGGCGACCAGCCAGCGCGGTCCGGAGCCGCCCCGCGCCGCCGGGACCAGCGGCGGCACGGTCACCGCGTCGCCCGTGCCGTGGCAGAGGGGCCGCGGCACCGCCTCGCCCCACTCCTCCCAGTCGAGCAGCGCGGGCAGCCGCTGGGCCGTGCCGGGCGCGGCGAAGAGCAGCATCCGGCCCCGGTGCGCGGCCACCGGTCCCGAGCCGGGGCCCTCCTCCCACAGCCGGTCCAGCATCCGCCGGCCGAAGACCGGGTCCACGGTGAGCACGTCGAAGACCGTCCCGCACGGCAGCACCGCCGGGGACTCCGGCCGCGCCTCCCAGCGGGTCAGCGCCGCCCCGAGGTCCCCGCCGGCCGCCGAGGCCAGCCAGGCGGCGCCGTCCGCCGTCACCCGGGCGGTCTGGTGCCGGTCCTCGTCGCCCGCCCGCAGGAAGCGGAGCACTCCCGAGGTGCCGAGCGCGCCGAACGCACCGGGTGCCTCGTCGGCGTACGGGGTCTCGTCGCGCAGCCAGGTCGTCGTCATGCGGACAGGTCTACCGCGTGTGACGAAGCGAACGCCGAGAGTTCGGAGAAACTCGGGGAAACGCGGACAGGCGGTGGCGCGGGGGAGTATCGTGCGCCCCGCATATGCCGAACGCCCGTTCCGGATGGATGGCTCAGTCCTCGGCCCGTCGGCCGTTCGTGCGGATCAGATCCCGCCCGAACTCGATCATCTTCCGCGCGTAGTCCTCGGTCCAGGCGGCCCGCTCGGCCACGTCCGCCGCGGTCAGCCGGTCGAACCGCTTCGGATCGGCGAGCTGCGCCGCCGCCACGGCCTGGAACTCGACCGCCCGGTCCGTCGCCGCCCGGAACGCCAGCGTCAGCTCGGTCGCCCGCGCCAGCAGCTCCCTCGGGTCCTCGATCGACTCCAGGTCGAAGAAGTGCTCCGGATCGGCGGTCGCCTCGGCAGGCTCGAAGATCAGGGGCGCCGGTCGCAGCCGTCGCCGTCCGCTCCGCTCCGCGGGTTCCGCCATGCTCTGTTCCTCCTCGCGCACACGGCCCGGGACGCCGGGCCACCCACCATTGTCCCGTGCCCCGCAAGACCGCCCGGGGCTCAGTCGCCGAGGCCGCGCAGCAGCATCCGGAGCCCGCCGAGGAACTCCTCGTCGGGGGCGACCCCGCCGGCGTCCCGGGCGGTCGCCGTCAGCAGCGGGAAGCGGTCGCCGGGCAGCGCGGCGATCGCCTCCGTGCCGGGGCCCGAGAGCGGTCCCCGGTGCTCCAGCTGGATCGCCCCGCTCACGTACGCGTGCAGGGCCCGCAGGGCGACCACGCGCCGGGGGCCGTCGAGCCCGGCCCCGGTGAGGATCGCGAGCACCGTCTCCGACCAGCGCAGCCCGCCGGCGGCGCGGTGGCGGTGGGCGAGGGCGAGGGGGACGGCCTCGGGGTGCCGGGCGACGGCGTCGCGCAGCCGGCACGCCATGGCCTCGACCCGTTCGCGCCAGGGCGCGTCGCCGGGCGGCGGGGTGGTGTCCACGTCGCCGAGGATCCGGTCGACCACCAGGCGCTCCAGCTCGTCGCGGTCGGCCACGTAGCGGTAGAGCCCCATCGGGCTCATGCCGAGCTCCTTGGCGGTGGTGCGCATGGAGAGGGCCGCGAGTCCGTCGCGGTCGACGACGGCGAGCGCGGCGGCGGCGAGCCGGTCGGGGGTGAGGGAGCGGGGTCGTGGCATGACGGTTGACAGCGTACGTCCTACGCCTACGCTCGTAGGGGTACGCCGTACACCTACGAGCCGCCTCCGGAAGGTGACCCATGCGCACGCCCTCGTCCCCCGGCTCCCCGAGCTCCGCCGCGACCCGGCTCCGGCCGGGCGACCCCGTGCCGGTCCGCACGCTCGCCCCGGTCGTCGGACCGCCGCTGGTCGTGCCGGACCCGGAGCGCGCCGTCCACGCGCAGTTCCGGCGCTTCGCCGGCTGTCCCGTCTGCCACCTGCACCTCCGCTCGGTCGCCCGGCGCCACGAGGAGATCGAGCGGGCCGGGATCCGCGAGGTGGTGCTCTTCCACTCGCCCGTCGAGGAACTGCGCGCCCACGCGGCCCACCTGCCGTTCGCCGTCGTCGCCGACCCCGGCAAGGAGCTCTACCGGGCGTTCGGCGTCGAGGCCCACCGCCGGGCCCTGCTGGACCCGAGGGGCTGGCCGGGGATCGTCAAGGGCGTGTGCGGAGCCACCGCGGAACTCCTCCGGGGCCGGGGGCGGCTGCCGGCCGCCTCCCAGCCGGGCGGCCGCATCGGCCTGCCCGCGGACTTCCTCATCGCCCCGGACGGCCGCGTCGCCGCCGCGAAGTACGGCGAGCACATCGACGACCAGTGGTCGGTCGACGAACTCCTCGCCCACGCCGCCGCGTCCTGACCCGGCGGCGTCCCGGTCCGGCCGCGGCCGGACCGGGACGCCGCTCACGGGGTCCAGGGCACGCGGTGCTCCGCCAGGTGGGACAGGACCGCGTGGTTGGCCTCCCAGCCGTCCGGGAACTTCACCGTGACGCCGAGCCGGACCGGCTCCGTCGACGGGTGCTCGTCCAGGAGGTCGGCGACGCCGGCCCGGCAGACGACCACGCACGCGTGGCGGTGGCGGGAGGCGAGGACGCAGAGGCGGCCGGTCTCCAGGTGGAAGGCGGTGGCGTCGGGGCGGCCGGAGAGCGGGTGGAGGACGACCGTGACGTCGTACTCGCGCCCCTGGAGCCGGTTGGCCGTGTCGACCGTCACCCCCGACACGCCGAGCCCCGCGAGGGCCTCGCGGACGGCCGCCGCCTGGTCCCGGTGGGCGGTGCCCACCGCGATCCGGTCGGCGGTCAGCGGCACCGGCGCGTCGGAGCGCTCGCTGATCGCCGCGCCGCCCCGGTCCAGGAGCCGGCGGACCACCAGGGCGACCGCGTGGACGGCCTCCGGGTCGGTGCGCGGGGTGTGCCGGGCGGGCAGTTCGAGCAGGCCCCAGCCGGACTCGGCGGCCTCGTCCAGGACCCGGTCGGCGGCGGAGCCGTCGGAGGGCGCCCCGAAGGCGAGCCGCCGGTCGCCGGGACCGGTGCCGGCCCGGAAGGGCGTGTACGGGTAGAAGGCGTCCGACACCAGCGGCGCCGCCGACGCGGGCAGCCGCCAGGAGACCGGCAGCCGGTGCTGCGGCAGCTCCGGGTTGTGCGCCAGGAGCGTCGAGACGGCCGAGGCGGAGGGGTCGTACGAGAGCCCCGCCCACTGGTCGGCGCCGACCACCGAGAACGGGTCCAGCTGCCCCGGGTCGCCCACGAACAGCGCCCGCTCGAAGAGCCCCGCCACGGCCAGGAGCGCGTCCGAGCGCATCTGGTAGGCCTCGTCCACGATGGCGTGCGCCCACGGCTCCACGTTCTTCACGTGCGCCCACTTCGCGGCCGTCGAGACGACCACCGGCAGCCCCGAGAGGTCCCCGGCCTTCGCGGACTTCCGTACGTGCTCCAGCGCGTCGAGCGCCTTGTCGTAGGGGTCGCCGTCGCTGGAGTGCAGCCGCCCCACCTCCAGGTCGGGCTGCTTCTCGGCGAGCCGCAGCACGAGGTCGTCGACCTGCGCGTTGGTCTGCGCCACCACCATCAGGGGCCGTCCGGCGGCGGCCAGTTCGAGCGCGGCCCGCACCACGAGCGTCGACTTGCCCGCCCCGGGCGGGGAGTCGACGACGACCCCCCGGGCGGTGCCGTGCAGGGTGCTCTCCAGGATCGCCGCCGTCGCCTTCGCGGCGGCCGCGGCGGGGTCGGGAACGGTCGGGTCGTACACGGTCACAGCAGGTCCTCGGGGGTCACGGCGTCGGGGAGTTCGCCTTCGGCGGAGCGCGGCGGGCCGCCGTGGGTCCACGGCGTGTCCTCCGGGTCGGGCAGCTTCGGCCCCACCCGCGTGTCGTGCTCGAAGAGCGTCCAGGCGATCCGCTCGCCCTTCTCCGGCACCGTGCCCTCCGCCGGCTCCTTCGCCCGGCCCATCCTGTCCAGCAGCCGCAGCACCAGGGAGCCGTCCTCCTCGCGGGCCACGAACTCCGCCGCCTGCGGCTTGCCGCCCAGCGAGCGGTACACCCGCACGCCCGCGTCCAGGTGCGGGCGGTCCTCGGTGCGGACCGTGAGCAGCGGGCGCGGCGCCGGCCGCCTCGACTCCGTCCACGCCATCAGCACCTCGGCGACCTCGCCGGTGAACGCCTCGCCGGACAGCCGGCGCCCGGCCAGCACCAGCGGGTCGTCCAGCGCCTCCTGGGCGTCCAGCTGCCCCTGCGCCTGCTCGCGCGCGGCGAGCTTGGCCGCGGCGGTCACCGCGTCGTCCCGGCGCGGCTGCGGCGGCTCCCCGGCGGCGATCCGGTCCCGGTGCGCGGTGAACGACCAGCGGTCCCGGGTCCACCGGTCGGCGACCCGCGCCCCCTCGGGCAGCTCCCGCAGCAGGCCGAGCGCCCGCCAGACGGCGTCCCAGGCGGGCTTCAGCTGCGAGGCCACGAGCCGGCGCACCTCCCGCTCGGCGCGGTGCAGGCCGGCCAGGGCCGCCTCGGCCGCCTCGCCGTCCTCGGCGGCGCCGACCGCCTGCCGGGCCCGGTCGTAGGCCTCGATCGCGGGCGCGAGGAGCTGGTTGTCGAAGGCCGGGTCGGTGGCGGGCCCGGCCGGCGGGCACAGCAGCTGTCCCCGCTCGTCCCGCCCCAGCTCGGCCCGGTGCGCCCCCACCGCGCCCGGCTCGTCCCCGGCGGGGTCGATCCAGGCGAGCAGGGCCCCGAGGTGCTGGTCCTCCAGGGAGGACTGGCCGGTGGCCCAGTGCCGGTTGAGCAGGTCGGTCGCCGCGAGCAGCAGCGAGGAGCCGGGGACCCGGGCCCGCTCGCCGTAGTGGGTCAGCCAGCGGCCGAGCAGCGGCACGCGCGGCGGCGCCGGGTACGGCGTGTCCGGGTCCTGTTCGGCGGTGCGCCGGAACCGCGTGGACCGCCCGAGGAGCCGGACGTACTCGATCCCGGCGCGGCTCGGCACGATCAGCTGCGGCGCGTCGGCGCACAGCTCGACCTCGACCCGGGACTTCGTCCCGGTCTCCGGATCGGTCCGGTTCTTCTCGACCAGTTCGACGGCCTCGGTGTGCCCGTCGACGTACGGCAGCACCTCCTCGGCCAGCTCGGCGAGGAAGGCGAAGCGCAGCTCCCGGTCCCGGGGCTGCGGGACCACGAGGAGCCGCGGCTCCTCCGGGTCGGTGCCGACCAGCGCGCCGAGCGGGGCGCCCGCCTCGCCGGCGGTGGTCAGCGGCACGAGGACGAGGGGCCGCGCCGAGAGGTGCCGGTGCCGGACGGTGGCCAGGGGCTGGGCCCGGCCCGCCTCCACGGCCTCCATCCGGGCCAGGTGCGCGATCAGCGACATGCGGCGGCCCCCGCCTCGTCCAGCGCCTCCTGCCGCAGGGCCCGGGCCCTGCGCAGCGCCGCCACCGCCGGGTCCTCCGGGTCGCCGTGCTCGCCGCGGGCGGCGCCGAGCACCGCGCCGACCGTGGTCAGCCCGCCCAGCTCGCCCCGCACCGCGCGGCCCAGGGTCTGCACCGCGTCCGCCTCGCGGGCCCGCGACCGGCAGTGGAAGCCCATCTCGCAGGCGGCCAGGCACTCCGGCGCGTAGGCGTGCGGGACGGCCTCCACGGCCGCCTCCAGCCGCTCCGCCGAGCACTCCCGCACGTCGAAGCTCAGGCCCTCCGGCAGCGCCTCGGCGATCTCCTCGATCCGGGTCAGCCGCTCCAGCTGCCGCCGGGTCACCGCGCGCTGCTTGCGCACGTCCACCACGGAGGCCGTCGGCAGGTTCGAGAAGTCCTTGGGGCAGACCAGCAGCACCGCGTGGCCGACCTCGGCGCCGTCGGTGAGGGCCGCCACCCGCTCCAGCGCCAGCACGTACACCGCCGCCTGCCGGGCGGCCGCGCCCACCTTCGCCGCGTCCGCCGCCCCGTCGACCATGGGGAACGACTTGATCTCCACGACCGTCCACCGCCCGGCCGGGTCGACCACGACGGCGTCCGGCTCCAGGTGCACGGGCGATCCCGCCACCTCCAGGGTCAGCAGCGGGTGGTCCAGCAGCGTCCACCCGCCGGCCGCGGTCGCCTCGCGCAGCGCGAGCGCGGTGCGCGCGGTCCGCCCCTCGGGCCCGGACGCCGACAGGTCGGGCACGGAGACGGCCCCGGGGTCCTCCACGCCGAAGAGCCGCAGCAGTTCCCGTCCGCCGTCCGCCTTCACCTTCGCCTCGAAGCTGTTGCCCCGCACGATCGCGAACTGGGACTGGCCGAAGGGGGCCGGCGACCCCAGCCGGGCCGCGAGCGCCCCCTTGTCCACCCCGGCGCCGTCGAGCAGCGCGCGCCGCCTGCACCCCGGGTTCGCGGCCAGCGCGGCCAGCGCCCGGGCGTCCAGCGGGCGCGGCGGGACGGCCGGGCCGCGCAGCTCGGCGAGTCTCTCCCGCGTCCTGCGGCGGCTCGCCGGGGTCGGCACGGGGTCCGTCGTCTGCGGCGGCCGTGACCCGCCGGCGTCCAGGGATGCGCTCACCCGCGGAAGTCTCGCATCCGCCACCGACAACGCGGGCGCGTTCGGCCGCGGGGACACCGGGAGTTCGCGCCCGGGCCACCTGCGCGATGATGGGGGGACCCTCCGGAAGGGCACCCGAAGGAAGGGCACGCGTTCCCCCGTATCCGCGCAATCTCTGGAGAGCACCGTCCATGGCACCGCGCATCCTGCTCGCCCGACACGGCCAGACCGAGTGGTCGCTCCTCGGACGCCACACCGGCAGGACCGACATCCCGCTCCTCGACGAGGGCCGGCGCGGCGCCGAGCTGCTCGGCGAGCGTCTGCACCGCGGCCCCTGGCGGGGCCTGCCCGGCGTGGAGGTGCGCACCAGCCCGCTCGTCCGGGCGAGCGAGACCTGCGGCCTGGCCGGCTTCGGCGACCGCGCGGAGCCCTGGGACGCGCTGATGGAGTGGGACTACGGCGCCTACGAGGGGCTGACCCCGGCCCAGATCCAGGAGATCCGCCCGGGCTGGCTGATCTGGCGCGACGCCGTTCCGGAGGGCGAGTCGCTGGCCGAGCTGTCGGCCCGCGCCGACGAGGTCGTCGAGTGGGCCCGTTCGGCCGACCGGGACGTGCTGGTCTTCGCCCACGGGCACATCCTCCGGTCCATCGGCGCCCGCTGGCTCGGCGAGGACGTCTCCTTCGCCGGCCGCATCCGCCTGGACCCGACGAGCCTCTCGGTCCTCGGCTGGGCGTACGGCGCGCCGGCGATCGCCCGCTGGAACGACACGGGGCACCTGGAGGCCTGATCCCGGGTGCGGGCGGCGGATCCCCCGTCCGGTCCCGCCGGGCGGGGGATCCGGGATCCCCCGCCCCCTCACACCCCCGTGAGGATGAGGCGGGTCTCGGCCAGCAGGCCCCGGATCCGCGCCGACGCGATCCCGTCCAGGGAGTCGGCCACCCGCCGCGCCTCCGCCTCGGCCTCGTCGCGGCGGCCGGCGCGGGCGAGGTTGCCGGCGAGCTGGGCGCGGTAGAGGGCGAGGTTGCGGGCGAAGCGGGGGTGCTGGAGGACGGTGGCCCGGTGGGAGTGGCGGGCGGCGCGGGTCCAGTCGCCGAGCGCGGCCCAGCAGTGGGACTCCAGGGCCTCCAGCTCGGGTTCGCCGAAGAAGGACATCCACTCGGGGTCCTGGTCGGCGTGGCCGTGGCCGAAGTGGTCGTGGGCGCGGCCGAGGCACTCCTCCGCCGAGGAGCGGTCGCCGAGTCCGGCCCAGGCGGCGGCCTCGCGCAGGGAGAGCAGGGCGAGCAGCCGGGGGGAGTCGAGCGGGCCGGCGGCCCGCAGTCCGGCCTGGGCGGCGCGGACGGCCTCGCGGTAGCGGCCGGTGTCGCGGGCGAGGAAGGACGTGTTGCAGAAGGCGTGTGCCTCCAGGGCCGCGTTCCCGGAGACCCGGGCGGTGGCGAGGGCCTCGGCGTAGTGGGAGCGGGCGTCCTCGTGGCGGCCCGAGTCGTGGGCGAGCCAGCCTACGGAGAGCGACAGCTCCCCGGCGCCGGCGAGCAGCCGGTCCTCGGTGGAGCGGCGGGCCGCGGTGCCCCGGTCGAGCAGGGCGTAGGCGGTGCGGAGCGGCTGGGCGGCGACCTTGTAGAGCCCGTCGGCGCCGTGCCGGTCGTCGAGCAGGCGGATGCGCCGCACGGCGTCCTCGACGGCGAGGACCTCGGCCTCGCCGATGCGGTGGGTGCCGCGGGGGCTGGGGATCGCCGCGGCGGTGCCGCCGAGTCCCCAGGAGACGGCCGCCAGGGTGGCGGTGCCGCTCGTCATGAATGCGCGACGCAGCACGTCGCTCTCCTCATCGTTCCGGGTCGGGAGGGCGGGGGGCCCCGAGGCCCCGGCCGGGGCGGCCTGCCGTCGGCCGCGCACCGCCTCCCGCGCAGAGAAACCCAGGTCGGCAAGGTTCAGCCCGGGGAACATGTGCAGGAAGACCCGCTCGTACGCGTAGTTGGGGCAGCGGATCTCGCCCGCCTCCACGCGCCCGATGTAGCGGGCGTCGCACGCGACCTGTTCGCCGATCTCCCGTGCCGCCCGGCGGACCAGGGCGGCGAACTCCGCCGGGGAGTGCTGTCCGCGGAGCCGTCGGAAGGCGAGATTGGGAACTGCCCGTGACATGGCCATGGCCGAGCCCTCTCCTGGTGCTGCCGGGTGTTCCGGCGGCATGAACGTACCTGTTGTGACGGGATGCCTACGCAGAGTTTGGATACAAATCGGATATCTCGCCTGCGATCTGCCATGAACTGCCATCCTTTGCGGCGGCGTGCCGCCGTAGCCGTTGACGCGCACGGGCGTTGAACCGTATGGGAGAGACGGAACGTGTCTCCTCTGGGAAGCGAGGAGGGGTCCATGTCCGAGAACGCCACGCCTTTCGAGACGCCCGTGACGACCGCGACGCCCGTGACGACCACCCACACCGCCCCCGCCCCGGCGGCCGGCGGCGACGAGCCCTGCGACCTGGTGACCGTGCCCGCCCGGCAGGGCCTGGAGGCCGTCGACATCCTCCGCCGCCGCGGCGCCCCCGCCGTCGGGCCCGTGCTCCACGACGGCGCCTGCGACACCCTGGGCTTCCTCGTCCCGCCCGGCACCGCCGCCGCCTGGGACCTCCCCGGCAGCGCCTGCACCCGCACCTCGGGCCGCGGCCTGCGCCTCCCCGAACTCCCGGAACTGCCCGGCCCCGCGGGCGCCGCCCCCCGCCCCGCCGGCTGGCTGCTCCCGCCCGGCGACACCGACCCCGTCACCGACCCCGCCGTGCTGCGCCGCGCGCTCGGCGAGGCGGCCCGCCTCATCGAGGCGGCCGACGGCTGTCACTGACCCTTCCGCCCCGCCTCCACCCCGGCCCCGGCCCCCTCCGGTCCCGAACCGGCCGATAATGGGCGGATGGCCAGGAACAAACAGCGCGAGCGGGCGGCGGCCGGCGCCGTCTCCGAGACCGTCGACGGCGGACTCGCCGAACTGATACCCGACCGCGACCGCCCCCGCGCCTGGACGCTGCTCCTCGACGGCGCCCCGCAGTCCCACGTGGACCTCGACGACCCCACCGCGCTCACCTTCGAGTACCAGCGGCGCCTCGGCCACGTCGCCGACCTCGCCGCCCCGCCCGGCCGCCCCCTCCAGGCCGTGCACCTCGGCGGCGGCGCCTTCACCCTCGCCCGGTACGTCGCCGCGACCCGGCCCCGCTCCACCCAGCAGGTCGTCGAGATCGACGAACCCCTCGTCCGCCTCGTCCGCCGCGCGCTGCCGCTCGACCCCGGCGCCCGGATCCGGGTCCGCGCCACCGACGCCCGCGCCGGACTCGCCAAGGTCCCGGACGGCTGGGCCGACCTCGTCGTCGCGGACGTCTTCCGCGGCGCCCGCACCCCCGCCCACCTCACCAGCACCGAGTTCCTGGCCGAGGTGCGGCGCGCGCTGCGGCCCGGGGGCACGTACGCCGCCAACCTCGCCGACGGCCCGCCGCTGGCCCACCTCCGCGGCCAGATCGCCACCGCCGCCGCCGTCTTCCCCGAACTGGCCCTGATCGCCGATCCGACCGTCCTGCGCGGCCGCCGCTTCGGCAACGCGGTCCTGGTCGCCTCCGACCGCGAGCTCCCCGTCGCCGACCTGACCCGCCGCGTCGCGGGCGACCCGCACCCCGGCCGGGTCGAACACGGCCGCGCCCTCGCCGACTTCACCGGCGGCGCGGCGCCGGTCGCCGACGCGCACGCGAAGGCCTCACCGGCCCCGCCGCCCTCCGTCTTCCGCTGAGCCGCCGCGGCTCAGGCCCTGCGCTCCTCGATCTGCACGCGCGGGGCGGAGTCGTGCCACAGGCAGAAGACCGACACCTCCCGGTCGCCCTGGGTGAAGCTCACCCGGATCCACGTCGGCTGCTTCCACACCTGCATCTGCCAGCCCGAGGCCGGGATCGCCGAGACCAGCTCGGCGGAGGTCTCGCCGAGGTCGAAGGTCACCCGGCCGCCGTCGGACGGGAAGCTCTGCACCCGCGAGGAGGACGGCGCGGCCGGCGGGGCGGTCGTCGGCGCCGGGGCGGTCCGGGGCGCCGACGGACTGCCGGTCCCGGCCGCGCCGTCCGCCGTCCGGGTCGCCGCCGGTGAGGGCGGCGGGGACGACGAGGCGGGCGGGGCCGGGGGAGTGGTCCGCGGGCGGCGGGTCGAGGCCGTCACCGGATCGCCGAGGGCGGTCTCGACCGGGGCCGGGCCGGCCGCCGTGGTGTTGCCCGGCAGCGGCAGGGCGCGCGGCGGGTCGTAGACCGTGCCGGACAGCACCGTGTGCACCCCCCACCAGGAGAGCGTGACCGCCGCGCCGGTGGCGAGCGACCAGGCCAGGGCGTGAACGAGTCCTCTTCGCATCCCGGCCATACTGCACCACGCCCGTCCGGCGCGTACCGGGAGGTGGGGAGTGCCCGGGGCGTCACACGGATGGCGTACGGTGCCGCCCATGGCAAGTGTGCTCGTGGTCGAGGACGACCAGTTCGTGCGCTCCGCCCTCATCCGGCAGCTGACGGAAGCCTCCTACACGGTACGGAGCGTCGGCACGGCACTGGAGGCGCTGCGCGAGGTCGCCCATTTCCGCTTCGACGTGGTCGTCCTGGACCTCGGTCTGCCCGATCTGGACGGGTCCGAGGCGCTGAAGATGCTGCGCGGGATCACCGACGTGCCGGTGATCATCGCGACCGCCCGGGACGACGAGGCGGAGATCGTCCGGCTGCTGCACGCCGGCGCCGACGACTACCTCGTCAAGCCCTTCTCCGTCGAACACCTCACCGCCCGGATGGCCGCCGTGCTCCGCCGCGCCCGCGCGGTGTCCGGGGACCCCGCGCCGACGACCGAGCTGCGGGTCGGCGGACTCGCCATCGACCCGCTGCGCCGCCAGGCCGAACTCGACGGCGTCCCGCTCGACCTGACCCGGCGCGAGTTCGACCTGCTCGCCTTCCTCGCCGGCCGGCCCGGCGTGGTCGTCCCCCGCAAGGAGCTGCTGGCCGAGGTGTGGCAGCAGGCCTACGGGGACGACCAGACCATCGACGTCCACCTGTCCTGGCTGCGCCGCAAGCTCGGCGAGACGGCGGCCCGGCCGCGCTACCTGCACACCCTGCGCGGCGTCGGCGTGAAGCTGGAGCCGCCGCGGGAGCACCAGCCGTGAGACGGGAGCGCCGGCCGTGAGATGGGCCCTCGTCAAGGTGTCGCTGGCCGTCACGGCCATGGTCGTGATCGCCTTCGCCGTCCCGCTCGGCCTCGTCGTCAAGGAGATGGCCCGCGACCGGGCGTTCTCCAACGCCGAGCGGCGCGGCGCCGGGCTCGCCCCGGTCCTCGCCATCACCACCGACCGGGTGGAGCTGGAGAAGGCCGTCGCCACCACCGAGGACGGCTCCGCCGGCCGGCTCGCGATCCACGTCCCGCCCGTCGCCCCGGGCGACCAGGCCCTGGAGATCGGCACCCGCCGGGCCGAGGTCGAGGACCTGGAGGCCACCCGAGCCCTGGGCCGCGCCTCCATCGCCGAGGTCCCCGGCGGCTACGTCCTGCTCCAGCCGACCGCGCTCAGCGCCGCCCAGGTCGTGGTCGTCGAACTCTTCGTCCCCGAGGGCGAGGTGACCAACGGCGTCGCCACCGCCTGGCTGGTCCTCGCCGGCGTCGGCGTCGCCCTGATCGTCGGCTCGCTCGCCGTCGCCGACCGGCTCGGCGTCCGCATGGTCCGCCCCGCCCAGCGGCTCGCCGGCGCCGCCCACGAGCTCGGCGAGGGCCGGCTCGGCGTGCGCGTCGCCGAGGAGGGTCCGCCCGAACTCAAGTCGGCCGCCGTCGCCTTCAACTCCATGGCCGACCAGGTCGTCCAGCTCCTCGCCAACGAGCGCGAACTCGCCGCCGACCTCTCCCACCGGCTCCGCACCCCGCTCACCGTGCTCCGCCTCAACGCGGCCTCGCTCGGCTCGGGCCCCGCCGCCGACCAGACCCGGGCCGCCGTCGAGCAGCTGGAGCGCGAGGTGGACACCATCATCCGCACCGCCCGCGAGGCCAAGCCGCAGACCACCGCGCCGACCGGCCCCGGCGCCGGCTGCGACGCCGCCGAAGTGGTCCGGGAGCGCATGGAGTTCTGGTCCGCGCTGGCCGAGGACGAGGGGCGGCTGGTCCGCCTCGCCGGCGTCGAGCGGCCGGTACGGATCCCGGTGGCGCGCCCCGAACTGATCGCCGCCCTCGACGCCCTCCTCGGCAACGTCTTCCGGCACACCCCGGAGGGCACCGCCTTCTCCGTCGACGTCCACAACGGCGACGACGCGGTCATCGTCCTCGTCTCCGACGCCGGGCCCGGCATCGCCGACCCGGACGCCGCGCTCGCCCGGGGCAACAGCGGCACCCGGGCGGGTTCCACGGGCCTCGGCCTCGACATCGTGCGCCGCATGGCCGAGACCACCGGCGGCGACGTCCGGATCGGGCACTCGGTGCTCGGCGGCACCGAGGTGCGCATCTGGATCGGGCTCGGCGGCCACCGCCCCGGCGGCTCCGGCGGCCACCGCTCGCACCGGCCGGCCCGCCGCCGCAAGACCGGCCGGCGCTGAACCTTTCGTGGTTCCGATGGCTTCCTTAAGCGGACCCTAAGGATCCCGACCGGCGTCAGGAGTGCGGCATTCGTCCGGTTCCCGGGCGCTAGCGTGCTGCCGCACCCCACCCCCGCTCCACGGAGGCAGCACGCATGGGCAGCAACGGGCACCGGCGCAGGACCAGCGGCCGCGCGAAGGCCGTCGGCGCGGTGGTCGCCGCCGCGATCACCGGCGGCACGGTCTTCGCCCTCACCGGTACCGCCCAGGCCGCCGCCGTGGGAGCCGCCTACACCCGGACCAGCTCCTGGACCGGCGGCTACACCGGCCAGTACGTGATCACCAACGAGACCTCCACCACCCAGTCCGACTGGACGCTGGAGTTCGACCTCCCTGCCGGGACCACCCTCGGCTCCCTGTGGAACGGCGACCACACCGTCTCGGGCCGCCACGTCACCGTGCGGCCCGCGAGCTGGAACCGGCAGCTCGCCCCCGGCCGGTCCGTCACCGTCGGTTTCGTGACCTCGGCGGCCGGACGGGCCGGGGACCCGGCGGGCTGCCGGATCAACGAGGCCGCCTGCTCGGCCGGCGGTCCCGCCCCCACCCCCAGCGGCCGGCCCACCGACCCGCCCACCGCGCCCCCGAAGCCGACCGCGACCGCGAAGCCGACCGCCACCGCGACCGCGCCCCCGAAGCCGACCGCCACCGCGTCCCCGAAGCCGACCCCCACGGCCACGGCGACCGCCACGGCACCCCCGAAGCCGACCCCGACCCCGGCCCCCGCCCCCGCCGCCGGCGCGAGGTTCGCCCCCTACGTCGACACCTCGCTCCACCCCGCGTACGACCTGCTCGCCACCGCCGACGCCACCGGGGTGAAGGAGTTCAACCTCGCCTTCATCACCTCCGGCGGCTCCTGCGCCCCCCTCTGGGGCGGCGTCACCGACCTCGCGAACGACCGGGTGGCGGCCCAGATCGGCGCCCTGCGCGCCAAGGGCGGTGACGTGCGGGTCTCCTTCGGCGGCGCCGCCGGCCACGAGCTGGCGCTGAACTGCGCGAGCGCCGCCGACCTGGCGAAGGCGTACGGCAAGGTCGTCGACCAGTACCGGCTCACCAAGGTCGACTTCGACGTCGAGGGCGCCGCCCTGCCCGACACGGCCGCCAACACCCGCCGCTCCCAGGCCATCGCCCAGCTCCAGAGGTCGCACCCCGGCCTGAACGTCTCCTTCACCCTGCCGGTGATGCCCGAGGGCCTGACCCAGCCCGGGGTGAGCCTGCTCGCCGACGCGAAGAGGAACGGCGTCCGGATCGACGCGGTCAACATCATGGCGATGGACTACGGCCCCGCCTACGGCGCCGACATGGGCACGTACGCGATCCAGGCCGCGACCGCGACCCAGGCCCAGCTCAAGGGCGTCCTCGGGCTCTCCGACGCGGCCGCCTGGAAGGCCGTCGCCGTGACCCCCATGATCGGCGTGAACGACGTCACGACCGAGGTCTTCAGGGTCGACGACGCCGCCCAGCTGGTCGACTTCGCGAGGTCGAAGGGGCTCGGCCGGCTCTCGATGTGGTCCTCGACCCGCGACAAGCAGTGCCCGGACGGCGCGGTGAACCGCGCCGACGCCACCTGCTCCTCGATCCTCCAGCAGCCGCTGGCCTTCACGAAGGCCCTCTCCGCCTACCGGTAGACCTTCCCGTCCCCCCACACCGCGTGCCCCGGCCGACGACACCCCACCTTCGGCCGGGGCACGCCCCCGTTCGGCGTCAGGCGTCCCGCGAGGCCCGCCACTCGTTCTCGTAGTCCTGGAAGATGCCCCGCAGGTGGTGGCCGATCTTCAGGTAGTCGAGGTCGTCCAGGTTGGCCAGCGAGACCCGGACCGACCACTCGGGGCCGTCGAAGCCGCCGCCGTTGAGGAGGACCACGCCGGTCTGCTCGGCGAGCCGGAAGAGCGGGTCGACGGGCTCGTAGTTCTTCTCCAGGAAGTCGGCGAAGTCCTTGCCGTGGACGCGCTCGGCCTCCGCGAGGAGGTCCAGCTCGATGTAGTAGCCGGCCCGCTTGTCGTCGTCGGCGATCTTCATCCGGGCGCCCTCCAGGAGGAGGTCGAGCCGCTGCCCCACGATCGACCGCAGCCGCTCCTTGTACTCCTGGCCCTCGGGGAGCATGTCGAAGAGCGAGAAGAGCGTCATCATGACCTGCTGCGGCAGCGACAGGCCCGCGGTGTGGTTGAGGGCGACCTGCCGGGAGTCGGCGACCAGCCGGTCGATGAACCGGATCTTCCCCGGTTCCAGGGAGAGCGTCCCGTACCGCTTGTCCAGCCGTGCCTTCTCGGCCGCCGGCAGGTCGGCGATCATCCGGTCGACGACGTTGTCGTCGTGGAGGCCGATGACGCCAAGCCGCCAGCCGGTGGCGCCGTAGTGCTTCGAGTACGAGTAGACGAGCAGGGTGTTCTGCGGCAGGTCGGCGGCGATCGAGCGGAAGCCGGGGACGAAGGTGCCGTAGACGTCGTCGGTGACGATCACCAGGTTCGGGTTCTTCTCGGCGACGATCTCCTTGAGCTGGTTCGCGACCCGCTGACTGAGCGCCAGGGAGGGCGGGTTGGAGGGGTTGACCAGGCAGAGCAGCTTGATCGAGGGGTCCTCCAGCTTGGCGACCTCCTCCGGGGGGTAGCGCCACTCGCGGACGCCGGTCTCGGTGAAGAGGGAGGCGTTGACGTGCACCACGTCGAACTCGTACGTGTCGAGCTCGGGGATCTCGATGTACGGGGTGAAGACCGGCACCATCAGGGCGATCCGGTCGCCCTTCTTCAGGATCCCGTTCTTCATCAGGGAGTCGAAGACGTAGCACATGGCGGCGGTGCCGCCCTCGGTGGCGAAGTAGGAGACGTTCCCGGCGGGCGGCCGCCCGCCGAACATCTCGTCGTCGACGTAGCCGCGGACGACCTGTTCGGTGTGGGTGAGGATCCGGTCCGGCACCGGGTAGTTGTCGCCGATCGAGCTGTCGGTGAGCTCGTGGACGAAGGCGTCCTTGTCGAAGCCGAAGCGCTCGACGGCGTACTCGACCGACTTCTGGAGCAGCTCGATGCCGGGCAGGTCCGGGTGCTGCCGCGCGAAGGTGTCGAAGCGGGCGCCGGAGCCCTTGAGTTCGGGCATGCCGCCGAGGTCGTCGGCGGTCCACACCCGGCGGGACTCGGCGATGGCGAAGTAGCCGAGGGCGTGGAAGGCCTCGCGGGGGCTGGTGGCGGTCCAGTTCGGGTTGCCGCGGCCGGCGTTGAGCATCTGGATCGAGGACTTGCCCTTCTGGCCGGGCCGATCGGCCTGGGCCGCCTGGGCGATGGTGATGAACTTGTCCTTCAGCTCGAACGGCGAGAGCTGGGCGAAGGACTTGATCTCCTCGCGGGTGAAGCTGGTCTCGGGCATGGCGTGTCCTTCGCGGAGGTCAGTGGTTGAGGATGACGATCACGGCGCCCCAGATGGTCAGCAGCACGTTGCCCACCGCGTAGGGGATCGTGTAGCCGAGGGTGGGGATCTGCGACCTGGACTGTTCGTTGATGGCGCCGATCGCCGCGGTCGTGGTCTGGCCGCCGGCCAGCACGCCCATCAGGATCGGGAAGCGGATCTTCTGGACGTAGTGGCCGACGAGGAAGCCGACGATCAGCGGGATCAGGGTGGCGACCGCTCCCCACAGGAGCAGCCCCCAGCCGGCCGTGGACAGGCCGCTGGTGAAGCTCGGGCCGGCGTTGATGCCGACCACGGCGACGAAGGCGCACAGGCCGAAGGTGTCCATGAACCACTGGGCGCCCGGCGGCACGTTGCCGTACGTCGGGTACTTGCCCCGGATCCAGCCGAAGACCAGGCCCATGATCAGCGCGCCGCCGGAGGTCGACAGCGAGATCGGCACCCCGGAGACGGTGAGGGCCGGGATGCCGACGCAGCCGCCGAGGAAGACGCCGAGGCCGACCCAGAGCATGTCGGTGGCGAAGGAGGTCGGCACGGGCTTGCCGATCGCCCTGCCCGCCGGGTCCACGAGGCGCTTCGGGCCGGTCAGGACCACGGTGTCGCCGCGCTCCAGCTTCGTGGAGAGCCGGTAGGGGAACTCGGAGCCGGAGCGGTAGATCCGGTCGACGTAGACGCCGACCATGAAGGGCTCGCGGCGCAGCTCGGCGACGGTCTTCCCGAGCTGCGCCCTGTCCGAGGCGACGACGTGGAGGGACTCGGTCTCGTAGCCGAGGAGTTCGACGTCGTCGGTCTCGGGGCCGATGTGGGTGCGGGCGTCGAAGTCGACGAGGGAGCCGCGCAGGGCGGAGACGGCGACGGTGTCGCCCTCGCGGAGCACGGTCCGCTGGTCGTGGTCGAGGACCGTGCCGTCGCGGCGGACCCGGGTGAGGTAGATGCGGTGGCCGAGCTCCTGCTGCTGCTTCTCGAAGTCGTCGATGGTGCGGCCGACGAGGTCGGGGCGCCGGATCGTGTACGCGCGCAGCACGACCTCGTAGTAGCCCTCGGCGAGGTCGGGGTTGTCACCGGGGGCGTCCAGCTCCTGGGCGAGCCGCGCGGACTCGGCGGCCAGGTCCCGCTTGTAGAGCCGGGGGAGGACGTTGGCGAGGAGGATCGCGCAGAGGATGGTGCCGAGCGGGTAGGTGACCGCGTACCCGATGGCGACCAGGTTCTCCTCGGTCTTCATCTGGTCGGCGGAGAGCCCGGGGAGGTTGCCGATGGCGTCCTGGGCGACGCCGATGACGGCGGACTGGGTGAGCGCGCCGCCGAGCAGGCCGGCGGAGAGGCCGGGGCCGTACCCGAGCATCACGGCGAAGCCCCAGGAGACCAGCAGGCCGGTGACGCAGACGATGATCGCGTTGACGACCTGCGGCAGTCCGTCCTTCTTGAGGCCCCGGAAGAACTGGGGGCCGACCTTGTAGCCGAGGGCGAAGAGGAAGAGGGTGAAGAAGAGGTTCTTCACCGTCGCGTCGATGGTGATCTCGAACTGGGCGCCGAGCAGCAGGCCCGCGACCAGGCAACCGGTGACGGCTCCCAGGGCGATCGCCCGGTAGCGCAGCTTCCCGATGAGGAAGCCGAGGGCGACGGTGAGGAAGACCAGCAGTTCGGGGTGGGGCTGGAAGATGTTCCGGTCGAGGAAGTCGATCATGGAGGTGGGGCCGCCTCTCAGGCTCCGAGGATGCCGACGAGCAGAGGTCCGGTCAGCGGGAGCAGGAAGTTGGAGAGGGTGTAGGTGATCGTGTAGCCGAGCATCGGGACCGAGCTCTGCGCGACCTGGGTGACCGAGGTGATCGCCGGCGTCGAGCACTGCTGCCCCGCGATGGCGCCGATGAGCAGCGGTTTCTCGATCTTCAGGAGCTTGCGGCCGACGACCAGCGAGACCGTCGCCGGGACGAGGACCATGGCGATGCCCGCGAACGGCAGCAGCGCCCCGTACTCCTTGAGCAGCGGTCCCGCCTGCGGGCCGGAGACCAGGCCGGTGCAGGCGATGAAGATGGCCAGGCCCATGTCCTTGAGCGTGGTGGCGGCCTGCGGCGGGAAGGCGCCGAAGGTCTGGGTGCGGGAGCGGTACCAGCCGAAGAGCAGGCCGGAGACGAGGCAGCCGCCGCCGGTGCCCAGCGACAGGGGGACGTCGCCGAACTTCACCACGACCTGTCCGAGGAGCGAGCCGCAGGCGATGCCGAGACCCAGGTAGACGAAGTCGGTGGAGTCGTTCCTGACGATCGCGCCGACCTTGGAGGCGAGCTTCCCGAGCGAGGCGCGGGCGCCCACCAGGGTGAGCACGTCGCCGCGCTGGACGACGGTCTCCGGGGTGGCGGGCAGGTGTGCCTCGCCCCGCAGCACGTCGGTCACGTAGACGCCGCCGGAGGCGATCTCCGGGTGCTCGGTGGTCAGCGTGTCCAGGGACTTGCCGGCCGCCGACCGGTCGGTGAGGGAGACCTGCTGGGTGGCGAGGGGGGTGTCGAGGCCCGGCACCGCGGGGGTCTCGGGGCCGATGAGCCGGCCCGCCTCGATGATGTTGGCCCGCCGGCCGACCGCGAGGACGAGGTCGGAGAGGGTGAGCGTGAAGTCGGGCGGGGGAGGGGTCAGGATCTCGCCGCCCCGCTTCACCGCCTCGACGGTGACCCGGTTGCCGAACTGCCGCTCCAGGTCGGAGACCCTGGCGCCGTCGGCGAGGGTGACGAGGAAGGTGCGGCCCACCATGTTGGGCAGCGCCTCGCGCTCGTCGGACTCCAGGGCGGCGCCGGAGCCCCGCATCTTCTCCCACAGCTCGCGGGAGGCGTCGCGGAGGTTGATCCGCAGCAGCATCGGCATGATCTGGCTGGTGTAGATCACGATGGTGACGAGGCCGAAGAGGTAGCAGACCGTGTACGCGGTGGCCACGTGGCCCTGGTACTGGGTGATCTGCTCCTGCGTCAGGTCGGAGAGCTTGCCGATGGCCTCGGTGGCCGTGCCGACGACCGCGGACTCGGTGGCGGCGCCGGCCAGGATGCCGGCGGCGGTGCCGACGTCCAGGTCGAAGGCCTCCGCCAGGCCGAGGGCGATGCCGACGACGCAGACCACCTCGATGATGCAGAGGGTGAAGAAGCGCAGGCTCTTCCTGTTGAGGTTGGCGAAGAACTGGGGCCCGGCCAGATAGCCGAGCGAGAAGATGAAGATCGCGAAGAAGATCGTCTTGACGTCGTCGGAGACGGTGACCTTCGCCCAGGCGCCCATGAGCAGCGAGACGATCAGCGTCCCGCAGATGCCGCCGAGCGTGATCGGGCCGACCCGGAGCTTGCCGAGGAGGTAACCCGCGGCGAGGCAGACGAAGAGGGCGAGTTCGGGATGGTCGCGCAGGACTCCCATCCGGCCTCACCCCGCCCACGCGATGGGCAAATCGTTCATAGCGGACATAAGGGGAAGCTAGCAGCGCAAGATCGGCAGAGGGCCGCCGCCGCGCCCGTCCGGGTGAACGCCCTCCGCGGCCCCGTCGCCCCGTCGCCCCGTCCCCCTTGAGCCCGTCCACCCCTTCACCCCTTCACCCCTTCACCCCTTCACCCCTTCACCGCGCCCCGCATCACCCCGCCCACGATCTGCCGCCCGAAGAGGGCGAGCACCACGAGGAGCGGCAGCGTCCCGAGCAGCGCCCCCGCCATCACCACCGAGGTGTCCGGCACGTACCCCCGCCCGAGCCCGGTCAGCGCCACCTGCACCGTCGGGTTCCCCGTCTGGGTCAGCGCGAGGACCGGCCAGAAGAAGTCGTTCCACGCCGCCACGAAGGACAGCATCCCGAGCACCGCCATCGCCGGCCGCGCCGCCGGCAGCACCAGGTGCCACACCACCCGCAGCGTCCCCGCCCCGTCCATCCGCGCCGCCTCCAGGAGCTCGGGCGGCAGGGCCCGCAGCAGGTGCTGGCGCATGTAGAAGACGCCGAAGGCGGAGACCAGCGAGGGGAGCACCACCGACTGGAGCTGGTCCGTCCACCCCAGCCGGGCGATCAGCAGGTAGAGCGGGACGACCCCGAGCTGGGGCGGCACCAGCAGCGTCGCCCCCACCAGGAGCAGCAGCGGCCCCCGGAAGCGGAACCGCAGCCGGGCGAAGGCGAAGCCGGCCAGCGTCGAGAAGAGCACCGTGCCGAGCGCCACCGATCCCGCCACCACGGCCGTGTTGGCCAGCGCCTCGCCCATCCCGCCCTCGTCCCAGGCCACCGACAGGTTCCGGCCCAGGTTCCGGCCGAACCGGAACGGCGGCGGGCTCTGGGCCAGCCGCCCGCTCGTCCGCGAGGCGGCGACCGCCGTCCACAGCAGCGGGAAGACGGAGACCGCCGTGAACAGGCCGAGCAGCAGGTACGTCCCCCACCCGCCCCGCTCGTACGGCTCCGCCCCCGCGTCCGGCCCCCGGTCGCGGCCCCGCCGCGCCCGCCCGCTCACCGCCGCGCCCTCCTGCCGCGGGCGACCCGCGCGAGCCGCACCGCCCCGAAGAGCACCACCAGGAGCAGCAGCATCGCCCAGGCGATCGCGGCCGCCCGCCCCAGGTGCAGGTTCACCCAGCCCTGTTCGTACAGGTAGAGCCCCAGCGTCTGGTACTGGTGGTCGGCGCCGCCCGAGGCGCCCGCCCCGCTGCTGAAGAGCAGCGGTTCGCCGAAGAGCTGCAGCGCGCCGATCGTCGACACCAGCCCCGTGAAGGCCAGCGCCGGCCGCAGTCCCGGCAGCGTCACGTGGAGGAACCGGCGCCACCGGGACGCCCCGTCCAGGGCCGCCGCCTCGTAGAGCTCGTGCGGGATCGTCTGCATCGCCGCCAGGTAGATCAGGGCGTTGTAGCCCGTCCAGCGCCAGATCACGATCGACGCCACCGCGAACTTCGACGCCCACGGGCCGTTCTGCCAGTCCACCGGAGCGAGCCCGACCAGCCCGATCGCCCAGTTCACCATCCCCTGGTCGCGCCCGTAGAACAGGGCGAAGACCAGCGTCGCCGCCGCCACCGAGGTCGCGTACGGGGCGAGTGCCGCCACCCGGAAGAAGAGCCGCCCGCGCAGCCGGGCGTCCAGCAGGTGCGCCGCGCCGAGCGCGAGCAGCAGCTGCGGCACGGTCGCCAGCACCCCGATCAGCACCGTGTTCGCCAGCGCGTTCCAGAAGAAGTCGTCGGTGAGCAGCCGGGCGTAGTTGTGCAGGCCCACCCACTCCCGGGCCTCCGGCGCGGTCAGCTCCACCCGGAAGAGCGAGGTCCAGGCCGTCGCGGCCAGCGGGAAGAGCCCGAAGGCCCCGAAGAGCAGGAAGAAGGGGGCGACCAGCACGTACGGCGCCGCCCGCGACCGCAGGCGGCCGAGCCGGCGCCGCCCGGTCCCCGGCGGCCCCGGGGGGCCCGGCGCCAGGGGCAGGGCCCGCTCCACGAGGTCCTCGGCCATCCCGTTCCCGTCCACCTCACCGGTCCAGCGCGTTGTCGATGGCCTTCATCGCCGCCCGCCACGCCGACTCCGGCGACCGGCCCGTCTGGTCGACCTGGAGCATCCCCGTGTCGGACAGGATCGTGTTGACCAGGCCGTCCTTGGGGCCGACCGGAGCCACCGGCACCCCCATGGCCGCCGCGGAGAAGATCCGGCCGACGGGCGCGTCGCCGAAGTACGGATGGCGGGCGCCGCGGACCTGCGGCAGGCCGAAGGCGGCCTCGGCGCTCGGGAAGCTGCCCCGCCGCTCGAAGAGCACCGCCTGCTGCGCGGGCGCGGTCAGCCAGGCCGCCAGCTCGGCCGCCTCCTCGACGTGCCTCCCGGCGGCCGGGACGACCAGGAAGGAGCCGCCCCAGTTCCCCGGCCGGGGCGCCTTCGCGACGTCCCACTTCCCCTTCCCGTCCGGGCCGCCCTTGTCCTGGATGTAGCCGAGCATCCACGCCGGGCAGGCGATCGAGGCGAACCGTCCGTGCGCGAAGCCCTGGTCCCAGTCGGGGGTGAACTGCTGGAGGCGGGCGGTCAGTCCGTGCTCGGCGAACGCGGCGCCGAGGTCCCAGGCGGCCCGCACGGCCGGGTTGGCCGCCACCACGAGCCGCCCCTCGGCGTCGTAGTAGCGCAGCCGCGCGCCCGAGATCACGGCGGCCATCACCCCGGACGCGGAGTCGGTGAAGGCCACGCCCTCGGGCGCCCGCGCGGCGAACCGCCGCCCCGTCTCCAGGTACTTCCGCCACTCCCCGGCCCACAGCCGGCCCACCTCCTCGCGGTCGGTGGGCAGCCCGGCGGCGGCGAAGTGGTCCTTGCGGTAGCAGACGGCCAGCGGCCCGATGTCGGTGCCGAGCCCCAGGACCCGCCCGTCCCCGGTCCGCGCCTGCGCCCACTTCCAGGGCAGGAAGGCGTTCTCCTCCACCCCGGGCGCGTGCGCCAGGTCGACGAGCCGGCCGGCCTGGGTGTCGACGACCTCGGCGATGTTCCCGACCTCGACGGCCTGGACGTCGGCGAGGCCGGCGCCGGCCGTGAGGTGGGTGAGCAGCTGCGGGTAGTAGACGTCGGCGCGGGCGAGCGAGGTCTGCCGGACCGCGACGTCCGGGTGGAGCCGCATGTACGTGTCGTACAGCCCGGCCTCCTTGAGCCCGAAGGTCCCGTACACCCCGACGGTGAGGGTGACCGGCCGGCCCGCTCCGTCCACGGTCTCCCCGGATCCGGCCGGGGGCGGCACCGGCGGGTCGTCCGCGCAGCCGCCGAGCAGGGCCGCGGCGAGCAGCAGCGCCAGGGCGCGCGGGCGGGCGCCGGTCCGTCGTGGTGTCCCGTTCCTCCGCCCCATGGGCCCGACCGTAGGCGGCGGGGGCGGGGCGGCCGGCGGGGCGGCGCCGGGGGCCGGGCCGGGCTCACCCGTTCGGCCCCCGGCCGGGCGGGCCGTCGAACGTCTTCGACGGGTCCCGCGTATTGACCGTGTTCTGACAGGAAACGGATAGTGGGAGCGCTCCCATACTTCACTTCCCGACGGGATACCCATGCGCAGACCACGACTCCTCGCGGGGCTCGCGGGGCTGGCCCTCACGGCCGGGCTCCTCGCCGGCGCCCTGCCCGCGGGCGCCGCCGAGACCGCCCCGGCCCCGGCCTCCGCCGCGTACACCTGGAAGAACGTCCGGATCGACGGCGGCGGCTTCGTCCCCGGCCTGGTCTTCAACCGGACCGAGAAGAACCTCCTCTACGCCCGCACCGACATCGGCGGCGCCTACCGCTGGGACCAGGCCGGCTCCGCCTGGATCCCGCTCCTCGACCACGTCGGCTGGGACGACTGGGGCCACACCGGCGTCGTCTCCCTCGCCTCCGACGCCGCCGACCCCGACAGGGTCTACGCCGCCGTCGGCACCTACACCAACGACTGGGACCCCGGCACGGGCGCCGTCCTGCGCTCCGCCGACCGCGGCGCCACCTGGCGGCGCGCCGACCTCCCCTTCAAGCTCGGCGGCAACATGCCCGGCCGCGGCATGGGCGAGCGCCTCGCCGTCGACCCGCACAAGAACTCCGTCCTCTACCTCGGCGCCCCCAGCGGCAACGGCCTCTGGCGCTCCACCGACTCCGGCGCCACCTGGGCGAAGGTCACCTCCTTCACCAACCCCGGCGACTACCGGCAGGACCCCTCCGACACCAGCGGCTACAACTCCGACGCGCAGGGCATCGTCTGGATCACCTTCGACGAGTCCACCGGCAGCGGGACCGGCGCCGGCGCCGGCGCCACGAAGACGATCTACGTCGGCGTCGGCGACAAGGAGAACGCCGTCTACCGCTCCACCGACGCGGGCGCCACCTGGACCCGCCTCGCCGGCCAGCCCACCGGCTACCTCGCCCACAAGGGCGTCCTCGACGCCGGGAACGGCTACCTCTACCTCGCCTACAGCGACACCGCGGGCCCCTACGACGGCGGCAAGGGCAAGGTCTACCGCTACGCCACCGCCACCGGCGAGTGGAAGGACGTCAGCCCCGTCGCCGAGGCCGACACCTACCACGGCTTCAGCGGCCTCACCCTCGACCGGCAGCGCCCCGGCACGGTCATGGTCTCCGCCTACAGCTCCTGGTGGCCCGACACCCAGATCTTCCGCTCCACCGACTCCGGCTCCACCTGGACCAGGGCCTGGGACTACTCCTCGTACCCCGACCGCTCGAACCGCTACACCATGGACGTCTCCTCGGTGCCCTGGCTGACCTGGGGCGGCAACCCCACCCCGCCCGAGCAGACCCCCAAGCTCGGCTGGATGACCGAGGCGCTGGAGATCGACCCCTTCGACTCGGACCGCATGCTGTACGGCACCGGCGCCACGGTCTACGGCACCACCGAGCTCACCCGGTGGGACGCGGACGCGAAGTTCACCATCAGGCCCATGGTGAAGGGCCTGGAGGAGACCGCCGTCCTCGACCTGGTCTCGCCGCCCTCCGGCGCCCCGCTGATCAGCGCCCTCGGCGACATCGGGGGCTTCCGCCACACCGACCTCGGCGCCGTCCCGCCGATGATGTTCACCGCCCCGAACTTCACCTCGACGACCAGTCTCGACTACGCCGAGACCAAGCCGGACGTCCTCGTCCGCTCCGGCCACCTCGACGGCGGGCCCCGGGTCGCCTTCTCCACCGACAACGGCGCGCACTGGTCCGCCGGACAGGAACCCGCGGGCGTCACCGGTGGCGGCACGGTCGCCGCGGCCGCCGACGGCAGCCGCTTCGTCTGGAGCCCCGAGGGCACCGCGGGCGTCCACGCCGCCACCGGACACGGCACCTCCTGGACCCGGGCGGCCGGCATCCCGGCCGGCGCCGTCGTCGAGTCCGACCGGGTCGACCCGAAGACCTTCTACGGCTTCCACGGCGGCACCTTCTACGCCTCCGCCGACGGCGGCCTGACCTTCACCGCCAAGGCCACCGGCCTGCCCGCCGAGGGCAACGTCCGCTTCAAGGCCGTCCCGGGGCGGAAGGGCGACATCTGGCTCGCGGGCGGAGCCCCCGACGCCGCGTACGGCCTCTGGCACTCCACCGACGGCGGCGCCACCTTCACCCGCCTCCCCGGCGTCGACCAGGCCGACGCGATCGGCTTCGGCAAGGCGGCCCCGAACGCCTCCTACCCGGCGCTCTACTCCAGCGCGAAGATCGGGGGCGTCCGCGGCGTCTTCCGCTCCACCGACGCCGGCGCCACCTGGGTCCGGGTCAACGACGACGCCCACCAGTGGGGCTGGACCGGCGCCACCATCACCGGCGACCCGCGCGTCTACGGACGCGTCTACGTGGCGACCAACGGGCGCGGCATCCTCTACGGCGACACGAGCGAGACCGGCGGCGGGGACGGCGGCGGCACCGACCCCGGCACCCCGCCCGCCGGTGCCTGCAAGGTCGCCTACACGATCACCAACCAGTGGCAGGGCGGCTTCCAGGCCGACGTCACCGTCACCAACACCTCCACCGCCGCCTGGACCGGCTGGACCCTCGGCTGGAGCTTCCCCGCCGGTCAGACCGTCGGCCAGATGTGGAACGCCACCCCGGCCCAGACCGGCTCCGCCGTCACCGCGAGGAACGCCGGCTGGAACGGCGCCGTCGCCGCCGGCGGCTCCGCCTCCTTCGGCTTCACCGGCGGCTGGACCGGCACCAACCCCGTACCCGCCGTCTTCACCCTCGGAGGTGCCACGTGTTCCGCCGCCTGACCGCCGGCGCGGCGCTCCTCGCCGCCGCCCTCGGCCTCGCCGGGCCCGCCTCGGCCGCCGAGGCCCCGCTGCGGGACCTCGCCGACGCCCGGGGGATCTACCTCGGCACCGCCGTCACCGGCGGGAGGCTCACCGGAGGGTACGCCGACACCGCCGCCGCCCAGTTCGGCTCCGTCACCCCCGGCAACGAGATGAAGTGGGGGTCCGTCGAACCCGTGCGCGGCCAGTTCTCCTGGACCGGCGCCGACCGGGTCGTCGACTTCGCCGAGGCGCACGGCCAGGAGGTCCGCGGCCACACCCTGGTCTGGCACAGCCAGCTGCCCTCCTGGGTCGAGAACGGCACCTGGACCCCGGACGCCCTGCGCGCGGTCATGACCGACCACGTCACCACCGAGGTGGGCCGCTACAAGGGCCGCGTCGACCACTGGGACGTCGTCAACGAACCCCTGAACGAGGACGGCACCCTCCGGCGGTCCGTCTTCGGCGCCACCCTCGGCGAGTCCTACATCGCCGACGCCTTCCGGGCCGCCCGGGCCGCCGACCCGGCCGCGCGCCTCTACGTCAACGACTACTCGACCGACGGCCTCGGCGCCAAGAGCGACGGCATGTACGCCCTGGTCGAGCGGCTCCTCGCCCAGGGCGTGCCGATCGACGGAGTGGGCTTCCAGGCCCACCTGATCCTCGGCCAGGTCCCCTCCACCCTGGAGGCCAACCTCCGGCGCTTCGCCGAGCTCGGCGTCGACGTGGCGATCACCGAGCTCGACGTCCGGATGACCCTGCCCGCCACCGACGCGAAGCTCGCCCAGCAGAAGGCGGACTACGCGGCGGTGACCCGCGCCTGCCTGGCCGTCACCCGGTGCGCCGGGCTCACCGTCTGGGGCTTCACCGACTCCGACTCCTGGATCCCGGACTTCTTCCCGGGCCAGGGCGCGGCCACCCCCTACGACGAGAGCCTGAACCCGAAGCCCGCGTACGCCGGGATCGCCGAGGCCCTGGGCCCGGTCACCCCGCCCGGCCCGGCGGGCTGCGCCGCCGCGTACGCGGTGCAGAGCCAGTGGGGCGGCGGCTTCACCGGCCAGGTCACCGTCCGCAACACCGGCACCGCCCCGCTGACCGGCTGGAAGGTCACCTGGGAGTACCCGGCGGGCCAGCGGGTCACCCAGGCGTGGAACGCGGGCGTCACCCAGACCGGCACCACGGTGACGGCGACGCACCTCGCGTACAACGGCACGGTCCCGGCCGGCGGCTCCACGGTCTTCGGCTTCAACGCCTCCTGGACCGGTGCCAACCCGCCCCCGCCCACCCTCACCTGCTCCTAGCGGGCGCACGAGAACGGCCGAGGCCCCGGTTCTTCCGAACCGGGGCCTCGGCCCTCAGGGTGAGTAACGGGACTCGAACCAGTTTCGTTACCCACTTTTGACCTGCGGCGATGCCGAGAATCCGGACATACCGGGGCTGTTCGATGTCGCTCGATGTCGCTCGGGGTGCCCCGATGGGGGGTGTTGTTCCCGTGGGAACAGGCGCGGGAACGGGGCTGGCGCCCGGTCCCGGAGTGAGTAGCCGAGCTCCTGACCGCGATAGGCCGGAACGTGACAGCGCCCCCGCTGAAGCGAGGGCGCCGCCTGACCGCTCCCGACCGCCTGGGGGGCAGGACTGGGAGGGCCAGTCTGTGGAGTGCTGTACTCCGCTTTCCTATCGCATGCCTTCATGATCACACAATGTAGGGTTTGGCCTACAGCTTTTTGATCATGGTCCCGTGAGCGTGGAGAACGTGCCACGCTCCGCCCCACCACCCGACTGGGTCCTCGATCGGCGCCGACAGGTCGGCGACCGCATCAGGGCGGCACGACTGCACGCGAACCTCACCCAAGAGGCAGTCGCGCACAGGGTCCCCATGGACCGGTCGACCTACATCCGCATCGAGCAAGGCCAGTCCGCGGCCACCCTCGACACGCTCTTTCTGGTCGCCGATGTGATCGGCGTCCCCCTCGCCCATCTAGTGCGGTAGCCCCGGCCGGCCACGAAGAGCTGTCGACCGGGGCCCCGCGAACTGGCTACACGGCCGGGGAGCCGCTCCCCGGGCACGTCTCGGTGCCGGTGCCGCCCCGCTGGTGCATGGCCGTGGGCTGTCCGGGCGCGGAGCCGACGCCGGCCCCGCAGACGGGGCAGCTTCCCTCACACATGCCGGGGTCGAATCGCTTGGTCACAGTGCAGTCCTCCTGGCGTAGGCGGTGCTGACGGTGGTGCGATGTGCGCTCCCCGGCCGAACGCCGGGGAGGGTCTAGAAGGCGGCCTGCAGCTCCCGGCCGCCGGCGCCCTGTCCAGCTCGGGCGGTGTGGTGGAACAGACAGTGGACCCGCGCGCCCGAGTGGAAGACGACCCCGAATCCGGGGTGCTGGTTCTCGGGGGAGTAGCCGTAGGCGCTCGCGACCTCGGGGTGCCCCGAGTTGGCGGCTGCGGCAGCGAGGTAGTCCTGCGCGCGCTCGGGCGACACCTTGCCGTCCTGGTAGAGGGGCGGGTAATCCACCGTGGCAGGCGGGGTGCCGGTGACGACCGGGTCCTCGTCGCCCTTGGCGCCGGGCGGGGACGCCGTGGTGACGCCGAACCAGACCTGGGCCCCGGTGGTGAACGTGACGTGCAGGCCAGTGGTGTGGTCGCCGCGATCCCAGGGGGCAACCAACTGGATATCGGGCGCCTTGTCCAGGACTTCGAGGGCGAACTGCTGAAAGCGCGCGGGGAGCATTTGTGATCATTTCCTCTCGGTGCGGCCCGCCCATCCTAAGGACTGCGGGGTGCCGACCAGGGCTCAGCGCGTGATGCCGATGCCGATCACGGCCAGCAGCGCGAAGGTGGTCAGGACGTACAGGGCCTGACGCTGCCACTCCTTCACCGCGAGGCTGGCGCGACGGGCGGGCGGTCGGGGCGGCCGATGAACGGTGCCGCCGCCCGGTGCTCGCGGATCGCCGTCAGCATGTCGCGGGCGCACAGCGCGAGGTGCCGGGGGTACGACCACGTGCCCAGCGGGCTGCTGCTCGGGCCCTCCGCACGAAGGCGGGCAAGTACCTCCAGGGCGCCGCGGCCGCGCGCGCACAGGTCCACGGGCGGCACCGTGAGGAGGCCGCGCTCCAGGACGTCGAGGTAGTCGAGGAGCGTCGCCGTGACGCGGGCCAACTCGTCCTCGCCAGGGTGGTCCCGCATCGCGAGGGTGCGCCGGACGAGAGCCGCTGCCAGGTCCTCGACGCGCCGGTCCACGGAGGGCCCGTCCTGGAGGAGTAGATCCCCGATCGGGCTGGGCCGCCTGATCTCATCGGGCCGGCTGTGCTCAGGCATGGGGGCGCTCCCTCCGTCGGGGGCATTCCTGCGGTTCGCTGTACGCCCCGGTGGCTGTAGGTCGATGATGTGTGGGCACCCATCTGCACTGGTAGGCCATCGAGTGGCCACGCATGGCCACGGCGCGGCCACGGCCCTGAGGGACCGCAATGACACCTCACACTGGCGGCATGAGCCGCAACGACGCCCTGCGCGCGGCCCGCCTCCGCGTCGGCTGGAGATCCGCTGAGGCCGCCGCCGGCGCGCTCACCGCCCACGGACAGCGGCTCCTCGACGACCGGCACTTCGCCGTGTCCCCACGGACGTGGCGCCGGTGGGAGGGACCGCGCCCCGGCTGGCCGTCCGACGAGACCGCGCTCGTCCTGCACGACGCGCTCGGCCGGTGGCCGGAGGACCTCGGCTTCACCACCCCGCCGGGCTGGATCCGGCCCGAGCACCACGAAGAGACCACCGTGCAGCAGCAGTCCCTCCTCGCCGTCACCGCGCCCGCTCTCGTTCCTGGACCGCTCGCCCCACAGCAGGTCGACCCCGCGCTCGTCGACTACTTCCAGGCCCAGCTCGAAGGGCACTACCGCGCCGACATGCTGCTCGGCCCACACGACTTGATCGGCACCCTCGGCCCCCAGTACCAGCTCATCGACAAGCTCACCCGGAGCGCGACCGGCGACACCCGCCGCGGCCTGCTCCGCGTCGGCGCCGCCTACGCCGCGCTCGTCGGCTGGCTCTACCAGGACGCCGGCGACCTGAGTGCGGCCACTTTCTGGCGGGGCATCACCCAGGAGATAGCGCTCCGCGCCCGCGACCCCCACCTCATCGGCTACGCCATGGTCAACTCGGCGCAGGTCCGGACCGACCTCGGAGACGGGGCCAGCGTCATCGACCTGTGCGAGGCCGCCCTCGACGACGACAAGGTCGTGCCGAAGATCCGGGTCATGGCCATGCAGCAGCAGGCCCACGGCGCCAGCCTCCTCCGGGACCGAGCCGCCGTCGACCGGCTCATCGACGCCGCCGACCAGCTCCTGCCCCGGGTCGACGACGACCTCCCCTGGGGCAACGCCTGCCGCCGCACCCCCGGCTACCTAGAGGTGCAGCGCGCCACCTGCTACGGCCGGCTCGGGCTCGGCACCGAGGCGAGCGCCCTGTGGCAGCAGGTGCTCGCCGTCGTGCCCGCGACCGCGCGGCGGGACCGCGGCGTCTACATGGCCCGGCACGCCACCGCGGCCGCCACCGCTCGGGAGCCGGAGCAGGCGGTGGAGATCGCGCGGGAGGTGGCGACGATCGCGGTGGAGACTGGCTCGGCCCGGATGCGCCGGGAGCTGGAGGCGCTGGAGCGGGTGATGCGGCCGTGGCACGATGCGCCGGTAGGCCGGGACCTGGCCGAGGCCCTGGCGCCCGTGACGGAGGGGACCTGATGTCGGACGAGAAGCTGCCGTTGTCGGAGGCCGAGATCGAGGAGGCGCTCGCGGCCCTGCCCGGGTGGCGGCGCGACGGCGACGAGATCACCCGCAGCTACGGCATCCGCTACCACGGTGGCGTCGCCATGATCGTGCACGTTGCGGACGTCGAGCGGCTGATCGGACACCACGCGGACATCGACCTCCGCTGGGGCCGGATCCGGTTCGGCATCACCACCCACGACGCCGGCCACCGCCTGACCGCAGCCGACTTCGACCTCGCGCGCCGGATCGACTCCATCGCGGCCGCGCACCTGGCCGAGCCCATGGATGCCTGACCCCCGGACATGACGAAGCCGCCCCCTCCCGAAGGAGGGGGCGTGCTGTCACTTCACCAGGATGGACACCAGCCATCCGCCCGCCGGGACCGCAAGCAGCCCCACACCGATCGCCGTCCAGGCGACCTTCTCCACCGCAGCCAGCCGCGGCCCGTGCGTGGCTGCGGCCTTGCCGTCCGCCTCGAGCGCGTCGACGCGCTTCTCCAGGGACTTCAGGTCGTCGCCGTGCTGGATCAGCGCCCGGTCGGTCTGGTCCGACCGCTGCACCAGCAGGGCCAGCGAGCCATCCACCCGGGCGAACCCGGTCTCGAGGATGCCCCGCATCCGCTCCAGCTCCAGAGCCACCTGCCCTGACTCCGTGGGCGTCACGAGCGGCCCGCGTCGTAGCGGCCGGTGGTGTCGGTGGTGCGGATCCAGGACGGCAGCAGTGCCTGTACTCCGGGGATCGCCATCATGCGGGTGAGCCCGCCGGCGACGGCGAGCGCGCCGGCGACCCAGGGCAGGGTGGCGGGGATGCCGGACGCGTCGACGATCGCGGGCAGCAGGACGGCGATGGCGGCGGCGGTCTGGAGGACGGTGCGCGCGGTGCGCTTGGCGGCGTCGGACATGATGCGGCTCCTGTCAGTTGGCGAGGCGGGCGGCGAGCTTGTCGGCCACCTTGTCGGCGAGCTTGTCGAGCTGGGCGTCGGTGAGACCGGTCGTCGACAGGCCCTTGGTCTGGGTGGCGGCCTGCTTGGCGTAGGCCGAGGCGTCCCGCTGGATCTGGAAGACATCGCGCGGGTCGAGGTCCGGGTTCTTGAAGGCGGCCACGGCCAGAGCGATGCGCTTCAGGTCGTCGTCGGAGATGGCCATGTCGTCCTCCTCGGGGGCGGGGGTCTTGCCGGTCGCGCGGGCGACGATGCCCGGGAACACGACCTCCTTGAACTGTCGGACCCGGGCGTCGCCGGGGCAGTTGGTGCCGTCCTTCGCCCACTCCGGGTGCAGCCGGTGGTAGCCGAAGCCGGGGGCGTCCCACTCCGGGCAGATCCGCAGCGGGATCCCGTGTCGCTGGTGCAGCCACACGCCGAGCTTGATCAGCTCTTCGATCTGCGCCGGCGTCCACGGGTCCGTGCCGCTGGTGTTGCTGGCCGTCTCGATGCTGACGGCGCCGTGCCCGTTCGGCCTGCGGTTCGCCAGGTAGTTGGCGTCCGCGCGGGTCTCGGTGCCGATGAACTGGCCGAGGTCGCCCTCGTAGCCGAGACCGAAGTGCGACTCCAGGTTGGTCGAGTCGCGCCAGTACTCGTAGGTTCGCTTCGCCGTCCACGGCGCGATGATGCTGTGGACGATGAATTGGTCGGGCGTGATCGCGGGCTGTTGATCGGACTCCGGCTGGAGCTCCATCTTGACCGCGCCGGGGTACCAGGCCATGGGGCCTCCAGGTATGACGATGCCCCGGCCGGTCGGCGCGGGGCGGGCAGGGTGGGGCAGGGATCAGGCGGTCTCGTAGCGGAGGGTGGCCCACAGCCGGTCGCCGTTCGCCCACGTCTGGGGCGTCGTCGCCGTCGCGGCCGCCGCAGCGCCGGTGTTGCCGAAGTAGACGGCGGCGGTCGTGCCGCCGGCCGAGATGTACGCCGTGCCCTGCGAGTAGCCGGCGGCGCCGACGGACGAGTCTCCGGCGAACGCCCGGCACACGAACTCCGCCGAGCTGGACGCGGTGTACGGCAGGGAGAACATCCAGTTCCCGGAGCCGAAGGTGGTGGTCGACCCGACGGTCAGCTTGATCGCGGCGTCGCACATCTTCCCGACGAGCTTGGCCCGGCCGGTGAGTGTGCCGTTGCCGGTGGCGGGCGCGGTGCCGGTGGTGGTCCAGGCGACCGCGTAGGCGGTGCCGCCCGCGATCAAGTCGGCGAACTGGTCTCTGATCTCGGCGTTCATCGTGGCGGCGGCGACGACCTCGCCGACAACCCAGGTACGGGGGACTGCGATCGCCATCAGGCCTCCAGGGTGGGTCGGGTCGGGTCGGTCGGGTCGGCCTCGGCCCACCAGTTCTGCTCGGTGCGCGGCAGGCCGTCGAGGGCTTCCTCGATCGCGGCCGGGTCGGGCGGGAAGGTGATGCGCCACCAGCCGGTGCCGCACTCCATGCACCACATGCGGGGGTCGGCAGGGCTGACGATCTGCGCCGACAGGCATGAGCAGTCGGCCACCCAGCGGCCGTGGTTGATCCGGGCGTACACCGTCTCCAGGAGCATGCCCTCGCCGACGGTGACCCGGCGCTGCATCCGCTCCTCGTACCAGCGGACGGCACGCATCGCCGGGGGCTCCGCCGCCCACGCCTCGGGGTCGAGGTAGGGCGGCGGCAGGTAGAACGTCTCGGCACGGAAGATCGGCACCGGGGCTCCTCTCAGTAGGCGAGTCGGGTGGTGGTGCCGAGCACGGAGTAGGTGGGGTCACCGAGGACCCACACCGACCCGAGGTCCGCGCGCGAGGTGTGGAAGTCGAGCTGGTGCTGGGCCTCGGTGATCCGCTCGACGTAGCCCTCGACCATCGAGATGGCCGTCGGTGCCGGCGCCTCGGCGGGCATGCCCGTCACCGTGACCACGGTGGAGATGTCCGCGTCGAGGAGCGCCCGGTAGGTGGCGACGGCCAGAGTCGACGCCTCCACCGGAAGCTGCCGCAGCTCAGGCTGCGGGTCCGCGTAGCGGATGACCTGCCACGTCGCGGCGTCGATGACCTCGGCGTCGGTGACCTTCAGCACGGTGAGCTGCTGCTGGTAGATCCCGTCCCGGGCGATCGACTCATCGGACTGGATCCGCTGCGTCGCCCCGCCCGGCCGCGACGCCTCGACGACGTTGACCTGCTTCTGGTCGTCGTCCGCCATCTCGACGTCCAGCGTCTCCAGGTCGGAGTACGCCAGCGTCACCGCCGACGTCGGGTTGTAGCGGACGGACCGGGACTGGAAGAGCAGCGCGGCGCCGTCGCGGGCGGCGAAGAGCCGGCCGGACTCCGTGCGCTCGACGTCCCGCATGTGCGTCACCGGGGCTTGACCGAGGACGCCCTGCGACGCGACCGGCGAGAAGCTCCCCGACGAGGTGACCGTCGGGATCCGCGCGTAGCCGGCCAGCCGGGACATCCGCTCCGACGACAGCTCGCCCGCGTGCCCGGTCATCCCCGCGTCGTAGTGGTCGACGATGTCCGCGACCGCCGGGCCCGCGCCGCCGACCCCGTTGCGGACGTAGGCGGCGACGTGGCTGACCGTGCCTGCCCAGTGCAGGGTGCCGTCCGTCCCCGGGAAGGCGGAGTTGCCGGCCGTCGAGCCGACCGTGAGCAGAGCCATGTCGGAATGGGCGCCGATCCCGAGGGCGTACTGCACGCCGTCGACCCACACGTCGCCCGACGCCTCGTCCCACACCAGGTGATGCGGAGCGCCGTCCGCGAGGGTCGGAGTCGCGGCGGTGAGCGTGGTCGTGGAGCCGCCGCCGAACAGGAACTCCACAGCCTGCAGGCGGCCGGTGCCGGACTCCAGCATGAAGTAGACCCCGGACTCGAACGCTGGCGCCGTGCCCGTGGACAGCTTCAGGACGCACCGCCCGGGCGTCGAGGTGGAGAGCCATACCTCCCACACCTGGGTCCCGGGGATCGGCGTGCCCGTCGATCCGTCCGACGTCAGCAGCGGGGTGACCCGGCACTGCAGCGACTTGCCCGCCGACGCTGACGCCGGGGTGAACGTGGGCGCGGGCAGCTCGTCCGCCGGCGGCCCCGTGCCCGTCCCGAACTCCAGCGTCCCGCCGCTGCCACTCTGCCGGATCGTCAGCGACGGCCGGGACGCCCCCGACTGGTCGCCGCCCGACACTGACGACGACGGCTCGGACAGCGGGTAGTACAGCGCTGCCCCGTCGCCCTGTACCTCCTCGACGAGCATCGGCCCGAGCGACGGCCTGCGGCCGAGCCACTTCATCATGTCGGACGCCGTCAGCGTTACGGTCGAGTGCAGGCCCGACCACTTCACCGGCCAGCTGCCCACGATGCCGAAGAAGCGGGCGTGGTAGCTGGCCACGTTCGACGACCAGGCCGTCGCGGCGGCGCCCTCCTCGACCTGCGCCGAGTCCATCCACGCCATGGTCCCGGCGGCCGGCGGCGCCGAGGCGGTCGTGATCCGCATGTACGCCGACGCGGAGGTCGTCGTCCACGTCACCGATAGCCGCTGCCAGCTGCCGGTCACCGACGACGGCGCCGACACGTGGGTGCCGTCGATGTCGATGACCACGGCCGGCGACCCCGCCGGGACGTACACGTAGGCGCTGGCCGTGCAAGAGACGCCGATCGGTAGGCCGTGCACCGGCGCCCGCAGGACACCACCCGTGCCCGTGCCCGCCCACGTCACCTTCATCGACCAGCTGCCGGTGTTCGCCCGCGTGTTGTCCCGCGCATACGCCTGCGGTGCCGCCGCCGGATCCGCCGCCCACCCCCAGGCGGACGTGGCCGAGGACTCGAAGTTGGCGATGACCAAAAAGTTCTTCCCGTTCAGCACCGTCTTCAGGACCCGGACCGGCGTGTTGCGGCGGACGTTCGGGGTGTACGGGGAGGACGCGTTCCCCGGGGTGAACCTCCCGTCCCGGTTGTCGAGCGACAGACTGAGCGTCCCGGTCTGCGTGTCCGCCCGCTCGTCGGCGGCGCCGCGGGTGATGGACACCGCGCCGCCGCCGCTGGTCTTCACCCACTGCGTGATGTCCGTCCACACGATGTCCGGGTCGACCGCCGAGTACCCGAAGCCGGCCTGAACCGTCAATCCCCCCACTAGCCCACCCCCAGGTCGATGTTGATCCCGTAGGTCCGCTTGAGACTGAGCAGCACCCGCTGCACCTCCTGTCCGACCCGCACCGGGTCGATGGCCCCGTCGATGTGGAAGTGGGCGGTGACGCTGGCGGCGCCCGCCGCTCCGGCGCCGAGGCCGGCCGTCGGCTGCCCGAGCTGCGGCCGGATCCCGGCCATCCGCCCGGCGACCGCGTCGACCGCCCGGCCGACGCCGGGCAGGGACCGCCAGACGCCGCCGCCGATGGACTCGCCGAAGTTCTCGCCGATCCCGTGGCCCACCCGGCTCGGCGACTTGATCCCGAGCGCCTTCTTGATCGCCGTCTCCATGCCCTTGGCGATCGTGACCATCTGCGCCTCGATGGCCTTCTGCTGGGACTGGAGCCCCTGGATCAGGCCCTTCGCCGCGTCCACGCCAGCGCCGTACAGGGCGTTCGACCCGGCGATGCCGACCTTGTCGGCCTCCGTGTCGAGCTGCGTCTGGAGGGAGTTGATCTCCTTGAAGTCGGTGGCCGCCATCCCGGCGAGCGCGGAGGCGTAGGCGTACCCCTCCTCCGGGCCCATCGCGAGAACCTGCCGCATCAAGTTCCTGTTGAGACCCCGCTTGGCCAGCGCCTCGACGTACCGCCGGAACTGGGCGAGCCTCGCCAGCTTCTGCTGCAGGCCCACCTTGATGGAGCTGGCCGTCACCTCCTTCGGCTCCAGGCCGAGGCTCGACAGCGACGATGCGTTCTGCGCCGCCGTCCGGGTGTTCGCCCGCAGCTGGTCGCGCGCCGACTCCCGGGCCTTCAGCAGCTCGCGGGCATCGCCCAGCTTCGCCTTCAACGCGTCGCGGCGCACGGCCAGCTTCTGCAGCTGGTCGTTCCCGGTGCTGACCATCCGCACCAGGCGGGTGTCCTGGTCCGTCTTCCGCCCCGCGAACTGGGCCCAGATGTCGTTGGCGAGGTCCCGGGCCGTGGCCTTGATCTGCTCCCGCGACCCCGTCAGCCCGCGAACGACGCCGTCGCGGACGTCCTTCATCAGGGCCGTCATCTTCTTCGACGGCGACGCGATCTCCAGCTCGTCCCGGACACCGACCTCCACGCCGGCCGCCATCTGCCGGGCCGCGGCCGCGACCCCGCCGGTGGACTGGAGCATGCCGACGGCCAGGCCGTCACCGACCTGCCGCCCGAGCTGGAGCCCGGGGAAGTCGGCCATCGAGCGGGCCATCTTCTTCGACGTCAGGTGGTCAAAGACCTGCTCGCCGCCGCGCATGCGGACGAGCTCGGGCCCCTCCTCGCCGACGAGCGCCCAGCCGGATTCGGCGGAGTCCGTGCCGCGGGCGTACTTCGGGAAGCCGCCCGGACCGTTGTGCCCCTCGGGCCGGGCGATCCGGTCCGACGAGTACACCGTGGTCACGTAGGTCTGCGCGACCTTGCCATCAAGCGCGTCCAGCTTCATCCGCGCGGCGCCGAGCTGCCGCTCAAGCTGGGAGATGTCCGCGCGGACCTGCGCCTTCTTCGGATCGGGAACGTTCTTCAGCTTCTCCTTCGCGGCGGCCAGCTTCGCTTCAAGGTCCTCGATGTTGCCCTTCAGCTTCACCGTCCGGTCCGGCACGGCGACGTAGGAGCGGGCGAGCGCGTCGGCGGCCTGCCGGTTCAGGCCCAGCCCCTCGGCGTGCTGGGCGAGCTCCTGCCGGCCCCGGTCCAGGATGCCGTTGACGTACTCGTTGGACCGGCCCTGCTCGTCGGCGGCGGCCGCCGCCGCCTGCGCCTTGGCAGCCAGCTCCCGCAGCGCCGCGTCCGCAGCACGGGCCTTCTCGCTGCCCAGGTCCAGCTCGCCGTTGACCATCTGCAGTGCGCCGCCGTGGTCCTTCAGGAGCGCGGTCGCGTTGTCGATGGACGCCTCAAAGTCGGACATGGCCCCGGCGGCGTTCCGGTTCACGTCGGTCAACGCGAAGATCGACTGCCGCAGCCCGTCGGCGCTGGCTTTCTGCTGGTCGAGCTTCTTCTGCGTCTCCTGCGCCTGGGCGCCGAAGATGCCCTGCGCCTGGGCCGCAAGCTCCGCCTCGAACGCGACGTTGGCGAGGGCGCCGTCGTAGTCGTCGAGGGCAGAGCGGAGCTTGCCGGCCTTCTCCGCGTCCATGCTGCCGAGCATCCGCTCCAGCGCGGCCGCCGCGAGGTCGGCCTTCCCGCTGGAGACGAGGGAGGCGAGCGCCTGGTCGGCGGCCTCCGCCTGCTCGGTGAACTTCTCCGTCGCGACACCGGCGTTGAACCAGCCGCCCGGCAGGTCGTGCAGCCAGTTGTCCACGGACTCCATGACGGACGGGTCGAGGACCTCGCCGATCGTCTGGCCCAGCGAGCTGAAGTCGGCGCCGAACTGCTCCAGCGCGGTGCCGGTCAGCTGGCCGGTCTGCCCCAGCTTGGCCAGCGACGACGTCATCTTGTCGACGTCGATCGGTGCTTCCTCGCCGGCCGCCGCGATCTCACCGATCACGAGGGCGAGGATGCCGATGCCCGTGCCGACGAGCGCCAGCTTCGCCGTCCGCGACAGGGTCGCGATCGCAGCGCCTGCGGCCGCGAGCGGGCCCGGCGCGGCGGTGGCCGCTACACGCATCGCCACCAGGGAGGTGCCGAGCGCGGCGATCGCCGTGCGGGCCGCGGCCGCGCCGGCAGCGGCGAGGGTGACCGCGCGGATCGCGATCGCCAGCTGCAGCAGCGTGGTGATGAGCTCCGGCGGGACGGCGGCGACGAGCTGCGCGAGCGCCTGGACGACGGCCAGCATCCCGACGCCGACCTCGGCCCCGGCCTCCAGGACGTGGAGCAGCGCGCGGCCGACGTCCTGCAGGGTCGCGGCGACGGCCGGGCCCTGGGCGCGGGCCCAGTCCATGAACTCGGCGAGCCCGCCGCCGTCGGCGTTGCCCTGCTCGGCGGTGCGCAGCAGACGAACCAGGCCGTCCGTCGCGCGGGTCAGCGCGCCGGTGGACCACCGGTCGACCCGGGCCATGAATCCGTCGAAGCCCGGGCTGGCGACGCCGCCGCCCGCGATCGTGACGAGGCGGTCCAGCTGCTCGGCCGTCCCCCGGACCGTGGGGGACAGCTTGGGGAAGACGGACTGGAGGACGCCCATGCCCTTGATCAGCGGGCCGGTGGTGTCCTCCGCGAGCGAGTCCGACCAGTCAGAGTAGGACTCCTTGAACACCGACAGGGCGGCGGCCGCCTCGCGGGTGGCCGGCGGCAGCTTCGCCAGCTGCCGGGCGTAGGCCACCTGGGCCTTGACGGCCTCGGCGCTGTTCCGCCCGGACTCCTCGACGGCATCGCTGTAGGCCTGCTCGGCCTCGGCGGCCTGGGACATCGCCGCCACCTGCCGGCCTGCCGCCACGCCGAGCGCCGCGATGCCGACGCCGGCGGCCAGGGTGGACGCGGCGAGGGGTGCGATCGACGCAGCCATCGGAACGGCGGCGGGAGCGAGGCTGATCAGCGACTTCTTGAGGGCGTCGCCTGCCTTGCCCGCGCGGTCCGCGGCCTCCGCCCAGGTCGTCACTCGCCGCCCGGACTCCTCGGCCTGCATGCCCATGAGCGCTGCGGCGTCTCCGGCGGAGACGAAGCGTCCCTCCATGTCCCGGAGGCGGCCGTCGGCGTCCTGGGTCAGGGTGAGGATCGCCTGCCCGGAGCCGTCGGCCGCGTCCGTCATCGTGGCCCGAAGCCGTTCGGCGGACTCCCCGGCGTGGCCGAGGACCCGGGACAGATCGTCCCGCCCCTCCAGCGTGAAGGTCAGCCGCTCAGACGCCATCGGTACCTCCTTGCTGGGCTAGGTGCTGCTCGATCCAGGCGACGTAGACCAGGAAGTCGTCGACCCTCAGCTCGTCGAGGGCTGGTCCGTCGATGTGGAGGAGGTGGGCGAAGAGCCCGAGGTGCTGGGCTCGGAGCTCGTCGATCCCTCGCTCGTCGGGCCGGGCCCGCCCGGAGTCGGTCCCGCCGGGGCGGGGCGGAATTTTCCCGCGACGAGCCGCTCCACCACGGTGCGCGCGTGGTCGACGTCGTCGGCCTCGTCGAGGATCGACGACAGCTGAAGCTGTACGACCTCGGCCGGCAGGTCGATCCCGGCGATCGTGGCGGCCGCGACCTCCGCCCACTCCTCGATCTCCCGCCGGTCCAGGCGGACCGCGAGGTCGGCGACGACCGGGTCGAAGTCGGAGATGCGCAGCTCGGGCTGAGTCCGGCACTTGAGGACGTAGGCGACGACACGCATGACGTCCGGGTGCTCGTCGCCGAGCTGCTTGCGGACGTCCTGCCACGACGCCTTGTCCGTGAGCAGGGAGGTGATCCGGGACGCCTCCGCGGTACGGACGCTGCGGAAGTCGAACCGCTCGACGGCGCCGTCGGCGGGGGTGTGCACGATGATCAACGGGGCTCCTAGGTGAGGGACCGGCGGACGTCGCCGAGGACGCGCTCGACCTCGGCGCGCATCCGGGGGGTGTGGGTGCGGACGACCTTGTCCCACCACAGCGGGGTGGTGTGCTGGTTCGCCCAGCGCTTACGGTTGCCGAACACCGGGTGCCGGATCCGGCCGGTGCCGTTGTTCATGGCCCACGGCATGTTCTTCAGGTCGGACGGCAGCGCGGAGCGGTCGATCCAGACGCGGGCTCCGGGGTTGCGGCCGGTGCGGACGCTGAGCCGGACCGCCTCGGCGATCGTGGCCCGCAGGGGCCGGGTCGTCGGCGAGGGCCCGCCCCTGCTCCCCGCTGCCCGCTGGTCGGCGGTGATCGGCAGGTTCCGGATCGTCTGCCGCATGGCCGAGTGCAGCGGCTCGGCGGCGCGCCGCACCCGGCGGTTGAGGTTCTGCTGCAGGCGGGGACCGCCGGCCGCGCGCAGCTTCCTGGACAGGTCCAGGAGCTGGCCGGTACCGGCGATCTGTACGCTGCCGCCGGGCATGGCCCACCCCCCCTACAGCGTGCTGTCGGCGCTCATGTACTCGATGGACAGCGGGTTCGTGCCGTCGTAGAGGGCGGTCAGGTTGTAGGTCGTGCGCACGACGTTGGGCCCGTCGACGGTCGGGGGCGTGTCGTCGACCCGGACCGCCGGCAGCTTGACCCGGAAGGTCTCGGTGTAGGTCGGGGCGATCTCCGCGCCGATGAACTCCCAGACCAGGGAGGTCGCCGCGTCGCTGGTGTGCAGGTCGTCGACCGTGGTCGCCACGTAGTCCTGCTCGATCGACACGGTCACCTTGGTGAGGTCGTTCAGGACCGGCTGCGCCTTGAGCGCGGACTGGTTCGCGTAGAAGCGGTCGACCGCCTGCGGCCGCTCGAACTTGACGCTGACCTTGCGGACGCCGTCGAGGGCGGTCTCGGCACCGAAGGTGCCGGCCTTCAGGCCCATCTGCCCGAAGTGGAACGGCGATGCCGACACGTAGCTCGCGACGGCCAGGGGCTGTGCCTCCGAGCAGTCCTTGCCGTCGATCTCCAGCGTCATGGTCAGCATGCCGCCGACCTCGCAGCTGAACTCGGCCGAGACGATCTTGCAGCCGACGAAGCTCTTGTCCGTCACCGTGCCGGTCGTCAGCGGCACACCGGCCTGGATCGCCAGGGACTTGCCCCACGTGTCGGCCAGGGTGTGCGTCTGCAGGTACGCGGTCGTCACGCCCTGCTGGACCGGCGTGACCGTCGTCCCCATCAGAGCCTGCAGCAGCAGCCCCATGCCCCGGGTGGCGACCTCCGCGGCGATCGACCCGGCCACCTCCCGCTGCGTCACCACGCGCCGCGAGGACAGCGCCATGAGCCTGCCGGCCGCGATGCCCGCGGACTGAGCCGTGGTCTTCTTCAGGGCGAGGGACTGGGACGTGAACTCGATGAAGCGGGTCGGCGCCACGTAGGTGCCGTAGGTCACCTCGGCCGCGAGGCCGAGCTGTGCGCCGAGACCGGAACCGATCGCCATGGGTCAGCTCTCCTTCCCCGCGGGCTTGGCCGCGGTCTTCTTCGTGGCGCCCGGTTCCTCGACCGGCGCCCACGTCGTGGTCTGGCAGACGTAGCCCTCGAACCTGGCGTCGGGGACGTCGACGACCTGGTCGGGCTGGACCTCGCGGCTGTTGAGCTCCGGCACGGTGACCGGCTCCGCGCCGATGAAGCGCACACGCGCCATGGCTGTTCTCCTCGTGGTGGGGTGGGGGTGGGTCAGATGCGGGCGCGGCACGTGACCTGGAAGTTCACGCCCGCCTTCGCCCCGTCGCTCTTGTCCTGGTAGAGGTCGCCGACGGTGAGGTGTGCCCACAGGACGGTGCCGTTCAGGGTCGGCGCCGTGGGGGCCGCGTCGGTCGCCCGCAGCGCGTCCTCGACGGCGGCGAGGATCTCGAAGACCCTCTCCCGCCGGGCCGCCATGTCCTTGTCGCCGGAGCGGGATTCGGCGTAGCAGGCGATGTCGAAGAACTCGTCCCGGGTGCGGGCGCCGGCACCGTTGAAGTCCTGCTGCAGGCTGACCGCAGTCTCGCCGCCCGACTGCCAGCCGACGTAGATGCGGTCGCGGGTGGTGAGGTTGACCGCGGTCGGGCCGTCCTCGATGTGCACCTGGGCGAGGGACGGCGCCGCGTGCAGGATGTCGAGGAGGGCAGCGACCGCGGCCGGGACCCTGGAGGTCGCCATCACGCCACCCCCGGGGGTACTCGGTACGGCTCCAGCAGCTGCAGGACCCGGTTCGGGATCGCGTAGCCCCAGCCGATCACGGGCTCGTTGACGTCGTAGTCGTCGGTGCCGCCGCTGGCGCCGCGGGCGGCGCCGTACTGGGTCCGCCACAGGTGCTGTAGGAGGATCAGCGCGGCAACCTTGATGGTCGGCGGGACGCTGCCACGGCCGGCCGTGTAGGTGACGGTCCACAGGCCGCCGCGGAAGCTGCCGCCGTCCAGGCGCCGGACGATGCCTCGGGCGCCGTCGAGGTGGACCGTGTCGACGGCGATCGCCTGCCCGCCGGTCAGGACGGGGACGATCGAGGTGAGCGAGACCGCCGGCACGCTGCTCAGGCACAGGGTGGCCGTCCGGCCCTCGATCTCCTCGGCGACCTCGCGGTTCTCCACCGGCCCAACGTGCCGCTCGATGGGGGCGGTCAGGGCGTCGATGTACCGCTGGAGCTCGTCGTCATCGGCGGTGGTCTGGATGTCGAGCTGTGCCTTGGCCTCGGCCAGGCTGACGAGGGCCATCGCCGTACCGCCTTACTCGTTGCCGGGCTTCTTCGCCTGTCCGCGGCGCCGGACGGGGACGGCCGTCTCCGGCTCGTCGGTCGGGGTCGCGGTCTCCTCCAACGTCTCGGGGTCGGCGGGCGCCTGGGGGTCCTCGGGCGCCGGGGCGCTGTCCTGCTCGGGCTCGTCGTCGGACTCCTTCGCGAGACCGGCCCGGATCAGGTGGCGGGCCTCGTCGTCGGGGAGGTCGACGAGGCCGCCGCGCTCGGGCCAGGGCTCGCCGTCGTGGGTGCCGGACAGGGCGGCCTTCATGAGTACGCGCATGGGTGTCTCCGGTTCGATGCGGGGGCGGCGCCGCGCGGCGCCGCCCTGCGGGGTGGGGTCAGGTCGCGGCGCCGGCGAAGACCTTCAGGGCGCCGGTCTGGTCGACGGTCAGGCCGTCGGCCCGGATGATCGCCCGGTAGGTGACGAGGTCACTGTTGAAGGCGTAGTCGTCGGAGCGCTCGAAGCGGACCCCGCCCGCCATGCGGACGAAGTAGGCGGAGAAGTCACCGAAGATCACCGACTTCGCGGTCGTCGCGACGGCGGCGACGTTGGGGTCGGTGTACACCGGCTTGCCCAGGAGCATGTCCGGGACGCCGAGCTGGATCGACGGCTGCCACAGGTACTGGCCCTGGGAGTCCTTCAGCTTCCGCGCCGCGGCGAGGGTGGCGTCGCGCATCATCCACCCGCACGACGTGCTGTTCCGGTAGGGCGCGATGACACTGTAGAAGAGGTCGATGAGGTCGTCCGCGGTGAACGCGCCCGCCACGCCGGTTCCGCCGGTCTTGCCGGTCGTGGCCGTGGTGACGATGCCGGTCGGCTTGGACGAGCCGTCGCCCGTGATGGCGTGGACACCGAAGGCGTTGCCCAGCGCGCGGCCGGCCTGCATGGCGAGGTAGCCCTCCAGGTCCACGCCGGTGTCGGCCAGCAGCTCGGTGGAGGCCTGGAGCAGGACGCCGTACTTGTAGGCGCCCAGGGTCCGCTTCGCGAACGCCGGGTCGGACTCGGAGATGGCCGCGGCCTCGGCGGTCAGCGCCGCGGAGGAGTGGGCCGTGGTGACCGGCACCTCGATGGTCTCGCCCGACGCGGTGTTCAGGACGGTCGGGCCGGCCATCATCACACCGGACACCTCGATGAGGTGCGCCATGAGCTGGCCGTAGAACGTGGTGGGCACCGTGTTGCCGCCCGCAGTCGCGGTGCCCTTGGTCAGGTCGCGGAAGCTGACGCCGGCCGGGACGGGGACATCGACGCCGCGCATCTCGCCGCGGGCCCAGCGGCGCAGCTCGCTGTCCTTCTTCTCGCCGCCGCCCGGCTTGGTCTCGGGCTTGGCCAGCAGCCCGGAGAGCGCGGCCTCGGCGTCCTTCGCGCGCTGCTCGCCGTCGACCATGTCCTTCACGCGGGCGTCGATCTTGTCGAGGTCGACGTTGAAGGCCTGGTAGCTGGCCTCCTCCTCGGCCGACAGGTCCCGCTTCTCGTTCTCCGCGGTGTCGAGCAGGGCCTTGGCCTGCTCCCACACGTTGGCGCGGCGCTCCTGCAGCCGCTTGATGAGCTCACTCACTGTGCCCTCCCTGGGCAAGACGACGGCACCCGCGGCCGACGGCCGGGGTGTCTGGTGGGTTGGGTGGTCGAGGTGGGTGTCGCCCTGCCTCAGGGGGTGCGGCGCCGGAGGAGCTCGGCGCGCCGCTGCCGCAGCGCCATGAGCGGGTGGGGATCGCCCTGCCCGCTCGGCGGCGCCAAGTCGATGACGGTCGCCGGCGGCTTCTCCAGGAAGCGGCGCAGCGCGTTCTCGTCGGCCGCGTGGCGGACTTCGTCCAGCTCGGCGCCCGCCTTGTCGGCGAGCGACCGCAGGCCGGTCGAGGTGTCCAGGTACGCGGGGGTGTTGACGGGGGCCACGTCGACCAGGGCGCCGGACAGCAGCGTCCGCACGGGGAACCCCTGGTCGGTCATGCCCCAGTCATCGGTGAAGGTATAGAAGGCGAAGCTGGAGCGGCGGACGTCGCCGCGCTGCACCAGCTCGTAGACGTCCTCGCGGGAGGCAGGCACGTCCACGCTGTAGTCCAGGCCGGTGCCGTCGACGACGAGCCGCAGCGTCCCGGCCTCGGAGGTGCCGAGCAGCCGGTTGTCGTCGTGGTTGTAGCGGGCCAGCGCCTCGGGCCAGCCGTCGCCCTCGCTCTTGGCGAAGAAGCCGGGATCGATCCGCTCGACGAACCCGCCGAGGTTCCGCGACAGGGTGTTGAACTTGGCGGCGTACCCGCCGATCGTCCTCGTGCCGCCGCCCGCCCGGACCTCGACAAGGCCCCGGGTGAACCGGCGCTCTGCGTCGTTCACGTCTACTCGCTCTCGTCGGCCGGCGCCTTGACCAGCGGCGCATAGTCGGACCCCAGGCCGTCCGGCAGGGGCTGCATGTCCTCGATGGCGCGCAGCTCATCGATGCTGTTCAGCCCGATCACCCGGGCGATCCGGTACGTCTGGTAGCGGGTCAGGGTGTCCGTGCGCAGCATGGCGTCCACGTTGAAGCTGACCTCCTCGGCCGGCGGGCGCAGCAGGGAAAACGCCTGCTCCAGGCGGGCCAGCCACGGACGCAGCGTCCACGTCAGGAAGTCGATGCTGTTCTGCTCGACCGTGGCGTAGGTCAGGCTGCCGCCGGTCTCGCCGCCGACCTTCTCGGGCGGCACGCCGTACCAGGCGGCAACCTGGTTGGCCGTGGCCTTGATCGTCTCCAGGAACTGGGACTCCTCGGCTGGCACGCTGATGGGCCGGTACTTCACGCCGCCGCCCAGGGCGACCACATCACGGTCCGCGGCGGCCTGCTTGAACCGGGCCTTCAGGATGTCGGCCGCTTCCTTCGAGACCTCCATGTCGGTCTCCAGAACCGCCGACGGCGTTGAGCCGTTGGCGAACCAGTCCCGGCCGAACTGCTGGGCCAACAGCCCCGTCTCCGTCGTCACCATGAGGTAGCCGATCGGGGACAGACCGAGGATCTGACCGGGCAGCGTGTAGGCCGGGATGTGGAACATCTGCCCCTCGTCGAGGCGCCGGCCCTTGTAGTACCAGACCGGGACCGCGGCGAAGTTGTCCGCGATGCTCACGTCGTCGGGGTGCAGCCACTCGATCTGCGAGGGCCACCCCGAAGCGTCGGTGGCGACGACTAGGCCGTAGGCGTTGCCCCGCAGGGTCAGCGAGGTCATCGCCCGGTGTAGCCAGTCGTAGCGGGCGCCGACCGCGGCCGGCCGCCGGAACAGATCAGGCAGGGGCACAGGCCTGCGCTCGTCTCCCGCGACCGCGAACGACTTCAGCGGCAGGGACGCCACCGAGTCCGCGAGCATCCGCGTAGCGGCGTACACGGGCGCCAGCCGCAGGGCCCGCTCCTGCGAGCCGCCCCGCAGGGCCGCCGGGTCCGCGCCACCACCCCACACATCCTGGTACGTGATCGCGCGCTGCTGCTGCCTGCGGCGGAAGGGCCACCACCAGCTCATGCCGATACCCCTCTCACCACACGTTGCTCAAGATGTCCTTGGGTCGGTCCTCGACCTCGGCGCCCAGGCCCCACTTCGCGAACGTCGCCGCGACGAGCGGGGAGATGTCGACGCCGACGTTGCGCCGGGCCCACGCCCACGCGTCACCGAGCGGGCGTGTCTGCGCGCCGGCCAGCGCGACCGCCATCGACGGCTCGTCGAGATGTGACAGCGAGTGATCGGCGACCGCGTCGTAGAACTGCCCGCAGCCCTGCGCGATCTGCCGGGCCTTCGGCTGCACCACCGTGATGCCGAGCCGGTCCTCAAGAGCGGGGATCAGGGAGCCGGCCGGGCCGCCGCCGTCGACGACCCAGCACCGCGGCGACCACTTCGCGTGCAGCTCGGCCGCCCGGTCCAGCACCCAGCCCAGGCCCGGGCGGTGCTCGGGCACCTCGACGTGCACGCCGCCCCGCCACGGGGTCGCCGTCGCGATCGCGGCGTGCGAGCGCTCCGGGGTCGCGTCGATCGCGAAGGCGACCGTGTCGCCCGGCTGCGCGGCGGGCTTGGCGTCCGCCAGCGCCCGCCACGCGTCCTCCCCGATCACCTGCCAGACGTCGGCCTCGTCGCTCGGGTAGAGCCCCACACCGAGCCGCTCACGCTCGAAGATCCCGGAGGTGCCGAGCGACGCCCGCTCGTTGCGGACGAACTCGTGGCTGATCAGGTAGCCGAGCGACGGGTTCGACTTCGCCCAGGCGACCGGGTCGTCGGGGTCGTCGTGCGCGGTGCAGTCCGCCCGGCACTCGGCAACGTGCGGGTCGACTGACCATTCGAAGTAGGCCAGCGAGGGGTCCGGGACGCCGGCCTCCAGGGCCGCCAGCGCGCGGCGCCGCAGACGGCCCAGCTGCACCGACGGCGCCCCGATCCCGGCGCTGCCCAAGTACCACAGCTGGGGGTTCTCGATGGCGGACATGGTCGGCATGAGCGCACCCATCGCGTCGTCACCGAGCGCCATCGCCTCGTCGAGGATGTTGCAGTCGCCGGTCCAGCCGCGGCCGGACCCGCCGGAGCGCGCGATGAACTGCAGGGCCTGACCGTTCGTCAGCGTGATGCTCGTCTCGGTCGTGTTGCACAGCATCCGCTTCACGCGTTTCCGCAGCTCAGGGGTACCGAGGATGAGCGACTGGATCCGCTGGAAGGCGACCCGCGCCGTCTTGAACTCGTGCGCCGAGTGGATGATGAGCCGCTCGCCGAGGAGGAACAGCCCGGCCAGCTCCCTGGCTTCGAGGACGCCGCCCTTGCCGTTCTGACGCGGCACGTTCACGCAGCACTCGAACGACGCCCACTTGCCGTCCCGCCGCTCCCGCATGCCCACGTCCAGGACGTGCTGCTGCCAGGGGAAAAGCTCCAGGCCAGCGAGCCGGGCCAGCTCCACAGCCTCCTGCGCCATCGAGGAGGAGAACACGGGTGGGGCGGTGAACAGGGTCGGCGTCTGCACGCCCTTCGGCTCAAGCACGGCGGGCGCGGACAAGGCCATCCCCCCGTCGCTTCGCGGCCAGCTCGTCGCCGAGGGCGTCCACGGCGTCCCGCTCGGCGGCCGGCGGCGCGAGCCGGCGGAGCCCTTCGAGCACAGCGCGTAGTTCCCGAGCGGCCTTGGCCTGGGCGGTCACGTCGTCGGCGCCGTCGACCGCGGCCGCCAGCGTCAGTGCAAGTTGTGCCAGGCCAGGGGCGAGACCCGTCGCCTTGAGTTGATCGATCTCGGCTTGGGTCGCTTCGACGTTGGAGATCATGATCACCCCCGGTCGTCACTCAAAGTTACATCGGCGAGGGGGTTGACAGGCGGCGCGAGCTGTGATCCGCCCGGGGCGATTTTCGGCCCCGTGTAAAAAAGCGGGCGACAAGGGCTTTTGGGTCGCCCACCCCCCTGCTCAAAGAACGGATCCGGCGGGCGGCCCGACCTTGATCGACTGGGGCTCACCACCGGCCGGTCGACTGCGGCATCGCGCTACGGACCGTGCCCTTGAGGGTGTGCCGCTCGCGGTACCAGCGGGTCGCCACCCGCTTCATCTCGGGGGAGCGCATGGCGTCGATGCGGGCCATGACGACGTCCTGGCCGGGGTCGACCTCGACGATGCGGGCCCCGAGCCGCCGGTACCTGATGAGGGCCTTGGCCTTGGGGAGCGTGTGGATGAGGTAGACGTCGAGCTTGTCGATGAGCTGTTCGGCCTCGGCGATGGCGGCGTAGCGGGCCTTCTGCGCCACGCGCTGGTGCAGCGGGTCGTGGTTCCACCCGGGGGCGCCGGGGCCGGTGAGCGCGCGGGTGATCAGGTCGAGGTCGATGACGATGTCGCGCGGCCCGGCGTGGCCCTGGATCCAGGAGCTCTTCCCCGCGGCTGGCGGGCCGGTGACGACGTACAGCACGTCACCACCTCCGTGAGGCTCGCATCGGGGCTGTGGTGGCCGTGCGGTTGCCGCGGGCCGAGTTGCAGCGGCGGTGCATGCTGCGGGCGTTGGTGGGGTCGAGGAGGCTGCCGCCGCGGCTGAGGGGGACGATGTGGTCGAGCGTGAAGCTCCACGGCGACCGCGGGTCGAGGCGGGGGTTGATGTAGCCGCCGCAGCGTGCGCAGGGCAGGCCGAGGGCCTTCTGTGCGGCGACGAGGCGGCGGTAGGGGCGCCCGTTGCGGGGGTTGCTGGCCACGGGCGCCTCCTCGGTCAGTACGTGCCGCTGTCGCGGAGCTCCTGGGTGATCTGATCGCGGTACTCGGGGCAGTAGGCGGTGACGGCGAGGACGATGAGCTCCTGCGCTTCGCCCTTCTTCGTGCCCCAGTCCATGCCGTTGGGGTAGAGGCCGCCGTCTCCGAGGACGTAGGCCACGCCGTGGCCGGCCTTGAACTCGGTGCACCAGTCGGTTGCGTAGCTGGTGAGCTCGACGCTTGTGGGTTCCTTGGTCTTCCAGCTCTCGAAGTCCGCGGCCTCGACGTCGGCGAGGAACTGCTCCTCGGGTGACGGCGTGGCCGTCGTGGTGGGTGCCGGCTTGGTGTCGACGGTGGGTGTCTCGCTGCTGCCGCAGGCGGTGAGGGCGAGGAGGACGCTGGCTGTGAGGGCGGTGGTGAGTCTGCGCATCAGGTCAGCGTGCCGGAGTTGTGCACGGCCTGTGGAGGGAGTGATCGTGCCGTGACATGACGAAGGCCCGCACGGTGGCGGGCCTGTGAGTGTCCGGGCACGCCGGACGTGGGGTCAGTGTTACACCTCGACGGGGCGGGGATCAAGCGGCCTTGTCGGCGAGGTGGGTCTCGAGCTCGTGAAGGTCGACGAGGGCGCGGCCGGCGCGATCGTGGCCGTGGTGGGTGAGGTGCCCGCGGTGGAGCCACTGGCGGATGGTCCCGGGGCGCGTGCCGGTGGCGACGGAGGCGGCGCGGGTGTCGACGAGGAGCGGGATGTTCACGGGGCCCTCCGAGTCTTGGCGGGGCGGTGTGGGGCTGGCTATGGGGCGGGGCGTTGGCGGGGGTAGTAGAGGCTGAAGTCGTTGGCGATGGCGGTGAGGGTCGCGGCGTGCTGGCGCAGCTCGTCCTCGATGCTGTGCGCCACCTCGGGCGTCTGGATCAGGTAGGGGAGCTTCTCGTTCTGGACGAGCAGCACCGTGGCGGCGAGGTGGCGCAGCGCGGCGCCCGCTTCCTCGTTGCGGCGCGCGACACGGTCACCCAGTGGCTCAGGCTGCTGGTCAGCGGTCTGCGCCAGGTGCTCCAGGTCGCGGCGGACGGTGTCCTTGCTGATGTTCAGCTCTCTTGCGATGGCGCGGGTGGATGCGCCAGTGGCGTCGAGGTGGCGCACGCGTTCGCGGCGGGCGGCGCGCGGGTCGGTGGTGGTGGCGCTCATGCGACAGCGTCCTGGGTGTCGTGGGCGATGAGGGCGTGGAGGCCGGTCCAGGTGGCGGGCGGGTAGGTGGTGGCGCACCAGGGGCAGGTGATGACCCGGGCCCCGGGGGCGAGTCGGAGGGTGGCGCCGCAGAGGGTGCCGTCGGCGTGCTGGGCGGGGCAGGGGCCGAGGCGGGTGCCGCGGGGGCGGTTGACGGCGCCGGTGATGGTGGCGACGGCCTGTTCGAGGTCGCGGATCTCGCGGGCGAGGAGGCCGGCGGCGGGCCATTCGGCGGCGATGGCGGGGAGGTTGCTGCGCAGGGTGTCAGCGGCGTGGGCGATGCGGGTCTCGATGGCCCCGGTGGACGCGGGGGCGGTCTGTCCTCGGTCGCGGTACATGGCGGCGCGCCAGTCCTCGAGGATGCCGACGATGCCGCCGGGGCCGCGGAGGTCGAGGACGTGCTCGACCACGGGGAGGGGCGCCTCGGTGCGGCCGGCGGGCGTGCCCCCGGGCTCGCGGGTGGCGGTGGGGGTGAGGAACGGGGCCAGGGCGGCGTAGAGGCGGGGCATGCGGCCGAGGCGCTTGTCGAGGGCCCGGGTGCAGCTGGTGCAGAGCTGGGCGGTGCCAGCGACGGTCTCGCACATGCCACAGGTCGTCATCGCCCCTCCTCGGCCATGCGGCGGAGCAGGTCGGCGCCGTAGCGGGCGTAGCGGTCGCGGTCCGGTCCGGTGAACGTGGCGTCGATGGCGTCGGCGGCTTCGCGGAGGACGGCGGTGCGGACCTCGGCCTGGTGGGCGTCGAGGAGGCTCGTGGCCTCGTCTACGGGGCGTGGCGCGGGGCACACGGCACGGCCAGTCAGGACGTTGAGGATGAGCTGCCGCAGCCTGGTGCTGGTGGGCTGCTGTTCGGCGCTGGGCTGGGTCACTGGTCGGTCTCCTCGGTGTCGGCTGCGGCGGCTTCGGCGAGGGCGGTGGCGCGGGTCTCGGCGAGGAGGGTGTCGAGGAGCTGGGTGGCGTCGGCTTCGGGCATGCGGCCGTAGCCGGTGGCGGCGGTGTAGAGGCGCTCGCGCGCGGTGCGGTAGGCGGGGCTGGTGGGCTGGGTCACTGGTCGGTCCCTTCGACGGTCCAGGTGGTCGTCTCACGGACGATGCGGCGCTTGACGGGCTGCTTGTCCGCCCAGAGGGGGAAGCGGGCGTTCAGGGTGGCGATCCGGTCGACGATCTCTTCGTGGGTGGTGTAGCGGGCCTGCGGCACCCACTCCTTCGCCTGCGGGTCGTAGTGCTCGATGCGCCAGGCGACGCGCGGGGGCTGCGTCTGGTCGGTGGCCGGCTGGCTGGCATCCAGCCCGGCGGCGGTGGCGGGGATGTCGAGGACGTACCAGCGTCGGAGCTGGGATTCGAGCATGAGGCTGTGCACCGTGGCGGGGAGGCCCTGGTCGACGGTGGCGATGTCGACTGCGATCGACCGCTCCGTCTCAGTGCCCGGCCACACATTGGTGACGGTGGCTCGGCCCTCGGGAAGGCGGGCGGCGTTGCCCTCGGTCGGCCGGTATACCTGGCCGGGCTCGATCGGCGCCGGGTCCGGCTGCTGTCCGGTCTGCGGGGGCCAGGTCTGGGCGTAGCCGATGCAGGGGCAGTGGGCGCAGGCGGTGTTGTGTCGGGTCTGGGGGTGGCCGCAGGTGCAGGTGTCCGGCTGCTGTCCGGTCTGGCGGGCGGTGACGGGCTCGACGTTGTGCCCGAGGGCGAGGCGGATCTCACGCATCGTCATGGCGGGGCGGGTGGGCTGGTTGGTCACGTGGGGCTCCTTGGGTGGGCCGGGCCGTGTGGGCGGCCCGGCGGGGACGGGGTGGGGGTCAGGCGGCGGCGTCGATGGTGAAGCTGATGACGATCGCCTCGTCGGTGACCTTGAAGCGGAGGGCGTCGTCGGGGACGGTGTCGTTGTCGCCGAGGCCGTAGTGGCGCCGGTAGTGCCGTAGCGCTGCAGTGGTGGCGGACTCGACCTGTCCGAAGTCGGCACCCCACGGCTCGCGGGCGGGCACCTCCCACTCGTGTCGGGTGCTGACGGTGGTGCGGGTGGTCCAGGTGGTCACGTAGGGCTCCTTGGGTGGGTACGGTGGTGCCGGCCCTCCCCGCGCGCTTCCTTCGTGCGGGGAGGGCTGCGGCATGTCAGGCGGTGCGGAGGAATGCGGCGTGCTGGTCTTCGGTGATGAGGCCGGCATCGCGCCACTGGTCGATCAGGTCGTCCTGGCCGGGGACGCTCACGCAGGACGAGCAGAGACGCCCGGCCGCGGCATCGCTGGACTCACCCGGCGGCTTCTGGCCCCAGCGGCAGGCCGGAAGCCCGGCCGCCTCAGCCCGGCCCTCCAGCGCCCGCAGCCGGGCCGCGGTCTCCGGGTAGAAGAACTCAATCTCGTCGAGTTCCCCCGGCTTGGCGTAGGCGCCGCACAGGCATTCGCCGGACATGTGGATGTGCTCGGTGACCTCGTTCAGCGGCAGAGCGCCCTCGAAGCACAGCCGGTGCTTGGCGTGGTCGTGGTCCTGCTGGCAGCGGTGCCGGGACCGGTACTCGCGCATGTGGGCGTCGGTCCAGTGGACGAGGGGCGACACCCACACGATGGACCCGGCCGGGTCGATGGCTTCGGCGTTGCGGAAGCGGCGGTCGGTCTCGGCCCAGCGCATCCCGCCGAGGTAGATCACTCGCCTGCGTTCGGCGCGCGGGAGGCGCCGCTGGTCGCCGAGGACGCTGTTGCGGAACGTCATCAGCGGTTCGTCCTTGAGGTGGCGGTACATCACCTTGTGGCCGGCCGGGCCGGGGAAGCCCTTCCAGACGGCGCGCTTGCCGGCGTTGGGGCCCGTGGAGGCGATGACCTTGCCGAGGATGAGGTCGTCGTAGGTGTTCCGCGGGTGGAGTTCGTGGAGGGTGTCGCCCCAGGCGTCGGCAACGTCGCGAACGTGGTGGGTGGTCTCGGGGATTCCGGTTCCGGTGTTGACGTGGAGGACTGCGTTGTACCGGCCGCGAAGGAGGTGGCCGACGATGACGGAGTCGTTGCCGCCGGAGAACATCCAGTAGATCCCGGCCGTCTCCGGGTAGGCGGCGAGGGCCTCGTCGAGGATCTCGTGGGTGCGGGCGATGGCCTCGTCGAGGGTGCGGGCCTCATGCTCGCCCTCCTCGGCTTTCGGCGGCTTCTTGGCGAGCATGTCGGGCATGCCGGGGAACATGTCTCCGGGTACCTGCTTGCGCTTACTACGGGAGCTCACGGGGTTCTCCTAGGCGGGTGTGATGGTCCAGCCGCTGCTGGCGAGGTAGGTGGCGACGCGGGTGGCGCGGGCGTGGTCGGTGTCGCCGCAGGTGGTGGCGTCGATGACGGCGAGGGCGGCCCTGCTGCATGTTCAGGTGAGGGCACGCTCGGCCTTCACGCTGTTGCGGCGGGCGCGGCGGTTGGCCGAGTCGCGGGCCTGCGCTGCGAGGCACAGGTCGCATACGGGCTCGCCGATGCGGCGGTGAACGGCGGCAGCAGCGGTGCTACCGCCGGCGGCGTGGGCCTCCTCGAGGAGGCGTCGGCGCTGGGCCAAGACGCGGGCGTCGTGCGCCTCCTGGCAGACGTTGCAGGTCTCGCCGTACGTCTTGTGGACGCGGAACGCCCTGTCGGTACCGCACGGCTTACGCAGCCGCCCATCCGGGTCGAGGTGGGTTCCGTCGCCCGCACGGAACCGGCCCCGCTCCTTCGGGGTGAGACCTCCCCAGATGCCCTCGCGCTGGTCGGTCTCGAGCGCGTGGGTGAGGCAGTCCGCCTTGACGGGGCAGGTGCGGCAGATCTTGCGGGCCTCTGCGGTATGGGGCCCGGTCATGGACCCGGGGTACATGACTTCCGGGTTGACGGTCGGCGCGGCGCAGGCGGCCAGGACTCGCCAGTCGAGGGTGAGGCTCATGACGCGGCCGCCTGCCCGGCCCACTGGAACATGGCGTGCTGCTCGGTGGTGAGCTCCTGAATGTGGAGGACGAGCTGCCCGCCGGGGACGACGGGGCCGATGCGCATGTCGGGTCCGACGACCCTGGTGTGGTCGTCGTCCTCGAGGACGCCGGCGTCAACGATCCCGTCGACGGCGGACTTGAAGCTGGGGTACCAGTTGGCGGGGTCGGCGCGGCGCCGCGACGGAGGGTGGAGCACTCCGAGGATGTACGCGTGGCGGAGCAGCGGCTGGTCGCCAGCGAGGACGAGGGCGGCGCGCATGGTGGGGTCTTCGGAGCAGGCGTTCATGGCGGCGGTGCGGATGCGGCTGGTGGCCTCGGCGCGTACGCGGTGGTGGACGCGCTGGTTGGCGTTGAGGAGCTTCAGCCCGGGCGGGAGCGCCAGGGTGAAGGAGCGGGGGATGGGGCTCACAGCAGGGCCTCCTGGATGGGCTGGGGCGGGCAGGTGTGGTCGGCGATGACGGGGTCGGTGGTCGGGACGCTGGGGCTGCGCCAGGCGATGCGCTGGGTGCCGAGGGCGGTGGTGATGAACCGCCAGGTGAGGCGTCCATCGAGGCGGGCGAGGATCTCGGCGGCGAGGTCGAGGGGTGTGGGGTCTGCGGTGACGTCGAGGGCGGCGATGCGGCCGGCGCGTGCGCGGAGTACGGGTGCGTCGCAGCGGGGGCAGGTGCCGGGCTTGGCGTGGTCGGCGGTGGCGGCGATCTTGGCTGCGATGCCCGGGTTCAGAGTCATCGGGTGCCGCCGAGGGGCAGTGCCGTTGCAGTGCCGTTGATGGCACTGCTGTTTTCGCTGGTCAGGTGGGGTGGCAGTGCCGTCAGTGCCGTCAGTGCCACCTTCTCGGCATTGATGCTCTTGCGTGCGCATGGAGCCGGTTCCTGCATTTCAACGGCACTGATGGCACTGTGTGCGGTTGACCTGCGGAAACGCTGGATTCCGATGGAACTTTCAACGGCACTTCGATGGCACTGCAACGGCACTTTGATCATGGTCACTGGTCGTCCCACCGATCCTCGGCCGGGGCCTGGAGGGCGACGTTGATGTACGAGTACGTCCCGTTGCTGGGCTTTCGCACAATCTGAAAGCGGTCCTTCAGCTCACGGCCGAGCTGCCTCGACGGGAGCGGATCCTCGCCCTCGGCACGGCACCACCGCTCGTACGCGCTGCGGAACACCTCGGTCGCGGTGCGGACCTGCGCGCCGCCACCGACGTGGCACGCCTCGTCGAGGAAGCGGGCGAGCGCGTCCTCCTCCGCGGCGTACTGCGCGGTCGCCGCGGTGACGGACGCGGGGTCGCGCAGCCCGTCCTTGAACGCGTCGACGGCGCCCGCGATGATCCACGCGAGGATCCCGGGGGCCTCCTCGGAGATGAGCAGGAGGTCGAGGTCCTCGATGACCTCGTCGGGGGTACGGGTGAAGGGCAGGAGACGCAGGCGCCGCCAGAACGACTTCCCGCCGGCGGAGACGCGCGGCTGGTGGTTGCCCATCAGGAACAGCTTGTGCGTGGGCTCGAAGGTGAAGTGGTCCTGCCGCATGAACCGCGCGGTGAGGCCGTCGCCGCCGGTGAGTTCCTTGACCTTGGCCTCGTCGAACTTCGCTTCCTGGTTGACCTCGGAGGCGATGACGAGACGCAGCCCGTGGAGCCGGGCGATCTCGGTCTCGTGCCGCTGGGCCCCGGCCATGAGGAACGCGTTCGGCGCGGTCGCGGCGTAGTCGCCGAGGACGGCGCGCATGACGTTGAGGAACACGCCCTTGCCGTTGCCGCCGGGCCCGTGGAGGAAGGGCAGGATGTGCCACTTCACGGAGCCGGACGCGGCGTAGCCGGCCATCCGCTGGACGTAGCCGCGCAGCTCCTGGTCGGGGCCGAAGGTCTGGGCGAGGAACTTGTCCCACCGCGGGGTGGGCAGCGTGGCGTCGGGGGCGACGCGGGTGGCGCGGGTGTGCATCTCGATCGGGTCGGGGGCGGAGAGCTGCCCGGTGGTGAGGTCGACGGCCCCGGCGGGGGTGTTGAGGAGCATGCGGTGTGCGTCGAGCTGGTGGGCGTGGGCGACGGTGCGCGGGTCGGTGGTGGCCATGGTGACCATGGCGGCGATCCCGGCGGCGGAGAGGGACCGCATGCGGTGCTTGGCCTCGCCCTCGCCGCTGGGCAGGTCGCGCGCGATGGCGCGGGCCATCTCGCGGACGGTGCCGGCCTCGTCCCAGGCCCACCGGTGCCCGTCCCAGGTCAGCCACTTCCCGCGTTGGGGCACGAACCGGATCTCGTCCTGGTGGAGGTCGATGAGACGGAGCGCGTTTCCGTCGTCGGTGCGGCTGTACGTCTCCGGCCCTGTGTCGGCCGCGGGGTGTTGCACGACGACGCTGAGCGCGGCGGTCCCGTCCACGGGGGGCGCGGTCCGGGGTGCGGGGACGGCGGCGAGGTGGCGGACCGGCTCGGGCGCGGGCTCGCCGTAGCCTTGGCGGCGCAGCGCGCTCGCGGCGGCGGAGTGGTTGCCGCCGTGGTTGAGGAGCGCGTACGCCCCGGCCTTGGTGTACGGCACCTCGGCCTGGAACTCGGTGCTGGTGGTGAAGACGTACAGCCGGTCGCGGTCCATGGCGCGGCCGGTGGTGGCCGACGGTTCCTTGCCGTCCTTCCCGGGGCGCTGCCAGTACGTGGTCGGCCCGCTGCGGAAGAGGGGGCGCCAGCCGTGCGGGGTGAGGATGTCGGCCCACGGGGTGCGCTGCTCGTAGTCGTCGAGCGGCGACAGGCCGCCGAGGGCGGTGGTGTTGGTGGAGAAGAGGAACGCGGCCGCCTCGTCGACCGGCGCGGCCGGCGCCGCGAGCGCGCGGATGCCGTCCGGGGCCTCGTCCGCGGGGACGGCGTCGAGCATGCGGCACACGGTGTGCAGTGCGCGGTGCTCGTCGACGGTGATGGTCGGCAGGGTCGCGGGCCCGCCGTCGAGGAGTTCGTACGGGCGGCCTGTCGGGTGCACGGTGCCGTGCGACGGGGCGGTGACGACGAACCCGCCCTCGCCGCGGGTCTCGATGAGGCCGCGCAGGATCTTCTTCCCCGGGTGGCGGGCGAGGAGGTCCCGCTCCTGGGCGGTGAGCTCGTGTTCCTCGGCCAGGCGGGACGCCAGCTTCGTGTTCCCAGGGGCGCCGCCCTCGACGCGGTAGTGGAAGTGGAGGCCGCCGGAGGGGGAGCGCTCGAGCCACCCGGTGGCGATGCGCTGCCACAGGTCGGCGAGCCCGGAGTTCGCGAGGATGTCGACGAGGGCGGTGAGGACGCCCTCGTCGACGGCGCGGCCCTCGAGCTCGAGCATCTCCAGGTCGCCGGAGACGGCGCCGCAGATGATGCCCACCCCGGGGTGCCCGTGGGCGAACAGCGCGCGGACGCGGTCTTCCGTGGAGCGCTCGGCCTGGCCCGCCTTCCATCCGCCGGTGGGGCGCTTCGAGCCGTCCGTCCTGACGGCGACCACCGAGCAGCCGGCCGCGTGCAGCGCGAGCGCCGCGGTCAGCATGTCGGGTGTGGTGTCGCTCAACTTCGGCTCCTTGCGTGGTGCGGTTCGGGGGGTAGTGCCTCGGGCCGGAGCCGATCCGGCGGCATCACGCCATGGGGCCGAGGCGGGGCAGGGACGGTCAGAGGTAGCGGGCGATCGCGCCGCCGACGCCCTGGACGAGGGCGAGGCGCATCTCCTCGGAGGTGTCCGCGTCGAAGGCGAAGTGGATGCGGGCGAGCGGCTTGTCCGCGCCGTCGAGGGTGAGCTGCCCGTCGTACGGGACCAGCCCGTCGGCGCCGAGTGCGACGGCCCACTCGGACGTGTCGGCCGCGCTGGCGATGAGGCTGTGGATCGCGCGCTGGGCCGCCTCGAACTCGTTGCTGTCGAGGGCCATGTCCCAGTGCAGTCCCTCCTCGCCGTCGGCCTCGGCCGACGGGAGGCGGCTGTTGATCTCGGTGCCCTCCATCGCCTCGCCGACGCCCACGAAGTCGGGGTCCTCGGTGAGGCTGGCGTGCTGGCGGGCGGCCTCGGTGCGGAGGTCGTCGTCGGTGTACGGGCGCTCGGTCATGTGGGTCTGCTTTCTGCGGGGTTGGCCCGTCCGGGGCGGCGGAGCGGGGGAGTCGCGCGGCCCCGGACGGTGTTCGGGTGGGGGGACTAGAACGGCGGGGGTGCGGCGGCGTTCGCGGCCTGGGCCTGCTGCTGGGCGAGGAGCGCCTGGGTGGCGGGGTTCTGCTGCGCGGCGGCGTACTGCTGCGGCGACAGGCCCACCGGCGGCGCGGCCGGGGCGGGCGCGGGCGCGGCCGGCGGCGGGGCGTACTGCTGCGGCGCCGTGGTGCCCGGGTCAGGGGTGTGGAGCGCGGCCTGCGCGGCCGGGGTGTACGTCGCGGTGTACTGCTTCGGCGGGGACATGCCGCGCTCCTTGGCGACCCCGTCGTGGGTGTAGGTGACGGCGATGGTGCCGCCGACCTCGAGGCCGCGGGCGCCGGCCATGCGGACGGCGTCGGCGATGGCGTTCTTCATGACGCCCTTGACGAAGAGGCGGCGGCGGCCGTCGTCCTCGTCGATGGTGGGGTCGCGCAGGTCGGTCTGGACGGTGACGACGAGCTGCATCATCGGGTTGCCGTCGGACCAGAACTTGGAGTCGCCGGTCTTGATGTCGCGCTGCTGCTCGACGGTCGGCTTCTGCGTGATGCGGCCGCTGACGGTGGTGCCGGGCATGGGGAACTTGGCGGTGGGGGCGCCGCCGCCGCCCATGAGGAAGTCGTCGGCGTCCGGCGCCTGGTACTGCTGAGGTGTGGTCACGGTGTGTGCTCCTGGTTGGGGTGGTTCACGCGATGAGCGCGCTGAGGGACGAGCCGGGGTTGCTGTTCTGCACCCCGGGGCAGCCGTCGGTGAGCGAGGTGCTACCGGGCTTGAGCCACGGGCAGAACCGGCACGTCGGCTTGTCGGTGGTGGGGACGGTGTCCCAGCGCTCGGGGTGGAGGTCGAGCTCCAGGGACTGGGCGCGGGCGCGGATCCGATCGAGACGGGCGAGCGCGTCGAGGGCGACCTGCCGGTCGTACGCCTCGGACCAGACGTGGACCATCAGCTCGTGGTGCCGGGCGATGAACGTGACCGCGACCCGCGCCGGGGGGTTCCCGGCGTTCTCCTGCCCGAGGCCGTACAGGTGGGCCTGGACGCGGTACTTGTCGCCCGGGCCCTGCCGTCGGTACTTGTCGTGGCTGCTCTTGCCGACGAGCTTCCAGTCGTTGTTGAGCAGCGCGAGCCGGTCGAACAGGTCGCTGCTCCCGGCGACGGTGGCGGCCGGCGTGTAGCCGTCGCGGACCGTGACGCGCTCCTCGATGCGGTACCGCGGGCGCCCGTCGGGCAGCGGGGCCTGGCGGGCCTCGAACTTCTCGGCCATCCACATGTGGAATCCGGTGCCGATGATCGCGGCGATCGGGTCCCGGTTGTGGTTGGTCTCGGGCCAGTCGAGGATCTTGTAGGTGAGCTGCCGCTCGCACGGCTCGCCGACCTCGCTCGGGCCGATGGCCTTCTGCAAGCTGCGGGGCGCGTTCGCGTCGGCGTCCACGATGAACTGGCCGATGCGTTCGGCGAGGGCCTGCGAGTAGTCGTCGCTCCCGGTGGCGATCACGGGCTGCCTCCGTTCCAGGTGTTGAGGGTGAAGTGCCGCTGGTTCTCCGGGCCGTGCTCGATGAGGAGGCCCTGCCGCGCCAGCTGGTCGAGGTCGCCGCGGGCCTTGCGCCGCCAGTCGCCCGGGCCGAAGCGGGCCTGGTAGAGGTGCTGCACGCGACGCGTGGTCCACTCGCCCTTCCACTGGCCGGCGGCCCAGCGCAGCAGGCGGAGCCGCTGCGCCTCCTCGGCGCTCACTCGGCGTCGCCGTCCAGCTCGCCCTTGAGGCGGGCGATCTCGGCGCGGGCCGCGGCCAGTTCGTCGGCGGCCGTGCGCTCCTGGTCCGCGCGGGCGGCGATCTCGTCCCGCCAGCGGGTGACCTCGGCGGCGACGCGGTCCGCGATCTGCACCTTCTCGTCGAGCGTGAGGCCGGACCGCATCTGCAGGTTGATGGCCCCGTAGGCCATGCCGTCCGGCTCGATGTACAGGACCGGGCCGACGGCCGTGGAGCTACGGACGGACGTCTGCAGGGTCAGGAACCACGTTGCGCTGAAGCTCACGAGGGCCTCCGGGTCTGGGCGGGGAGGAGCAGGGGTAGGGCGCGGCGGGTGTCGCGCTGCGAGGGGTGGCGAAGCGGTGCGCACAGGCGGCAGCGGCGCGCGTCGTGGGCGTGGCGGCCGGTCATCCGAGCCGCCCGGACAGGACGAGGTGCGTGCTGCGGATGTCGGCGATCGTCTTGTCGAGCTCGTCACGGAGCCGGACCAGCTGGTCGAGGGTGATGGCGACGTCGGCCGGGTCCATGTCGGCGGCGCACTCGACAGCCCGGACGCGGGCCAGGATCTCCGTCTCGTCGGTCGCGTCCTCGGCGACGACGGCCAGGTTGTCGAGGGAGGTGATGACGTCCTGGCGGGCCTGCTCGTCGCGCCACTCGGTCACGAGGGAGAGCAGCGTGGTGTACCGGATGATGTCGGCGGACAGGCGGCCCAGCAGGGCACCCGGGGCGAGACGGATGCCGATCGGGTTCAGCGTCATCACGCGCCCCCGTCCTGGGTGCGCGGGGCGAGGGCCTCGAGCGTGTGGTCGAGCGGGTCGACGAGGTGGCGCTGCTCGGCGCGCTGGCCGGCGAGGATCTCGCGGAGCTTCTGCACCTGCGGGGTGACGTCCTCGGCCGACGGGGCGAGGGGCTGGGACAGCGCCTTGATGCCGTGCTCGGCCAGCTCGTCGAGCGTCGCCATGATGTGGTCGGGGCAGACGGTGACGCCGTCGAGGACGTACAGGCCGCGGCCCGTGTGGGTCACGCCGGAGCGCTGCCACACCGTGCCGTCGAGGGTGGTGACCGTCAACGGGTCGTCCGTGTGGGGGATATGGTTCGTGCTCACGGTTCCTCTTCTCTCTGGGTTGAGGTGCCGAGGGGCTTCCTGGACCAGGCCCGGTCCGGGCGGCCCCGCTTGTGTTTCAGCCGGTCCGTACGGCACTGCCGCGCGAGGGCAGCGGCCGGAGATTGGCCAGCGGGTGGGCGCCGGGGGCCGGCGCCGGGACGAGGGCGAGAGCGCCCACCGTCGGCTCGTGGTGGAACAGAGCGTCGATGCGCTCGAGGTCCGCGTCGGTGAAGGTGACGACGCGGCCCTTCTTCGAGTGCGGCAGCTCCTTGATGTGCCGCCGCAGCCACGACTCCTCGACGCGCAGCTCCTTGGCGGCTTCGGGGTAGAGGTAGCGGTTCATCGCTGGGCCGCCAGGCGGGGCCGGTTGATGTGCCGGGTGGCGCGTCCCTCGGGGGCGAAGAGGATCAAGAGGTCGACGCCGATCACACCGCAGATGGCGTGTGCGGTGGGCTCGACGACGAACTCCTGCTCGCCGGTCAGCAGGTTGCCGATGGTGCCGTGCGCGACGCCGACCTCCGAGGCGAGTCCTCGGATGCTGAGGGAGGCGCCGGTTCCGGTGCGCTCCATCAGGCGGGCGAGGAGGCTCCTGTCGAGGAGCTTGTAGAGCGGGTGCGCAGGGGCCTGCGCCTGGTCAGGGGATGCCATGTCCACCTCGTGCGGCAATCTGTTGCACTGCTTGGATGGCTTGAGCATTGCATAGCTTGGACGACATGTCCATCGGCCTGGACGGGCGTGTGGTGATTGCGTCAAAACCCCTGTGCGCCCTAGCGTGCGCCGCTGTATAGCGTGGACACTTCGTCCAGCAACTTGGACGGCAGACCGGTTGCCAGCAGGGGGGATGCGTCACTTGCCTCTCTGGCCGCATGGACACCCCACAGCCCATGACATGACACGGAGTGGCAGGATGAGCCTCATGGCTACCGAAGATCGCCCGCGCGCGGAGGCCCCGCGGCCCGCGCTCAGGGAGCTGGTCAGGAGACGCAGGGCCGAACTCGGTCTCAGCTACGACAAGCTGGCCCGGCGCTGCCTCGACCCGGAGACCGGGGAGCAGGCCGTCAAGAGCTCCTGGCTCCACCGCCTGGAGACCGGTCTCGCCGTGATCCCGCCCGAATACCCCGCGATCGTCGGTATGGCCGTCGGCCTCCAGGTCCCCCTGCACGTCGTGCAGAGCGCGGCCGGCGAGCAGTTCTTCGGCATCTCCACCGTGCAAGCGGAATCCACCCGCGTCCATGCGTTGATGGCGCGCGCCGACCGCCTCACCCCGGAACAGGTCGACGCGCTGGCCGCTTTCCTGGATGTGCTGGGGCCCACCGAGAAGTAGCCGTCTGGCATATTCCAGGCCACCGCTTCGCACAGCGTGACAAGCATGTGCAGGGTGTAGTCAAACCTTCATCGACCTGGCAACATGGGCACCCGCCTGGGGGGCGCGCACGTCCGGTAGCCTGCTTATGCCGTCACGATCGAACTGATGCTCGAACGGTGCAGGCCACGCCAATGGGGGTCACATGGCTGACGAAGGAACGGCGAAGCAGCAGCGCGCACGCGAGTCTGTCCGCATCGAGTTCGTACCCAAGGAGCTGATGCCGGATGGCCACATCGTCGTCCCGATCAACGCACCCGGAACCCTCGTCTGGGGAGTCCTCGAGGGGCAGATGACCGATGACCTCCGCGACGAGATGAACCGCTGCCTCCAGCACATCATCGGCTCCGGCCTCTGGCAGCAGAACTGGGACGACGGCGAGACGCCCCCGTCCCACCCCCACTAGGCGCTCCGTACCGCCCGTAGCCCCGCCTGCGGTGCCGGGGTCGCCATTGCCGCCTCGACGGCCACCGCGATGTCGTCGTCGAGGCCCTGCACAAGATGCCCGTACCGGTCCACGGTCGTCTGGATGCTCTCGTGCCCGAGCCGAATCTGGATCGCCGGCAGCGGGATCCTCGCCGCGATCAGCCACGACACGTGCGTGTGCCGGAGGTCATGCAGCCGGGGCCGCTTCGGCAACCCCTTCTCCATGGCCTTCTGCACCGCGGGCAGCCACTTTCGGTTGTAGTAGTTCGCGTGCCGCCACGACTTCCCCGTGGCGGTGCGGAACAGGAAGTCGTCCGGGCGCCGGCCGGCCGCATGCCGCCGTGCCAGCTCCACCTGCGCGGGCGCCAGGCGCAGCAGGCGCCGGGCCTTCTTCGTCTTGGGCGGCCCGAGGTAGAACGCGCCCCCGGTGCTGCCCTTCTTCGCCTTCTTCCACGCCCGCTGGATGTTGGCCGACGGGCGGTCCGAGTTCAGGGACAGGTCGGAGATCCTCAGCGCGCTGGCCTCGCTCCAGCGCATCCCGGTGCCGACGAGCCAGTCGGCCAGGTCCCGGGCGTCCGGGTCGGTGATCTCGGCGGCGATCCGCTGGTACTCCTCGCGCTCGAGGAACGTCATCTCCTCGTCGACGTGATCGTCCACGCGGGGGAGCCGGGTCTTGCCGCAGCAGTTCTTCGTGCGCAGCTGGGGCTCGGACTCCACAGCGGCCTGCACGACGCAGTAGAGCAGCCCGTGGCGGTTCCGGATGGACTTGGGGTCGGCCTCGCGCCGGAGCCACTTCTCAGGGTCCTCAGGGTCCCTCTCACCGCTCTCCTCGACGCGCACCCAGGCGGACACGTCGTCCTGCGTGAGGTTGCAGATCGTCGCTTCCCGCTCGACGCCGGCCCCGTCGGTGTGCCGGATGAGGGAGAAGTGGATGCGGATCTCGCGGTGGTAGTCCTCGCGGGTCCGATCGTCGATCCCGGTGAGCCGGTCGACGTAGCGAGTGGCGTACGTCACCAGGGGCATGTCGCCGGGGATCCGGGGCTGCTCGACGAACCCCTCGCCGCGCACCCATCCGTGTGGCCAGCGGCCGCCGTGCGCCTCGACGAGGGCCTTGAACTGTTCGGCCAGCGTGCTGTTGCCGAAGTTCTCCGTCTGCCACTGTCCGCCTTGGCGCCACTTCACCTGGAAGGTGCAGGTGCCGTCCTTCTTGGGCCGCTCCACGATGCTCGCCATGGGCAGACGATACGACCGGGGTCGGACACCCGTGTTCCCGTGATGTTCCCAAGGATCCGCATATGACGAAGGGCTGACCTGTTTTCACAGGTCAGCCCTTGATCATTCAGGGTGAGTAACGGGACTCGAACCCGCGACATCCTGGACCACAACCAGGTGCTCTACCAGCTGAGCTATACCCACCATGACCGGCGGTTTTCCCGAAGGTTTCCCCGACCGGCCGAGAAGAAGTCTACAGGGTTCCGAGGGGTGCTCGCGCACACGTTTTCCCCGGGTGCGCGAGCGGGCCCTCCCGGAGGGTGTTACTCCGCGGGGACGACGTGCCGGGCCGCGATCTCCTTCGCGGTCTCCGAGTCCGGACCGGGCTGCGGGACGAAGACCGCCTCGCGGTAGTAGCGCAGCTCCGCGATGGACTCGCGGATGTCGGCGAGCGCCCGGTGGTTGCCGTTCTTCTCCGGACTGTTGAAGTACGCCCTCGGGTACCAGCGGCGCGCCAGCTCCTTGACCGAGGACACATCGACGATCCGGTAGTGCAGGTGACTCTCCAGGGCGGGCATGTCCCGGGCGAGGAAGCCGCGGTCGGTGGAGACCGAGTTCCCGCACAGCGGAGCCTTGCCCGGCTCCTTCACGTGCTCGCGGATGTACGCCAGGACCTGCGCCTCCGCGTCGGCCAGCGTGGTCCCGCCGGGCAGCGCGTCGAGCAGTCCGGAGGCCGTGTGCATCTGGCGCACGATCTCCGGCATGGTCTCCAGGGCCCGGTCCGGAGGGCGGATCACGATGTCCACGCCTTCGCCGAGCACGTTCAGTTCCGAGTCGGTGACCAGCGCGGCCACCTCGATGAGTGCGTCGTCCGTCAGCGAGAGCCCGGTCATCTCGCAGTCGATCCACACCATGCGATCGTTCATGCGTCCTACCTTAGGCGGCGGGGGCGGGGGAGAGGTGCGCACGGGCGCCTGCCGGACGCGCCGACGGGCGCCCGGGGGAGGTGTCCCCGGACGCCCGTCGGTACCGCGTCGCGCCGCTTGTGGCGGCACAGGTCCCCGGCGCCGCTACGGCGCGCTGCGCTGGCCCGGCAGTGCGGCCCGGCCCGGCGAGTAGGCGTCGCCGGACGGCTTGCCCGGATCCAGCGGCCCCCCGGGGCGCCGCATCCCGGCGCCCACCTGGGTGGGCACGGCCGGCTCCAGGACGGCCGTCACCGGATCGCCCTGCGGCCGCCGGGCCCGGTAGGCCGCCCGGTAGGCGGCCGGCGAGGAGCCGAGCTGCCGCCGGAAGTGGCCGCGCAGCGCCACCGGCGAGCGGAAGCCGCAGCGCCCCGCGACCTCGTCCACCGAGTAGTCGGAGGTCTCCAGGAGCCGCTGCGCCTGGAGCACCCGCTGGGTGATGAGCCACTGGAGCGGCGCGGAGCCGGTCAGCGAGCGGAAGCGGCGGTCGAAGGTCCGCCGTGACATGTACGCACGGGCCGCCAGGGTCTCCACGTCGAACTGCTCGTGGAGGTGCTCCAGCGCCCAGGCCACGACCTCGGCGAGCGGGTCGGAGCCGATCTCCTCGGGTAAAGACCTGTCGAGGTAGCGCTCCTGACCGCCGCTGCGCCGCGGCGGGACGACCAGCCGGCGCGCCAGCGCGCCCGCGGCCTCGGTGCCGTGGTCGGTCCGCACGATGTGCAGACACAGATCGATTCCGGCCGCGGTGCCGGCGGAGGTGAGCACGTCCCCGTCGTCGACGAAGAGCTCCCGCGGGTCCACGTGGACCGACGGGTAGCGCTTGGCGAGCGTCGGCGCGTACATCCAGTGCGTCGTCGCCGGGCGGCCGTCGAGCAGGCCGGCCGCGGCGAGGACGAACGCCCCGGTGCACAGGCCGACGATCCTGGCCCCTTCCTCGTGCGCCCTGCGGAGGGCCTCCAGGGCCTCCGGCGGCGGCGGCGAGGTGATCGAGCGCCAGGCCGGCACGACGACCGTCCCGGCGCGCCCGATCGCCTCCAGGCCGTAGGGCGCGGTGAGTTCGAGCCCGCCCGTGGTCCGCAGGGGGCCCTCCTCGCCGGCGCAGACGAGCAGCCGGTAGCGGGGCACCCCGGCGTCCTGCCGGTCGATGCCGAACACGGAGAGCGGGATGGAGCTCTCGAAGATGGGGCCGCCACTGAACAGCAGCACCGCGACGACTTCGCGACGGCGTCGTCCGGACAGCTTCCGTGCGACCTCCGGTGCGGCGGAGTCCTGGCTCATGGCGCTAAGCCCCCCTCGGTGTTCGCGTCTCCCTGGTCGTGTCGCTGTGCCACGTTTCCCCTCGGTTTTGCACGAGACCCCAGTCTTCGGTACCCATGATCGAATCTACTGCGTCCCGTGCCGCCGGCGTGACAACTTCTCCATCCGGCAGATTGTCGACAAGGCCACTTGGCGTGAAGCGATCGATCCCCCGAAGATCGACCGCGCGGGGGCCGCGGAGCCCGTGGCGACGGAGAAGTGGCCGTACGCGTAGGGTGCGGCCCCTTGGAGCGGGGCTTTCGCGGGTGAGCGGGCAGGGGCTGGCGTACCGTTTCGGCAGGGACGCGCCGGGAACTTCAAGTTGGCTGAAAACATATGGGATCGGCTGTGCGAACCTGTCAACTCGAAGGGGGGCGCAGCGCGTCCGCCCGGCCCCGGCGGCGGCCTCCGGCACCCCCGGCGCCCCCGGTCCCCGCGGTCTCCCCGGCCCCCCTCCCGCCCTCCGCGCGCAGCCCCCGCTCCGCCCGGCGCAGCAGCAGCCGGCACGCGGCCGTCACCGAGGCGAGCCCGAGCGCGGCCCCGCCCGCCCCGCCCAGCGAGATCCCGAAGGCGACGAGCACCAGGGGGACCAGGGCGCAGCAGAAGACCGCCCAGCGGACCACGTCCCCGGCCGGGTCCCCGGGCCCCCCGCCGGCCCCGCCCGACTCGGCCCCGCCCCCGGCCCACGGCCCGGCGGGGCCGCCCCTCTCCGGTCCGGCGGGCGCCGCCGGCCCCGGCACGCGGGTGCGCCGGCGGGCGCGGACGGAGGGGGCGGGCGAGGCGGGGGCGGGGGTGGACGGTGCGGGCACGGGCGGTCTCCCTGCGTCGGTGGTCCGGACCCGTGGGGAACGAGGAACGGAACGTTCCGGTCACTCTGAGCGACGCCCGTTCGGCTCTCCCGAGGGCGGCCGGAGGACGCCTGTAGGGCACATCCGGCATTGCCAGATGGTGAACCCTTCGTGCATCCTCCGGAGGACACCGCGTGCGCCCAGCCGCGTACGGGCGGTCAGCACGCCGGGTGTGGCACGGCGGGCCCTGGGCAGGAGAGGAGTGTCGCCGTACCCTTGCGGGTATGGGGTTGGGAAGATGATTCCCGGACACAGCTCCGCCGCCACCCGTTGTTCCGCTCCCCTCCACCGTCCCTTCCCACGAGGACTTCTCTAGCCGAGACACCGATGGCCGGTCACGAATTCCCCGAACCCGCGGACCGCAAGCGCGTCGCCGACTCCACGGTCGACCCCCTCGCGGTGGAACAGCCACGCCACGCCTGCGACCCTGCCTTCCGGCACGGGGTGGTGGTCGGCTTCGACGGCTCCATGTCCAGCGAGCGCGCCCTGGCGTACGCCATCGGCATGGCCCGGCGCTCCGGCTCCGGACTGATCATCGTGCACGTCGCCAACCGGCTGCCCACCACGGTGTGGGCGGGGTGCGAGCCGCCGGTCTTCGTCGACGTCCCGGACCACCGCACCGAGGTGCTGGGGCTCGAACTGGCCTGCGCGGACCACCTGTCCGAGGTGCCGTGGATCCTGGTGGAGCGCGGCGGGGACATCTGCCACGAGCTGGAGGAGGTCGGCCGCGAGTACTCGGCCGACGCGATCGTGGTCGGCTCCACGCACGGCATCGTCGGGCGGATCTTCGGCTCGGTCGCCGGCCGGCTCGCGCGGCGCGCGCAGCGGCCCGTGATCGTCATCCCCTAGGGCCTGCCTTCCGCCGCTCCCGTCACCTCCGCCCTTCCCCCCGCTTCCCCAACTCCCGTGCCACGGCGATAAATTCTGCCCGGCTCAGGTGATTTGTGCGCTTGTGAAGGGTAGTTAAAGAGGACCGGAACACAGCAGCTCAAGCGGCATCACCGCTCGTTCGAAGGGAGCCCGTCGTGCACAAGGACGTCGCGTCGGGGAACGGCACCAGCACGCTCGGAAACCTCGCACTCGGACTGACCCTCCTGGCCTTCGGCCTGGGCGGCACCGGTGTGATCGACAACGTCGCGGCAGCCGATGCCGCGGGCCTCGCCACCTGGGTCGGTGGCGTGGCGCTCTTCCTGGTCGGCCTGCTCGCCCTGCGGGCGGGCGACACCGGGGACGGCACGGCCTTCGCGGCGCTCGGCGCCTTCTGGTTCACCTGGGGGACCGGAGCGGGCGGCGGGACCTCGGCGGACGCCGCCGGTCTCTTCCTGCTCCTGTGGGCGCTCCTGGCGCTCACGCTGACGCTGGCCGCCAAGGGCGGCGGGGTCCTCGGGCAGGGCGTCCACGGCCTGCTGTTCCTCGCGCTGCTGCTCTCGGGCATCGCCGCGCTGGCGGGCAACGAGGGCCTCGGCAAGGCGGGCGGCTGGATCGCCGCCCTCGCGGGCCTCGCGGCCTGGTACGGCGCCACGGCGGCGGTCGCCGGCTGGCCGACGGCCCTGGGCCGGGCGGGCGGCGGCAGCACGGCGGCGGCCGCGTAACGCCGGAGGGAGAAGAAGCGGAACGGCCCCCCGCGCTCCTGGGAAGCGCGGGGGGCCGTTCCTCGTGTCCGGTCGGTTCCGCCGGGGGACAGGCCCGGCGTACGGCTCCGGGGGACAGGCCCGGTGCCGTGGCGTGCTCGGCGGGTGACAGGTCCCGCCGGGCGACTACTCGACCGTGACGGACTTGGCCAGGTTGCGCGGCTTGTCGATGTCGCGGCCCATGGCGAGGGCGGTGTGGTAGGCGAAGAGCTGGAGCGGGATGCCCATGAGGATCGGGTCGAGCTCGTCCTCGTTCTTCGGGACCACGATGGTGTGGTCGGCCTTCGCCTGCGGCTGGTGCGCGACGGCGAGGATGCGGCCGGAGCGGGCCTTGATCTCCTCCAGGGCGGCGCGGTTCTTCTCCAGCAGGTCGTCGTCGGGGACGATCGCGACCGTCGGCAGGGCGGGCTCGATGAGGGCGAGCGGGCCGTGCTTGAGCTCGGAGGCCGGGTACGCCTCGGCGTGGATGTAGGAGATCTCCTTCAGCTTGAGGGAGGCCTCCAGGGCGACCGGGTAGCCCCGGACGCGGCCGATGAACATCATCGACTGGGCGCCGGCGTACTCGGCGGCGATGCTCTTGATCTCGTCCTCGGTCTTGAGGATCTCCTCGATCTGGGCCGGCAGCTTGCGCAGGCCCTCGATGATCCGCTTGCCGTCGGTGACGGACAGGTCGCGGATGCGGCCGAGGTGGAGGGCGAGGAGGGCGAAGGCGACCACCGTGTTGGTGAAGCACTTGGTGGAGACGACGCAGACCTCGGGGCCGGCGTGGACGTAGACGCCGCCGTCGGCCTCGCGGGCGATGGCGGAGCCGACCACGTTGACCACGCCGAGGACGCGGGCGCCCTTGCGCTTGAGCTCCTGGACGGCGGCGAGCACGTCGTAGGTCTCGCCGGACTGGGAGACGGCGATGTAGAGCGTGTCGGGGTCGACGACCGGGTTGCGGTAGCGGAACTCGGAGGCCGGCTCGGCGTCGGCCGGGATGCGGGCCATGCCCTCGATGAGGGAGGCGCCGATCAGGCCGGCGTGGTACGAGGTGCCGCAGCCGAGGATCTTGATGCGGCGGATGGTGCGGGCCTCGCGCGGGTCGAGGTTGAGGCCGCCGAGGTGCACGGTGGAGAAGCGGTCGTCGATCCGGCCGCGCAGCACGCGGTCGACCGCGTCGGGCTGCTCGGAGATCTCCTTGTGCATGTACGTGTCGTGGCCGCCCATGTCGTAGGAGGCGGCCTCCCACTCGACGGTCTCGGGGGTCGCCGTGGTGGAGGCGCCCGCGACCGTGTAGGTGCGGAAGTCGTCGGCCTTGAGGGTGGCCATCTCGCCGTCGTCGAGGGTGACGACCTGGCGGGTGTGGGCGATGAGGGCGGCCACGTCGGAGGCGACCAGCATCTCCTTCTCGCCGATGCCGAGGATGACCGGCGAGCCGTTGCGGGCCACGACGATGCGGTCGTTGAAGTCGGCGTGCATCACGGCGATGCCGTAGGTGCCCTCGATGACCTTGAGCGCGTCGCGGACCTTGTCCTCCAGGGACTCGGCCTGGGAGCGGGCGATGAGGTGGGTGATGACCTCGGTGTCCGTCTCGGAGGCGAAGACGACGCCGTCCGCCTCCAGCTTGGCGCGGAGCTCCTGGGCGTTGTCGACGATGCCGTTGTGGACGACCGCGACCTTGTTCTCGGGGTCCAGGTGGGGGTGCGAGTTGTGGTCGCTGGGGGCGCCGTGGGTGGCCCAGCGGGTGTGCGCGATGCCGGTGGTGCCGGAGAAGCGCTTGGGGACGCGGGCTTCCAGGTCGCGGACCCGGCCCTTGGCCTTGACCATCTTCAGCGCCGCGCTCTTCGGGCTGTTGATGACCATGCCGGCGGAGTCGTAACCGCGGTACTCCAGGCGGGCCAGGCCCTCCAGGAGCAGCGGCGCCACGTCGCGCTTACCGATGTAACCGACAATTCCGCACATAAAGGAAACCCCTCCGGTTGGTGATGGTGGTGCTCGGGCGTGACGGGAAGCGGGATCAGCCGTAGACGATCCGGCGCAGCTGCCGGAGCGACAGCTCCGGCGGTGCGACGGCCCGGTGCGGCAGTTCGCCCGCGATCCGTTCGAAGATCTCGGCGTTCACCGCTCCGCCGGACTGCAGTTCGCGGTGACGGCGGCGGACGAACTCCTCGGTCGTCTCGTCGAAGTACGCCAGCACGTCGAGCACCACCCGGGCGGCCTCACCGCGCTGGAGCGCGGTGCTCCGGACCAGATGGTCGATGAGGTCGTCGTGGGACGGGCGGCGTTCGAGCACCCATGAATACTGAGGGGTACTCCGGGCTCCCCGCAAGAATCCTGCCCGAAATCGGGCAGAGACAGCATGATCATCGGCCTGGAGGGGGATGTTGGTCCAGACCTTGCCCCGGGATGCGGGCCCCGGTACGCAGGGTGACCCCATCCGCCCACCGAAGGGGGCCGCCCGTGAGACGGCGTCTGATCGCACTCACAGTCCTGCTGCTCGCCGCCGCGCCCGGCTGTGCGGAGACCGGCCCCGGCGCCGCCGGCCCCGGCCCGGCCCTCCCCGCCGCCGAGGCCGAACTCCGCCCGCTGGGCCGGATCATCCCGCTCCCCGCCTCCGTCGGGCCCGCCGGCGACCCGTACGCCCTCACCGCCGCCACCCGGATCGGCGTCCCCGCCCGCGACCCCGCCGTCCGGGCCGTCGCCGAGCAGCTCGCCGCCCGCCTCCGCCCCGCCACCGGCTTCCCGCTCCCGGTCGTCACCGACCCGGCCGCCGACCTCCGGCTCCTCCTCGACCCGGCCGCGGAGCCCCTCGGCGACGAGGGCTACCGGCTCCGCTCCGGCCCCGGCCGGCTCACCCTCACCGCCCGCACCCCCGCCGGCCTCTTCCGCGGCGTCCAGACGATCCGCCAGCAGCTCCCCGCCGCCATCGAGCGCACCACCCCCCAGCACCGCGCCTGGCGGATCGCCGGCGGCACCGTCACCGACACCCCGCGCTTCCCCCACCGCGGCGCCATGCTCGACGTCGCCCGCCACTTCTTCACGGTCGACGAGGTGAAGGCGTACATCGACCGCATCGCCCTCTACAAGATCGACAAGCTCCACCTCCACCTCACCGACGACCAGGGGTGGCGCCTCGCGGTCGACTCCCGCCCGAGGCTCACCGCCGTCGGTGCCGCCACCGAGGTCGGCGGCGGGCCCGGCGGCTTCTACACGAAGGACCAGTACCGGTCCCTCGTCCGCCACGCCGCCGACCGGCACATCGAGGTGATCCCCGAGATCGACCTGCCCGGGCACACCCACGCGGCCCTCGTCTCCTACCCGGAGCTGACCTGCGACGGGAAGCCCCGGGAGCCGTACACCGGCATCGACGTCGGCTTCTCCACCCTCCGCGCCGGCAAGGAGGCCACCTCCGCCTTCGTCGACGACGTCCTGCGCGAGATCGCCGCCCTCACCCCCGGCCGGTACGTCCACATCGGCGGAGACGAGGCGAAGTCCATCACGGCGGCCGCGACTGGGACGCGTACAAGGTCCGGCTCGGCGAACAGGCCCACCGCTTCGACGCCCTCGGCATCGACTGGTACCGCGCGCCCGAGGTGCCCTGGCCAGCCGGGACGAAGAGGTGAGCCCCGGCGGAGGACCGTACTCCGCCGGGGCCCGCCTCGGCAGGGGTCAGGCGAACCGCGCGATCGGGTTCACCAGGTCGCCGACGAGCTGGAGCGCCGCCGACGGGTCCGCCAGGTCCACCATCTGCTTGTTGTTGCGCAGCTGGAGGCGGTTGAGTGCGGAGAGCGCGAAGGTCTCCGCGAAGACGTCGTACTGCGCGAAGCGGTCCGCCAGCTCGGGCTTGGAGTCCTGGTAGCGCTTCACGCACTCCGCGACCGCCCGCCAGAACACGTCCTCGTCGACCGTGCCCTCCGCCGCCAGGGTCGCCCCCAGGAAGCGGAAGAAGCAGTCGAAGACGTCCGTGAAGACCGAGAGGAGCTTCATGTCCTCCGGGACCTCGGCGCGGATCCGCTCCACCGCCGGCGGGAGGACCGCGTCCGGGTCCATCACGCAGATCTCCTCGGCGATGTCCTTGAAGATCGCCCGGTCGACCGCGCCCCGCTCGTCCAGGACCAGGATCACGTTCTCGCCGTGCGGCATGTAGACCAGGTCGTAGGCGTAGAAGCAGTGCAGGATCGGCAGCAGGTACGCGTCCAGGTAGCCGCGCAGCCACTCCTCCGGCGCCAGGCCCGAGTCCTTGATCAGCGCGCCGGCGAAGGACGCCCCCGCGTGGTCGACGTGGAGCAGCGAGGCCATCGTCGCCAGCCGCTCGCCCTCGGCGAGCCGCTCCACCGGGGACTCCCGCCAGAGCGCCGCCAGCATCTTGCGGTAGGGCGAGTAGCGGTCCGTCGCGGCCTCGTACTCCAGGTGCCGGTAGCCGACCGCCGCCCGCTCCCGGATGATCGAGAACCGGGCCGCCTTCAGGACGGAGTCCGACTCGATCAGCTGCGCCAGCCAGTCGTTGATGGCCGGCGTGGCCTCCATGTAGGCGGCCGAGAGCCCCCGCATGAAGCCCATGTTGATGACCGACAGGGCGGTCTTCACGTAGTGCTTGGCCGGGTCGGCGGTGTTGAAGAAGGTGCGGATCGACTGCTGCGCCAGATAGGCGTCCTCGCCCTCGCCCAGGTACACCAGGCGCTGCTGCGCCACCTCGGCGGCGAAGGTCACCGACAGCTTGTTCCACCACTGCCAGGGGTGGGCCGGCATCAGCAGGTAGTCGGCGAGGTCCAGGCCGAGGCCGGCGAGGATCCCGGCGAAGCGGTCCACGGCCGCGTCGCCGAGCTCGGCGCGGATGAAGGTCTCGTACGCGATGTCCGCGCCGGCGGTGAAGGCGGCCCGGTCGCGGCGGGCGGCCAGCCACACCAGGTGGATCGGGCTCGCCGTCTCGGGGGCGTAGGCGCGGTACTCGTCGATGCCGAAGCCGAGGCGTCCGTTGTTGGCGACGAAGCAGGGGTGGCCCTCGGTCATCCCGGTCTCGATCGCCTGGAAGTCGGCACGGGCCAGCTCGGCGGCGGGGACCTGCGGCTTGGTCGCCTTGTAGGCGGTGCCGGAGAGGGTCGAGGAGATCTCCTCCAGGTACACCGGGAGGATCGCGTCGCTCAGTCCCAGCGAGCCGCGCAGCTCGGTGACGAACTGGAGCGCGTCGAGCGGCAGCTGCTCGTCGCCCCGGTGCCGGCTGATGGACTCGGGGTAGACCTGCCAGTGGTCGAGGGCGAAGCGGTCCGCGGTGAAGCGGTACTCGGTGGCGCCGTCGTCGCTGAGCACCCGGTAGCGGGACTCGCCCAGCTCCTGCGGGTGGAGCAGCCGCTCGTGGGCGAACTCGGCGAGGCCCTTGCGGATCAGCGCGCGGTTGGCGTCGGCCCAGCGCTCGGGGGTGAGGTGCGCGACGGGGTTCATGCGGCGGCTCCCACGGCGGTCTCGAACTGCGCGCGGGTGCAGAAGCTGAGCAGCGCCTTCTTCTCGGGCTTCTGGATCTCGCGCTCGGGGACGAAGCCGACGGCCTCGTTGAGGGCGTGGACGGCCTTGTTGGCGACGTCGGGCTCGACGACCACGCGGGCGGTCGCCGGGTCGGCGAACAGCTCGCGCATGACCTCGGTGATCACCATGCGGGTGAAGCCGTGCACCGGGGTGTCGGTGGGGGCGACGAGGAAGTGCATGCCGACGTCGCCGGGGAGCGGGTCGTACAGGCCGACGAGCTCCAGATGGGCCGGGTCGTACCGCTCCATGAGGATCGCGGGTATCCCGTCCACCAGACCGATGAAGGCCTGGTGGTGCGGGTGGGCGGCGAAGGCCGTGTACTCGCGCTCGACGTCCTCGACGGTCGCGTCCTGCATCATCCAGAACGCGGACTTGGGGTGGGTGACCCAGGCGTGGAGCAGCTCCGCGTCCTGGACGGGATCGAGCGGGCGGAAGCGGACGGTCATACGGCGAACTCCTGGAACGCGATGGTCTTCTCGACGGGGTAGTACTCGGACCCCAGCATCGCCCCGATGATGTAGGCGTTGCGGTACGCCCCCATGCCCAGGTCCGGCGAGGTGATGGAGTGGGTGTGGACACCGGCGTTCTGGAGGAAGACCTCGCGGCCCGTGGTGTCGACCGCGTAGTTGCGGGCGACGTCGAAGCGGCCCTGCCCGTCGAAGCGCAGCCGGTCGCGGAGCGGCTCCAGGAAGGCGGGGACGGCGTACTTGTAGCCGGTCGCGAGGATCAGGCCCTCGGTCTCGATCTCGTACTCCTTCTCCTGCTCCTCCTGGCGGAAGCCGAGGGTGTACGTGCCGCCCGCCTCGTCGTACGAGGCGGTGTGCAGCGCGGAGTTGGTGAGCAGGCGGGTGGGGACCGGGCCGGCGAAGTTCTTCTGGTAGAGCAGGTCGAAGATGGCGTCGATGAGGTCGCCGTTGATGCCCTTGAAGAGGCCCTTCTGCTGGGACTCCAGGCGGTAGCGGGTCTCCTCGGGGAGCGCGTGGAAGTAGTCCACGTACTCGGGGGAGGTCATCTCCAGGGTGAGCTTGGTGTACTCCAGCGGGAAGAAGCGCGGGGAGCGGGTCACCCAGTTGAGCTTGTAGCCGTGGACGTCGATCTCGGAGAGGAGGTCGTAGTAGATCTCCGCGGCGGACTGGCCGCTGCCGACGATCGTGATCGACTTCTTGCGCTGGAGCGCTTCCTTGTTCGGCACGTACCGCGAGTTGTGGATCAGGTCGCCGCCGAGCTCCGCGCAGGAGTCGGGGAGGTACGGCGGGGTGCCGGTGCCGAGGACGATCCGGCGGGACCGGAACGTTTCTCCGGCCGTGGTGGTGACGAGGTACAGGCCCTCGGCCTCGTCGTGGGCGACGGAGGCGACGGTGGTGGAGAAGCGGATCGAGGTGACCTTGCCCGCGGCCCACCGGCAGTAGTCGTTGTACTCGGCGCGCAGCGGGTAGAAGTTCTCGCGGATGTAGAAGGAGTAGAGCCGGCCCTTCTCCTTCAGGTAGTTCAGGAAGGAGTACGGCGAGGTCGGGTCGGCGAGGGTCACCAGGTCCGACATGAACGGCGTCTGGAGGTGGGCGCCGTCGAGGAACATCCCCGAGTGCCACTCGAAGTCCGGCTTGGACTCCAGGAAGAGGCCGTTCAGCTCCTCGATGGGCTCGGTCAGGCAGGCGAGTCCGAGGTTGAACGGACCGAGCCCGATCCCGATGAAGTCGTGGATCTCAGCGATCTCAGGCGTGGACAAGGTTCTCTCCCAGGTACTGCTCGGCGTGGCCGGCGATCAGATCGAGGACGGCGGCGATGTCGGCGACCGTGGTCTCGGGGTTGAGCAAGGTGAACTTGAGGTACTGGCGGCCGTCGACCTTGGTGCCGGCGACGACGGCCTCGCCCGAGGCGAAGAGCGCCTTGCGGGCGTGGAGGTTGGCCCGGTCGATCTCGGCGGGGGAGGCGGCGGCCTCCGGGACGTAGCGGTAGACGAGGGTGGACAGCTGCGGCTCCACGACCACGTCGTAGCGCGGGTCGGCGGCGAGCAGGTCGTGACCGGCCCGGGCCAGGTCGCAGACCTCGTCGAAGAGCTCGCCGACGCCGTCCGCGCCCATCACCCGCAGGGTCATCCACAGCTTGAGTGCGTCGAACCGGCGGGTGGTCTGGAGCGACTTGTCCACCTGGTTGGGGATCTGCTCGGCGACCGTGCGGCGGGGGTTGAGGTAGTCCGCGTGGTAGGTGGCGTGCCGCAGGGCGGCTCCGTCGCGCACCAGCAGGGCGGAGGAACTCACCGGCTGGAAGAAGGACTTGTGGTAGTCGACGGTGACCGAGTCGGCGCGCTCGATGCCGTCCAGGAGGTGGCGGCGCTTGAGCGAGGTGAGCAGGCCGCAGCCGTAGGCCGCGTCGACGTGCATCCAGGCGCCGTACTCCTCGGCGAGGGCGGCGATCTCGGGCAGCGGGTCGATGGAGCCGAAGTCGGTGGTGCCCGCGGTGGCGACGATCGCCATCGGGACGAGGCCCTCGGCGCGGCAGGCCTCCAGCTCGGCGGCGAGGACGACGGACTGCATCCGGCGGTTCTCGTCGACCGGGATGGAGAGGACCGCCTCCTGGCCGAGGCCGAGGAGGCCGGCCGACTTCTGCACGGAGAAGTGGCTGCACTCGGAGGAGAAGATCCGCAGCTTCGACAGGTCGGCGGTGCCGGCCTCCTCGCGGGCGAGCAGCAGCGCCTGGAGGTTGGACTGGCTGCCGCCGCTGGTGAAGACGCCGTCGGCGTCGGGGCCGAAGCCGATGCGGGCGGTGGTCCAGTCGACGAGCTTGCGCTCGATCAGGGTGGCGCCGGCGGACTGGTCCCAGGTGTCGAGCGAGGAGTTGACCGCCGAGAGGACTGCCTCGCCGAGGACGGCCGGGATGACGACCGGGCAGTTGAGGTGGCCCAGGTAGCGCGGGTGGTGGAAGTAGACCGCGTCGCGGAGGTAGACGTCCTCCAGCTCGTCGAGGGCGGCGGAGGCGTCGCCCAGCGGGCGGTCGAGGTCCACGGCGTCGATCACGGGGGCCAGTTCGGCGGGGGTGACGCCGGTGAACGGGCCGCGTGTCGTGGCGAGTTTCCTCGCCACCCGCTCGACTCCTTCGGTGACGGAGCGTCGGTAGCTCTCCGCCGTCGTGTCGTTGAGCAGGTGCGAACGCATGTGGGGGGCCCTTCCGGGACGGGGGACGCGGGATACGCAGCCGTGAGTGCGAAAGTAAGGTTAGCCTAACCTAACGTCATATGCCAACGGCCCCCCGATCGGCGGGGATCGGGGGGCCGTGCGGCGAAAGGGCGGACCTGTCCGCCTACTGCGGGGCGCCGTCCTGCGCCGCGTCCTGCGTCGTCTCGTCCGGCACCTCGCGCAGGGCGTCCTCCGACAGCCCCTTGCGCCAGTACCCCACGAAGGTCACCCGGCGCCGGTCGATCCCGCGCTCGCGCACGAAGTGCCGCCGCAGCGCCTTGACCGCGCCGGACTCGCCCGCGATCCACACGTACGGCGCCTCCCCTGGCAGCTCCGCCGCCGTGACCGCCTCCAGGCCGGAGGGCGCGCCCTCCTCCCGGACCAGCCAGGTGACCGTGGCGTCGGCCTCCGTCACGAGCTCCGTCCGGTCGCCGGAGCGGGGCACGTCGAGGAAGACCCGGGCCCGGGTCCCGGCCGGCAGCCACTCCAGGATCGCGGAGGCGGCGGGCAGCGCCGTCTCGTCCGCCCAGATCAGCACCGAGTCGGTGCCCTCCGGCGGCCGGAAGCGGACGGCGGTGTTGTCGGCGACCGCCGGGCCGAGGACGACCACCCGGTCACCGGGCTCCGCCCGCTGCGCCCAGCGGCAGGCCGGCCCGCCGTCCTCGTGGACGGCGAAGTCGATGTCCATCTCGTCCACCGGCCCGGTGCGCTGCTCGCGGACGGTGTACGAGCGCATCACGGCCCGGACGTCGTCGGGCATGGCCCGCCAGGCTCCGAGGATCGCGTACATGTCCGGCTCGTCCAGCGGCGGCAGGACCGGGGCCTCCTGCCCGGGGTGCGGCAGGAAGAGCGAGAGCGACTGGTCGCGGCCCCCGGCGGCGAAGCCCTTGAGCTCCTCGCCGGTGAAGGTGACGCGGATCAGGGACGGGCCGAGCCGCCGCGTCCGGTCGACCTGGAGGGAGAAGAACTGGAACGGGGCGGTCTCGGCGTTCGCCATCGGGTCAGGCCACCTTCTTCGCGTTCTCCAGGGCGGTGGCCAGGTCCTCCAGGAGGGGGGCGCACTTGGCGTAGGAGTAGATCGGCTCGGTCACGCGCGGGAAGACCTGGCCGGCCTTGACGGCGGGCAGCGCGGCCCAGGTCGGCTTGGCCTTCAGCTGCTCGGGCTGGAGGGTGCCGGTGCGGTTGTCGAGGAGGATGACGTCGGCCTTGTAGGCGTCGACGTTCTCCCAGCTGAGGAGCTCGAACCAGCCGGACGGGTCCAGCTTCGTCGGGGTGACGAGGGTGAGGCCCAGCTCCTGGAAGAAGAGCGTGTCGGTCGGGCGGACCGGGGTGGAGACGTAGAAGGTGTCCGGGGCGCCGGAGCCGATGAGGACCTTGATGTCCTTCTTGCCCTGGGCGACCTTGCGCAGGCGCTCGGCGGCCGCCTCGAAGCGGGCCTTGTCCTTCTTGACCTGCTCGCTGTTCACGTCGGCGCCCAGCGAGGCGGCCAGGTCGGCGTGGCGCTGGAGGACGGACGGCATCGACTTGCCGGAGGCCCACAGGGCGACGCTCGGGGCGATCTTCGCGATCTTGGCCTTCTGCTCCTCCGGCACGTACCAGAGGGCGTCCTTCTCCCACATGTCGGTGATGAGGACCTCGGGCTGGAGCTTGAGGTACTCCTCGATGTTGAACTCGCCCCAGACGTTGCCGAGGACCTTGACCTTGGTGATGTCGAGGTCGCCCGCCTGGACGTCGGGCTTGCGCTCCTTGGTCTTCGGGTCCTCGACGTAGGTCGGGCCGAAGACGCCGGCGACCTCGACGCCGAAGTCCTTGAGGGCGGCGGCCATGCCGGTGAAGGCGACGATGTTCTTCGGCGTCGCCGCGGTCTTCACGGTCTGGCCGCGGTCGTCCTTGAACTCCCAGGAGCCGGACTTGGCCGAAGCGGAGGAGCCGGAGTCCTTCTTCTTGTCGCCGTCGCCGCAGGCGGCGAGCGCGGCGCCGAGCCCGAGGGCGCCGCCCGCGGCGAGGATGCCGCGGCGGGTGAGGGAGGTGGCTCGGGCGTTGCTGGGCATGGCGGGGTCGCTTTCGGTACGTGCCGGGGTCGGCCTGGGCAAGTCGAGGGTAGGTTAGCCTAACCTCATAGCGATCTGCAGGGCCGGGGCACCGAGGACTGCGTCACATTGCCGTGACGGCGCGCCGTCGGGTACGGCGGAGCCCGCCGCCCCCGGAGGGGCGACGGGCCCGGGTGTCCGCGGACGGGTCAGGCGCCGAGGCCCAACTCCCGCGCGATCAGCATCCGCTGGACCTCGCTGGTGCCCTCGCCGATCTCCAGGATCTTCGAGTCGCGCCACATGCGGGCCACCGGGTACTCGTTCATGAACCCGTAGCCGCCGTGGATCTGGGTGGCCTCCCGGGCGTTGTCGACGGCCACCGTCGACGAGTACAGCTTCGCCACCGCCGCCTCCTTCTTGAAGGGCTCGCCGAGCACCAGCCGCGAGGCCGCGTCCCGCCAGCCGATGCGGGCCATGTGCGCCCGCGTCTCCATGTCGGCGATCTTGAACTGGATGGCCTGGTTGTCGGCGATCGGCCGGCCGAAGGCGTGACGTTCCTTCGCGTACTTCACCGACTCGTCGACACAGCCCTGGGCGAGGCCCGTCGCGAGCGCCGCGATGGCGACCCGGCCCTCGTCGAGGATCCGCAGGAACTGCGCGTAGCCGCGGCCCTCCTCGCCGAGCAGGTTCTCCGCCGGGACGCGCACGTCGTCGAAGGAGAGCTCACGGGTGTCCGAGGCGTTCCAGCCGACCTTCGAGTAGGGGGCGGCGACCGTGAAGCCGGGGGTGCCGGACGGGACGATGATCGAGGAGATCAGCGGCCGGCCGTCGGGCTTGCGGCCGGTGACCGCGGTGACCGTCACCAGACCCGTGATGTCCGTACCGGAGTTGGTGATGAAGCACTTCGAGCCGTTGACGACCCACTGGTCGCCGTCGCGGACCGCCGTGGTGCGGGTGCCGCCCGCGTCCGAGCCGGCGCCCGGCTCGGTCAGGCCGAAGGCGCCCAGCATCTCGCCGGCGCACAGCTTCGGCAGCCACTGCCGCTTCTGCTCCTCGGTGCCGAAGAGGTGGAGCGGCATGGCGCCCAGCGAGACGCCCGCCTCCAGCGTGATCGCCACCGAGGAGTCGACCCGGGCCAGCTCCTCCAGGGCGATGCCGAGGGCGAGGTAGTCGCCGCCCATGCCGCCGTACTCCTCCGGGAACGGCAGGCCGAAGAGGCCCATGCGGCCCATCTCGGCGACGATCTCGTACGGGAACTCGTGCCGCTCGTAGTAGTCGCCGATCTTCGGCGCCACCACGTCGTGGGCGAACTGTTCGACGGTGCGGCGGAGTTCCTCGTGCTCTGCGGAGAGCCGGTGGTCGAGGGACATGATCAGGACTCCTTGTGGGAGAGCGCGCGGACGGTACGGGACGGACTCGGCCGCCCCAGCTGTTCGGCCATCCACACGCTCGTGGCGGTGAGGGCGGCCAGGTCGACCCCGGTCTCGATGCCGAGGCCGTCGAGCATCCACACCAGGTCCTCGGTGGCGAGGTTGCCGGTGGCGGACTCGGCGTAGGGGCAGCCGCCGAGGCCGCCCGCGGAGGCGTCCACGACGGTCACGCCGTGCCGCAGCGCGGCCAGCGTGTTGGAGAGCGCCTGCCCGTAGGTGTCGTGGAAGTGCACGGCGAGCCGGGAGACCGGCACCCCGGCCTCCGCCAGGCCGGTCAGCAGCGCGCCGACGTGGCCCGGGGTGGCGACGCCGATGGTGTCGCCGAGGCTCAGCTCGTCGCAGCCCATGTCGGCGAGCGCCCGGGTGACGCGGACGACCTGCTCGACGGGGACGGCGCCCTCCCAGGGGTCGCCGAAGCACATCGACAGATAGCCGCGGACCCTCAGGCCCGCCTCTATCGCCCGGATGACGACCGGCTCGAACATCGCGAGCGCCTCGTCGACGGTCCGGTTGAGGTTGGCCCTGGCGAACGACTCGGTGGCGGAGGCGAAGACGGCGACCTCGCGGGCGCCGAGCGCGAGCGCCCGGTCGAGCCCGCGCTCGTTCGGCACCAGGACCGGGAGGCGTACGGGAAGGCCGTTGACGAGCGGGAACAGCGTCTCGGCGTCAGCCAGCTGGGGCACCCACTTCGGGTGCACGAAGCTGGTCGCCTCGACGGTCGAGAGGCCGGCGGCGGCCAGCCGGCGGATGAACTCCGCCTTCACCTCGGTGGGGACGGCCGTCTTCTCGTTCTGCAGCCCGTCCCGGGGGCCCACCTCGTGGATCCGGACCCGGGCCGGCAGCGACGGGTCGGGGACGGTCATGGGGAGGGTCATTCCGCGTCCTCCTCGCGGGGCGCGACGACCGCCAGGACCTGGTCCATGGCGACGGTCGAGCCGGGCGCGACGTCCAGCTCGGTGACGGTGCCGGCGTGCGGGGCGGAGATGACGTGCTCCATCTTCATCGCCTCGACCACCAGCAGGCTCTGACCCGCCTCCACCTCGTCCCCGACCGCCACCTTCACGACCGTGACGGTGCCGGGCATCGGCGCGGCGAGCGTGTCCGCCCCGCCGTGCCGGGCGCCCGAGAGCGCGGCCGCGACCGGGTCGTGGTCCACGACGTGCCAGGAGTCCCCCTCCCGGCCCAGCCAGGCGCCCGCCCGGCGGAAGGAGTGGGTGACCCCGTCGACGGTGACGGTGACCCCGGTGGGGGTGACGCGGGCGTCGGCGGGGGCCGTGACGGCGACCGGCTCGGCCCCCGCCACCCGCAGCGGGAAGGCGAGCGGCCGGGGCGTGCCGCCGAGGCGCCAGCCGCTCGGCACGTCGAAGGGGTCCGTCCAGCCGTCGCGCGGCCGCGGCGCCAGCTCCGCCCGCCGGACGGCCGCCGCCGCCGCGTACACCTCGTCCGGCACGCCCCGCGGGACCAGGGACTCGGCGTCCCGCTCGACCAGGCCGGTGTCCATCGCCCCCGACACCACGTCCGGGTGGGCGAGGAGCCGGCGCAGGAAGCCCGCGTTGGTGGGGACGCCGAGGGTGGTCAGCTCCGCGAGGGCCCCGCGCAGCTTCCGCAGCGCCGTCGGACGGTCCTTCGCGTGGACGATGACCTTCGACAGCATCGGGTCGTAGAGGGAGGAGACCTCGGAGCCCTCCAGGAGACCGGAGTCGGTGCGCACCCCGTCGCCCGCCGGCTCGTCCAGCGCCAGCACCGTGCCGCCCGACGGCAGGAAGCCGCGGGAGGGGTCCTCGGCGCAGATCCGCGCCTCGACCGCCCAGCCGTCGAGGCGGACGTCCTCCTGGCCGAAGGAGAGCGGCTCGCCGGCCGCCACCCGCAGCTGCCACTCCACCAGGTCCAGGCCGGTGACGAGCTCCGTGACCGGGTGCTCGACCTGGAGGCGGGTGTTCATCTCCATGAAGCAGTACGCGGACGGGTCGCCGCCCGGGACGATGAACTCGACCGTGCCCGCGCCGACGTAGCCGCAGGAGCGGGCCGCCTCGACGGCCGCCGCGCCCATCGCCGCGCGGGTCTCCTCGTCGAGGAGGACGCTCGGCGCCTCCTCGATGATCTTCTGGTGGCGGCGCTGGAGCGAGCACTCGCGCTCGCCGAGGTGCACCACGTTCCCGTGCGTGTCCGCCAGGACCTGGATCTCGATGTGCCGGGGCCGGTCGATCCACCGCTCCACCAGCAGCGTGTCGTCCCCGAAGGACGCCCGCGCCTCCCGGCGGGCCGCCGCGATCTCCTCGTCCAGGACCGCCAGGTCCCGCACCAGGCGCATGCCCTTGCCGCCGCCGCCCGCGCTGGGCTTGAGCAGGACCGGCGCGCCCAGCTCGCGGGCGGCCTCGGCGATCTCCGGGTCGGCGGCGCCGGGGACGACCGGCACGCCGGCCGCCTTCACCGTCTCCTTGGCCCGGATCTTGTCGCCCATCAGCGCGATGGCCTCGGCGGACGGCCCGATGAAGACGAGCCCGGCCCCGGCGCAGGCGCGCGCGAAGGCCGCGTTCTCCGCGAGGAAGCCGTAGCCGGGGTGGACGGCCTGCGCGCCGGTGCGGCGGGCCGCCTCCAGGAGGGCGGGGACGGAGAGGTACGACTCCGAGGCCGGCGCGGGCCCGATCCGTACCGCCGTGTCCGCCTCCCGCACGTGCCGGGCGTCGGCGTCGGCGTCGCTGTACACCGCGACCGAGCGGACGCCGAGCGCCCGCAGGGTGCGGATGACGCGGACCGCGATCTCGCCCCGGTTGGCGACGAGGACGGTGTCGAACATCTGCTGCATCGTCGTGGTCCTCACATCCGGAAGACGCCGAACTGGGGGTCACCCAGGGGCGCGTTGGCACAGGCGGTCAGCGCGAGACCCAGCACCTGGCGGGTCTCCAGCGGGTCGATCACACCGTCGTCCCAGAGGCGGGCGGTCGCGTAGTAGGCGCTGCCCTGCGTCTCGTACTGCTCGCGGATCGGCGCCTTGAAGGCCGCTTCCTCCTCGGCGCTCCAGGCGTCCCCGAGCTGGTCGCGCTTGACCGTGGCGAGGACCGAGGCGGCCTGCTCGCCGCCCATCACGGAGATCTTGGCGTTCGGCCACATCCACAGGAAGCGGGGGGAGTAGGCCCGGCCGCACATCGAGTAGTTGCCCGCGCCGAAGGAGCCGCCGACGACGACCGTCAGCTTCGGCACGCGCGTGGTGGCGACCGCCGTGACCATCTTGGCGCCGTGCTTGGCGATGCCGCCGTGCTCGTAGGCCTTGCCGACCATGAAGCCGGTGATGTTCTGGAGGAAGACCAGCGGGATCCCGCGCTGGTCGCACAGCTCGATGAAGTGCGCGCCCTTCTGGGCGGACTCGGCGAACAGGATGCCGTTGTTGGCGACGACGCCGACCGGGTGCCCGTGGATCCGGGCGAAGCCGGTGACCAGGGTCTGCCCGTACTCGGACTTGAACTCCTGGAAGCGGGAGCCGTCCACCACCCGGGCGATCACCTCGCGCACGTCGTACGGGGTGCGCGAGTCGACCGGGACCGCGCCGTACAGCCCGTACGGGTCGACCTTCGGCTCCTCGGCCGGCTCGACCGACCAGGGGAGCGGGCCCCGCTCAGGGAGGGTCGCCACGATGTTCCGCACGATCCGCAGCGCGTGGGCGTCGTCCTCCGCGAGGTGGTCGGTGACGCCGGAGACACGGGAGTGGACCTCGCCGCCGCCCAGCTCCTCCGCCGTGACGACCTCGCCGGTCGCCGCCTTCACCAGCGGCGGGCCGCCGAGGAAGATCGTCCCCTGGTTCCGGACGATCACCGCCTCGTCGCTCATCGCCGGGACGTACGCGCCGCCGGCCGTGCAGGAGCCCATGACGGCCGCGATCTGCGGGATGCCGGCGCCGGACATGCGGGCCTGGTTGTAGAAGATCCGGCCGAAGTGCTCGCGGTCCGGGAAGACCTCGTCCTGCATCGGCAGGAAGGCGCCGCCCGAGTCGACGAGGTAGAGGCAGGGGAGGCGGTTGTCGAGCGCGACCTCCTGGGCCCTCAGGTGCTTCTTCACCGTCATCGGGTAGTAGGTGCCGCCCTTGACCGTGGCGTCGTTGGCGACGATCACGCACTCGCGGCCGCTCACCCGCCCGACGCCCGCGATCACGCCGGCCGCCGGGGCCTGGTCGCCGTACATGCCGTGCGCCGCCAGCGGCGCCAGCTCCAGGAACGGCGAGCCCGGGTCCAGGAGGGTGTCCACCCGGTCGCGCGGCAGCAGCTTCCCGCGCGCGGTGTGCCGCGCCCGGGACTTCTCGCCGCCTCCGAGCGCGGCCTCGGCGAGCTTGGCGCGCAGGGTCGCGGCCAGCTCGTGGTGCGCCGCCTCGTTGGCCCGCCAGGCCGGCGAGGCGGGATCCGCCGCACTCGACAGCACAGGTGCCTGCTGCATCGACCGATCTCCCTTGTCCGGTTAATGAGCGTTAACGTACGCGCCTCAGGTTAACGACCGCTAACCGGGTTGTCTAGAATCGAATTCATGACCACGAGCCCGACCCGGACGGACGCGCCGACCCGCCGCGAGCAGATCCTCAAGGAGGCCGCCCGCCTCTTCGCCGAGCGCGGCTTCCACGGCGTGGGCGTCGACGAGATAGGGGCCGCCGTCGGCATCAGCGGCCCCGGCCTCTACCGCCACTTCCCCGGCAAGGACGCGATGCTCGCCGAGCTGCTCGTCGGCATCAGCGAGCGGCTGCTCGACGGCGGACGGCTGCGGGCCGCCGCCTCCGACGGCGACCCGGAGGCCCTGCTCGCCTCCCTCATCGACGGGCACATCGACTTCGCCCTCGACGACCGGCCGCTCATCACCCTCCACGACCGCGAGCTCGACCGCCTCAAGGACGAGGACCGCAAGCGGGTCCGGCAGCTCCAGCGGCAGTACGTCGAGCTGTGGGTGGACGTGGTGCGCGCCCTCCACCCCGCGGCGGGCGAACCGGAGGTCCGGGCGGCGGTCCACGCGGTCTTCGGACTGCTCAACTCCACCCCCCACCTGCGCACCCCGCTCTCCCGCGAGGCCCTCGAACACCTCCTGCGGAACCTCGCCCACGGAGCCCTGCGCGCCCTGGACACCCCGGCGCCCTGAGACTCCGCCCCGGGCGCGGCGGGCGCGCGGCAGAATGAGCCGCATGCCGATACTCAGCCGTGACGCCCTCGTCGAGCACCTCCTCCGCAGCCGGATCGCGGGGGACGTGGCCACGCCCCGCGAGAACAACCTGGACCACTACCGGAAGCTCGCCAACGGCGACCGGCACTACTGGCTCGGTCTGGAGCTCGGCGACCGGTGGGCGGACGAGCAGGACGTGCTGGCCGTGATGGCCGAGCGCTGCGGCGTCGTGGACGACCCGGCCCACCGGGCCGGCCAGGACACCATCGACCCCGAGCTGACCGTCGACGCCCTGGACCGGATGGCCGCCCGGCTCAAGGAGGCCGCCGCCGGCCGGCAGCGGGTGCTCTTCGCGACCGGCCACCCGGGCGCGCTGATCGACGCGCACGGCCGGGTCGCCGCCGCGCTCCGGGCGCAGGGCTGCGACATCGTGCGGATCCCGGGCGGGCTGACCGCCGACGAGGGGTACGTGGTGCAGTTCGCGGACGTCGCCGTCTTCGAGCGGGGCGCCAGCCTCTGGCACACCCACTCGCCCGAGCCGATGAACGCGATCCTCGACGGCCTCGCCCTGCTCGGCGAGGCCGCGCCGGACCTCGTCGTCGCCGACCACGGCTGGGCCGGCCGCGCCGCCCAGCGCGGGATCGACTCGGTCGGCTACGCGGACTGCAACGACCCCGCGCTCTTCTGCGCCGAGGCGGAGGGCACGATGAAGGTGACCGTCCCGCTCGACGACCACGTCGTGGACCCGCGCTTCTACGAGCCGATGACCGCCTACCTGCTGAACGCCGCCGGGCTGCTGGGCTGACACCGGCGCCTCAGCCGGGCGTGGGGTCGAGGTAGACCCGGCGCACCGAGGGGAAGCGGGCCCGCAGCCGGCGCTCCGCCTGCTCGCAGGCCCGCTCGACCTCGGCCGCCGACACCGCGTCCCGGAAGTCGATCTTCGCGGCGATCAGCACCTCGCCGGGACCCTGGATCAGGGTGACCAGGTCCAGGACCTCCGCCACGTGCGGGACGCCGAGCAGCTCCTCCCGCACCCCGGCGCGCATGGCCGGGGGGAGCGGGCGGCCGATGAGGAGCTGGGCGTTGGCGCGGCCCAGCGTCCAGGCCACGTACACGAGCAGGCAGCCGATGAGGATCGAGGCCACGCCGTCCCAGACGCCGGAGCCGGTGATCTGGCCGCCGAGCAGGCCGCCCGCGGCGAGCATCAGACCGGCGAGGGCGGCCGCGTCCTCCAGCACGACCGCCTTCACGGTGGTGTCCGGCGTCAGCCGCAGGTACTCGGCGAACGGCGCCCGCATCCGTTCCGCCTCCGCCCTGACCTGCTTGACGCCGGTCCGCAGGGAGAAGCCCTCCAGGACGAAGGAGACGGCGAGCACGACGTAGGAGACGAGCGGGTCGCCGAGCTCCTCGCCGTGGGTGAGGGTGTGGATGCCGTCGTAGACCGAGAAGACGGCGCCGCCGACGAAGGTGGCGACGGCGGCGAGCATCGCCCACACGTACCGCTCGCCCGCGTGTCCGACGGGATGGTCCTCGTCGGCGGGCTTCTCGCTCCGCTTGAGCGCGGTGAGCAGCATGGCCTCGGTGACGGTGTCGGCCACCGAGTGCGCGGCCTCCGAGAGCATCGCGCTCGACCCGCTGATCACTCCGGCGACGGCCTTGGCGACCGCGATCCCGAGGTTCGCGCCCGCCGCCACGACCACCGTGAAGGTGCTCTCGCCGTTCCCGTCCTTGACATCCGTCCCGTCCGTCATGACATCGGACGGTATGTCCGGTCAGTGGCGCGGGACGCGAACGACACCCTCCTGGATGACGGAGATCGCCAGGCGCCCGTCCCGGGTCCAGATCCGGGCCTGGCCGAGGCCGCGTCCGCCGGAGGAGGACGGCGACTCCTGGTCGTAGAGGAGCCATTCGTCGGCCCGGAAGGGCCGGTGGAACCACATGGCGTGGTCGAGCGAGGCGCCGACCACGTCGCCGACGGCCCAGCCGCCCCGCCCGTGGGCGAGCAGCACCGAGTCCAGCAGTGTCATGTCGGAGACGTAGGTGGCGAGGACGACGTGGAGCAGGGGGTCGTCGGCCAGCTTGCCGTTGGTGCGGAACCACACCTGCGAGCGCGGTTCGCGCGGCTCTCCGACGGAGCCCCAGGGCGGGGTGTCGGCGTACCGCAGGTCGACGGCGGCGCGGGCCTCGACGAGCCGGCGGGCCACGCCCTCCGGCAGGTGCCGGGGGAGCATCTCCTCGGCGGTCGGCAGCGACTCCGGATCGGGCGCGGCCGGCATCGCGTCCTGGTGGTCGAGCCCCTCCTCGTACGCCTGGAAGGAGGCGGAGAGGTGGAAGATCGGCTGCCCGTGCTGGATCGCGACGACCCGCCGGGTGGTGAAGGAGCGGCCGTCGCGGATCCGGTCGACCTCGTAGACGATCGGCGCGCCCGGGTCGCCCGGCACCAGGAAGTACGCGTGCAGGGAGTGGGCGAGACGATCGGCGGGGACGGTCCGGCCCGCCGCCACCAGCGCCTGGGCGGCCACCTGGCCGCCGAAGACGCGGGGGACGATCGCGGACCGGGACTGTCCCCGGAAGATGTCCTGCTCGATCCGCTCCAGGTCGAGCAGGGCGAGCAGGTCATCCAGTGCGGAGGGCGCTTCGGGCACTTACAGGCCCATGCTCTTGGCGATGATCGACTTCATGATCTCGCTGGTGCCGCCGTAGATGCGGTTGACGCGGTTGTCCGCGTACAGGCGGGCGATCGGGTACTCGTTCATGTAGCCGTAGCCGCCGTGCAGCTGGAGGCAGCGGTCGATGACGCGGTGGGCGACCTCGGTGCAGAAGAGCTTGGCGGAGGCCGCCTCGGCCGGGGTCAGCTCGCCGGCGTCCAGGGCCTCCAGGGCGCGGTCGGCGACGGCCTCGGCGGCGTCGACCTCGGCCTGGCAGGCGGCCAGCTCGAACTTGGTGTTCTGGAAGTGGGCGACCGGCTTGCCGAAGACGGTGCGCTCCTGCACGTACTGCTGGGCGAAGCGGACGGCGGCCTTGGCCTGGGCGTAGGCGCCGAAGGCGATGCCCCAGCGCTCGGAGGCGAGGTTGTGGCCGAGGTAGTAGAAGCCCTTGCCCTCCTCGCCGAGCAGGTCCTCGACCGGGACCTTGACGTCGACGAAGGCGAGCTCGGCGGTGTCGGAGGTCTTCAGGCCGAGCTTGTCGAGCTTGCGGCCGATGGAGTAGCCCTCGGACTTGGTGTCGACGGCGAAGAGCGAGATGCCGAAGCGGCGGTCGTCCTCGGACGGCGCGGAGGTGCGGGCGCAGACGATCACGCGGTCGGCGTGGACGCCGCCGGTGATGAAGGTCTTGGCGCCGTTGAGGACGTAGTGGGTGCCGTCCTCGGAGAGCTTGGCGGTGGTCTTCATGCCCGCGACGTCGGAGCCGGTGCCCGGCTCGGTCATCGCGAGGGCCCACATCTCCTCGCCGGAGACGAACTTCGGCAGGTAGCGCTTCTTCTGGTCGCCGGTGGCGAGCATCTTGATGTACGGCAGGGCGAGCAGCACGTGCACGCCGGAGCCGCCGAACTGCACGCCCGCGCGGGAGGTCTCCTCGTAGAGGACGGCCTCGAACTTGTGGGTGTCGAGGCCGGCGCCGCCGAACTCCTCCGGCACGTTGATGCCGAAGATGCCCAGCTCGCCGAGCTTGTGGTAGAAGTCGCGCGGCGCCTGGCCGGCGGCGAACCACTCGTCGTAGACGGGGACGACCTCGGCCTCGATGAAGGCCCGGATGGTCTCCCGGAACGCCTCGTGGTCCTCGTCGAATACGGTACGGCGCACGGTGCGACTCCTCCGGGTGTGCGGGCCAGTTGTCTAAGCGCTTGCTCAGTCTGTCTCCTCCGAAGTTACCCAGCGGTCACCCACCCTGTCCAGACTCCTCGCCTGTGATCCAGGTCCGTCCCGCCGAGTCGTACGCGTACACCGGCCCTCCCGCCACCCCGCTCGTCCGGAAGGGCGCCCCCTCCTCGTCCCCGATCCGCACCGTCCCCCTCCGCCCCTCCGAGCTCCATTCGAGCTCCAGGTACCAGCGGCAGTCGCACCCCGCCGTCCGCGCCGAGACCAGCAGCTCCTCCGGCTCGGCGGCGGTGACCGCGTACGGGAAGGAGACCGCCGGGAGCGTCCGGCCCTCCTCCCCGGAGGCGTCGTACCCGTCCCGCGCCCGCGCCACCGGCCTCGGCCGGTCCAGATCCACCTCGAAGCGGCGCGGCGTCACCGCCCCGCCGCACCCCTCGTCCATCCGGTACCCCGCCCACGGCAGCGGCGTCCCCCGCTCCACCACGCGCACGTGCAGCCCCTGGAGCACCACCGCCGCGGCGCCCTTCCCCTGCACCGACAGCCGCACCAGCGTCTCCCCGCCGTGCACGGCCCCCCGGGCCACCGCCCAGCTCCGCGCGTCGGCCGCCTCCGGCGGCGGACCGGGCCTCCGCTCCACGAGGTAGGTGTGCCCGCACCCGTTCTGCCAGAGGTGCGAGGCGACGGTCCACGTCAGCGGCGGCGGCACCGGCGGTTCGGCGCCCCGCTCCCGGGCCTTCCCGGGCAGGAGTACGGCTCCGAGCGTCAGCGCCCCCACGACCGCCAGCGCCCCGCCGGCCACGCCCGCCCACCCCCACCGGCGGCGCCGCCGCCCGGACGGGAGGCCCGGCACGCGCGCGTGCACGGGGGCCAGCTCGGACGCGGGCACGGCCTCCGGGACCGGGGCGGGATCCGGCTCGGGGCGGGGCTCCCGCTCCGGGCCGCGCTCCGGCTCCGGGCCGCGCTCCGGCTCCGGTTCCGGCTCCTCCCGCTCCGGCTCCGGCTCCGGCGCCGGAGGGCGGCGGGCGCCGTCCGCGCGGGCCCAGGCCGCCTCCAGGGCCCGCCGCTCCTCCCCGTCCGCCCCGCACAGCAGGGCGAGGCGGTCGACCACGGCGAACTCCTCCGGGACGGTCGCGCCGGAGCAGTAGCGGTGGAGGGTGGACGCGCTGACGCTCAGGCGCCGGCCCAGCGCCTCGTAACTCCGCCCGTCCCGCGCCTTCAGCGCCCGCACGAGCCGCGCGAACTCCTCGACGGCGGCGTCCTTCGGCATTCCATCCCCCTCGCCCCTGCGTCCCACCCTTCACGTCCTTGCACGTCAGCAGGGGTGGAATGGTTCCGGGACGGAGGGCGGGCGCGTCACCGTTGCAGACGGCGGGCGCCGGCGGCCACGCTGGTCGAGCACTGACCGAACCACCCGACGGGGGATCCACCACCATGAACAAGCTCCGTACCGCACTCGCCACCGCCGCCACCGCCGCCCTGGGCCTCGCGGCCCTCGCCACGGCCCCGGCCCAGGCCGCCGCCCAGCCCGCCTTCCTCTCCGCCTCCCAGATGCCGAAGTCGTCCACGCCGTGGACCGCCACCCCGGTCTTCAACGGCGTCCCGGAGAACGGCGGCGTCCTCTGCGCCCCGTACAAGATCCCGGCGCAGAACACCCGCTACCGCGAGTTCAGCACCGAGCTCGACACCAACGGCGTCCAGGTCACCACCGTCGCCCGCACCGAGGCCGACGCGGTGAAGCTGGTCGACACCCTCCGCAAGGCCCTCGCCGGCTGCGGCCCCCTCCTGGAGCGGCAGAACCCGGGCCTGCACGCCGTCAGCGCCTACCACGGCAAGCTCGCCGTCGAGGAGGGCGCCTGGGTCTACAGCCTGGACACCGCCGACCCGCAGGTCGGCAACACCGACATCCACCTCTTCTCCGTCGGCCGCGACGGCCGCACCGTCACCCTCGTCCGCTGGGGCCAGATGGGCGACCTGGAGGACGCCCCGCTGACCGCCTTCCGCACCACGACGAAGACCGCGGTGAACAAGCTGTACTGACCCCGCCCTCACCGGAGCGCGAACCACAGCTCCATCCGCGCGTCCGCGTCGTCCAGGTCGCGGCCGAGGAGGACCGCGCAACGGGCGATCCGCTGCCGGACGGTGTTGCGGTGGACGCCCAGCGCGGCGGCCGTCCGGTCCCAGCTGCCGTGCAGGGAAAGCCAGGTGCGGAGGGTCTCCGCCTGGGGGCCGCTGAGGGGGGCGAGCAGCTCGCGGGCGTGCGCGGCGGCCTCGGCCGGGTCCACCAGGCCGGCCAGGCCGCCGTCCGCGCGGTGGCGCACCAGGGACGCCCGGGTCGCCTCCGCCCGCCGGAGCGCCCGCGCGGCCTGGGCGTCCGCCGCCGGCAGCCCGTCGGGGGCGGCGGGGGCGCTCGCGCCGAGCGTCCAGCCGGGCCGGGCGGTCGCCGCGGCGCCCGGCGGCAGCAGGAGCCGCACCGTCGGCCCCGCGTCCACCAGGTCCGTGCCCAGCTCCGCGGCCAGGGCGGCCGCGGCGAACGGGGTGCCGTCGCCGCCCCGGGCGTGCACCACCGTCCACGGGCCCGGCGAGAGGGACGCCGCCGCCTCCGCCGCCGGGGCGCCCAGCAGCAGCCGGGTCAGCGCCCCGTCCCGCACCGACACCGCGGTCGCCCGGTGCGGGGCGGTCAGCAGCGACAGCAGCACCACCGCGACCCCGGCGACCGTGTGGTCGCCGGGGTCGCGGCGCTCCGTCGCCACTCCGAGGGCGAGCCCGTCGCCGCCGCCCAGCGCGTACGCCGCGAGCTTCAGCCCGCCGCCCTCGCCGCTCGCCGAGGCCGGACCGCCCGGCCGGGGGCCGACCACCCCGGCGAGCTCCGCGAGCGCCCGGGCCGCCTCCGGGCCCGTCTCCCGGCCCGCCGCCGCCGACTCGGTGCCGTCCGCCGCGAACAGCACCGCCCGGCCGCCGAGCCGTGAGGCGAGCGCGCCCAGCACCGCGGGGACCGGCGCCGGCCGGGCCGCGGCCGTGGCGAGCGACTGCTGCGCCTCCGTCACCCGGCGCAGCTCGCGCAGCCGGGCCTCCGCCATCAGCCGCCACAGCGCCCGCGCCACCGCCGTGAACGGCGTCTCGGGCGGCACCTCGATCAGCGGCAGCCCGTGCCGGGCACAGGCCGCGACCAGCTCCGCCGGCACCGTGTCGTACACCGGCGTCACCCCGAAGCCCAGCGCCGCCGCCCCCGCCTCCACCACCCGCTCCACGTACCGCGCCGGGTCCGTCAGCTGCACCCCCGCCGTCATCAGCAGCTCGCCGCCGAGCAGGTACGGATACGGGTCGGCCATCTCCGAGGTGTGCACCCAGTGCAGGGCCACCTCCTCCGGCCCGGCGAGCAGCCGCAGGCCCAGCTCCCGGCGGGCGAGCAGCGCGGCGAGCGGCACCGGGGGCGCCGGGGGAGCGGCGAGCGGATCCGACAGCGTCACGGCATGGTCCTTCCGTACATCTCCGGCCCCTTCAGTGGAGGAAAAGTACACTTCAATGTGGCTTCCGGGCGATTTACGGTCGAGCCGCACCCCGACGACAGCCCAGGAGGCACCGCCCATGAGCAGCGACCAGAACACCCCGCGCGGACCGATCGACTCGTCCCGCGTCCCGCGGTACGCCGGTCCCGCGACGTTCGCCCGGCTGCCGCGGCTCGACGAGGTCGGCACCGCCGACATCGCCGTGGTCGGCGTCCCCTTCGACAGCGGCGTCTCCTACCGCCCCGGCGCCCGCTTCGGCGGCAACGCCATCCGCGAGGCCTCCCGCCTGCTCCGCCCCTACAACCCGGCGCAGGACGCCTCCCCCTTCGCCCTCGCGCAGGTCGCCGACGGCGGCGACATCGCCGTCAACCCCTTCAACATCAACGAGGCCGTCGAGACCATCGAGGCCGCCGCCGACGAGCTCCTCGGCACCGGCGCCCGCATGATGACCCTCGGCGGCGACCACACCATCGCCCTCCCGCTGCTCCGCTCGGTCGCCAAGAAGCACGGCCCCGTCGCCCTGCTCCACTTCGACGCCCACCTGGACACCTGGGACACCTACTTCGGCGCCGAGTACACCCACGGCACCCCGTTCCGCCGCGCCGTCGAGGAGGGCATCCTCGACACCGAGGCCCTGTCCCACGTCGGCACCCGCGGCCCGCTCTACGGCAAGCAGGACCTCACCGACGACGAGAAGATGGGCTTCGGCATCGTCACCTCCGCGGACATCTACCGCCGCGGCGCCGACGAGGTCGCCGACCAGCTCCGCCAGCGCATCGGCGACCGCCCGCTGTACATCTCCATCGACATCGACTGCCTCGACCCGGCCCACGCCCCCGGCACCGGAACCCCGGAGGCGGGCGGCATGACCTCCCGCGAGCTCCTGGAGATCCTCCGCGGCCTCTCCTCCTGCAACCTCGTCTCCGCCGACGTCGTCGAGGTCGCCCCGGCCTACGACCACGCCGAGATCACCGCGGTCGCCGCCTCGCACACCGCGTACGAGCTGACCACGATCATGAGCCGGCAGATCGCGGCGAGCCGATAATTTCCCGGGGGCGCCCGGCCCGGCCGGGCGCCCCTCGCGCACGCCCGACCTCGACGCCCAGGGGAACCCGCACATGACCCACGACCACGACCTGGTCCTGCGCCCGACGCCCGCGCAGACGGAGGCCGCCCTCAACCCGCCCCCGGGGCGGACCGGCGGCGACCTCGTCGTCGAGACCCTCACCGGCCTCGGCGCCACCACGGTCTTCGGCCTCCCCGGCCAGCACGCCCTCGGCGTGTTCGACGCCCTGCGCCGCTCGTCGCTGCGCTACGTCGGCCTCCGCGTCGAGAACAACGCGGGCTTCGCCGCCGACGCCTACGGCCGGATCACCGGAGAGGCCGCCCCCCTGCTCCTCTCCACCGGCCCCGGCGCCCTGATGTCGCTCGCCGCGCTCCAGGAGGCCGCCGCCGCCTCCGCGCCGGTCCTCGCCATCGCCAGCCAGATCCCCGCCGCCGGCCTCGGCGGCGGGCGGCACGGCTACCTCCACGAGCTCCGCGACCAGCAGGCCAGCTTCCGGGACGTCGTGAAGTCCGTCCACACGGCCCGCACCCCGTCCCAGATCCCGTCCGCCCTCGCCGCGGCCTGGGAGTCGGCGCTCACCGCCCCGCACGGCCCCGTCTGGGTCGAGATCCCGCAGGACGTGCTCACCGCGGAGACGACGCTGCCGGTGGTCACGGCCATGGACGCCACGCCCGAGGACGTCGTCCCGCGCCCCGAGCTGACGGCGCTCGCCGCGCACCTGCTGTCCACGGCCGAACGGCCCGCGATCATCGCCGGCGGCGGGGTCGTCCGCTCCGACGCCTCCGGCAAGCTCCGCGCGCTCGCCGAGAAGCTGGACGCGCCCGTGGTCACCACCTTCGGCGGCAAGGGCGCCTTCCCCTGGACGCACCCCCTCTCCCTCCAGTCCTGGCTGGAGGACCGGCACACCACCGACTTCCTGGAGGACGCCGACGTCCTCCTCGTCGTCGGCTCCGGCCTCGGCGAGCTGTCCTCGAACTACCACACCTTCGCCCCGCGCGGCCGGGTGATCCAGATCGAGGCGGACGCGGGCAAGCTGGAGTCCAACCACCCGGCGCTCGGCATCCACGCGGACGCCCGGCTCGCGCTCCAGGCGCTCCTGGAGACCGCCGGGGACCGCACCGACGCGACCGCCCCGGTCCGGGTCCGCGCGGTTCTGGACAAGGTCGCGGCGCGCCTCGCCGCGCAGGACCTGGAGCTGGAGCACCGGCTGGTGGCCTCGGTCCGCGAGGCGCTGCCGCCCCGCGCCCCCGGCTTCTGGGACATGACGATCCTCGCCTACTGGGCGTGGTCCGCCTTCGACGCCCGGCACCCCAACACGATGCACTCCGCGCAGGGCGCCGGCGGCCTCGGCTACGCCCTCCCGGCCGCCCTCGGCGCGGCCGCCGCCGACCCGACCACCCCGGTCCTCGCCGTCTCCGGCGACGGCGGCGCGATGTACTCGATCGCGGAGCTGGCCACGGCGAAGCAGTACGGCTTCGACGTCACCTGGCTGATCGTCGACGACGGCGGCTACGGCATCCTCCGCGAGTACATGACGGACGCCTACGGGGCGGCCACCGGCACCGACCTCGCCCGCCCCGACTTCGTCGCCCTCGCCGAGTCCTTCGGCGTCCCCGCGACCCTCACCACCCCCGAAGCCCTGGCGGCCGACCTGGCGAAGTCCCTCGCCACCCCCGGCCCCTCGGTGGTCGTCCTCCCCGCCCTCCTGAGGATGTTCGAACCGACCCACCTCTGAGCGGACCGCGGAGGCAACTTCCCCGCCCTCCCGGAGGTCCCTCTTCTCGCGGGGCCCGGCCGGGCCCCGCGAGGTCCGCGGGGGGATCCGGTATGCGCGTGCTGGGGAAGGTCGGCAGGTTCATCGGCGAATGCGTCGGGGAGTTCGTGCTGGAGGCGCTGGTGTGCCTGGTGGCCGTGGGGCTCCTCCTCGGCGTCGCGTTCCTCGGGACGGCGGCGTACGCGGCGAGCCCGGTCGGGACCGTCACGGCCGGCGCCGGTCTGCTGGCCGTCGCCGGATACGGCGGCGTGCAGTACGCCCGGGGGCCCGCGGGGCGCCGCAAGGGGTGGCCGGCGGGGACCGCCCTCGCCGTCTTCTGCGCCCTCGCGGCCGGGGCCGGACTCGTGACGTACTGCGGCTGCTGGCAGGTGCTCGGCTGACCCCGGGGTCCTGGGGCCTCCGCCCGGTCTTCGTTGCGGCGGGATGAAATCGCACGTCGGCCACGTTGTCGCCTTCCGGTAGACCAGGACGGGAACGGGAGGCGCCACGTGGCGGTGGTGGGGCGACAGCGGGAACAGGGGTGGGCGCGGCGACTGTGGTCGTACGCCTGGCGGTACAAGACGGACGTCGTGCTCGCGCTCGGCTCGTCGCTGGCCGGGATGGCGCTGCTCGCGCTGGTGCCGCTCATCACCAAGGTGATCATCGACGACGTGATCGGGGCCGGGACGCGGTCCCTGGGCGTCTGGACCGGGGTGCTCCTCGGGGCCGCCGTGCTGGTCTACGCGCTGACCTACGTCCGGCGCTACTACGGCGGGCGGCTCGCGCTCGACGTGCAGCGGGACCTCCGGGACGACATGTACGGGACGATCCTGCGGCTCGACGGGCGGCGGCAGGACGAGCTGTCCACCGGGCAGGTCGTGGGCCGTGCCACCAGCGACCTCCAGCTCATCCAGGGCCTGCTCTTCATGCTGCCGATGACGATCGGGAACGTGCTGCTGTTCCTGATCTCGCTGGCCGTCATGGCCTGGCTGTCGATCCCGCTGACCCTCGTCGCGCTCGCCGTCGCGCCCGCCCTCTGGTGGATCGCCAAGCGCAGCCGCACCCGGCTCCACCCCGCCACCTGGGCCGCGCAGCAGGAGGCCGCCGGGGTGGCCGGCGTCGTCGACGGGGCCGTCACCGGCGTCCGGGTCGTGAAGGGCTTCGGCCAGGAGGAGCAGGAGACCGGCAAGATCCGGGAGGCGGGGCGCAGGCTGTTCGCCGCGCGGCTGCGGACCGTCCGGCTGAACTCCCGCTACACCCCCGCCCTCCAGGCCGTCCCCGCCCTCGGCCAGGTCGCCGTCCTCGCGCTCGGCGGCTGGCTCGCCTACCGGGGGCAGATCACCCTCGGCACCTTCGTCGCCTTCTCCGCCTACCTGGCCTCCCTGGTCGGCCCGGTCCGGATGCTCGCCATGGTCCTCACCGTCGCCCAGCAGGCACGCGCGGGCGTGGAGCGGGTCGTCGAGCTCATCGACACCGAGCCCGCCATCGAGGACGGCACCCGGGAGCTGCCGGCCGGCGCCCCCGCGACCGTCGAGTTCGACGGCGTGAGCTTCGGCTACGGCGAGGGGAAGCCCGTCCTGGACGGGTTCTCGCTGGAGCTGCGGGCCGGCGAGACCGTCGCCCTCGTCGGCGCCTCCGGCTCCGGCAAGTCGACCCTCTCCCTCCTGCTGCCCCGCTTCTACGACGTCGACCGGGGTGCCGTCCTCGTCGGCGGCCACGACGTCCGCGAGCTGACCCTGGAGTCGCTGCGGGCCGCCATCGGCATGGTCCCGGAGGACTCCTTCCTCTTCTCGGACACCGTCCGCGCCAACATCGCCTACGGGGTCCCCGACGCCACCGACGAGCAGGTCGAGGCCGCCGCCCGGGCCGCCCGCGCCGACCGCTTCATCGCCGAGCTGCCGGACGGCTACGCCACCAAGGTCGGCGAGCACGGCCTGACCCTCTCCGGCGGCCAGCGCCAGCGGGTCGCACTGGCCCGCGCCCTCCTCACCGACCCCCGCCTCCTCGTCCTCGACGACGCCACCTCCGCCGTGGACGCCAAGGTCGAGCACGAGATCCACGAGGCCCTCAGGTCCGTCATGGCGGGGCGCACGACCCTGCTCATCGCGCACCGCCGGTCCACCCTCGGCCTCGCCGACCGGATCGCCGTCCTCGACGACGGCCGCCTCGCCGACCTCGGCACCCACGAGGAGCTGGAGGAGCGCTCCGCGCTCTACCGCCGCCTCCTCACCGACCCCGACGAGCTGGGCGGCGTCTCCCCCGGCCACCTCCCGAAGGCCGGGACGGACCCGGAGGCCGGGACGGGCCCGCGGGAGGACGACGGCCTGCGGGCCGAGCTGGACGCCGAGTTCGACGCCGAGCGGGGCATCACCCCCGCGCTGTGGGTGCGGGACGAGGCCCCCGGCCGGAAGACCGAGACCGCCGGCGCCACCCCCGAGCTCCTCGCCGCCGTCGCCGCCCTGCCGTCCGCCGCCGACACCCCCGACGTGGACGAGGCCAGGGCCGTCGAGCCGGAGGCGAGCTACGGGCTCCGCCGGCTGCTGCGCGGCTTCGGCGCGCCCCTGCTCATCAGCCTCGGCCTGGTCGCCCTCGACGCCGGCGCCGGCCTGCTCCTCCCGGTCCTGATCCGGCACGGCATCGACGAGGGCGTGAACCGGCTGGCGATCGGCGCCGTCTGGGCCGCCTCCGCCCTGGCGCTCGTCACCGTCCTCGTGCAGTGGGCCGCGCAGACCGCCGAGACCCGGATGACCGGCCGCACCGGCGAGCGCGTCCTGTACGCGCTCCGCCTCAAGATCTTCGCCCAGCTCCAGCGGCTCGGCCTGGACTACTACGAGCGCGAGCTCACCGGCCGGATCATGACCCGGATGACGACGGACGTCGACGCCATGTCGACCTTCCTCCAGACGGGCCTGGTCACCGCCTTCGTCTCGGTCGTCACCTTCTTCGGGATCATGGTGGCGCTGCTGGTCCTCGACCTCCAGCTGGCCCTGGTCGTCTTCGCGACCCTGCCGGTCCTCGCCCTGGCCACGTACTGGTTCCGCCGCTCCAGCGTGAAGGCGTACGAGCTGGCCCGCGAGCGGATCAGCGTGGTCAACGCCGACCTCCAGGAGTCCGTCGCCGGCCTGCGGATCGTGCAGGCCTTCGGCCGGGAGCGGGAGGGCGCGGCCCGGTTCGCCGAGCGCGGCGACGCCTACCGGGACGCGCGCGTGCGCGGTCAGTGGCTGATCTCGGTCTACTTCCCGTTCGTCACCCTGCTCTCCTCGGCCGCCGCCGCGGCCGTCATGATCGTCGGCGCCAACCGGATCGAGGCCGGCACCCTCACCACCGGCGCCCTCGTCGCCTACCTCCTCTACATCGACCTCTTCTTCGCCCCCGTCCAGCAGCTCTCCCAGGTCTTCGACGGCTACCAGCAGGCCGCCGTCTCCCTCGGCCGCATGCAGGAGCTGCTCCGGGAGCCGACGTCGACGGCCGCCGCCGACGAGCCGCGCGAGGTGCTGTCGCTGCGCGGCGAGATCGCCTTCGAGGACGTCTCCTTCGCCTACGGCACGGAGGAGGCCGCGCTGACCGGCATCGACCTGCGGATCCCGGCCGGGCAGACCGTCGCCTTCGTGGGCGAGACCGGCGCCGGCAAGTCGACCCTGGTCAAGCTGGTCGCCCGCTTCTACGACCCGACCTCGGGCCGGGTCACCGCGGACGGCGCCGACCTCAGGGACCTCGACCTCACCTCGTACCGGCACCGGCTCGGCGTCGTCCCCCAGGAGGCGTACCTCTTCGCCGGCACGGTCCGCGACGCCATCGCCTACGGGCGGCCCGGCGCCACCGACGCCGAGGTGGAGGCGGCGGCCCGCGCGGCCGGCGCGCACGAGATGATCGCCACCCTGGACGGCGGCTACCTCCACGAGGTCGCCGAGCGCGGCCGGAACCTCTCGGCCGGCCAGCGGCAGCTGATCGCCCTGGCCCGGGCCGAGCTGGTCGGCCCGGACGTCCTCCTCCTCGACGAGGCCACGGCCGCCCTGGACCTCGCCACCGAGGCCCAGGTGAACGCCGCCACCGAGCGCCTGTCCGGCCGCCGCACCACCCTGATCGTGGCCCACCGCCTCACCACCGCGGCCCGCGCGGACCGGGTGGTCGTCATGGACCACGGCCGGGTCGCCGAGGACGGCAGCCACGAGGAGCTCCTCGCCCGGGACGGCCGGTACGCGTCCCTGTGGCGCACCTTCGTCGGCGAGGCGGAGCCGGAGGAGGAACCGGCCGCGATCTGAGTACGCGGGCTCATGACCGGGCGCGGCGGCCGGGGTTGGATCGGAGGCATGAACGACCACCCCGGCGCCGCCCCCGCCCCACCGGCGGCCCGCGCGCTGCGCCGCCGGGCCCTGTGGGCCGGACTGCTCTTCCTCCCGGCGACGCTCCTCGCCCTGGTCCTCGCCCTCGCCTCCGAGAGCGGCTCGGCGTGCGTGATGCGGGGGACCTGCCGCGAGCTCCCCGGCTGGCTCTACGCGAGCACCCTCGTCGTCGCGGGAGGCGCCTGGGTCCGGGCGCTCACCGTCCCGGACGGCGCCCCGCCCACCCGGGCCCGCCGGGCCGCGCTGTGGACGCTGATCGGCGCCGAGCTGGTCTTCCTCGGACTGGTCATGGGCCACTTCTCGGTCTGACCCGCAGGACGCCCGGCCCCCCGAGGGCAACCGTACGGGCGTCCCGGACGTCGTATGCCTGTACGGGAAAAGGAGCGGGGAAGGAGCGGCATGACCGGAGGCTTCGCGGTCCGACCGTCCGCCGGGCGCACGCGCGGGCCCGTCCGGACGGCCCCCGCCCCCGTGCGCGCGTACCTCCGCGGCCTCCTCGCCCGGGCGCGCGTCCACCCGGTGGCGTACGCCGTCGTCCTCACCCTCGCGGCCGGGCTGCTGGCCCTGGCGGGGCCGGGCACGGGCACGGCCGGAGCGGTCTCCGTCTGCCAGGGGCGGCCCGCCCGCACGGTCTCCTTCGCCACCGGCGAGCTGCGCCTCTACCGGACCCGTCACTACGCCTGCGCGCTGGTCCTCGCCAAGCGGCCCGGTGCCCCGCGGCCCATGAAGGTCACCCTCCAGCCGCGCGGCGGCCGCGCCGCCGTCGTCAGCGGCCGGTCGGGCCGGCAGGCCGGTCCGGTGACCGTGCACGCCCTGAACCGCTGCGTCCGGGCCACCGCGAGCGTCTCCGGACGGTCCGCCGCCACCGGCTGGATCCTGTGCTGATACAGAGGTAAGGCTCAACCGGGTCTGGCGGCCCGGACGTTCACCCCGCTAGGTTCACGGCACCGTTGTGAATCTTGGGAGGGTGAATGCGTAAGTCGCTGAGACTGATGCTGTCGCTTTCGGTGCTCATAGGCACCGTGGGCTCCACCGGCATGGCCACCGCCAACGCCGCGGACACGGAGTCCGCCAGCACCGTCGCGGACGCGCAGAGCTCGGACATCAAGGACCGCCTCCTGGCGATCCCCGGGATGAGCCTGATCGAGGAGAAGCCGTACGCCGGCTACCGCTTCCTCGTCCTGAACTACGAGCAGCCGATCGACCACAAGCGGCCGTGGGCCGGCACGTTCCAGCAGCGGATCTCGGTCCTCCACAAGGGCACCGACCGCCCCACCGTCTTCCGGACCAGCGGCTACGGCCTGAGCACCACCCCCAGCCGGGCGGAGCCGACCCGGATCGTCGACGGCAACCAGGTCTCCATGGAGTACCGCTTCTTCACGCCGTCGCGCCCGGCGCCCGCCGACTGGTCCAAGCTCGACATCTGGCAGGCCGCCAGCGACCAGCACCGCATCTTCACCGCGCTGAAGAAGGTCTACGGCGAGAACTGGCTCTCCACCGGCGGCTCCAAGGGCGGCATGACCGCCACCTACTACGAGCGCTTCTACCCGCGCGACATGGACGGCGTCGTCGCCTACGTGGCCCCCAACGACGTGGTGAACAAGGAGGACTCGGCCTACGACCGCTTCTTCGCCACCGTCGGCACCGAGGAGTGCCGCGACCGCCTGAACTCGATGCAGCGCGAGGCGCTGCTGCGCCGCGCCCCGCTCCAGGAGAAGTTCAAGACCTGGGCCGCGGGCGAGGGCGCCACCTTCAACACGGTCGGCTCGCTCGACAAGGCGTGGGAGGCGACCGTCCTCGACTTCGTCTGGGGCTTCTGGCAGTACTACGGCGAGGACGTCTGCGACACGATCCCGGACGCGAGGACCGCGAGCGACGACACCGTCTACGAGACGATCGACGCCTACGCCGGCTGGGCCGCCTACACCGACCAGGGCCTGGAGTACTACACGCCGTACTACTACCAGGCGGCCACCGAGCTCGGCTCGCCGACGATCAGGCAGCCGCACCTCGCCGGGCTGAGCCGCTACGGCTACCAGCCCGCCTCGAACTTCGTGCCCCGCGAGATCCCCATGAAGTTCAGGCCGCAGGCGATGCGGGACGTCGACGACTGGGTCCGCAAGAACGCGAACCGGATGCTCTTCGTCTACGGCGAGAACGACCCGTGGGGTGCCGAACCGTTCCACCTCGGCAAGGGCGCCCGTGACAGCTACGTCTACTACGCGCCCGGCGGCAACCACGGCGCCAACGTCGCCGGACTCGTCGACGCCGAGCGCGAGAAGGCGACCGCCCGCATCCTCGCCTGGGCCGGCGTCGAGGCCCCCGAGGTCGCCGCGGCCCAGCCGCTGGCCCGCTTCGACGCCCGCCTGGACCGGCCGGTGGACGAGGACGTGACCAGGGAGCACGGCCTGCGGCCGTAAGCCCCGCCGGTGGGGTGCGGCCCCGCACGGGGCCGCACCCCACCCGTCAGTAGGAGAGTCCGAAGCCGACCGGGTAGAGCGTCACCGCCGGGTCCGTGGCGCTTCGGACCGGCACCGGCAGCCGCCCGCGCGGCCTCGCCCGCCCGGCCAGCACCCGCGCGGCGGCCCGGAGTTCGACGTCGGTCCAGGAGTAGGCGGCGAGCGTGGCCCGCTGCCCGGAGATCCGGGCGACGTCGTAGGGATTGCGGATCGCGACCGTCACCACCGGCACGCCGGTCGCCACCAGCCGCTCCACCAGCGTCCGCTGCGGACTGGTCGCGTTCAGGTTGTAGGTGCCGACCACGACGGCGTCCTGCCCGGCCGCCGCCGCCACCGCCTCGTCGATCCGGGCCGCCGTCGGGGTGGTCCCGGTGGAGAGCGCGGTCGCCGTGAAGCCCAGTTCGCGCAGGGCCCCCGCGAGCGTGGTGGTCGGCGGTCCGGTCGTCCCGGACGGGGAGGCGGGGTCGGCGCCGACGACCAGGACCTTCCCGTGCGAGGCCGGACTCAGCGGCAGGAAGCCGTCCTCGTTGACCAGCAGGGTGGTGGTCCGCTCGGCGATCCGGTCGGCCTCGGCGAGGTGCCGGGCGGTGCCGACGGTCGCGTCCACCTCCGCCCGGGTCGTGTACGGGTCGGCGAACAGGCCCCGCCGGGCCTTCAGCCGCAGGATCCGCAGCACCGACGCGTCGAGCCGCTCCTCGGTCAGTTCCCCGTCCCGCACCGCCCCGAGCACCGCGTTCCACGCCACGTCGAGCCTGGGCGGGTTGAGCAGCTGGTCCACGCCCGCCTTGAGGGCGAGCACCGGCACCCGCTCGTCGCCGTACTTGGTGCGGACGCCCTGCATGTCGAGGGCGTCGGTCACCACCACCCCGTCGTAGCCGAGCTCTTCGCGCAGGACGCCGGTGAGGATGGGGTGCGAGAGCGTCGCCGGGTCCTCGGACGGGTCGAGCGCCGGGACGACGAGGTGCGCGGTCATGATGGCGTCGATGCCGGCGGCGATCGCGGCCCGGAAGGGCGGGGCGTCGAGCTCGCTCCACTGCTCGCGGGTGTGGGTGATGACCGGCAGGCCGTAGTGGCTGTCGACGGCGGTGTCGCCGTGGCCGGGGAAGTGCTTGGCGGTGGCCGCGACGCCGGCGCCCTGGTAGCCGCGGATCTGGGCGGTGACGAGGGCGGAGACCGCGCGGGGGTCGGAGCCGAGGGAGCGGACCCCGATGACCGGGTTGGCCGGGTTGACGTTGACGTCGGCGACCGGGGCGTAGTTCTGCCGGATGCCCAGCGCGGCCAGTTCGGTGCCGGCGATCCGGGCCGCCTTGCGGGTGTCCGCCGGGGAGCCGCCCGCGCCCAGCGCCATCGCGCCGGGCAGGAGGGTGGCGGGCTCGCCGATCCGGCAGACGGCGCCGTGCTCCTGGTCGGTGGAGATCAGCACGGGGACCGGGGTGCGGGCGGCGAGCGCGGCGGCCTGGATCCCGTTGGAGAGTTCGGCGATCTGGTGCGGGTCGCGGGTGTTGTGGGCCCAGGCGAAGTAGATGATCCCGCCGACGTGGTAGCGCGCGATCAGCTCCTCGGCGGTGCGCACGCCGAGTTCCCGGAGGTTGGCGTCGACGTCGGCCTGGTCGGGGGCGGTGGCCGAGTGGCCGTACACCCGCGTGACGAAGACCTGTCCGACCTTCTCCTCCAGCGACATCCGCCCGACGATCCGCCGCAGCCGCTCCTCGGTGCGGGCGTCGGTGCCGGGTGCGTGGGCGGCGGCGGGGGTGACGGCTCCGGTGGCGGCCGCGGCGACCGCGGCCGCGGTGACGGCGATCAGGGCGCGGCGGGTGGGGGTGGAGGAGTCGCGGCGGGTGGGGGTGGAGGAGTCGCGGCGGGTGGGGGTGGAGGAGTCGCGGCGGGTGGGGGTGGAGGAGTCGTGGCGCGTGGGGACGGAGGGGTTGCTGCGGGCGGGGGCGGGGTGGGGCACTGGTGCTCCTTCCGGCCGTGCGGGGGCGGCAGCGGTGGGTGAAAGAAACTGCCAAGATGAACGGATAGTCTGAAAGTAACTACCAGGTCAAGGATTCCCGCACGAATCGCCGGGAAGAGAGGGACGGGAGGGGGTGGCCGGGAAGGGGGCCGGAGGGGGCGGCTCCGCCCCGGTTCAGGCCGCCGACGCGATCGACGGCCACAGCTCCTGGAGCGTGCGGACCGTCTCCCGGATCGCCGGACGCCGCGCCGCGCCGGTCCGCCACAGCGCGTGCAGCCGGCGCGTCGGGGCCGGGTCGAGCCGCAGCGGCGCCACCTCGGGCGGCAGCCCGCCGCGCCCGAGCCGGGGCACGAGCGCGATGCCGAGACCGGCCGCGACCAGCGCGACCTGCGTGTGGTTCTCCTCCGCCTGATGGACGATCAGCGGCTCCACGCCGGTGGACCGCAGGGTCCGTTCCAGCCAGTCGTGGCACACCGTCCCCGGCGGCTGCGAGATCCACCGCTCGTCCGCCAGCTCCTCCCGCCGCACCGACCGCCGGGCCGCCAGCGGATGGTCCCGGTGCACGAGGATGTCGCAGCCGTCGTCGCCGATCACCGCCTGCTCCACCCCGGGCGGCGCCGGCAGCGGGGCGATGTCCCAGTCGTGGGCGACGGCCAGGTCGAGCACCCCGCGGGCCACCAGGTCGACCGACAGGTGCGGGTCGACCTCGGTGAGCCGGGCGTCCAGGCCGGGGTGACGGACGGCCAGGTCCGCGAGCACCCGGGGCATCAGGCCGCGCGCGGCGCTCGGGAAGCAGCCGATCGACAGGAGGCCGGCGGGCAGTCCGCGCCGCTCCTCCAGCCGCACCTCCGCCTCCTCCACCAGCGCGAGCACCTGCTGTGCGGTGGCCGCGAGCCGGCGGGCGTCGTCGGTGAGCCGGACGCCCCGGCCGCTCCGTTCGAGCAGGGTCGTACGGGTCTCCCGCTCCAGCTTGGCGATCTGCTGGGAGACCGCCGACGGGGTGTAGCCGAGGGCCGTCGCGGCGGCGCCGACGCTGCCGTGGACGGAGACGGCGTGCAGGGCGCGCAGCCGGCCGAGATCGAGCAAGGGAACCTCCGGCGGACGTCCTGGATGTAGCGCTGCTTCATCCAACCATGAAGAGACCTGTGCTGGTGCTACACGGTCGGAGGCGGTCATGCTCGACTCCATGCGCCCCGCACACATCGCCCTCGCCGCGCTCGTCGCCGCGGTCTGGGGGGTCAACTTCGTCGTCATCGAGATCGGCCTCGACCACTTCCCCCCGCTGCTCTTCTCCGCCCTCCGCTTCCTCGCCGCCGCCCTCCCCGCCGTCTTCCTCGTCGGCCGGCCCAAGGTCGCCTGGAAGTGGATCGTCGCCGTCGGACTCGCCCTGGGCGTGGCCAAGTTCGGCCTGCTCTTCACCGGCATGGACCTCGGCGCCCCCGCCGGGCTCTCCTCCCTCGTGCTCCAGGTGCAGGCCGTCTTCACCGCCCTCCTCGCCTTCGCCGTCCTCGGCGAGCGCCCCGCCCGGCGCGCCGTCCTCGGCATGGCGGTGGCGCTCGCCGGGATCGGCGTCGCCGCCGTCGACGAGGGCGCCTCCGGGCCGGTCGCCGGCTTCGTCCTGGTCGTCGTGGCCGCCGCCTGCTGGGGCGTCTCCAACGTGCTCACCCGCAGGGCCGCCCCGCCCGACCCGCTCAACTGGATGGTCTGGGTCAGCACCGTGCCCGTCCTCCCGCTGCTCGGCCTCTCCCTCCTCCTGGAGGGCCCCGAGCGGGACCTGGCCGCGCTGCGCGCCCTCGACTGGACCGGCGCCGGCGTCATCCTCTACGTCGCCTGGGTCACCACGATCTTCGGCTTCGGCGCCTGGGGGTGGCTGCTCCGCCGTCACCCCGCCTCCTCCGTCGCCCCGTTCTCCCTCCTGGTCCCGGTCTTCGGCATGTCCTCGGCCGCGCTCTTCCTCGGCGAGTCGGTGAGCCCGCTGCGCTGGCTGGCGGCGGCGCTCCTCGTGGGGGGCGTGGCGCTGACGTCGCTGACCCCCCGGCGGGCCGCGGCCGCCCCGAAACCGGTGGTGCGCGAGGCGCCCGCCGCCGTATCGTTCGCGGGTTCCGCCGGCGAGGAAAGGCCCGCATGACCTTCGAGAACGTGACCGTCGACGCCCTCGTCCCCGCGCCCGGCGCCCTGCTCCTCGCCGGCATCCCCGGCAGCGGCAAGTCGACCGTGGCGGCCGCCCTCGCCGCCCGCTTCGCGCGGGCCGCGCACATCGAGGTCGACCACCTCCAGGAGCTGATCGTCAGCGGCGGGCACTGGCCGACCCCGGACGGCGACCCGGAGGCGGACCGCCAGATCCTCCTGCGCGCCCGCAACGCCTGCCTCCTCGCGGGCAGTCTCGCCGCCGCCGGCTTCCTGCCGGTCCTGGACGACGTCGTGGTGCGCCGCTCCCACCTGGACTTCTACCGGGCCGGGCTGACGGGGGTCCCGTTCCACGCGGTGATCCTCGCCCCCGGCCCGGACAAGGCGTGGGAGCGCAACAACGCCCGCCACAAGCGCCTCACCACCAACTGGGCCTTCCTCGACGAGGCCATGCGCGCCGAACTCTCCGGCCGGGCCGTCTGGATCGACAACGCGGACCTGACGGTGGACGAGACGGTCGGCGCCGTCCTCGCGGCGACGGGCCTGGACCCCGCCGCCGGATAGCTCAGTTCCCGGCGCGCGGGAACCCGTCGGTCTTCACGGCGATCGTGCCTCCGCCGTCGTCGTGCGGGCCGCCGCATGCCGGCGAGTCCCACGGCGGCCGGGTTCACCCCCGCGGCGCCGCCGTCGAATCCCGTACGACGAGCTCGCCCGGGACCGGTTCCGTGCCGCCGGCCGGGGCCTCCTCCGTGCCCATCGCCAGCCGCCCCGCGCGGACGCCGGAGTCGTGGAGCGGGAGCCGTACGGTCGTGAGCGCGGGGACCGCGTCGACCGAGAAGGGGAGGTCGTCGAAGCCGGCCACCGAGAGGTCGCCGGGGATCGACAGGCCCCGTTCCCGCAGGGCCGCGCAGACGCCCAGGGCCACCGTGTCGTTGGCGGCGACGATCGCCGTGAGCCCCGGGTCGCGGGCGAGGAGCTCCGCGACGGCCGCGTGGCCGGAGGCGCGGTCGTAGAGCCCGTGGACGGTCGGCCCCTCGGCGACGCCCGCCGCCGCGAGGGCCTCCCGGTGGCCCTCCAGGCGGTGCCGGGTGGTGGTGCGGTCGGCGGGCCCCGCGACGTAACCGATCCGGGTGTGGCCGAGGCCGAGCAGGTGGCGGGTGAGCCGGCGGCCCCCGGCGCGGTTGTCGAAGACGAGCGCGGCGGTGTGCGCGTCGCCGGGCACCGGGGGCCGGCCGCACAGCACGACCCGGGTCCCCGCCTCGGCCATCCGGGAGAGCTTGGCGGCGGTCGCGGCGAGGTGCGCCGGGTCCTCCAGCGAGCCGCCCATGAGGATCACGGCGGCGGCGCGCTGGCGCTGGAGCAGCGTGAGGTAGGTGAGTTCGCGCTCGGGGGAGCCGCCGGTGTTGCAGACGACGGCCAGCTTCTCGCCGCCCGCCCGGCCCGACGCGCCCTCGCCGATCGCGCTCTGCGCCGCGCTCGCCATGATTCCGAAGAAGGGGTCGGCGATGTCGTTGACCAGCACCCCGACCAGGTCGGAGGTGGCGGCGGCGAGCGAGCTCGCGGGGCCGTTCAGGACGTAGTCCAGCTCCTCGACGGCCTTGAGGACCCGCTCCCGCGTCGACGCGGCCACCGGGTAGTTGCCGTTCAGGACGCGGGAGACGGTGGCGGGGGAGACCCGGGCCCGGGCGGCCACGTCCGACAGGGTGACGGTCATCGCGTGCGTACCTCCGACATCGCGTGCGTACCTCCGGCTTCGCGGGTGCGGCTCCAAGGCCGAGGGCGCCGGGCCCTTGTCCGGCGTGATGTCGGCAGGCTAGCGTCATCTACGGCAGAAAGCGCTTTCTATCGTCGCGCCGAAAGCGCTTTCTGCCCTGCACGGCGTCTTCCGTCGTGCTTCCACCGTGCTTCCACGCAGTGAACGAGGGCGCAGGCCCGCCGGGGAGAGGAACCTTCCGTGACACGCAGGACCGTCCGCATCGCCATGAACGGCGTCACCGGCCGCATGGGCTACCGCCAGCACCTCGTCCGCTCGATCCTCGCCCTGCGCGAGCAGGGCGGCCTCGACCTCGGGAACGGCGAGGTCCTCTGGCCCGAGCCGGTCCTCGTCGGGCGCCGCGAGCACGCGCTGCGCGCCCTCGCCGAGAAGCACGGCCTCACCGAGTGGTCCACCGACCTCGACGCCGTCCTCGCCGACGACTCGATCGACGTCTACTTCGACGCCCAGGTCACCTCGGCCCGCGCGGACGCCCTCACCAAGGCCATCGAGGCCGGCAAGCACCTCTACACCGAGAAGCCCACCGCCGCCGACTTCGCCGGCGCCCTCGACCTCGCCCGGCTCGCCGCCGAGAAGGGCGTCAAGCACGGCGTCGTCCAGGACAAGCTCTTCCTCCCCGGCCTGCTGAAGCTCAAGCGGCTCATCGACGGCGGCTTCTTCGGCGAGATCCTCTCCGTGCGCGGCGAGTTCGGCTACTGGGTCTTCGAGGGCGACTGGCAGGAGGCCCAGCGCCCCAGCTGGAACTACCGCTCCGAGGACGGCGGCGGCATCGTCGTCGACATGTTCCCGCACTGGGAGTACGTGCTCCACGAGCTCTTCGGCCGGGTCACCTCGGTCTCCGCCGAGATCGCCACCCACGTGCCGCGCCGCTGGGACGAGCACGGCAAGCCCTACGAGGCGACCGCCGACGACGCCGCCTACGGCACCTTCCGCCTGGAGGGCGGCGCCATCGCCCAGATCAACTCCTCCTGGGCGGTCCGCGTCCACCGCGACGAGCTCGTCGAGTTCCAGGTCGACGGCACCGAGGGCTCCGCCGTCGCCGGGCTGCGCACCTGCCGCGTCCAGCACCGCGGGCTCACCCCCAAGCCGGTCTGGAACCCCGACATCCCCGCCACCTACTCCTTCCGCGACCAGTGGCAGGAGGTCCCCGACAACGCCGAGTTCGACAACGGCTTCAAGGCCCAGTGGGAGCTCTTCCTCCGCCACGTCGTCCTCGACGAGCCGTACCACTGGGACCTCCTCGCCGGCGCCCGCGGCGTCCAGCTCGCCGAGCTCGGCCTGCGGTCCGCCGCCGAGGGCCGCCGCCTCGACGTCCCCGAGGTGACCCTGTGACCCTCCGCCTCCCCGTCCCGGGCGGCGCCACGCGCGCGTACCGGCCCCGCGCCGAACCGCTCGCGCCCGCCGCGCCCGGCCCGCTGACCTCCCGCACGGTCTTCTCCGCCGCGCACGTCGTCGCCGACCCGTACGCCGACACCACCCCCGACGGCCCCGCCGCCGTCGACTGGGACGCCACCCTCGCCTTCCGCCGCCATCTGTGGTCCCACGGCCTCGGCGTGGCGGAGGCCATGGACACCGCCCAGCGCGGCATGGGCCTCGACTGGGCGGGCGCCGCCGAACTGATCCGCCGCTCCGCCGCCGAGGCGAGGGCCGCCGGCGGCGCGATCGCCTGCGGCGTCGGCACCGACCAGCTCACCGGCCCCGCCACGCTGCCGGAGATCCGGGCCGCCTACGAGGAGCAGCTCGCCGTCGTCGAGGAGTCCGGAGCCCAGGCGATCCTCATGGCCTCCCGCGCGCTGGCCGCCGCGGCCGCCGGCCCGGAGGACTACCTCGACCTCTACGGCCACCTGCTGCGCCAGGCCGCCGAGCCGGTGATCCTCCACTGGCTCGGCCCGATGTTCGACCCGGCGCTGGAGGGGTACTGGGGCTCCGCCGACCTCGACGCGGCCACCGAGACCTTCCTGGAGGTCATCGCCGCCCACCCCGACAAGGTCGACGGCGTCAAGATCTCCCTCCTCGACGCGGGCCGCGAGGTCGCGCTCCGCCGCCGCCTCCCCGGGGGCGTCCGCTGCTACACCGGCGACGACTTCCACTACCCGGAGCTGATCGCGGGCGAGGAGCCCTCGGCGGGCGGGCGCTTCAGCCACGCCCTGCTCGGCATCTTCGACCCGCTCGCCCCGCTGGCGGCGGAGGCGGTGAGGACCCTCGACACCGGCGACACGGCGGGCTTCCGCAAGCTCCTCGACCCGACGGTCGCGCTCTCCCGGCACCTCTTCGAACCGCCGACCCGCTACTACAAGACGGGCGTGGTCCTCCTCGCCTGGCTCGCGGGCCACCAGGAGCACTTCACGATGGTCGGCGGACTCCACTCCGCCCGCTCCCTGCCCCACCTGGCCCGCGCCTACGAGCTCGCCGACGGCCTCGGCCTCTTCCCGGACCCGGTCCGCGCCGAGGACCGGATGCGCGCCCTCCTCACCGTCCACGGAGTCCCCCAGTGAACCTCGACCGCCTCAGCGTCAACCAGATGACGGTGAAGCAGCTCCCGCTTCCCGTCCTGGTGGAGCAGTGCGTCCGCCTCGGGATCCCCGGCATCGGCCTGTGGCGCGAGCCGGTGAGGGAGTACGGCGCGGAGGCCGCCGCCGCGCTGGTGCGGGACGCGGGCCTGACCGTCACCACCCTCTGCCGGGGCGGCTTCTTCACCACCGACGGGTGGGAGGAGGACAACCGGGCGGCGATCGACGAGGCGGCGGCGATCGGCACCGGCACCCTCGTCCTGGTCTCCGGCGGACTGCCCGCCGGCAGCCGCGACCTGCCCGGGGCACGCGCGCGCATCGCGGACGCGATCGGCGCGCTCGCGCCCTACGCGGGCGCGCGCGGGATCCGCCTCGCCATCGAGCCCCTGCACCCCATGTACGCCTCCGACCGCTGCGCGATCTCCACCCTGGACCAGGCCCTGGACATCGCGGAGCGCTTCCCGGCCGAGCAGGTCGGCGTCACGGTCGACACGTACCACCTCTGGTGGGACGAGAACGCCCCGGCGGCGGTGGAGCGCGCGGCCGCCGGCGGGCGGGTCCACTCCTTCCAGCTCGCCGACTGGACCACCCCCCTGCCGGAGGGCGTCCTCAACGGCCGGGGCCGGCTCGGCACCGGCGCGATCGACCTCTCCTGGTGGGCGGGGCTGCTCGAACGGGTCGGCTACACGGGGCCCGTGGAGGTGGAGCTCTTCAACGACGCCCTGTGGGCGAGGGAGGGCGTCGAGGTCCTGGAGGAGACCCTGGAGGACTTCCTCAAGGTCTGACCCCGTCCACCGGCCACCCCGGCTCCGAGCCCCGGCCACGACTCCGTGCCCCGGCTCGGCGCCACGGCCCGGGCTCCGGCTCCGAGCCCCGGCCACGACTCCGTGCCCCGGCTCCGGCTCCGAGCCCCGGCCACGACTCCGTGCCCCGGCTCCGGCTCCGAGTTCCCGGCCCACGGCTCCGGCTCCCCGGAGCCGTGCCCGACCGCCCGGCCCCCGCGTGCGCGGCGGGGGTCTTCCCGGCCCGGCCCCGTGTGCGGCGGGGCCGGGCTACCTCTTCCCGCCGCCCAGCAGGTCGCCCAGGCCCCCGCCGCCCCCGCCGGCCTTCCTGGCGGTGGCGCGCCGGGTGAGGACCGCCAGGACCACCGGGACCAGGAGGTCGACCGCGCGGTCGGCGGTGGCCGGGGGGAGGCCGGTGCGCTTGGCGACCGCGTGGGCGGCGGGCTTCGCCAGCCTGGCGAGGACGCCCGCCATCAGGCCGCCCGCGGCGAGGCCGCCGAACGCGGCGACGCCCTGGAGGGGCGGCTCCGCGGAGACGACCTCGTCGACGGCGGCCTTCACCTCGTCCGCGCCGGCCGGCTCCGCCGCCGCCCGCCTCAGTTCGCCGGACAGCTCGGCGACCGAGCCGCCCACGAGGGCCCGCGCCCCGGCCGCGTCGGTGCCGGCGAGCGTGGCGATCTCCGCCAGGCGGTCCTCGCCGAGTTCGGCCAGGACCTCGTCCTGGAAGGAGTCACTGCTCTCGGTCATGTCCGAAGTCATGTCCGAAACGCTACGTTTCCTCCGCGGGTTCGGCACCCCGGGGCGGGAGTTGTCCCCGGGGTGCCCGCCCTGTCGGTGCCCTTCGCTACGGTCGGGTCATGTCCAACGAGGGCCAGCCGCACCGTCCCGCCGTGGTCGAGGGGGTGCTGGAGAGGATCACGTACGCCAACGAGGAGAGCGGCTACACGGTCGCCCGGGTCGACACCGGCCGGGGCGCCGGGGAGCTGCTCACCGTCGTCGGCGCGCTGCTCGGCGCCCAGCCGGGGGAGGCCCTGCGGATGGAGGGCCGCTGGGGCTCCCACCCGCAGTACGGCCGCCAGTTCCAGGTCGACAACTACACGACCGTCCTGCCCGCCACGATCCAGGGCATCCGCCGCTATCTGGGCTCGGGGCTGATCAAGGGCATCGGCCCGGTCTTCGCCGACCGGATCACCACCCACTTCGGCCTGGAGACCCTCGACATCCTCGACCGGGACCCCGGCCGCCTCATCGAGGTCCCCGGCCTCGGTCCCAAGCGCACCAAGAGCATCGTCGCGGCCTGGGAGGAGCAGAAGGCGATCAAGGAGGTGATGGTCTTCCTGCAGACCGTCGGCGTCTCCACTTCCATCGCCGTCCGCATCTACAAGCAGTACGGCGACGCCTCGATCTCCGTCGTGCGCACCCGCCCCTACCGGCTCGCGGCGGACGTCTGGGGCATCGGCTTCCTCACCGCGGACCGGATCGCCCAGGCCGTCGGCATCCCGCACGACAGCCCCGACCGGGTGAAGGCGGGCCTCCAGTACGCGCTCTCGCAGTCGAGCGACCAGGGGCACTGCTACCTCCCGGAGGAGCGGCTGATCGCCGACGCCGTGAAGCTGCTCCAGGTGGACACCGGGCTCGTCATCGAGTGCCTCGCCGAGCTGGCCGGGGATCCCGAGGGGGTGGTGCGGGAGGCCGTCCCCGGCCCGGAGGGCGAGCCGGTCACGGCCGTCTACCTGGTCCCCTTCCACCGGGCCGAGCTCTCCCTCGCCGGGCAGCTGCGGCGCCTCCTGCGCACCCCGGAGGACCGCATGCCGGCCTTCCGGGACGTGGCCTGGGACAAGGCGCTGGCGTGGCTCGCGGAGCGCACCGGGGCCACCCTGGCGCCCGAGCAGGAGCAGGCGGTGCGGCTCGCCCTGACGGAGAAGGTCGCGGTGCTCACCGGCGGCCCCGGCTGCGGCAAGTCCTTCACCGTCCGGTCCGTGGTGGAGCTGGCGCGGGCCAAGCGGGCCAAGGTGGTCCTCGCGGCGCCGACGGGCCGTGCCGCGAAGCGGCTGGCCGAGCTGACCGGCGCCGAGGCCTCCACCGTCCACCGGCTCCTGGAGCTGCGTCCCGGCGGGGACGCGGCGTACGACCGGGACCGGCCGCTCGACGCCGACCTGGTGGTGGTCGACGAGGCCTCGATGCTCGACCTGTTGCTGGCGAACAAGCTGGTCAAGGCGGTCGCCCCGGGCGCCCACCTGCTCCTGGTGGGCGATGTGGACCAGCTGCCCTCGGTCGGCGCCGGCGAGGTCCTGGGCGACCTGCTGGCGCCCGGGAGCCCGGTCCCGGCGGTCCGGCTCACCCGGATCTTCCGCCAGGCCCAGCAGTCCGGCGTGGTCACCAACGCGCACCTGATCAACGCGGGCACCCCGCCCCGGACCGACGGCCTGCCGGACTTCTTCCTCTTCGCCGAGGAGGAGACGGAGGACGCGGCCCGGGTCGCCGTGGAGGTCGCCGCCCGGCGCATTCCGGCCAGATTCGGCCTCGATCCCCGCCGGGACGTGCAGGTCCTGGCCCCCATGCACCGCGGCCCGGCCGGCGCGGGCGCGCTGAACGGGCTCCTCCAGCAGGCGATCACCCCGGCGCGTCCGGACGTCCCGGAGAAGCGCTTCGGCGGCCGGGTGTTCCGGGTCGGGGACAAGGTGACCCAGATCAGGAACAATTACGAGAAGGGGGCGAACGGGGTCTTCAACGGTACGGTCGGGGTGGTGACGGCGCTGGACCTGGTGGAACAGCGTCTGACCGTGCGGACGGACGAGGACGAGGAGGTGCCGTACGGCTTCGACGAACTGGACGAGCTGTCCCACGCGTACGCGGTCACCATCCACCGTTCGCAGGGCAGCGAGTATCCGGCCGTGGTGATCCCGGTCACCATGAGCGCGTGGATGATGCTCCAGCGGAACCTGCTCTACACCGCCGTGACCAGGGCGCGGAAGCTGGTCGTCCTGGTCGGCTCGCGCCGTGCGATCGCCCAGGCGGTCCGCACGGTCTCGGCCGGCCGGCGCTTTACCGCACTGGCCCACCGGCTCACAGGGGGCGCCCCCGTGTGAAAGATCACGGAGGACTTCCGGAACCGGGGCGAAGGGGGCAGGATGAGCAGGTTGGCGGCACTGAGTGCCGCCGATTGGCCCAATGGCGACCCCGAGTGCACTCTCCTGAGCCAAGTGGGGGATGGTAGAGACAGTCAGGGCACCTCGAAGAAGAGGCACTACGTCGGTGAGGGATGACGTGAGCGACAACTCTGTAGTACTGCGGTACGCGGACGGTGAATACACCTACCCGGTGGTCGAGAGCACCGTCGGTGACCAGGGCTTCGACATCGGGAAGCTGCGGGCCCAGACCGGTCTGGTCACCCTGGACAGCGGATACGGCAACACCGCCGCCTACAAATCCGCCATCACCTACCTCGATGGCGAGCAGGGCATCCTGCGGTACCGCGGCTACCCCATCGAGCAGCTGGCCGAGCAGTCCACCTTCCTGGAGGTGGCCTACCTGCTGATCAACGGTGAGCTGCCGAAGGGCGAGGAGCTCGCCACCTTCCAGAACGAGATCACCCAGCACACGCTGGTCCACGAGGACGTCAAGAACTTCTTCCGCGGCTTCCCGCGGGACGCCCACCCGATGGCGATGCTGTCCTCGGTGGTCTCCGCGCTGTCGACGTTCTACCAGGACAGCCACAACCCGTTCGACGAGACGCAGCGCCACCTGTCGACGATCCGGCTCCTGGCGAAGCTGCCGACCATCGCGGCGTACGCGTACAAGAAGTCGATCGGCCACCCGTTCGTCTACCCGCGCAACGACCTCGGCTACGTCGAGAACTTCCTGCGCATGACGTTCTCCGTGCCGGCCCAGGAGTACGAGCTCGACCCGGTCGTCGTCTCGGCGCTCGACAAGCTCCTCATCCTGCACGCGGACCACGAGCAGAACTGTTCGACCTCCACCGTGCGCCTCGTCGGCTCCTCGCAGGCGAACATGTTCGCCTCGATCTCGGCCGGCATCTCCGCCCTGTGGGGCCCGCTGCACGGCGGCGCCAACCAGTCGGTGCTGGAGATGCTGGAGGGCATCAAGGCCAACGGCGGCGACGTCGACTCCTTCATCCGCAAGGTGAAGAACAAGGAGGACGGCGTCCGCCTGATGGGCTTCGGCCACCGGGTGTACAAGTCCTTCGACCCGCGCGCCAAGATCATCAAGGCGGCGGCGCACGACGTCCTCTCGGCCCTCGGCAAGTCCGACGAGCTGCTGGACATCGCGCTCAAGCTGGAGGAGCACGCGCTCTCCGACGACTACTTCGTCTCGCGCAACCTCTACCCGAACGTGGACTTCTACACGGGTCTCATCTACCGCGCGATGGGCTTCCCGACCGAGATGTTCACCGTGCTCTTCGCGCTCGGCCGGCTGCCCGGCTGGATCGCCCAGTGGCACGAGATGATCAAGGAGCCGGGTTCCCGCATCGGCCGCCCGCGCCAGATCTACACGGGTGAGGTCCTCCGCGACTTCGTCCCGGTCGACGAGCGCTGAGCCGGCCCCGCACAGGCCGGCTGGGAAGCCTCCCGGACGTACAGAAGCGCCCCGCTCTCCGATCCCCCCACGGGTCGGCGAGCGGGGCGCTTCCCATATCCCCGGTGCGGATTCCCCCCACGGGATCCGGGCCGGGCGTCCGGTGCGCGGTCTGCCGGGGTACGTACGGGAGGGCCGCTCAAGCTCCCCGCTGCACGTGCCCCGGCCGCGCTTGCCTGTCGGGACGTCCCCCAAGACCTCCCGACGAACGTCCCCCAAGACGTTCTGGCATCGCCCACTTAGACTCGCGAACAGCCCAGATGGTTACCCCCCAATATCTGTGATCTAGGTCTCTTTGTGAAGGACTTGTGCGTCACGTGTAGGTGAAATCAACGGAACCGCCGCAGGCGAAGGCTGTTGCTCACCACGAAAACGGATGAAAACGCCATGGCCAGACCGGCGATCATCGGGTTGAGCAGACCGGCCGCGGCGAGCGGCAGCGCGGCGACGTTGTAGCCGAAGGCCCACGCCAGATTGGACTTGATCGTCGCCAGCGTCCGGCGGGAGAGCCGGATCGCGTCGGCGGCCACCCGCAGGTCGCCGCGGACGAGGGTGAGGTCGCTCGCCTCGATGGCCGCGTCCGTCCCGGTGCCCATCGCGAGCCCCAGGTCGGCGGTGGCGAGGGCGGCCGCGTCGTTGACGCCGTCGCCCACCATGGCGACCGTGCGGCCCTCGGCCCGGAGCCGCGCCACCACCCCGGCCTTCTCCTCCGGCAGCACCCCGGCGATCACCTCGTCGATGCCGACCTCGGCCGCGACGGCCTCCGCGACGGTCCGGTGGTCGCCGGTGAGCAGCACCGGCCGCAGCCCGAGGGCGCGGAGCCGGGCGACGGCCTCGGCGCTGGTGTCCTTGACCGCGTCGGCGACGGTGAGGGAGCCGCGGAGGACCCCGTCCCAGGCGACCAGGACGGTGCCGGGCTCCGTCCCGGAGGGCACGGGCACGTCCTCGGCGGCGAGCAGCGCGGCCCGGCCGGCGAGGACGAGGCGGCCGTCGACGGAGCCGCGGACGCCGAGGCCGGGCACGTTCTCGAAGCCCTTGGGGGCCGGCAGCTCGCCGACGGGGATCCCGAGCCGCTCGGCGGCGCCCGCGGCGACGGCCCGGGCGACGGGGTGCTCGGAGGAGTGCTCCAGGGCCCCGGCGAGCCGCAGCAGCTCCTCCTCGTCGGTGCCCTCGGCGGGACGGACGCCGGTGAGGGTCATCCGGCCGGTGGTGACGGTGCCGGTCTTGTCCAGGACGACGGTGTCGACGCGCCGGGTGGACTCCAGGACCTCGGGGCCCTTGATGAGGATGCCGAGCTGGGCGCCCCGCCCGGTGCCGACGAGGAGCGCGGTCGGGGTGGCGAGGCCGAGGGCGCAGGGGCAGGCGATGATCAGGACGGCGACGGCGGCGGTGAAGGCGGCGGTCGCGCCGGCGCCGGAGCCGAGCCAGAAGCCGAGGGTGGCGAGGGCGATCAGCAGGACGACGGGGACGAAGACGGCGGAGACCCGGTCGGCCAGCCGCTGCACCTCGGCCTTGCCGCTCTGCGCCTCCTCGACGAGCTTCGCCATCCGGGCGAGCCGGGTCTCGGCGCCGACCCGTCCGGCGCGGACGACGAGCCGGCCGGAGACGTTGACGCAGCCGCCGGTGACGGGGTCGCCGGCGGTGACGTCCACGGGCAGGGACTCGCCGGTGAGCAGGGAGGCGTCGACGGCGGAGGAGCCCTCGTCGACGGTGCCGTCGGTGGCGATCTTCTCCCCGGGGCGCACGACGAAGAGCTCGCCGGTGCGCAGGTCGGCGACCGGCACCCGTACCTCGGCGCCGTCCCGGAGGACGGCGACGTCCTTGGCGCCGAGCTCCATCAGCGCCCGCAGGGCGGCCCCGGCCTTCCGCTTGGCGCGGGCCTCCAGGTAGCGGCCGAGGAGGATGAAGGTGACGACGCCGGCGGCGACCTCCAGGTAGATCGTGCCGGAGGCGTCGGAGCGGTCGACGGTGAGGTCGAAGCCGTGGCGCATGCCGGGCGCGCCGGCGTCGCCGAGGAAGAGCGCCCACAGGGACCAGCCGTAGGCGGCGAGGGTGCCGACCGAGACGAGGGTGTCCATGGTGGCGGCGCCGTGCCGCAGGTTGGTCCAGGCGGCCCGGTGGAAGGGGAGGCCGCCCCAGACGACGACGGGGGAGGCGAGGACGAGGGAGAGCCACTGCCAGGAGTCGAACTGGAGGGCGGGGACCATGGCGAGCAGGACGACGGGGGCGGAGAGGACGGCGGAGACGGTCAGCCGCCGGCGCAGCGCGTCGAGCTCGGGGTCGGCGTCCGCCTCCCCGGGGGCGTCGGGCTCCGGCGGCGCGGGTTCCTCGGCGGTGTAGCCGGTCTTCACCACGGTGGCGATGAGCGCGTCGACGCCGACCCCGGGGGCGTGCTCGACGCGCGCCTTCTCGGTGGCGTAGTTGACGGTCGCGGTGACGCCGTCCATCCGGTTGAGCTTCTTCTCGATGCGGGCCGCGCAGGAGGCGCAGGTCATCCCGCCGATGGTGAGCTCGGTGACGGCGACGGCGCCGGAGGGGGCGGTCGCGCCGGGAGCGGTGCTGGTCATGTGCGGTTCCTGGGAACGGGCCGGAAAAGGGGAGCAGGGCCGTACCCGGTAACGGTACGGCCCTGCGGATCGTTGACGTCGAGGCGGTGCTCAGACCAGCTCGTAGCCGGCCTCGTCGACGGCGGCGGCGACGGCCTCGCGGTCGAGGGGACCGGCGGAGACCACGGTGACCTCGCCGGTCTTGGCGACGGCGGTGACCGAGGAGACGCCGGGGATCGCGGAGATCTCGCCGGAGACGGCGCCCTCGCAGTGGCCGCAGGTCATGCCCGTGACCTGGTAGACGGTGGTGAGTTCGGTCTGCGTCTCGGCGGCCATGGGGTTCTCCTCTTCCGGGTCGGGCCTTACAACAGACGATCCTATACCCCTAGGGGGTATAAAATCCACTCTCGTCCGTGGTGCGCCGTGTCAGCGATCTCAGCCACGCCAGTCCCACCAGTGTCACCAGGACCAGGCCGCCCACCGAGAAGAGGGTGAAGAGGTGCTCCTGCCGGGACGTGGGCTCCGGGAGGTACCCCTGGGCGAAGAGCGAGCGGTCGAGGTCCGTGGTGGTCAGCCGGAGCACCAGCCAGAGCGCGATCCCGTGCATCGAGTCCCAGAGCGCGTGCAGCGCCGCCACCCCCAGGTAGGTGCCGATCACCGGTCCGGCGAGGCGGAAGCGGCCGTCGGGGCGGCGGAAGGAGAAGAGCACCGCGCCCGCGATCGCCGTCCACAGGCCGTGCCCGAAGGGGGCCAGCAGTCCGCGGAGGATCTCCGTCTCCAGCAGGGAGCGGAGGTCGATCCCGTCCATGGTGACGGCCGCGTTGAAGGCGTAGCCCGCGCTCTCGAAGGCGGCGAAGCCGAAGCCGACCGTCCCGCCGAGCACCAGGCCGGCCCGCCGGCCGCGCAGGTACGGGCGGTGCCGGACGACGAACATCAGGGCGGCGAGCTTCACCGCCTCCTCGATCAGTCCCACCCCGAGGAACATCCACAGCGAGGGGTGGAGCAGGTAGTACTCCATGACCGAGGCGCCGAGGACGCCCAGGATGCCGCCGGTGACGAAGCAGCCGAGGATCACCGGGAGGCCGAGGTCGCGGCCGTGCCGCTCGTACGCCCAGAGCACGAAGACGCCCGGCACCAGGAAGCTGCCCAGCAGGATCAGGGTCGGCAGCAGGGTCGTGTTGGCGGTGGCGTAGGTGACCACCGCGGTCAGCCCCCACAGCGCCAGGCCGCCCCACAGGCAGCGCCTCCACAGGCCGGGGCGCGGCCCCGGCTCCCGGGGCGGGACCGGTGGAGGGGGTGGGGGAGGGGCCTGGGGGGTGGGCCGGTACTCGTGCATCCGCGGACCTCCAAGTCCCTCCGCCGACAGGGCATCTGACCGGAGCTTATGGTAGATACCCGATATGTCGCATTCGGGGACCACGCTCGTCCTGATCATGGTGATCGCCGTCCTGGCGCCGCTGCTCGCCTACTGGGCGGGCCGCCGCGTCCCCGTGCCCCTCGCCGTCTTCGAGATCCTCCTCGGCATCCTCGTCGGCCCCGACGTCCTCGGCTGGGCCCGCTCCGGCGAGCTGATCGACGGCCTCTCCGAGCTCGGCCTCACCATGCTGATCTTCCTGGCCGGGTACGAGATCGAGTTCGGCAAGGTGCGCGGCGACACCCTCAGGCGCTCGGTGTGGGCGTGGCTGGCCGCCCTCGCCCTCGGGCTCACCGCCGGCATCCTCCTCGGCGGCGGCTACTCCACCGGCGTCTTCATCGGGGTGGCCCTCACCAGCACCGCCCTCGGCACGGTGCTGCCCGTGCTGAGGGACTCCGGCGGGCTGCGCGGCCGCTTCGGCTCGGTCGTCATGGCCTTCGGGGCGGTCGGCGAGTTCGGGCCGATCATCGCCATGGCCCTGCTGCTCAGCGGGCGCAGCGCCGCCGAGTCCACGGTGCTGCTCGCGGTCTTCGCCGCGCTCACCGCGGCCGCCGTCCACTGGGCGCTGCGGCCCCGCCCGCCGTGGTTCGCCGCCGTCATCGCCAGGACCCTGCACACCAGCGGCCAGTTCGCGGTCCGCTTCGTCTTCCTGCTGCTCGCGCTGATGCTCGGCGCCTCGACCGCGCTCGGCCTCGACGTCCTCCTCGGCGCCTTCGCCGCCGGCCTCATCACCCGGCTGGTGCTCACCGGGGCGGCGCCCGAGGCCGGGCCGGAGATCCTGGAGAAGGTGGAGGGGGTCGGCTTCGGCTTCCTGGTGCCGGTCTTCTTCGTCGTCACCGGCATCGAGTTCGACCTGGACGCGCTGCTCTCCGGCGGCCGGGCGCTGCTGCTCCTGCCGGTCTTCCTGCTGCTCTTCCTGGTGGTGCGCGGCGCGCCGATGTGGTTCCTGGCCCCGCGCGACCTCGACCGGACGGACCGCGGCGCGCTGGTCCTGTACGGCTCCACCGCGCTGCCGCTCGTCGTCGCCATCACCACCATCGGCCTGGACGACGAGGCCCTGTCGCCGGGCGAGGCGGCGGCGCTGGTGGGCGCCGGGATGGCCTCCGTCCTGGTCTTCCCGCTCCTCGCGATGCGGATGCGGGCGGGCCGCGACCGGATGCCGGAGGAGGCCGTCAGCGGGTCGGAGTCGTGGTGACGGCGGCCTCCGGCTCGCCGAAGACCGGCGCCAGATAGCGGAGCATGACCTTCTTCAGCTCGGCGACGGCCGCGCCCCGGGTGGGTCCCTCGGGGGCGGCGACGATCAGCGCGAGGCCGCCCTTGAAGACGGCGAAGGCCATGTCCGCGATGCGGTCCAGCTCCTCCGCGGACGGCGCCGGGACCGCCCGCGCGCCGATGAGCGCGCGGACCTGGCCGAGCAGCGAGGCGTGCAGCTCGTCGTGCTCCTCGGCGATCCTGCCGGGCACGTCGGAGCCGTGCATCAGGGCGAGGAAGGCCGGGTTGGAGCAGTTGAACTCGATCATCGGGTCGAGCACCGCGTCGACCAGCTCCGGCAGCGGCAGGGCCATGTTGGCGGGGGTGAAGACCTGGCCGTGGGCCTCGCGCATCTGGTGGATGAGCCGCCCGCCGAGCTCGATGGCGATGGCTTCCTTGTTCGGGAAGTACTGGTAGAGCGTGCCCGGCGAGACCCGGGCCTCGCGGGCGATGGCGTTGGTGCTGGTGGCCGTGTAGCCGTTGGCGCAGAAGACGTCCGCGGCCGCCTGGAGCAGCTGGGAGATGCGGCGTTCGCCGCGTGCCTGGCGGCGGCGCGGTGCGGGGTGCTCGGGCATGTCCGTCCCCAGCCCTTCTCGGTACGCGTTGACAAACACGAGAGGTCGCTCGCATTCTTGGATAACGCGAGCGATCACTCGTGTTTGCCAGTCTATGGCAATGGACGGTCCCCGCGACCTGCCGGGAAGCGAGAGCGGGGACCACGGTGAAGGGGACACCGCGTGCTGTCCGAAGTCAAGAAGACGCCCTCCGCACGGGGCGGAAGCCCGGGCCGGGGCGGGGGCTGGACGCGGTTCGTCACCGCGCGGCCCCGGCTCACCCTGCTCGTCGCCCTCGTCCTCACCGCCCTCGCGGTCCTCGCCGGCGGCGGCGTCGCCGACCGGATGGGCAGCGGCGGCTGGGAGGACCCCGCCGCCGAGTCCAGCTACGCCACGAAGGCGCTGGAGCGGGAGTTCCCCGGCTCCCAGCCCAACCTGCTGCTCCTCGTCGACGCCGGGAAGGCCGGCGTCGACGACCCCGCGGTGGCCGCCGAGGCCCGGCGGCTGACCGAGCGGCTCGCCGCCGAGCCCGGCGTCGAGGGCGTCGGCTCCTACTGGACCACCGGCTCGCCCGCCCTCCGCTCCGAGGACGGCACCCAGGCCGTCGTCGCCGCCCGCGTCGCCGGCGAGGAGAAGGCGGCCGGCGAGCTCCTCGACCGCATCGCGCCGGAGTACCGCGGCACCCACGGCCCCGTCGAGGTCCGCCTCGGCGGCGGCCTCGCCGTCCGCCACGAGATGCAGACGATCATCCAGGAGGACCTGCTGCGGGCCGAGCTGATCGCCCTGCCCGTCACCCTGGTCCTGCTCGTCATGGTCTTCGGCAGCGCCGTCGCCGCCCTGCTGCCCCTCGGCGTCGGCATCGTCGCCATCCTCGGCACCAACGCGGTGCTGCGCGGCATCACCGAGTTCACCGACGTCTCCGTCTTCGCGCAGAACCTCACCACCGCGCTCGGCCTCGGCCTCGCCATCGACTACGCGCTCTTCGTCGTCCGCCGCTACCGCGAGGAGCTGGCCGCCGGCGCCGAACCGGCCGCCGCCGTCCGCACCACCCTGCGCACCGCCGGCCGGACCGTCCTCTTCTCCGCCCTCACCGTCGCCGTCTCGCTCGCCGCCATGCTGGTCTTCCCGCAGTACTTCCTGCGCTCCTTCGCCTACGCGGGCATCGCCGTCGTCCTGCTCGCCGCGGCCGCCGCCCTCACCCTGCTCCCGGCCGCCCTGGTCCTCCTCGGCCACCGGGTCGACGCCCTCGACCTGCGCCGCCTCCTCCGGCGCCGTCGCGCCGCCCCCGCGGCGCCCGGCCGGGAGGGCACCGGCTGGTCCCGCACCGCCGGCCTGGTGATGCGCCGGGCCCCCGTCTTCGCCGTCCTGACCACCGCCGCCCTCGTCCTGCTCGGACTGCCCTTCCTCGGCGTCGAGTTCGGCACCGCCGACGACCGGCAGCTGCCCGCCACCGCCACCTCGCGGATCGTCCAGGAGGAACTGCGCACCGGCTTCCCCGGCGACCCCGGCGGCAGCCTCACCGTCCTCGCCGAGGGCCCCGCCACCCCCGCCGAGTACGGCGCCTACCGCGAGCGCATCGCCGCCCTCGACGGCGTCGTCCGGGTCGACGGCCCCGTCGTCTCCGGCACCGGCGCGGACGCCCACGCCTACTACAGCGTCGTCCCCGACGGCCCCGCCGCCGGCTCCGCCGCACAGCGCGCGGTCGGCGAGCTGCGCGCCGCCGACGCCCCCTTCGCCACCTCCGTCACCGGCCAGGCCGCCGTCCTCGCCGACTCCAAGGACGCCCTCGCCGAGCGGCTGCCCTGGGCCGCGGGCATCATCGTCCTCGTCACCCTGGTGCTGGTCTTCCTGCTCACCGGCAGCGTCCTCATCCCCGTCCAGGCCGTGGTCCTCAACGCCCTCAGCCTCACCGCGATGTTCGGCGCCGTCGTCTGGGTCTTCCAGGACGGACACCTCTCCGGCCTCCTCGGCTTCACCGCCACCGGGGACATCGAGACCACCCTGCCGGTCCTCATGTTCTGCGTGGCCTTCGGCCTCTCCATGGACTACGGCGTCTTCCTGCTCTCCCGCATCAAGGAGGAGTACGACACCACCGGCGACCACGAGGGCGCCGTCCGCTTCGGCCTCGCCCGCACCGGCGGACTCATCACCGCCGCCGCCGTCATCCTCGCCGTCGTCATGGTCGCCATCGGCACCTCCCGGGTCACCAACACCAAGATGCTCGGCCTCGGCGTCGCCCTCGCCGTCCTCATGGACGCCATGGTGGTCCGCAGCCTCCTCGTCCCCTCCGTGATGAAGCTGACCGGCCGCCTCACCTGGTGGGCCCCCGCACCCCTGCGCCGCTTCCACGCCCGCTTCGGCATCAGCGAGTCCGAGCCGCCCACCGCCCCGGCCGGCGCGCCCGGCGAGACGCGGGAGCTGCCCGAGCCCGTCGGCTCGCGGGGCTGAGACGCACCGCGGCGCCGCCCCCGGACTCCACCGGAGGACGGCGCCGCACGGCCGGACGGACGGGGATCAGTCGCGGCGCGCCCGGTTGCCGGGACGGCTCGCGACCCAGGCCCGGACGGTGTCCGCGTACCAGAAGGGCTTGCCCGACTCGACGTGGTCGGGCGGCGGCAGCAGTCCGTGCTTCCGGTAGGAGCGGACCGTGTCGGGCTGGACCCGGATGTGCGCGGCGATGTCCTTGTACGACCAGAGGTTCCTGTCCGTCATGCCTGTACCTCCCTCACGCCCCGTGCCGCGCAGCGGTGGCGGGGGTGCCGTTCGGGGGCGCTGCGGGCGGTGGCGTCGGTGATCACCGGTCCTGTGCCCGGAGAACGACCCGCCCGGACGGCGGGGGAGCGGCTGTCGAACGCCTGTGGCGCGAAACCCGCGTCACCGTGACACCCGTGACAGAAGCGTGATCACCGTGACGGAAGTGACGAACGGTCACAGCGGCGCGCCTCCGTGCGCGGAACCTCCCCTCACACCCCGCAGGAGCGGAGGTACGCGCGGGTGCGCAGGGCGATCGGGTAGGGCGCGTCCGGCTCGCACGGGTACATGTCCTGCTCCACGATCGCGAAGAGCTCCGCGTCCAGCGCCGCCGCGGCCGCCAGCACCGGCTCCAGGGCCGGCACCCCCGCCGGCGGCTCGCACATCACGCCCCGCGCCACCGCCGGGCCGAACGGCACGCCCTCGGCCCGCACCGCGGCCAGCACCGCCGGATCCACCTGCTTCAGATGGAGGTAGCCGATGCGCTCCCCGTAGGTCTCGATCAGCTTGACGCTGTCCCCGCCCGCGTACGCGTAGTGCCCGGTGTCCAGGCAGAGCGCCACCGCCTCCGGATCGGTGGCGTCCAGGAAGCGCGTCACGCTCTCCTCGTCGTCCAGATGCGTGTCGGCGTGCGGATGGACCACGATCCGCAGCCCGTACCGCTCCCGCACCTCCCGCCCGAGCCGCTCGGTCAGCCCGGTCAGCTGCCGCCACTGCTCCGCCGTCAGCACCCGGTCCTCCAGCACCTCACCGGTCCTGTCGTCCCGCCAGAAGGAGGGGATCACCACCAGGTGGCGGGCCCCCACGGCCTGCGCCAGGGCCGCGTTCTCCGCGACGTGCGCCCAGGTCCGCTCCCACACGGCGGGGCCGTGGTGCAGCCCGGTGAAGACCGTGCCCGCCGACACCCGCAGCCCGCGCCGCGAGGTCTCCTCGGCGAGCAGCGCCGGATCGGTGGGCAGGTAGCCGTACGGCCCGAGCTCGATCCACTCGTAGCCGGCCCCCGCCACCTCGTCGAGGAACCGCTGCCACGGCACCTGCCGGGGATCGTCCGGGAACCACACCCCCCAGGAGTCCGGGGCGGAACCGATCCGGATGCGGGCGGGCGACGGCGACGGCGGCGACGACTTCGTCATGCCAGCCACCTTGACCGCGCCCCGGACCAGCGTCAAGACACCCGCCGGACGCGCGGCACATCCATCCGAATGTCCGGACATGTCGTTGACACGCCTCCGGGCGGACGACTAGACCTGAGGGCGGACACCGGAGTCGAGAGGTGGCACGGGTGGAGTCGGAGCCGTACGACCTGATCACCATGGGGCGGCTCGGCGTGGACCTCTATCCGCTCCGCAGCGGGGTGGGGCTCGACCGGGTCGACACCTTCCGCCGCTTCCTCGGCGGCTCCCCGGCCAACGTGGCCGTCGCCGCCGCCCGCCTCGGCCGCCGCACCGCCCTGATCAGCCGCACCGGCGCCGACCCCTTCGGCACCTACCTGCGGCGCGAGATCGAGGAGTTCGGCGTCGACGCCCGCTGGGTCGGCGAGGTCGCCGCGTACCCCACCCCCGTCACCTTCTGCGCCCTCTTCCCGCCCGACGACTTCCCCCTCACCTTCTACCGCCGCCCCAAGGCCCCCGACCTGGAGATCCACCCGCACGAACTGGACCTCGACGCGATCCGCGCCGCCCGCGTCCTGTGGACCACCGGCACCGGCCTCAGCGAGGAACCCAGCCGCGCCGCCACCCTCACCGCCCTGCGGGCCCGCGCGGGCCGCGCCCACACCGTCCTCGACCTCGACTGGCGGCCCGCCTTCTGGCCCGACCCGGCCACCGCCCGACCCCACTACGCCGAGGCCCTGCGGCACGCCACCGTCGCCGTCGGCAACGCCGAGGAGTGCGAGGTCGCCACCGGCACGCGCGACCCGGAGGCCGCCGCCCGCGCCCTCCTCGGCCTCCTCGCCCCCGAGGACCGCCCCGGAGCCCCCCGCCTCGCCGTCGTCAAACTCGGCCCCGAGGGCGTCCTCGCCCACGCCTCCGACGGGAGCCGCGCCGCCGTCCCGCCCCTGCCGGTCGAGGTCGTCAACGGCCTCGGCGCCGGGGACGCCTTCGGCGGAGCCCTCGTCCACGGCCTCCTCGCCGGCCTCCCGCTCGCGGACACCCTGCGCCGCGCCGGAGCCGCCGGCTCCATCGTCGCCGGACGCCTGGGCTGCGCCCCCGCCATGCCCGGCGCCGCCGAGATCGACCGCGCCCTCGCCACCGGCTCGGGCACCCTCCCGACCGAGGACGACCATCCGTGACCTCCCGCCTCCACCTGCCCGCCGGGACCGCCGCCCGGGGCCCGTACGACCTGGACATCGACCCCGCGACGGCCGGATGGAGCCGTTCCGCGCTCCGCGTCCTCGACCTGCCGCCCGGCGGGACGCACACCTTCGACAGCGCGGATGCCGAATGGGTGGTGCTTCCCCTCGCCGGGGGCTGTACCGTGCGCGTCGACGGGGATCTTTTCGAACTCGGGGGACGCGAGAGCGTGTTCGCCTCCGTGAGCGACTTCGTCTACGTACCGCGCGACGCCCACGCCCAGATCGCCTCCGGCGCGGGAGGCCGCTTCGCTTTGGCAGGAGCGAACTGCGAGCGACGACTCCCCGCCCGCTACGGCCCCGCGCCGGAGGTTCCCGTCGAGGACCGGGGCAGCGGCGACACCGCCCGCCGGGTCCGGAACTTCGCCTCCGCCGACGCCTTCCCCTGCGACCGGCTGATCGCCGTCGAGGTCGTCACCCCCGGCGGCCACTGGTCCTCCTACCCGCCGCACAAGCACGACGAGCACCGCCCCGGGACCGAGTCCGTCCTGGAGGAGATCTACTACTACGAGACCGAGGACCCGCGCGGCTACGCCTACCAGCGCATCTCGCCCTCCCGGCCCGGCGGCGCCGACCTCCTCGCCGAGGTCCGGCACGGCGACGCCGTCCTCGTGCCCGACGGCTGGCACGGCCCCACGATCGCCCGGCCCGGCCACGACCTGTACTACCTCAACGTCATGGCCGGCCCCGGCCCCGAGCGGGAGTGGCGGATCAGCTTCCACCCCGACCACACGGAGGGATACGCGTGAGGCTCGCCCATCCGGAGGGACCCGCGTGAGGCTCACCGTGGCCCAGGCGCTGGTGCGCTTCCTCGCCGCCCAGTACACCGAGCGCGACGGCGTCCGGCACCGGCTGATCGCCGCCACCTGGGGCGTCTTCGGCCACGGCAACGTCGCCGGGATCGGCCAGGCGCTCGTCGAGCACGCCGACGCCATGCCCTTCCACCAGGGCCGCAACGAGCAGGCCATGGTCCACGCCGCCGTCGGCCACGCCCGCCAGACCGGCCGGCTCTCCGCCCACGCCGTCACCACCTCCATCGGCCCCGGCGCCACCAACCTCGTCACCGGCGCCGCCCTCGCCACGATCAACCACCTCCCGGTCCTGCTCCTGCCGGGCGACACCTTCGCCACCCGCCCCGCCGACCCCGTCCTCCAGCAGCTCCAGACGCCGCACGCCGGCGACGTCTCCGTCAACGACTGCCTGCGGCCGGTCTCCCGGTACTTCGACCGGATCGGCCGCCCCGAGGCGCTGATCCCGGCCGCCCTGGAGGCGATGCGGACCCTCGCCGACCCCGCGGCCACCGGCGCCGTCACCCTCGCCCTCCCGCAGGACGTGCAGGCGGAGGCGTACGACTGGCCGGACGGCTTCCTCGCCGAGCGGGTCTGGCGGATCCGCCGGCCCCGCCCCGACCGGACCGAGCTCGACGCCGCCGTACGGGCGGTGCGGGAGGCCGCGCGCCCGCTGGTCGTCGCGGGCGGCGGAGTCCGCCACAGCGCCGCCGAGGACGCCCTGCGGGACCTCGCCGAGCGGGCCGGGCTGCCCGTCGCCACCACCCAGGCCGGCAAGGGTGCCCTGCCGTACGACCACCCGTGCGAGGTCGGCGGCCTCGGACACACCGGCACCGCCACGGCGAACGGCCTGGCCCGCGCCGCCGACCTGGTCATCGGCGTCGGCACCCGCTACACCGACTTCACCACCGCCTCCGGCACCCTCTTCGCCCCGGACGCCCGCTTCCTCAACCTCAACGTCACCGGCTTCGACGCCCACAAGCAGGGCGCGCGCCTGCCGCTCGTCGCGGACGCCCGCGAGGGCCTCACCGCCCTCGCCGACGCCCTCGCCGAACACCCGGCGCGACCGGTGACCTGGACGGCGGCGAAGGCGGAGTGGGAGGCCCGGGTCGACGCCGCCCACGCCGTCACCGACGAGACCGCCCGCCCCACCCAGACCCAGGTCCTCGGCGTACTCGACACCCTGGTCGACGCCACCGACATCCTGATCAACGCCGCCGGCTCGCTCCCCGGCGACCTCCACAAGCTCTGGCGGACCCGCTCCCGCGACCAGTACCACGTCGAATACGGCTACTCCTGCATGGGCTACGAGATCCCCGCCGCCGTCGGCGTCCTCCTCGCCGCCCCCGGCCGGCCCGTCTGGGCGCTCGTCGGGGACGGGACGTACCTGATGAATCCCACCGAGATCGTCACCGCCGTCCAGGAACGGCTCCCGCTGAAGCTGGTCATCCTCCAGAACCACGGCTACGCCTCCATCGGGGGCCTCTCCGAGGCGGTCGGCGCCGAGCGGTACGGCACCGACTACCGCCTGCGGGCCGCCGACGGACGCTTCACCGGCCCCCCGCTCCCCGTCGACCTCGGAGCCAACGCGGCCTCCCTCGGGATGCGGGTGCTGCGCCCCCGCACCGTCGGTGACCTGCGAGAAGCCCTCGCCGACGCCCGGGCGGCCACGGATCCCACATGTGTCTACATCGAGACCGAAACGGCAGACAGTGTGTCGGGCCCGCCTCCGGCCCAGGCGTGGTGGGATGTGCCCGTGGCCGAGATCTCGACCCGCCCGTCGGCGGTCAAGGCCCGCGAGGAGTACGACCGGCACGTCACCGCCCGACGCCGCCATCTCTGAAGGAGTAACTCGTCATGACGAAGAGCGTCCACCACTGGATCGGTGGCAAGACCGTCGAGGGCACGTCGGGCAACTGGGGTCCCGTCACCGACCCGGCCACCGGCGCCGTCACCACGCAGGTCGCCCTCGCCTCGGTGGAGGAGGTCGACGCGGCCGTCGCCGCCGCGAAGGACGCCTTCGCCACCTGGGGCACCTCCTCGCTGGCCCAGCGCACCACGGTCCTCTTCGCGTTCCGCGCGCTGCTCGACGCCAACCGCGACGCGATCGCCGAGCTGATCGTCGCCGAGCACGGCAAGGTCCACTCCGACGCCCTCGGCGAGGTCGCCCGCGGCCTGGAGATCGTCGACCTGGCCTGCGGCATCACCACCCAGCTCAAGGGCGAGCTCTCCACCCAGGTCTCGAACCGCGTGGACGTGGCCTCGATCCGCCAGCCCGTCGGCGTCGTCGCCGGCATCACGCCCTTCAACTTCCCGGCCATGGTCCCGATGTGGATGTTCCCGATCGCCATCGCGACCGGCAACACCTTCGTCCTCAAGCCGAGCGAGAAGGACCCCTCCGCCTCCCTCAAGATCGCCGAGCTGCTCGCCGAGGCCGGCCTGCCGGACGGCGTCTTCAACGTCCTGCACGGCGACAAGGTCGCCGTCGACCGCCTCCTGGAGCACCCGGACGTCGCCGCGATCTCCTTCGTCGGCTCGACCCCGATCGCCCGGCACATCCACACCACCGCCTCCGCCAACGGCAAGCGCGTCCAGGCGCTCGGCGGCGCCAAGAACCACATGCTGGTCCTCCCGGACGCCGACCTCGACGCCGCCGCCGACGCGGCCGTCTCCGCCGCGTACGGCTCCGCCGGCGAGCGCTGCATGGCGATCTCCGCGGTCGTGGCCGTCGGCTCCATCGGCGACGAGCTCGTCGAGAAGATCCGCGAGCGCGCCGAGAAGATCAAGATCGGCCCCGGCACCGACCCGACCTCCGAGATGGGCCCGCTCATCACGGCCGTCCACCGCGACAAGGTCGCCTCCTACGTGCACGGCGCCGCGGCCGAGGGCTGCCGGGTCGTCCTCGACGGCACCGGCTACACCGTCGAGGGCCACGAGAACGGCCACTGGATCGGCCTCTCCCTCCTCGACCACGTGCCGACCTCCGCCAAGGCCTACCAGGACGAGATCTTCGGCCCGGTCCTCTGCGTGCTGCGCGCCGAGACCTACGAGGAGGGCCTCGCCCTCATCAACGCCTCGAAGTTCGGCAACGGCACCGCGATCTTCACCCGCGACGGCGGCGCCGCCCGCCGCTTCCAGCTGGAGGTCGAGGCTGGCATGGTCGGCGTCAACGTGCCGATCCCGGTGCCCGTCGGCTACCACTCCTTCGGCGGCTGGAAGGACTCGCTCTTCGGCGACCACCACATCTACGGCAACGACGGCGTGCACTTCTACACCCGCGGCAAGGTCGTCACCACCCGCTGGCCCGACCCGGCCGACGCCCCCTCCGGCGTGGACCTGGGCTTCCCGCGCAACCACTGACCCCCGGGTCGGACGACGGCCCCCGGAGTGCGCGCCACCGCACCCCGGGGGCCGTCGGCCGTGCGGCGGGACCCGTCCCCCGGGACGTCAGCCGGCGCCGTTGTCGCTGCCGGTGCCGGTGCCGGTGCCGGTGACGCCCCCGCCCTCGTGCTCTTCCCCGTCCCCGGCCGCGTCCGTCCCGTCGAAGGACCAGCCGCGGATCGCGCACACCCCCTCGTCGGTCGCGCCCGCCGAGCGGTACGTGGCGAGTGCCGGCCCGTTGTCCGTGTCCACCGGCACCCACGCGCCCGCGCAGCCCCGCTCCCGGGCCGCCGCCACCAGCGCCTCCGTCAGCGCCCGGCCGAGCCCCCGCCGCCGGTACGCCTCGTCGACCCCCAGCTCGTACAGGCACAGCTCGGCGCCCTTGTCCGGATGGACCATCTCGATCCCCGTCACGAACCCGGCGGGGAAACCGTCCGCCGTGTACGCGATCAGCATCAGGTGCCCCGAGGAGGCGAGGAAGCGCTCCGCCCACTCCGCCCGCGCCGGACCGTCGTACAGGTGCTCCGCCGCGAGCAGCTCCGCCACCGTCCCGGCCCGCCGGATCCCGAACCCGTCCGCCACCCACGTCTCCTTCCGCGCGGCCGCCCGGCCGCGGGCGTACCGCGACCGCTGTACGCGGACCGTACTGCGTACGACCTCAGGAGGCCGTGGATTTCCCTCCCGGGGCGCCCGCCCGCACACAGGACGTCCGCCTAGGCTCGGGGGCATGCGACTCCGACTTCCCCGGTGGGCCGCGGTCACCTCCGTCCTCGCCGTCCTCGCGGGCGCGGGCACCTGGACCGCCGTCGCCCAGGACGAACCCCCGCCCGTCCAGCGCGAGGACCGGGCCCTCGACCTCGGCGGGGTGCGGATCGACACCTCGTACTTCACCGGCTCCGGCTCCGGCCGGCGCCCCGCCGTCCTGCTCGCGCACGGCTTCGGCGGCTCCAAGGACGACGTCCGCCCGCAGGCCGAACGGCTCGCCCGCGACGGCTACGCCGTCCTCACCTGGTCCGCCCGCGGCTTCGGCGCCTCCGGCGGCGAGATCGGCCTCAACGACCCCGACCACGAGGTGAAGGACGTCGGCAGGCTCGTCGACTGGCTCGCCGCCCGCCCCGAGGTCCTCCTCGACAAGGCCGGCGACCCGCGCGTCGGCGTCACCGGCGCCTCCTACGGCGGCGCGATCTCCCTCCTCGCGGCCGGCCACGACCCCCGCGTCGACGCCATCGCCCCGCAGATCACCTACTGGAACCTCGCCGACGCCCTCTTCCCCGGCGGCGTCTACAAGAAGCTGTGGGCCGGGATCCTCTTCTCCATGGGCGCCGACGCCCGCGGGGACGCCTGCGGACGCTTCACCGCCGAGGTCTGCGCCCTGAAGGAGCGCGTCGCGGTCTCCGGCCGGCCCGACGCCGCCGCCCGGGCCCTCCTGGAGGCCCGCAGCCCCTCCGCCGTCGCGGACCGCATCAAGGTCCCCACCCTCGTCGTCCAGGGACAGACCGACTCCCTCTTCACCCTCGACCAGTCCGACGCCCTGGCCCGCGCGCTCACCGCCAACGGCGCCCCCGTCGCCGTCGACTGGACCGCCGGCGGCCACGACGGCGGCGACCGCGAGACCGGACGCGTCGAGGACCGGATCGGCGCCTGGTTCGACCGCTGGCTGAAGCGGGACGCCTCCGCCGACACCGGTCCCGCCTTCCGCGTCAGCCGCACCGGCGGCGTCGACTCCACCGACGGCCGCGCCACCCTCCGCGCCGCCACCGCCGACCGCTACCCGGGCCTGCGCGCGGACACCCGCGCCCTCCCCCTCGCCGGCCCGGCGCAGCGCTTCACCAACCCGGCCGGCGGCGCCCCGCCCGCCGTCTCCGCCGTCCCCGGCCTCGGCGGCGGCCTCGGCGGGCTCTCCTCCTCCCTCGGCGTCGGCCTCGCCCTCGACTTCCCCGGCCAGCACGCCCGCTTCGACGCGGCCCCGCGGACCACGCCGCTCCGCGTCACCGGCACCCCGACCGTCCGGGTGAAGGTCACCTCCGGCGCCCCCGACGGCTCCGCCGTCCTCTTCGCCAAGGTGTACGACGTCGGGCCCGGCGGACGCGGGCAGGTGCTGCCTTCCCAGCTCGTCACCCCGGTCCGCGTCGAGGACGCGGGCAAGGGCCGGTCCGTCACCCTCACCCTGCCCGCGATCGACCACGAGGTGGAGGCCGGGCACCGGCTGCGCCTCGTCGTCTCGGCCACCGACCTCGGCTACGCCTCCCCGGTCGCCACCGCCGGCTACACCGTCGCCGTCGAGGGCCCCCTCACGGTGCCCACCGCGCCCGCCGTCACCACCCAGGCCGCCGGCCTGCCCTGGTGGGTCTGGGGCCTGCCGGCGGCCGGCCTCGCCGTCGCCGCGGCCCTCCTGCTGACCGCCCGCCGCCGCGCGGCCGGTCCGCCGCCGGACCCCGCCCTCGCCGCCGTCCCGCTCCAGATCACCGGCCTGTCGAAGAAGTACAAGGGCGGCGAGCGGTACTCGGTCCGCGACCTCTCCTTCCGCGTCGAACAGGGCCAGGTCCTCGGCCTCCTCGGCCCCAACGGCGCCGGGAAGACCACCACCCTGCGCATGCTCATGGGCCTGATCACGCCCGACGAGGGCGAGATCCGGGTCTTCGGCCGGGCCGTCCGCCCCGGCGAACCCGTCCTCTCCCGGGTCGGCTCCTTCGTCGAGGGCTCCGGCTTCCTGCCGCACCTCACCGGCCGGGAGAACCTGGAGCTGTACTGGAAGGCCACCGGCCGCCCCGCCGAGGACGCCCACCTCGACGAGGCCCTGCGCATCGCCAACCTGGGCGGCGCCCTCCAGCGGGCCGTCCGCACCTACTCGCAGGGCATGCGGCAGCGCCTCGCCATCGCCCAGGCGATGCTCGGCCTCCCCGACCTCCTCATCCTCGACGAACCCACCAACGGCCTCGACCCGCCGCAGATCCGCGAGATGCGGGAGGTGATGATCCGGTACGCCGCGGCCGGCCGCACCGTCATCGTCTCCAGCCACCTCCTCGCGGAGGTCGAGCAGTCCTGCACCCACCTCGTCGTCATGGACCGCGGACAGCTCGTCCAGGCCGGCCCGGTCGCCGAGATCACCGGCGCGGGCGACACCCTGCTCGTCACCCTCGGCGCGCCCGTCACCGACGCGCTCGTCGAGAAGGTCGCGGCCCTGCCCGGAGTCGGCTCCGCGGTCCGCGCCGAGGACGGCCTCCTGGTCCGCCTCGACGCCCCCGACGGCTCCGCCGCCGACGCGACCGCGCTGATCGGCGACCTCGTCCGCCTGGACGTCCCGCTGACCGGGGTCGGCCCGCACCGACGCCTGGAGGACGCCTTCCTGACTCTGATCGGAGGATCGGCATGACCGCGACGGCCACCCGGCCCGGCCCCGAGGCCGGAGCCCCCGGCTACCGCCCCGGACGCACCCTGCCGCTGCGCGTCGAGGCCCTGCGCCAGTGGAAGCGCCGCCGCACCCTGGTGATGGCCGGGGTGCTGGCCGCCCTGCCCTTCGTCCTGATCGTGGCCTTCGCCATCGGCGGCCCCGACGGCGACGACCGCGGCGGCGGCCGGATCACCCTCATGGACACGGCGACCGCCTCGGGCGCCAACTTCGCCGCGACCTGCCTCTTCGTCTCGGCCGGTTTCCTCCTCGTGATCCCCGTGGCCCTCTTCTGCGGCGACACCGTCGCCTCCGAGGCGGGCTGGTCCTCGCTCCGCTACCTCCTGGCGGCGCCCGTGCCGCGCTCCCGGCTGCTCGCCGCCAAGCTGACGGTCGCGCTCGGCTACAGCGCGGCGGCGCTCTTCCTCCTTCCGCTGCTCGCCCTCGCCGCCGGCACGGTCGCCTACGGCTGGGGCCCGCTCCAACTCCCCACCGGCGGCTCGCTCCCGGCCGGCGAGTCCGTCCTCCGGCTGCTGATCGCCACCGCCTTCGTCCTCGTCTCCCAGCTGGTCACCGCGGGCCTCGCCTTCTGGCTCTCCACCCGCACCGACGCCCCGCTCGGCGCGGTCGGCGGAGCCGTCGGCCTGACCATCGTCGGCAACGTCCTGGACGCGGTCACGGCGCTCGGCGACTGGCGCGACTTCCTGCCCGCGCACTGGCAGTTCGCCTGGATCGACGCCCTCCAGCCCCGGCTGGAGTGGGGCGGCATGGCCCAGGGGGCGGCGATCTCCGTCACCTACGCCCTGGTCCTGTTCGCCCTCGCCTTCCGGGGCTTCGCCCGCAAGGACATCGTGTCCTGAGCCGGCGCGGGACGCGGTCTCACAGCCACCCCCTCCGAGCCGCTTCCGCGCCCGCGCGGAAGCGGCTCGTCGTCCCCAGGGCGGCCAGCAGCTCGCCCACCCGCCGGCTGTACGTCCGCGCCGACATGCCGAGCCGGGCGGCCGCCGCCTCGTCCGTCAGTCCCGACAACAGCGCCTCCAGGACCGGCCGCAGCTGCTCCGGCAGCCCGCCCGGGGGTCTCGGCGGCGGGACGCGCCCCAGCTCCTCGGCCCCCGCCCAGCAGAGGTGATGGGTCCGCACCAGGGCCTGCACCACCACCGGGTCCCTGATGAGCAACAGCCCGTTGTACAACAACTCCAGGTCGAGCGGGACCGCCGCCACCGTGCGGTCCACCACGATCAGCTTGAACGGGATCGCGTCGGTGACCCGCGCCCGCCCCGGTATCCGAGGCCACTGCTCCAGCCGGGGCAGCGCGTGCCGGGGCACGATCCGCCGCACCTCCCCGGCCCGCTCCGCCGCCGCGCGCATGCACGCTCCCGCCAGCTCCAGGAACGGCTCGGGGATCGCGCGGTCCGCCGAGGCCACCGGATCGTCGAAGGTCAGCAGCTCGTGCCGGGTCGAGGCGGCCAGCCCGGCGAGCGCCGCGCTGATGCGCCGCGCCCCCCGGACCGGTCGTCCCGCAGGCCGCTGCCCCTCGGTCGCGGCCCGGTTCATCGCCGAACGGGCGAGCATCACGGCGCCCGCGCTGTCCGCCACCGCTGACCACCCCCGCCCGATCGATGTCCACTCAATGTACTCACGTGACTGCGCACGGTGACAACCCCTGGAGACAAACCTGGCGTCTCCATGCCACTGCCCCCCGTTCCGCCTTCCGTTGCCACATCGAGATCCATCCGCAACTCCTTCGCGGGGTCCGCACGCGCCTCCCGTTCGTCACAGTCGCAGGAGCCGGGCGCGGCTCCCGCCGCACCCGAAGGCGACCCGCGCCCGGAACGAATGCCGTACGCAGACGGGGAGTTGTCCATGAATCGTGCTCACAGGAGAAGCGGGGTCCTCGCCGCGGCGCTCGCCGCCGGGCTCCTCCTCGGAGGCTGCGCGAGCGGGTCGCAACGGTCGGACGGGTCGGCGGGCGACCACCGGAAGCCCGCCCACGGCGTCCCCGACGGCGGCCGCACCGCCGCGCCCTCCGCCCCGGCCGACGGGCGCGCCGAGGACGGGCCCGAGGGCGAGCGGCGCGGCCCCGTCCCCGCCGCCGACTACCTGTCCACCTTCGCCCTCGACGTCGACACCGCCTCGTACGGCTACGCCCGCCGCTCGCTCGCCGAGGGCCGCCTGCCCGACCCCTCCACCGTGCGGCCCGAGGAGTTCGTCAACAGCTTCCGCCCCGACTACCCGCGCCCCGCCGACGACGGCTTCAGCGTCACCGTCGACGGTGCCGGCACCGGGGCCGAGGGCTGGTCGCTGGTCCGCGTCGGCCTCGCCACCCGGGGCGCGGACCGGGCGGGCGAACGCCCGCCCGCCGCCCTCACCTTCGTCGTCGACGTCTCCGGCTCGATGGGCGAGCCCGGCCGCCTCGACCTCGTCCAGCACTCCCTGCGGCTCGCAGCCGACGGCCTGCGCGACGACGACTCGGTCGCCCTCGTCGCCTTCAGCGACCAGGCCGAGACCCTGCTGCCGATGACCCGTCTCGGCGAGGCCCGCCACCGCGTCCGCGAGGCCGTCGACTCGCTCGCCGTCCGCTCCTCCACCCACCTGGAGGCCGGGCTGCGCACCGGCTACGACGTCGCCTCCGAGGGGCGCCGCGAGGGGGCCACCAACCGGGTCGTGCTGCTCTCCGACGCCCTCGCCAACAGCGGCGAGACGAGCGCGGACGCCCTCCTCGGGCACATCGACGAGCAGCGCAGGGAGCACGGCATCACCCTCTTCGGGGTGGGCGTCGGCAGCGAGTACGGCGACGAACTGATGGAGCGGCTGGCCGACAAGGGGGACGGGCAGACCGCCTACGTCTCCACCCGGGAGCAGGCCCGCAAGGTCTTCGTCGACCAGCTGCCCGCCCAGGTGCGACTGCGCGCCCGGGACGCCAAGGCGCAGGTCGCCTTCGACCGGGAGACCGTGGAGAGGTTCCGGCTGATCGGCTACGAGAACCGCGCCGTCGCCGACGAGGACTTCCGGGACGACCGGGTCGACGGCGGCGAGGTCGGCGCCGGACACACCGTCACCGCCCTGTACGTGGTGAAGACCCGGCCCGGCGCGCGCGGCCGGATCGCCACCGCCACCGTCCGCTGGCTCGACCCCGACTCCCGCTCCCCGCAGGAGCGTTCGGGCACCGTCGAAGCCTCCGCCCTGCAGGCCGGACTCTGGGGTTCCGGCCGCGACAGCCTCCAGCTCTCCGCGATCTCGGCCTACTTCGCGGAGTCGCTGCGCGGCGGCTCCCTGCCCGGCGCCCCGCGCCTCGCCGAGCTGGCCGGGTACGCCGACGGCATCCGGGGCCGCTCCGGCTCGGCGGTCGTCGGGGAGCTGGCCGAGGCGGTCCGGCAGGCGGACCGGCTGCTCGGGGAACGTCCGCCCGCGGAGGGGGAGTTCGGATCCTCCGACCCGTACGCCTGAGTCTTCGGCCCCCCGTCACGCGCGCGCGTGACGGGGGGCCGAGAGGAACGGGCGGCTCCGCCGGGGGAGCGGCATCATGACCCCATGGCCACCCTGCTGCTCGCCCTCGCCGTCGGAAGCACCGGCCTCTACGCCGGTTTCCTCCTGATCTTCCTCACCGGGATCATGCCCGCCCTGGGCCGCCTCACGGACGCCGCGTTCGTCACCGCGATGCGCCGCGTGAACGAGGCGGTGCCCAGGGCGGTCTTCATGACCGTCTTCGCCGCCTCGGCCGTCCTCCCCCTCGCCGCCTACCTGGTGCCGGTCGACGGCCGCACCGACGCGCAGCGCTGGCTCGTCCTCGCCGGCTTCGTCTGCGCGGTCCTCAACCACCTGGTCACCGTCGTCGGCAACGTCCCCCTCAACGTCGCGCTCGCCGCCGCGGAGGGGTCCGACGAGGACCCGGCCGCGACCCGCGCCGCCTTCGAGGCGCGCTGGAACGCCTGCCACCGGATCCGCACGGCCCTGATCGTCGTGGCCTTCGGCCTGCTCACGGCCGCCGCCGTCGGCTGATCCCGCAGGCCGCCGGAGGCTTCCGGAGGGCGCCCGGGCGGGCCGCCGGGCGGGCGGTGAAACCGACCGTCGGGTCTTCTTGGACCCCCGGATGGCGCGATCTCGTCGAAGATCACCCCCTTCGCATCCGCAGGGACCCTTCAAAACCAAACTACCGAGTCCGAAACATGCTGTCGGTGCGCACGCACTTCCGGCCCCTGGCGAGAAGCCGCCGTCCTTATATCCCTGCAAAGGGGGTGAATCACCCCGATTTCAGGGATCCGGATTCCATACCTTCCGGTTTCTTATTGACATGACCAGGGGGGTCTTTTTTTAATCAAGCGAGGATCCGCGTGCGCAGACACCGAGGGGGCAGAGTGGACGTCCACGTCCTGGGGGGACTGACGGTCCGTGAGGGCGGGGTGTCGATCACCCCGACCGCGGCCGCGCCGCGCCAGGTCCTCGCCCTGCTCGCCGCCTTCGCCGGCCAGGTCGTCCCCGTCACCGTCCTCACCGAGGAGCTCTGGCCCTCCGGCGCCCCGCGCGGCGCCCGCACCGAACTCGCGACCCACATAGCCGAGCTGCGCGCCCTCATCGCCCGCGCCCTGCACGAGTCCGAGGACGGCGAGGCCACGGGCGGCTGGACCGAGCGGCGCACCGCCGACGCGGTGCTCGTCTCGCTCCCCGGCGGCTACCGGCTCGACACCGGCGTCGGCGTCCACGACATCGGCCAGTTCGAGCGCGCGGCCGGCGCCGGCTACCGCGCCATGGACACCGGCGACCTGGGCCGCGCCTCGCTCCGGCTCGGCGAGGCCCTCGCCCTCTGGCGCGGCGAGCCCTACGCGGGCGTCGCCGCCGGTCCCTGCCTGCGCCGCGAGATCGAGCGCCTGGAGACGGCCCGCCTCAGCGTCCTCGACCAGTGGGTCGAGGCCCAGCTCGGCCTCGGCCGGCACGAGGAGATCCTCTCCGAGCTCCCCGGCCTCGCCGCCCGCTACGCCACCAACGAACCGCTCCAGGCCCACCTCATGGTCGCCCTGCTCCGCTGCGGCCGCCACGAGGAGGCCCTCGCCGTCTACGAGCGGCTCCGCACCGTCCTCCAGCGGGAGAGCGGCATGGAGCCCTCCGCCCGGCTCCGCCGCCTCCAGCACTCGGTCCTCGCCGTCCGCCACACGCGCGTGGGCGCCGGAAGCGGCGCGTCCCGCGCGGGCGGCTCCGCCGGCCTCTTCGGCGCCGCGCCCGGATACGCCCCCGGTGCCGCGGGCTCCGCGCGGGGCGAAGGGGCGCCGACCGTCACCTGGTACGGTTCCGCCCTGCCGCGCGTCCCCGCCCAGCCCCAGCCCGGCCGCACCGACGCCGCCGCGGGCGGCGCCGCCGTCGGGGCCGCGACGGGCGTGGCCATGGCGGTCTGACGCTCCGTCGGTTCCGCCCGTCGGGGGATCCGGCACCCCGGGGAATGAAGTGCCGCACGTCACCGTTGACCCGCTCCCGAGACCGAATTAGTTTCGGCCGCCAGGACGGGTTTCCTCCGAGGTGCCCGATTTAAGCTCGACGACGGGGGTGGGGGCCATGGAGACGCACGGCGCGGACGGGGGCGCGGGCGCCGACGCGCTCCTCGCGGTCCTGGAGCTGCTCGCCGGCCAGGGCGCCCCCGGCCAGTTCGCGGCCCTCCTCGACGAGGCCCGCCTCGCCGGACTCGACGAGGCCGGACTGGTCCGCCTGGAGCGGGCCGTCGACCTCGCCCGCTCCCTCCACGGCGAGCGCGCCGAGGGCCGGGCCCGCGCCGACCGCAGCGGCGCCTCCCTCGCCGTACTCACCGACACCGCCCGCGACCTGACGCTCAGCTACGACCTCGACGGCCTGCTCCGGATCGTCACCCGCCGCGCCCGCCGCCTCCTCGGCCTCGACATGGCCTACGTGACCCTGCGCGGCCCCCAGGGCGCCTGCTACATCCGCGTCACCGAGGGCTCCCGCACCGGCGGCGACACCGGCGACACCACCGGCCCCGGACTCAGCGTCGGGCTGCGGATCGGCAACGGCAACTGCCTCGGCGGCATCGTCCAGCGCACCGGCGAGCCCGTCTGGACCCCCGACTACCCCGCCGACGAGCGGTTCGCGAGCGGCGAGGCGCCCGATCCGGCCGTCGCCCTCGACGGCGCCGAGGTCGTCGACCCCGGCGACGAGGCGGTCCGCGCCGAAGGACTCCGCGCCATCGTCGCCGTGCCGCTGCGCAGCGGCGACTCCGTCATCGGCGCCCTCTTCGGCGCCGACCGCCGCGTCCGCGAGCACACCCCGCAGGAGGTCGCCCTGCTCGGCGCCCTCGCCGACCTGGCCGCGCTCGCCGTCGAGAAGGCCGGGCTCCTCGACCGCACCCGCGCCGAACTCCTCGAACTGGAACGGGACAGCGCCCGCGTGCGCACCAGCCTCGCCCGGATGCGGCACGTCAGCGAGGCACACGGCCGGATCATGAACCTGGTCCTCGCCGGCGGCGACCTCCCGCACGTCGCCAAGGCCGCGGGCGACGCCCTCGACGCCACCGTGATGGTCCGCGACCCCGGCGGCCGCCGCCTCGCCGTCAGCGGCGACTTCCCCGGCCTCGACGAGGACGCCGTCGCCAAGGCCTCCCTCGACGCCCACGCGCTGCGCCGGCCCGTCCCCGCCGCCGACGCCGTCTGGGTCGCCCCCGTCATCGCCGGCTCCGAGGACCTCGGCGGCCTCGTCGTCCGCGCCGAGGGCGGCCTCACCGAGGAGGACGAGCGGCTCCTCGAACTGGTCGCCCAGTCCGTCGCCCTCCTCCTCCTCATGCAGCGCTCCACCGCCGTCGCCGAGGGCCCCGTCCGCGACGAACTCCTCGACGACCTCATCGCCGACCCGCCGCACGCCCCGCAGCAGAGCGCCCAGCGTGCCCGGCGCCTCGGCGTGGACCTGCGCAAACCGCACGTCCTCGTGGTCGCCCGGCCGGAGGGCGGCGAGCAGGGCCGGGCCGTGGTCTGGGCGTCCTCGTACGCGTACCGCCTCGCCGGCCTCAAGACCGTGCAGGGCGGCTGCATCGTGCTGCTGCTCCCCGGCGTGGACGCCTCCGCGGCGGCCGCCGCCGTCTCCGAGGAGCTCACCCCGCTCCTCGGCCACCCGGTCTCGGTCGCCGCCGCGGGCCCCGGCGGCAGTCCCGACGCCGTCGGGCCGCTCTACGCGGAGGCGCTGCGCTGCCTGGACGCGATGAGCGCCCTCGGCGGTACGGGCTCCGCGGCCGCCGTCACCGACCTCGGCTTCCTCGGCATGCTGCTCTCCGACGACCACGACGTGGACGGCTTCGTGGAGAACGCGATCGGCCCCGTCCTCGACTACGACGCCGAACGGCTCACCGACCTGACCCGCACCCTGGAGGCGTACTTCGCCTCCGGCGCCAGCCCCACCAACGCGGCCGAGGCCCTGCACGTCCACCCCAACACGGTCTCCCGCCGCCTGGAGCGCATCGGCGAACTCCTCGGCCCCGCATGGCAGAAGCCCGGCCAGGTCCTGGAGGTCCAGCTCGCCCTGCGGCTCCAGCGCACCCGCGAGGTGCTCGCCCGCCGCCGGGCCGCCACCGCCCCGGCCCGCCCCCCGGCGGGCCCGGCGGCGGGCCCGGCGGAGTGAGGCACCCCGGACACGGACCGCAAGACCCCGGCCCCGCGCGCGTGCGGGGGTGATCGCGCCGGTCCTCGCGCCGCTCGTCAGGACCCCGGGCCCCGCGCGTGCGGACGGACACCCCGCCCCGGTGGTCCGTCGGGGCGGGCTCGGGGGACGGCCGGCCGCGACCCGGCCGTGGCGGGGGAGGCCCGCGGCCGGGTCAGCCGGCCGCGCGGCGGGCGCCGTAGCCAGCGCCGTACCCCGTGGACTCCCACGTCGATCCGAGGACCGTCGCCGTGTGGGCCGCCGAGGCCAGTGTGATGTGTCGGTGCCAGCCCTTGTAGGAGCGGCCCACGAAGTCCCGGAGCCCCGCTTCCTCGCCGACCGCGGCGAAGTCCCGCTCCACCCGCTGGGTCAGCTTCGTCAGCCGCAGCAGCGAACCGACCGTGGCGTGGGTCAGGTCGCTGATCCACACCCGGGCCGGGCCCCGGCGCGGGTCGTCCCACTCGCCGAGCAGCATCAGCGGCCGCATCCGCTCCCCGCCCGGGGAGGGCAGCGCGACCCGGACGGCCGTCGCCAGCGAGGTCCGCGAGGTCCGCGCGCCGCCGACGGTGTCGACCCAGCTCACCGGCCTGCGCAGGCCCTTGAGGGAATCCAGTATCTGCGCCGCCGGCAGCGGGCCCGCGCCGAAGCCGGGCAGCGAGCGGTCCGCGATCGCCAGCCGCGAACCGGCCCCGATCCGCGCCACCACCGGCACCCCGGCCGCGGCGAGCCGCGTCAGCGCCGCCCGGCCCGCCCCGCCCCGGATGTCGAGGAGCACCGGCTTGCGGGTGACGTCGGTCCAGCGGGCGGTGTCGAGGGCGGCCGCGACGGCGCACTCCTCCATCGTCTCCTCGCCCGCCTCGTCGGGCACCTCCGCCCGGTCGCGCCGGGTGCGGTCCTTCACCCACGGGTCGGGCAGGAACAGCCGCCAGTTGACCGGCGCGCTGAGCTCCTCGCCGGCGAACCACACGCCGAAGGCCTGCTGCCCCTGGAAGACCTGCCCGCGCTCCGGGTCGAAGCGGCGGTCCACGCCCACCGAGTGCTCGCCCGCCTTCGGGATCGGCATCGGCCGCACCACCCACGCCTGCGGGTGCCCGCCGCGCTCCAGGAACCGCCCGAGCGCGGCCCGCATGGGCTGCCAGTCCCAGGTGGAGCTGGAGATGAAGTGGTGCAGGCTCTGCTCGGCGGCCGGGCCGCCGATCTGCGCGGCGATGTTCCGGATCGACTTGCGGCCCTGCGCGGTCAGCAGCCCGTGCAGGTACTGCTCCGCCTTCAGGCGCTGGTCGCGGCGGGCGAAGCCGGAGAAGAGCGCGGAGGTCAGCTCGGTGTAGACGTCGTCGCCGGGACGCGGGGCCGCGGGCCGGGGGACGGCCCGGACGCGGGGCCGCGGCACGGTGAGCGGGGCGGCCGCGGAGGCGGTCCCGTACTTGATTGCGACGGATGTACTCACGACACTCCTGCCCGTCCTGCCCGAGGGTTGCGCAGCCGGCTTCCGCTGCCCCTCCACCGTCGCCCGGGCACCCCCTTCCCGACGAGGTGGACCCGGCACCCGAATCGGCCGCCGGATGGTGGCCGGACCACCGCCCCACCCCTGACCTGCGTCTCCCCGCCCCTGACCTGCGCTTCGATCGCGTCAGGACGGGCGCCGCGGGGCCCCGGGACGGGCCCCCGGGCTCCCGCGCACACCCGCGGAGGGTCCGGTGGGTGGTCGGGCCACACCGCTTTCCGGACCACCCGCCGAGGAGCTGACAGACTCGCGGGACCCGCTTTGACCCGTCGCGCTCCGTCGCCGGACCATCGCAGAGCGAGGCGACACGGGCGCCCGGTTAATGCCCCAGGCCGGAACCGCGCCCGTGCGCCTCGCTCCGGCACGCCCCGTCAGGCGGCGCCGGTCAGGCGGTGATCCAGTCCGAGGTGGCGATCACCGGCTGGACGCCGTCGCGGTGGACGGTGCCCTCGATGAGGCCGTACATGCGGTCCGCCGCGAAGTACACCTCGTTGTCGTTCTTCAGGCCGAAGGGCTCCAGGTCCACCAGGAAGTGGTGCTTGTTCGGCAGGTTGAGCCGCACCTCGTTGACGGTCGGCACGTGGTCCAGGACCCGGCAGGCCATCGCGTGCAGGGTCTGCTGGAGCGAGTAGCTGTACGTCTCCGCGAAGGCCTCCAGCATGTGCCGGCGGGCCTTCCGGTAGGAGCCGTCCCAGTCGTGCTCCGGGTCCGCCGCCGCCGTGGCCGAGTTCGCCCAGCGGGCGGTGACCTTGGTGGCCAGGATCCGGTCGTACGCCTCCTGGAGCGTCGTGTACTCGTCCTTGATGAAGCCGTGGAACTCGGAGTTGGTCGAGTTCATCACGGTCAGCTCCTTCAGGCCGGACAGCACCTGGAGACCGGTGGTCTCGCTGTACGTGACCTGCGCGGTGCGCACCTCCTGGCCCTGGCGGACGAAGGAGTGCTGCTCCTTGCGGGTCGGCACCGGGATGCGCTCCCAGGCGAACTCCTCGACGCGGATCTGCGCCTCGCGGATCACCGGCTGGGAGGTCACGAAGTGCTTCGCGAGGAGGATCGCGAACGCCTCGGGGGAGGTGACGCCGTGCTCCTTGGCGAAGGCGTAGACCGTGTTCTTGGTGGTGTCGGTCGGCAGGCAGTTGCCGTTGTCGCCGGTCAGGTGGACGTCGCGGTACTCGCCGCGCAGCGCCACCGACACGTTCAGGTCGCGGATCTCGTGCCAGGCGCCGTCCTCGCCGCCCCTGCGGGCGATCCTGACGATGCGGTTCTCGGCCTTGCCGTACTGGTTCTGGGCCAGAACGTGCTTGCTCATGCAGCTCACTCCTGCGGGTACGCGGATACGGATATCCCGTACGCCCGGCGTCCAGCGCGCCCGCGTCCCGCGGTGCCGCGCTCCCCGCCGTCCGGCCCGTGAACGGCGGACCGCCCCGGGACTGACGAGCATCCCGGTCCGTAGGTTGTGGCTCGAAGATAAGTGGCTTCCAAGTGGCTGGCAATGGGGGAGGCGCGCGGCGCCCGCCCGGCCGCCGGCCCCCGCCCCCGGCCGCCGGCCCGCGATCAGCAGGGCAGCACCCGGGTCTCGGCCGCGGGCAGCCCCTTCGCCCACCAGTGGTCGTACCGTCCGTACACGCGCGGGTCGCGGTCGGCCAGCATCCCGCCCAACGAGGCCGCCTCGGAGGCGAGTCCGTCCCAGTCGCCGGCCGTCAGCGGGTGGAAGGCGGCCGCCTCGATCCCGCCCGCGACCGGCCGCCAGGCCCCGGCCACGTACCCGTCGACCAGCAGCGTGGGCAGCACGTCGCCGTTGATCCGTATGACGTGCCGGCGGTACGCGGGCGGCAGGATCCGGCTCCGGTCCGCGTACGCGAGCAGCGTGCTGTCCCACATCGCCATCAGGCGCGGCGGGGCCGGCGCGTCCCCGTCCGGGCGGACCGCCCCCGGCAGGTCGTACAGGACCGTGCCGTCCGGGCCCGCCAGGAGCTCGGCCGCGCCGTCCCGGACGAGCGCGTCGAGCGCGGCGCGGGCCCGCCCGCGCGGCACCAGGCCGAACTGGCCCAGGTCCGCCGCCGACGCCGGGCCGAACCCCGCCAGATAGCGGCGGGCCAGCACCTCCAGGCCCTCGGCCGCCGCCTCCGGCGCGGTCCGGGCGGGCGCGGGACCCGCGGCGACGAAGCCGGGGGAGGAGGTGTACTGCCACGGCGGGCCGCTCGGCACGTGCCACAGCGGTGCGTACTGCCGCAGCAGCCGCCCGGCCGCCGGGGTGAGGCTCCCGCCGCCCCACGCCTCCTCGGCCCGCGCCCGCAGCTCGTCGCCGCCGCGGGGCCGGTCCGCGTACGCCAGGAGATCCGGCAGCAGCGCGTCCGCGTCGTCCGGCGTGATGCCGGTGCCGGTGAACCTCCGGTCGCGCAGCCGGCTCCCGCGCAGCGTCGGCTCCACCGCCTCCCGGAACGGCCGGTAGTCGTCGGCGTGGACGAGGTGCAGGGTGATCCGCATCAGGGTCGAGCGGACCAGGCGGAACCCCTCGACGGCCGCGTCCAGACCGGCCGGGTCGAAGTCCGCCACCCGGTTCCACAGCGCCACGTACGGCGACCCCGGCTGCTGCGCCTGGAGCGCCACCACCCGCCGCACCGCCTCCTCGACGCCGACCGGCTCCCGGGCCAGCAGCAACTGGCGGGCGAGGGTGGCCCGGTTGAGGGCGCGGGCGGTGGGGGCGGGCGGCGCGGTCGCGGTCATGGCCCCGATGGTGACACGTGCGCCCCGCCCGGCTCCGGCCTACTGCTCGCGCAGCCCCCAGGGGGACCCGTACGCGGTGAGGAGGTCCAGGAAGGGGCGCGGGTCCAGGGCCTCCGCGCCCAGGACGCCCGCGCCGGTCCAGGCGCCGGTGGCGAGCAGTTCGAGGGCGACGACCGGGTTGACGGCGGTCTGCCAGACGACGGCCTGGGAGCCGTACTCGCGCATCGACCACTCGTTGTCGACGACGTGGTACAGGTACACCTCGCGCGGCGCCCCGTCCTTCGTGCCCCTCACCCAGGTGCCCGCGCAGGTCTTGCCGCGCATCCGGTCGCCGAGCGTGGCCGGGTCGGGCAGGCAGGCCGCGACGACGTCCCGCGGGGAGACCCGCGTCCCGTCCGGCAGCGTCACCGGCTCCGTGCGGTCGAGGCCGACCCGGTGCAGCTCCTTCAGGGTCCGGATGAACTCCTCGCCGAGGCCGTACTTGAAGGTCACCCGGCGGGCGTCGACCCAGCGGGGGATCAGCAGCACCTCCTCGTGCTCCACGTTCACGCACTCCACCGGGCCGATGCCCTCGGGGAAGTCGAAGACCTCGGGCTCGCTGAACGGCGGCGTGGTGAACCAGCCGCGGTCCTTCTCCCAGACCACCGGCGGGTTCAGGCACTCCTCGATCGTGGTCCAGATGGAGAACGAGGGCGCGAAGTCGTAGCCGTCGACGGTGAGGTTCGCGCCGTCGCGGACCCCGATCTCCTCGATGGTGTCGAAGAGTTCCTCGGCGGCGTAGCGGGCGAAGACGTCCGAGAGGCCCGGCTCCACCCCGAGGCCGACGAGCGCCAGCCGCCCCGCCTTCTCCCACTCCGCCGCCCGCTCGAACTGGGCGTCGCCCAGCTTCACCCCGCACTCCTCGTAGGGGCGTTCCGGGTGCGGACGGGACAGCGACATCGCCATGTCCAGGTAGTGCGCCCCGGCCGCGAGGGCCGCCTCGAAGAGCGGCAGGACGAACCGCGGGTCGGTCGCGTTCAGCAGGACGTCGCAGCGCTCGCGCTCCAGGAGGGCGGTCACCGCCGCCCCGTCCGAGGCGTCGATCCGGGCGGCGGCGAACCGGCCGCCGGCCGCGTCGCCGAGCGCGGCGACGGCCGCCTGCGCGCGGGACAGGTCGTAGTCGGCCACCACCATGTGGCCGAGGAAGGGGCGGCGGGCGGCGATGCGGGTGATGGCGGTCCCCACACCACCGGCACCGACGAGCAGGACGCGCATATCGACAAACCACCTCTCATCGTGATGAAGAAGACATATCCCGGGAGTGCGTCCATGAAAGCGGTCCGTCCCGACATGGGTCAACGGCGTTGGCATAACCTGGGAACGCGAGGAAAAAGGGGTTCTTATGCCTAAGAAAGTGGTACCGGAGGCGGAAAGGCGCCGTCGAAAGCCTGCCAAGGCGGGAGGGGTGGTCCTCTCGGAGCGGCTCTACATCGAGACCGCCCTGCGCATGCTCCAGGAGCACGGCCGGGACGGGCTGACCGTGCGCCGGCTCGGCGCCGCCCTCGGCGCCGACCCCAGCAGCCTCTACCGCTACTTCCGGGGCACCGACGACCTCCTCCTCGCCGTCGGCGACGAACTCGCGGGCCGCGCCCTGCGCGGCTGGACCCCCACCCGCGACTGGCGGCAGGACCTGCGCGAGCTCGGGCTGCGCATCCACGCGGCCTACCTGGCCCACCCGCAGGCCGCGATCCTCACCGCCAGCCGGGTCAGCGGCCGCTCCCACGAGATCGCCGCCGACGAGGCGGTCCTCGGCGTCCTGCGGACCGCCGGCCTCCCCGACGCCGAGGCCGCCCGCGTCTACCACGCCTTCGTCGACCAGGCCCTCGCCTTCGCCGCGCTCGACGCGGCGGCCCTCGCCCTCCCGCACACCGCCCGCGCCGCCGACGAGGCCGTCTGGCAGGCCACGTACGCCCGCCTCCCCGCCGCCACCCACCCCCACATCGCCGCCACCGCCCCCCGCCTGGTCGCCCGCATGAACACCAGCGCCTATCCGACGGCCCTGGAGATGCTCCTGGACAGCGCGGCGGCGACGCTGGCACGGGTGCGGGCGGAGGGGGGTGTGGTCCCGGGCGGGGGCGAAGGCGGGGGCGAGGGCGGGGGCGCGGCTTCCTGCTCCGGCTGCTCCGGCTGATCCGGCCAGGTCCGGCCAGGTCCGGAGGCGTGGACCGGAGGCGCGGACCTGAGGCGCGGACCGGAGGCGCGGTCTAGAGGCGCGGCCAGGCGGTCGTCCGCAGGAGGCGGAGGCCGTTGAGGCCGACGAGGACCGTGGAGCCCTCGTGCCCGGCGACGCCCAGGGGGAGCGGCAGGGTGCCGATCAGGTCCCAGGCGACCAGCACGGCGATGAAGACGCCCGCGATCGCCAGGTTCTGGACGACCAGCCGGCGTGCGGCGCGTGAGAGGGCGACGACCGCGGGGACCGCGGCCAGTTCGTCGCGTACGACGACCGCGTCGGCCGTCTCCAGGGCGAGGTCGGAACCGGCCCGCCCCATCGCGACCCCGCAGTGGGCGGCGGCCAGTGCCGGGGCGTCGTTGACGCCGTCGCCGACGACCAGCACCCGCCGTCCCTCCGCCTCCCACGCCCGCACGGCGGCCACCTTCTCCTCCGGCAGCAGACCGGCGCGCACGTCGGTGATGCCGACCCGCTCGGCCACGTGCCGCGCGGCGCGTTCGTTGTCCCCGGTCAGCAGGGTCGGGGCGCGGCCGGTCAGCCGGGTCAGCGCGGCGACGGTCGCGGCGGCGTCGGGCCGCAGCCGGTCGGCGACGCCGAGGACGCCCACCGGCTCCCCGTCGCGCAGGACCGCCACCGCCGTCCGGCCCGACTCCTCCAGCTCCCGCACCACGTCGGCGTGGGCGCCGGACGGCAGCAGGCGCGCGGGCGAGCCGGCCTCGATCCGCCGGCCGTCGACCGTGGCGGTGACGCCCCGCCCGGGGGCGGCGGCGAAGGCCTCCGCGGCGACCGGGGCGAGACCGCGCTCCCGGGCGGCGTCGACGACGGCGCGGGCCAGCGGGTGCTCGCTGGGGTGCTCGGCCGAGGCCGCGAGGCGGAGCAGGGCGTCGGCGTCCAGGCCGCTGCCGGGCAGCGGGCGGACGTCGGTGAGGCGCGGGGTGCCCTCGGTGAGGGTGCCGGTCTTGTCGAGGGCGACGGCGTCGACCTGCCCGAGCCGCTCCATGACCACGGCGGACTTGGCGAGGACGCCGTGCCGGCCGGCGTTGGCGATGGCGGACAGCAGCGGCGGCATGGTGGAGAGGACCACCGCGCAGGGCGAGGCGACGATCATGAAGGTCATGGCCCGCAGCAGGGCCGAGGCGAGGTCGTCGCCGAAGGCGAGGGGGACGCCGAAGACGGCGAGCGTCGCCGCCACCATGGAGACCGAGTACCGCTGCTCCACCTTCTCGATGAACAGCTGGGTGGGGGCCTTGGTCCGCGACGCCTCCTCCACCATCCGCATGATCCGCGCGATGACGGAGTCCGACGGGTCGCGCCCGACCCGGACGCGCAGGGCGCCGGTGCCGTTGACGGTCCCGGCGAACACCTCGTCGCCCGTCTCCTTGGCCACGGGCAGCGGTTCGCCGGTGATGGTGGCCTGGTCGACCTCGCTCGTCCCGCCGACGACCCGCCCGTCCGCGCCGATCCGCTCCCCGGGGCGGACGAGGACGGTGTCACCGACCGCGAGGAGGCCCGCCTCCACGGTCTCCTCGGCGCCGTCGGCGAGCAGCCGGGTCGCGGTGGCCGGTGCGAGGTCGAGGAGCCCGCGCACCGAGTCCGCGGTCCGCGCGGTCGCGACCGCCTCCAGGGCGCCGGAGGTCGCGAAGATGACGATGAGCAGCGCCCCGTCGAGGACCTGGCCGATCGCGGCGGCGCCGAGCGCCGCGACGACCATCAGCAGGTCCACGTCGAGCGTCCGGCCGCGGAGCGCCTTCAGGCCCTCCCAGCCGGGCTCCCACCCGCCGGTGGCGTAGGCGGCGGCGAAGAGCGCGCCCCACAGCCAGGCGGGTCCGCCGAGCAGGTACGCGGGGAGGGCGAGCAGGAACAGCCCGAGCGCGGCCAGCGCCCACCGCACCTCGGCGAGGGCGAGGGCGGGGGTGCGGGTTCGGGTGCGGGTTCCCGTACGGGGACGGTCGTGGGGGGACGCGGGGGTCGTGCGGGCCCCGGTGCCGGGGGCGGTGCCGGGCGGCTCGGGTCGCTCGCTCCGCTCGTGCTGGTTCAGGGAGGAGGGCATGGCGGGGCGACCCTTCGCGGGCAGGCGGCATCGGCCCCTTCACCATAGCGGAACACATGAACACCTATTCATGTGTCATCCGTATGATGGCCCCATGGGTCACGGAATCGACGCCGCCACCGGTGCCACCCCGCGCGAGCGGCTCGACGCCGTCGGCACCGCCGACGTCGCCGCCACCCTCCAGGCCCTCGCCACCCCCTCCCGCCTGTACATCCTCGCCAGGCTCCAGGAAGGCCCCTGCTCGGTCGGCGACCTCGCCGAGGCCGTCGGCATGGAACCCTCCGCCTGCTCCCACCAGTTGCGCCTGCTGCGCAACCTCGGCCTGGTCACCGGCGAGCGCCACGGCCGCTCGATCGTCTACGCGCTCTACGACAACCACGTCGCCGAACTCCTCGACCAGGCCCTCTACCACGTGGAACACCTCCGCCTGGGGGTGCGCGACACCGGCGCCGAGTCGGGGGCGCGCCCCTCCTCCTGAGGGGGCGGGGCCCGGTGGGACGCGGGCGGCTGACGGGACACGGGGCCTGACGGGCGTGCGGGGGCCGGAGGGCTCGCGGGGTCCGGCGGGTGTGCTGGTTCGGAGGGCTCGCGGGGGCCGGAAGGCTCGCGGGGTCCGGGCGGGTGTGCGGAGGGCGGCGCGCCGAGGGGCGGCGGGCCGAGGGGCGGCGGGCCGAGGGGCGGCGCGCCGAGGAGCCGGGCGTCCGGTCGCGTACGAAGAATGGGATGGAACCGTACGAACCACCCCACGGGAGCCCCCGCCCATGAGCACCGCCCCCACCTCCCCCGTCCGGATCGGCGCCCTCGCCCCGCTGACGCGCCCCGGCTGGACGGAGGCCGGCCGGCATCTGCTGGCCGGCCTCGAACTGGCCGTCGGGGAGGCCAACGCCGGCGGCGGGATCGCCGGAAGGCCGCTCGAACTCCTCGTCAGGGACACCGCCGCCGACCCGCGCCGAGCGGAGGCGGCCGTGGAGGAACTGGCCGGCCTCGGAGTCGCCGCCCTGGCGGGGGAGTACCACAGCGTCGCCGCGCGCGCCGCCGCCGCCCGGGCCGACGCGCTCGGTCTGCCCTTCCTCTGCTCCTCCGCGGTCCTCGACGCGCTCACCGAGCGGCCGAGCGACCGGGTCGCCCGGCTGGCCCCGGCGCAGTCCCACGGCTGGCGCGTCTACGCCGACTTCCTCCTCGCCGAGGGCCACTCCCGCATCGCGGTCGCCACCGAGCCGGGCGTCTACTGGGCGGCCGGCACCCGCATCCTCCGCGACCACCTGGCCCCGCGCGGCGGCACCGTCACGGAGCTCGACGCGCGGGCCCTGTCCGCCCGGGAACTCGCCGGCGAACTGGCCGCCGACGGCGCGACCGCCCTCCTCCTGCTGACCGGCTTCCCGGACCCGGCGGTTCCGCTCGTCAGGGCGGTCCGCCGGGACCCGCGCCTGGCCGGACTCCTCGTCGGCGCCCCCGCCGGCCAGCCGGAGTTCCCCGCGTGGGAGGCCCTCCTGAGGGGCGACGGCACCGGCATCCCCTTCCTCCGCTACCTCCCCGAACGCCCCACCCCCCTGGGCGCGCGGGTGGAGGCGACGCTCCGCGCCCGCCTGGCCGCGCCCCCCTCCTTCGTGGCCCTGGAGGGCTACGACACGATCGCCGTCCTCGCCGAGGCCCTCCGCGCCCACGGCACGGACCGGGACGCCGTCGCCGCCTCCTGGCCCCGGGTGACCGTGCGGGGCACCCGCGGCGAGATCCGCTTCACCCGCCCCGGCGACGCCCCCGTCCGCCAGTGGGCCTGGTCCCCCGTCCAGGTCGCCGACCGCGACCCCGCCGCACCGGCCCGCTTCCGCACCCTCCACGCCCTCCCCGGCGACCCCACCCTCCCCGCCCTCCCCGGGGCGGCGCCCACGGTCCGGAACTGAGCCACGCGCGCGTGCCCCGGCACCGGGCCGGGGACCTCCTGGCAGAATCCGGCCGCCCGTTCGAGGGTGGTGATCGGCGACCACGAAGGCGACCTCCGTACCGCCTGACGGGGCATGGCGCCCCCGCGGCGGATGGGGAAGGATGCGCGGGAGGCGACAGACTGCGGAACACACCGGGGTGGGGCGGCCATGGTCCGGACGGAACCGACGCACACGGACGCGCACACGGACGCGCACACGCACGCGCACGCGGCCACGAACGCGCACGCGGACGCGCATACGACCGGGAAGGCGACCGGTGAGGCAACCGGGAAGGCGAACGGGAACGCCGGCCCGGAGGCGCGCGACCTCTGGGCGGCGGAGGCGTACGCCGTCCTCACGACCGTCGCGCGGACCTACCACGCCGTGATCACGTAACAAGGAGCTCGGCGAGCAGATCCAGAGCGGGACGGGGCTCCGGACCAAGGTCCTGCTGCACCAATGGATCGGCCCGATCCTGGGACGGGTCGTGCGCGAGGCGCACCGCAGGGGCGACCCGCCGCTGACGGCGCTGGTCGTCCACACCGACGACGGCAAGGTCGGGAGCGGCTACGAAGAAGTCCTCGCCCTCGCCGGACTGCCGCCGGTCGAGGGCGAGACGGAGCGCGAACTCCACGCGGCCGAGTCACGCCTCGCGTGCTACCGCCACTTCGGCGCGGCCCTCCCGGCCGGCGGCGGAGTGCCCGCGCTCGCCCCCCGGGCGGCCGCCGCCCGGGCCCGCCGACGGCAGGACCACCCGGAGCGCCCTCCGCGGATCTGCGACCGCTGCCACGTCCAGCTCCCCGCGACGGGCCTCTGCGACTCCTGCGCCTGAACCACCGGACGCCCCCTCCCGCGTGGCTCCCTTCGCCCCGCCGCGTGACTCCCCTTCGCGACAGGCCCCTTGCGGGGCGTGCCCCGGCCGTCCGGCCTCAGAGCGCGGTGGACAGCGCCACGTGCCGCCACTGCTCCAGCTCGCGCCGTACGAGCTCCAGCTTCGCCTCGACCCGCTCGACCGCGTCCGCGCCGAGCTGCAGGCGCAGCGGCGGCTCGGCGGCCTCCGTGAGGTCGACGACGGCCTTCGCCGCCTTCGCGGGGTCGCCCGGCTGACGGCCGTCGAATCCGGCCAGTGCCTCGCGCACCGGACCGGTGGCGACGGCGTAGTCGGCGACGGTGGCCGGTTCGACCCGCAGGCTCGGACCGCTGAGGAAGTCGGTGCGGAAACCGCCCGGCTCCACGATCGTGACGCGCACACCGAGCGGGGCCAGCTCTCCGTGCAGCGCCTCCGATATGCCCTCCAGGGCGAACTTCGAGGCGCCGTACAGACCCACCGCCGGCGCGGTGGCGAAGCCCCCCACGGAGCCGATGTTCAGGACGTGCCCGGAACGCTGGGCGCGCAAGGTCGGCAGGGTCGCCCGCAGGGTGTTGAGCACGCCGAAGACGTTCACGTCGAACAGGGCCCGGACGGCGCGGTCGGAGGTCTCCTCGACCGCGCCCACGAGCCCGTGACCGGCGTTGTTGACCACGACGTCGATCCGGCCGAACCGTGCCAGGCCGGCCTCCACCGCGGCCGCCGGCTGCTCCGGCTCGGTCACGTCCGCGTCCACGGCGAGCAGCCCCTCCGGCACGCGCGGGTAGGCCCGCAGCACCGCCGAGGCGTCCCGCGCCGTGGCGATCACGCCGTGCCCCCGCTCCAGCGCCTCCCGGGTGATCTCCGCACCGAGCCCCCGCGAAGCCCCCGTGACGAACCACACGCTCATGTTCTCCCCGATCCACACGCCCGAAGCCCAGGCCGCGCGACCCCGGGTCTCCGAAGCCCCGCGGCCTGATGGACCGACGGCCCACACCCCGAAGCTAGAACCTAGAGTCGGGTCTAGATCAACAGCCGTACGGGGGAGGAGCGCGGGCATGGACCTGAGCATCGGCGAAGTGGCGCGGCGCAGCGGACTGAGCGTGCACGCGCTCCGCTTCTACGAGCGGGAGGGCCTGTTCGCCAACCCGGTGCGCCGCCTCTCGAACGGCCGCCGGGTCTACCACGAGGAAGACCTGGAGTGGCTGGCGATCTGCACCAGGCTGCGCTCCTCCGGCATGCCGCTGGCGATGATCCGCGAGTACATCGACCTCGCCCGCCAGGGCCCCGGCAACGAACGCGAACGCCTGGAGATCCTCCGCCGGCACCAGCGCCACGTCGAGGCGCGGATCCGCGAGCTCCAGGACACCCTGGACGTGATGAGCCACAAGGTGCGCGTCTACGAGGACCACCTGGCCCGGGGCGAAGCCGACCGCCTCTGGAACCCCTCCCACCCCGACCCCGCCTGAAACGGGCGGCACAAGCCCCCCGGACAGGCGGGGGAGGAGGAACGGGCAACGGGGAACGGACGACGGACAACGGGCAACGAGGCGGGGGTACTACTCCACGTCGACCCCGTATCCGCGCACGAGGGTCTCCAGGCCGTGGTCGTAGCCCTGGCCGACGGCACGGAAGCGCCACAGCGGCCCCCGGCGGTAGATCTCGGCGAGGAGCAGGGTGCGTTCGCTGGTGGCCGCGTCCAGCGTGGCCTGGGCCGCGGCCGGAGCGTCGACGCCCGGTGCGAGGGTGATCTGGACCGCGCCGACGTCGCCGAAGGTGGCGGCACCGTCGACGGCGGCGGCGATCGCGATCCTGCGGGCGGCGGGAGGCAGCGCCGCGAGGTCGACGGCGATGGTCTGCTCGGTCGGGCCGTCGCAGAGGAGACGGACGGCTCCGTCGGGGCTCTCCGGCGCGCTGTAGAAGACGAAGTCCCCGTCGCAGGAGACCTGCTCGTCCTCGTCGAGGACGAAGGCGACGACGTCGATCTCGCAGTTCGTCTGCTGCGCCCAGGAGGCACTCGCGTACCAGCGGCCGGCGGGGGGAAGCGCGGGGAGGTCGACGACCCCGCCGCGCGGCAGGACGTCGGTCGTCGCCCTGTCCCGGGCGGGCACGCCGGCGGGCTCGGGGGCCGGGGTTCCGAGCCAGTCGTGCGCGTGGACCGGGAGCTCCAGCGCGGCGATGCGGGCCATGCGGCGGTCGCGCTCGCCCCCGGGGAAGAGGACGACGTCGGTGACGCTCGCCGAGAGGTTGATCGCGGCGGCCCCGCCCAGTTCGACGACCCTGGCCCGGGCGGCGGCCGCCTCCTCGTGGGTGCCGCCCAGCACCAGGACCCGCCGCCGTCCGAACGGCTTGGCGGAGCGAGCGCCGGGGGACGGTGCGGCCGGGGACGGCGCGGAGCCCGAAGCCGCGGCGGGGGACGGCGGGACGGGGGAGGGCGCGATGGGCGAGGCCGCGACGGGCGAGGGCGCCGCCTCCGCGGCGGGCGCGGCGGGCGCGGCGGGAGTGGCGGCGGCCGGCCCCTTCCCCGCTGCCCGAACCTCGTGCGGCGTCCCGGGACGGACCTCTCCCAACAGCTCGAGGAACGTGTGCTCGTCGATGACGGTGACGCCTTCGGCGAGCGCGCGCCGCGCCTTCGCCGAGCCCGAGGCCGCGTCGTCGGTGACGAGAGCGCTGGTGTGCCGGCTCACCGACGACATGATGTTGAGGCCGGCGGCGACGGACCGGGCCACCAGCTCGGCCCGGGAGGTCGCCGTCTCGCCGGTGATGGCGATCTTCATGCCCTGGACGAGCGGCCCGCCGGGCGCCAGACGGCCCGGGTTCCGGTAGGCGCACGGGGCCTTCGGCGGATTCGGCGCGAACCGCGGATCCTGCCGGGGAGGGCAGGGCACCAGCGGCAGCGGGACGTCCAGTCGTGCGGCTTCGGCCAGGGAGGGCCGGAAGATCCCGGCGAGGACGCGCGTGTCGTCCAGCGCGTCATGGGCCTTGGTCTGCGGCACGCCGTAGTGGGCGGCCAGCGACGCCAGGCTGAGGTCGGCGGCGGGCGGATCCACGCGCCGGTTCAGCGCCAGGGTGCACAGCCGCTGTGCGACGGGGAGAGGGAGCCGGGCGCGGGCGAACTCGTGGGCCAGGAAGTCGTAGTCGAACTGCGCGTTGTGGGCCACCATGACGCGGTCCTGCAACAGCGCCCCGATCCGCCCGGCCACCTGCGCGAAGGTCGGGGCGCCGCTCAGCCGCTCGGCGGTCAGGCCGTGGATGTGCACGGGGCCGGGGTCGCAGCCCGGGTTCAGCAGGGTGGAGTACTCGCCGGTCTGGGTCCCGTCCGGTCCGAAGGTCAGCACCGCGATCGAGAGGATCCGGTCGCGCCGGGCGATCAGGCCGGACGTCTCGACGTCGACCAGGGCCCAGTCGTACGCGTAGTCGGGCAGGTGTGACACGTCGAGCGAGGCGGCGGGAGGCATGACGGTAAGGATGATCCGGGCGAGATCGCGACTTCAACCCGAATGCCGATTTGTCCCCTTCGCTCACGACACCGCCGCGCGGCGCCACTCCTCGAAGGCGCCGTACGGCCTGGCGCCGTCGGGGATCCGAGGAGCCCCCGCCGACGTCCCGACCACCCGGGCAACGGCCGTTCCGGCATGAACCGGGTGTTCGGGCCGGGACCGCCGGCCGGCGACCGGACGCGGTGGCGCCCCGGGGAGAAAACCCGCGAGCCGGCCCGGAAACGCCCTTCCCCGCACCTGTCCCGATGACCGAAAACCCCCCGAACAGCAAAAAGACCCTCCCGAAGGAGGGTCTCCGCCTGTGCGCCCCCGGCAGGACTCGAACCTGCGGCCAAGTGCTTAGAAGGGACTGGGGCACAACAGCGACCTTAGGCTGCTGACCAGGTACTTCGATCCCCTCTAGCGTGCTCTCTCGGAACCTTCCCCGCGTATCCACCGGAGGGCCTGGTTCCGAGCGCTGATAGAGCATGTTCCATCTACTTTCTGAAATATCGCGACTCAAGCGACTCATCGCGTCTCAGTGCAGGTCAGAGGGGGTTCCAATGAGACGAGTACTGCGACTCATCGCGTCTCAGATCGCGACTCAGCCTGCAACGCCGAAGAGACCACCGCGTGCGGCGGTGGTCTCTTCTCCAGTGCATCGACAGCCGTCATCGTGGTGGCCGGCCTCGGTGCCCGCTCAGTTGGGCAGAGGACCGCCCCAAGCTCGCTCGGTCAGCTCGCCCAAGACTCCCGGTGCGACCGTCCGCGGGTCGACGGCCTCACTGGGCGCGGACGTCTTGTACGTACCTTCTGGCTGCTCGGATCGGTCGTAGTCCTTCACCCAGAACACCCGGCGGACGAACCTGCCAGTGTCTCCGCTCGGGGCATCCGACCTGAGCACGGAGTAGCCCACCCTCCTACCTGTCCCGTTCCACCCCACAGGCTTCTGCCGGGTCGTGGACAAACGCACCACGGTCTGGCGGACGTAGTCGAAGTCACCCACGTCTTCGGTCCAGACGATCCGTTCCTCGTGCTCCAAAGCCGCACGATCCTTCAGCAAGGCTCCTCCTGAGCTCGATGCAGTTGCCCCGCCGGCGAGCCTCCCCAGGCCCTGCATGCTGCATGCCTGAGACATCAGCCCGATGCCCTCATGAGGTCGCAAGAGGCCACCCGCTTCTTGTTGCGTAGTAAGTGGCGCGCCTCCCTAACTGGCCTCGGGCTCCTGCTGCTGATCCAGGTCGCAGCGACCGAGGACTGGTGGCTGCTGGCGGATGTTGGTGTCCCTGGGCCGCCCTCGGACGGCTCAGGGACACCAACTATCCACTTCGCGTAAGCCTCCCCGCCAGCAGCAGCCCTCAGCGGATAGGCACGAACCACCCTGCTGGAACGCACTGTCTTGCCTATGCTGGCCGATCGGCTACCACCGCTTTAAGAGTTCGATCGAACCGACCGCGCATAGCCAACGGCCGAGGGCTCCTCTACCGCTGGAAACCATCTTCGGCCACGCGCGTCCTAGCCTGTTGATGTCAGCCGTGGATGTCAGTCAGTGGTCACCACCAAGACCACTTCTTGTTCCGAAGCTCCTGCTTCTTTGCCGCGGCTTCCTTCTTCTTGCGGTCCGCCTGTGCCCGAGCGGTCCACTCTCCTTGATGCCTCCAACACTGACCGCTGCCCAGGTCAGCCGGCCGCTTACACCGGCCTCCCCTCTTCGTCGGAGCCCCGCACCTCGGCTGGGTCACCGTCTCTCCTCTCCCTTCCGGGAACCCGTATGGACTCTGGCAGAATTCAGTCCATGCGGCGGCCAAGGAAGGCGCACAGGGGTGCACAGTGAGGCACACGGCTCCAGAGGGGGCGCGTTCTGGCCCCATTTCCGCAGGTCAGAGCCCTTCTTTGGGTCGGGTCTCGTCGCCCCGGCCGCGTATAGACCACGCTGCCTATCGAAAATGAAGTGGCGCGTGCGCCAAGACTTGGCGCGATCAGGTGAGTTCTACGTCTGAATGTTCAGCGAGCTCAGGAAAGCAGACCTGATGCGTCGAACGATCATCAGGAGGGTGAGAGAGAAGTGCGCAAGAAAGATCATGAGCACGCCGCTTAGCCACCTGTTCACTTTTTCCATCCCCATCCCGGAAGCTACGCCAAGGATTCCAGAACACAGGAGAGCTAGAAGTAGGGCGTATGTGACGTTCGCCTGGAGTTGTTTTGCGAGTTTGAGTCTCGTGTTGTCATCGCCGAGGCCGCCGGCTTGTGCAGCTTTTGATGCGATGTCGAACAGCAAGACGAGAAGATTGAAGAGCAAGCCCGCCAGGATCGCAAAAGCGGCAAGGATATTTCCGACCCCGGAAATCTTCCAGGAAAGCCACACGCTGAGAGCTCCGAGCGCTAGTGGAGTCCCGTAGAAGAACGCGACCTGTTTCCACAAGATTCGGTTGTCGCGGTGACTGCGGAGAGTCTTGAGGTGATCCTTTACGATGGGAATGACATCAATCATGCTGCTCATTTGGAGCCTCCAGTCGATAGAGCTCCCAGAGTTCCGGCCAGGCGAACTCTCGGCGCATTACAGCGGCACTGATGCCCATGTTCTCTGCAACCTCTTCTGCGAACTCCTTTGCCTTCGCGTAGACCCAGTCGTCCGTAATTGTCGTCTGATTATCCTTCTGAAGCTCACTGTCGAGGTCGTAGAGCATTGCAGGTGTTGTACCAGAGGACACTGACAACGTCCTGGTCGAGTTGGCGATCTTGACCTCGATCTTCATCTCCTCGTACTCAAGGCCGCGCCACTCCAGCATGCTGCCGACATCGGCTTCGCCGCTGATAACCTTCTGAATCTTTCGCTTACCGAATGATCCGAGCCGTGGAGGCTTCAGGACGAACTCAATAGAGCCCAGGTTCTTTTCTGTTTCCCCCATTCCAAGCGCGTCGGCTACATCGTCAGGAATCGCCTGGCGCACAAGACGAATCTTCTTCAGATCCCCTCTTTCGAGATAGATCCCGAAGGCGGCTTCTGATGTCATGTTGTTGAGTTCGAGCGTATAGCCGGAGTATTTCTGATTAAATGCCTTCCGGAAAGCCTCCGAGAGGGTTGCGATTACTCCATTACCCTGCAGGCGCTCCGTGAACAGCAGGCCAGTTGTGGAGCCATGGGGAATAATCAAGTAGTTTCGAAGATCTGTCAGGTCAACGTGATCTTCTTCCTTCTGGAAGACGACCTGCCCGGTTGACCTTTCACGGATCCTTGACTGAGTCCCGAAAGATCCGGAGCCGAGCTTGAAGCGGAGCGATCGACTTTCATGCCTGATGGTGTGAGCCTCCAGGGATCGCTCCGTCCTCTGAACCTCGAATGGCCTTTCTTGGAGGCTGAGGAGAAATCCGTAGAACTCTTTAAGGAGGTCACCTCCGGCGTTGTCGAAGTTATCGAGGTGAAGGTAGTCATTTTCGCGGCTCTTGCGGATTCGGACCGCATAGCTTGCAAGTGTGTACTTTGCCAATTGGCACCTCCTTGGTTGAATGGTCGATCATCCCATAACTAGTGCTACGAGGAAGGCTGTTGGTCACAACTGAGACGTGGCTGAAAGCTGACCAGGGCCTTAATCCCCCCGCACTCCCATCCCGTCTGCCGTCGACTCACACACCGTGGAGCAGGCCCGATGCCGTGTCTGCTCGGCTCTGCCTGGGTCGACGGCAGACGGGATGGGAGTTCCCCACCGCTACATCCCACCGGCCGGCACCCGCCCGCGGGCCCCTCCCATCCCGGAGCCTGAGCGCCCCCGCCGGAGGCATGTCGGTGACCTTGGGGAACCGGCGGCCGTCGGGGCTCGGACTCATGCCTTCGGGCCTATCCCGTCTTGCAGGGGCGGGCGTCGGCGCAGCGGGGGCCGAGCGGGCCGAAGGCAGGAGCGGCGCCCCGAGCGGAGCCGGGAAGCCCGCCCGGCAGAGCGGAGCGCAGCCGGGTGCTTGATCATGTAGGGAAAGTTCTACCTCGCCAGCCTCGCAGGGAGCTGCGCCTGCAACCTTCTGACCCGTAGGTGCGTACCGCCCCGGAAGCGTCCCGAAAAAGCTGCTCGAAAGGGGAGGCCGCATAGCGCAAGGGAAGCCGCCTCATGCGCACACGTCCGTCGACGTACGTGGGTGTTCGTGCCAGTCGCTGATGTCACCCCGCTACAGGTGGATGTAGATCACCGTCGCGTCATCGTGCAGCTTGCTGCGGGGCCATCGACTCAGTGAGGCGTCTCGCAATTCCGCGTCACGCACCCGCTCGATCATCCGCTCCGGGCCCTGTTCTTCGAGGATGTCGAGACACCCCGCCCAGTTGGTCAGGGCGAAAGGAGTCACGAGTCGAGTCGCCCCGTCCGTCAGCAGAGCGGCCCGAGTTACCTCCTCTCTGGGACAGGCTCCGTAGACGGCTGCCTCGGCGGCCTGCGGAGCCGCCGCTGCTACCCAGTAGCCACCCGGACGGTTCCGCAGCGCCCGTTCTGCCCGCACAAGTTGTGCATGGAGCTGAAGACGCTCGGCAGACCCAGGCGGGGCGGCTTCCATCGCGGCCCTCTCGCTCTGGGCGACACGCGCCAGTCGGTCATCCGAGATCGCTTCAACAGAACGCCCGCGCTCAAGGACGAGAGTGCAGTCTCCCAGTACCAGCCACTCCACGACATCCTCGCGCACCCGAACCACCGCGAGCGTCGCCGACGGGGAGAGCGGGTCATCGACCGCGCAGGTATCGCGGTGCAGCGCCGCTGTCTGTGCGATGGCCGAAGCCAAGGCTTCCCGAAGACTCGGGTCCAGGCTCGCCCGAGCGGACAACGCCGCGCCGAGGGACCTGGCGAACCATGCCGTGCCGTGAATGCACGGGGGGCGCAGCGTGCTGGGCATGCCGGCGCCGTCAAGGAGCACGGCCACGCCGTCGCCCCAGGTCGCGAAGTCCTCATTTCCGCGACCTGGGCAAGCGCTACTGAAAGCCGCGACGCGCACGTCAGACAGCCTCGTGAAGCAGCACACCGCTCACGGATCGACTCGCCGTCACCGACTTGTCCCCGGGCGTGTAATCGCAGGCCACGACCATGGAGAACGGCGAAGTGCCAGCCTCCTCGTAGAGGGAAGCAAGGTTCTCCGACAGATAGTGGGCCACGCCCAGCGACCCGACAGCGTGAACTCCGGCGATCAGGAGGAACGTCCCTTGCCCATCCGGCCGAGGGAGCCTGCCCAGGTAGGCCACATCCGCCGGCGTCGTGCCCCCCGGATCGTCGCTCGGCGACGTGTAGACCTTGCCGCTCTCACGCTCGGCAAGGGCCCAGCGCCCATCCGGCAGAGTCTCGAACGTCAGCCGAGGATCCTGGTGGAACACGGCTGCCACGTCGGCCGAACTCTTCGGCCCGCAGACAACGACGAGGTCATCACGGTTGAGATCGATCTCTCCAGAGACCGGGATGTACTGGAGCTCCCCTTCGAGCTGAAGGCTCTGGGCCAGAGCCAACATCCGCTGCCCCGTCGAGCTGTCCTCAACTGCCACGTACTCCCGCTCACCGGGTCGCGTCGGTACGGCTACCTGGACGTACTGGGTTCCCAGGAACGCCCGTTCCGGAGGCGGGCCGGCGTCCCGGAGCTGTGCAACCCGAGCACGGCTCACGCCCATGAGTTTGGCGACGTCAGCCATGGAGTGACCGTTTTTACGCAGCCACGCGATGCTCTCTTTGCGCATGCGTGAGGTCTCGATGACGGCGGATTGCAGGTCCGTCATGAGCTCAGCCGCGGCTTTGACGCGCAGGGCGTGGTCCTGCATCGCCGAGACCCGCCGAACTTCCTCGATCAATGTCCCTGCCTCACGTATCGGCCCAGAGAAGTGCTCACAGGACACATGTTAAGGGGGGGTTGACATCAGCCGCCAGGGGCCGCCATGCTCTGTGGCAACCCCCCCTTAACAGGAGGGGCCCCGGGCGGCTCGGGTGGTAACCCCCCCTTGCCATGCGGGGCGATGACGCCCGGAGGGACCCCGAAAGGGTCTCGATGGAAGCGACTGGTCCTTGAGAACTGAACAGCGTGCTGAGGTATCCGCCCCCCTCCAGCGACAAGCGGGCGGCGTACGCGGGTTCTGTCCCCGCGTACGGATCAGCGCAGCTCAACCCCTCCGCACCCGCCTCCTCGGCGGCTGCGGCCGGTTGCCTCCTCCACCCGTCCGGACCCCCTTCACCGGGGCGCCGTACGGGCGGGGCCGAGGGGAACCGGAGGAAGTCCCCCTGGTTTCAACGGCGAGAGGCCCCGGTGCTGGAACACCGGGGCCTCGGTTCGAGCCGTTCCTGTGTGAAGGGAGCACGACTCAATGAAGTCCATCGCTGCACTTCAGGCGGCCGTTACGGCCGTGGCGTTCGACGGTGAGCCGTCGGACGCGGAGCTGGACGCGATCGAGCAGGAACTCCCGCTGATCCTGGCGGAGGTCGACCTGCTCGACGCGCAGATCATGACCCTGGACCGCCCGGCCACCGAGCTGGACGAGCGGCGGATCCGCCGGGCCCGGAACCGGGTCCTGGCCGAGCGCCGCGCCCTGACGAACCGCGCCGGCGTGGCGCAGGCGGGCGGTGCCGCGTGATGGCCACCGCCCCCGCCCCCGAACTCCTCACGGACCACCGCGGCAACCCCAAGCCCCGTGTGGAGTCCTCGCTCACCTACGCCCAGGCCCGCCTCGGCACGGCCTTCCACGAGGCCGGCCACGCGGTGCTCGCCATGTCCTACGGCTTCCACGTCGTCTCCAGCGAGGTCATCGCCTGGGACCTGGGTGAGGGCGAGTGGGGCCTGACCGGCAACACCGCCACCCGCCCGAGTGAGGTGCACGCGTGGCGGTTCGCCGCGATGTGCGCGGCCGGCGCGCTGGCGAATGTGCGCTACCTGATGATCCACGGGCTGTGGACGCCGGAGCGGGCCGCCGCCTGTGCCGCTGTCCACGACCGCGAGCAGGCCATCGACATCCTCGCCGAGAACGGCTTCCCGCTCTGCCGCGACCGCGTCCCGGCCGGCGGCAAGTCGTGGGGCCAGGTGCGGGGCATGGCCGCGCGGAAGGTCGACCACTTGTGGTGGGAGATCCGCACGGTGGCGCACGCCATGAACGAGAACACCAAGCTGACCGGCGAGCAGATCGCCGCCATGACCGGCCTGACCAACGCCCCCATGGTCGGGGGTGCGGCATGAGGCGGCTCACCGGTCTCCCCGGGGAGGTCACCACCTTGCTGACGGCGGTGGTGGAGGCCCTCGACCTCCCGCTGCCGTCGAACGACGAGGAGGCCGCCCACCGCGACCTCCTCGACGAGCGGGCGGCGGGAGTGCGGATCGCGCTGTCGGTCCTGCTGGAGCGTCCCCGCCTCTGGCTCCTGGAGGACACCGCCTCCTACATCCGCGAGCGGACGGCGCAGCACCCCGTCACCTACACCCCCTTCCGCTCCGACCGGACGGAGGCCGACCGATGACCGCCACGGCCGAAAGGGAGCTGGGGACGCTCCAGCGGGTGGTGTTGGGAGCGGCGTTCGTGCCGATGCTGGTCACGGGCGGCGCCGGCGGGTACGGCACCTACACCAACATCAAGGCCGCCTACGGCTCCGGCACCGCCGTCGGCGCCGTCGCGGCCGGCGAGGGCGCCACCGCCGTCCTCGCCATCGTCCTCCTCGGACTGACCCTGCTGGGGCAGTCCTCGCCGCGGGTGATTCGGGCGGGGCTGTGGGCTCTTCCCGCAGCCGCGGCCGCCATGTCCGCCACCGCCGCCACCACCCCCGGCGAAGTCGTCATCTACGCCCTCACCCCCATGGGCATGACCGCCTCCGCCGAAGGGGCGGCGTTCCTCGCCCGGCGCATCGTCGTCTACCGCGACGGCCGCGACGCCGAAGCCGAAGCCCACGCCGCCGACCTCGTCCAGGCCCTGGCCTACCAGCGGGCCATGTCCGAGCGACACCCCAACCCCAAGGTCCGCAAGAAGGCCGAGCTGGCCTACTGGAAGCTCGGCAAGAAGGTCGGCGCGGGGGACATCGTCCTGGGCACCCGGCTGGTCGACGCCCAGCGCGAGAAGGTCACCGACGGCGCCCACGCCGCCCTCGCCGACATGTTCGGCGCCACCACCGTCGCCCCGGCCCTCACTGGACCGGTCGGGTCCGAGCCGGTGGTGCAGGTGGAGCTGGAGGTCGACCGGTCGACCCGACCGGTCGACCCTCCGAATGCGGAGGAATCGGAATGGATCGGTACGGAACGGTCTACCTCTGACCAGCCGCTTCCCGCCCTCGAACCCGCCCCGGCCGACCCCGGCCCGGCGGACGAGGAAGAGTCCACCCCGCCCGCATCGGTCGAGTCGACCGGTCGGGCCGCGATGCGGGTCGTCGCCGCCGAACGGACGGTCCGGCCCGCGCGGGTCACCCGCCGGGTCCCGGACGCGGCGAAGTCGACCCAGCCCCGGCGCACCCGCGACGAACTCCTCGCCGAAGCTCGGCGGTTGACGGAGTCGTGGCCGGTGGAGCATTTGACGGCGGACCGGATCCGCCGGTCGCTGCGGACGTCGGCCGACAAGGGCCGGTGGCTGCGCGAGACCCTGCGCGCCGAGCGGGGTGAGGCGGCGTGAGCGCGCTGCCGGTCTACCGGTGGCGGCTCGCCCCGGAGGGTCTGGCGACGTTCCGGCAGCTGCGGGCGTTGGGGCTGCGGCCGGGTGGTGCCCCGGTCGTGGCCCAGCTCGAACGCCCCCGCCGCCGACGTGACCCGTTGGTCGCCTACCTCTACCGCGTCGACACCGCTGTCCCCGTCCGGCCGATGACCCCCGCGAAGCGGGCGGCCCTGGCCAAGGCGAACGCCGCGCGGCGGGTGTGCCCGGAGTGCGGGCGGGACGCCGGATACCGCATCCCGCTCTCGCTCGGCATGTGCGTCCCCTGCGCGGACGCCCCCACTGGACTCGCCGCCTGACCGGCGGGGGTCAGGCGCTGGCGGCTTCGCCGAACAGTTCCAGGATCCGGGAGATCCATTTCCGGGTCTGGTGCCACCGGTTGCAGTACCGGCGTGAGCGCCACCACGACCGGTACACCACCGGCTGTCGGCACCACTTGCACGGCTTCGTACGACTTCCCTGATCCCCCATGGCCCGTGACTCTAGCGGCCACTCCTGACCTGGGAGAACCCACGTGTTCGCGACCGTGTTCGTGCTGCTCTACCTCGGTCACCTGCTGGCCGACTACCCGTTCCAGACCGACCACCAGGCCGCCCACAAGGCCGACCCCGGCGGGCGCGGGTGGCGGGCGAACCTGACCCACGCCGCCACCCACATCGCCGCCTGCGGCCTCGCCCTCACCGCCGGCGCCACCGCCCTCGACGTCACCGTCTCCACCCCGGCCGCCGTGGCGGCTCTGGTGTGGATCGGGTCGACGCATGCGTTCATCGACCGCCGGTGGCCGGTGCGCTGGTGGATGACCCGGATGCGCCAGACCGCGTGGGCCGCTCACAGCGGTGCCGCGCATGTCGACCAGACCGCCCACATCCTCGCCCTCGCCCTCGCCGCCCTCGCGCTGGCCATCTGACTTCCGAAGGAGCCCCGACCGTGAGCAACCTTCCCGAGCCCGCCCCCGTCGTCCGCCTCCCGGACGGCACCTACACCTACGCCGACCAGCTCCCCGCACCGGTCCAGTCGGGTGCCGCGCCGCAGGTCATCCACCAGCACATCCACCAGGCCCCGCCGGACCGGACCGTTCAGCGGATCGCGCTCGGCTCCGGGATCGGCGCCGGCACGGTCGCCGCCGGCGTCTACTTCGGCCCCCTGCTCGTCGGCGCCCTGACGGCGATCGCGGCGAACCTGGCGCTGCTCGCGTTCCTCGCCGCCGTCCTGGCCTGGGGCGTTGTCACCGTCGTCCGCTCGATCGGCGGCCCGGACGGGCAGCAGGCCGCCAAGGCCATCGGCAAGGCCCGCCGGACCCGGAAGGGGAAGTAGCCATGTTCCGAGGCGGACAGAAAGTCCTGATCATCGCCTGCGAGGACGACCCGCGGGCCGTGGGCAAGACCGGCCGGGTCCTGGACGAGGTCCCCCCGGGGCCGCTGACCGAGGGCCGGTGGACGGTCGACCGGATCAGCATCTGGATCGCCCCGGTCCTGTGCCACACCCACGAGCTCAAGGCCATTGACTGACGGTTGCCCGCCCACCCCCGGCCCGGACCGGTCGGGGGTGGAAGGGGAGCCGGGACAGTCCCGCGCCCACCACCCACCTAGGAGTCCGTGGTGTTCACCCGTCGTCGCTTCTTCGACTTCACCCACTGCCCGAAGTGCTTCAAGCCCGCCCCCAAGCCCAACCCGCGCATCTGCCCCACCCCCCGCTGCGGCTTCGGCCTCAACCCCTTCGCCCGCCGCTGACCCACCACCACCCGGAGGGAACCCTCATGGCCGCCAAGCCGAACACCGACTACGACCCCGACCACCCGCCCCTCACCACCGGGGAGAAGGCGCAGTTCGCCTGGTACATCGCCCGCATGTGCAAGCGCGGCATCGCCGGCGAAACCGTCTACCAGGCCGACCTGGAGAAGAAGGTCGACCGCCTCCTCGACCGCGCCCGCGACCGCGCCGAGAAGAACGCCCGCGGCAAGAAGTAGCCGCGCCCCGGGGCGGCCGACAGCCGCCAAGCACACCGGCCGCCCCGGGCCCTCCCTCCCACTCTTACGAGCAGCAGGAGAACCCCCATCATGACCGAGCCTCTGCCGGAGGCGACGGTGGTCAGCCTCGACGACCACCGGGCCGCCCGCACCGACACCCCGCCCATAGACCTCACCAAGCCCACCACCGCCCCCGCCGAACCGGCCGCCCCCGAGTCGGCCGAGGGTACGGGCGTGGACGTGATCGACCTGCCGGGCAACCCGCTCGCGGACTGGCTGACCGTGCCCGACGGGCCGATCCTGCCGGTGTGGGCGCGGTCGGTGAAGTCGCTGCGCGAGAACACCACCGCCCTGTGCCGACTCGGTTGGTGGCACGCCCGCTACCACGCCGTCCGCACCCCGAAGTACCTGTTCAAGACCGTGCTGCTGGCCGCCCGCGGCTTCTACCGCGCCGTCGTCGGCATCTGGCCGACACTCTCCGCGCAGGAGCAGTCTGCGACCGTCAAAGCGCTCAAGGCCCAGCTCAAGGTCCGCCCGGAGGACATCGAGCTCGCGGCCCGTCACCAGGCCGCCTACGCCGAGCGGACCCGCACCCGCCAGTGGCGGTTCGGGATCGCCGCCGTCGGCGTCGCCACCGCCGCGACCGGCATCATGCTCGCCGACCCCCTCCTTCAGACCGGGATCGGCGCCGCCGTCACCATCCCCCTCGCCCACCTGGGGCGGGGTGAGGAGACGCGGCTGCTGGACCAGGCGGCGCCGCCGATCCGGGTGGACATGTCCGCGCAGCAGCTCAACGACGCGCTTAGGGCCGCCGGCCTCCTCAAAAGCGGTGGCGGCAAGGACGAGAAGGACCTTCCGCGCGTGTCGTGCACGATGGGCCCCGTCCGCGACGGCCGCGGCTGGTCGGTGATCTTCGACATGCCCCGCGGCGGCGGCAAGACCGCCTCCGACGTGCTCGCCAAGCGCGAGGTCATCGCCCAGGAACTCGGCGTGGACGAGATCCAGGTCATCATGTCCCGCGTCCGCGCCGCCAACGGCGGCAACGCCGGCCGGGTCTCCATGTGGGTCGCCGACGACGACCCCTACCTCGGCACCCCCAACCCGTCACCGCTGGAGAAGGCCGAGCGGTTCTCCATCTGGGAGCCGGTCCCCTTCGGTCAGGACGCCCGCGGCATCCGCATCAGCGTCCCAGTCATGTGGCAGTCGATGTTCTTCGGCGGCCTGCCCCGCCGGGGCAAGACCTTCACCCAGCGCCTCCTGACCGCCGCCGGCCTCCTCGACCCGTACGTGCGGCACTACGTCGCCGACGGCAAGGGCGGCGCCGACTGGATGCCCATGAAGGCCGTCGCCCACCGCCTCGTCATGGGCGCCGAGGACGACGCCATCGAAGCCCTCAAGGCCATGCTCGCCGAGCTACTCGGGGAGATGGAACGCCGCTTCGCGCTGCTGCGGGACCTGCCGACGTCGGTGTGCCCGGAGGGCAAGCTCACCCCGGAGATCGTCGCCCGCTACAACCTCCCGGTCATCTTCGTCACCATCGACGAACTCCAGGAGTACTTCACCGCCATGGAACGCGAGGACCGCGAGCAGGTCATCAACGACCTGTGCCGCATCGCCCGCCGCGGCCCGGCCGCCGGGTTCATCTCCAACTTCGCGAGTCAACGGCCCGACGCCGAGTCCGTCCCCGCCAAGCTGCGGGAGATCATCACCATCCGCTACTCCACCCAGGTCGTCGACCGCACCAGCTCCGACATGGTCCTCGGCAAGGGCAAGGCCGCCCAGGGAGCCGACGCGTCCGTCCTGTCCGAGGACCACAAGGGCGTCGGCGTCCTGGTCACCGGCCCCGCGTCGTACGTGACGGTGCGGGCCGACTACCTCGACGGCCCCACGTTCGCGCAGATGTGTCGCAAGGGCCGGGCCCTGCGCGAGGAAACCGGACAACTCACCGGCGACGCCGCCGGAGACGTCACCGCCGCCGCCGACGCGGCCGGCATCACCGTCCCGCCGATCGTCTCCGACGTCCTGGAAGTCATGCGGCACTCCCCGCGCATGTTCACCACCGACCTGCTCGCCGGACTCGTCAACATCGACGAGGACACCTACGGCGACTACAACGCCGAGGCCCTCGCCTCCGCGCTGGAGGCCGCCGGGGTGAAGCGGACCAGCAAGCAGGTCAAGATCAGCGGCTCCAACGGCGCGGGCTACCAGCGCCGCGACATCGAGGCCGCCGTGCCCGCCGAGATCCTCCTGTCGGCCGGCCGGTAGAGGGGTCCCCCTCTACCCACCCCAAGATCACCCACCCCCGTGTGACCGCTTCCGCAGCATCCGGCAGGGGACTCGAAGTAGAGGGGGCCCTTTACCCCGGTCATGGGGGCGGTAAGGGCCTCTGACCTGCAAGGTAAGGCCGGTAAAGGGGGACCGGCGCCCCCTCCCGGGACCCCGCGAAGCCCCGGATCCGGGGCATTCCCACCCTCCAGGGAGACACCCCGCCATGGCCGTCACGGTCTCGCTTGTCGCCGTCTTCGGACTCGTCCTGTTCTTCCTCCTGCGCTCCAAGGAACTCGGCTACGGCTCCGCGTTCACCGCCGCCGGGTTCGGGTTCTTCCTCGCCGCGACCGGCGCCGCCAAACCCATCAACCAGCTCACCACCGACCTCATCACCGCCATCAGCAACCTGTAGTTGTCGGGATGGCGGCGGCGCCTTAGGGCTGGCTGTAGGCGAGTGGCCAGCCGGCAAAGCCGCCATCGTCAGTCTGATAGACCAGCTCCACGGACTCCTCGCCGAGCAGGTCCTTCACGTCTGCGGTGGGTTCGCTGGGCAGTAGGACGGCAACCCGCAGGGTCTTGCGCCCGGGGATGTGCCGACGGTAGTCGGCCAACTGTCCGATCGCCATCCGGACGTTGGCCCGGCTCGTCTGCCCCTTGGCTTCGTACAGCACGTGGTCCGTAGTGTCGTACAGGTCAGGGGTCAGCGCCCCGGGCTCGCCGGCAATGGTGATCTGGAAGCTGTGGGTCTCGTGCCCCTTCGCGGCCAAGTGCGCCGCGAATGCCTTCACCAGCTCGCCTTCGCGGCGTAGCACCTTCCGCTGCCCAGCAGGAATGTCGGCGACCGTCTCCGGGGTGCCGTGCTGCTCAGTCTTCTTGACCTTCACTCCGGTCTGCTGCGGCAGCACGACAGTTGCCGGCACCGTCACCGCGGGGTCGGTCACCTCGACGGTCGTCTTCACGGCGGCCGGCAGGTTGTCAGCCTCCTTCCACGCCGGCGTCGTTCCTTCGGCGGGCCGGAACCGGAAGACCAGCACGTTGCGCATCACGCCGTCCTTGCCGGGTCCGCGCCGAACGTCATAGGGCTTGATGGGGTCCAGCACCATCTCGCCGATGTAGCGCTGCTGCATCGCCCCGCCGCCCGGCACCTTGCCGTGCGCGACGAACAGATGCACCTCGCGGTTCTTCTCGACGTGGCTCAGCAGCGACCCGTTGCGGCCGGAAGGCTTCTGGTCTCCGTTCGCGCCGGCACCCGTGTACAGGTACAGCGGACCAAACTCATCGTCTTCCGCCCGGCCGTCGAAGGTGTAGCCGTATTCCTCGCCCGCGGACGGGTCGGAGTACACGAACACCTTGCCCGCCTCATCAGCGGGCTCGATGCCCTGGAACGTCCCACAGCCGTAGGTCGCGGCGATGGCTTCACGTGTCGTGATCAGGCCCGGCACAAGATCAACGGTCGTCGTCATGCCGCGACTGTAACCAACCCCTCTGACACCCTGCCGCCTCATTTCCGTGGCAGGGAAAGGGCGGCCCCCGTCTCGCCAAAGCCGGGGCCGCCCTCGTTCCAGACCGCTACCAACGAACTGGAGACATCCAGCATGACTCATGCGCACCAGATCCGGCGAGACCGCGCGGCGGTGGCCGCGTGAACAGCCTCCCCACCACCGCCCTCGGCCTCGCCGAGCAGGGACTCCCGGTCCTGCCCCTGCTCGGCGACAAGCGGCCCTTCGGCCTCTGCCGGGCCTGCAAGGGCCTGGCGTGCGGCGGACGGCCGAACATGAAGACCCCGGGGCCGTGCGTGTGCCCCCGGCCGTGCCACGGCTGGGCCGCCGCCACCACCAACCCCCACGTGCTCGCCTCCCGTCAGTGGGGCCTGGCCTGGCTTCGCGCACGCGCCATCGGCTACCACCCCGGCGGCGCCAACGTCACCGTCGTCGACCTCGACAACCCCGACGCCGTCGACTGGGCCCGGGCCACGCTCCCGGCCACCACGACCGTGGCCACGACGCGCGGGGAGCACTGGATCTACTCCGGCGCCATGCGCTCCGCGAACAAGGTCCGGCCCGGCGTCGACATCAAGTCGCTCATGTCCTACGCCCGCTGGCTGGGCCCCGGCACCGGTCCGATCACGGCGCTGCCGCCGGCCGTCCTCGCCCTGGTGGAGAGGGAAGAGTCCACCCCCGCCCGCGGGGCCGTGGACTCTTCCACCCTGACCGGGTGGGACCGCAGCGTCGCCACCGGCTGCCGCCACACCCCCGCCTTCGTCCAGACCGGCCTGGAGCGCGGGCTGGACAACATCCGGGCCCACCCCGAGCAGGGCGCCGGCACCGCCGCCTACGGCGCCGCCCGCTTCCTCGCCGCCCGGCACACCGCCTGTCCCGGCCCCTGCGGCCTCGACCGGATCGCCGAGGAGCTGATCGCCGTCGCCGTCGCCGTCGGCGTCCCGGCCACCTACGCCCGCCGGTGCGTCACCAACGGCATGACCGCCGCCCTGGGAGCCGTCGCATGACCGCCCGAACCGTCGGCACCAGCCAGCCCCGGATCGTCGCCTTGCTGCGGATCTCCGCCCCGGGCCGGGACACGACGCCGTCCGCGCGGTCTTGGTGCTCGTGCGGGCGGGACCTGGCCGCGTTCGGGCAGCGGAAGGTCGCCGCGCTCATCGAGGACCACACCCGTCACCGCACCGCCTGCCCGCTGCTGGCCGAGGGGAAGAAGGCCGCATGACTGGCACCGAGGAGCTGCCCTCGCCGTCCAACCCGCTCGCCGTGGCCCGCCGGATCGTGCCCGACTGGCACACCGAGGACGGACACCTGCGGCTGCGCCGCTGGCGCGGGTCCTGGATGCGGTGGACCGGCACCTGCTGGCGCGAGTACGACGAGCAGCAGATGCGCGCCGGGCTCTACAAGCGCTTGGAGCACGCCACCTTCTTCGCCGGCGTCGACAAGAACGGCGAGCCGGAAGTGCGGGAGTGGGCACCGACCAAGACGAAGATCAGCAACCTGCTCGACGCGCTGAGCGCCATCACCCTCCTGCCCGCGGACGTGGACGCGCCGTCCTGGATCGACGGCGAGCGCGACCGGCAGGACACGAGCCCCATCGTCGCCTGCCGGAACGGGTTGCTGCGGATCCGGGACCGCGAGCTTCTGCCGCACGGGCCCGGGTTCTTCAACATCGTCTCCGTCCCCTACGACTACGACCCCGACGCGACCGCCCCCACCTGGGAGGCGTTCCTGGCGGGGATCTGGCCGGACGACCCCGAGTCCATCGCAGCCCTCCAGGAGTGGTTCGGCTACGTGCTCTCCGGCCGGACCGACCAGCAGAAGATCCTGCTCATGAAGGGCCCCTCCCGCTCCGGAAAGGGCACCATCGCCCGGATCCTGAAGGAGCTGGTCGGCAAGGAGAACCTCGCCGGGCCCACGCTTGCCGGCCTGGGCACGAACTTCGGGCTCTCCACCCTCGTCGGCAAGCCGCTCGCCGTCATCTCCGACGCCCGCCTGTCCGGCGACGGCGGTCAGGTCGTCGAGCGGCTGCTGACCATCTCCGGCGAGGACACGATCGACATCGACCGGAAGTACCGCGAGCCTTGGACCGGGAAGCTCCCGACCCGGCTGATGGTGCTGACCAACGAGCTGCCGAACTTCGGCGACTCCTCCGGCGTCATCGCCCGCCGGTTCATCGTCCTCAACATGACCGTCTCCTGGCTCGGCAAGGAGGACACCGGTCTGACCGGCAAGCTCGCCGCCGAGATGCCCGGCATTATCAACTGGGCCCTCGATGGCCTCGCCCGTCTGGAGCGCACCGGCCGGATCACCGAGCCCGCCTCCTCGCAGGACGCGGTCACGATGATGCAGGACACTGCCTCGCCTACCTCCGCGTTCGTCCGCGAGCGCTGCACCACCGGCCCCGCGCACGAGGTCCCCGTGGACGTCCTGTGGGCCGCCTGGCGCGAGTGGGCCGAGGACAACGGCGTGAAGGTCATCGGGAGCAAGCAGCTCTTCGGCCGCAACCTGCTCTCCGTCGTGCCCCAGCTCCACCGCACCCGGCCCCGCGACGCCTACGGCCGCCAGGTGGCCAAGTACTCCGGAATCACTCTCAACCCGACTTCCTGAGCGGCTTGAGTCGCTTGAGTCGCGACTCAGCGCAATGTCATCCCAACTTTTTCGCCCCGAGGAGTGCACTAGATGGCTGGCACGCCCAAGACCCGCGCGATGCTCACCGTCCCCGAGATCTGCGAGGAACTCGGCATCAGCAGCTCGACCTTCTACGACTGGCGCCTGAAGCGGCGCGCCCCCCGCTGCATCAAGCTCCCGAACGGCGCCCTCCGCGTGCGCCGGGTCGACCTGGAGCTCTGGCTGAACGAGCACGAGGACGCCGCTTGATGGACACGACGTACAACGTGAAGTTCTGGAAGACCGGCGTCAACGTGGGCAAGCGGAAGACCACCCACACCGTGCGCTGGGAGTTGAACGGTCGGGAGCACCGTCAGACGTTCGTCACGGCGGCCCTCGCCGAGTCCTTCCGTGCCGGGCTGGTGTCCGCGGCGCGGAAGGGGGAGGCGTTCAGCCTCGCCACCGGGCTCCCCGTCTCGCACATCTCCCAGGCGGCCGGCGTGACGTGGTACGACTTCGCGATCCAGTTCGTGGACCAGCTCTGGGCGCGGACCTCCGCGAACAACCGGCGGAACGTGGCGAAAGCGCTCACGCCCGTCACGATCGCCCTGCTCCGATCCCAGCCCACCGCGTTCAAGGGCGTCGACGTGCGCCGGGCCCTACGCGAGTACGCCTTCAACACCCTCCGGCGCGACCAGGCCCCGCCGGAGGTCGCCGTGATCCTGCGGTGGGTCGAGCGGAACTCGCTCACCATGGCGGCCTGGGAGGACGAGAGCACAGTGGAGACGGCGCTGCGGGCCGCCGGGACGAAGCTGGACGGGACCCCCGTGGCCGCCAGCACGGCACGGCGCACCAAGCGGGTCCTGAACGTCCTCATCGAGCACGCCATCAAGAAGAAGGTGCTCAAGGAGAACCCGCTCCCGAAGGGGAAGGGCGCCGGCGCCGCCGCGTCCAAGACCTCCTCGGCCGTCGACAAGCGCTCCCTGCTCAACAAGGAGCAGGCCGCCAAGCTCCTCGGCTGGGTCCACGCCCGGCCGAGGGGCGGCCCGCGGCTGCACACCTTCTTCGCCACGATGTACTACGCCGGCGCCCGGCCCGAGGAGGTCGTGGCGCTCGACGTCGGCGACGTCCGCCTGCCCGACGCGGACGCCGACGACCAGTGGGGCGAGCTGTTGCTCCACACCGCCCACCCCGAGGTCGGCAGGCAGTGGACGAACACGGGGGAGGTGCGCGAGCAGCGCGGGCTCAAGGGGCGGGCCGCCGGCGACACCCGGACGGTGCCCTGCCGCCCGGCCCTGACGCGGATCCTCCGGGCCCACATCGAGAAGGAGGGGCTGAAGCCCGGCGACCTGTTGATGCAGGGGGAGAAGGGCGGGGACCTGGCCGGGTCCGTGATCCGGCGAGCGTGGCGGCGGGCCCGGAAGGAGGTGCTCACGCCGTACGAGTTCGGCTCCCCGCTCGGCCGGCGCGTGTACGACCTCCGGCACACCTGCCTGACGAACTGGCTCAACGCCGGCGTCCCGGCCGCGACCGTGGCCGAGTGGGCGGGCAATAGCGTTCCCGTCCTCCTCGCCACCTACGCCCGGTGCATCGACGGGCAGCTCGACGACCTGAAGCAGCGGATCGAGGGAGCGGGGGAGCTCCCCGGCCCCGCCGCGGCGGGGGTCTGAAAACTCCACCGCGTATTCACCGAGGCCACCCGCAGAAACGCGGGATGAGCCGGGGCCAGCCGGATGCGTCCGCTGCCCGCCAGGGGGCGTATCCGGCTCCGGTCCGCTCGCCGGAAACCTGCTCTGACCAGCGAAAAGGCCCCTCCCGAAGGAGGGGCCTCGCTGTGCGCCCCCGGCAGGACTCGAACCTGCGGCCAAGTGCTTAGAAGGCACCTGCTCTATCCGCTGAGCTACGGGGGCCGGTGGTGGCCTTGGGCCTGGTGGCCCGGGTGGGTGGGGCGGGACTGCCGGGACAAGGATAGGGGTCCTGGCGGCTCGGCCCGGGTGCTTCGCCTGCGTGACACGATGTGGAGGTTCGGTGAAGCGAACCGATAATCGCAGGCAGGTGCGATTCGCGCAGCGCTTTTCACGCCACTCGGGGCGGGTGTTGTGCACTCGTTATGCCCGGGCTTCCGGTCACCCTCCCCTTCTTCGGCGCGCAGGGTCCTCATACGCTTCAAAAACGCTCACAAATTGGGCATTCTTCGCATGTGGTGACCTTGGACGAACGGCCCCAGCTGATCGACGCACTCTCCGCCCTGCGCGACCGAGTCGCGGCCGTGCGTCTTCCCCTGCCCCTCCCGGACGTGCCGCGCGCCCGGCAGACGCGGGCCGAACTGCTCGCGCAGCTCGACGACTACCTGGTACCGCGGCTGACGGATCCCGACGCCCCGCTGCTCGCCGTCGTCGGCGGGTCGACGGGGGCGGGGAAGTCCACGCTGGTCAACTCGCTCGTCGGACGGCGGGTGAGCGAGGCGGGCGTGCTGCGGCCGACCACCCGGACGCCGGTGCTCGTCTGCCACCCCGAGGACCAGCACTGGTTCGCCGGGCTGCGCGTGCTGCCGCAGCTCACCCGCGTCTGGCTGCCGCAGGCCGACGAGGACCACCCGGTCGACACCTCCGACACCGAGGACAACGCGCTCCGGGTCGAGACCGCCGCCACCGTGCCCCGCGGGCTCGCCCTCCTCGACGCCCCCGACATCGACTCGCTCATCGTCGAGAACCGGCTGCTCGCCGCCGAGTTGATGTGCGCCGCCGACATCTGGGTGATGGTCACCACCGCGTCCCGGTACGCCGACGCCGTGCCCTGGCATCTCCTCCGCAGCGCCAAGGAGTACGACGTCACCCTCGTCACCGTCCTCGACCGGGTGCCCCACCAGGTCGTCGGCGAGGTCTCCCGGCAGTTCGGGGCGCTGCTCGACAAGGCCGGGCTGGGGGAGGTGCCCCGGTTCACCATCCCCGAACTGCCCGAGTCGACCGGCGGCGGCAGCGGGCTGCTGCCGGAGAGCGCCGTCGCCGCGCTCCGGGGGTGGCTCGCGCACCGCGCCGAGGATCCGGCCGCCCGCCAGCAGGCCGTCTCCCGCACCGCCACCGGCGTCATCGACTCGCTCGACGCCCGGCTGCCCGAACTGGCCGGTGCCGTCGCCGCGCAGTACGCCGCCGCCGTACGCCTCGGCAACGCCGTCGAGGCCGCCTACCGCCGGCAGGGCGCGCGCGTGCGCAAGGAGCTGGGGAAGGGCGCCGTGCTCGCCGGGGACGCCCGGGCCCGCTGGCGCGCCTACCCCCGCGACAGCACCGCCGACGAACTCCTCGACGCCCTCACCGAGTCCCTCGCCGCCCTCCTCCACTGCGCCGTCTCGGCCGCCGAGGAGGGCATCCGCGAGGTGCACCGCCGCGAACCCGCCGCCGGCGCGCTGCGCGGTGCCCCCGGCGGCGGCGACCGCGAGGTCGCCGAGCGGATCGGCCTGGAGGTGCGGCGCTGGCGGCGGGTCCTGGAGGAGCTGGCGGACGAGGAGGTGCGAAGCGCGGAGAAGCCCGCCGGACGCGGCTCCGCCCGCACCGCCCTCCCCGACGCCGAGACCGTCGCCGCCCTGCTCGCCGCCTCCCTGCTCGGCGGCCGCCGCGCCCGGCCCGCCGGCGAGCGGCTCGCCGAACTCCTCGGCGCCCAGGCCGCCCTGCGCCTGCGGGACAAGGGCGGCGACCTCGTCCTCAGCCACGTCGACCGTGTCCTGCACGCCGAGCGCGACCGCCGCCTCGGGCCCCTCGACGCCCTCGACGTCACCCCCGAGCCGCAGGCGGAGCTGATCGCCGCGCTCTCCGTACTGCAGAAGGAGAAGTGACGTGGCCGAGCCGTGGGTCCGGGGCGAGGACGGGGGAGAAGGCGAAACCGAGAGGAAGGGGGGGACCGGGGGGACCGGGAGGACCGAGAAGGTGGTGAGGAAGGCGGATCACATGGGGCAGTCCATGCAGTCGGGCCAGTCCATGCAGACGGGCCAGCCGGGCCAGCCAAGCCAGCCGGGCCAGGCGGGCCAGCCGGGTCGGCCGGGGAGGGGCGCGGGCGGCCCGCAGGGGGAGCAGGGGCAGGCGCGGTGGGACGACGGGCTGATCGCGCGGCGGGCCGCCGAGCGGGCCCCGGCCGAGGAGGCGGGGGCCGACGCGGGCGAGGCCCGGATCGAGGCCCTGGACGCCCGCGGGTTCGGGGGGAGTTACGGGGGCGGGCTGCGGACGCGGCTCGACGCCCTGCACGAGCTCGTCGGACTCTCCCGTACGCGGGTCGAGAGCGAGGCCCTCGCCGAGGCGGGGCGGGTGCTCGACGAGGCGGCCGCCCGGCAGCGGCTCTCCTCCCGGCACACCGTCGTCGCCCTCGCCGGCGCCACCGGCAGCGGCAAGTCCACCCTCTTCAACGCCCTCGCCGGCGTGGCCGTCTCCGAGACCGGACTGCGCCGGCCCACCACCTCCGCGCCGCTCGCCCTCACCTGGTCGGAGGGGGCCGCCGGGCTCCTCGACCGGCTCGGGGTGCCGGGGCGGCTGCGCCGGCGGCCCCTCGCCGGCGGGGCCGCCGACGCCGAGCTCCAGTCGCTCGTCCTCATCGACCTGCCCGACCACGACTCGGCCGTCACCGCCCACCGCGACCAGGTGGACCGGGCGCTCGGGCTCGTCGACGCCGTCATCTGGGTGGTCGATCCCGAGAAGTACGCCGACGCCGCCCTCCACGAGCGGTACCTGCGGCCGCTCGCCGGCCACGCCGAGGTCACCTTCGTCGTGCTCAACCAGGTCGACCGGCTCGGCGCCGAGGCCGCGGAACTCGTCCTCGACGACCTGCGCCGCCTCCTCGACGAGGACGGCATGGCCCTCGGGGAGCACGGCGAACCCGGCGCCACCGTGCTGCCCGTCTCCGCCCTCACCGGCGAGGGCGTGTCCGAACTCCGCGAGCTCCTCGCCCGTTTCGTCCAGGACCGGACCGCGTCCGAGCGGCGCATCGCCGCCGACATCGACGCCGCCGCGGCGAGGCTCCGGCCTGCCTACGTGGCGGAGGGGCGGTCGGGGCTGGGGGAGCGGAGCCGGGAGGAGTTCGCGGGCCGGCTCGCCGTCGCGGTCGGCGCCCAGGCGGCCGGCGAGGCCGCCGAGCGGGTCTGGCGGCGGGGCGCCATCCGCGCCTGCGGATCGCCCTGGCTGCGGCTGCACCGCTGGTACGAGCGCAAGCGCTGGCACGGCTCCACCGACCCCCGGCTCGCGTCCCCCGTCGAGGACGAACTGACCGCCCGGCAGCGCGTCGAACAGGCGGTCCGGATCGTGGCCGACGAGGCCTCGCGGGGGCTCCCCGCTCCCTGGGCGCACGCCGTACGGGAGGCCGCCACGCGCGGTGCCGAGGGGCTGCCCGAGGCGCTGGACGAGCTGACGGTCGCCCTCGGCGACCCGGCCGCCCGGCCGCCGCGTCCCGCCTGGTGGCCGGTCGCCGTCCTCGCCCAGGCCCTGATGACCCTCCTTCAGCTGTTCGGCGCCCTGTGGCTGGTCGGCCAGATCGTGGGCTTCGTGGAACCGGGGCTGCTGCCGCCGGTCCTCGTCATGGTGGGCGGGATCGTCGGCGGCCCGCTCATCGAATGGGCCTGCGAGAGCGGGGTGAGGGGACCGGCCCGGCGGTACGGGCAGGAGGCCGAACGCAAGCTCGCGGAGGCCGCCGCCGCCTGCGGCCGGGCCCGGGTCCTCGACCCCGTCTCCGCCGAACTGCTGCGCTACCGCGAGGCGCGCGAGCAGTACGCGAAGGTGGCCGGGCCCCGGCCCTCGCCGCGGATCGTCGGGACGGTCGGCCGCGGCGGCGCCCCGAGGCTGGGCGCGACCCGGACCGGGACCCGCTACCGCTAGAACCCGCCTCGCCGATGGAACCCGCCTCGCCGGTGGCTCCGGTGGGGTTCCTCCCCCTCTGCTCTTCCCTGGCCCGCGCCGTGCTCTCCACCCCTTCCGTCCCCCTCCCGGGTGGCCGAGTCGTCCACAGCCCGTCGGTCGTCCACAGGCGCCGGCGGGCTTCCCGTCGCGTCGTCAGCATGGTGTCCACCAGGACGGACGCGGGGACGGGGAGGGCACGGAGATGAACGACACGACGGTGACGTTGGTGGGAAACGTGGCGACGGCGGTGGAGTACCGGGAGACGGCGGCGGGAGCGGCCGTGGCCAGGTTCCGCTTCGCGGTGACCGCCCGGCGGTGGGACCGCGAGCGGGCGGTCTGGACCGACGGGACCACCAGCTTCTACACGGTCTCGGCGTGGCGCTCGCTCGGCGCCAACGTGGCCGCCTCGGTCTCGGTGGGGGAACCCCTCGTGGTTCACGGGCGCCTGAAGGTCCGTGAGGACGAGCGCGACGGGCAGCGCAAGACCTTCGTCGACATCGACGCCCTCGCCGTGGGCCACGACCTGACGCGCGGCACCTCGGCCTTCCGCCGGAGCGCGCGGGCCGAGCCGGGGCCGGGGGCGCAGGCTCCTCCGGGCGCGCGGGAGGGCGACCTGACGGATCGCGAGGAGGTCCGGGGGCTCGTGCCGGCGGCCGGAGAGGACCCCTGGACGACCGCTGCACACCAACTGGTAACCGTCCCTTGACCTTGTGTCGTGGGGATTTGTCGACCAACTCGCCGGGGGTATAACGATTCCGATTCGGAATGGTTATCTCACCGTATGACCGGGGACCGGGCTCTTCCGTCTCCCTAGGATTCCCGAGTACTCATGAGGCACATGAGCCCATCGAGTCAGTGAGTCTGCTGGCGGACGCTCCCCCCACGCGAATCGACCACGTTCGCGGAGCTTTCCGCCCGGAGGGGAAATAAATGTTTTCAGTTCGTGGGCGCGGTGCTGCCCGCCTGGCCGCCGCGACGCTCGTCTCGGGCCTGGTGGTCTCCAGCGCGATAGCCTTCGCGGGACCGGCCATGGCCGACGAGCCCGGTTCGGACGGCGGCGGCGTCGCCGCTGAGCTCGGCGGTCTCGTCGAGTCCGGCCGGATCAAGATCGAGAGCGACAAGGGCAACTCGACCCAGCGCGGCGGTCTCTTCAACCTGACCGTCAAGGGCGGCGGCTCGCTCAAGGCGTACTGCATCGACCTGTGGACGTCCACCGACTCGGGCACGAAGTACCGGGAGACCGACTGGGACAAGTCGACCCTCCACGAGAACCCGAACGCCGGCAAGATCCGCTGGATCCTGCAGAACTCGTACCCCGAGGTGAACGACCTCAAGGCGCTCGCCGGCAAGGCCGGTGTGGACAGCCTGACCGGTGACGAGGCCGCCACGGCGACCCAGGCCGCCATCTGGAAGTACTCGGACAACGTCACGGCCACCCCGGAGGACCCGGAGGCCAAGGCGCTGAGCGACTACCTGGTCGCCGAGGCCGCCAAGGCCCCGGACCAGGGCGAGCCGAAGGTCTCCCTGGCCGCCGAGCCCGCCTCCGTCGCCGGCAAGGCCGGTGACAAGATCGGCCCGTTCAAGGTGACGACCACCGCGACCGCCGCCGACGCCGTCAAGGTCTCCCTGCCCGCCGACGCCCCGGCGAACGTCAAGGTCGTCGACAAGGCCGGCGCCGCCGTGACCGCCGTCGGCAACAACGCCGAGCTCTTCCTCGACGTCCCGGCCGGCACCCCCGACGGCCAGACCAAGGTCAGCCTGCAGACCAGCACCAAGGTCTCGATCGGCCGCGTCTTCGGCAGCGTCGAGGGCCACGAGCAGACCCTGATCCTGGCCGGCAGCAGCGAGTCCACGGTCAAGGCCGAGGTCACCGCGGCCTGGGCGAAGAAGGGCGCGGTCCCGGCCGTGACCGTCGCCGAGAACTGCGCCAAGGGCGGCGTCGACATCACCGCCTCCAACGAGGGCGACGAGCCCTGGACCTTCGACGTGAAGGGCACCTCCTACACGATCGCCCCGGGTGAGACCAAGACCATCACGGTCCCGGTCGCCGAGGACGAGGCGTACAACTTCACCATCACGGGTCCGAACGACTTCTCGAAGAGCTTCCAGGGCGTCCTCGACTGCAAGACCGCCCCGAGCCCGGAGCCGTCGACCGGCACCCCGTCGGAGACCCCGTCGACCGGCACCCCGTCCGAGACCCCCTCGGAGAGCCCGGCCACCCCGGCGCCCAGCACCTCCACGGACGCCTCCACCGGCACGACCGGCACGACCGGCACCACCGGCGGCGACCTGGCCGAGACCGGCAGCTCCAACGCCACCCCGATGATCGCCGGCATCGCCGTCGCGCTCGTCCTGGCCGGCGGTGGCGCGGTGTTCTTCCTCCGCAAGAAGAAGGCCGCCGGTCACTGAGCACGACCGAGCACGACGTCACGGGGTGACCGCACCCCGTGACGGCGACGGCCCCGGACGCATCCGCGTCCGGGGCCGTCGCGCGTACCGGCACGTCACGGTGCGTCCGGGCAGGTCCGGGCGGGTCCGCGCGCGTCCCCCGCGTGTCCCCGGCGCGCCCGGAAGGCGCTCGGCCCTGCCGCGCCCGAGGTACTGGTTTCCGCCTGGGGGCGGCGGTGCGGCAAGATGGGTGTATCTGCCCACTCACTCTTTGCCGGACGGTTTCTCTTGGCTGAGTACATCTACACGATGCGCAAGACGCGCAAGGCGCACGGCGACAAGGTCATCCTCGATGACGTGACGCTGAGCTTCCTGCCGGGTGCGAAGATCGGTGTGGTCGGCCCGAACGGTGCCGGTAAGTCCACCGTTCTGAAGATCATGGCCGGGCTGGAGCAGCCGTCCAACGGCGACGCCTTCCTCTCCCCGGGCTACTCGGTCGGCATCCTCATGCAGGAGCCGAAGCTCGACGAGTCCAAGACCGTCCTGGAGAACGTCGAGGACGGCGTTGCGGAGATCAAGGGCAAGCTCGACCGGTTCAACGCCATCGCCGAGGAGATGGCCACGAACTACACGGACGAGCTCATGAACGAGATGGGCAAGCTCCAGGAGGACCTGGACCACGCCGAGGCGTGGGATCTCGACACCCAGCTGGAGCAGGCCATGGACGCCCTGGGCTGCCCGCCCGGCGACTGGCCGGTCAACAACCTCTCCGGTGGCGAGAAGCGCCGCGTGGCGCTCTGCAAGCTCCTCCTGGAGGCCCCCGACCTGCTGCTCCTCGACGAGCCCACCAACCACCTCGACGCCGAGTCGGTGAACTGGCTGGAGCAGCACCTCGCCAAGTACAAGGGCACCGTCGTGGCCATCACCCACGACCGGTACTTCCTCGACAACGTGGCCGAGTGGATCCTGGAGCTCGACCGCGGCCGCGCCATCCCGTACGAGGGCAACTACTCGACCTACCTCCAGAAGAAGGCCGAGCGCCTCAAGGTCGAGGGCAAGAAGGACGAGAAGCGCGCCAAGCGCCTCAAGGAAGAGCTCGAGTGGGTGCGGTCCAACGCCAAGGGGCGTCAGGCCAAGTCCAAGGCGCGCCTCGCGCGCTACGAGGAGATGGCCGCCGAGGCCGACAAGATGCGGAAGCTGGACTTCGAGGAGATCCAGATCCCGCCGGGCCCGCGCCTGGGCTCCGTCGTCGTCGAGGTCAACAACCTCTCGAAGGCGTTCGGCGAGAAGGTCCTCATCGAGGACCTCTCCTTCACCCTGCCCCGCAACGGCATCGTCGGCATCATCGGCCCGAACGGCGCCGGCAAGACCACGCTGTTCAAGATGATCCAGGGCCTGGAGACCCCGGACGCCGGCGAGATCAAGATCGGCGAGACGGTCAAGATCTCCTACGTCGACCAGGGCCGCGCCAACATCGACCCCAAGAAGACGCTGTGGGCCGTCGTCTCCGACGAGCTGGACTACATCAACGTCGGCCAGGTCGAGATGCCGTCCCGCGCCTACGTCTCCGCGTTCGGCTTCAAGGGCCCGGACCAGCAGAAGCCGGCCGGCGTGCTCTCCGGCGGTGAGCGCAACCGCCTCAACCTCGCGCTCACCCTCAAGCAGGGCGGCAACCTGCTGCTCCTCGACGAGCCCACCAACGACCTCGACGTCGAGACCCTCTCCTCGCTGGAGAACGCGCTCCTCGACTTCCCCGGCTGCGCCGTGGTCGTCTCCCACGACCGCTGGTTCCTCGACCGAGTGGCCACGCACATCCTGGCGTACGAGGGCGACTCCAAGTGGTTCTGGTTCGAGGGCAACTTCGAGTCCTACGAGAAGAACAAGGTCGAGCGGCTCGGCCCGGACGCCACCCGTCCGCACCGCGCCACGCACAAGAAGCTCACCCGGGGCTGAGGACGTCGTGGCGAGGCACCTCTACAGCTGTCCCCTCCGCTGGTCGGACATGGACGCCTTCGGGCACGTCAACAACGTGGTCTTCCTCCGCTACCTGGAGGAGGCCCGGATCGACTTCATGTTCCGGCTGGCGCCCGGGGACGGCAGCCCGTCCTTCTCCGGCGGGTCCGTCGTGGCCCGCCACGAGATCGACTACCTGCGGCCGCTGGTCCACCGGCACGAGCCGGTGGCCATCGAGTCCTGGGTGACCAAGATCGGCGCGGCCTCGCTGACGATCGCGTACGAGATCAAGGACCCCGACGTCACCTACGTCCGGGCGTCCACGGTCGTCGTGCCGTTCGACCTGGCGTCGCAGCGCCCGCGCCGGATCTCCGAGGAGGAGCGCCGCTTCCTCCAGGAGTACGTCGACGACGGGATGACGTCCTCCGCATGACCGTGCTCGCCCCGCTGCACTTCGCCGACCCCAGGGAGGCGGCGGCCCTCGCCGCCTTCCTGACCCGGCTCGTGCACTACGACCGCGCCGCCGCCGTCCGCCTCCGGGCCGGGGGCGGCGCGCTCGCCGTCTTCGGACGCCCGCCCTCCTTCGAGGTGCTCGCGATCCGCACGGCCCGGCTGGTGGACGACGTCGACCTCGACGTCACCGTCTCCGCCGGGGAACTGCTCGACGGCATCGAGGAGGCGGCCGGCAAGGCCGTGGTCCCCGGCGCCGTCACCGGCCCGCCCTGGGCCGGTGTCCTCCCGCCGCGCTCCGGCTGGCGACCCGTCGGGGGCCTGCCCTCCGCCGGGGAGCTGCGCGGGGCGGTCGCGGCGGCCGTCGCCGAGTTCCGCCGCCGCGACGAGGAGCTCCCCGAGGAGCTGCGCACCCGCGCCGAGCGCGACCGCGTGGGGCGCGAGATCTGGTCCCGCGTCCTCGGCGCCACCGGCCTGCCCCTGCGGGCCGTGCACGCCGCCCAGTCCCTGGGCTTCCTCCCGCCGCAGGAGCAGCTGCCGGTGGTCCTCATGGCCGCCGGGCCGTGGCTGCGGCTGCGCACCCCGTACGGCTCCGTGGCCCTGCGCACGGCCCCGCCCTCGCTCCTGGTCACCCCGGCGCCGTAGCCGCCGCCGGAAGCCCGCTCACCGGAGGCCCGCTCACCTGAGGCCCGCTCACCTGAGGCCTGCCACCGGAGGCCCGCTCACCGGAGACCCGGCCGTCGAGCCCCCGGTGGCCCCGGGGCGCGACCGGGGCGGCTCGTGCGGCCCGGGCCGCTGACGGCCGGGCGCCCGTCGCCGCCGGGAGAGCCGGGGCCGCTCGTGGCGTCACCGGATCCGGTCGTCCGTCCCCTCGACCGCCAGCGCCGCCACCGAGAGGCCCGCGGCGAGCAGCAGCAGGGCCCCCGGGAGGAAGAGCGAGCCCCGGGCGACGTTCTCGTCGGCCGGGACCGGGTCCATCCTCCGGGCCGGGTCGTAGGCGATCGCGACCGTCTCGCCCGCCCCGCCGAGCTTCCGCTCCCAGGCGAACTCCCGCGGGTGGCCGCCCGGGCAGTCCAGCGCGTGGTGGTACAGCCGCTTCGGCTCGGGGGCGCCCTCGCCGAAGGTGGGGTGGTCGGTCACCCGGACCTTCCCCACCACCACGCACTCCACCGTCGCCCCGCGCACCCGCGAGTCGCGGGCCTCGATCCACACCGCGCCCAGGCCCGCGAGCAGCAGCACCAGCGCCAGAACGCTGCCGCCCTCGCGGAAGAGCGCGTGGTGCGCCGCCACCGCGAGCCCGGCGAGGACCAGGGCGACGAGGACCGCGAGCGCGGCCGGCGTGCCGAGCGGGGAGCGCATCGACCAGCTCCCCCACAGGTGCAGCAGCGCGCCGGAGCCGAGCGGCACGGTCACCGCGCCGGCGTACGCGAGGACGCGTCCCTTTCCCACCCCGACCCCCCGCCCCCCGACCGCCTACCCCCGCCCCCCGACCGCCTACCCCCGACCGCCTACCCCCGGCCACCTACCCCGACCATCCCCCGACCGGGACGGGCCGGGGGCGGGGCCGGTTCCTCAGTGCTGGTGCTCCACGTCGTCCGGCCACACGCCGATGTGGTCCTGCTCCAGTTCGAGCGCCACCCGGTGCTCCATGCCCAGCGCCTTGGTGTAGTCCGCAGGGAGCTGGAGCCGGCCCGCGCGGTCGAGCATCGCGTACTCCCGCGCCACCAGCGACTCCCGGCCCTCCTCGTCGACCTCCGTGCGGCGCAGCACCTCCGAGGAGGTGCGGCCGTCCCGGATCGCGACCGTGCGGCGCACCTCGGTGGCGACCGCCTGGTCGTGGGTGACGATGACGATCGTGGTGCCCAGCTCCTCGTTGGCCCGGCGGAAGGCGGCGAAGACCTGCTCGCCGGTGGCCGAGTCCAGCTCGCCGGTCGGCTCGTCGGCGAGGAGCACCGACGGGTTGTTGGCGAGCGCGACGGCGATCGCCACCCGCTGCTGCTGACCGCCGGAGAGCTGGTGCGGCCGCCGGTCGCGGCAGTGCGCGATGTCCATCATCGCGAGCAGCTCCTCGGCCCGCTCCGCCCGCTCGGCCTTCCTCCGCCGGCTGCCCGCCAACTGCATCGGCAGCGCCACGTTCTGGGCGGCCGTCAGGTAGGGCAGGAGGTTGCGGGCGGTCTGCTGCCAGACGAAGCCGACCACCTCGCGCCGGTAGCGCAGCCGGTCCTTGCCGGTCATCGCGAGCAGGTCGCAGCCCGCGACCCGGGCCGCGCCGGCGGTGGGCACGTCCAGGCCGGCCAGGATGTTCATCAGGGTCGACTTGCCCGAGCCGGACGCCCCGACCAGGGCCATCAGCTCGCCCTCCTTGACGAGGAGGTCGAGTCCCTGGAGCGCCTGCACCTCCACCCCGTCGGTGGTGAAGATCCGCACCAGGCGGTCGCAGGCGATCAGCGCGTCGTGCCCGTACGAGGGCCGGTCGCGGTGCGCGTTCGCCCGCCGCTCCAGCTCCTCCAGGGTCGCGTTCGCGGTCGTCGTCATCGTGCGTCTCCTGCCCTGAGTTCCTTCACCGAGCTCTTCCGTCCCGTCCACCACGCCTGGATGCCCGCCGCGGCCCCCGTCAGGAGGACCACGGCCACCGCCGGCAGCGCCAGCGACCACGGGTCGACCCGCAGCGGCACGTCGGTCAGTGCCGGGCTCCCCTCCGCGGTGGCCAGCGCCATCCGGTACAGGTCCACGCCCGGGGCGAGCAGCGGCACCGTCGCCCATCCGGCCAGCGCCCCGCCGAGCGCGGCGAAGACGGCCGGCGGCAGCGCCTCCAGGCCGAGCAGCCGCCGTCCCTGCCGCCGGGTCAGGCCCATCGTCCGCAGCCGGGACAGCAGCGTCGCCCGCTCGGGGCCGCTCCGCGTCAGCGACAGGAGCACGGCGACCACCGCGTAGGCGGCGCCCGCTCCGATCGCCGCGGAGTAGAGCCCCTCGGCGCCGGACTGGAGCGGCGAGTCCACGTACGACCCGTGCACCTCGGCGCCGGTCGTCACCGCGAACTCCTTCGACTTCGCCTCGACGGCCGCGCGCAGGGCCGGGCCGTCGGCGGCGCCGGTCACCAGCACGGCGGTCTGCCGCAGGTTGGTGATGTCGGCGGCGTTGACCACGAGGAAGTCCGCGCCGCGGACCGCGGGGGTGGAGGTCCGGACGGCGACCACCCGCACGTGGAAGGCGCCCGCCGCCGCGTTCAGCTTCATCGGCCGGTCGCCCAGGCGGGCGGCGACCCCGGGGGAGGCGAGCGCGGGCAGCACCCGCTCGGTGTCGCCGACCGCGTCGCGGCCGCCCTTGCCGGTCGAGGCGAGCAGTTCCGCCGGGAAGGCGCCGTTGTCGGTCCGCCGCGCGAGCCGGCTGTAGGCCGCCGGATCGACCGCGACGAGCGGGGCGCTCATCGGCTGGTCGGTGGCGACCGGAGAGGGCAGCGCCACCCCGTACTCGATCTGCACGGGCAGCGCCTCGCGGACGCCCCTCGTGCCGCGTACCGCCTCGGTGAGCCCGGCCGGCAGTGGTACGCCCTCGGTGCGGCCCTCGATCCGGGCGTCGGCGCCGGTGGAGAGCAGCGCCGCCCGGTCGCGGGCGTCGGCGACGCCCGCGAGGACCGAGCCGCCGAAGGCCGCCGTGGTCAGCGCCAGGACGAGCGCGAGCAGCGGCAGCACGCCGCCTGCCGAGGAGCGCCCGGCCCGGGCGATGGCCAGCGGGCCGACGACCCCGCGCATCCGGCGGGCCGGGCGGGCCAGCCACCGCAGCGGCACCGGCTGGATCCGTACGAGGGCGAGGGCGGCGATCACGCCGACCAGCACCGGGGCGGCGCTGACCAGGTGGTCGCCGGAGTCGGAGGTGCCGCGCAGCCGCAGCGAGCCGATCGCGCCGGCCGCCAGGACGAGCAGGGTCAGCTCGACGACGGTGCGGCGCCGGGACGGCTTGGCGTCCACCAGGTCCTCGCGGACCCCGTGCAGCCGGGGCGCCCGGTGCCGCAGCACGGCCCGGACCGGCAGCACGAGGGCGGCGACCAGCGCCACCAGGGCGGCGGCGAGGGCGGAGGGGAGGAGCGGAGCGGAGCCGGTGAGGGCCGGGGCGCCGGGCGTGTCCGGGCCCCGTACCAGGGCGACGGCGGCCGCCAGGCCGAGCGCGGCCGACGGGACGGCGACCGCGGCGGTCTCGCCGAGCAGCCGGAAGCCGATGCCGGGCAGGGAGGCGCCCCGGGCCCGCAGCAGCGTGAGCTCGCCGTCCCGGCGGGCGAGGAACAGGCCGCCGGTCATGGCGACGACCACGGCGGCGACCGCGCCGATGCCGAAGACGGCGACGGCGACGACGGGGGAGATCGCGGCGCCGGTCGCCTCGTAGCCGGCGACGACGTCGTCGAGGCCGGTGGCGAGCCGGCCGGTGGGGCCGGCGACCTCGCGGACCTTCACCAGCGCGGGTCCGCCGGACAGCGAGGCGAGGGAGGCGGCGAGCGGGCCGCCGTCCTCGGCGGTGAGGTGGTCGTGGACCGGCGGGAAGCGCCAGTACACCTCGGGGGTGCCCGTGGTGGTGGCGAGGGCGGACCCCGACGCGGGGGAGACGAGGAGGGCGGCCTGCCAGTAGGAGCTGAGCTGCGTGGGATCGGGCTTCATCGCGAGGAGCGGCGTGCGCAGCAGCGGTTCCACGGCCCAGTAGGGCCGCTCGGGGTCGCGCGGCTCCACGATGCCGGTGACGGTGAAGGCGACCGGCTCGGCGGCGATGCCGGGCACGTGCACGACGGACCCGGGCCTGATCCCCAGGGCCCGGGCGGTCGCCGCGGTCACGGCGGCCTCCGCCCGCTTCGGGCTGCCGGCGGGCATCCGGCCCTGGCGCAGGGTCGCGTGCGCGCCGAGGTCCGACGGGGAGGCGAGGGTGAACTCCACCGGTTCGTTGTCGGGCTTCGGCAGCCACGGGTCGAGCCCCTGGACGCGGATCATCGTCCGGACGCCGTGCACGGTCTGCCCGCGGTCGGTGAGCAGCGGCGCGGGCATCACCCCCCGCAGCCGCTCCTGGTCGCCGCGCAGGGTGTCCGGCGAGACCTCGGCGCCCTGCGCGAGCGGCGCGGTGATCTCGATCATGGACTGGTGGGCGGGCGCGGTACGGACGTCGTGCCGCAGCCCCTTCGTCTCGTAGGCGTCCACCACCCGCGGCAGCGCGGCGGCGAGCAGCGCGGTGACGAAGACCAGCAGCGCCAGTCCGGCCGCGGCGCCCGGAGCGGCCCGCAGCCGGGTGCGCACCCAGGGGGCGACGGCCGGGGCGGGGGCCTTCTCGGACTCGCCCGCCGGCGGCGCCGCGGGCGCGGGCCGGTGGGCGGGGGACTCGCCTGCGGGCTGCATCGGGCGGGGCTCCTCGCGCGGGACGTCGGGCATCAGTTGTCTCCCTGGTGGCGCAGGGACACCGCCGGGTCGTTGCGGCGCAGGGCGATGGCCGCGACGACCGCGAGCGGCAGGGCGGCGACTCCGGCGAGGAGCAGCGCCACCTCGCCGAGGGGCAGTTCGACCAGGACGGGAGGCACGGGCCGGGTGGCCCGGCCGGTGAGCACCACGAGCGGGACGACGACCCGGGCCAGCAGGGTGCCGAGGGCGACGCCGACCAGGAGCCCCACCCCGATCAGGACGCCCTGCTCGGCCGCGAGGAGCCGGGCGAGACGGCGGCGCGGCGCGCCGATGGCCCGCAGGATCGCGAACTCGGCGGCCCGCTCCCGTACGGATCCGGCCGAGCCGACCGCGAAGCCGACGGCGGCCAGCGCCGCGGCGGCGGCCGCCACCGCCATCAGGGCCGTGTGGGGGCCCGCTCCGAGGGGGTCGCCGAGCAGCTCGTCGGCGACCGCGTCGCGGACGACGATCTCGCCGGGCTCGTCGTCGGCGCCTTCGAGCAGTGCCCGGGCGACGGCGTCCGCCCGGCCGGGCTCGGGGGTCAGCCACCACTCGGTGGGCGCCACCGGTGCCGACGGGTCGGTCGTGGCCAGGTAGCGGTTGACGGCCGTCAGGTCGAGGAGGATGCCGCCGCCGTCCTCCGGGACGCCGCCGGCCGCCGCGGCGTCGGTGGTCCGGCCCGCGGTGCCGGTCGTCGGCAGGTCCTTCACGACCCGCCCGACGACGACGTAGAGCCGCCGGCCGCCGAGCGAGACCTCCAGGTGCTCGCCGGGCTTCGCCTTGGACGCGGCCATGAACGCCTCCGAGGCGATGGCCGGAAGCAGGTGGTCCTCGCGCCCCGCGGGCGCGGCGAGCCGCACCGCGTAGTCCTCGGAGAGGGGGGCGAAGCGGTCGGAGAAGACGCCGGTCAGCCCGTACGGGAAGGAGTACGGGGTCGCCTGCGCGTCCGCCGCGGGGGCGCCGGCCCGGCCCTTCAGCTCCTCCGGGTCCTGGGCGTCGCCCCGCAGGGTCTGCTCGCGGACCGCCTTCCAGCCGGCCAGCGTGCGCGCCGGGTCGGCGGTGCGCAGCGCCCCGTCCTTCCCGGTGGTGCCGAGCAGGTCGACGTGGAGGGTCTGGGCGCGCAGGTCGCCCTCGGAGAAGTCGGCGGAGATCTCGATGCCGGTGAGGACGAAGCCCGTGTCGGAGCGGGCCCCGCCGCCGGTCAGCGCCGTCAGGTCGAGCGAGAGCCGGTGGGTGCGGCCGTCCGCGGGCAGTTGCCCCGCGGACTGCCGGTACGGCACGCCGTAGGAGTCCTCCAGGACGAGGGTGACCCGTGCGCCGGAGGTGCCGGGCGGCGCCTCGCTGCGCAGGCCGACGACGACCGAGCGGCTGTCTCGGGGCAGTGCGAGGCCGGGCCGGGAGCTCTGCTCGGGGGCGAGCGGGGCGAGGACCCGGGCGGCCGTCCCGCCGCCCAGGTCCTCCCGCATCAGCAGGCCGCCGGCGAGCCGGTCGGTGGCGGCGGCGAGCACGGTCGCGGTGCGGCCGGCGACGTCCATGGTGGACCGGTGGACCGGCGCGACCTCGCGCACCCCGGGGACGGCGGCGAGCCGCGCGGTCCGGGTCGCGTCGCCGGGGCCGACGCCGAGCACCCGTACCGGGGCGCCGGCCCGGAAGTCGGCCTGGTCGTGCTGCGACCGCTCCCAGGAGCGGCTCTGACCGATCGCCAGCATGCCCATCGCGACCGCGAGGACCAGCAGCAGGACGGGGCCGGCGCCGCGCAGCGGGCGCCGGCTGAACTGCCAGCCGGCGAGGGCGGCCGACAGGCCCCGGCCGCCGGCGGCGCGCCGCTCGGCCAGCCGGGCGGCGGGCGGCAGCAGACGCAGCGTCAGGACGGTGCCGGCGAGCAGCGCGAGCGCGGGCGCGGCGACGAGCACCGGGTCGACGGAGGAGCCGTCGGCGGCGGCCTCCGGGCTGCGCTGGAGCTGCCAGAGCGCGATGCCCGCGATCAGCAGCAGTGCGAGGTCCGCCCCGGCCCGCACCGGCCACGGCAGGGTGCCGCCCCGGGCCTTGCGCAGGGAGACGGCGTCGCCGTCCCGGGCGGCGAGCGCGGGGGCGACGACCGCCGCCGCGCAGGCGAGGGCGACGCCCGCGGAGACCAGCCAGACGGTGAGGGACGGGGAGGTGTCGAGCCGGACCCCGAGCGAGGAGAGCGCGGACCGCTCGGCGAAGAGGCGGGTCAGCGGGCCGGCGAGCAGCGGGGCGACGGCGGCGGCGGGCAGCGCGAGGAGCAGCGCCTCGGCGGCGGCGAGGCCGGTGATCCGGGCCCGGGAGCCGCCGCGGGCGCGCAGCAGCGCGGTCTCGCCGGAGCGTTCGGTGCTCAGCAGCCGGGCGACGAGCAGCAGCGCGTAGGCGGCGAGCATCACCAGCTGCACGGCGACGACGAGGAGGGTGGAGCGGGAGACGGCGAGGGAGCGTTCGGTCTGGGCGAGGAGGGTCGGCAGGCCGGTGACCGCGCTGATCGTGGTGCCGAAGGCGGTGCCGTCGGCGGCGAGCGCCTCCGGCACCCGCGTGGACGACTCGCGCAGGGCCGTGATGCCGCCGGTCTCGAGGTGGGAGAAGTCGGCGGTGCCGAGCCAGGTGGTCTCGCCGAGGGCGAGGGCGCCGGAGGCGAGCACCGACGGGTCGGCGAGGAGCGGGCCGTAGGTGGTGAAGGAGACGGTCCGCACGCCGCGGCCGCCGGCCGGGTCGAGCAGCCAGTACGGGTCGGCGGTGTCGGTCGGCCGGTAGACGCCGGTGACCCTGACCCGGACCGTCTTCTCGGTGAGCCGGTCGGTCAGTTCGAGGACCGCGCCGGGGGCGGTCCGCAGCCGCTTCGCCGCCTCCTGGGGCAGCGCCGCCTCGACCACGCCGCCGGTGCGGCCGGCCTGCGGCCAGGCCCCGCCGACGAGGGTGAGCCGGGAGCGGTCGAGCGCCGCGAAGTGGGTCAGGTCGGGGTCGCCCCCGCGGGTCGCGGGCGGCCGGAGCGAGCGGGGCAGCGCGTACGGCCCCGAGCTCTCCAGGCGCCGGACGGTGACCGGCAGTCCGTCGAAGGCGCGCCGGGCGCCGTCGGTGACGGCCCGGTCGGCGGAGTCCCGCCGGTCGGCCGGCACCTGTCCGGAGACGAGCAGGTGCGCGGCGGCCGCCGAGCGGTCGCGGAGCCCGGCCTGGAGCGCGGCGTTCCCGATGGAGGACGAGAAGCCGGCGAGGGTCGCGAGCACCGTGGTGGTGAGGACGACGGCGAGCAGTGCCGCGCCGAGCAGCAGCCGGTGTGCCCTGACGCGCAGAAGTACGAACCCCGTCACCCATCCCCCTGGCAGCTCCACGCGCGTTGGCGGTCGCCCGAACGCCTGTCGAACCCTCGAAACGTTCTGGGAATGCTTTCATCGGCCACGGGCCGCTGGAAACCGCTTGCGCACCGACCTTGATGCGATCGTGACCGTTATTCGGTCACCGATTCCCGGAATGTGTTCATCCGGTGGCGCGGAGTGGTCTGAACCTCCCGGGTGGGGGACCGGGAGGGAAGGGGGAGGGCCGGCGTCCTCAGCCGGCGGTGTTCACCATCGAGGCCGCCGCGTACGTCATGTACCGCCACAGCTGGGTCTCGTGCTCGGGCGCCAGGTCCAGGCTGTCGACCGCGACCCGCATGTGCCGCAGCCAGGCGTCGTGCGCGGCCCGGTCGACGACGAAGGGGGCGTGCCGCATCCGCAGCCGGGGGTGGCCGCGGCGCTCGCTGTACGTGCCCGGGCCGCCCCAGTACTGCATCAGGAAGAGGGCGAACCGCTCCTCGGCGGGGCCGAGGTCCTCCTCGGGGTACATCGGGCGGAGCAGCGGGTCCTCGGCGACGCCCTCGTAGAAACGCCGAACGAGGCGGCGAAACGTCTCCTCACCGCCGACCTGCTCGTAGAAGGTCTGCTCCTGCACCGTGCCGTCCCCGGGAATCTCGTTCACCGTTCCATCGTCTCAGACGGGACGGCGGAGGACCGGAGGTCTAGGACCTCCGCTCCTCCGCCGGCACCGGTACGGGACGGGTCTCAGCCGCGGCGGACGGTGATCGTCGTCCAGGCGCCGACGTGCACCCGGTCGCCGTCCTGGAGCTGGACGGGGACGTACGGCTGGATCGGCTCCTCGCCGCCGTTGACCGTCGTGCCGTTGGTGGAGTTCTGGTCCACCACCGCCCACGAGCCGTCGGGCTGCTGCACGAGCACGGCGTGCTGGTGCGAGACGCCCGGGTCCTCCGGCGGCACCGCCAGGTCGATGTCGGGGGCCTCTCCGGTGGAGTGCCGGCGCCGTCCGATGGAGACCTGGTTGCCCTGGAGCGGCAGCTGCTTCGGCGGCGCGTACGCGGGCAGGTTGAGCCCCGAGGCCTCCGGCCCGCTCCTGCGCATCATCGCCATGAAGTAGTCGCGGTCCGGCCCGATGTGCGCGGTCCACCCCTGCGGAGCGGGCGCGCCCTGGAACTGCTGCTGCGGAGGCGACTGCTGCGCGTGCTGCTGCGGACCGGGCTGGGACGGCGGGGAGAGCACCCAGTCGTCGTCGGCGCGCGGCTGCGCGGGCGCCGGCGGGGCCGGGGCCTGGGCCGCGTACCCGGGCGGAGCCTGGTGGTGGGTCGGCTCGGCGCCGAGCGGCTCGGCCGGCCGGTTCACCTGCGACGGCCGCGAGTCGTGGTAGCCGAACGGATCCTGCGGAGCGGCCGGACCCGGCCGCTCCGGCGCGGGCGGCCCGGCGGGCGACTGGAAGCCCGGCGGCAGGTTCAGCCCCGGCGGGGGCCCCGCCGGACGGTTCGGCTGCGGCGCGGGCGCGATCGGCGTGTACGAGGTCGCGGTACCGGTCAGGAAGTTCCAGCGGCACTCCTCGCAGTACGGCGCCATGTGCTCCCGCGGCGTCCGGCACTGCGGGCACAGCTCCGCCTGCGCGGTGGCGTTCGGATCCCCGCTCGTGGAGAACCCCCCGGGAGGCGTCCCCCCGGGCCCGCCCCGGAACCCGGACGCGGGCGCACCACCGGCCGCACCGGGGCCACCGGAGAACGAGGGCGCACCGGGACCGCCGGAGCCACCGGGACCGCCCGGGTAGCCGGGGCCACCGGCGGGACCGCCGGGGTAGCCGGGACCGCCGGGGTGGCCGGGGCCACCGGCGGGACCGCCGGGGTAGCCGGGACCGTCCTGAGCACCGGGGCCGCCGGGGTGGCCGGGGCCGCCCTGCGCACCCGGACCGCCGGGACCGCCGGGGCGGCCGGAGCCCGCGCCGGGGCCGCCGGGGTAGCCGGGACCGCCCGGGCCGCCGGGCCCGTCCGGAGAGTCGGGGAAACCGGGCCGACCGGGGCCCGCCGGGGCGCCGGGGCCGTCGGGGAAGCCGGGACCGCGTCCGCCCGCCGGGCCGCCGGGGAAACCGGGGCCGGGACCGCCGGGACCGTCGGAGAAGCCGGGACCGCCGGGGCCCGTGGGGGCTCCCGGTCCACCGGGGAAGCCGGGACCACCGGGACCACCCGGAGCACCGGGCCTGCCGGGGCCGGCAGGGCCGCCGGAGAAGTCGGAGCCGCCGGGGTGGCCGGGGCCACCCTGAGCGCCGGGACCACTGGGTGCGCCGGGACCGCCGGGCGCGCCGGGACCACCGGGGAAGCCGGGGCGGCCGGAACCGGCCGGGCCTCCCTGGCCACCGGGGCCGTCGGCGAAGCCGGACCCGCCGGAGAACGAGGGCGCGCCGGGGCCGCCCGGACCGCCGGGGGCGGAGGGGCCGCCCGGAGCACCGGGGCCGCCGGGGAAGCCCGGACCGCCGGAGCCGCCCGGACCGCCGGGGAAACCGGGGCCGGAACCGCCGGGACCGTCGGAGAAGCCGGGGCCGCCGGGCGTACCGGGGCCGGCCGGTCCGCCGGAGAAGCCGGGTCCCGAGGGGCCCCCGGGAGCTCCCGGTCCGCCGCCGGGGTAGCCGGGGCCGCCCGGAGCACCGGGGCCGCCCGGGGCCGAGGGCCCGCCGGGAAAGCCCGGACCACCGGGCGCACCGGGACCGCCCGGGCCGTCGGCGAAGGCGGGACCGCCGGGGCCGCCCGGGAAGCCGGGAGCCGAGGGGCCGCCGGGAGCGGAGGGGCCGGCCGGGGCGCCCGGGGGAGGAGGGGCGGCCGGGCCGGCCTGGGGGGTCGGGTGGGGGTAGCCGTAGGCGGGCGGCGGCGGGCCCGGAGGGCCGGGGGGCGGCGGCGGGGGAGGCGGTACGGCACCCGCAGGCGCACCCGCCCCGGCCATGCGATGGCCGCAGACCTCGCACCAGTCGTCGGAGACCGACTGGTGTCCGTTCGGGCAGGTCGGCATGTCGGTGCTTCCCCCTCTCGTCGTCCGGCCCGGCGGGCCGGGCTACCTCTTGACGCGAACGGTCTTGGTGGAACGGGTCTCGAGTGTCATCTCGTCCGCCTCCGCGACCTTCGCCTTCAACCGCACAGTACCCGCCGCCGCGTCGACCACGTCCACCACCTTCGAAAGGAGTTTCGCGGTATCCGCGTTGCCCGAGGCGGCCGCGAGCTGCACCGCGCGCCCCAGTTTCGCGGTCGCTCCGTCCCGATCGCCCGATTTGCGGGCGTCCAGGCCCTCCTGGATGGCGTCCGCGAGCTCCGCCTGGCCGGTGTAGTGCGCGACCTGGGGATTGATCGTGGTGGTCATCGCCACGTCGTGCGTCCACACCGCCCGTATCAGTCCTTGGGACACCGGCCGGGCGTCGCCGCCGGCCGGGTCGGGGACGATCAGGGAGACCCGGGCGGCGAGCATCTCCTGCCCGACCGCGTTCGCCGGGACCCGGACGCGCACGTGGTAGTCGCGGGACTCGTCGCCCCAGGAGCCGGTCGGGTACTCCCCGGCCCGGGGCCCGGTGTCGGCGCGCCGCCCGGTCAGGTCGACGACCGAGGGGGCGACCTGCTTGACGAAGACGAGCTCCGCGCCGACCGGGGTCCACAGCCGCAGCGTCACGTCGGCGACGCCCTTGCCCATGACGTTCTCCATCATGGCCGTGAAGTCGGCGGCGAGCCCGGCCGGGTCGGCGACGATGTCGGCGGAGCCGAGCAGCGCCGAGGCGATCCCGGTGACCTCCTTGACCTCCCAGTCGGTGCCGACGCCCCGCGCGTCGCAGGTGAAGCGGCCCGCGCAGGCGTCGAGCGCGGCCCGCAGCGCCTCGGGCGACTCGTGCTCGTTGCGCCCGTCGGTGAGCAGGACGGCGTGCCGGATGGCCAGGTCCTCGCCGCCGAGCAGGGCGTCGGCGAGCCGCAGCCAGGTGCCGATGGCGGTGCCGCCGTCGGGGGTGAGCCGGGCCAGCGACTCCTTGGCCTCCGCGCGGGTCCGGGCGCCGGCGACGGCGAGCCGCCCGTGCGCCGGGTAGACGGGGGTGGCGACGTGGTTGCCGGCGACGACGGCGAAGGAGGTGCCGTCGCGGAGGGTGTCGACGGCGGCCGCGGTCGCGGCCCGGGCGCCCTCCATCTTGGCCGGCGGGTAGTCCATGGAGCCCGAGCAGTCGACCATGATCACCACGCCGGCCGGGCCGCCGGCCGTGACGCCGCCCGCGCCGCTGGTGCCGCCGCCGGTCGCGGTGACGGTGACGACGGCGTCGACGTCCCGCCCGCCGACCGGCAGGTACTCGTTCTGGTAGACGTCCACCGAGAACTGCGGCACGGACGGCTTGGCGAAGTTCGCCATCTGGTGTGGGCTCCTCGGCGACGGTGTGGTGGCGGGTGCGGTACCGGTGCGGCGGCGGCGCGGGACGGATGGTGACGGAGGATCAGGAGGAGCCTGCCCCCGCCGGCGGCGGGGCGAACGGCGTCAGCGCGACCGTGATGTTGTCGTGTCCGCCGCCGTCGAGGGCGTGGCCGACGAGGACCCGGGCCGCGTGCAGCGGCCGGAGCGCCGCGTCGGCGGGGACGACCGCGGCCATGGCGTCGGCGGCCTCCGCGTAGTTCCACAGGCCGTCCGTGCAGACCACCACCACACCGGACCGGTCAGGCTTGAACGCGGCGGTGTGCGGCTCCAGTTCGTACGCGTCGGCGCCGAGCCAGCCGGTGATGGCGTGGGCGCGCTCGTCCGCGTACGCCTGCTCCTCGTTCATCAGGCCCGCCTTGACCATCTGGGCGGCCCACGAGTCGTCCTCGGTGAGCCGGGCGGCGGGCGCGGAGCGGTCGTCGGGCACCCAGTAGGCGCGGCTGTCGCCGACCCAGCCGACGACGAGCAGTCCGTCGGCGACGACGGAGCCGACGATGGTGCAGGCCGGCGAGTTGCCGCCGTGCAGGGAGTCGGCACCGTCGCCGTCGGGGCCGGCGGTGCGGGCCAGGGCGGTGACCGCCTCGGCGGCGGCGACGATCGCCTCGTGCAGGGCCTGCTGCGGATGGGTGCCGCGCGGCAGGGCCTCGCCGAGCACCCGGCCCGCGGCGCGGGCCGCGGCGGCGGACGCCTCGTCCGGGCGGTGGGCGGAGGAGACGCCGTCGCAGACGATCGCGACCGTCGCCGGCCGGCCGCCGGGCAGCGTGCTCTCGGTGATCGCGAACGCGTCCTCGTTGCGGTGGTGGCGCAGGCCGCGGTCGCTGACCGCGGCGACGGTGCCGAGCTCCCGCTCCATGTGGTCGCGCTCGCGGGGCTGGGCGTGCCCGCAGTTCTCGCAATAGCCGTCCCCGTCGACCCGCCCGGCCCGGCAGGCCACGCAGACCCCCTCGGGCACCTCCGCGGCGGCCTCGCCCGCGGCGGGCGCGGGCTCCGCCCGCACGGCGGCCCGCGGGTCCGGCGCGGCCAGCTCGAAGTCGCCGCCGCCCCGCACGGTCTCCCCGCTCGGCGGCACCGGCCCGTCCGTCCGCACCGGCCCGGCCGCGGGGCCCGGCCCCACGCCCACCGGCACGGTCGGCAGGTCCCGCCCGCCCGAGTCGGTGCCCGGCAGGTCGCCGGGGTGCTGGGTCATCGTCGAGAGCGAACCCGGCTCCCGGGGCGGCGCCTCGGGCCAGACGGGCGCGGCGATCGGCATGGTCGGCCGGTCCTGGCCGGCCGGCAGTTCGACGGTGGCCGACAGGTCGTGGCCGCAGGCCCCGCAGTAGCGGTCCCGGGGGTCCACCGGCTCGGCGCACTCCGGGTTCGGGCAGACGGCGAGGCCGTGCGACGGCGGCTGGGGCTTCTGGGACATCCTCACACCCACGTCCGGGGGCGGTAGCGGTTGGCCCGCTCCACCAGTTCGATCCTCTCCTCGCCCCGCTGGGCGAGCCGGGCCAGCACCCGGTAGGCGCGCTCCAGGCCGGAGCGGAGCCCGCTCTCGTCCAGTGCGCTCCCGAGCAGCGGCTCCCCGCCGCCCGGCGCGGCACCGGGACTCCCGGAGAGTACCCAGTCCAGGGCCGTACCGAGCACCTCGGTCGCCAACCGCTCGCGGCGCACCGGGTCGAGTCCGAAGCCGCCCAGCGCCGAGACCTGTGCGGAGGCCGCCGTCAGGTCGTCGCCGAGCGGTTCGTGCGCCGGGCGCCGCCGCAGCCGCGCGCGGACGGCCGCGACCCGGGCCGCCGTGTAGTGGATGGAGGACTCCGGTACGGATTCGAGCGCGGCGACCGCCCCCGCGCGGTCCCCGGCGGCGAGCCGCACCCGGGCGAGCCCGAAGGCGGCGCCGACGAATCCGGGGTCGGTCGTCCACACCAGGTGGTAGTACTCGGCCGCGTTGTCGAGCTGGCCCAGCACCTCCGCGCAGACGCCGAGCGCCAGCTTGGGCGCGGGCTCGCCGGGGAAGGCGTCGTAGACCGCGTCGAAGGCGAGCGCCGCGTGGGTCAGGTCGCCGCCGACCAGCGAGGCGACGCCCCGGTGCCACACCACCCGCCAGTCGTCCGCGTCCCACTGCTCCAGGGCGCCGAGCGTCTGCCCCGCCGCGACCATGTCCCGCAGGTCGAGCTGGGCCCGCAGGGCGCGCAGCCGCAGCTCGGGGGTGTCGGCGGGCGCGGCCCGCAGCGCCCCGAGGAGTTCGGCGGGGGCGGCGGCCAGCAGCACGGCGAGGAAGCCGGCGTTGGCGTCCGCCGGGTCCACCCGCGGCACCGGCAGCGCGAGCGCGGTGGCCGCCACGTCGAGCGGGGCGAGCAGCGCGCCGAGCCCCTGACCGGCGGGGACGCCCGCCGCGGGCGGGGGAGCGGAGCGCCGGGCCCGGCCGGTGCGGCGGGCGCCCAGCACCGAGACGTCGCCGGAGTCCTCGGCGAAGAGCACGGTGTCGGTGACCCGGGTCTCGGCGCCGAAGAGCGTGGAGAGCGCCGGCCGGGGCCGCCCCGACTGGAGCGCGACGACCTCCCGCAGCACCCCGGTCAGCTGCTCGGCCATCTCCTCGGCGGAGGCGAAGCGGCGCGCCGGGTCCGGGTCGGTGGCCCGCACCAGGAACCGGTAGAACGACTCGTACCGCTGGAAGACCTCGATGTGCTGCGGCTCGGGCAGCGCGTCCGCGAAGACGTTGGTGTAGCCCTGGAAGTCGAAGGTGAGCACGGCGAGGGTGCGGGCCACCGTGTACAGGTCGCTGGCGACGGAGGGGCCGACCTCGGCCACCTCGGGCGCCTGGTAGCCGACCGTGCCGTAGATCGCCGACTCGTCGTCGTCCATCCGCCGGACCGCGCCCATGTCGATGAGCTTCAGCTGGTCCTCGGACTGGATCGCGTTGTCCACCTTGAAGTCGCAGTACAGCAGGTTGCGGCTGTGCAGGTGGCCGAGCGCCTCCAGCGCCTCGATGCCGTACGCGCAGGCCTGCTCGACGGGGAGCGGGTCGCGCCGGCCCTCCGGGGTGCGCCGGTCGTTGGCGATCTCCTTGAGCGACTTGCCGCCCACGTACTCCATGACGATGTAGCCGTCCAGGGAGCCGGTGCGCGGGTCGAGGTGCTCGACGAAGTTGTAGATCCGGACGATGTTGGAGTGCTCGATCTCCGCGAGGAAGCGGCGCTCCGAGATCGCCGCCTCCATGGCGTCCTGGTCGCCGGTGTCGAGCAGGCCCTTGAGGACCACCCACCGGTCCGAGACCGCCCGGTCGACGGCGAGGTAGATCCAGCCGAGGCCGCCGTGGGCCAGGCACCCGGCCACCTCGTACTGCCCGTGCACCACGTCCCCGGACCGCAGCTTGGGCACGAAGGAGTACGGGTGCCCGCACGAGGTGCAGAAGCCCTCGGTGCGGCCCGGCCGGTCGCCGCGCGCACGCCCCACCGGCGCACCGCAGTCGGAGCGCGAGCAGAACCGCTTCCGCTCGGGCACCTCGGGAGCGGCCATCACCGCCGCGCGCGGGTCGGGGCGCGGCACCTCCGGGATCGTGACGAGCCCCGCGCCGAGCCGCTTGCGGGCCGACTGCGCGGTGGACGAGCCGGAGCTGCGCACCGACACCGAACGGCCCGTGGCCTGCCCGGACAGCGCCCGCGAGAGCCGGCCGGAGACCGAGCGGCGGGAGGACGAGGAGCGGGAGGAGGCCCGCGAGGAGGCGCGCGAACCGCTGCGCGCCGACGCCGAGTCGGGCCCCCAGGCCGCCGCCTCGGACGGCGCGCCGAAGCCCGCGCCCGTCCCCGTGCCGCTCCGCTTCCCCGGCACCGCGACCCCGGTCGGATTGGCCTGGAGGTGCCCGCTGGGCGCCACCACCGGCGCGAGCCCGCACGTGTCGCAGTACAGCTCGCCGCCGCCCACGTCCTCGTACGCGCCCTCGCACGTGGGCCGCTGGCAGCCCGGCCCGCTCTGACCGCTCACCACTGTCGTCCTCCCGTCTCCGACGGACCGGACAGCAGGTCCGCCACCGCCTGCTGGTAGCGCAGCACGGCCTGCTCCGCCACCCGCAGGTCGCAGGGCGCGCTCCACAGCATCCGGCGCGCCATGTCGTACCGCTCGGTCAGGAACGGGTCGTCCGCCCCGCCGAGCCGGATCGCCTTCGCCCGGTAGGCGTCGAGCCGGCCGCGCAGCTCCGCCCGCACCGCGAGCGGCGCGGTCACCGCCGTCAGCGAGTCCCTGGCCCGCAGCAGCTCCTCCTCCGCCTCCCGCTCCAGCGCGTCGAGCAGCGGGGACAGCCGGTGCCACCGGGCGTGCCGGCGGTGCTCGGCGGCGGCCTGGAGCCGCTCCTGCAGCGCCGTCGGCGGGCCGCTCACGGCCGGCACCTCGGAGGCGGCGATCTTCGCGAGCACCTCGCCGCGCGCCACCCGGGCCTCCGCGAGCGTCCGGTCCGCGCGGGAGAGCACGTCCCGCAGCCGCAGCAGCCGCTCCTCGGAGTCCTGCCGGACCGCGAGGACGGCCTCGATCTCCCGCCGCACGTCCTCCAGGGCGAGCGCCGCCCGGTCGTACCGCACCGTGTCGGGGCGGCCCCCGCCGGGCGCCGAACTCCCCGCCGCCGGACGCCAGAAGGCCAGCGGGTCGGTGACGACCAGGGACCGCAGCTCGGTCAGCTCGGCGGTGATCGTCTCCAGCTCGTCGCCGGCCGGGTGCTCGCCGGGCCGCACCCCGACCGAGTGCGCCAGGGACCGGGTCCGGCCCAGCTCGGCGGCGAGCAGGTCTATCCGGGCGGGCAGCGCCGACCACACCGCGTCCGCGGTCACCACCACGTCGAGCGAGGCCGCGTACAGCTCGTTCATCCGCCGCACCAGCCCGTCGAGGGTGAAGCGCTCGGTCAGCAGGGCCCGTTCGCCCGCGCCGCCCGGCACGTGCACCGAGTCGCCGCGCAGCCGCTCGGTCAGCTCGGCCAGCTCCTCGCGGTGCGGCCACTTGCGGCGGGACCGGATCTCCCGGGCCGCCCGCAGCGCCGCCGTGTACGCGTCGAAGCAGCTCCAGAGGACGGTGATGGTCCGCTCGGTCGCCGCCCAGCGCTCCCGGGTGGTGCCGGTCAGCCCGGCCCCTTCGAGGAGCCGGCGCCCGGCGTGGTCCTGGAGGGCGAGGAGGGAGTCCTCGACCGCCTTGTGCTCCGCGCCGAGGCGCGCCAGCGCACGGTCCACCTCGTCCCGGTCCATCACCGGCCCAGGGGGTCCCGTGACGCCCATCGCTCTCCTCATCTCCTCCGCCCCGGTGCGGGGCCGCTCGTCGCCAGTGCCGCTCGTGCCGTTCCTCCCGCGGCGGACCGGGCCCGCTAGCGGTACAGCGGGAGGGGTGGCTCGGCCTTCCCGAGCCCCGCCTCCAGCCAGATGCCGTACGCGCTCTGCCAGGCGCCCTTGCGGTAGTCCTCCAGGACCTTGTTGACGCGGCGCACCAGGTCGTCGTTGCCGAGCTTGGCGGCCACCCCGTAGTACTCCTCGGTGAACGGTTTCCCCTTCAGCTCCACCGCCGGGTCCTGCGCGGCCTGTCCGGCCGCCAGCGCGTTGTCGGTGACGACCGCGTCGACCTCGCCCATCTGGAGCCTGGCCAGGCAGTCCAGCTGGTTGGGGACGGTCAGCAGGTCCCGGTCGGCGGGGGTGCCGTCGTCCTCGTCCGCGATGACCGCGCCGAAGGACTTCTCCTCCAGCGCCTCGTAGGCCGTGGAGCCCTCGGCGGTGCAGACCCGCTTCCCCTTCAGCGTCTCGTCGTGACCGGTGATCGGGGAGCCCTTCGGCGCCAGCACCTGCTGCCCGGCCCGGAAGTAGGCGGTGGAGAACGCCACCTGCTTGATCCGCTTGCAGTTGATCGTCATCGTGCGGACGACCAGGTCGACCTTGCCGCTGTCCAGCGCCGCGATGCGCTGGTTCGTCGGCACGGCCCGCAGGACGAGCGCGTCCTCGTCGCCCAGCAGGTCCTTGGCTATCGCCTTGGCCAGGGTGATGTCGAAGCCCTCCAGGGTCCCGGTCTCCGGGTTCCGGAAGCCCCAGCGGTAGCTGGACTGGTCGACGCCGACGATCAGCTTGCCCCGCTCCTTGATCGCCGCGACGGAGGGGCCGTCCACGGCCGAGGGCCGCAGCGAGGCCTGCGGGTTCTCGCAGGTGTCGGCCCTGACCTGGATCCCCGTGCCCACGCCCGGGCCGGAGGGAGCGGCCGGGAAGGCCGTGCCGTCCGCGTCGCCGGCCAGCGGCAGGAGGGTGAGGGAGGCGGTCAGCGCGCACGCCACGCCCATCGCGGCCACGCCGCCCCAGCCCCGCAGCCGCCGGGCCGCCCGTCGCGCCACCGGCTCGCCGCCGTGGGTCATTCCGCCCCCTCTCACCGGTACTCCGCCAGTCTTCGGTTGATGCCGAGCACCGCGCCCAGGGCGCCCAGGGCGCCGAGCGCCGCCGCCCCCAGCGGGAGCCCGGTCAGCGCGTCCACCGCCCCGCGCGCGGAGCGGGTGAACTCCTCCTGCTCGTGGGCCAGGGCCCGCTCCAGGGCCGCGTCGACCTGGTCGAAGGACCAGCCGGCCGATCCCTTCGGCTCCGCCTGGTCCTTGGGCCCGATGATCAGGTCGAGGGCGCCGCGGTAGTCGCCGTCCTCGCCGACCTTGCGCGCGGCGGCGTGCCGCTCCCGCCACTCGCCGGCCCGGGCCGTGGCCTCGGCCAGCGGGGCGCGCCCCGCCTCGTCGTCGGCGAGCCGGGTCGCCCGGGCGAGCGCGTCGGTGAGCGCGGCCATGCCGGTCGCGTACTCCACCTCGTACTTGTCGTTCTGCCCGTCCTCGGTGAGCACGGCGCCCCGGGCGACCTGGGTCAGGTTCTCGTTGGCCCGCGCCTTGAGGGAGCTGATCCGCGCCTCGTTGAGGAGCTGGAGCGACTGCTGTCCCTCGGCCTGGGCGGACCCCAGGCCGGCCCGGGCCAGGGCGTGCGCCCCGGACAGCCAGAGCAGCACCGCCGCGGCGGCGGCCGTCGCGGCGAGCAGCCCCCGGCTGAACACCCGGTTGGTGCGCCGGTACTCCCGCCGCTGCGCCCACACCAGGACGGCGAGGGCGAGCGCCCCGGCGCCGAGCGCCAGGTAGGGCCAGACGCGGGCCTCGTCGTCGTCCCGGTGCAGCCGGGCGGTCTCCGCCGCGTAGAGCCGCTCGGCGGCGGGCAGCAGCCGGGTCGTCATCTCCTGGTTCGCGTACCGCAGGTACGCGCCGCCGAGGGGCAGGCCCTGCCGGTTGGCGGCGCGGGCCCGCTCGACCAGACCGGTGTAGCGCGGCAGCAGTTCGTTGAGCGTGGTGATCTCGCGGGCCGACTCGTCCGAACCGTCGGTGTTCGCCGCGGCCTTCACGAGGAGACGGGAGGCGGTCGCGATGTCCCGGTCGTAGCGGGCGCGCGACTCGGCGGGTTCGAGTATCCCGGCGAGGAAGCCGGCCGCGGCGGTGGAGTCGGCGTCGGCGAGGGAGCGGTAGATCGCGGCGGCGTCGGCGCTCAGCGGCTGGCTGCGTCCGACGACGTCCTCGGCGGAGCCGGCCCGGTCGGCCGCCTCCAGCCCGGCGACCGTGCCCAGCGCCAGCACGAGGAGCGCGAGGACGGCGCCCAGGATCCGCAGCCGCCCGGGCTCGGTGGTCGCGGCCTCCCGCAGCACCTCGCGCCCGGTCGCCCACGCGCCCCGCGCGGGCGGCGGGGCGGCACCGACGGCGGCGGCGCGCGAGACCTGACCCGGCACGGCCGGCCGCGCGGGCGCGGATGCCGCGCCCCGCGCCGCCCCGGCGGGCGCGCTCGGCGGGTGTGTCACGTGACCTCCCCCTCGGTCTCGACGTCGATCGACCCCGGCGAGCAGTATGGCCGCAGGGGACCCGCCCGCACACCGGGAATGACACGATCTTGTGCCTATCGTGCCCCACTCCCCGGGGAGTTCCGCGGCCGAGCCCCTCCCGCCGCCTCCCCGGATCCTTCCCGACCGGTCCACGGTCCGTCCCCGGACTCTCCCCGGCTTCTCCTCGAACCCTCTTCGAACACCTTTCACTCTGAATACGCCGGATCCCCCCGATCGGTTCCGTCCGGGGGGATCGCTCGAACAGGTGAACATGCCGGTGGGGCGGTCTCCGGAAGGAGACCGCCCCACCGCGCACGGCCTATCGGGCCGCGTAGCGCGCCCGCAGCCGCTCCGCCGCCTCCGGCCCGGCCCCGTACTCGTCGAGGGCGAGCAGCCCCGCGCCGAGCACCGGCGGCGCCGTCACGAAGCGGACGGCCGCCTTCGGGGCCCGCTCGGCGAGGAGTTCGCGGATCCGGTCCTCCAACTGCGGGTGCCGGGCGGCCAGCACGCTGCCCCCGAGCACCACCGGCGCCTCCTCGTCGAGGAGTCCGAGCCGTCGCAGCGCCACCGTCGACAGCGCCACGACCTCGTCGGCCATCCGGTGCACCAGGGACAGCGCCACCGGGTCGCCCTCCGCCGCCACCCGGAAGAGCACCGGAGCCAGCTCGTGCCGGCGCGCGTGCGGGATCCGGTCCAGGTGCAGCGCCTCGATCAGCGCGTACATCGTCCCCAGGCCGAAGTGCGCGGGCAGCGCCCGGGCCAGCTCGGTCGGCTCGCCCCGGCCGTCCTCCGCGCGGGCCGCGAACCACAGGGCCTCCTCGGAGAGGCCGCCGCCCCCGCCCCAGTCCCCGGATATCCGGCCGATCGCCGGGAAGCGGGCGGTCCGCCCGTCCGGGGTCATGCCCACGCAGTTCACGCCCGCGCCGCAGACCACCGCGACCCCGCGCGGCTCGTCGAGCCCGGCCCGCAGGATCGCGAAGGTGTCGTTGTGGACCCGCACCGACCGGCTCCAGCCCCGCCCCAGCAGCTCCTTCGCCAGCGCGGCCTCCTCGACCGGCAGGTCGGCGTTGGCCAGACAGGCGGTGACGTGGGCGAAGGCCGGCGGGAGTCCGGCGCCGCCGGCCGCCTCCCACGCCCGCCCCACGATCTCCGCCAGTCCGTCGACGGCCTCCGCCACCCCCACCACCGGGGGCTGGAAGCCGCCGCCGCGCGCGGTGCCCAGCACCGTGCCGTCCGGCGCGAGGACCGCCACGTCGGTCTTGCTGTTCCCCGCGTCGACCGCGAGGAGCACCCCGTCCAGGTTCACGCCCACGCGAGGTGCTCCCGGTTGTGGGCGATCAGCCGGTCGGTGAGCTGCTCGGCGTAGGCGTACTGCCCGACCAGCGGGTGGGCGAGCAGCGCCTTGAAGACCCGCTCCCGGCCGCCGCGCAGGGCCGCGTCGAGCGCCAGGTCCTCGTAGGCCGTCACGTTCGCGATCAGCCCGGCGTACAGCGGGTCCACCGGGGCGACCGGCAGCGGCACCGCGCCGCCCGGGCCGACCGCCGCCTGGGTCTCGATGACGGCGTCGTCCGGCAGGAAGGGCAGCGTGCCGGCGTTGAGGGTGTTCACCACCTGGTACGCGGAGCCCGCGCCGCCCAGCAGCGAGGCCGCCAGGTCCACGGCCGCCTCCGAGTAGAAGGCGCCGCCGCGCTTGCCGAGCAGCGCCGGCTTCTCGTCCAGCGCCGGGTCGCCGTACATCTCCAGGAGTTCCTTCTCCATGGCGGCGACCTCGGCGGCCCGCGAGGGCTTGGTGCGCAGCTCCTCCACCACCTCGTCGTGCGCGTAGTAGTAGCGCAGGTAGTACGAGGGGACGACGCCGAGCCGGTCCACCACCGGGCGCGGCAGGTGCAGGTCGGCGGCGATCGTGTCGCCGTGCTCGGCGAGCAGCCGCGGCAGCACGTCCTCGCCGTCCGGACCGCCCAGCCGGACGCCGGTCTCCCAGGTGAGGTGGTTGAGGCCGACGTGGTCGAGGTGGACCTCGGACGGGGCCACGTCGAGGAGCTTCGCGAACTTGCGCTGGAAGCCGATGGCGACGTTGCACAGGCCGACGGCCTTGTGCCCGGCCCTCAGCAGCGCGCGGGTGACGATGCCGACGGGGTTGGTGAAGTCGATGATCCAGGCGTCCGGGTTGGCGCGCCGGACCCGCTCCGCGATGTCGAGGACGACGGGGACCGTGCGCAGCGCCTTGGCGAGGCCGCCGGCGCCGGTGGTCTCCTGGCCGACGCAGCCGCACTCCAGCGGCCAGGTCTCGTCCTGGTTCCGGGCGGCCTGGCCGCCGACGCGGAGCTGGAGGAGGACGGCGTCGGCGCCCTCGACGGCGGCGTCGAGGTCGGTGGTGGTGGTGATCCGCCCGTCGTGGCCCAGCTTGGCGAAGATCCGCCGGGCGAGGCCGCCGACGAGGTCGAGCCGGTCGGCGGCGGGGTCGACGAGGACGAGTTCGGTGATGGGCAGGGTGCCGCGCAAGCGCGCGAATCCGTCGATCAGTTCGGGGGTGTAGGTCGATCCGCCCCCCACGACAGCGAGCTTCATGTGTCTCAGCCCTTCACTCCGGTCAGGGTGACTCCCTCGACGAACGCCTTCTGGGCGAAGAAGAAGACGAGGATCACCGGGGCCATGACCAGTACGGTCGCGGCCATGGTCAGGTTCCAGTCGGTGTGGTGCGCGCCCTTGAAGGACTCCAGGCCGTAACTGAGCGTCCAGGCGGCCGGGTTCTCGGAGGCGTAGATCTGCGGCCCGAAGTAGTCGTTCCAGCAGTAGAAGAACTGGAAGAGGGCGACGGCGGCGATGCCGGGCTTCGCCATCGGCAGCACGATCCGCAGCAGCGTGCGCACCTCGCCGCAGCCGTCGATCCGGGCCGCCTCGACGTACTCGTCGGGGATGGTCAGGAGGAACTGGCGCAGCAGGAAGATCGCGAAGGCGTCGCCGAAGGCCAGGGGGATGATCAGCGGCCAGAGCGACCCGGACAGGTCCATCTGCTTGGCCCAGAACAGGTACATGGGGATGATCACGACCTGCGGCGGCAGCATCATCATCGCGATGACGAGCAGCATCGACAGGTGGCGGCCGCGGAAGCGGAACTTGGCGAGGGCGTAGGCGACGGGCGTCGAGGACACCACGACGAGGACGGTGCCGAGTCCCGCGTAGAGCAGCGAGTTCTTCCACCAGGTGAGGAAGCCCTCCGTCCCGAGGACCTTGGCGTAGTTCTCGAAGTGCCAGGAGTTCGGGGTGAGGTCGCGGGTGAGCGCCTGCTGGTCGCTCATCAGCGAGGTGAGGACGACGAAGACGAAGGGCAGGACGAAGAAGAGGGCCGCGGCGATCCCGAGGGAGTGCACGGCGATCCAGTGCAGCACCGCCTTGCGGCGGGCCCGCCGGGCGGCGGGGCCCGGGGAGGTGCCGGCCGGGGCGGCGGGCGGGTTCACGGTCGTGGTCATCGTTCAGTCACCCGAGCCGATCAGGCCGCCGCGCCGGCGCATGAGCAGCGCGGTGAAGGCCATGGAGAAGGCGAAGAGCACGAGCGCCACCACGCAGGCCGCGCCGTAGTTGAACTGGCTGAAGCCGAGGCTGTAGACGAGCTGCGGCAGGGTGAGCGTCGAGTCGTCCGGGTAGCCGGGGACGAAGGTGACGCCGGAGCCGCCCATCACGCCCGAGGCGACCTTGGAGGCCACGATCGGCTGCGTGTAGTACTGCATCGCGCCGATGATCCCGGTGACCACCGCGAAGAGGACGATCGGCGAGATGTTCGGCAGGGTGATGTGGCGGAACCGCTGCCAGGGTCCCGCCCCGTCGAGCTCGGCGGCCTCGTACTGCTCCTTGGGGACGTCGAGCAGGGCGGCCATGAAGATGACCATGAGGTCGCCGATGCCCCAGACCGCGAGCAGGGTGAGGGCGGGCTTGGCCCAGGCGGGGTCGGTGAACCAGGCGGGGGCGGACAGTCCGGCCGCTTCGAGCAGGGCGTTGACCGGCCCGGTGCCGGGGTTGAGCAGGAAGACGAAGGCGAGCGTCGCCGCGACCGGCGGGGCCAGGAAGGGCAGGTAGAACAGGGTCCGGAAGATCCCGGCACCGGTCTTGATCTTCGTGATCAGCATGCCGATGCCGAGGCCGAAGAGGACCCGGCAGCTCACCATGACGACGCAGAGCCAGAGGGTGTTCCGCAGGGCAGGCCAGAACTGCGGGAAGGACGTGAAGACGTACTCCCAGTTCCCGAGGCCGCGCCACTCCGGCGGGTTGAGCCCGTCGTACTTCATCAGCGAGAAGTAGACGGTCGAGACGAGCGGGTAGGCGAAGAAGACGCCGAAGCCGATCAGCCACGGCGACATGAAGGCCAGGGTCCGCAGCGCGTTGCGCCGGCGCTTGGCCCGCAGGGTGTTGCGTCCCCCGGGGCCGGAGGCGGCCGGGGCGGCCGCCTCCGTCGCGGGCAGGGTGTCCGTGCTCATGGGTGGGATCCGGCCGTCACTTCGCCGCGGCGATGTCGCGGTCGATCTGGGCGGCGGTGTCGGCGAGCCCCTTCTTCAGGTCGGTGACCTGGCCCTTCTCGTACTGCTGGGCGAACTTCTGGAGGGTGTCCTGGTAGGCGGAGCCGTTCACCGCGCCGTCCGAGGTGGTGGACTTCGGGTGCTGGGCGATCTCCAGGAAGGTCTTGAAGCGCGGGTCGAACTTCAGGTTCGGGGACTTCAGGGCCTCCAGGGTGGAGGGGACGTTCCCGATGGCGTTGGCGAAGGCGACCACGGCCTCGGTGTCCGTGGTCATGTACTTGACCAGTTCCCAGGCGGCGTTCTGCTTCTTCGACTGCGGCGCGATGCCCATGATCGTGCCGGAGAGGTAGCCCTTGCCGTACTCGGCGGTCTCGTCGTCGGCGACCGGCAGCGGCGCGACGCCGACCTCGAAGGGGACCTTGGCCTCCTTGATGAAGTTCAGCCGCCACTCGCCGTCCAGCTGCATGGAGACCTGGCCGGTCTGGAAGGGGTGCTTGGCGCCCCACTCGTCGCCGAAGGTGGTGCGGTACTTGTCCAGCTTCTGGAAGCCGCCGAGCGCGTCCACCAGCGACTTCTGGTACGTCATCATCTCGGCGAAGCCGGGGTCCGTGCCGACCGTCGACCTGCCGTCGGCGCCGAAGTAGCCCCCGTGGCCCCACTGCGACATGTAGTGCGAGACGACCGTCTCGTAGCCGAGGTAGTTCGGCATGAAGCCGAGCCGCTCGTAGGAGTCGCCCTTGGCCTTCGTCAGCTTCTTCGCGACCTCGGTGAACTCGCTCCAGGTCTTCGGCGGGGCCTCCGGGTCGAGGCCGGCGGCCTTGAAGGCGTCCTTGTTGTAGTAGAGCCCGTACGCGTCGGAGAGCAGCGGCAGCGTGCAGCGCTTCCCCTCGAACTGCGTGTAGTCCTGGAGGACCTTCGGGAAGATCTTGTCCAGGTCCAGCTTGTCCTTCTCGATGAAGGGCTTCAGGTCGGCGAGCGCGCCCGTGTGGCAGAACTTGCCGACGTTGGCGGTGGTGAAGGAGGCCACCACGTCCGGGCCGTTCGAGCCGCCCGCGCGCAGCGCCTGGCCGAGCTTGTCGTCGTTGATGTTGCCGACGACCTTCACCTTGATGTTGGGGTGGGCCGCGGTGAAGCGGGCGACGTTGTCCTCGATCGCCTTCACCTCGGAGGGGGCCGACCAGCCGTGCCAGAGGGTGATCGTGGTCTCGGCCTTCGGGTCGTCGCCCGCCGCGTTGCCGGCGGAGCCGGTACAGGCGGTGGCGAAGAGGGCGAGCGAGGCCGTGGCGGCGAACGCGGCGGCTGCTCTGCGGGTGCGTGCGGGCATGACGATGTCTCCCTGGAGGGTGGGGGCGTGTGGGGTCGGCCCGGGGCGCGGGCGCGTCCGGGGTGGCCGTGCGGGGAGGTCGAAGGGGGTGCGGACGGGTCAGCGCGAGGTGTCGAAGACCTCGTCGCGGGTGGTGGCGAGGGCGCTCTCCAGCGCTCCGCGCAGCACGGGTTCGTGCGGGACGGCGGTGAGGACGAGCCGCGGCCGGGAGGCCGCGAGGTCGGCCAGTTCGGCCTGGACGCGGGCCCGCAGCGGTTCGCCGCCGGCGATGAGGACGTCTCCGGAGAGCACGACCAGTTCGGGGTCGAGGACGGCGACGAGGGAGGCGAGACCGGTGGCGACCCGCTCGGCGTAGCGGTCGAGCAGCTCCGCGTACGGGCCTTCGTCGGGCGTCTCGGCGGCCCGGGCCAGCAGCCCGGACGCCACCGGCACGTAGGGGCGGTCGGGGGTGTCGATGCCGGCCGCCCGGGCGATCCCGGGCACCGACTGGACGCCGGCGAGCTCCTGGAAGCCGCCGGAGTTGGCCTTGGTGACCTGGCGGACCAGCGGGGTGCCGGGGACCGGCAGGAAGCCGACCTCGCCGGCGCCGCCGGTGAAGCCGCGGTGCAGCCGGCCGCCGAGGACGAGGGCGGCGCCCAGGCCCTCCTCGTTCCACAGCAGCACGAAGTCCTCGTGGCCGCGGGCGGCGCCCAGGGCCCGCTCGGCGACGGCCACCAGATTGACGTCGTTCTCGTACTCGAAGGGCATGGGCAGGACCGCGGCCAGCTCCTCCAGGAGGGTGGGGGAGTGCCAGCCGGGCAGGTGGGAGGCGTACCGGAGCCGTCCGGTGGCCGGGTCGAAGGCGCCGGGGGTGCCGATGACCAGGCGCCGGACGTCGGCGCGGGTGAGTCCGGCGGCCTTGACCGCCCCGTCGAGGGCGCCGGTGACCTGCCGGACCACGCCGTCCCCGGTGCGGCCCCCGGTGCGGAGCTCGTACTCGCCGGTGACGGCGCCGGTGATGTCGGCGACGGCGGCGCGGATGCGGTGCTGGTTGACGTCGAGGCCGGCGGCGTACCCGGCGCCCGGGTCGAGCGCGTACAGCTGGGCACTGGGGCCGGGGCGGCCCTCGGTGGTGCCGGTGGCGCGGACCAGGCCGGCGGCTTCGAGGCGGGCGAGGAGCTGCGAGGCGGTCGGCTTGGAGAGGCCGGTGAGCTTGCCGATCCGGGTCCGCGAGAGGGTGCCGTGCTCCAGGAGGAGGTCGAGCGCCGCGCGGTCGTTCATGGCCCGCAGCACGCGCGGGGTGCCAGGGGTTCCCTGGGTACCTGCCATGACGGTTCGCACCTGCCCTTCGACGCCGGAGGCCCATTGTGGGGCCTCTCGGCCCCGGCTTCCCCCACCACACTGTTAGGAAAGTTTCCTATCCGGTGGGAGGACGGTAGGACGGGCGCCGCCGGGGCGTCAATACCCGCACACGCACGACACCCCCGACGGCGACCGAAGCGTTACCGGCGGGGGCGTCGTGGTGGCCCGGGTCAGGGCTTGCCGAGGTCCGTCCTCGGCAGCGGGGTGGCCGCCGCCGACTGCGGCGAGGCCGCGTTGGAGAAGACCGAGGGCGCGGCCATGCCGGCCGTCGGATCGGCCGGCGCCGCCTCCTCGGCCTGCAGGGGCAGCCCGCCGACGATCCGGATGCCGGCCTCGTCCAGGCCCCGCTTGATCCGCCAGCGCAGCTCGCGCTCCACGCCCAGCTTCTTGCCCGGCATCGTCTTCGCCGAGACCCGGACCGTCATCGAGTCCAGCAGCACCTCGGTCAGACCGAGCACCTCCACCGGACCCCACAGCCGCTCGTTCCACGGCTCGTCCTTGGCCATCGCCTCGCCCGCGGCCGCGATCACGCCCTGCACCCGGTCCAGGTCCTCCGTCGGCCGGACCGTCACGTCCACCGCGGCCGTCGCCCAGCCCTGGCTGAGGTTCCCTATCCGCTTGATCTCGCCGTTGCGCACGTACCAGATCTCGCCGTCGATCCCGCGCAGCTTGGTCACCCGCAGCCCGACCTCGACCACCTCGCCGGAGGCCACGCCCGCGTCGACCGAGTCGCCGACGCCGTACTGGTCCTCCAGGATCATGAAGACGCCGGAGAGGAAGTCGGTCACCAGGTTCCGCGCGCCGAAGCCGATCGCCACACCGGCCACACCGGCCGAGGCGAGCAGCGGCGCCAGGTCGATGTCGAAGGCGCCCAGGACCATCAGCCCGGCCGTGCCCAGGATCAGGAACGACGCCACCGACCGCAGCACCGAACCGATCGCCTCCGACCGCTGCCTGCGGCGCTCCGCGTTGACGAGCAGTCCGCCGAGCGCCGTCCCCTGCACCGCCTGGGCGGAGCGGTTCATCCGCTCGATCAGCTTCGTCAGGGCGCGCCGGACCGCCCACCGCAGCAGCAGGGCGACGACCACGATCAGCAGGATGCGCAGACCGGTGTTCAGCCAGGTGGACCAGTTCTCCTCCACCCAGCTCGCCGCGTTGGTGGCCTTCTCCGCCGCCTCGTCCAGAGTCACCGGGATGGGTTCGGGATCGGTGGCGGCCGCCAGGACGGACCAGGACACGGGACAACCTCCAGGCATCGCGTACGCAGGCCATCCACCCTAACGGGGCGTCGGACGCGGAACCGTTGCCCTGTTCGAGGGAGAGACCGACTTCACCCGGGCACATACCCGGAAGACATGCCGATGTGGTCGAGAACACGTCCGGACCGCCCCGCGCGATCGCGGGAACGTGGTGGCGCTCCGACCAGGCATGAGGAGAGACTGAGAGCAGTTCGTCCCGGCGCGAGCCACGCGCCGCCGGCGCCATAGGAGGCATCCGTGCCGCATGTCCTGGTCCTCAACGCGTCGTACGAGCCCCTGGGCGTCGTACCGCTCCGCCGCGCACTCGTCCTCGTACTGGAGAACAAGGCCCTCTGCATCGAGGAGTCCGGCGCCTTCCTGCACAGCGAGCATCAGATCGTCCCCGCGCCCAGCGTGGTACGGCTGAAGCGCTTCGTGCGGGTCCCCTACCGGGGGCCCGTTCCCTTGACCCGCCGGGCCCTCTTCGCCCGCGACGGCGGCCGATGCATGTACTGCGGGGGAGTGGCGACCAGCGTCGACCACGTCATCCCCCGCAGCCGAGGCGGGACACACGCCTGGGAGAACGTGGTGGCGGCCTGCCGCCGCTGCAACCACCTCAAGGCCGACAAGCACCTGCGGGAGATCGGCTGGCGGCTGCGCCACCAACCCGCGCCGCCGACCGGCCTGGCCTGGCGGATCATCGGGACCGGCCACCGGGACCCACGGTGGCTGCCCTACCTCACGCCGTACGGCGCCGAGGACGCGATGGCCCGGATCGACTCCGTCGCCGACACCCCCGCGGGGGCGTTGACGACCGGCTGAGATCCGGGCCTTCCGCGTCCCCGGGGCGCGGACGCGGCACGGAGGCGGGGCGCGGTACGGAGGCGAGGGCGCCGCTCAGGGAGCGGTGCCCTCCTCCGGCGCGTCCCCGTCCGCCGCGTCCCCGTCCGCCGCGCCCTTCTCCGGCGTCACGGGCACCCGGGGCGTCCCGGGGAGCCCGGGCGTCCCGGGTGCCCGGGGGGCCTTGGGGGCCCCGGGGGTCTCCGGGGTCCGCTCGGGAGCCACCGCGTAGGTCTCCACCGACCAGAGCGAGTAGCCGTACGGCGTCGCCCGCTTCTCGCCCTGCACCCGCAGGAAGCGCGTGTCCGCCGCGTCCATCCGCACCGACTCCCGGCCGCCCCGCCCGTCCGTGACGGTCGCCGCGGTCCGCCAGTTCCGGCCGTCGGCGGAGACCTGCACCCGGTAGCGGGAGGCGTGCGCGTCCTGCCAGTGCAGCACCACCTGCCCTATCCGGGCCGGCTCGGCCAGCTCCAGCTGGAACCACGCCCCGTCCTCCGCCGGGGAGGACCAGCGGGTCGCCGGATCCCCGTCGACCGCCAGCGCGGCCGGGAAGTCCGCCGTCTCGTCCCCCGACGAGGAGGCCGTCGCCGACCGGGCCAGGTCCGGGCCGCCGGTGCGCGGGAAGGCCCGGACCGTGAGCACCCGCTCCTCGCCCGCGAACGAGACCGGCACCCGGTACTCCCCGGACGGCGTGCCCGGAGCCACCGACACCTCCATCGGCACCGTCGTCGTGCCGCCGCGCGCCACCGAGGCCTCCTTCGGCAGCCGCACGGTGACGCCCTTCGGCGCCCTCGCCGTCAGCGGGCCCCGCACCCCGGCCGCCCGCCGCCCCGTCAGCTCCAGCTCCACCCGGCCCGCCGCGCCGCCGGCCTCCAGGTCCGTCTCCGTCCGGGACAGCTCCAGACCGGCCTCCGGACCGTCCGCGAACCACGGCACCAGGGAGCGCACGTCGGGCGCCGGGCCCTCGCCGTCCCAGACGATCCGCAGCGCCTCGGCACGCAGCCCCTTCAGGTCGGTCTGCGTCCAGCCGGACGACGACAGCGGCCCCAGTGACCGCCAGCCCTCGCCGCTCACCAAGGCCTCCACGCGCGCGTGCGTCCCGCCGTCCGCGCCGGACCCCCCGCCCTCCGCGGGCTCCCCGGACGCGGGGGCCTTCGCCGCCGGTCCGGCCAGCACCGTCACCGACTCCACCGGCCGGGCCCGGTCCAGCTTCACCGTGTACGAGCCGGTCGCCCGGTCCACCGCGCGCTCCGGGTCCCCGTCCGCGCCGGTCCAGGCCGCCGCCTCCTTCACCGCCCGGTCCAGGAACGGGTCGAGGACCCCGTCGCCGACCGTCGCCCCGCTCGCCTCGATCCGCGGGCGCACCGGCTCCAGGCGCAGCTGCGCCCTCCAGGCCGCCGGCCCGTCGCCGCGCCCCTGCGCGAGGAGCATGTCGACGGCCGCCTCGCCCGCCGCCCCGTACCGCGACAGCTGCTCCAGCCAGGGCCCGGACTCGGCCCGCAGGGTCCCGCCCGCCGTGCCGGAGAGCCGCTCCGGCGCCTCCCGCATCACGGTGAACGCGTCCCGCAGCGCGCGCCCGGCCTTCTCCCGGGCCGCCGCCGTGCCCGAGGCCCGGGCCGTCCAGAAGGCGCTCATCAGCGGCTTCAGGCCGGCCGACTCGGCGTCCGGGGCGAGGAGCGAGGAGGCCGCGTTCCCGGCCAGCGCGCCGAGCGCCGCCCGGGCCGCCGGGTCGGGGCCCGCCAGGTCGGCGACGGCCGCCCGCCAGGACTCCCCGGAGCGGTAGCCGCGCGGGTTCCAGGCGAAGTCGGCGGTGGTGAAGAGCGGGATCCGGGAGGCGGCGGGCTGCTCCATCGCGTGCGCCAGATAGGCGGCGGAACCGGCCGCCACCGCCGGCTCCCGGCCCGTGGCCGGCCCCAGGAAGAGCCGGTCCTGCGCGTAGTCGTTCACCGGGTAGTTGTCCATGGTGACCATCGGCCGCTGCCCCAGGGCCGCCCGCACCCCGGCCAGTTCGGTGCCGGTGATGGTGCGCGGCACCACGCCGACGCCCGTCCACGCCACCCGCACGCGCGCGTCCAGCGCCCCGGCGAGCGCCGAGCGGTACTCGCTGGTGCCCTTCTGGTAGTACTCCGTCGGCAGCACCGTCAGCGGCTCCGCCGCCGGGAGGCCGTCCGACGGTTCGGCGAGGTGCCGGGCCACCGTGTTCGCCACGCGCGCGTGGGCGCGGGCCGCGCCCGCCGCGTCCCGCCCGAAGGCGTCGGCGTCCTCGTCGCAGGTCCACTCGCCGAACCCGGCGTCGGGGAACTGGAGCTGGAAGGAGCGGAAGCCCAGCTCCCGCATCGCGTCCAGCTTCCGCGTCAGCGCCGCCAGGTCCGCGTCCGAGGACAGGCACATCGACTGGGCCGGGGCCACCGCCCAGCCCAGCGTCACGTGCCGGGCCCGGGCCCGCTCGGCCAGCGCGCGGAACCCGGCCCGCTGCGCCTCCGGGTAGGGATCGCGCCACTGCGCCGCGCGGTACGGGTCGTCACCGGGCGCGTAGAGGTAGCGGTTCTGCTTGGTGCGGCCCAGGAAGTCCACCATCGCCAGGCGCTGCGCACTCGTCCAGGGCGTGCCGTAGAAGCCCTCGGCGAGCCCCCGCTCGGCCGTGCCGGGCCAGTCCCGGACGACGACGCCGGGCACCTCCCCGCCGACGCCGGCGGGCCCTTCGCCGAGCAGCTGGCGGAGCGTCTGCACCGCGTGGAAGAGGCCGTCCTCGCCCACCCCGTCGAGGACCACCGTGTCCCGCCCGCCGAAGCGGCCGGTGGCCAGCCGGTAGCCGCCGGACGGCAGGTCGCCCCGCTCGGCCACCCCGAAGGCGGCCAGCGCCTCCTGCGCCGCCTCCCCGGAGGGGCCCGAGACGCGGATCACCGGACCCGCGCCCGGCAGCGCCGTGCGCACGGTCCGCACCCCGGCGCCGGCGAGCAGCTCCCGCAGCGCCACGAGGGCGTACGGATCGGCGTCCCCGTCCGCCAGCAGGGTCACCGTCTCCCCGAGGCGCACGGCGGGCCCGGCGGCCGTCAGCGACTGCGGCCGGGGCCACACGGAGGGCACCGGGGCCGACGCGTAGGCGGAGCCGATGCGCGGCGCGGGCCCGTCCGGCGAGGCGGCAGGACCCGCGGAGAAGGCGGGGAGAGCGGGCGCGGCGGCGAGGTCGGGCACCGTCGCGGGGAGCGGGACGGCCGCCGCGGAGCCGGACGCGGCCCCGCCGAGGAGTCCGCCGATGACGGCGGCGGCGACCGCGGTCGCCGTACGCGGGCCGCGGCCCGGACGCACGGGGGTCACGGGGTCTCCCTTCGCCGGTTCCGGGAACCGCCGGATCGTCATGGGCGGTCCCTGCCCGGCCGGTTGGTAACGAGCGGGTTACGACCCCACCACCCGTCGCACGGAAGTGTCAATGCGACAGGGCGAAGTGTCTGCTTTGCCCGGTGAACCTCCGGCGAGCTGTCGCCCTTTCGCCACCTTCCCCCGGTAAAAGGGGCAAAGGCGGGAGCGATGGGTAGGGCTATCCCTCGTCGCACCCACGGCCGCCGGTCACCAGCCGCCCGGCCACCACGTCGAGCCGAACCGGGAGACCCCCGTGACCACGACCGCCCGCCCCCTGACCGGACGGATACGGATCCCTCGCCAGACCACCACCGACGGCACCCCGCCGGCCGGCGGGTCCGCGGCCCCCGCGCCGCCCGCCGGCGAGCCGTCCGCCCCCGCGCCGCTGACCAGCGAGCCCTCGTGGACCGCCCTCGCGCCCCTCACCAGCGAGCCGCCCCTGGCCGGCACCGCGCCCCTCACCAGCGAGCCGCCCCTCACCGGCGCGGCACCCCTCACCAGCGAGCCCGCCGCCCCCGCAGACCGGTGCGGCACGGAGTCCCCCGGAGTGTGAAGTGACCCTGGCCCGCCTCGCCGCCCGTCACGGCGTCGCCACCGCGTTCAGCCCGTCCGAGGGCGTCACCGCGCCCGTGCCCGAGGCCACCGTGATCGCGGTGCTCGGCGCGCTCGGGGTCGACGCGACCACCCCGGAGGCGGTCGCCGCCTCCCTCGGCGCGGCGGAGCGGGCCGACCGGGAGCGGCTGCTCCCGCCCACCCTCGTCCGGCACACCGGTGACGGGCCGCCCGCCCCGCCGCCCGGACTGCCCGACGGGACCCGGCTGCGGGTCACCACCGAGTCCGGCGCCCCGCACGACGGCGACGACTGGGCGCGGCTGCCGCTCGGCGTGCACACCGTGGACGCCGAGGCGCCCGACGGACGCACCGGCCGCGCCACCCTGATCGTCGCCCCCGCACGGGTCCCGGCCCCCGCCACGCGCGCGTACGGCCTGCTCGTCCAGCTCTACTCGCTGCTCTCCGAACGCTCCTGGGGCATGGGCGACCTCGGCGACCTGCGCGAGCTCGTCTCCTGGGCGGGCCGCGCGCACGGCGCCGGCTTCGTCCAGGTCAACCCGCTGCACGCGGGCGTGCCCGGGGCGCCTTCCGACCCGTCCCCGTACCGTCCCTCCTCGCGCCGCTTCCCCGACCCCGTCCACCTGCGGATCGAGCAGATCCCCGAGTACGCCCACCTCGCCGCCGGCCGCCGCGACGAGCTGGACCGGATCCTCGCCGCCGCCGCCGAGCTGCGCGAGAGCGTCCTCGGCAAGGGCGCCGCCGTCGACCGGGACGCCGTCTGGGCGCTCAAGCTCCGCGCCCTGGAGCTCGTGGCCGGCGTCGAGCCCGGCCCCGGCCGGCGCGCCGACTTCCACGACTTCCTCGCCGAGCGCGGCCGCGCCCTGGAGGACCACGCCACCCACCAGGCCCTCGCCGAGCGCCACGGCCCGCACTGGCGGTCCTGGCCCGAGGCGCTGCGCACCCCGGACGGCGCCGCGGCGGTGGTCCGCGCCGACGCGGAACTGACCGCGCGGGTCGACTTCCACTGCCGGCTCGCCTGGCTGACGGACCGGCAGCTGGCCGAGGCCGCCGACGCCGCCAGGGAGGCCGGGATGCCGGTCGGGATCGTCCACGACCTGGCCGTGGGCGTGCACCCGGAGGGCTCCGACGTCTGGGCCCGCCAGGGCGACTTCGCCACCGGGATGTCGGTCGGCGCCCCGCCCGACGCCTTCAACTCCCGGGGCCAGGACTGGGGCCTGCCGCCGTGGCGCCCGGACGCCCTCGCCGCCGCCGGCTACGCCCCGTACCGCGGTCTCCTGCGCGAGCTCCTGCGCCACGCGGGCGCGCTGCGCATCGACCACGTCATGGGGCTGTTCCGCCTCTGGTGGGTGCCGGAGGGCCGCGAGCCCACCGAGGGCACCTACGTCCGGTACGACGCCGAGGCGATGCTCGCCGTCCTGGTCCTGGAGGCGCACCGGGCCGGCGCCCTGGTCGTCGGCGAGGACCTCGGCACGGTCGAGCCGGGCGTCCGCGAGGCCCTGGCCGCGCGGGGGGTCCTCGGCACCTCGGTGCTCTGGTTCGAGCGGGACTGGGACGGCGGCGGCGCCCCGCTGCCGCCGGAGGCGTGGCGGGCCGACTGCGTGGCCACCGTCACCACCCACGACCTGCCGTCCACCGCCGCCCGGCTCTCCGGCGACCACGTGCTGCTGCGCCACCGCCTCGGACTGCTCGGCGGCGACCTGGCCCGCGAGCGGGCCGCGGACGCGGCGGAGACCGCCGAGTGGCGCGGGGTCCTCCAGCGGCTCGGGCTGCTCCCGGAGGGGCCGGGGGACGAGGAGGCCGAGATCCGGGCCCTCCACCGCTTCCTGGCCCGCACCCCGGCCCGGATGGTCGGGGTGTGGCTGCCCGACCTGGTGGGGGACCGCAGACCGCAGAACCTGCCGGGCACCTGGGACGAGTACCCCAACTGGCGGCTGCCGGTGGCGGGCCCCGGCGGGCAGCCGCTGACCCTGGAGCGGATCGCCGCCTCGCCGCGCGCGCACGCGCTGCTGCGGACCGCCGCCGAGGGGGTCGGAGCCCGTACGGCACCCCCGGGCGCGCGGGCCGTTTAGGTGTTCGCTACTTTTGCACCGTGGACAAGAAGAACGCCCTGCGCGCCGGCGCCGTCGCGGCCGGTACGACGCTGATGATGCTGCTCATGTCGTCCCCCGCGCTCGCGCTGACCCGCGACGACGGTGACGACCCGGCCCCCAAGCTGGAGGTCATCGAGACCCTCGGCCTCTTCGTGGCGGCCCCGCTGGTGCTGTTCCTGGTCATCGTCGGCCTGGTGATGGTCCTCGACAAGTCCCGCAAGAAGGCCTGACCGCCTCCTCCGCCCGTTCCGGGGGCGCCGCACGGCCATCGAGGCCGTGCGGCGCCCCCGCGTTCTTCCGTCCGGCCGCGCGCCCGCGCCGCCGGGCCCGCGCGACGGCGTGGCGCCCCCGGGACCCCTCGGGCCCCCGGGGTCCGTCGGCGTCCCCGGAGCCCGTCGGCTTCCCCGGGTCCCCTGATGTTCCCCGGGTCTCCTGAGGCCCCGCAGACGCGCCGCCGGGCTCACGCGGTCGTCGCGAGCAGCTTCCGCAGCAGGCCGGCCAGTTGCTCCGCCTCCTCCTCGGTCAGCGCCGACTCCAGCGCCTCGCGCTGCTGTTCCAGGCCCGCGACGACCGCCTGGTCCACCAGCTCCCGGCCGCGCTCGGTGAGGGTGACGCGCAGTCCCCGCCGGTCGTGCGGGTCGGGGCTGCGGGTGAGCAGCCCGGCCTTCTCCAGCTTGTCCAGCCGGCCGGTCATCCCGCCGGTGGTGATCATCAGGGTGGCGGTCAGCTCGCGCGGCGAGAGCGTGTACGGCCTCCCGGACCTGCGCAGGGTCCCCAGCACGTCGAACTCCCCGAGCGCCATGCCGTGCGGCGCGTACGCCTTGTCCACCCGGCCGCGCATGGCGACGGCCAGCCGGTAGATCCTCCCGAAGACCTCCATGGGGAGCGTCTCCAGATCGGGGCGGACCACCGCCCACTGGTCGATGATCGCGTCGACGGGGTCGTGCGCCGGGGGCTGCGTCTTCATGGCCCCAGTCTTCCGCCCCTTCCCGCTCGATGGCAAAAAAGTAACTTGCAAGCAAGTAGCTTAGTGCTAAGTTAATTACCGCCAAGCCAGTCGTGCCCCGGTCCGCCGGAGCCGCACCGCTTCAGGGGGAGTCCTGCCGTGTCCCGTAAGGCCGCCGTCGTCGCGCTCACCGCCCTCGCCCCGATCTCCTGGGGCTCGACCTACTTCGTGACCACCGAGTTCCTGCCGCCCGACCGGCCCCTCTTCACCGGCCTCGTCCGGGCCCTCCCGGCCGGCCTCCTGCTCCTCGCGCTGACCCGCAAGCTCCCCCGGGGGGCCTGGTGGTGGAAGGCGGCGGTCCTGGGCGCGCTCAACATCGGCGCCTTCTTCCCCCTGCTCTTCCTCGCCGCCTACCGGCTGCCCGGCGGCGTCGCCGCCGTCGTCGGCTCCGTCGGCCCGCTCTTCGTCGTCGGTCTCGCCGCCCTCCTCCTCGCCGAGAAGCCCACCGCGCGCACCCTGCTCACCGCCGTCGCCGCCGCCTTCGGCGTCAGCCTCGTGGTCCTCCAGGCCGGTGCCGCCTTCGACGCGACCGGCGTGGGGGCCGGACTGCTCTCCTCCCTCTCGATGTCCGCCGGCATCGTCCTCACCAAGCGCTGGGGCCGCCCCGAGGGGGTCGGCGCCCTCGCCCTCACCGGCTGGCAGCTCACCGCGGGCGGCCTGGTCATCCTCCCCCTCGCCCTCCTGGCCGAGGGCGCCCCGCCGGCCCTCACCGGCACCCACCTCGCCGGCTACGCCTACCTCGCCCTGGGCAACACCGCGATCTCGTACTTCCTCTGGTTCCGCGGCATCGAGCGGCTGAGCGCCTCCTCGGCCACCCTCCTCGGCCCCCTCTCCCCGCTCACCGCCGCCGTCATCGGCTGGGCCGCGCTCGGCCAGGCGCTCGGCCCGGTCCAGGTGCTCGGCATGGCGATCGCCTTCGGCGCCACCCTCGTCGGCCAGCTCGCCCCGGCGAAGTCCGAGCCCGCCCTACCGTTCGCTTCTGCTGAAAGGAACCGTCAGGAAGTTTCGATGGACCTGGAGGTTTCGGCGGTGCGACGGTAGGCGGCATGCCCCTGACGACACCCCGCCACCCGACCCCGGCCCCCGCCCCCGACGGCCACCCGGCCCCCGCCCCCGACGGCCAACCGGCCGGGGCCCCCGACCCCGGCCACCCGACCCTGGCCCCCGCCCCCGACCGCCGTCCGGCCGGGCCCGCGGGCCCCCGCCTCCTCCCGGGACCGGCCCCCGTCAAGGGGGTCGGTCCCGGTCTGCTCCTCGCCCTCCTCGCCACCGTCGTCTGGTCCGGCAGCTTCGTCGCCACCCGTGACATGGCCGACTCCGTCCCGCCGGTCCAGGCCGTCTTCTGGCGCTGGACCATCGCCCTCCTCGCGGTCGCCCCCTTCGCCGTCCGCCCGTTCCTGCGGCAGCGCGCGGTCATCCGCCGCCACCTCGGATTCACGGCCCTCGCCTCGCTGTTCGGCGTCGCCCTCTACAACACCCTGGTCCACCAGGCGGGCCTGACCACCTCCGCCGGCAACATGGGCATGATCATGGCCGCCTCCCCGGTGCTCATGGCCGGCTACGCCCGGCTCGGCGGCGAACGCCTCGGCACCCGCCGCCTCCTGGGCATGACGGTCGCCGTCCTCGGCGTGCTGCTGCTCGTCGGCGAGGGATCCCTCGCGATCGACCTCGCCGCGGGCGACCTCTGGATGTTCGCGGCGGCCCTCTCCTTCGCCTCGTACAGCGCGCTCCTGAAGCGCAGGCCCGAGGGGATCGACGGACTCGCCTTCCTCTTCACGACCTTCGTGCTCGGCGCGCTCATGCTCGCCCCCGCCTACGCCGTCTCCCTCGCCGTCCAGGGAGGCTTCCCCGCCGTCCCCGCCACCGTCGGCCCCCTGCTCTACGTCGGCGTGCTCTCCTCCGCCGTCGCCTTCTTCGCCTGGAACAAGGCGATCTCCCTGATCGGCGCGGCCCGCGCCGGAGTCGTCTACCACCTCCAACCCGTCTGCGCCGCCCTGCTCTCGTACGCCCTCCTCGGCGAGGAGCTCGGCCCCACCGGCGGCGTCTGCATGGTCCTGATCCTCGGCGGAGTGGCGCTCGGCTCCGCGGCCGGAGGGCGGCCCGCCGCACGGGCCGGGGCCACGACGCCCCCCGAACCCCCGGCCCCGGCCGGCCGGCGGGAGGCCCCGGATACATTGCGCCCATGACCGAGTGGGACATCAAGAAGCTGCACATCCTGCGCACCCTGCGCGACCGGGGGACCGTCACCGCCACCGCGGAGACCCTGCTCATGACCCCCTCGGCCGTCTCCCAGCAGCTCACCAACCTCGCCAGGCAGCTCGGCGTGCCGCTCCTGGAGGCCCACGGGCGCCGCGTCCGCCTCACCGACGCCGCCCACCTCGTCCTGCGCCACGCCGAAGCGGTCTTCGCCCAGCTGGAGCGCGCCGACGCCGAACTCGACGGCTACCTGCGGGGCGAGGCCGGCCAGGTGCGGGTCGCGGCCTTCTCCACCTCCGTGCCCGCCCTCCTCGTCCCCGCCGTGCGCCGGCTCCGCACCGCCCACCCCGGGCTCGACGTCCGGATCAGGGAGGCCGAGGCGGGGGAGGCGTACGAACTGCTCGCCGCCGGCGAGGCGGACCTCGCGCTCTCGCTCGCCGCCCATGCCCCCACCGCGCGCGACCCCAAGTTCAGCCGCGTACCGCTGCTCGCCGACCCCCTCGACATCGCCCTGCCCGCCGGCCACCCGCTCGCCGACGCGCCCGGCCTGCGCCTCGCCGACCTGGCCGCCGAGCCCTGGATCTTCGGCGGCTCCGGCCCCTGGTCCGAGATCACCACCGCCGCCTGCGAGGCCGCCGGCTTCGTCCCCGAGCAGGCGCACAGCGCCTCCGGCTGGACCGCGATCCTCGCCATGGTCGAGGCCGGGCTCGGGATCGCGCTCGTCCCCCGGATGGCCGCCGCCGACCGCCGCGGCGGCTCCGGGGTCGTCATGCGGGTCCTCTCAGCCGACCAGCCGCGCCGCCACGTCGTCGCGGCGGTGCGGCGCGGCGCCGAGGAGGGCACGGCGGTCGCCCGGGTGCTCGCCGCCCTCCGCGAGACGGCCGCGGCCCGCGGGACCGTTCAGCGGAACTGAACGGCGTCGTCGAAAACATTCGATGGACCGCGGACCTCCGGCGCGCGAGAGTCGGAGCATGACCGGAACCGAGGACACCCAGGACCCGCACGCCAACGACGCCGCGCCCTACGGCGGAGGGGACCCCTACGCCGACTACCGCACCGGCGACTTCCCCTTCACCGAGCTGGTCGACCTCGCCGACCGCCGTCTCGGCGCCGGCGTCGTCGCCGCGAACGACGAGTTCTTCGCCGAGCGCGAGAACCTCCTCGTCCGCGAGCGGGCCGTCTTCGACCCGGAGCACTTCGGCCACAAGGGCAAGATCATGGACGGCTGGGAGACCCGCCGCCGCCGCGGCACCGACGCCGGGAACGTCTTCCCCGCCCCCGAGGACCACGACTGGGCGATCGTCCGCCTCGGCGCCCCCGGCGTCATCCGCGGCCTGATCGTCGACACCGCCCACTTCCGCGGCAACTACCCGCAGAGGGTCAGCGTCCAGGCCACCGCCGTCGAGGGCACCCCGAGCCCCGGGGAGCTGCTCGACGCGAAGTGGGAGGAGCTCGTCCCGCCCACCCCCGTCCGCGGCCACGCCGCCAACGGCTTCACCATCGACAGCGACCGCCGCTGGACCCACGTCCGCCTCTGCCAGCACCCGGACGGCGGCGTCGCCCGCCTCCGCGTCCACGGCGAGGTGCTCCCCGACCCCGAGTGGCTCGCCCTCCTCGGCACGATCGACCTGCTCTCCGTCCTCAACGGCGGGTCGTACGAGGACGCCTCCGACAAGTTCTACTCCTCGCCCACCCAGATCATCCTGCCGGGCACCTCCCGCAAGATGGACGACGGCTGGGAGAACCGCCGCCGCCGCGTGCGCGGCACCCACGACTGGGTCCGCTTCCGCCTCCCCGCCCAGGGCGCCGTCCGCGCCGTCGAGATCGACACCGCCTACCTCAAGGGCAACTCGGCCGGCTGGATCGCCCTCCAGGGCCGCAACGGCGAGTCCGGCGAGTGGTTCGAGATCGTCCCGCGCACCCGCCTCCAGCCCGACACCCTGCACCGCTTCAGGCTCCCCGCGCAGGCGGTCGTCACCCACGTGCGCCTCGACGCCTTCCCCGACGGCGGCGTCGCCCGCATGCGCCTGCACGGCTCCCTGACCGAGGAGGGCGCCGCCGACCTGCGCGCCCGCTTCGACCGCGCGAGCCGGTAGGCCCGGACACGGCGAAGGGGCGCCTCCGTGGGGGAGGGCGCCCCTTCACCGCTCGGCAGGATGCCGCCGCCTACCGCCGCGCGGCCGCCGCGTCCGCCGCGCGGGCCTTCAGCGCCCGCTCGACGCCCGCCCGCGACTCCGTCACCAGGCGCCGCAGCGCCGGCACCGGGTCGTTGGCCGCGATCCACGCGTCCGTCGCGTCCAGCGTCTCCCGGGAGACCTGGAGCGTCGGGTAGAGGCCGACCACGATCTGCTGGACGATCTCGTGGCTGCGGGTCTCCGACACGCGCTTGATCGACCCGAAGTACTTCTCCGTGTACGGGGCCAGCAGCTCGCGCTGGTCGGGCTGGACGAAGCCGCCGATCACCGCCTCCTGCACCGCGTTGGCCAGCTTGTCGTCCTCGACGACCGCCGCCCAGGCCTCCGCCTTCGCCGCCTCGGTCGGGCGCGCCGCCCGGGCCGTCGCCGCGTGGCGCTCGCCGGCCGCCGTGCGGTCCCGCTCCAGCTCGGCCGCGATCTCCGGCTCGTCGAAGACGCCGGTCGCGGCGAGCCGCTGCACGAACGCCCAGCGCAGCTCGGTGTCGACGGCCAGGCCCTCGATCGTCTCGCGGCCCTCCAGGAGCGCGGCGAGCAGGTCGAGCTGCTGCGGCGTCCGGGCGGCCGCGGCGAAGGCCCGCGCCCACGCCAGCTGGTGGTCGCTCGCCGGCTCGGCCGCCTTGAGGTGGGTCAGCGCCGCCTCGGTCCAGCGGGTCAGGCCCGCGTCCCGCCACTCCGGAGCCGCGTACAGCTCCAGGGCGGCCTTCACCTGGCCCTGGAGCGACTGCACCACGCCGATGTCCGACTCCTTGGTGATGCCCGACAGCACCAGCTCCAGGTAGTCGCGGGTGGCCAGCTCGCCGTCCCGGGTCATGTCCCAGACGGAGGACCAGCACAGCGCCCGCGGCAGCGACTCGGCGAAGTCGCCGAGGTGCGCGGTGACGTTCTGCAGCGACACCTCGTCGAGACGGACCTTGGCGTACGACAGGTCGTCGTCGTTCAGCAGGACGACCGCCGGGCGGGACTTGCCCACCAGCGCCGGCACCTCGGTCAGCCCGGCCGCCTCGATGTCCAGCTCCAGGCGCTCGGTGCGGACCAGCTTGCCGTCCGCGTCGAGGTCGTAGAAGCCGATCGCGATGCGGTGCGGACGGAGCACGGCCTCGCCCTTGGCGCCGGCGGGCAGCGCCGGGGCCTCCTGGCGCACCGCGAAGGCGGTGATCGAGCCGTTCTCGTCGGTCTCGATCTCCGGGCGCAGGACGTTGATGCCGGCCGTCTCCAGCCACGCCTTCGACCAGGTCTTCAGGTCGCGGCCGGAGGTCTCCTCCAGCGCGCCGAGCAGGTCGCTCAGACGGGTGTTGCCGAAGGCGTGGCGCTGGAAGTACGCCTGCACGCCCTTGAAGAACTCGTCCTGGCCGACGTAGGCGACGAGCTGCTTGAGGACCGAGGCGCCCTTGGCGTACGTGATGCCGTCGAAGTTGACGAGTACGTCCTCCAGGTCGTTGATCTCGGCCATGATCGGGTGCGTCGACGGCAGCTGGTCCTGGCGGTAGGCCCAGGTCTTCTCCGCGTTGGCGAAGGTCGTCCAGGCGTGCGGCCAGCGGGTGCCCTCGACGGAGGCCTGGCAGGCGACCGAGGTGTAGGTGGCGAACGACTCGTTCAGCCACAGGTCGTTCCACCACTCCATGGTCACGAGGTCGCCGAACCACATGTGGGCCAGCTCGTGGAGGATGGTCTCGGCGCGGCGCTCGTAGGCCGCGTCCGTCACCTTCGAGCGGAAGACGTACTGGTCACGGATGGTGACCGCGCCCGCGTTCTCCATCGCGCCCGCGTTGAACTCCGGCACGAACAGCTGGTCGTACTTGGCGAACGGGTAGGCGTACGCGAACTTCTCCTGGAACCAGCCGAAGCCCTGGCGGGTCACGTCGAAGATGTGGTCCGCGTCCAGGAACTCCGCCAGCGACGGACGGCAGTAGATGCCCAGCGGCACGACCTGCCCGTCCGGGCCCTCGTACGTCGAGTGCACCGCGTGGTACGGGCCGACGATCAGGGCGGTGATGTACGAGGAGATCCGCGGGGTCGGCTCGAAGACCCACACCCCGTCCTTCGGCTCCGGGGTGGGCGAGTTGGAGACGACGCTCCAGCCCTCTGGCGCCTTCACCGTGAACTGGAAGGTCGCCTTGAGGTCCGGCTGCTCGAAGGAGGCGAAGACCCGGCGCGCGTCCGGCACCTCGAACTGCGTGTACAGGTACGCCTGGCCGTCGACCGGGTCGACGAAGCGGTGCAGACCCTCACCGGTGTTCGTGTACGCGCAGTCCGCGACCACGCGGAGCTCGTTGCGGCCCTGCTTCAGGTGGGGCAGCGCGATCCGCGCGTCGCGGAAGACGGCGGCCACGTCCAGCGAGTGCCCGTTCAGCACGGCCTCGTGGACGGCGGGGGCGACGAGGTCGATGAAGCTCTCGACGCCTCCCTCGGCGGAATCGAAGCGGACGGTGGTGACGGACCGGTAGGTGCCGCCCTCCTGCGCGCCGGTGAGGTCCAGTTCGACCTCGTACGCGTCCACGGTCAGCAGCGCCGCCCGCTGCTGTGCCTCTTCACGGGTCAGGTTCGTACCAGGCACCCGGTCAACTCCTCGGTTTCGTGACGTTTGGGCCATCTTTCCACGGGCCGCTCGGCCCGCGCATCGGACATTTCCCAGGGCGAACACGGCGGGGGGCGGCCGTCCCGCGGACGGCCGCCCCCCGGAGGAGGATCGGGCTCAGCCCCGGAGCTCGGCCGCCACCAGCTCCGCGATCTGCACCGCGTTCAGCGCGGCGCCCTTGCGGAGGTTGTCGTTGGAGAGGAAGAGCGCGAGGCCGTTCTCCACGGTCTCGTCGACGCGGATGCGGCCCACGTACGAGGCGTCCTTGCCGGCCGCCTGGAGCGGGGTCGGGATCTCGGACAGCTCGACGCCCTCGGCGTCCTTCAGCAGCTCGTAGGCGCGCTCGACGCCGATCGGGCGCTCGAAGCGGACGTTCACCTGGAGCGAGTGGCCGGAGAAGACCGGGACGCGGACGCAGGTGCCGGAGACCTTGAGCTCCGGGATCTCCAGGATCTTGCGGGACTCGTGGCGGAGCTTCTGCTCCTCGTCGGTCTCGAAGGAGCCGTCGTCCACGATCGAGCCGGCCAGCGGGACCACGTTGAACGCGATCGGGCGCCGGTAGACGGCGGGCTCCGGGAACTCGACGGCGTCGCCGTCGAAGGCCAGCTGGTCGGCCTGCTCGGCCACGGCGCACGCCTGGGTGCGCAGCTCGGCGACGCCGGCCACGCCCGAGCCGGAGACGGCCTGGTAGGTGGTGGCGATCAGCGCGGTGAGGCCGGCCTCCTGGTGGAGCGGCTTGAGGACCGGCATGGCGGCCATCGTGGTGCAGTTCGGGTTGGCGATGATGCCCTTGGGGCGGTCCTTGACCGCGTGCGGGTTGACCTCGGAGACGACGAGGGGGACCTCGGGGTCGCGGCGCCAGGCGGAGGAGTTGTCGATGACGACGGCGCCCTGGGAGGCGACCTTCTCGGCGAGGGCCTTGGAGGTGGCGCCGCCGGCGGAGAAGAGCACGATGTCCAGGCCGGTGTAGTCGGCGGTCGAGGCGTCCTCGACGGTGACGCCGTCCACGACCGTGCCGGCGGACCGGGCGGAGGCGAAGAGCCGCAGCTCGTCGACCGGGAAGTTCCGCTCGGCCAGGATCTTGCGCATGACTGTGCCGACCTGACCGGTGGCTCCGACGATTCCGACCTTCACGGTGACTCCTCCGTACGTGTGTGCAGGGTGCTGCCGCTCCCCATGATGCGTGCCGCCTGCCGCTTCTTGTCCAATCCATTGTCCGAGGGGCGGGACGCGGTCCGGTGGACGAACGTTCCGGGCCGGTCGTGCGTCGTAGGGGCGACACGGACCGGGAGGAGGCGGGGTGGAGCAGATGGACGCGGCGCTCGTGGACCGGGTGCGGGCGGTCCTGGCGCTGGGCGGGGTGCCGTACGCGGAGCTCCAGGACGGCGTGCAGCAGGTGGGGCTGCGCCTCCTGGAGGCCCGGGCGAAGGGGGATCCGCCGCGCTCCCCGGCCGCCTGGTGCGCGGTGGTCGCCACCCGGGTGGCCGCCGACTGGCACCGGGCCCGGCGCCGCGAGGAGCGCCTCGGCGAGCGGCTCACCGCGCTGCCGGCCCCGGTGGGCGGCGGCGAGGAGGCCCGCCTCCTCGCGCTGACCGTCGCGGACGGCCTGGAGGAGCTGCCGGAGAAGCAGCGGCAGGTCCTGGTGCTCCGCTTCTACGCGGACCTGCCGGTGGCCCGGATCGCCGAGGAGCTGGGAGTCCCCGAGGGGACCGTCAAGAGCAGGCTGCACGCCGCCGTCCGCGCGATGCGGCAGCGGCTCCGCACGGACGAGGTGGTGTGAGTGGGCGAGGACACGAGGGACCCGCTGGCCCGGGCCCTGTTCCCGGAGGACGGACCGCCGGGCGCCGGCGACGACCCCGAGGTCGCCCGCGCCCTCGCGGACGTGGCCCTGATCCGCGAGCAGCTGGGCACCCTCGCCGCGGCGCTCACGGCGGAGCCCGTACGGCCGGCTCCCCCGGTACGGCCGCGGCGGCGCGGCCGGATCGTCGCCTGGGCGCTCGCGGCCTGTGCGGCCCTGGGCGTGCTCGGCACGGGCGGGGCCTGGCTGGCCGCCCGTCCGGGGGCGCTCGGCCCCGGCGCCGTCGACGGCGGTGCCGGGGCCAAGCTCACCCCGGCCGGGTTGGTGGCCTGCGCCACGGACGTCGCGGAGGGCGAGGTGGTGCGGGCCGAGCCGCTGGCGGACGGGGAGTTCCGGGTGGTGCTGCGGGTGGAGCGCCGGTACAAGCCGGCCGGGCCGGACTCCGGGGAGCTGGCCTTCCGGGGGTTCGCGGCGGAGGCGTCGTCCTACCGGCCCGGCACGCGGATGCTGGTGGTCGTCCCGCGCTCCGCCGGTGAGGGGGTGCTCACCTTCCGGCAGGACATGGAGCCGCCCGGCGAGCTCGGCGAGGACGTCGGGCCGGTCCGCGACGAGCTGGAGTACGGCCGGAAGTGGCTGGCGAAGGCCCTGCCGGACGCCGGTGGCGGCTGCCCCGGCCGCGGCTGAACGCGAAGGGGCGGACACCCTCACGGGTGCCCGCCCCTCGTACCGCACGGGGTGTTACGGGGTGACGCCGCCGATCAGGACGCTGCCGGTGCCCGCGACGGTGCCGCGCGCGTTGACCAGCCGGACCTCGCCGAAGAACTGGCGTCCCTCGGGGGCCGGACCGCCGACGACGACCTCGGCCGGGACCTTGGCGCTCGCGCCGTTGGCCAGCGGGTAGGTCTTCGTCTCGTCGACCTTCACGGTGCCGAGCGCCGAGGAGAAGTAGACGTCCTTGTAGTCGTAGGTCGTGCCGCCCTCGGCGTGGACCGCGTAGCCGTCGATGACGACGGTGTACGTGCCGGCCTTCGGCTTGACGAGGGAGACGGCCTCCTCCGAGTCGCCGTCGGCCGACGAGGCGACCTTGACGCCGTCGAGGAGCACGGTCAGGTCGAGGTCGGCGGCCTTGTCGGAGGTGTTGCCGATCGCGATGTCGAGCCGCTCGACGCCCTCACCGACGGTGACGGTCTTCGTCTGCTGCTCGTGGTGCTGGATGGTCGGGGTCTCGACCTTGGCCGAGCCCAGCGAGCCGCCCTCCAGCTTGCCGTCGATGCCGGCGAACTTGTTGGTGACGGTCCACTCGACGGCGGACGGGGTGCCGACCTTCGCCTCGGCGACCGTCTGGACGGCCGGGTCGAAGGAGGCGCCGAGCACGGAGACGTTCAGCTTGTACGGGTTGTTCAGGTCCGGCGAGGTGCGGCGCGCCTCGACCTCGATCTCCCAGACGCCGGCCTGCGGGTTGGCGTAGGAGCGGAGGTCGGGACGGCAGGTGTTCGCCGGGTTGTAGTGCGGGTAGCACATGGTGGTCGCGGTCGGGTCGACCGGGACGCCGTACGGGTGGATGGAGATGAACCGGGTCTGGCTCTTCTCCTTCAGACCGCCGATGGCGACCTCCAGGGAGGTGGCGCCCTTCGGCACGGTCACGAAGTACGACGTGTGGCTGTTGCGCTGGACCGAGCCGGAGGCGGAGAAGCCGTAGCCGGGGGCGACCAGGTCGCTCGCGACGACCGAGGTGGCGAGGATCTGCTTGTCGACGCCCTCGGTGCGCTCGTCGTCGGCCTCCAGGATCACGCTGTGCACGCCGGCGGTCTTCGGGCGGGCCTCCAGCCTGACGGTGACCGGGGTGTTCAGCGGGAGGCGGACCTCGTCGTCGCCGAGGATCCGGAAGGTGCCGTCGTTGTACTTGAGGTCCAGCTCGTGCCAGAGCGCGCGGTCCGGGCCGCTGGTGCGGGTGACGGTGACGTCGTAGACCTTCTTCTGGCCGACCTTGAGGCCGCCCTCGCGGTCGTACACGCCGGTGCCGGTGTGCGGGGCCGGGAAGATCACGGTGTCGACCGGGGCCTCGACCTTGTAGGAGTGGGCGGTGGCCCCGTCCTTGATCGAGTCCCAGGCCTCGTCGACGTCGATGAGGCCGGCGCCCTGCTCGTGGGCCGCGACACCGGGGATCCGCTGGGCGGTCGAGGTGAGGGCGGTGCGGAGGGTCAGCGGCGACAGCTCGATGCCGCGCTGCTTGGCGGCGGAGAGCAGCAGCGCGCTCGCGCCCGCGACCTGCGGGGACGACATCGAGGTGCCGTTGAGCATGCCGTAGCCGGCGGGGAGCGCGTAGCCGGACTCGGGGACGCCGGCGCCGGCCTGCCAGGTCGGGATGGTGTTGACGGCCGAACCCGGGCCGGTGATCAGCGGGGTGGCGCCGCCGTCCTCGCGCGGGCCGCGCGAGGAGAACGGGAACATGGCGTACTTCTTCTCGACGGCCGAGCCGTAGTTGGCGGCCCAGGTCGACTGGGAGACCGCCGCGCCGACCGAGAGGACCTTGTCGGCCAGGCCGGGGTCGCCGATCGTGTTGGTGCCCGGACCGGAGTTGCCGGCCGAGATCACCAGCTGCACGCCGTACTCGTCGATGAGACGGGTGTAGAGGCGGGCGCGGACGTTGTCGCCGTCGTTCAGCGCGGGCAGGCCGCCGATCGACATGTTGACGATGTCGACGCCGCGGTTGACGACGAGGTCGACCATGCCCTCGGTGAGGGCGGTGTTGGTGCAGCCGCCGTCCCAGGTGCAGGCGCGCGAGGAGACGATCTTCGCGCCGGGGGCGGCGCCGTTCATCTTCCCGCCGAAGAGGCCCTTGGCGGCGGTGATGCCGGCGACGTGGGTGCCGTGCGAGGACTCGACGACGCCGATGTTGACGAAGTCGCGCTTCTGGCCGACCCAGGGGCCGCCGTACGGGTCCATCGGGACGTCCTTGCGGATCTCCACGACGAAGGGGGTGCGCTCGACGACGTCCGTGGCCGGGTTGTCGGTGCCGAAGTAGCCGACGCCGTACCCGTCCTTGAACGGCTTCATCGGCTCGTTGTCCGTGAAGTCGTTGTCCTGGTCGGTGTCGACGCGGACGGTGCCCGCGACGGGGTCGTACAACAGGCCGAAGACGTCGGTGGTGTCGCCGTCGCGGTTGATGTCACCGGCCGGGTCGCCGCCCGCGGTGACGGACTCGCTGAAGCGGCTCCACTGGTAGGCGCCCGCGGGGGCCTTCCAGGACTGCGAGCCGGCGGTGAAGACCGGGCCCCCGACCGGGGTGACCTGGGCGCGCCAGGTGCCGTCGGAGTCGACGATCGGGTCGGTGGAGGTCACCCAGTCGACGATCTTGCGCTCGCCGGTGGTGGTCTTCTGCAGGGCCGGGTGGGCCAGGTCGACGCCCGAGTCGAGGATGCCGATGGTCACGCCGCGCCCGTCGGCGCGCGGGTGGTCCTCGACGAACTCGACCGCGCCCGTCTCGTGCGACGGGTTGTACGGGTTCTTCGCCGGGGTGTACTTCGACGGCGCCGGGTAGGTCCGGGTCACCGTGGTGCCCTCGACGGCGCCGGTGACACCGGCGTCGGGGCGGGGGTCGTCCAGCTGGATCTCGGCCTGGAGGTCCACGGACTGGACGGACGAGAGCTTCGTGGCGGCCTTGATCGCGGCGTCGGCCTTGCCGGTCGGCAGCGTCGCGCGGACGTAGCCGAGCTCGTCGTTGCGGTTGCCGACCGAGCCGCCGGGGACGGCGTCGAGCTGGCCGGCGACCTGCTCGGTCGCGCCCGGGGCGGTGGCGACCAGGATGGTGACGTGCGGCTCGCCGGCGGCCTCCGCCTCGGCGAGGCGCTGCGCGTCGGTGGCGCCGAGCTTGTCGGCGGGCTCCGCGGCCTTCACCGGGGGAGTCGCCACCGGGTCGTCGGCGGCGAGGACCGGGGCGGCACCGGCCGCGACGAGCGCGGTCACCAGACCGGCGGCGGCGGCGATCCGGGCCGCTCGTCGGGTCCCGGTGGAGCGCCCGGGTATGGAGCTCTGCGTTTCGGGGGTGGTCATTTACATCCCTGTTGTGAAAGGAGAGGGTCCGGAATCCGGTACCGGATGACCGCTCAGCCTTTCGCAAATGGCAGGGCTTTGTGGAGAGTTCGCGGAGGGCAGGTTGTGTCCGTGGCGTACATCCGCCATCGCGCACCTTCCGCCACAGAAGACGAATCGCCCTCAAGGAGGGCGATTCGGCCGGTGTTCGGGGATCACTGATCCTTGGCGCGGGCGTAATGCCGGGACGCCTTCGCCCGGTTGCCGCAGGTCGCCATCGAGTGCCAGCGGCGGGTGCCGTTCCGCGAGGTGTCGAGGAAGTGCAGGATGCACGCCTCGTGCGCGCAGGTCCTGATCCGGTCGGGCGCGGTGCGCAGCAGGTCGAGGTGGCCGCGGGCGGCCGTCCAGGCCGGCCCCCACGCCGGATCGGCGAATTCGGCCCGCTCGCCGGGGCCTTCGGCGGTGAGCACGGGGCGGATCCGGCCGTGCTCCAGGACGGCGTCGAGCCGCGCGGCCGCGTCCGGGTCGCCGGGCCGGTCGACCAGGGCCTTCAGGGCCTCGCGGGCGGTCCGGGTGTGGCGGAGCGTCGCCTCGTCGGCGGCGAAGCGCCCGTCGAGCCCGTTGGCCGCGAGCCAGACCGCCAGTCCGCCGGTGTCGGTGAGCAGGTCCTGGCGTTCGCCCTCGCGCATCCAGCGGGTGTTGAGCAGATCCAGCGAGAGGGGCTCGCCGGTCAGGGGCCGCGGATCGGTGACGGGCATGGCGGGCGTCCTCCTCGATCCCCCGGGCGATCTAACCCCTCAAGCGTACGTGACAGGTTGCATCCCGGAAGTTCTAACCCTTAAAGTCGCAATAGAAGGTTAGCCCGAAGGGGGCGACCGACGACGAGGGGACCGTCATGTCCGCGATCGGCACGCTGAACACGGCGCACATCGGCATCAACGTCACCGACCTGGACCGCTCGCTCCGCTTCTACGGGGAGGCGCTGGGCTTCGAGGTGATCGGCTCCGGCGACGCCGACGGGCGCCGCCACGCCTTCCTCGGCCGGGGCGGCAGCCTCGTGCTCACCCTGTGGCAGCAGGCCGAGGGCGGTTACGACGCGGCCCGGGCCGGCCTGCACCACCTGGCCTTCGAGGCCGAGTCCATCGAGAAGGTCCGCGAGGCCGAGGCGCGCCTCAAGGCGCTCGGCGTCCCCTTCGCCCACGACGGCGTCGTCGCCCACCGCGAGGGCGCGGCCTCCGGCGGCATCTTCTTCCACGACCCGGACGGCACCCGCCTGGAGATCTCCGTCCCGCAGGGTGCCGAGGGGGCCCCGGCCCCCCACGCCACCGCCCCGACCTGCGGCTTCTTCTAGCCGGCGCCCCGCCGGGCCGCGCACCCCCGCCGGCCGCACACCCCCACCGGCCGCGCACTCCCGCCGGGCCGCGCACCCCCGCCGGCCGCACACCCCCACCGACCGCGCACCCCCGCCCCGAGCCCGCACCCAGGAGGTCCGTCATGAGCGGCACCGCGTACCACCACGGATCCGTAGCCGTACAAGAGCGCCTCGGCCTGCGGGACGCTGCCGCCCACATCGCCCCGAGCATCCGCCCCGGCATCCGTCCGGTCGCCGCCGCCTTCCTGGAGCTCCAGCCCATGCTGGTCCTCGGCGCGGCGGCCCCCGACGGGCGCGTCTGGGCGAGCCTGCTCACCGGTGACCCCGGCTTCGCCCGGGCGGCCGGCCCGCACACGGTCTCGGTGGCGGGCGGGGTCCGGGCCGGCGACCCGCTGGCGGAGGCCCTGACCGAGGGGACCCCCGTCGGCACGATCGCCCTCGACCCCCGCACCCGCCGCCGCATGCGTCTCAACGGCACCGTCCGCCCCAGCGCGCGGGGCGTGCTGATCGACGCCGAGCAGGTCTTCGCCAACTGCCCCAAGTACCTCCAGAAGCGCGAGCTGTACGGCTCCGGTCCCGCCGCCCCGGACGGGCCGCCCGCCCGCCGGGGCGAGGCCCTCGCCGAGGACCAGCTCGCCGCCGTCCGCGCGGCCGACACCTTCTTCGTCGCCACCACGGGGCCGGACGGCGCCGACGCCAGCCACCGGGGCGGCAACCCCGGCTTCGTCCGCGCCGAGGACCCCCGCACGCTGGAGTGGCGGGACTACCCGGGCAATGCGATGTTCCTCACGCTCGGCAACCTGGAGGCGGACGGCAGGGCGGGGCTCCTCTTCCTGGACTGGGAGAACGGCACGACCCTCCAGCTCAGCGGCCGGGCGCAAACGGTATACCGTTTGGAGGAGCGGTTCGTCCGCTTCCGGGTCGACAGCGTCGTCGAGACCCCGGCCGCCGGCCCCCTGCGCTGGTCCGCGCCCGAGTACTCCCCGGCCAACCCGACCACCCCCTGAGCCCCTCCCGCCCTCCCCGCCGCCCGCACGCGGACTCCCGATCCACGATCCCGAGGAACCCGTGACCACCACCGCCCAGGCTCCCGAGGCCACCGTGCCCGCGCCGTCCGCGCCCGTCCCCGCGCCGTCCGTCCCCGCCCCCGCGTCCGCCCCCGTCCGCCCCGGTCCGCCGCCCCGGCCCCGCGCCCTGGCGGTCCTCGCCGCCACCGGCGCCAGCACCGCGGCGCTGCTCCTGCTCGTCGCCCTCGGCACCGTCCTGCACCACCCGCTGCTCATCCCGCCGCTCGCCGCGAGCATGGCGCTGGTCGCCGCCTCCCCCGACCTGCCGCTCTCCCAGCCCCGCTCGGTCGTCGGCGGCCAGCTCCTCTCCGCCCTCACCGGCTTCGCCGTCCTCGCGGTCGCCGGCCCCGGCCTGTGGAGCGCCGCCGTCGCCGGCGGACTCGCCCTCGGCGTGATGACGCTCGCCCGCGCCCCGCACTCCCCGGCGGCCGCCACCGCGGTCATCGTCGCCCTCGGCTCCCCGCCGTTCTGGACCTTCACCGGGCTGCTGCTGCTCTCCTGCGCGCTGCTCGTCGCCGTCGGCCTCCTCGCGGCCCGCGTCCGCCGCCGCACCTACCCCGTGTACTGGTTCTAGCCATCTCCCGGGGCGGTGTCGTGCCGATCGGGCCGGAGGCCGCGAGCCCGGCCCGATCGGCACGCCACCGCCTTACCCTGCTCCGCATGAAGCAGGAGCTGCGGGTGGCGGCCTACGCCGTAGTCGTCCGGGACCACGAGGTGCTGCTCGCCCGCTGGGTCGCCAGGGACGGCACCAAGCGGTGGACCCTGCCCGGCGGGGGCATGGACCACGGGGAGGAACCCCTCGCGACCGTCGTCCGCGAGGTCGCCGAGGAGACCGGGTACGCGGTGGAGCCCACCGCCCTCCTCGGCGTCGACTCGATCCTGCGCGGCCGGGTCTCCCGGCTCGGCGCGCCGGGCTCCTTCCAGGGGCTGCGGATCGTCTACGAGGCCCGGATCACCGGCGGCGCCCTGCGCCACGAGACCGGCGGCTCCACCGACCTCGCGGCCTGGCACCCGCTGGACGCCGTGCCCGCGCTGCCCCGGGTCGGGCTCGTCGACATCGGGCTCGACCTGTGGCGGGAGCGGCCCCCCGCGGGCCGCTCCCGGCTCGCGGATCCGGCGAACGGCTGAGGAAAGGCCGAAAAGGGCTCAACCGGTACGCGACCGCTCAACCCCTCCGCCCCGCTCCCGGTCCTCCCCGCCGACCGCAGTACCGGACCAGGGACACAGGGGACCCACATGACCACCGCCCGCACCGCCCGCACCGCCCGCACCGTCGTCGCCGCGGCCCTCGCCGCCGGCCTCACCGTCACCGCGCTCGCCGCCCCCGCCCTCGCCGCGGCCCCCGCCCCCGCCCCCGCGAAGACCGGCCACGCCGCCACCCAGGCGGCGCTCCGGGCCGCCGTCGACGCCGGGGTCCCCGGCGCGGTCGCCCAGGCCCGGGTGGACGGCCGCTCCTGGACCGGCACCGCGGGCGAGCGCGGCGGCGACGACCGCTACCGCGTCGGCTCCATCACCAAGACCTTCGCCGCCACCGTCCTCCTCCAGCTCCAGGCCGAGGGCCGGATCGACCTCGACGACCCGGTCGAGAAGTGGCTCCCCGGCCTCGTCCGCGGCAACGGCCACGACGGGCGGAAGATCACCGTCCGCCAGCTCCTCAACCACACCAGCGGCGTCTACAGCTACACCGAGGACCCCGCCTTCCAGGAGAAGGTCTTCGGCCCCGGCTTCCTGGAGCACCGCTACGACACCTGGAAGCCGCGCGAGCTCGTCGCCGTCGCCACGGGGCACGCCCCCGACTTCGCCCCCGGCACCTCCTGGAAGTACTCCAACACCAACTTCGTCCTCGCCGGACTCGTCATCGAGAAGGTCACCGGCCGCCCCTACGGCAAGGCCGTCGAGAACCGGATCGTCAAGCCGCTCAAGCTCCGCGCCACCAGCGTCCCCGGCACCCGGACGACCGTCCCGCAGCCCAGCAGCCGCGCCTACTCCACCCTCGTCCCCGACGCCGGCGCCCCCGTCCACGACGTCACCGAGCTCAACCCCTCCCTCGCCCACGCCGCCGGCGAGATGATCTCCGACTCGGCCGACCTCCAGACCTTCTACCGCGCCCTCCTCAAGGGCCGGCTCCTCCCGAAGGCCGAGATGCGCGAACTGACCGCGACCGTGCCGGTCTCCCCCCAGTACCCCGACTTCCGCTACGGCCTCGGGATCTCCTGGCAGAAGCTGAGCTGCGGCACCGAGGTCTGGGGCCACGGCGGCGGCATCCACGGCTCCGTCTCGGAGGCGTACACCACCCGCGACGGCCGGCACTCCCTCGCCGCCAACATCAACGCCGACTGGACCGGCGACACCCAGGCCGTCGTCGAGGCCGAGTTCTGCGGGACCCTCCCGGCGAAGAAGTAGCTCACCGGGGCAGGACGACGACATAGGCGGCGGGCTGCCGCTCCGACGCGGCCATCAGCGCCGTGCGGACCACGGTGGCCTGCTGCTCCATCGCCTCCCGCAGCTTGCGGGGGGTCAGGTGGACGACCGTGATGCCCAGTCGCTCCAGGTGTTCCCGCTTGCGGGTGTACTCCGACCACAGCGCGTCCTCGTCCTGCCGGGGCGCCCGGGTGTCCAGCTCCACCGCCACCGCCTGGTCCGGCCAGTAGGCGTCCACGCCGCCCAGGTGCGGGCCGCCGGGGAGCCGCAGGTCCACGTTCCACACCGGGTCCGGCAGCGCGAAGTCCCGCACCATCTCGTACAGCCGCTCCTCCGACAGCGCCCGCCCCTCGGTCAGGAGCGAGTCCACCACGTCCACCACGTGCGGCCGGGTCAGCAGCCGCGCCCGGCTCAACTCCCTGACCAGCGCCGGAGGTTCGCAGTGGCCGCCGCGGACGGCCTCGGTCAGCAGCCGGCGGACGGCCTCGGCGTCGTGCAGCCCCGAGACGGCGTCGACGACCGCCCGCGCCACCGGCGCGACCGGCAGCCCGTCCAGCTCCACCGGCTCCGGCGACTCCGGAGCCCGCACCACCCGCACGAAACCGGTCGAGCGCAGCCGCCGGGTCCGCCCCACGAGGACGTCGATCCGCTCCGCGGCGGCCGGCGCGGGAGCGGAGGAGAAGCCGTGCAGGGCGAGCGCGGCGAGACCGGTGAGCATCGCGCCCGGTCCGCACAGCGGCGCCTCGCCGTCCCGGCGGGCGTAGAGCAGCGCGGCCCGCAGCCGGTCGTCACCGGTCGGGGCGGAGGGGTGGAGCAGGAAGACGCCCGGCAGCAGCTGCTGCCAGTCGCCGCCGGCCGCGGCCCGGCCGGCGACCTCCGCGGCGGGCACGCCCATGGCCCGCAACTGGCCGGTGGAGGCGAGGCGTTGCGTGAGGCCCGTGGTGGCGGAGAGGGGGCGGGGGCGGGGGGTGATGGGGGTGTTGTGGTTCATGCCGGGGGTCTTCCGCTCCCCGGACCGGTCCTAACGGCCTGTTACAAGCTGGTGGCCGAACCCGGACAAGGCGGGGCTAAAGTACGCACGTTCGACTGCCGAGGAGGGGGCCCGCGACGGCGGGCACCCTCCCCGGTCCGCCGGTCACGCCTCCAGCGCGTCGCACTCCTGCGCCCGCAGGGCCCGGGCGAGGTCGTCGCGGGCCTCCAGGACGAGCCGGCGCAGCGCCGGAGCCGCGTCCGCGTGCTCCGTCAGCCAGGCGTCGGTCGCCGCCAGGGTCTCCGGCCGGTCCTGGAGCGCCGGGAAGAGCCCCCGCACCACGTCCATGCCGATCTGGATCGACCGCTCGGCCCAGATCCGCTCGATCACCGCGAAGTACTTCTCCGCGTACGGAGCGGTCAGTTCGCGCTGCGAGGGCTGCGCGAAACCGGCGATCACCGCGCCGGCCAGCGCGTTCGACAGCGCGTCCGACTCGACGACCTGCGCCCAGGCCTGCGCCTTGACCGCCGCGGAGGGCCGCGAGGCGAGCAGCCGCACCTGGTGGCGCTTGCCGCTGGCGGTGTCGTCCCGGGCCAGCTCCCCGTCGATCCGCGTCTCGTCGGCCCGGCCCTCCTCGGCGAGGGTGGAGAGCAGTGCCCAGCGCAGCTCCTGGTCGACGTCGAGCCCGTCGATCCGGGCGTTGCCGGCGAGCAGCCCCTCCAGGAGCTGGAGGTCGGCGTCCGAGGAGGCGGTCGCGGCGAAGAAGCGGGCCCAGGTCAGCTGGTGCTCGCTGCCCGGTCCGGCCAGCCGCAGCTCGCGCAGCCCGCCCTCGGCGAGCAGCCGGCCGCCCTCGGCGCGCCACGCCGGGGCCGCGTAGTGGGTGACCGAGGTGCGCGCCCAGGCGTGCACCATCTGCAGGACGCCGATGTCGGTCTCGCGGCCCGCGAAGGCGAGCACGACGGCGACGAAGTCGCGGGCCGGCATCAGGCCGTCCCGGGTCAGGTTCCACAGCGCCGACCAGCACAGCGCGCGGGCCAGCGGGTCGGTGACGTCCCCGAGGTGGCCGCGGAGGGTGTCGAGCGAGCCCTCGTCGAAGCGGACCTTGCAGTAGGTGAGGTCGTCGTCGTTGACGAGGATCAGGTCCGGCCGCTCGCTGCCGGCGAGCTCGGCGACGACGGTCCGGACCCCGGCGACGTCCGCCTCCACGCGCGCGTAGCGGACGAGTTCGCCCTCGGCGAGCCGGTAGAGGCCGACCGCGACCCGGTGCGGGCGCAGCTCGTCGCCCTCCTGGAGGACGGCGAGCTCGGTGATCCGGCCCTCGGCGTCGTAGGTCACCTCGGGGGCGAGCACGTTGACGCCGGAGGTCTGGAGCCACGACTTCGACCAGGCCCGCATGTCGCGGCCGGAGGTCTCCTCCAGGACCGACAGCAGGTCGCCCAGGCGCGTGTTGCCGTAGGCGTGGCGCTTGAAGTAGCGGCGCGCGCCCTCCAGGAAGGCGTCCCGGCCCACGTAGGCGACGAGCTGCTTGAGGACGGCGGCGCCCTTGGCGTAGGTGATGCCGTCGAAGTTCAGCTTGGCGTCCTCCAGGTCACGGATGTCGGCCGTGATCGGGTGGGTGGACGGCAGCTGGTCGGCGCGGTAGGCCCAGGCCTTGCGGTTGTTGGCGAAGGTGACCCAGCTGTCGGTGAAGCGGGTGGCCTCGGCGAGCGAGAAGGAGCCCATGAAGTCGGCGAAGGACTCCTTCAGCCACAGGTCGTCCCACCAGACCATGGTGACCAGGTCGCCGAACCACATGTGGGCCATCTCGTGCAGGATCGTGTTCGAGCGCCGCTCGTAGGCCGCCCGGGTGACCTTGCCCCGGTAGATGTACTCCTCCGTGAAGGTGACCAGGCCGGGGTTCTCCATGGCGCCGAGGTTGTACTCGGGCACGAAGGCCTGGTCGTACTTGCCGAAGGGGTACGGGTAGTCGAAGGTGTCGTGGAAGAAGTCCAGGCCCTGCTTGGTGACCAGGAAGACGTCGTCCGCGTCGAAGTGCCGCGCGAGGCCCTTGCGGCACATCGCGCCGAGCGGGATCTCCAGGTCGCCGCGGCGGTAGGTGTCCGTGACGTAGTGGTACGGGCCGGCCACCACGCAGGTGATGTACGTGGAGATCGGCAGGGTCTCGGCGAAGCGCCACGTGCCGTCGGCGTCGCGCTCCCCGGCGCCGTTGCTCCAGACCGTCCAGCCCTCGGGCGCGGTCACCTCGAAGCGGTACGGGGCCTTGAGGTCGGGCTGCTCGAAGTTCGCGTACACCCGGCGGGCGTCGGCCGGCTCGTACTGGGTGTAGAGGTAGACCTCGCCGTCCTCGGGGTCGACGAAGCGGTGCATGCCCTCGCCGGTGCGGCTGTAGGCGCACTGCGCGTCGACGACCAGCACGTTCTCGTCGGCGAGGCCGTCCAGGGCGATCCGGGCGCCGTCGAAGACGACGGCCGGGTCCAGCGCGCGCCCGTTGAGCGTGACGGAGGTGACCGAGGGCGCGATCAGGTCCGCGAAGGTGGCGTCGCCCTCGCCGGTGCGGCGGAAGCGGATCGTCGTCACCGAGCGGAAGGTGCGTACCGCCTCCGTGGACTCGCCGACCGCCGAGCGCAGGTCGAGGGCGACCTCGTAGCCGTCGACGGACAGCAGCGCCGCCCGCTCGTGGGCCTCGTCGCGGGTCAGGTTCTCACCGGGCACGGTCACTCCTTCGTGGCGTGTTCGAAACAGGACCGATCCTCCCATGCGCACCTTTCACCCGGCGCACGGGAATGCCGACACGCGCCCGCGGCGTTGCGACAGGTCGGCGCACCCGTTCCGCACGCCCGCATCCGAGGAGTGACATGTCCGAGAGCAGGACCACCGCAGAGTTCTTCTTCGACCCGCTGTGCCCCTGGGCCTGGATGACCTCCCGGTGGATGCTGGAGGTGGAGCGGGTCCGCCCGGTGGACGTGCGCTGGAAGGTCATGAGCCTCGCCGTCCTGAACGAGAACCGGCTGGACGAGGTCCCCGCCGAGTACCGGGAGATGCTGGAGACCCAGGCGTGGGGCCCGGTCCGCGTCGTCGTGGCGGCCCAGCAGCTGCACGGCGACGAGGTCGTCGGCAAGCTCTACACCGCGCTCGGCACCCGCTTCCACAACGAGGGCGAGGGCGTCACCCGCGAGGCCATCACCGGCGCGCTGAGGGACGTCGGCCTGCCCGAGGAGCTGGTGGAGTACGCCGACAAGGACACGTACGACGCCGAGCTGCGCGCCTCCCACACGGAGGGCATCGAGAAGGTCGGCCAGGACGTCGGCACCCCGGTGATCGCGGTGCCCGGCCCGGACGGCGACGAGGTCGCCTTCTTCGGCCCGGTCGTCACCCCGACCCCGCGCGGCGAGGCCGCGGCCCGGCTGTGGGACGGCACCCTGCTGGTCGCCTCGACGCCGGGCTTCTACGAGATCAAGCGCACCCGGACGGCGGCGCCGAGCTTCGAGTAGCCGCCGCCGCAGGAACAGAAGAACCCCCGCGATTCACGTCATCGCGGGGGTTCTTCCTCGTTCCGCCCGCTGGTGAAGGTTGAGAAGACGATCACGAGCAGGACGAGCGGGGGGCCGTCAGAAGGAGATGAGCGGCACGCTGGCCTTGGCGGCCAGGTAGCGCTTGTTCACGTCCTGCCAGTTGACGACCTGCCACATGGCGTCGATGAAGTCGACCTTCTGGTTCTTGTACTGGAGGTAGAAGGCGTGCTCCCAGGCGTCGAAGACGAGGACCGGGACCGAGCCCTGGCCGACGTTGCCCTGGTGGTCGTAGACCTGCTCGACGATGAGGCGGCCGCTGATCGGCTCGTAGGCGAGGACGCCCCAGCCGGAGCCCTGGGTGGTCGCCGAGGCCTTGGTCAGCTGGGCCTTGAACTTGGCGAAGGAGCCGAAGGACTCGGTGATCGCGTCGGCCAGCTCGCCCACGCCGTCGGCCGCGAGCGGCTCGCCGCCGCCCTCGCCGCCCTTCGGGCTCGCCATGTTGTTCCAGTAGATGGAGTGGAGGATGTGGCCGGAGAGGTGGAAGGCCAGGTTCTTCTCCAGGCCGTTGACGGAGCCCCACTGGTCCTTGTCGCGGGCCTCCTCCAGCTGCTCCAGGGTGTCGTTCGCACCCTTCACGTACGCGGCGTGGTGCTTGTCGTGGTGCAGCTCGATGATCTGCGGGTTGATCACCGGCTCCAGCGCCGCGTAGTCGTACGGCAGCTCCGGAAGTGTGTAGATCGCCATGTGTGCCGAGCCCTTCGACTGACTGCTTATTGCAACCTATATGCAAGTGCAGGCTAACAGCACATGCACATCTTGTTGATCAGTCCTCGGACCTAGGTCCGCCGCGCGCCCCTCCCGCTTCCGCGCGCTCCGCCGGACGGCCTACGCGACCGCTGTCCGTCCCGTCCGGGATCCCTAGCGTGCGGACATGAGACTTCTCCCGAGACTCGCCTCGGCCTGCGCCCTCGTCGCCCTGCTCGCCGGCACCGCCCAGGCCGCCGCCCCCTGGCGGCAGGTCGGCTCCGACGCCCGCGGCGGGGTCAGCGGCCTCGCCCACGAGGGCGCCGGCACCGCCCTCGTCGTCCACGACAACAAGCGCTCCGGACAGCCGCGCCTCTCCCGGCTCGCGTACGGGGCGGACCGCGCCGCCGTCACCCCGCTCGCCTGGCGGGGAGCCGAACCCGAGGACCTGGAGGCGATCGAGGCGATCCCCGGCAGGCCGGGGGAGTATCTCGCCGTCGCCGCCCGCGGCATCGTCCACCGCCTGGAGGTCACCGGCTCCACGGCGACCGTCGCCGGCTACACCCCGCTGCCCGCGATCGGCACCGGCGACGACTTCGAGGGCTTCGCGCTCGTCGCCCGAGACGGGCGGTACGCCGCCCTGTGGGCCGACCGCGGCGACGGCCCGGACCGGCCCGCCACCCTGTACGCCGCCCCGCTGGCCTTCGCCCCGTGGGGCGAGCCGACGTTCGGCGCGGTCACGAAGCGCGCCCTCACCGCCCCGCACCCCACGGGCGCGGGCGTCCACCACGTCTCCGACCTCTCCGTCACCGACTCCGGCCGGATCCTGGTGGGCTCGGCGGCGGACGCGGGCGACGACGGGCCCTTCGACTCCGCCGTGACCGACGCCGGGCAGGTCGTCCTGACGGGCTCCGGCCGGGTGCGGATCTCCCTCACCGCCCGCCCGGTCCCGCTCGGCACCTTCCCCGGCCGCAAGGTCGAGGCCGTCGAGTGCCTCCCCGGCGGCGACGCGCTCCTCGGCACCGACGACGAGAACCGGGGAGGACAGGTCCGCACGGCGCCCTACTGCGGGACCTGATCCCGGGCGCGCCCGGTCCCGGACGCGCGCACGCCCCGCCGGGGGGCCCGGCGGGGCGTGCGTGGTGCCGAAGGGGGCGTGCGGGAGCGGGTCAGTCCTCCCCGGCCGCCGAGCCGCGCGCCCTCTGGAGCGCGAAGCCGCCCGCGGCGAGGAGCAGCGTCAGGGCGCCCGTCGCGTACAGCTGCACCCGGGTGCCCTCCTCGCGGGCCATCAGGAAGAAGATCGCCGCCATGCCGGCCAGCGCCACCCAGGTCAGCACCGGGAAGGCCCACATGCGCACGACCAGCTTCTCCGGCTCCTCGCGCTCGGTGCGGCGGCGCAGCACCAGCTGGGAGGCGGCGATGAAGAACCAGACGACGAGGATGATCGCGCCGATGGTGTTGAGCAGCCAGATGAAGGCCTTGTCCGGCGACCAGTAGCTCAGCAGGACGGCGCCGAAGCCGACGACGCAGGAGAGCAGGACGGCCGGGCGCGGCACGCCGCCGTACAGCCTGCCGAGCGCCTTCGGGCCCTGGCCCCGGCCGATCAGCGAGCCGGCCATCCGGGAGGCGCCGTAGATGTTGGCGTTCATCGCGGAGAGCAGGGCGATCAGGACGACCACGTTCATGATCTGTCCGGCCGCCGGGATGCCCAGGAAGTCGAGGGTGGCGACGTACGGGCCCTTCTCGACGACCGCCGGGTCGTCCCAGGGGACGAGGGTGACGATGACCGCCATGGAGCCGATGTAGAAGAGCGCGATCCGCCACATCGCGGTGCGGACCGCCTTGGCGACGCCCTGCACGGGGTGCTCGGACTCGGCCGCGGCGATGGTGACCGTCTCCAGGCCGCCGTAGGCGAAGACGGAGGCGAGCAGACCCACGATCAGGCCCTCGGAGCCGTTCGGGAAGAAGCCGTGGTCGCCGATGAGGTTCGAGGTGCCGGGGATGTCGTCGGTGCCGGGCAGCAGGCCGGTGATGGCGAGCACGCCGATGCCGAGGAAGAGGACGATCGCGCCGACCTTCAGCGCGGCGAACCAGAACTCGAACTCGCCGAAGTTCTTCACCGCCGCCAGGTTGGTGCCGCAGAAGACCAGCATGAACAGCGCCACCCAGGCCCACTCCGGAGTGCCCGGGAACCAGCCCGTCATGATGTTCGCGGCGCCGATGCCCTCCAGGCCGACGGCCACGCAGAGCAGGAACCAGAAGGCCCACCCCGCGGTGAAGCCGGCCCACGGACCGAAGGCGCGTTCGGCGTGGACGGAGAACGAGCCGGAGGCGGGGTTCGCCGCCGACATCTCGCCGAGCATCCGCATCACCAGCATGACGAGCACGCCGGAGATCGCGTACGCGACGACGATCGAGGGCCCGGCGGCGGCGATGCCGGCGCCGGAGCCGACGAAGAGGCCGGCGCCGATGACGCCGCCGAGGGCGATCATCGACAGATGGCGCTGCTTGAGGCCGTGCGAGAGGCCCTCTGCGGGAGCTGCGGCGCCGTCCTGGCGGTCGGCCTGCGCGGGCGCGGTGGTCCGAGACATGGGCAACCCTGTTCATAGGCTGAGACGGGGAGGGAGGCCCACAGTCTGGGCGCCCGCACCGCTCAGAGGGAACGGGTGTCCGCTATACGGTCACCACCTTCACACAAGGTGAAGATTCAGTTCCGTTTCGTCGTGGACGTGCGCGCCTCCCGGGACGCCCGCACCTCGCGGAGCCACGCCACCAGCAGCACCGCCGCCGTCGCGCCGGCCGACCACAGCACCTGGGGCCGCGCCCCGTCGTCCGTCAGCATCAGCACCAGCACCGCGCCCATCGCCGCCAGCGCCGTCCACGTCAGCCACGGGAAGCCCCACATCCGCAGCGTCGGCGTCCCGGACGCCTCCCGCTCGATCCGGGGCCGCAGCCGCAGCTGCGAGACCGCGATCAGCGCCCACACGAACAGCAGCACCGCGCCGACCGCGTTGAGCATGTAGAGGAAGACCGAGTCCGGCCACTTCAGATTGAGCAGCACCGAGACGAAGCCGAAGGCCACCGAGGCGAGCACCGCCCGGCGCGGCACCCCGCCGCCCGACACCTTCAGCAGCCCCTTCGGCGCCTCGCCGCGCTCCGCCAGCGAGAAGACCATCCGCGAGGAGCCGTACAGATTGGCGTTGAGCGCCGACAGCAGCGCCACGAACACCACCACGTTCATGATCTGCCCCGCGCCCGGCACCCCGATCGCGTCGAGCACCGCCACGTACGGCGACTCGCCCGGCACCATCGACGTCCACGGCAGCAGGGTCACGATCACCAGCATCGAGCCCACGTAGAAGAGGAGGATCCGCCAGACGGCGCTGCGCACCGCCCGCGCCACGTTCCGCGCCGGGTCCTCCGACTCGGCCGCCGCGATGGTGACGACCTCCAGCCCGCCGAAGGCGAAGATCACCGCCAGCACCCCGGAGACCACCCCGGACCAGCCGTTGGGCAGGAAGCCGCCCTGCCCGGTCAGGTTCGCGAGCCCCACCGGATCGGTGTCCGGCAGCCAGCCGGCGATCGCCAGCGCGCCCAGCACCAGGAAGAGGACGATCGCGCCCACCTTCAGCGCGGCGAACCAGAACTCGAACTCGCCGAAGTTCTTCACCGCCGCCAGGTTCGCCGCCGTGAAGACCACCATGAAGAGCAGCACCCAGCCCCACTGCGGGACCCCCGGCACCCAGCCGTGCGCGATCCGCGCCGCGCCCGTCGCCTCCACCGCGAGGACGACCACCAGCAGGAACCAGTACAGCCAGCCCACCGAGAAGCCGGCCCAGCGCCCCAGCGCCCGCTCCGCGTGCACCGAGAACGCGCCGGACGCCGGCATCGCCGCCGACATCTCGCCCAGCATCCGCATCACCAGCATCGCGAGCGCACCCGCGATCAGGTACGAGAGGACGATGCCGGGCCCGGCGACCGCGATGCCCGCGCCCGAGCCGACGAAGAGACCGGCGCCGATGACCCCGCCCAGGCCCAGCATCGTCAGGTGACGCTGCTTCAGGCCGTGGGAGAGGGGCTCGGACCCGGTCGGCGGGGAGGGGGGTGCGGCGTCGCGCATGGTGGGGGACTCGCGCTCTGGGAGGAGGGGCACGTGCACAGGCACTTTATGGAGACTCCACAGTCTCTCCGCTGACCGCCCTTCGGCGCAAAAGGGGTGTCACGTGCTGACTCTCCAGTGACAAGCGTCACGTGGCGCTCGGCGCCTTCCCCTCTCTTTGTCGGAACCCCATGAAGGCCCGGCCCGAGGCTTTGTCGGCGGCTGACGGTGATCGGGCGTTCACTCCTGGCATAGCGTCGACCTGTCCCGCCCCCTCACTCCCGCGGAGTACCGATGAGCACCGCCGCCGCCCCCGCCCGCACCCTCCGTACGGGCACCGTCCTGGCCGACCTCCTCCCGGCGAGCCGCGTCCGCGACGTGGCCCTCGTCCTCGGCGGCGCCGCCCTCACCGGCCTGGCCGCGCAGATCTCGCTCCCGGTCCCCGGCTCCCCGGTCCCGGTCTCCGGCCAGACCTTCGCCGCCCTGCTCGTCGGCACCGCCCTCGGCGCCCGCCGCGGCTTCCTCTCCCTCGCCCTCTACGCCGTCGCCGGCATGGCGGGCGTCCCGTGGTTCGCCCAGGGCTCCTCCGGCTACGCGATGCCGTCCTTCGGCTACATCCTCGGCATGATGCTCGCCGCCACCGTCGTGGGCGCCCTCGCCCGCCGCGGCGCCGACCGCTCGGTCCTGCGCACCGCCGGCACCATGGCCCTCGGCTCCGCGGTGATCTACGCGGTCGGCGTGCCGTACCTGGCCCTCGCCACCGGCATGAGCCTCGGCCAGGCGGTCGCCGCGGGCCTGACCCCCTTCCTCATCGGCGACGCCCTCAAGGCCGCGCTCGCCATGGGCGCCCTCCCGGCCGCCTGGAAGCTCGTCGGCCGCAAGGGCTGACGTCCGCCGGGGCCGTACGCGAAGGGCCCGCCGCTCCCGAGGGGAGCGGCGGGCCCTTCGCGCGTGCGCGTCGGTCAGACGCGGTCGGCCTTCTTCCCGGTCCGCTCGCGGACCAGCGCGACGGCCAGCACCAGCGCGGCCACGAGCAGCGAGAGCACGACCTGCTCCCGGGCGCTGCCGCCGTCGTAGAGCATGTAGCCGAGGACGAAGACGATCATGCCGATCGTCGCCCACGTCAGGTACGGGAAGAGCCACATCCTCACGACGAGCTTCTCCGGCGACTCGCGCAGGATGATCCCGCGCATCCGCAGCTGGGTCACGCAGATGACCAGCCAGACGAAGAGCGCCACCGCGCCGGAGGAGTTCAGCAGGAAGGCGAAGACGGTGTCCGGCCACTGGTAGTTGAAGAAGACCGCGACGAAGCCGAAGACCACCGACGCGAGGATCGCCGTGCGCGGCACGCCCCGCTTGTCGACCTTGGCGAAGCCCTTCGGCGCGTCCCCGCGCTGCCCGAGCGAGAAGGCCATCCGGGAGGCCGTGTAGAGGCCCGAGTTGAGGCAGGACAGCACGGCGGTCAGGACGATCACGTTCATGATCTGGCCGGCGGCCGGGATGCCGATCGAGTCGAGCGCGGCGACGTACGAGCCCTTCTCGGTGATCGAGGGGTCGTTCCACGGCAGCAGCGTCAGGACGACGAAGATCGAGCCCAGGTAGAAGACGCCGATCCGCCAGATCACGCTGTTGGTCGCCTTGGTCACGGCGCGCTGCGGGTCCTCGGACTCGCCCGCCGCCAGCGTCACGATCTCGCTGCCCATGAAGGAGAAGACGACCATCAGCACGCCGGTGAGGATCGCGCCCGCGCCCATGGGGAGGAACCCGCCCGCGTCGGTGAGGTGCGCGAAGCCCGCGCCCGGGTTGTCCGAGCCCGGCAGCACGCCGAAGACGGCGAGCAGGCCGATGGCGACGAAGGCGCCGATGGCGACGACCTTGATCCCGGCGAACCAGAACTCGAACTCGCCGTAGGAGGCCACCGAGGCCAGGTTGGTCGCGGTGAGCACCACCATGACGATCAGCGCCCAGGCCCACTGCGGCACCGCCGGGACCCAGCTCTCCAGGATGACCGCGCCCGCGGTCGCCTCGACGGCCAGCACGACCACCCAGAAGAACCAGTACAGCCAGCCGATGGTGAAGCCCGCCCAGCGGCCGAGCGCCTGGTCGGCGTAGGCCGAGAAGGAGCCGGAGGAGGGGCGCGCGGCGGCCATCTCGCCGAGCATCCGCATCACGAAGACGACCATCGCGCCGACGAGCGCGTACGAGAGCAGGATCGCGGGGCCCGCGGCGGCGATGCCGGAGCCGGAGCCGACGAAGAGGCCGGCGCCGATGACACCGCCGATGGCGATCATCGACAGGTGGCGGTTCTTGAGACCGGCCTTGAGGCCGTCGGACGGCGGGGTCCGACCGGGGTCGCCGGTGCTGTCGCCTTCCTTGGCGAGGGTCGGCTGCGTGTTCATGAACGCTTCCTTCGGGTGTGGGGGCGGCTCGGGTCGCGAGCCGGAGCCATGTAACCCGGCGACCGGCCGGTACGGAAGGTCTTATTCCGGATCGTGATTCAGGACATATGCGGGAGATAAGGTCCAGACCAGCCGGGACGGAGGTCCATGACCCGACGGGACCAAGGTCCCGACCCCGCCGACGCCTGCCCCGTCCCGGCCGTGCCACACTCGGAACCATGCGCGTCTACATCGGTTCCGACCACGCCGGCTACGAACTCAAGACCCACCTCGTGGAGTGGCTCACGGCCCACGGCCACGAGCCCGTCGACTGCGGCCCCCACGTCTACGACGCCCTCGACGACTACCCGCCGTTCTGCCTGCGCGCCGCCGAGCGCACGGCCGCCGACGCGGACGGCCTGGGCATCGTCATCGGTGGCTCCGGCAACGGCGAGCAGATCGCCGCCAACAAGGTCAAGGGCGTCCGTGCCGCCCTCGCCTGGAGCGAGCAGACCGCCGCCCTCGGCCGCGAGCACAACAACGCCAACGTCGTCGCCGTCGGCGCCCGCATGCACACCGAGGAGGAGGCGACCAAGTTCGTCGAGATCTTCCTCGCCACCCCCTACTCCGGCGACGAGCGCCACACCCGCCGCATCGAGATGCTGAGCGCGTACGAGACCACCGGCGAGCTCCCCCCGATCCCGGCCCACCACCCGCAGGAGCCCACCGCCTGATGCCCGAAGGGCACACCATCCACCGGCTGGCCGCCGACCACCGCGAGCGGTTCGGCGGCCGGCCCGTGCGCGTCTCCAGCCCCCAGGGCAAGTTCTCCGACTCCGCCGCCCTCCTCGACGGCGCCACCCTGGAGACCACCGAGGCGCACGGCAAGCACCTCTTCCTCGGCTTCCCCCGCGACGAGTGGATCCACATCCACCTCGGCCTCTTCGGCAAGGTGACCTTCGGCGACGCCCCCGCGCCCCCGCCGGCCGACACCGTCCGCCTCCGCCTCGCCAACCCCGAGGCGTACGTCGACCTCCGCGGCCCCACCACCTGCGCGCTCGTCACCGACGACGAGAAGCGGGCGATCCACGCCCGCCTCGGCCCGGACCCCCTGCGCCCGGCCGACGGCCCCGGCGCCGCCTGGCGCCGGATCTCCAGGTCCCGCACGACGATCGCCGCCCTGCTCATGGACCAGAAGGTCATCGCCGGCGTCGGCAACGTCTACCGCGCCGAGGTCCTCTTCCGCCACGGCATCGACCCGTACCGCGCGGGCCGGGACCTCACGGCGGGGGAGTGGACCGCGATCTGGGACGACCTGAGGGTCCTCATGCGCGAAGGCGTCCGCCTCAACCGCATCGACACCGTCCGCCCCGAGCACACCCCCGAGGCGATGGGCCGCCCGCCCCGCGTCGACGACCACGGCGGCGAGGTCTACGTCTACCGCCGGGCGCACCAGCCCTGCCACCTCTGCGGCACGCCGGTCCGCACCGCGGACCTGGCGGCGAGGAACCTCTTCTGGTGCCCCGCCTGCCAGACCCGCTGACCGCGCGCCGCCACCGCTGGAAACCGCGTGCCGCCGCTAGAAACCGTGCGGCAGCCAGGGCGCGACCGGAGTGCCGAAGGCGAGCGACGCCTCCGCGAGCGCCCCGCCCCGCAGTTCGGTGACCCGCCCCGCCGAAGCCAGCGCCGCCAGAGTCGTACCGCCCAGATAGGCGGACCCCAACTCCCGCACGGACAGGGCGAGATCCGCCGCGTCCGACGTCCGCGCGCACGACGCGCCCTTCGCGTCCCCCGACAGCCGCCACCGCCCCGCGTTCCACGGGCAGAACGCGTCCTCGACCTCGAACACCACGTCCACCGGCGCCTGGTACGTCCGCGCCTCCAGCGCCGCCCCCACGTCCACCAGACGCGCGAACAGCGCCTCCCGCACCGTCGGCTCGCACCGCCGCACGTCCGAGACCAGGTGCTGCCAGGCCGCGTCCACCGGCGCGCTGTTCACCCGCACCCTCGCCGTCAGGTCCACCGAGCACAGGAACCGCCACAGGGCCGCCTCCGCCGCCCCGTCGAGCCCCATCAGCTCGTGCACGATCACCGAACCGTCCGCGCCGGCCCAGCCCCACTCCGGCTTGATCGCGTAGTAGGCGTGTCCGACGACCTCGCCGTCCCGCTCCGCCAGCACGCACAGCCGGGGCGAGGCACCGTCCCGCGAACCCGGCGGATCGAGCACCGGCAGCCGCTCCCAGCCGGGCCGCCGGGCCAGCATCCCGGGCCGGCGCGGCACCATCCGCGCGTACACCGCCTCCGTCGCCGCCGAGGACTCCGCGAGCGACGCCATCCGCAGCCCCACCGCGTCCGCCGCGGCCGGCGCGTCGATCCGCACCCGGGTCGTGTCGATCACCGCCCGCTGCGCCCAGCTCGCCGCCCCGTAACCGAACCGCCCGTAGATCGCCGGCTCCGAGGCCGTCAGCACCGCCAGGGGCTCGCCCAGCGCCCGCACGTCGTCGAGCTGCCGGCGCATCATCGAGGTCAGGACCCCCCGCCGCCGATGGGTTCCGGCCACACTCACCATCGTGACGCCCGCGGCCGGAACCGACGCCCCGCCCGGCACGGTCAGCAGGAACGAGAACGCGCCCGCCGTCGCCACCGCCCGGTCCCCGTCCCAGAGCGCCAGCGACCGCTCGCACTCGGTGAGGTCCCGCCACAGCGCCCGCTCCTCGGGCTCCTCGTGGATGCCGCCGAAGGCGAGCTCCAGGGCCGCGAACCACCGATCCCACTCCGACGGGTCCAGCACCCGCAGTTCAGTCGTCATATGCCATCGATATCAGCGGTCCCCGCCCGGGGCGACCCGATTTCACGCACCTTGTCACCGGGGTGCCCCTGCACGGAAGCGGCCCCGATGGATAGGGTCCAGGCCAATGGCCCACCACGGAGTGAACACGTACGGAGCCCGGTTGCGCAGGCGCGCCCACCGGGCCCGCGTCGCGCTGCGCCGGACCGGCGTCGACTACTTCCGCGGCGGCACCTCCGACCGCCTCGCGCTCGCCGGACTCCTGCTCACCATCCCCGCCATCGTCTGCGGCACCGTCCTCGACCCGGTCTGGTGCTCGCCCGCCGCCCTCGTCCTGCCGATCGTGGCCGGCGGCCTGCTGCTGCGGCCCGCCAGCCTCCTCGCTCTGTACGCGGCGGCCGCCGGCGGCCTGATCGTCGAGTCCGCGATCCTCGGCCCGTACGGCGAGGGGCCCGCCCGCGTCACCCCCGGCACCGTCCTGGTGGTCGCCGCCTGCGGCCTCTTCGGCCTGCTCATCGCCCAGTTCCGGGCCCGGGTCGGGGTGCCCTGGCGGCGCGGCGGCACCATGCTCTTCGACCTGCGCGAACGACTCCGGGTGCAGAGCGCGCTGCCCCGGCTGCCGCGCGGCTGGCACCGCGAGATGGCGCTCCGCCCGGCCGGCGGCCAGTCCTTCTCCGGCGACTTCGTCGTCGCCGCCCGCACCCACGGCGGCCGCACCCTGGAGGTCGTCCTCACCGACGTCTCCGGCAAGGGCATGGACGCGGCCTCCCGCTCCCTGCTGCTCTCCGGCGCCTTCGGCGGCCTGCTCGGCTCGCTCCCGCCGCACGGCTTCCTGCCCGCCGCCAACGGCTACCTGCTCCGGCAGAACTGGGACGAGGGCTTCGCCACCTCCATCCACCTCGTCCTCGACCTGGACTCCGGCGACTACGAGCTCTTCTCCGCCGGCCACCTGCCCGCGCTCCAGCTCCATTCCGGCACCGGCCGCTGGGAGGAGAAGGACGGCGACGGCCCGCTCCTCGGCGTCTACGACGGCGCCGAGTTCCACCCGGTCAAGGGCACCCTGCACCCCGGCGACGTGCTGATGCTCTTCACCGACGGCCTCGTCGAGGCCGCCGACCGCGACCTCGCCGAAGGCATCGACCGCCTCACCGGCGAGGCCGACCGCTGCGTCCCCGGCGGTTTCGAGGGCGTCGCCTGGCACCTCATCGAGGCGGTCGCCAAGGACGTCAACGACGACCGGGCCCTCCTCCTCATCTCCCGCCCGGCGTGAACCTCCCGCCCCCGTCGCGCGTCCCACGATTCGTCACCCCCCGTCGGGGGCAATGGGGTTGGTGGCACGATGGGGGCGCGGGGGTGTCCGGATGCATACCCCGGGCTGGGTAGATACCGACCGAGGGTGTGATCAGTTGTGGCCATTTCACTGTCTGTGGTGTTGCTGTTGGCGATCGTCCTCGTGGTGCTGATCCGGGGCGGCAGCCTCAAGGGAGGGCCCGCCGTGATCGCGGTCCTCTTCGGCTTCTTCCTCGCGTCCACCGGGATGGCCGACGACATCCAGCGCTTCCTGGACTCGATAACCCAGACGATCGGCTCCATCAAGTTCTGACGGGGCCGGGCCTCCGGGCCCGCCGGAGAACGCCTCAGGGCCCGGACCGTCGAGACGGTCCGGGCCCTGAGGCGTATGGAGCGGGCGACGGGAATCGAACCCGCGTAGCTAGTTTGGAAGACTAGGGCTCTACCATTGAGCTACGCCCGCACAGGACGTGCCGCGGGCCGGAAGGCCGGGGCACGGACAGCATCGTAGCCGGTCCGGAGCCGTCCGTGCACGCCTCCCGAAACAGGGGGCGTCAGAGCGTCCCCGTGCATGTACCCTACGTGTCGCACCGACGGGGTGTGGCGCAGCTTGGTAGCGCGTCCGCTTTGGGAGCGGAAGGCCGTGGGTTCAAATCCCGCCACCCCGACCAGCACCATCCCCTTGATCGCCCGGGGTCCCGACCTCGCGGGTTCTTGATCACGTTGTGGGCCGGATCCCACGTGCGGTTACTATGCAAGCTGCGTGCCCGTGTGTCTTTCTGACCGGGCCCATCGGCCGGAACCGCCCCGCGCGGCCCGTCCGGAATCCAGGAATCAGCCACAAGGAGACCGAACCGTGAAGAGCGCCGTGGAGACCCTGAACCCGACCCGGGTTCGGCTCACTGTCGAGGTGCCCTTCGAGGAGCTCAAGGACAGCCTCGACGCGGCGTACAAGAAGATCAACCAGCAGGTCACGGTCAAGGGCTTCCGCAAGGGCAAGATCCCCGCGCGCGTCATCGACCAGCGCTTCGGCCGTGGCGCCGTGCTGGAGGAGGCCGTCAACGACGCGCTCCCGAAGTTCTACACCGAGGCCGTGAACGAGGCCGAGGTCAACCCGCTGGGCCAGCCCGAGGTCGACATCACGGAGCTGAAGGACGGCGAGCTGCTGGCCTTCACCGCCGAGGTCGACGTCCGCCCGACCATCGAGATCCCGGACTACTCCGGCATCGAGGTCGAGGTCGACGCCATCGAGGTCACCGACGAGGACATCGAGAAGTCGGTGGAGCAGCTCCGCGAGCGCTTCGCCTCCACCAACCCGGTCGAGCGCGCCGCCGCCGAGGGCGACGTCGTCACCCTCGACCTGACCGCCAAGGTCGACGGCGAGGTGCTGCCCGACGGCGTCGCCGACGGCGTCTCGTACACCATCGGCTCCGGCGAGCTGCTCGACGGCATCGACGCCGCCGTCATCGGCCTGGAGGCCGGCGGCGAGGCCACCTTCACCTCGCAGCTGAAGGGCGGCTCCGCCGAGGGCAAGGACGCCGAGGTCACCGTCAAGGTCACCGCCGTCGCCGCCCGTGAGCTCCCCGAGCTGGACGACGAGTTCGCGCAGCTGGCGTCCGAGTTCGACACCCTCGACGAGCTCAAGGCCGACAGCCGCAAGCGCCTCGAGAACATGAAGCAGTTCGACCAGGCCACCCAGGCCCAGGAGCGCGTCCTGGAGAAGTTCCTGGAGCTGGCGGAGATCCCCGTCCCCGAGAAGCTCCTCGAGGACGAGGTCAACACCCGCAAGCACAACCTGGAGCACCACCAGCTCGGCCAGATGGGCCTGAGCCTGGAGAAGTACCTGGAGCTCCAGGGCAAGACGGTCGAGGAGTTCGAGACCGAGACCAAGGAGCAGGCGGTCAAGGGCATCAAGACCCAGTTCCTCCTCGACGAGCTCGTCTCCAAGGAGGAGCTGAACGTCGAGCAGGACGAGCTCACCGAGCACCTGTTCCGCCGTGCCGCCTCCTCCGGCATGTCCCCCGACCAGTTCGCCCAGGCCGTCGTCCAGGGCGGCCAGGTGCCGATGCTGGTCGGCGAGGTCGCCCGCGGCAAGGCCCTCGCGGTCGTCGTCGAGGCCGCCAAGGTCGTCGACACCAACGGCGAGGTCGTCGACCTCTCCGACGACGAGGACGAGGTCGAGGCCGCCGCCGAGACGGTCGAGGCCGTCACCGGCGAGGCCGAGGTCTCCGAGGAGAAGTAAGGCCCCCACCGGGCCGACCGCCGAGGCCCGCGCCTCGCGCTCTCTCGCGCCACGGGCCCGGCCGCACAGCAGTGCGGCCGGGCCCGTGGCCGTACGCGGACCTTTTATGCGCCGCCAACTACCTTGCGCTCCCAGCGAACAGTTCGGGAACCGGGATGGCGTTGTCCGACCTGCGCGTTAGGGTCCATGAATACGGGGGCACTGCCCTCTGAACGAGACGCTGAGACGGCCCGGGGCCGTCGGAGACGAGCAGGTGGATACGTGACGAATCTGAAGCCTTACGCCGCGGGTGAGCCGTCCATCGGTGGTGGCCTCGGCGACCATGTCTACAACCGACTGCTCGGCGAGCGCATCATCTTCCTCGGCCAGCAGGTCGACGACGACATCGCCAACAAGATCACCGCGCAGATGCTCCTCCTCGCCGCCGACCCGGAGAAGGACATCTTCCTGTACATCAACAGCCCCGGTGGCTCCGTGACGGCTGGCATGGCCGTCTACGACACCATGCAGTACATCCCGAACGACGTCGTCACCATCGGTATGGGCATGGCGGCCTCGATGGGCCAGTTCCTGCTCACCGGCGGCACCCCCGGCAAGCGCTTCGCGCTGCCGAACACCGACATCCTGATGCACCAGGGCTCCGCCGGCATCGGCGGCACCGCCTCCGACATCAAGATCCAGGCCGAGTACCTCCTTCGCACGAAGAAGCGCATGGCCGAGATCACCGCGCACCACTCCGGCCAGACCGTCGAGGCGATCATCCGCGACGGCGACCGCGACCGCTGGTTCACCGCGGAGGAGGCCAAGGACTACGGCCTCATCGACGACATCATCACGCACGCCGCGGGTGTTCCGGGCGGCGGCGGCACGGGCGCCTGAGCGCCGGCAGCCCCCCGAAGAGCCCCAGCCCCCCGCCGAACGCCACCAGGACGGTGAACACCCAGATGCAGAACAACCTCTCCCCGAGCGGCCTCTACACCGGCGCGCCGATGGACAACCGCTACGTCGTCCCGCGCTTCGTCGAGCGCACCTCGCAGGGCATCCGCGAGTACGACCCGTACGCGAAGCTCTTCGAGGAGCGCGTGATCTTCCTCGGCGTGCAGATCGACGACGCCTCGGCCAACGACGTCATGGCGCAGCTGCTGTGCCTGGAGTCGATGGACCCGGACCGCGACATCTCGATCTACATCAACAGCCCCGGTGGCTCCTTCACCGCGCTGACGGCGATCTACGACACGATGCAGTTCGTGAAGCCGGACATCCAGACGGTCTGCATGGGCCAGGCGGCCTCCGCCGCGGCCGTGCTGCTCGCCGCCGGCACCCCCGGCAAGCGGATGGCCCTGCCCAACGCCCGTGTGCTGATCCACCAGCCCTCCGGCGGCACCGGCCGCGAGCAGCTCTCCGACCTGGAGATCGCCGCCAAGGAGATCCTGCGGATGCGCGACCAGCTGGAGACCATGCTGGCCAAGCACTCCTCCACGCCGATCGAGAAGATCCGCGAGGACATCGAGCGCGACAAGATCCTGACGGCCGAGGACGCCCTCGCGTACGGCCTGGTTGACCAGATCGTCTCGACCCGCAAGAGCACGACCGCCGCGGCACACTGACGTCCGGCCTTCCCCTGGCACGGGGCGCGTGGCCGAATCGCGACCATGTGAACCGTGCCAAGGGGGGCCCGAACAGGGGGCCCGGCAAGGTACCGTCGAATATGAGGCACCAGGAGTCGCTGAACCAAGCACTCCCAGGCGAAGGGGAAGCACCTCGTGGCACGCATCGGTGATGGCGGCGACCTGCTCAAGTGCTCGTTCTGCGGAAAGAGCCAGAAGCAGGTGAAGAAGCTCATCGCGGGTCCCGGTGTGTACATCTGCGACGAGTGCATCGACCTCTGCAACGAGATCATCGAAGAGGAGCTCGCGGAGACGAGCGAGGTGCGGTGGGAGGAACTCCCCAAGCCCCGCGAGATCTACGAGTTCCTGGAGGGGTACGTCGTCGGCCAGGAGCCGGCGAAGAAGGCCCTCTCCGTCGCGGTGTACAACCACTACAAGCGCGTCCAGGCCGGCGAGAACGGCGGCGCGCAGGGCCGTGACGACGCCATCGAGCTGGCGAAGTCCAACATCCTGCTGCTGGGCCCCACGGGCTCCGGCAAGACCCTCCTGGCCCAGACGCTGGCCCGGATGCTCAACGTCCCGTTCGCCATTGCCGACGCGACGGCGCTGACGGAGGCCGGCTACGTTGGCGAGGACGTCGAGAACATCCTGCTCAAGCTGATCCAGGCGGCGGACTACGACGTCAAGAAGGCCGAGACCGGCATCATCTACATCGACGAGATCGACAAGGTCGCCCGTAAGAGCGAAAACCCGTCGATCACGCGCGACGTCTCCGGCGAGGGCGTGCAGCAGGCCCTCCTGAAGATCCTGGAGGGCACCACGGCCTCGGTCCCGCCGCAGGGCGGCCGGAAGCACCCGCACCAGGAGTTCATCCAGATCGACACGACGAACGTGCTCTTCATCGTGGGCGGCGCCTTCGCCGGCCTGGAGAAGCTCATCGAGTCGCGCGCGGGCGCCAAGGGCATCGGCTTCGGGGCGACCATCCGCTCCAAGCGCGAGATCGAGGCGAGCGACCAGTTCCAGGAGGTCATGCCGGAGGACCTGGTGAAGTTCGGGATGATCCCCGAGTTCATCGGCCGTCTCCCCGTCATCACCTCGGTCCACAACCTGGACCGCGAGGCGCTCCTCAAGATCCTCGTCGAGCCGCGCAACGCGCTGGTGAAGCAGTACCAGCGCCTCTTCGAACTGGACGGCGTCGAGCTGGACTTCGACCGCCCCGCCCTGGAGGCCATCGCCGACCAGGCCATCCTCCGCGGCACCGGCGCGCGCGGCCTGCGCGCCATCATGGAGGAGGTCCTCCAGTCGGTGATGTACGAGGTGCCGTCCCGCAAGGACGTGGCCCGCGTCGTCATCACGGCGGACGTCGTCCGCAACAACGTGAACCCGACCCTGGTCCCCCGGATCGTCAAGAACGACGGCCGCCACGAGAAGTCGGCGTAACCGCGAGCACCACGAAGGGGCGCCCCCACCGACCGGTGGGGGCGCCCCTTTCGCGTGGGCCCGGTGCGTCAGGCCTTGACGCGGACCTCCTTGCGGAGCTTGGCGGCGATCGCGGCGACGTCGTCGACGGTGCCGCCCTTGCCGGTCATCATGTCGGCGATGTTGATGTGCATCACGTAGCCGACGGTGCTGTGGTCGCCCCAGACGCAGACCGGCATGGTCATCTCCTTGGGGCCGAGGCCCCCGGAGTCCGCGCCCGGCTTCGACTTGATCTCCTGGCACTTCATCACGGCGCCGTCGAGACCGGCGGGAGAGACCGACTTGGGGTCGCCGACGAGCTGCGTCTCCGAGTCCTTCTCCTTCTCGGCCTCGGCCTTCATGTTGGCGAAGATGGCGTCGACGGTGCTCTCGGGGTTCTCGATCTCGCCCCACACGCCGCCGAACTGCAGGAGCTTGCCGCTCAGCGGGTTGCTCTCGTCCTTGATCTCCCACTGGGCGTTGGCCCGCTGCGGGTTCTTGACGCCGAACTTCGAGGCGTCCTTGATGAACTCGTCGTCGCCGCTCTGGGCCTTGTCGCTGTTGGCCGACTTCTTGTACTCGGTCAGCACCGTCTCCGGCGTCACCAGCTTGTGGGCGCCGTCGTCCGCGACGGACGCGCCGCCACCGCCGCCGATCAGGAAGTACGCGCCGACCGCGATCGCCGCGACGACGGCGACCGCGCCGATGATGACCGGGGCCTTGCTCTTCTTCGGGGCCGGCGGGGGCGGCGGGTAGCCGCCGGGGCCCTGGGGGGCGCCGTACTGCGGCTGCTGGCCGTACGGGTTCGGCTGCTGCTGCGGGTAGCCGTACGGCTGCTGCTGCGGCGGCACGCCCTGCGGGGCCTGCTGGGGGTAGCCGTAACCGGGCTGACCCTGCGGCGGCTGCCCGTACGGGCCGGGCTGCTGGCCGTAGGGCCCGGGCTGCTGAGGCTGCTGGCCCCCGTACGGGCCCGGCTGGTTGTAGCTCATCTACTGCTTCCCCTCACAGGACGTTTATGCGTAGCGAACATCCTGTCGGAAGCCGCCCCGCGGTGGGGCGGCGGGGGGCACACCGTTACCGAACAATCGCGTTTCGGGACACGACCGTCGCACCCCTAAACTGGGCTCGTGACCGAGAACACTCAGCAGCAGACAGCGCCCACCACCGAACTGCCGACCCAGTACGCGCCGGCCGAGGTAGAGGGGCCGCTGTACGAGCGCTGGGTGGAGCGCGGCTACTTCGAGGCGGACGCGAAGAGCGAGAAGCCGGCGTACACCATCGTCATCCCGCCGCCGAACGTCACCGGCTCGCTCCACCTGGGCCACGCCTTCGAGCACACGCTGATCGACGCCCTGACCCGCCGCAAGCGCATGCAGGGCTTCGAGACGCTGTGGCAGCCGGGCATGGACCATGCCGGCATCGCCACCCAGAACGTCGTCGAGCGTGAGCTCGCCAAGGAGGGCAAGTCCCGCCACGACCTGGGCCGCGAAGCCTTCGTCGAGCGTGTCTGGGAGTGGAAGGCCGAGTCCGGTGGCCAGATCGCCGGCCAGATGCGCCGCCTCGGTGAGGGCCTGGCCTGGAGCCGGGACCGCTTCACCATGGACGAGGGCCTGTCCCGGGCCGTCCAGACCGTCTTCAAGAAGATGTTCGACGACGGCCTGATCTACCGCGCCGAGCGCATCATCAACTGGTGCCCTCGCTGTCTGACGGCCATCTCCGACATCGAGGTCGACTACCAGGACGACGACGGCGAGCTCGTCTCCATGAAGTACGGCGAGGGTGACGACACCATCGTCGTCGCCACGACCCGCGCGGAGACGATGCTCGGTGACACCGCCGTCGCCGTCCACCCCGACGACGAGCGCTACGCCCACCTGATCGGCAAGCAGATCAAGCTGCCGCTGACCGACCGCACGATCCCGGTCGTCGCGGACACGCACGTCGACCCGGAGTTCGGCACCGGCGCCGTCAAGGTGACCCCGGCGCACGACCCGAACGACTTCGCCATCGGCCAGCGCCACGACCTCGAATCCATCGAGGTCCTCGACGAGCGCGGCATCATCACCACCCACGGCCCCTTCCAGGGCCTGGACCGCTTCGAGGCCCGCTCCGCCATCGTCGCCGCCCTGCGCGCCGAGGGCCGGATCGTCGCCGAGAAGCGCCCGTACGTCCACTCCGTGGGCCACTGCTCGCGCTGCAAGACGACGCTGGAGCCCCGCCTGTCGATGCAGTGGTGGGTCAAGGTCGAGACGCTGGCCAAGGCCGCCGGCGACGCGGTCCGCGACGGTCGGGTCAACATCCACCCGGCCGACATGTCGCAGCGCTACTTCGACTGGGTCGACAACCTCAACGACTGGTGCATCTCGCGCCAGCTGTGGTGGGGCCACCGCATCCCCGTCTGGCACGGCCCGAACGGCGAGCTGGTCTGCGTCGGCCCCGACGACGAGGCGCCCACGGGCGAGGGCTGGACGCAGGACACCGACGTCCTGGACACGTGGTTCTCGTCCGGCCTGTGGCCGTTCTCCACGCTCGGCTGGCCGGAGCGGACGCCGGACCTGGAGAAGTTCTACCCGAACTCCGTCCTGGTCACCGGCTACGACCTGATGTTCTTCTGGGTCGCCCGGATGATGATGTTCGGCCTGTACGCGATGGACGGCCAGCCGCCGTTCCGCACGATCGCGTTCCACGGCATGGTCCGTGACGAGTTCGGCAAGAAGATGTCGAAGTCGTTCGGGAACACGGTCAACCCGCTGGACTGGATGGACAAGTACGGCTCCGACGCCCTGCGCTTCACCCTGGCCAAGGGCGCCAACCCGGGCGTCGACGTCCCGATCGGCGAGGACTGGGTCCAGGCGTCCCGGAACTTCGCCAACAAGATCTGGAACGCGACCCGCTTCGCGATGATGAACGGCGCGACGGTCGAGGGCCCGCTGCCCGACGCCTCCGCGATGTCGGCGACGGACCGCTGGATCCTGTCCCGTCTGAACAAGGTCGTCGCCGAGGCGGACGCCTACTACGACGACTACCAGTTCGCCAAGCTCGCCGACGCCCTCTACCACTTCGCGTGGGACGAGGTCTTCGACTGGTACGTCGAGCTGTCGAAGACGACGTTCTTCGCGGGCGGCGAGCAGGCCAGGGTCTCGGCGCGCGTCCTGGGCGAGGTCCTCGACGTCACCCTGCGGCTGCTCCACCCGATCGTGCCGTTCGTCACGGACACCCTCTGGACGACGCTGACGGGCCGCGAGTCGGTCGTCATCGCCGAGTGGCCGACCGACTCCGGATTCCGCGACGAGGCCGCGGAGCAGGAGATCGAGCTGGTCCAGCGGGTCGTCACCGAGGTCCGCCGCTTCCGTTCCGACCAGGGCCTCCAGCCCGGTCAGAAGGTCCCGGCCCGCCTGGAGCTCGACGGCACCGCGCTGGCGCCGCACGAGGCCGCCATCCGCCAGATCCTGCGCCTCCAGCCGGAGGGCGAGGCGTTCTCCGCGACCGCCTCGCTGCCGGTGGCCGGTGCCGAGGTCGCGCTCGACCTGTCGGGCACGATCGACGTGGCCGCCGAGCGCAAGCGGCTCGCGAAGGACCTGGCCGCGGCCGAGAAGGAGAAGGCCCAGGCCGAGGCCAAGCTCGGCAACGAGGCCTTCCTGGCCAAGGCGCCCGACAACGTCGTGGACAAGATCAAGGGCCGGCTGGCCAAGGCGGACGAGGACATCGCCCGCATCCAGTCCCAGCTGGAGAAGCTCCCGCAGGCGTAGCCCGCACGCGGAAGGGCCCGGGACCACGTGGTCCCGGGCCCTTCCGCGCGTCCGGGGTCAGGACTCCGTCGCCACCGGGCCGACGCCCGCCGTCTCGGCGTTGCGGCGGGTCTTGGCCCAGCCGGTGCGGCCGCGGACGAGGCGGACGAAGCCGCGGGCCGAGACCAGGAACAGGTGGTACGCGTAGAGCCAGAGGGCCAGGCCCCACAGGAGGCCCTTGATCCGGGAGCGGTCGGCGGCGAACTCGCGCCGGTAGACCGGGCCCCCAGGACGAAGGGAACGACCGAGGCCAGGCCGAGCGCGAGGGCGAGCGGCCAGGCGGCGAGGACGACCTCGGCCGCGCTGCCGCCCGCGACGAGCGCGCCGAGCACGACGGCGGTCAGCAGCAGGGTCGCGAGGTGCGCGATCGGCTGGAAGAAGGTGTAGAGGGACTCCGGGACGCCCCGGGCCCCGTAGTGCCGGGAGGAGACGAGCCGGCCCGTGTGGCGGACGCAGGCGATGTTGCCCTGGGCCCAGCGGGTGCGCTGGGTGAGGAAGCGGCGGGTGTGGGGCAGCGCCTCCTGGCTGACCCAGGCGTCGTGGACGTGGGTGACCCCGTAGCCGGCGAGCCGCATGTGCAGTCCGAGCTCGTAGTCCTCCAGGAGGGCGTCCCGCTGCCAGGGGCGGCGCTCGGCGGCGGCGATCCGGTCCAGTGCGCTGAGGCGGGTGAACTGCCCGTTGCCGCCCAGCCCGACGGAGCCGGTGCGGCGGCGCAGCAGCTGCATGGCGGTGTTGGAGACGGCGAACTCCGCGTCCTGCATGCGGATCAGGAGCCGGGCGTAGGCGTTGGCGGTGCGGCCCCGGTCGGGCAGCGGGCGGGCGTCGTCGACGTTCCGCATCCGCACGCCGATCTGGACGCCGCCGGTGTCCGGGTCGCCGAAGCCCTCGGGCCCGCTGACCAGGGCCGGGGCGCCGGGGGAGAGGTGCCCGTCGGCGTCGACGACGCAGACGACCACCCGGGAGCGGTCGGTGCCGGCGGGCAGGTGCGCGCCGAGGGCGTCGTAGGCGGCGTTGAGGGCCGCGCCCTTGCCGACGCGGGCGTCCGGGCGGTGCCGGCGGACCGGGTGGACCAGCGGGTCCCGGGCCAGCAGCTCGGCCTGGGCGAACGGCTTCACCAGGTAGTCGTCGGCGCCGGAGCGCAGCCCCCGGACCCGGTCGTCGAGCTCGCCGAGGCCGGAGAGGACGAGGACCGGCAGGTCGCTCATGTCCCGGGTGCGGTCCAGGACCTCCCAGCCGTCGAGCCCGGGCAGGACGAGGTCGAGCACCATCAGGGCGGGCCGCTCGGCGAAGAGCAGCCGCAGCGCCTCGCGCCCGTCGGCGGCGAGGGAGACGTCGTGGCCGCTGCGGGTGAGCAGGACCCGCAGGGCGAGGGAGAGGTCGGGGTCGTCCTCGACGCCGAGCAGCCGGGTCACGGGACGCCCCCGCCGTCCGTACGGCCCCCGCCCCGCCGCCCCCGCCGTCCGTGCCGCCTCCGTGATCCGGGCCGCCGGCCGTCCGTCCCGGGTCCCGGTCGCGCAGCGGCAGCCGGACCGTGAAGACCGCCCCGGGCCCCTCGCGCCGGTCGCGGACGGTGAGGGTGCCGCCGTGCAGCCGGACCGCCTCCCGGACGCCCGCCGGGCCCGGGCCGGTGCCGGGGTAGCCGCCCCGGCGGGCGTTGGGGGCGCGGACGTACGGGGTGAAGACCTCCTCCTGGTACTCCGGCGGGACGCCGAACCCGGTGTCCCTCACCTGGACGGTCCAGTGCCCGTCGCCGGGGCGCGCGCCGATCTCCACCCGTCCCCCGGAGGGGGTGAACCGCAGCGCGTTGGCGACCAGCTCTCCAGCGCCCCGGTCGGCAGCCGGCCGTCGGCGGACAGCGGCGGACCGCCCGCGGGGGCGTCGACGGTGAGGTACGGCCCCGCTCCGCCGGTGCGCTGGAGCGCCTCCAGGGCCACCCGCTCGACCAGCTCGGGGACGAGGACCCGGTCGTGGCGAGGGGCGTGGTGCGGGGCGGCGGGGTCCTCTCCGGCGGCCCGGGGCAGGTTCTCGGCGATCGAGGTCATGCGGCGGGCGTTGCGCAGGATCGCCTCCAGGTAGGAGGTGCGCTCCGGGTCGAGCGGGCCGCTCGCCGGGTCGAGGAGCAGCTCGGCGAAGCTGACGACGGTGGCGAGCGGGGTGCGCAGCTCGTGCAGGGCCCGTCCGGCGAAGGCGGTCCGCTCGTCGGTGAGCTCCGCCGGCCTGCGGACCCGCCGGTCGAGCTCGCCCCGGGCCTCGTGCCGCCGGGTGACGTCCTCGATCAGCAGCAGGTGGGCGGTGGGGCCGGCGGGGGAGGGGCGGCGGCGCAGGATCCGCCCGTCCGCCAGGTGGTGGTCGGCGGTCCGGGTGACGGGGCCGTGGGCGCGGGCCTCGGCGAGGAAGCGCGCGCGGTCCTCCGGACGGGCGAGCAGCGCGGCGACGTGACGGAGGAGGCGTTCGCCGCCGTCCGGTCCGGCCGGGTCCAGGTCGTCCGGCACCTCCAGCAGGGTCAGGAAGCGCCGGTTCACCCGCAGGATCCGCAGGCCGTCCCCGACGAGGGCGGCCGCCTGCGGCAGTGCGTCGAGCAGTTCCGCGGCCGTCGGTTCCGGGGCCGGCGTTTCCGGGGCGGGCCGGAGCCCGCCGGTGGGTCCGGCGGATCGGACCCTTCTGGCATCTCTGCCACGTCTCCGAGTCAAACGGGAATGCGGACGAAGTGCCTGATCTCACAGCAGACGGGACTTCGGGTCCACGGCGTCGGGACCAAGGACCCTGGATGATGGAGACATGGTCCGCCTCCCCACCGTCCCCGCGCTGCGCCGCCGTGCGGACCGGTGGGCCGGCTCGCCCCGCGCCCTGGACGTCGTCGCCGCGCTCAGCGCCTTCGCCCTGATGCTCCTGGACGTCCCCGGCCTGGCCCGGGCGGACAACTCCCTCACCGGCGTCACCGCCACCCTCGTCCTCGCCGCGGGCGCCGCGACCCTGGTGCTGCGCCGGCGGCTGCCCTGGGTGCCGTACCTGGTCGCGCTCGGCCTGATGGGGTGGCTCCACGAGGTCACCCTCATCCAGTTCGCGCTGTACTCGATCGGCCGCTTCCGGGGCCGGCGCGCGGCGGTCCTCGCCACCCTGCTCTACATCGCGGTGGCGTACGCCTACTTCCAGACGCCCGGCTGGCCCGCCGCGCACCACGGCGACACGCTCAGCGACTTCCTGAGCGTGGTCGTCCCGATCGGCGTGCTCGCGGCGGGCGTCGGCATCGCCGCCTACCGCCAGGACCTCGTCCGCGCCCTGGAGGTCCAGCGGCGCGCCGCCGCCGCCCGGCAGGCCGTCCAGGAGGAGCGCATCCAGGTCGGACGGGACGTCCACGACCTGGTCGGACGCGAGCTGACCGTGCTCGCGGTGCGGGCCGAGGTGCTCGCCGTCCGGGCCCGCGGCGACGCCCACCAGAAGGACTTCGAGGAGCTCGCGGACACCGCCCGGCGCGCCCACCTCATGCTGAACGAGACGATCGTGCGGCGCGCCGACCGGGACGGCGCCACACCCGGCCTGGAGGGCCTCGCGGACCTGGCCGCCGAGAGCGAGCGGATGGGCAGCCCGGTGGAGCTGGACGTGGCCGAGGAGGTCAAGGCGCTCTCGCCGCTGCGGCAGACCGCGGTCCACCGGGTGGTCCGGGAGTGCCTGACGAACGCGGCCAAGCACGCCCCGGGGCTTCCGGTGCGGGTCGCCATCGGCGCCACCGGCCCCGACCTGTGGATCGAGGTCCGCAACCCGCTCCCCGGGACCCCGCCGGACCGCGCCCCCGTCTCCACCGGCACCGGCCTCGTCTCCATGGACGAGCGGGTCGCCAGCATGGGCGGCACCCTCGCGGCGGGGAAGCGGGACGGCGAATACGTCGTCCGGGCGACCCTCCCGTCGGGCCTCGCCCGCTGAACCGGCCGCCACCGGGCCCGCCACCCCCGGACCCCGCGCCTCGCCCCTCGGACCCGTCGCCCCGGCCGGGCCCCTCCCGGGCCCCCGAGCCGTCCGCCCCCTCCGGGCCCCCCGCCCCCCCGTACGGCCTAGCGTGCCGGTTCCGCCTTCCCCAGCACCCGCTGGAGGCCGTCGAAGTCCTCCACGCAGCGGCCGGAGCCGAGGGCCACGCAGTCCAGGGGATCGTCCGCGACGAAGACCGGGATCCCCGTCGCCGACGCCATCCTCAGGTCCAGGCCCGGCAGCAGCGCGCCCCCGCCGGTCAGCACGATGCCGTGCTCCATCACGTCGCCGGACAGCTCCGGCGGGCACTCCTCCAGCGTCACCCGCACCGCCGCGAGCACCGCCTCCACCGGCTCGTCGAGGGCCTCCCGCACCTCCGGCACGGTCAGCTCCACCGTCCGCGGCAGGCCGCTGACCTTCTCCCGGCCGCGCACGGTGAAGGTCCGGCGCTCGAACTCCTCGCCGCCCGGCACCGGCCACGCCGAGCCGATCGCCACCTTCACGTCCTCCGCCGTCCGCTCGCCGATCAGCAGGGAGTGCCGCTTGCGGACGTGGTCGGTGATCGCCGCGTCGAGCCGGTCGCCGCCGACCCGCAGCGACTGGGCCGTGACGATCCCGCCGAGCGAGATCACCGCCACCTCGGTCGTCCCGCCGCCGACGTCCACGACCATCGAGCCGCGCGGGTCGGCGACCGGCAGCCCCGCCCCGATCGCCGCCGCCATCGGCTCCTCGATGAGGTGGACGGCCCGCGCGCCCGCCGAGATCGAGGCGTGCACGATCGCCCGCCGCTCGACCGGGGTGACCCCGCTCGGCACGCAGACCACCATCCGGGTGCGCGGCCGCCGGCGGCCGGGGACGGCCTTGCGGACGAAGTGCCGGATCATCTCCTCGGCCGCCTCGTAGTCGCTGATCACGCCGTCCCTCAGGGGGCGGACGGCGGTGATCGAGCCGGGCGTCCGGCCGATCGTCTCCTTGGCCTCGGAGCCGACCGCGAGCGCGTGCCGGGAGCCCTCCTGGACCGCCACCACGGACGGCTCGTTGAGCACGATGCCCTGCCCGCGTGCGTAGAGGAGGGTGTTGGCCGTGCCGAGATCGATGCCTATGTCCATGATCGCCAAGTTTGCCGCGCGGTCCCCGCGGACGGCGGACCGAAGGTCCCGAAAGGGGTGGGTCCATGGTCCCGTCGGTGGGTCTCCGTAGACTTGGCCCCGTGAGTGACCCGAGCGACCCGCGCGACCACGCCGACGAGACCGCCGACGACTTCGACGAGCTCGTCGACGAAGCGACGAGCCGAGACCCCGACCTGGCGGTGATCGAGGCCGGCAGCCGCACCCTGCGCACCCAGGCCGGTCCGCCGCAGGGCGACCCCGTGCCCACCCGCCCCGAGGACCCGGAGCTGGACAGGGCGCTGCGCGAGGTCGAGACCGAGCTCTCGACCCGCTGGGGCGAGACCAAGCTGGAGCCCTCGGTCACCCGGATCGCGGCGCTCATGGACGTGCTCGGCGAGCCGCAGCGCGCGTACCCCTCGATCCACATCACGGGGACCAACGGCAAGACCTCGACCGCCCGCATGATCGAGTCCCTGCTCGGCGCCTTCGAGCTGCGCACCGGCCGCTACACCTCGCCGCACGTGCAGACCGTCACCGAGCGGATCAGCCTGGACGGCGCCCCGATCTCCGCCGAGCGGTTCATCGAGACGTACCAGGACGTCAAGCCGTACGTGGAGCTGGTCGACGCCCGGGAGGAGTACCGCCTCTCCTTCTTCGAGGTCCTCACCGCAATGGCCTACGCGGCCTTCGCGGACGCCCCGGTCGACGTGGCCGTCGTCGAGGTCGGCATGGGCGGCACCTGGGACGCGACCAACGTGATCGACGGCTCCGTCGCCGTCGTCACCCCGATCGACCTGGACCACACCGACCGGCTCGGCGGGACCACCGGCGAGATCGCCGGCGAGAAGTCCGGGATCATCAAGCCGGGCGCGACCGTCGTCCTCGCCCAGCAGCCGGTGGACGCCGCCCAGGTGCTCCTCAAGAAGGCCGTCGAGGTCGACGCGACCGTGGCCCGCGAGGGCATGGAGTTCGGCGTCGTCTCCCGCGAGGTGGCCGTCGGCGGACAGCTGCTGACCCTGCGCGGACTCGGCGGCGAGTACGAGGAGGTCTTCCTCCCGCTGCACGGCGCCCACCAGGCGCACAACGCGGCCGTGGCGCTCGCCGCCGTCGAGGCCTTCTTCGGCATCGGCGCCGACCGCGCCCGCACCCTGGACATCGAGACGGTCCGGCGCGCCTTCGCGCAGACCTCCTCGCCCGGCCGCCTCGAAGTGGTCCGCTCCTCGCCGACGGTCATCCTCGACGCCGCGCACAACCCGCACGGCGCGCGCGCGAGCGCCGAGGCCGTCTCCGAGGCCTTCGGCTTCTCCCGGCTCATCGGCGTCGTCTCCACCAGTGGCGACAAGGACGCCCGCGGGCTCCTGGAGGCCTTCGAGCCGATCTTCGCCGAGATCGTGATCACCCAGAACTCCACCTCCCGCGCCACCGACGCCGACGCGCTCGCCGCGGTCGCCGTCGAGGTCTTCGGCGAGGACCGGGTCGTCGTGGAGCCCCGGCTGCCCGACGCCCTGGAGGCGGCGATCACGCTCGCCGAGGAGGAGGCCGAGTACGGCGGCGCCGGCGTGCTGGTGACCGGTTCGATCTTCACGGTCGGCGACGCCCGACTGCTGCTCAAGAGGGGCTGACCCGGCATGCGTACGCTCTGCTCCTCCACCCTCATCGGCGAGTTCTTCGTCATCGGCTTCGCCGGACTCGTCGCGATGAAGGACGACAGCCTCACCACCTCCACCGTCTGGTGGGTGTGCGGCGTCGCGATGGTCCTGTCCGTGCTGCTCTGCGGGACGATCACCCGTCCCGGTGGCGTGCAGCTCGGCTGGGCCCTCCAGATCGGGCTGATCCTCAGCGGCTTCTTCGTCCCCGTGATGTTCTTCCTCGGGGCCGTCTTCGCCGTCCTGTGGTGGTGCTCCGTGCACTACGGGCGCAAGGTGGACGAGATCAAGGCCCGCTGGGCCGCCTCGAACACCGCCGCCCAGGGCTCCGCAGGGCCTGACGCTGCGTGACGGGGGGCGGGGCGGGCCCTGTAGATTCAGAGGCCCGCACATCCCTCCCGAAGGAGTTCCCCCCGTGAGCCAGCGCACGCTCGTCCTGCTCAAGCCCGACGCGGTCCGCCGCGGCCTGGTCGGCGAGATCATCGGCCGCATCGAGCGCAAGGCCGGCTGGACCCTGGTGGCCCTGGAGCTGCGCGCGCTCGACCAGGAGACGCTGGAGCAGCACTACGGCGAGCACAAGGGCAAGCCCTTCTACGAGCCGCTGATGGGCTTCATGTCCTCCGGTCCGGTCGTCGCGCTAGTCGTCGAGGGCGAGCGGGTCATCGAGGGCGTCCGCCGGCTGGCCGGCCCGACCGACCCGATCGCCGCCACCCCGGGCTCCATCCGCGGCGACTTCGGCACCATCGTCCGCGAGAACCTCATCCACGCCTCGGACTCCGAGGAGTCCGCCGCGCGCGAGCTGAAGATCTTCTTCCCCGGTCTCGCGTGACCCCCGGCTGACCCGTCGTCAGCCGAACGGCAGCCGCCTGTGGGGCGACCGAAGGAATTCGGCCGCCCCCAGGCATATGAACGCCAATCCCGGGAACGGATCGCCGCGTCCTACCGTCACCTAGTACAGAGGTGGACCAGCGCGCGCCATCCGCGTGAGCGGCACTACGATGAAAACTCTTCGCCGCACCACCCTCAGCCATGGGAAACAAGGGGAACTTCATGTCGTTCATCGGCCGTGACATGGCTGTCGACCTCGGGACCGCCAACACGCTGGTGTACGTCAGGGGTCGAGGCATCGTCCTCAACGAGCCGTCCGTCGTCGCGATCAACACCAACACCGGCGGGATCCTCGCGGTGGGTGCCGAGGCGAAGAAGATGATCGGCCGGACCCCCGGCAACATCGTCGCGGTCCGCCCGCTCAAGGACGGCGTGATCGCCGACTTCGAGATCACCGAGCGGATGCTCCGCTACTTCATCCTCAAGATCCACAAGCGGCGCTACCTCGCCCGCCCCCGGGTCGTGGTCTGCGTGCCCTCCGGCATCACCGGTGTGGAGCGCCGCGCCGTCATCGAGGCGTCCACCCAGGCCGGTGCCCGCCAGGTGCACATCATCGAGGAGCCCATGGCCGCCGCCATCGGTTCCGGCCTCCCCGTCCACGAGGCCACCGGCAACATGGTCGTCGACATCGGCGGCGGCACCACCGAGGTCGCGGTCATCTCCCTCGGAGGAATCGTCACGGCACAGTCGATCCGGGTCGCCGGCGACGAGCTGGACAACGCGATCATCCAGCACATCAAGAAGGAGTACTCGCTCCTCCTCGGTGAGCGCACCGCCGAACAGATCAAGATCACCATCGGTTCGGCCTACGACCTGGAGCAGGACGAGCACACCGAGATCCGGGGCCGCGACCTCGTCTCCGGCCTCCCCAAGACCGTCGTCATCTCGGCCGCCGAGGTCCGCAAGGCCATCGAGGAGCCGGTCAACGCGATCGTCGACGCCGTGAAGACCACCCTCGACAAGTGCCCGCCGGAGCTCTCCGGTGACGTGATGGACCGCGGCATCGTTCTCACCGGTGGCGGCGCCCTGCTGCGCGGCCTCGACGAGCGGCTCCGCCGCGAGACCGGCATGCCGATCCACATCGCCGAGGACCCGCTGGACTCGGTGGCGCTCGGTTCCGGCAAGTGCGTCGAGGAGTTCGAGGCCCTGCAGCAGGTCCTGGACGCCCAGCCGCGCCGCTGACCCCCCGGCCGGGCGCGAGCCCGTACGGTACGAACATCTGCACAACGAACCACGAGGAAGGGCACGGCCGCCGCACGTGAGGGACACACGAGAGAGCCGGCTGCTCCTGGTGCTGCTGGTCGCCGTCGCGTTCGCGCTGATCACGGTGGACATCCGCGGCGGCCAGGAGTCGCCGGTCGACGGCGCCCGACAGGCCGCCGCCGCCGTCTTCGGCCCGGTCGAGAACGGAGTGGCGGCGGCCGTCGACCCGATCGGCAACGCCATAGGCGCCGTTCGCGACTCGGGCGAACGGCACAACCGGATCGCCGCGCTGGAGAAGGAGAACGCCGAGCTCAAGGCCGAGCTCGGCAGCGACGACCGCAACCGCAACCGGCTGCGCGAACTCGACGCCATGCTCAAGACCGCCGGCGCCGGCCAGTACGGCATCAAGGGCGCCCAGGTCGTCGCCATAGGATCGGCCCAGGGCTTCTCCTGGACCGTCACCCTCGACGTGGGCGCCCGCGACGGCATCCAGCGCGACATGACCGTCCTCAACGGCGCCGGACTCGTCGGCCGGGTCACCACCGTCGGCCCGTCCACCTCCACGGTCCTCCTCGCCAACGACCCCGACTTCACCGTCGGCACCCGCATGGAGAAGAGCGACGAACTCGGCTTCGCCACCGGCCAGGGCGACCGTCCGCTCCTCGTCCAGCTCCTCAACGGCAAGGCCAAGGTGAAGCCGGGCGACCGGCTCGTCACCTTCGGCTCGGCCGGCTCCCGGCCCTTCGTGCCCGGCGTGCCCGTCGGCGAGATCGTCCGCGTCGACCCCATGGGCGGCGGCCTGACCCGCAACGTCTACGTCCGCCCGTACGTCGGCTTCACCAAGCTCGACATCGTCGGCGTCGTCGTCCAGGCCCCCCGCTCCGACCCGCGCGACACGGTCCTCCCGCAGAAGCCGAAGCCCGCGCCGACCGTCACCGTCACGGTCACCGCGAAGCCGCCGGCCGACGGCCAGGCCGACGAGCAGGCCCAGGGCGAGGCGGCCGAGCAGCCGATCCGGGGCGACGCCGCGAAGCCCGCGCAGGAACAGGACCCCGGCCGGACCCGGGAACAGAACCAGGGACAGGCGCAGAACCAGGGACAGGCCCAGGACCCGAACGGCCAGGAGGACGCGACACCGTGAAGTTCAACCGCATCCTCCTCTCCGCGACCCTGATCGTGGTCGCGCTCGTCGTCCAGGTCTCCGTCCTCGCCCGGCTCCAGCTCCCCGGCGCCGTGCCCGACCTGGTCCTCCTCACCGTCGTCGCCCTCGCCCTCGTGCACGGACCGGTCACCGGCTCGCTCGTCGGCTTCTCCGCCGGCCTCCTCGCCGACCTGGCCCCGCCCGCCGACCACGCCGCCGGCCGGTACGCCCTCGTGCTCTGCGTCGTCGGCTACCTCGTGGGCCTCGTCCGCCCCGAGAGCGGCCGCTTCACCTCCGCCGTCGGCCCGATGGCCGCCGTCGTCGGCGCGGCCGTCGGCTCCACCCTGCTCTACGCGGGCGTCGGCGCCCTCGTCGGCGACACCGCCGCCCGCCACGTCGGCCTCACCTCCCTGATCTTCACCGCCGTCGTCTACGACCTGCTGCTGGCCCCCTTCACGGTGCCGCTCGTCATGGCCCTGGCCCGGCGGGCCGAGAACGACCCGGTCGCGGACGCCACGGGGGCGGGCGCGGGAGACGTCGCCTCCGGCTGGCTCTCCTCCGGCACCGGCCTGAGGATCGGCACCCAGCGCGGCGGACTGCGCGTCAAGGCCGCCCGCAACCGCGCCACGCGCGCCGGGCGGATCAAGGGAGTCAAGCGACTGTGACCGAGGGGGCACCGGCAGCATGACCAACATTCCCGAGACCGGGAGGACCCCCCGGGTCCAGACCCGGCTCGTCGTCATCCAGATCCTCGTCTTCTCCCTGCTGCTCACCCTGGGCGGCCGGCTCTGGTACCTCCAGATCCGCAACGGCAAGGAGTACGCCGACGAGGCCAAGAGCAACAACATCCAGCAGGTGGTCACACCGGCCGTCCGCGGCTCCATCCTCGACGCCCGCGGCGTCCCGCTCGCCGACAACGAGACCCGGCTCGTGGTCTCCGCCTCGCGCACCGAGCTGATGAAGATGAAGGACGACGGCGAGGCCGTCCTCACCCGGCTCGCCGGCGTCCTCGGCATGAAGCCCGAGGACGTCGTCAACAAGATCCGGCTCTGCGACTCCAAGACGCCCAAGCCCTGCTGGAACGGCTCGCCCTACCAGCCGATCCCGGTCACCGACGAGGCCACCGTCCAGCAGGCGCTCACCATCCGGGAGAGCACCGAGGACTTCCCCGGCATCACGGCCGAGCTCACCGCCGTCCGCCGCTACCCGGCCCCCGGCAAGGCCCGCACCGCCCAGGTGCTCGGCTACCTCTCGCCGGTCACCGACGAGGAGATCACCAAGGCCAAGGACACGGACTCCCCGTTCCTCCGCTCCGACCAGGTCGGCCGCTCCGGCATCGAGCGCACCTACGACAAGGAGCTGCGCGGCAAGGCCGGCGTCACCCGCTACGAGGTCGACAACCTCGGACGCGTCATGGGCCAGACCAAGTCCGACCCGGGCGTGGCCGGCTCCACCCTCGTCACCAGCATCGACGCCCGCGTCCAGGGCGTCGCCGAGTACGAGCTCGCGCAGGCCATGAAGGCGGTCCGCAACGAGACCGACAAGATCACCGGCCGCAAGTACGAGGCCGACTCCGGCGCCGTCGTCGTCATGGAGACCAAGACCGGGCGGGTCGTCGCCATGGCCTCCCAGCCCGACTACGACCCCAACGTCTGGATCGGCGGCATCTCCGCCAAGGACTACGCCTCGCTCACCAGCAAGAACTCCAACTACCCGCTGCTCAACCGCGGCATCCAGGGCCAGGCCCCGGCCGGCTCCATCTTCAAGGTGATCTCCGCGAGCGCCGCCGTCCGGGCCGGCTACGACTTCAACGACAAGTACAACTGCAGCGCCTCCTACAGCCTCGGCAGCCGCAGCTTCGCCAACTTCGAGTCCCAGGGGCACGGTCCCATCACCCTCGGCGACGCCCTCAAGTACTCCTGCAACACCGTCTTCTACGCCCTCGGCCACAAGGAGTGGCAGAAGGACGGCGGCATCACGGCGAACAAGGACTCCAAGGACTGGTTCTACGTGACCGCCCGCGACTTCGGCCTCGGCTCGGAGACCGGCATCGACCTGCCCAACGAGGTCAAGGGCCGGATCCCGGACCGCCAGTGGAAGCAGGCGTTCTGGGAGGCCAACAAGGACGCCTGGTGCAAGCAGGGCAAGAAGGGCGGCAGCTACGTCGAGCAGATCGCGTACGAGAACTGCCTCGAAGGCAACCAGCTGAAGGCGTACGACAGCATCAACTTCGCCATCGGGCAGGGCGACGTGCTCGTCACCCCCATCCAGATGGCCACCATCTACGCGGCCATCAGCAACGGCGGCACCCTCTACGACCCCTCCGTCGGCAAGGCCGTGATCAGCCCGGACGGCAAGCAGGTCCACGAGATCGCGCCCAAGGCCCACGGCAAGCTGCCGGTCGGCGCCCGGACCATCCGCGACCTCGACAAGGGCCTGCGCTCGGTCGTCGAGCCCGGCGGCACCGCCGCCTGGCGCTTCGGCGGCTGGCCCCAGGACAAGATCCCGATGCGCGCCAAGACCGGCACCGCCCAGGTCTACGGCAAGCAGACCACCTCGTGGCTCGCGACCTACACCGACGACTTCACCATCGTCATGACCATCTCCCAGGGCGGCACCGGTTCCGGCGCCTCCGGCCCCGCCGTCCGCAACATCTACGACGCCCTCTACGGCCTCGACGACGCGGGCAACCAGAACCTCAAGCGGGCCCTGCTGCCCAAGCCGCAGACGACGCTGCCGAAGGTGAACGCCGACGGCACCATCGACTCCCCGGCGATCAAGGCGTACGACCCCAAGTCCCAGCTGGTCGACCCGACCGAGCAGAACGGCGCCGCGCCGCCGCCGCTCGCGGGCACGCCCGCCAACAGGAGGGACTGACCCGATGACGACCCGGACGAACTTCTCGGTCTCCCGCTACGCCCCCGAGCGCGGCGCGGTCGCCAGGCTGACCGCCCGCGACTCGGTGCTCCGCCGCCTCGACTGGCCGATCCTGCTCTCGGCGCTCGCGCTCTCCCTCATCGGCTCGCTGCTGGTCTGGTCGGCGACCCGGGGCCGCACCGAGCTGAACAACGGCGACCCGTACTACTTCCTCTTCCGGCACCTGCTCAACACCGGCATCGGCGTGGCGCTGATGATCGGCACGGTCTGGCTCGGCCACCGCACCCTGCGCGGGGCGGTCCCGGTGCTCTACGGCCTGTCCATCGTGCTGATCCTCGCCGTCCTCACCCCGCTCGGCGCCACCATCAACGGCGCGCACGCCTGGATCGTGGTCGGCGGCGGCTTCTCGCTCCAGCCCAGCGAGTTCGTGAAGATCACCATCATCCTGGTGATGGCGATGCTGCTGGCCTCGAAGGTGGACGCCGGCGACCAGCTCCACCCGGACCACGGCACCGTCGCCAAATGCCTGGTGCTCGCCGCCCTCCCCATGGGCATCATCATGCTCATGCCCGACCTCGGCTCGGTCATGGTGATGATCGTGATCGTGCTCGGCGTCCTGCTCGCCTCCGGCGCCTCCAACCGCTGGGTCCTCGGCCTCATCTTCTCCGGCATCGCCGGCGCGGTCCTCGTCACCGCCCTCGGCATGCTCGACGAGTACCAGATCAACCGCTTCGCCGCCTTCGCCAACCCCGACCTCGACCCCTCCGGCGTCGGCTACAACACCAACCAGGCCCGCATCGCCATCGGCTCCGGCGGTCTCTACGGAGCCGGCCTCTTCAACGGCCACCAGACCAGCGGCCAGTTCGTCCCCGAACAGCAGACCGACTTCGTCTTCACCGTCGCCGGCGAGGAGCTGGGCTTCGTCGGCTCCGGCTTCATCCTGCTGCTGCTCGGCGTCGTCCTGTGGCGGGCCTGCCGGATCGCCCGAGAGACCACCGAGCTGTACGGCACGATCGTCGCCGCCGGCATCGTCGCCTGGTTCGCCTTCCAGGCCTTCGAGAACATCGGCATGAACCTCGGCATCATGCCGGTCGCCGGTCTGCCGCTGCCCTTCGTCTCCTACGGAGGCTCCTCGATGTTCGCCGTCTGGGTCGCGGTGGGACTGCTCCAGTCGATCCGGGTCCAACGGCCGATGACCGCCTGAGGCCCCGCCGCGCCGACGACCGGATCCCAGGCATACCGGGCCGCTGCGCGGTTAGATGCGAGGTATGGCGGAGACGAAGCGCGAGATCGAGCGGAAGTACGAAGCCACCGCGGAGACCCGGCTGCCGGACCTCACCCGTGCGGCCGGGGTCGCGTCGGTGACCGGCGAAGGGGTCGTCGAGCTCGACGCGGTCTACTACGACACCCCCGGCCTGCGGCTCGCGGCCGACTCCCTCACCCTCCGGCGCCGCACCGGCGGCGCGGACGCCGGCTGGCACCTCAAGTTCCCCGTCGCGGTGGGCGTCCGCGACGAGATCGGCGCCCCGCTCTCCAAGACGCTCCCGCGCTCCCTCGCGGGGCTCCTGCGCTCCCGGGTCCGGCACGACGAGGTCGTCCCCGTCGTCCGCCTGCGCTCCTCGCGCGACGTCCGGCACCTGCGGGACGAGGCCGGCACGGTCCTGGCGGAGCTCTCGGTCGACACCGTCCGCGCCGACCGCCTCCTCCCGGGCGCCGGGGCCGCCGCGCGGACCGCCGCCTGGACCGAGATCGAGGTCGAGCTCGCCGACGACGCCGACCCGGCCCTCCTCGACGCCGTGGAGAAGCGCCTGAGGAAGGCGGGCATCCACCCCTCCGGCGCCCCCTCCAAACTGGCCCGCGCCCTCGACGAGACCGGCCTGGCGCCGCGGACGGCGAAGAAGGGGGCGGCGAAGAAGGGGGCGACCGCGCCCTCCGCGGACGGCACCGCGGGCGACGCCGTCCTCGCCTACGTACGCGAGCAGGTCGACGCCCTCGTCCGGCTGGACCCCGCCGTCCGCCGCGACCTCCCCGACGCCGTCCACAAGATGCGGGTCGCCTGCCGGCGCCTGCGCAGCGCCTTCAAGACCTACCGCAAGGTCCTCGACCGCGAGGTCACCGACCCGATCGGCGCCGAGCTCAAGTGGCTCGCCGGCGAGCTCGGCCTCGCCCGCGACCAGGAGGTCCTGGACGCCCGGCTGGCCGCCGCGCTCGCCGCCCTGCCCGCGGAGCAGCGCCGCGGCCCGGCCCGCGGCCGGCTGCGCACCTGGGGCGGGGCCCGCTCGCGCCTCGCCCGGCACCGGCTCCTGGACGCCCTCGACTCCGCCCGCCACCTCGCCCTCCTCGACGCGCTCGACGGCCTGCTCGCCGACCCGCCGCTGAGGCCCGCGTCCCGGAAGAAGGCCGGGAAGGTGCTGCCGAAGGCCGTCGTCCGCGACCACCGCCGGCTCGCCGGCCGGATCGCCCCCGCCCTCGCCCTCGACCCCGGCCCGGAGCGCGACGTCGCCCTCCACGAGGCCCGCAAGGCCGCCAAGCGGGCCCGGTACGCCGCCGAGGCGGCCGCCCCGGCGCTCGGCAAGCCCGCGAAACGGTTCGCCAAGAGGGTGAAGGCCGTCCAGAGCCTCCTCGGGGACCACCAGGACACCGTCGTCGCCCGTCTCGCCCTGCGCGACCTCGCCACCCAGGCCGAGGCGGTCGGCGAACCCTCCTTCACCTGGGGCGTTCTCCACGCGCGGCAGGAGGAGGCCGCCGCGGAGGGGGAGCGCGAGCTGCCGGGGGTGTGGAAGAGGGCGGCGGCCCCGGAAATCCGGGCGGCGCTGAGCCGCTGAGCACCGGGGTACGCTTGAGAGTCGCCCCCCTGCCAGCTCACGAAGGTTCGAGATGTCTGCTGCCGAGTCTGTCTTCCCGCAGCTCGAAGCTCTGCTCCCGCACGTGCAGAAGCCGATTCAGTACGTCGGTGGAGAGCTGAACTCCACGGTCAAGCCGTGGGAGTCCGCCGACGTCCGCTGGGCGCTGATGTACCCGGACGCGTACGAGGTCGGTCTGCCCAACCAGGGCGTCATGATCCTCTACGAGGTGCTCAACGAGCGCGAGGGCGTCCTCGCCGAGCGCACCTACAGCGTGTGGCCGGACCTCGAGGAGCTGATGCGCGAGCACGAGGTGCCGCAGTTCACGGTCGACAGCCACCGTCCCGTCGGCGCCTTCGACGTGTTCGGCCTGTCCTTCTCCACCGAGCTGGGCTACACCAACATGCTCACGGCCCTCGACCTGGCGGGCATCCCGCTGGAGTCGAAGGACCGCACCGTCGACCACCCCATCGTGCTCGCCGGCGGTCACGCCGCCTTCAACCCCGAGCCGATCGCGGACTTCATCGACGCGGCGATCATCGGCGACGGCGAGCAGGCCGTCCTCGACATGACCGAGATCATCCGCGCCTGGAAGGCCGAGGGCCGGCCGGGCGGCCGCGAGGAGGTCCTCTTCCGCCTCGCGAAGACCGGCTCGGTGTACATCCCGCGGTTCTACGACGTGGAGTACCTGCCGGACGGCCGCATCGGCCGGGTCGTGCCCAACAAGTCCGGTGTCCCGTGGCGCGTCTCCAAGCACACCGTCATGGACCTCGACGAGTGGCCGTACCCCAAGCAGCCCCTCGTCCCGCTCGCGGAGACCGTCCACGAGCGCATGTCCGTCGAGATCTTCCGCGGCTGCACCCGCGGCTGCCGCTTCTGCCAGGCCGGCATGATCACGCGCCCCGTGCGGGAGCGAAGCATCACCGGCATCGGCGAGATGGTCGAGAAGGGTCTCAAGGCGACGGGCTTCGAGGAGGTCGGCCTCCTCTCCCTCTCCTCCGCGGACCACTCGGAGATCGGCGACATCGCCAAGGGCCTCGCGGACCGTTACACCGAGGACAAGGTGGGCCTGTCCCTCCCCTCGACCCGCGTCGACGCCTTCAACGTCGACCTCGCCAACGAGCTGACCCGCAACGGGCGCCGCTCCGGCCTCACCTTCGCCCCCGAGGGCGGCTCCGAGCGCATGCGCAAGGTCATCAACAAGATGGTCTCGGAGGAGGACCTGATCCGGACCGTCTCCACCGCGTACGGCAACGGCTGGCGCCAGGTGAAGCTGTACTTCATGTGCGGCCTGCCGACGGAGACCGACGAGGACGTCCTCCAGATCGCCGACATGGCGATGAACGTGATCGCCGAGGGCCGCAAGGTCTCCGGCCAGAACGACATCCGCTGCACCGTCTCCATCGGCGGCTTCGTCCCCAAGCCGCACACCCCCTTCCAATGGGCCCCGCAGCTGTCGGCCGAGGAGACGGACGCCCGGCTGCTGAAGCTCCGCGACAAGATCCGCGGCGACAAGAAGTACGGCCGCTCGATCGGCTTCCGCTACCACGACGGCAAGCCCGGCATCGTCGAGGGCCTGCTCTCCCGCGGCGACCGCCGCATCGGCGCGGTCATCCGCGCGGTCTACGAGGACGGCGGCCGCTTCGACGGCTGGCGCGAGCACTTCTCGTACGACCGCTGGATGGAGTGCGCCGAGAAGACCCTCCCCGAGTACGGCGTGGACGTCGCCTGGTACACCACCCGCGAGCGCTCCTACGAGGAGGTCCTGCCCTGGGACCACCTGGACTCCGGTCTCGACAAGGACTGGCTGTGGGAGGACTGGCAGGACGCCCTCGACGAGACCGAGGTCGAGGACTGCCGCTGGACCCCGTGCTTCGACTGCGGCGTCTGCCCGCAGATGGACACCCACATCCAGATCGGCCCCACCGGCAAGAAGCTGCTGCCGCTCTCCGTGGTGAAGTGACCCGGTAACGCCTTGATGACGGCCCGGCGAAGGGGAAACCCCTCGCCGGGCCGTCGTCGTCACAGGGGACATGAACACGGAAAAGCCGGGCTGCCTCACGGGAGCGGCGCGCGCCGTCGCCCTCGTCGTGGTCCTGCCCGTACGGCTGCTCTGGGACGCCCTCGCCTGGTGCCTCCGGCAGCTCTGGCGGTGGCTCCTCGCCCCGGTCGGCCGCGCCCTCGGGTGGCTGGTCCACCACCTCCTCGTCATCCCCCTGCGGTGGCTGTGGGAGTGGGTGCTCGTCCCGGTCGCCAAGGTCCTGTGGCGGGTGCTCGACCTGCTGCTCGTCACCCCGCTCCGGTGGCTGTGGGAGTGGGTGCTCGTCCCGGTCGCCAAGGTCCTGTGGCGGGTGCTCGACCTCCTGCTCGTCACCCCGCTGACCTGGCTCTGGCGACACGTCCTCGGTCCCGTCGTCCGCGTCGCCGGCGCCGCCCTCCTGTGGGCCTGGCGGATCGCCGGACGGATCTCTCGGGCCGTCGGCCGCGCGGTCCGGTGGGTGCTGTGGAACGCGATCGGCCGACCCCTCGCCTGGGCGTACCGGGTGGTCCTCACGCCCGTCGGCCACTGGCTGCGCCGGTACGTGGGGGAGCCGGTCGCCGCCGCCGTCCGGGCCGTGCGGGCGGCCGCCCGCGAGGTGCGCCGGACGCTCTTCGGAGGCACCCGCTGAAGCTCCGGCGGGCCCGCCCGGGAACGCGAGGTGGCCCGGGCGCGTACTCTGGGTAGTACAACGAACGTCCCCGGCGCGGCGCCCGCCCCCGAGATCTCCCCGCCCCGGGCGGGGGTGATCCGGGCGGGAGCCCACGGGACGTCCCGAGAGCTTCCGGGCGGAGCGCCACCCGCGCCCGCCCCGCACCGAGGAGAAGAACCACTGGGCAAGCGACAGCCCGAAGGCCCGCCGCCCGCACCGGCGGTGCAGCGCATCCGTCTGCGCTACACCAAGCGCGGCCGCCTCCGGTTCACCAGCCACCGCGACTTCCAGCGCGCCTTCGAGCGCGCCCTGCGCCGCGCCGAGGTGCCCATGGCGTACTCGGCCGGCTTCACCCCGCACCCCAAGGTGTCGTACGCCAACGCCGCCCCCACGGGCACGGGCTCCGAGGCCGAGTTCCTGGAGATCGCCCTCACCGAGCGCCGCGACCCCGAGACCCTGCGGGCCCTGCTCGACGAGTCCCTCCCGGCCGGCCTCGACATCACCGACGCCGTCGAGGCCCGCACCTCGGGCCTCGCCGACCGGCTCACCGCCTCCGTGTGGGAGCTCCGGCTCGACGGCGTCCCCGTCGAGGACGCCCGCAAGGCCGTCGAGGCCTTCCTCGCCGCCGAGACGGTCGAGGTGCAGCGGAAGACCAAGAACGGCATCCGCACCTTCGACACCCGTGCCGCCGTCGCCGAGCTCGTCGCGGACCGACCCCAGGGTGATCCCCTGGGTGATAGGCCTGCCGGCGATGCCTGTGCGATACTGCGGCTGGTTGTTCGGCACGTGACACCTGCCGTGCGACCCGACGACGTCCTGTCCGGTCTCCGAGCTGTGGCCGACCTGGCGCCGCCGGTCCCCGCAGCGGTGACCAGGCTGGCGCAGGGGCTCTTCGACGAGGAGTCCGGCACGGTGACCGACCCGCTCGCGCCCGACCGCGAGGCAGTCACGGCCGCCCCCTCCACGGCCGCCGCGACCGCCCCGGCGACGGCGCCGGAGGCAGGCCCCGCGTAGGGGACGTCGTCGAGCGCAGCCCTGGCACTCGGGAGCCACCTGGGTCGGGCAGCGCACTGACCAGGAGACTTTCGCCAGGCCGTACGCATCGGGCGTACGGAACCGGCGAGCCAGACATTCAGCTCCCGTGCGGCGCCCGCGCCCCGGGCGGCGGCACCGCGTACGCACACGCGTCGTGCCGCCACCGGAATCAGACGCGGCGCCCGGGAGCGTGACGGGAGAACCGCCCGCATGCTCGAAGAGACCAACGAGACCAACGACAGCAACGCCCCCGGGGACAAGCTGCCGCCGCGCCGCAGGCGCCGCGCCGCCTCCCGGCCCGCCGGCCCGCCGGTGACGGGCGCCGCCGAGGCCCCCGCCGAGACGGTGGAGGCCGTCGTGGAGACCCCGGCCGCCGAGCCGGAGGCCGCCCCGGCCCGCACCCGCCGCCGCGCCACCCGCAAGACGGCCGCCCCGGCGCCCGTGGCCGAGCCGGCCGCCGCCGAGGCCGAGCCGGTCGCCGCCCCGACCGAGCCCGCCGAGCCGGCCGTCGAGGCCGCCCCGGCCCGCACCCGCCGCCGCGCCACCCGCAAGGCCACCGCGCCGGTGACCTCCACGGCCGCCGCCGAGGAGCCCGCCGAGGCCCCCGCCGAGACGGTGGAGGCCGTCGTGGAGACCCCGGCCGCCGAGCCGGAGGCCGCCCCGGCCCGCACCCGCCGCCGCGCCACCCGCCGCGCCAGCGCCCCGGTCACCTCGACGGCTCCGGCCGGGGAGCCCGCCGAGGCCGAGGCCGAGAGCGCCCCCGAGGCCGTCGCCGAGCCGGCCGCCGAGCCGGCCGTCGAGGCCGCGCCGCCGGCCCGTACCCGCCGCCGCGCCACCCGCCGCGTCACCGCCCCCGAGGTCACCCCGGACGTGGCGGCCGAGCTCGCCGCGCCGGCCTCCGGCGAGTCGCTGCCCGAGGACACCGTCGAGGAGATCGCCTCCCACGGTGCCGACGTCGCCGCCGCCGAGGCCGCCGCCACCCGTGGACGCGGCCGCCGCCGCGTCGGCGCGCCGCAGTTCACCTCCGAGCCGCCCGCCGCCGGGGAGGCCCCGCGCGGCCGCCGCGTCGAGCGTCCGGCCGTCGCCGTCTTCCAGGCCCCGGTCTTCGCCGAGCCGATGTTCCAGACGCCGGAGACCGCCGCCTTCGCCGCCGCCGCTGCCGCGGACGTCGACGTCGAGGAGGAGCCGGAGGAGGAGACGGTCGTCGAGACGGTGGAGGCCGTCGAGCCCGAGCGCGCCGAGACCGGTTCGCGCCGCCGTCGCCGCCGCCGCGGCGAGCCCGTCGCCGTCGAGCCCGTCCCGTCCACCGTCGCCGACGAGCCCGAGGTCGAGCACGTCGCCGACGAGGCGGAGGAGGCCGAGGAGGCGGAGGAGTCCGAGGACGCCGACGAGTACGGCGACCGCCCGTCCCGCCGCCGTCGCCGCGGCGGCCGCCGCCGCCGCCGCGGCGAGTCCGCCGAGTCCGACGACGCGGACGAGTCCGACGAGACCGACGATTCCGACGAGCCCCAGGCCGACGCCGACGCCGAGGATTCCGAGGACGACGACGAGTCCGGCTTCTCCGGCTCCAGCAGCTCCCGCCGCCGTCGCCGCCGCCGTCGCCGCAGCGGCGACTCCGCCGGCGAGGCCGAGGCCACCGACGAGGACGGCGTCCGCACGGTCGTCAAGGTCCGCGAACCCCGTCCGGCCCGCGAGAAGACCGAGGGCGGCACCGGCGCCGACGAGGTGCAGTCCATCAAGGGCTCCACCCGCCTGGAGGCCAAGAAGCAGCGCCGCCGCGAGGGCCGCGAGCAGGGCCGCCGCCGCGTCCCGATCATCACCGAGGCCGAGTTCCTCGCCCGCCGCGAGGCCGTCGAGCGCGTCATGGTCGTCCGCCAGAACGGCGAGCGCACCCAGATCGGCGTCCTGGAAGACAACGTGCTCGTCGAGCACTACGTCAACAAGGAGCAGGCCACCTCGTACGTCGGCAACGTCTACCTGGGCAAGGTCCAGAACGTGCTGCCGTCCATGGAGGCCGCCTTCGTCGACATCGGCAAGGGCCGCAACGCCGTCCTGTACGCCGGCGAGGTCAACTTCGAGGCGCTCGGCATGGGCCACGGCCCGCGCCGCATCGAGTCCGCCCTCAAGTCCGGCCAGTCGGTCCTGGTGCAGGTCACCAAGGACCCGATCGGCCACAAGGGCGCCCGCCTGACCAGCCAGGTCTCCCTGCCGGGCCGCTACCTCGTGTACGTCCCCGAGGGCTCGATGACCGGCATCAGCCGCAAGCTCCCGGACACCGAGCGCGCCCGCCTCAAGACCATCCTCAAGAAGATCGTCCCCGAGGACGCGGGCGTCATCGTGCGCACCGCCGCCGAGGGCGCGAGCGAGGACGAGCTGCGCCGTGACGTCGAGCGCCTGCAGGCGCAGTGGGCCGACATCCAGAAGAAGGCCAACCAGATCTCGACCTCGGTGCCGACCCTGCTCTACGGCGAGCCGGACATGACCGTCCGCGTGGTCCGCGACATCTTCAACGAGGACTTCTCCAAGGTCATCGTGAGCGGTGACGACGCCTGGGAGACCATCCACGGCTACGTCTCGCACGTCGCGCCCGACCTGGCCGACCGCCTCCAGCGGTGGACCAGCGAGGTCGACGTCTTCGCCACCTACCGGATCGACGAGCAGCTGATGAAGGCGCTCGACCGGAAGGTCTGGCTGCCGTCCGGCGGCTCGCTGGTGATCGACAAGACCGAGGCGATGATCGTCGTCGACGTCAACACCGGCAAGTTCACCGGCCAGGGCGGCAACCTGGAGGAGACCGTCACCAGGAACAACCTGGAGGCGGCCGAGGAGATCGTGCGCCAGCTGCGGCTGCGCGACCTCGGCGGCATCGTCGTCATCGACTTCATCGACATGGTGCTGGAGTCCAACCGCGACCTCGTGCTGCGCCGCCTCCTGGAGTGCCTGGGCCGCGACCGGACCAAGCACCAGGTGGCCGAGGTCACCTCGCTCGGCCTGGTCCAGATGACCCGCAAGCGGGTCGGCCAGGGCCTCCTGGAGTCCTTCTCCGAGACCTGCGTCCACTGCAACGGGCGCGGTGTCATCGTCCACATGGAGCAGCCGGCCACGCACGGCGGCGGCGGTGGCGGCAAGCGCTCGAAGAAGCGCGGCCGCGGCGGCGACGGGCACGACCACGCCCACGAGACGCACGAGGCCGAGGTCCACGCCGAGACCGAGGCCGAGGTCGCGGCCGAGCTGGCCGCCCCGGTGGCCGTGCCGGTCCCGATCGCCGCGGACGAGGAGCTGTACGGCAGCGCCGCCGAGGCCGAGGCCGCCGCGACCCGCGGCCGTGGCCGCCGCCGCGTCACCCGCAAGGTGACCGCGCCGGTGACCCCGACCGCCGCCCCGGTCCCGACGCCGATCGCGGAGCCGGAGCCCGTCGTGGCCGAGCCGGTCGCGGCCGAGCCCGTCGTGGCCGAGGCCGCGCCGGAGCCGGTCGTGGAGGCCGTCGAGACGGTGGAGGCGGCGCCCGCGCCGCGCACCCGCCGCCGGGCCACCCGCCGTGCCACCTCCCCGGTCGTCTCCACCGCCGGGCAGGCCGCCGAGGCGGGGACCGCCGTCGCGGCGGAGCCCGTCGTGGCGGAGCCGGTGGCGGCAGCCGAGCCGGAGGCCGTGGCGGAGCCGGTCGTGGAGGCCGCGCCCGCGCCGGCCGCCGAGCCCGTCGCCGAGGAGGCCCCGGTGGCCGCCGCGCCGCGCGCCCGCCGCCGGGTGGTCCGCAAGGCCACCGCCCCGGCCGGCGCCCCCGCCGGTGCCGAGGCCGCCGAGATCGTGGTGGCCGCGGCCGCCCCGGCCGAGGAGCCGCAGGCGGACGCCGCCCCGGCCGCGGAGGAGACCGAGGCCGCCCCGGCGGCCAAGAAGACCGCGCGGAAGACGGCGGCGAAGAAGGCCACCGCCAAGAAGGCCGCCACCAAGAAGACGGCGGCCAAGAAGACGGTGGCGAAGAAGACCACCGCGAAGAAGGCCCCGGCCAAGAAGGCCGCGGAGAAGACCGCGGCCCCGGCCCAGGACTGAGCCGGAACCGCCCCGGCGGGCCCCGTGAGGGGGCCCGCCGGGGCGGTCCGCACCCGCACGGGCGAATTTGACCCTCTGTGGCAGGCGCCCGTAACCTAGACCGTCGGCGTGTCTATGGCGCGCCGCGCCTCTGAGCACCCCCCTCCCGCTCGACGGGAGAGGCCGCTCGTCCGATCCGGATCGCCGTGGGCCCCCGGGCCCGCGCTTGGGCGGCTGGCGTCAGAGGTCCCCATTACCGAGTGAGAGAGAGATCCGCGTGTACGCCATCGTGCGCAGCGGTGGTCGCCAGCACAAGGTTGCTGTCGGCGACATCGTTGAGGTTGACAAGATTTCCACCGCCAAGCCCGGCGACACGGTCGAGCTCTCGACCCTGCTCGTCGTCGACGGCGACGCCGTGACCAGCGACCCGTGGGTCCTGGCGGGCATCAAGGTCCAGGCCGAGGTCGTGGACCACACCAAGGGCGCCAAGATCGACATCCTGCGCTACAAGAACAAGACCGGCTACCGCCGTCGCCAGGGTCACCGTCAGCAGTACACGGCGATCAAGGTCACGTCCATCCCGACGGCCGCGAAGTAAAGAGGGACTGAGCAATGGCACACAAGAAGGGCGCATCGTCCACCCGGAACGGTCGCGATTCCAACGCCCAGCGGCTCGGCGTGAAGCGCTTCGGCGGTCAGGTCGTCAACGCGGGTGAGATCCTGGTCCGCCAGCGCGGCACCCACTTCCACCCGGGCTCGGGTGTCGGTCGCGGTGGCGACGACACGCTGTTCGCCCTGCAGGCCGGTTCGGTGCAGTTCGGCACCTTCCGTGGCCGCAAGGTCGTGAACATCGTTCCGGTCGCCTGATCGGACGCATTGCGGAGGCGGACCTCACTTCCCTGCCGGGAAGAGGGTCCGCCTTTCGCGTGTTACTAGATAGACATTCCCGTACATAGCTTTTCCGTTCGCTCTTCTGGAGGCACAGAACCATGACCACCTTCGTGGACCGCGTCGAGCTGCACGTCGCCGCGGGTAACGGGGGCCACGGCTGCGCCTCCGTCCATCGCGAGAAGTTCAAGCCGCTCGGCGGCCCCGACGGCGGCAACGGCGGCCGCGGCGGCGACGTGATCCTGGTCGTCGACCAGTCGGTCACCACCCTGCTGGAGTACCACCACTCGCCGCACCGCAAGGCCACCAACGGCAAGCCCGGCGAGGGCGGCAACCGCGCGGGCAAGGACGGCCAGGACCTCGTCCTGTACGTGCCCGACGGCACCGTCGTCCTCGACAAGAAGGGCGAGGTCCTCGCGGACCTCGTCGGCCACGGCACGACGTACGTCGCCGCCGAGGGCGGCCGCGGCGGCCTCGGCAACGCGGCGCTCTCCTCCGCCCGCCGCAAGGCCCCCGGCTTCGCCCTGCTCGGCGTGCCCGGCGACCTCCAGGACATCGTCCTGGAGCTGAAGACCGTCGCCGACGTGGCGCTCGTCGGCTACCCCAGCGCCGGCAAGTCCTCGCTGATCTCCGTCCTCTCGGCCGCCAAGCCGAAGATCGCGGACTACCCCTTCACCACCCTGGTCCCGAACCTCGGCGTGGTGACGGCCGGTTCGACCGTCTACACCATCGCCGACGTCCCCGGTCTCATCCCCGGCGCGAGCCAGGGCCGCGGTCTCGGCCTGGAGTTCCTGCGCCACGTCGAGCGCTGCTCGGTCCTCGTCCACGTCCTCGACACGGCGACGCTGGAGTCCGACCGCGACCCGGTCAGCGACCTCGACGTCATCGAGGAGGAGCTGAAGCAGTACGGCGGCCTCGAGGACCGTCCGCGCATCGTCGTCCTCAACAAGATCGACATCCCGGACGGCCAGGACCTCGCCGACATGATCCGCCCGGACCTGGAGGAGCGCGGCTACCGCGTCTTCGAGGTCTCCGCGGTCGCCCGCACGGGCCTGAAGGAGCTCTCCTTCGCCCTCGCCGAGATCGTCGCGCAGGCGCGCGCCGCGAAGCCGAAGGAGGAGGCGACCCGGATCGTCATCCGCCCGAAGGCCGTCGACGACGCCGGCTTCACCGTCACGTACGAGGAGCACGAGGACGTCTACCGGGTGCGCGGCGAGAAGCCGGAGCGCTGGGTCCGCCAGACCGACTTCAACAACGACGAGGCCGTCGGCTACCTGGCCGACCGCCTCAACCGCCTCGGTGTCGAGGACGCGCTGATGAAGGCCGGCGCCCGCGCCGGCGACGGCGTCGCCATCGGCGCCGAGGAGAACGCGGTCGTCTTCGACTGGGAGCCCACCCTCATGGCCGGTGCCGAGATGCTCGGCCGCCGCGGCGAGGACCACCGCTTCGACGCCCCGCGTCCCGCGGCGCAGCGCCGTCGCGACCGTGACGCGGAGCGGGACGACGCGGAGCGGGAGTACGACGACTTCAACCCGTTCTAAGCGGGAGCCGTACGACGAAAGGACCCCCACCCGGCTCGGCCGGGTGGGGGTCCTTTCGTCGTACCGGGATCCCGTCGTCGTACGGGGTCAGCTGGTGCGGATGTCGCGCAGCTGGGTGATGCGGGGAGCCCCGTCGATGCCCAGCGCCACGGAGACCGGGGCGCCGCCCGCGAGGGTCAGCGCGGACGGGGTGCCGACCGTCAGCAGGGCGGGGGAGCCCACGGCGGAGGCGCGCCCGCCGCTGATGTCGTACGCCAGCACGTCGGTCGCCCCGGCCGGGACGGCGACGACGCCGTTGCCCGCGCTCGCCCCGCGGCCGGCGGTCAGGCTCACCCGGCCGTAGCCGGACAGCCGCGGCTTGGCCACGGTGGTCCACCGCTTGGCGCGGCCCGCGGCCATCCGCTCGATGAACACCTCGTCGCTGGCGACGGCGCGGTAGCCGAGGAGCACCGCCCCGTCCGCGGCGGTGATGGCGTCCGGCACGTCACCGGGCAGGTGGGCGAGGCGCCGGGTGCCGCGGAGCAGTTCGCCGCCGGGGGTGCGCTGGGTCCAGTGCTCGACCCAGTTGGCGGAGGTGCCGAAGAGGTGGATGAGCCCGTGGCCGTCGACCGTCGCCGTGAGCCCGTCCTGTATGCGTCCGGTGGGCAGCGGCTCCCAGCCGGTCCACTTGCCGTTGCCGCCGAGCACCCGGGTGCTGACGCCCTTGGCGCCGTTGCGGGAGAAGACGTGGACGCGCCCGTCGGCGCCGAGCACCGCCGTCGGCGCGCCGGTCAGCCGGGTCCGCCACGTCCTGGTCTCGGGGGAGCCGAGGCTGGTCCACGAGCTCTCGAAGGCCCCGCCCGCCGACTGCTGACGCAGCATCACTATCTCGCGCCGGTTCCGGCCGGGGGTGCCCTCCAGGGAGGAGAAGCGCAGGGCGAAGACGAGGTGGCGGCCGTCCTTCAGCCGCACCACGGATATGGAGGGGGCGAGCGGACCGCCGCCGAGGTCCTCGGGCGGGCCGGGCCGCCCCGCGGCGTCGGTGGTCCAGCGGGCGAGCCGGGTGCCGAGGACCGCGTACACGGTCAGCGCGCCGTTCGCCCCGGCGACCGCCTTGGGGCCGGCGTTCGGGTAGCGGCGGTGGGTGGAACGCGCCCAGCCCTTGGGCGACTTGACGACCGAGTCCTGGCCGAAGGCGTAGTCGCCGCAGCCGGAGGCGTTGCCGCACTGCCAGTCGGGGCCGCCGCCGTAGGCGTTGAGGTAGAGGGCCTTCTGCTCGAAGGTCTTCTCCGGCAGGTTCTTCGGCCAGCGCTGGTTGTAGTAGCCGCGGAAGGACTCCGTCTGGAAGACGGGCGCCTGCGTGCCGCGGCCGGTCCGCCCGCCCCACTCGGCCAGCGCCCGCCAGGCGAAGAGCGCCGCGGCGGTGTGGTCCGGGTGGTCGGAGAAGCCGTGCTGGTCGCTGCCGATCGGGTGCAGCTCGTCGTGGACCTGCGTGTCCGGGTCCGGGTCGAGCGTGCGGACCAGCGTGGGCTTGCGCCGGGAGAGCAGGAAGACCAGCGTCTCCACGAGGTCCTGACGCGTGTACGTGTACTTCTCCTGCACCGGCGACTCGGGAGCCGGCTGGGTGGGGAGCGTCACGCCCGGGGTGTGCCACAGCCGGGTCAGGTTGACGGTCCGGATGCCGTTCTTCGCGTGCATCCGCAGGTTCAGGAAGATGAGCTCGGCCGACTTGCCGTTGTGCTCCAGCCGGTTGACCTCGGCCGTCCGGCCGCCGGGCAGCGGGAGGACGGTGCGCTCCCACGGGGTGAAGAGCCGGGCGCCCAGCATCATGGCGTACGCCTGGCGGAGCCCCTGCTGGCGGGAGGAGACGTAGGCCGGCACGTTGGGCTCGGGGTCCGGCTGCCCGGGGATCGTGTTCAGTCCGAAGGAGCCGCCGTCCGTCACGTAGACGGACGTCACGGGTATGCCCGCGGAGAGGTTCTGGACGAGGTCCGGGTTCATGAAGAACAGGTCGTCGTCGGGGTGGGCCACGATCTGCAGCACCGCGGGCGCCCCCGCCGCGGCGAATCCGGCCCGCGTGTCCGTGGCGGCCAGGCGGTGGACCGGCGTACTGCCCGCGGGTCCGGTGGCCTGGGCCGGTATCGATACGGTCGAGTTCGCCGTGGAACCACAACCGCTGACGGCTCCCGCCACCGTGGCCGCGGCAGCCGAGGCCAGCAGAGTCCGCCGTGACAGCGCGATGTCGGCGAACGATCTCCAGTGTCCCATTTCTCCCCGTGACTTTCCTGTGTGGTCATGGCAAGGATCCCTTGAGAGAGAGGGGGAAAAGGCCACGCGGGGTTCATCTGATGACGTGATTGCGGTCACGCCGTGATCGTTCGGGGGTGACTTGCCAATGCTTCTGCCCCCTTGACACTATGTGGCGCTGACTGTCAGTCCAGAGTGGAAGCGCGGGATTCGTCGTGAGTGACTCACTGCTGCCCTATGCGGTGGGTGCCGCCAAGCGAGCCCGCCAGGCTGCCGTCAGGATGCGCCGCCGGGTCGAGCGGCTGCAGACGGCCCCCGCCTTCGCGTCCGGCATCCGCCCGCGTCCGGCCCTCCACGCCGTCCACCTCTCCGTCCTCGGCGGACGGACCCTGAACGTCGCCCTCACCGCCCCCGCGGCCGTCGACGTCACCTCCGCCCACCTGGAGCTCACCCGCGGCGGCCGGCACCTCCGGCTCGACCTGGAGGTCGAGCCCCAGAGCGACGGCAGCCGCCTGCTCACCGCCACCACCGCCCTCCGGTACACGGACCGCACCGACCTCGCGGACCACCCCGAGGAGCACGGCCCCGGGCGGGCCGGCGTGGCCCTCTTCTCCGGTCTCTGGCGCATCGGCGTCGTCCTCACCGGCGCCGACGGCAAGGAGCTCCGGGCCGGGGTCGGCGCCGTGGCGCTCCCCACGACGGACGGCCCGACGGCCCCCGTCTCCCCGTCGCCGGACAGCGGCGCCCACTTCCGGATCATGCGGTCGGTCGACGGCTTCGCGGTCCTGAAGGTGCGCGCCCCCGTCCACCAGGCCGAGCTCGACCGCTTCGACCTCCGCTGGGACCGCATCGTGGTCCACGGCCGGCTCATCGCCCGTCAGGGGCCGGTCTCCGGCTACACCGCCCAGGCCGTCCGCCGCGGCGGCGGTACCGTGGTGCCGACCCCCCTGGAGTGGGACGGCGACGCGTTCACCTTCGAGGTGCCCCTGGCCGAGATGGTGGCCGGCGGACGCTCGTACCGCTGGGACATGCAGCTCCAGCACGGACGGACCGGTCTCAAGATCGGCCGCAGGCTCACGGACGTGAGGCGGCGCCACCAGGTGATCCGCACCACGTTCAGGATCATCGCCCTGGAAGACGGCACGCTCCTCCGAGCGCATGCCTACATCACGTCGGCCGGAGCGCTCGCCGTTTCCTGCGTCGCGTTCGAAGGCGCCCCCCACGGCGCAGAGGAAGTCGCATGAAGATCACCATCCTGCTCACCTGGGGCGATGCGATGGGCGGCACCGAGATGGCTGCCTACACGCAGGCCACCCAGCTCCTGTCGCGTCACGAGGTAGAGATCCTCAGCGTCTTCAAGACCGCCGAGGAGCCCTTCCTCCAGGAGGCGAAGAGCCTGCCGGTCCGCTACCTCGTGGACCGCACGGGCCGCACCCCTCGCCCGGTCCGCGAGACCTCCCTCACGCCGGAGGAGTGCGCGGCCCTCGCCAAGCTGCCCAGCGAGCTCATCGAGCCGGTCTGGGAGTCCACCTTCGACCGCCTCTCCGACATCGAGATGACGGCCGCGCTCTCGGGCCTCGACACCGATGTCCTGGTGACGACCACGCCGGCCCTCATGGCCGCGGCCGTCAGGCTCGTCCCCTCCTCGGTGGCCACCGTCCACCAGGAGCACCGCGTCTCCCAGCTGCGCGGCGCCACCGGCGAGCCGCTGCTCACCCACGCCCCGCGGCTCGACGCGCTGGTCTCGCTCACCGAGCTGACCACCGACTGGTTCGCCGAGTCCCTCGGCGACTCCGCGCCCCTCCTCGCCACCATCCCGAACGCGATGCCCGAGGGGTACCGCCCGCGCTCCGACCTCGGCGGCAAGACCATCGTCGTGGCCGGCCGCATGGTGCCGGAGAAGCAGCTCGACCACGCGGTGCAGGCCTTCTCCGAGCTCGCCGAGGACTTCCCGGAGTGGCGGCTGCGCCTCTTCGGCGACGGCCCCCAGCTGGTCAACCTGCGCCGCCTCGTCGAGAGCCTCGGCATGCACGACCGCGTCGAGCTCGTCGGCCGCAGCCAGCAGATGGCCGAGGAGTGGGCGAAGGCCGCCATCTGCCTGATGCCGTCCCGCGTCGAGTCCTTCGGCCTCGTCATGCTGGAGGCGTTCACGGCCGGCGTCCCCGTCGTCGCGTACGACGCGCTGACCGGCCCCTCCCAGATCGTCCGCCACGAGGTCGACGGCCTGCTGGTGCCCGCCGACGACGTCGCCTCCCTGGGCGCGGCGATGGCCCGCCTGATGGGCGACGACGAGCTCCGCGCCGCCTACGGCGCGGCCGCCCGGGAAGGCGCGCGGGAGCGTTTCGCCCCCGAGGTCGTCAACGCCCGGTGGGACGAGCTCTTCACCGCGCTGCGCTCCGAGCCGGACGCCGCCCGCGCCGCGGCCCGCGCCGACCGCACCGCCCGCCGCATCGCCGGCGGCGGGAGCCGGACCTTCGCCGTCTCCGCCCCGATCAGCAAGCTCGCGCCCTCCGACGACGAGCAGAAGGCCCGCGAGGTCATCCTCCAGGCCCAGGACCGCAAGACCCTGGTGCGCTCCGCCGGCCGCCTCGCCGAGGTGCGAAACGACATCCCGGCCTGGCGCATGGGCCAGATCAACCTGGAGATCAGCGCCGAGGCGCTGGAGCGGCACGACGTCCCGTACGTGCTGCTGCACGACCCGTCGACCGTCAGCCACCGCATCGCCGTCAAGGAGACCGACCGCGAGCGGGCGCTGCGCGCCCTCGGCACGGAGCTGCACGGCAAGCCGGTCTACGCCGAGCTGGTCGCGCCCCGGACCGCCGCGCCGGGCGCCCGCCTCGCGGAGACGCTGACCGCCGCGCCCGAGGTCGCCGCCGTACGCGTCTTCAAGCCGATGGTGAGCGACAGCCGCATCCTCCGGTACGGCCCGGTCTACGGCTGCAGCGTCGAGTTCTGGCCCCAGGAGGAGGCGGAGCCCCGCTGGTTCACCGCGCCCCGCGGCACCACGCTGGTCGGCCCGCGCCTGCCCTCGCTCGACGGCGGCGCCCGGATCACCGTCGGCGACCGCGACTACCCGACGGTCGACGTCCTGACGAAGCGCCTCATGTGGGACGTCGACTTCCCGATCGACGCCGTCTACACCTGGGTCGACGACACCGACCCGGCGTGGCGCGCGAAGCGCGACGCCGCCCGGCAGGCGGCCGGGCTCGCCACCGACGACGCCCAGTCCGGCGACGTCCGCTTCCGCAACCGCGACGAGCTGCGCTACTCGCTCCGCTCGCTCGCCACGCACGCCCCCTGGATCCGCAAGGTCTTCCTGGTGACGGACGACCAGGTGCCGTCCTGGCTGAACACCGAGCACCCGGACATCCAGGTGGTCAGCCACCGCGAGATCTTCGGCGACCCGGAGTGGCTGCCGACCTTCAACTCGCACGCGATCGAGTCGCAGCTGCACCGCATCGAGGGGCTCTCGGAGCACTTCCTCTACGTCAACGACGACGTCTTCTTCGCGCGTCCGCTGGCCCCGAGCAAGTTCTTCCAGTCGAACGGCACCTCGTACTTCTTCCGCTCGCCGACGGCCGTCCCGCCGGGCGAGGTCACCGAGGAGACCGAGGGCTACTTCGTCGCGGCCAAGAACAACCAGGCGCTCCTGGAGGAGGAGTTCGGCCGGATCGCCACCCACGGCTTCCTCCACACGCCGCACCCGCTGCGCCGCAGCGTCCTGGAGGCGATCGCCGAGCGCTGGCCCGAGGAGACCTCCCGCACGGCGGCCACCCCGTTCCGCGGCCGGACCGACCTGTCGATCACCTCGTCGCTCCACCACCACTTCGCCTACCTCACGGCGAAGGCGGCGCAGGGCAGCATCTCCTCGGCCTACGTCAACATCGGCGACTACAAGCACCACGTGGCGCTGAGCCGTCTGCTGGCCGCGCGCCACCGGGACGTCCTCTGCATCGGCGAGTCCGCCGAGGCCGAGGTCCCGCTGGACGAGCAGGACCGCGTGCTGCGGGCGTTCCTGGAGGCGTACTTCCCGGTCCGCTCCCCGTACGAGCGCGACTGACGCGCGCGGCGCCGTCGACACGGAGGGGGCGCCCGGACCGATCCGGTCCGGGCGCCCCCTTTCTCCGTGCCGTGACGGCGGCTACTTCTCGTACGGGCTCGGGACCGGGAAGTAGGCCTCCAGGAAGGGGGTGATCAGGTCCTTCTGCTCGCCCACCTCCTGCTCCGTCGAGACGGTGTCGTTGACGCAGAAGACCGTCCTGTCCCTGGCGGCGAGGAGCCGGCCGAGCCGGGTCTCGGTCCACGGGTGGGTCAGGTCCAGGTAGGAGTACGGCAGCTGGGAGGGGACCGCGCGCCCGGTGTGGAAGGCGTAGTAGTGGTGCAGCGAGGACGAGATCGAGATGTCGTCGATGCTGCGGAAGCGGTTCGCCTCCGTCAGGCGGTACTCCTCGGCGAACTCCGTCTCGATCTCCGTCAGCACGCTGCGGCGCAGCGGGTGCGGCATGTGCTTCATCTTCTGGACGAGGACGGCGCCGTACCGCTCCTGGATCAGGCGGCGGTTGTTCTTGCCGGCGGCGGCCACCGGCGGGTCGTCGACGGTCCGCTCGCCGAGCGGCACCAGCGCCGACGACGGGAAGAACTTCGTGAGGCCGTTGGCGAGGAAGAAGTCGCCCGGCGTCACCTCGTTGCCGAGCATCACGTCGTCGTTGAAGTAGAGGAAGTGCTCGGAGAGCCCCTCGATGTGGTGCAGCTGCGACTCGATCGCGTGCGAGTTGAAGGTCGGCAGCAGCTCGGGGGAGCGGAAGACGTCCCGGTGCGGGACGACCTTCAGGCCCGGCGCGCCGGTGTCCAGCCACTCCGGCGTCTGGTCGTCGGTCACCAGGTAGATGTTCCGCACCCAGGGCGCGTACATGTGGAGCGAGCGCAGCGAGTAGCGCAGCTCGTCGCGGCTGAGGTAGCGGGCGGCGTTGGCCGCCTCCGCGTGGTAGCCCTCGCCGGAGAACTCGGCGCGGCGGCGCAGCCAGGCCGGGTCCGCGCCGTCCACCCAGGTGTAGACGACGTCGACCGGGAAGGTGACCTCGGTGGTGGGGACCACGGCGGTCTCCGCGCGGGCGGGGACGAGCGGGGCGCCCTCCGGGTCGCGGGGCGCGAGGCTGGTGAAGTACGGCTCCGCCAGCGGGACGATCTCGCCGGCGGGCGGCAGGACCGTGGCGATCCGGCCGGCCCGGGGCGCGGTCAGCTCGCCCTCCTCCAGCGTCCAGAACTCGACGTCGCAGCCGTACAGGTCGCCGAGGGCCAGCTGGTGGGTCGGGTCCGTGTGGTACCAGGTGAGGCGCAGCACGGCGGAGGTTCCCAGCCGCTGCCAGGTCGCCGGTTCGAAGCCGGGCTGGGACTCGCGGGTGACCGGGTTGTTGCCGTTGACCGGCGTCACGTACCCGGGCAGCCGCTTGCAGGCCTCGGCGAGGGCGGCGAGGACGGCGGCGCGGTCCTCCGCGCGGACCGCGACGGCGGCCGCGGTGTCCGACTGGCCGCGGACGCAGAAGTGCTCGACGCCCGCCGAGGCCAGCGCCGCCAGGACCGCGTCCAGGTTGGCCCGGCGGGCCGCGAGCGGGGTGATCCCCTCGGTGACGAGCGCCACCTTCGGCTCCCGGCCGATGTTGATCACGGCGCGGTCGGCACCGGCGGTGTAGGTCCCGTAACGCTTGGCGAGCCGTCCGCCGCGCCGCCGCTCGGCGGCCGCGGTGCCACTGGCGATGCGCATCTTCACCCGTCGGCGCATGTCGGCGTCGACCTGCGAGACGATGGCCCGCCTCACGCGTTCCGGCACGGCTCGGCGGTAGACCCCAAGCAGCCTGGGTGCCTCGGGATTTCGCACTGCGGTCGACTCCTTGAACGTGACCCAACGGAAGGGTGAACCCGTCCAGTATGACGCCTGGCCACCGCCCCTTCCGGAGCGGTCCGGCCCGCCGGAGGGGGTCCGGTCGGTACGGTGGAGTACCGGTGCACGGGCACCGGGGGCGGACGAGGGGTGTGGTTCAGCATGACGTACCTGATCACCGGCGGTGCCGGCTACATCGGCGCGCACGTGGTCCGGGCCATGACGGCGGCGGGCGAGCGGGTCGTCGTCCTCGACGACCTGTCCACCGGGCACGCGCACCGTGTCCCCGAGGGCGTACCGCTGGTCGTCGGCTCCGTCCTCGACCGCGAACTGCTCGACCGGACGCTCGCCGGGCACGCCGTCACCGGCGTCGTCCACCTCGCCGGAAAGAAGCAGGTCGGCGAGTCCGTCGAGCTGCCGCTGCACTACTACGGCGAGAACATCGGCGGCCTCACCGTCCTCCTGGAGGCCGTCGCCGCGGCCGGGGTGCGCAGCTTCCTCTTCTCCTCCTCCGCCTCCGTGTACGGCATGCCGGACGTCGACCTCGTCACCGAGGCGACCCCCTGCCGGCCGATGAGCCCGTACGGCGAGACCAAGCTCGCCGGCGAGTGGCTGGTCCGCGCGGCCGGCCGGGCCCACGGCATCGCCACCGCCTGCCTGCGCTACTTCAACGTGGCCGGCGCGGCCGGCCCCGAGCTCGCCGACACCGGCGTCTTCAACCTGGTGCCGATGGTCTTCGAGCGGCTCGACGCCGGCGAGGCGCCCCGGATCTTCGGCGACGACTACGCCACCCCCGACGGCACCTGCGTCCGCGACTACATCCACGTCGAGGACGTCGCCGACGCGCACCTGGCCGCCGCCCACAAGCTCGCCGCGTGGGCGGGGAGCGGCGAGCCGCGCGACCTCACCGTCAACATCGGACGGGGCGAGGGCGTCTCCGTCGCGGAGATGGTCGCCCTCATCGGCGAGGTCACCGGGCGCACGACCGAGCCCGTCGTCACCCCGCGCCGCCCCGGCGACCCGGCCGGCGTCGTCGCCTCCGCCGACCTGATCGCCGCCGAGCTGGGCTGGAAGGCCCGGCGCGACGTCCGCGACATGGTCGCCTCCGCCTGGGCCGGCTGGACGGCCCGCCACGGCGCGACCGTCTGAGACGCGACCGGTCCGGGCCAGGGGACGTCTGAGACGCGGACGCCCGGGACGCGACCGCCCGGGACGCGACCGCCCGGGACGCGACCGCCCGGGACGCGACCGTCTGAGGCGCGGGCGCCCGGGCCGGGGGACGCGTGAGGCGTGACCGTCCGGGCCGGGGGGCGTCCGTGGCGCGGGTCGCTGCGCCGCCGGACGGCCCGGCCCCTTCGCGCGGCCGTACGCGGGACGCGAGGGGGCGTTCGCCGTGCGCGCGTCGCCCCCACGGCACGTCCCGTTCATCTCGCGGCGATCTGATGGGCCCCATGCGAGACCAGCTCGGCCAGATCATCCGCTTCGGCGTGGTGGGCGGGATCAACACCGGCACCTTCTTCGGCTGCTACCTGCTGCTCCACCCCTGGATGCCGTACTTCGCCGCGTACACCCTCGCCTTCCTGCTCAGCATGGTGGGCTCCTTCTTCCTCAACACCTACTTCACCTACCGCACCCGTCCCACCTGGAAGAAGTTCGCCCTCTTCCCCCTCACCAACGTCACCAACTACGTCGTGCAGAGCGCCGGCCTGTACGCGCTCGTCACCTGGGCCGGAATGGACGACAGGATCGCGCCACTCGTGGCCGCCGTCGTCGCCATCCCCTTCACCTACGTGATCTCCCGCCGGATCCTCGTCAGCCGCGGTCCGGACGGCACCGGTCCCGGGGCCGGCGGTCCCGGGGACGGCGGTCCGGAGAGCGGAATGGAGGAGCGGCGGCCGTCCCGGCTCGCGTAGATTGCCCCTCGCGACCGTGCCGGGAGCGGACGGCGCCAGAGACAGCGAACGAGGACGGCGCAGGTGGCGACGGAGATGGCGACGGTGCAGCAGGACATGAACCGACAGGACGCGACTCCGCAGCCGACGACCCCGCAGCCGACGACCCCGCCCGTGACCCGCCCCTTCGTCACCGAGGCGCGCCGCATCGTCGTCAAGGTCGGCTCCTCCTCGCTCACCACCGCCGCCGGCGGCCTCGACGCCGACCGGGTCGACGCCCTCGTCGACGTCCTCGCCAAGGTCCGCAGCGGCGGCGAGAAGGAGATCGTGCTGGTCTCCTCCGGCGCCATCGCCGCCGGACTCGCCCCGCTCGGCCTCACCCGCCGCCCCAAGGACCTGGCCCGCCAGCAGGCCGCCGCCAGCGTCGGCCAGGGCCTCCTCGTCGCCCGCTACACCGCCTCCTTCGCCCGCTACGGCGTCCGCGTCGGCCAGGTGCTGCTCACCACCGACGACACCAGCCGTCGCGCCCACTACCGCAACGCCTACCGCACCCTCGACCAGCTCCTCGCCATGGGCGCGCTGCCGGTCGTCAACGAGAACGACACCGTCGCCACCGACGAGATCCGCTTCGGCGACAACGACCGCCTCGCCGCGCTCGTCGCCCACCTCGTCCGCGCCGACCTCCTCGTCCTCCTCTCCGACGTCGACGGCCTCTACGACGGCGACCCCGCCAAGCCCGGCACCTCCCGGATCGCCGAGGTCGGCGGCCCGCAGGACATCGCCCACGTCGAGATCGGCTCCGCCGGCAAGGCCGGCGTCGGCACCGGCGGCATGGTCACCAAGGTCGAGGCCGCCCGGATCGCCGCCGCCGCTGGCATCCCCGTCGTCCTCACCTCCGCCAGCCGCGCCGCCGACGCCCTCGCCGGCCGCGACACCGGTACGTACTTCCAGCGCACCGGCCGCCGCTCCGCCGACCGGCTCCTCTGGCTCGCCCACGCCTCCACCCCCCAGGGCTCCCTCGGACTCGACGACGGGGCCGTGCGCGCCGTCGTCGAGGGCAAGAAGTCGCTGCTCGCCGCCGGCATCGCCGCCGTCGAGGGCGACTTCGTCGCCGGGGACCCGGTCGAGCTCCGCGACGGCTCCGGCCGCCCCGTCGCCCGCGGCCTCGTCAACTTCGACGCCAAGGAGCTCCCCCGGATGCTGGGCCGTTCGACGCACGAGCTCGCCCGGGAGCTCGGCCCCGAGTACGAGCGCGAGGTCGTCCACCGCGACGACCTCGTGGTCCTCGGCTGAGACCCGGCCGCGGGCCCCGCCGCGCCCCCGTGCGGAAGCCCTTGCGAAACCCCCGCCGAAACGGCTGAAACTCCTGCCATCCGGAAGGGACCTTTACCAAAACCGCCCCATGCGGCGGCTCGGACTGGTCAACTTTGTCTCGGGGGTAACGAGCAACGCGGGGTACAGCACCACACGCATCACACAGGAGGCCGCCGGTGAGACGAGCGCGCCCAGGGGCACTGCCCCGCGGGACGGCCGAACGCGCCCTGACGAGTGTCGGGGCCGGAGCCGACTTCGACGCGGCACAGGACAGTGCCTCGGGAGGCGAGAGCACAGCAGCCGAGACGGGCACACGGGACGGCGGCGCGGGGGAGCGCCCGCTGTCCAAGCTGTGGCACGTCACCCTCAGCGTGTCCGGCGTCGAGTCATCGCTGCAGGAGGTACGCCGCGGGCTCGAACAGCTGGCCCACGACCACCCCTTCCTGCTGACCAGCCGCTACGCCAACGACCACGCCGAGATCCGGTACTGGGAGGAGGCCCGCGACCTGCACGACGCGGCCGCCGTCGCCCTCCGGCTCTGGGGCGAGCACCGGCAGACCGCGAAGCTCCCTCCGTGGGAGATCGTCGGCCTGGAGGTCATCGACCGGGAGACCTACCACCAGCGGATCGCGGAGGGCTACGGCCCGCCGCCCGCCGCCCCCGTCGGGGTCCACCCCTACTGAGCGGACGGGGGCCCTGGTCCTGACGGGCCGGACCCCCGCCGTCCGTACGGTGGCCCGGGCGCGTCTCGCACTGCGGGATGCGCCCGTCGTACGTGCCGGACGGACCCGTCCGTGCCAGTACCCTGCGGGCATGACCTCGCTGACGCCCCTCGACAACCTGACCCCGGTCACCCGGGCCGCCTACCAGGCCCGTGGCGCCGCCGCACAGATCGCGCCACTGCCGCGCTCGGCCAAGGACGAAGCCCTCCTCGCCATCGCGGACGCCCTCGAAGTCCGCACCGCCGAGATCGTCGAGGCCAACGCCGAGGACATCGCCAAGGCCCGCGAGGCCGGCACCAGCGAGTCGATCATCGACCGGCTCACCCTCACCCCCGAGCGGGTCCGCGCCATCGCCGCCGACGTCCGCCACGTCGCCGCCCTGCCCGACCCGGTCGGCGAGGTCGTCCGGGGCTCGACCCTCCCCAACGGCCTCGACCTCCGCCAGGTCCGCGTCCCCCTCGGCGTCGTCGGCATCATCTACGAGGCCCGGCCCAACGTCACCGTGGACGCCGCCGCCCTCTGCCTCAAGGCCGGCAACGCCGTCCTCCTCCGCGGCTCCTCCTCCGCCTACGCCTCCAACACCGCCCTCGTCCGGGTCCTCCGCGACGCCGTCGGCGGCGCCGGCCTGCCCGCCGACGCGATCCAGCTCGTCCCCGGCGAGTCCCGCGACTCGGTCCGCGAGCTGATGCGCGCCCGAGGCCTCGTGGACGTCCTCATCCCGCGCGGCGGCGCCTCCCTCATCCGCACGGTCGTGGAGGAGTCCACGGTCCCGGTGATCGAGACCGGCACCGGCAACTGCCACGTCTACGTCGACGCCCAGGCCGACCTCGACATGGCCGTCGACATCCTGATCAACTCCAAGGCCCAGCGGGTCAGCGTCTGCAACGCCGCCGAGACCCTCCTCGTCCACCAGGACGTCGCCGCCGCCTTCCTGCCCCGCGCCCTCGACGCGCTCGCCGAGGCCGGCGTCACCGTCCACGCCGACGAGCGGGTCCTCGCCCACGCCGAGGGCACCAAGGCCACCGTCGTCCCGGCCACCACCGAGGACTGGGAGACCGAGTACCTCTCCCACGACATCGCCGCCGCCGTCGTCGACTCCCTCGACAAGGCCGTCGAACACATCCGCATGTGGACCTCCGGCCACACCGAGGCCATCGTCACCACCTCGCAGGCCGCGGCCCGCCGCTTCACCCAGCTGGTCGACTCCACCACGGTGGCCGTGAACGCCTCCACCCGCTTCACGGACGGTGGACAGTTCGGCTTCGGCGCGGAGATCGGCATCTCCACCCAGAAGCTCCACGCCCGCGGCCCCATGGGCCTTCCGGAGCTCACCTCCACCAAGTACATCGTGACCGGCGACGGTCACATCCGGTAACAACACCCCGCACACCTCCTTTCGGTACGGGCGGGGAGACTTCGCACTCTCCCTGCCCAAAAACCCCTTCCCCGGTCTACTCTGAATCCGTGCCGGACGACGTGGGGGGCAGGCCGTCCCCGAACGGCTGGGAGCCCGACGACGAGCGCGGAGGCGCCGCCGAGGGCCGCTGGGACGTGGTCCTGGACGAGGACTTCGTCCGGGCCGCCACCGTCCACGAGCCGACGGCCGTCGAACGCCTCCTCGCCTCCGCCCAGGCCCGCGCCGAAGCCGAGTCCGCCCGCGCCCGCGCGCTCAGGGGCGCCGGCGACGAGGACCTCTACGACGAGGGACGCGACCCCGTCGGCCCCCTCTACGAACCCGACGACATCGGCGACGACGCCAGCCCCTACGGCCGCCACGGCGGCGCCCTGCGCCCCTACCGGGGCAGCGCCCGCTGGCACCGGCCCGTCGCCTGGCTCCTCGCCCTGCTCATGGGCATCGGCATGGTGGCCCTGGCCTTCACCGCCGTCTACCGCGGAGCCGCCGCCAACCGGCAGGACCAGGTCCCCCCGGCCTCCACCGGCGTCGACCAGCCCAACCCGGCCCCGCCCGCCGCCTCCCCGGCCGCCGCGCCCCCGGTCCCGGTGCTCACCGGCACCCCGGCCACCGCCGCCGCCCCGCCGCCCTCCGCGCGCCCGGTCGCCGGAGACCCGGCGGTCACCGGCCGGACGCCCTCGCCGGCCTCCGCCGCGCCCCGCACACCCTGACGTCACCCGGACGGCCGCACCGCCCGCACGGGCATCACCCCGACGGCGGAAAACTTCCGAACTTGTCGTGTACCTGGGCGTTTACCGAAGCCCCCGCCGACCTACCCTGAAGGTATGGCAGGGCGTGGCGACCCGCCTGAGGGGACCCCCGAGGGGCTCCCCGGCGGTGACGACGAGTACCGGGCCGTCGTCTTCGACGAGGCGTTCGTCCGGGCTGCCCACCTCCAGGAGTTCTCCGCCCGCGAGCGGATGGGCGAGCACGCGCTCGCCGTCCGCAACCGCCCCGGCCCCACCGGCCGCCGCGGCTCCGGCCAGGCCCTCCTGCTGGTCCTGCTGATCCTCCTCGCCTTCGGCACGGCCGTCTACCTCGGCCTGCGCAACCCCTACCAGCCGCCGCCCGACCAGCGCGCCGAACCGCTGCGGACCACCGTCGTCCCGCTCGCCCCGCAGGGCCCCGTCCCCGGCGGCGACCCCGCCCGGCTCCTCGCCCGCAGCCCCGCCGCCGAGTACCGCACCGGCGCCGCCGGCATCAACATCCCCGTCGCCGCCCGCACCCTCCACTTCTCCGAGGGCCAGGTCGTCACCGCCCTCAGCATCGCCAAGGACTACCTCGTCGCCTCCTCCCTGGAGCCCGACGTCCTCGCGGGCCGGACCGTCCGGCCCGCCCGGCTGCTGCTCGACCCCGACCAGCTCGCCCAGTTCGACCGCAGCGTCGAGTCACCCGCCGACGACGGCCGGCACGCCCTCGCCGCCTGGGTGGTCCGCTTCGACCCCCGGCAGATCGCCGTCGTCGAACCAGCGCCCCGGGTCCAGGGCACCCTCCGCTTCGCCGAGACCACCCCCGACACCCTCGACGTCACCGCCGACCACACCTTCACCTACGCGCTGCGCCCCGCCGTCCAGACCCCGGGCGCCGTCGCCGCCGCCTCCCTCTTCACGGTCCACCGCACCCTGCACCTCCGCTTCGACCGCGAGGACCTGCGCATGCACCGGGCCGAGCTGCTGACCAGCACCGTCGAGGCCGGACCGCAGGCCTGCGGCGCCGACACCGGCGGCGGGCTCCGGCCGCTGCTGGCCGGAGCCGAGGCCCCGGCGGAGGCCGGACCGGCCCTCACCGATCCCTACGCCACCGCCCGCCCCGCGGCCCCGGCCCTCTGCGGAGCCCTCGCCCCCGCCGCCCAGCCCAGGCCCTGACCCCGCCCGCTACTCCCCGGAGTCCTTGCCGGTGCCCTTGTCGGTGCCCTGCTCGGGCTGCCGCTTGGGGGCGCCGCCACCGAAGACGGTCCGCAGCCGGCCGCCCAGGTCGCCCGCGAGGTCACCCGCCCCGCCGGCTATGTCACCGACGAGCTTGACCAGTGGATCCTTGCTGTCCTTCACCGTCTGCGCGTAGTGCCCGGCGGACTCCCGGAAGGAGTCCGTGACCGAGGCGTCCTTGTCCTCCGCGCGCTTCGGGTAGTGGCCGTCCATCAGCCGCTGGTGGTCACGGCTCTCCGACCACTTCTTCAGCTCCGCCGCGCGCACGGTGGTGAAGGGGTGCGAGCGCGGCAGCACGTTGAGGATCTTCAGGACCGAGTCCCGCAGGTCACCGGCCTTCTCGTACTCGTCCGCCTGGGCGAGGAACGCGTCCACGTTCATCTCGTGCAGGTGGTTGCCGCCGGCGATCTTCATCAGGCCCCGCATCGAGGCCTGCAGGTCCTGCCCGACCAGGAGTCCCGCCCGGTCGGCCGACAGCTCCGACTTGCGGAACCACTCGCGCAGCGCGGTCACGAGGGCCATCACCGCCACGTTCCCCAGCGGGATCCAGGCGACCTTCAGCGCCACGTTCGTCAGGAAGAGCAGCACCGTCCGGTAGACCGCGTGCCCCGACAGGGCGTGGCCGACCTCGTGGCCCACCACCGCCCGCATCTCCTCCTCGTCGAGCAGCTCGACGAGGCCCGTCGTCAGCACGATCACCGGCTCGTCCAGGCCCACGCACATCGCGTTCGGCACCGGGTCCTGCGTGACGTACATCGGCGGGACCTTCTCCAGGTCGAGGATGTAACAGGCGTCCCGCAGCATGTCGTTGAGGTGGGAGAACTGCGCGTCGCTCACCCGGACGGAGTCGGAGAGGTAGAGCAGCCGGAGACTGCGCTCGGGCAGCAAGCCGCTCAGCGTCTTGAACACCGTGTCGAAACCGCTCAGCTTCCGCAGCGCCACCAGCGCCGAACGGTCCGCCGGGTGCTCGTAGGCCCGCGAGGAGATGCCGGGGAACCGCTTGCGGCGCCTGCTCGGCTCGCTCCCCTGGTGGTTCCCGCCGTGGTTGTCGGTCATGAACGCCCCCTGTCCATCCGTACGAGTCGGTACTCGTCCCCCTGACACGACCCACCCTAGGCGAGGGCGCTACCGTGGGCGGAGGACCTGTGGACAACTCGGGCCCTGTGGACAACGAGGGAGCACGCCCCGCATGCCGGACACCGCCGCGGCCACCACCGCCCTCACCCGGATCGCCGCAGCGGCGCAGCAGGGACCGGGCGACACGCTCCGCGTCGTCCTGTTGATCTCCATGGTCGGCGGAGCCCTCCTCGCCTGGTTCCTGCTCCGCGGCTACGGCCGGGACGAGACGGACGGCGAGACCCCCGGCGACTCCCCCCGCGACACCGGGGGCAAGTCCGCCGGCACCTCCGCCCGGGCGGCGTCCGGGGACGCCGAGGACGCCAACGCCTGAGTCGGCGTGAGACAGCGCGGACCACCCGCATACGATGTGCGCGAAGTCTCCGCTCCCACCCCCGATCGGATAGGTCTGCCGAAGATGAGCCTCCACAGCACCGCCGCCAACCTCGTCACGCTTGCCTCCGAGGGCGCCGAGCACGGTGGCAACCACGACAGCCTCAACCCGTACGTCACGGGCGGCGGCGCCTTCATCGCGCTGATGCTCCTCCTCTGGATCACCACCCGCTTCAACCGCGACCGCTGAGCCGGACGCCGACCGGGAGGCCGCTGAGCCGGCGTCCGCCGCCGTGCCAGTAGGCTCTGCACGCATGGGAGAGCAGGAAGTGCCTACTGGCGGCCGCGGCAAGCGCCGCCTCGGCGTGATGGGCGGGACGTTCGACCCGATCCACCACGGACACCTGGTGGCGGCCAGCGAGGTCGCCGCCCTGTTCCACCTGGACGAGGTGGTGTTCGTCCCGACCGGTGAGCCGTGGCAGAAGAGCCACAAGGCCGTGTCACCCGCCGAGGACCGCTATCTGATGACGGTCATCGCCACGGCCTCCAACCCGCAGTTCTCGGTCAGCCGCATCGACATCGACCGCGGCGGCGCCACCTACACCATCGACACCCTGCGGGAACTGCGCTCCCTCAACAGCGACGCCGACCTCTTCTTCATCACCGGGGCCGACGCGCTCGGGCAGATCCTCAGCTGGCGCGACGCGGAGGAGCTCTTCGCCCTCTCCCACTTCATCGGCGTCACCCGGCCGGGTCACGACCTCACCGACGACGGCCTGCCCGAGGGCGGAGTCTCCCTCGTCGAGGTCCCGGCCCTCGCCATCTCGTCCACCGACTGCCGCGCACGGGTCGCGAAGGGCGACCCCGTCTGGTATCTCGTCCCGGACGGCGTGGTCCGCTACATCGACAAGCGCCAGCTGTACCGCGGCGAGTGAGTCCCGGGGAGGGGCACCGGTGAACGATCAGCAGAACCCGTACGACCCGTACTACCCGCAGCAGCCGCGCGTCATCGGTTACGACGCGTACGGGCAGCCGGTCTACGAGCAGCAGGCGCAGGCCCCGCAGCAGGCCGCGTACGACCCGTACGCGGGACAGCAGCAGACGTACGGGTACGACCCCTACGCCCAGCCCCGGACCCCGCAGCACCCCCAGGCCCCGCAGCACCCCCAGGCCCCCTCGCAGCCCTCCTACGACGCCTACGCCGGTCACGGGCGGCAGGAGCAGGGGGGCTACGCCCAGCCCGCCTACGACCCGTACGACCCCTACGGGGGCGCCGGGCAGCAGTGGCAGGCCCCCGAGCCCGCCGCGCCCGTCGCCGCCCCGGCCGGGGTCCCCGGCCAGCGGCCCGCCCCCGAGCCGCCCGCCCCCGAGCCGCCGGCCGCCCCCCGCGCGGCGGACGCCGAGGCAGACCGGGACTACCGCACGGAGCAGTTCTCCTTCATCGAGGAGCCCGACGAGGACTCCGAGGACGTCATCGACTGGCTCAAGTTCACCGAGAGCCGCTCGGAGCGCCGCGAGGAGGCCCGCCGGCGCGGCCGCAACCGGATCGTCGCCCTCGTCGTCGTCCTGGTCCTGGCCGCCGTCGGCGGCGTCGGCTACCTCTGGTCGGCCGGACTGCTCCCCGGCACCGGCGACAGCGAGCAGAAGCAGCAGGGCACCGCCTCCGGCCCGCAGCGCCGGGACACGATCGTCCTCCACCTCCACGACACCGCGGGCGGCGGCACCTCCACCGCCCTCCTCGTGGACAACGCCACCACCCGGCAGGGCACCGTCGTCCTCCTGCCCAACGCCCTCGCGGTCGCCGACAGCGAGGGCACCGCCACCACCCTCGGCAAGTCCGTCGAGGAGGACGGCTCCAGCGGCACCCGCGAAGCCCTCGGCAACCTCCTCGGCGCCAGGATCGCCGGCACCTGGCGCCTGGACACGCCGTACCTGGAGAACCTCGTCGAGTACCTCGGCGGCATCGAGACCGACACCGACGCCACCGTCCCCGACCCCAAGGCCAAGAAGGGCGCCGACCCGCTCGTCGTCCCCGGCGAGAAGCAGAGCCTCAACGGCCGCGCCGCCGTCGCCTACGCCACCTACCGGGCCTCCGGCGAGGCCGAGGCCAAGCAGCTCCAGCGCTTCGGCCAGGTCGTGACCGGAGTGCTGCGCAAGATGCCCAGCGACGCGGCGAACGCCACCACCGCCGTCGAGTACCTCGAGCAGATCGCCGACCCGTCCCTTCCCGAGAAGGACCTCGGCGCCTCCCTGGCCAAGCTCGCCGAGCACGCCAAGACCGGCGCCCACAAGACGGCGCTCCTCCCGGTCGGCCAGGACGGTTCGCTCGGCGAGGGCGCCGGCGACAGCGTGGTCGAGGACATCCTCGGCGGCAAGGTCACCGCCGTCGACGCCGGCGGGGTCCCGCGGGTCTCGATCAAGGACGGGACCGGCGAGGACGCCGTCGAGGCGGCCAAGATCGTCCTGATCAACGGCGGCTACTCCTTCGTCGGCGGCACGAAGGCCGACGGCCGGGCGAAGTCCCAGGTCATCTACGGTGACGACGCCCAGAAGGCCACCGCCGTCGAGGTCGCCAAGACCCTCGGCCTGCCCGAGGGAGCGGTCACCAAGGGCAAGCCCGCCGGCACCGCCACGGTGACCGTCGTCCTCGGCCGGGACTACGAGATTCCGGGCGCTCCGTAGACGTTGACGGGGTCGTCGGCGGTCCGTGAGACCCTGGAGGGGTACTGGACCGCCGACGAAAGCCTGCTTGTGACCGCCACGGATCGCTCCATCGAGCTCGTCAACGCCGCCGCCCAGGCGGCGGCCGACCGGCTCGCTCACGACATCATCGCGTACGACGTCAGCGACGTGCTGTCGATCACCGACGCCTTCCTGCTCGCCTCCGCGCCCAACGACCGCCAGGTCAAGTCGATCGTCGACGAGATCGAGGAGCGGCTCCAGAAGGAGCTCGGCGCCAAGCCGGTGCGCCGCGAGGGCGACCGGGACGCCCGCTGGATCCTCCTGGACTACGTCGACATCGTCGTCCACGTGCAGCACAGCGAGGAGCGGGTCTTCTACGCGCTGGAGCGCCTCTGGAAGGACTGCCCCGAGATCTCGCTGCCCGAGGACGCCGTCAAGACCCGAGGCAAGGCGGCCGAGCACGCCGAGCTGACCGGCGCCGACAGGGCGGACGGTGAGCTGAGCTGAGCGCCGCCAAGGGCGGCACCGGCCGCCGTATCGTCCTGTGGCGCCACGGCCAGACCTCCTGGAACCTGGAGCGCCGCTTCCAGGGCTCGACCGACATCGAGCTCACGGAGGCGGGCGTCCACCAGGCACGCCGTGCCGCCCGGCTGCTCGCCGCCCTCGGCCCCGACGCGATCGTCGCCTCCGACCTGAAGCGGACGGCGGCCACGGCCGCCGAGCTGGCCGCGCTCACCGGGCTCGACGTCGACCACGACGCCGCGCTGCGCGAGACGTACGCGGGGGAGTGGCAGGGGCTCACGCACGACGAGATCGTCGCGCGGTTCGGCGAGCAGTACGCCGCCTGGAAGCGCGGCGAGCCGGTGCGCCGGGGCGGCGGCGAGCTGGAGACCGAGGTGGCCGACCGGGCCGCCCCGGTGATCCTGGAGCACGCCGACAAGCTCCCGACGGACGGAACCCTGGTCGTGGTCAGCCACGGCGGCACCATCCGTACCGCCATCGGCCGCCTCCTCGGGCTGGAGCCGCACCACTGGGAGGGCCTCGGCGGCCTCTCGAACTGCTCCTGGTCCGTGCTCGGCGAGGGCGCGCGCGGCTGGCGCCTCATGGAGCACAACGCCGGCTCGCTCCCCGAGCCGGTCCTCGGCGACGACACCTGACACACCCCGGGCGTCCGGGCCCCCGGGGCCCGGATTTCACTTTCCGGCAGGTCACCGGCTAAAGTTCTTCTTGTTCGCAGCGCCGAGCGCGAAGAACACGAGGGGCTATAGCTCAGTTGGTAGAGCGCCTGCATGGCATGCAGGAGGTCAGGAGTTCAATTCTCCTTAGCTCCACAGTCACCGGATCCCGTCTCCCTGCCAAGGGGGGCGGGATCTGTTGTTTTGTCACTTCTGGGCCGCCGCCCGGCCATGGCAGAATCGGACGGCCGGAGGGGGACCAGGTCCGGACGGGAGGGTGGCCTTTGGGTGCGCACAGGCGGAAGTGCGACTGGTGCGGCAGCGGCACGCCCATCGTGCGGGACATGGACCCCGTCAACCCCGACTACCAGTACTGGTGCGAGGAGTGCGCGCGGGCGCTGATCATAAAGGGCGACCCGATCGAGACCTACCGCGAGCTCGAGGGGGAGCCGATCTACGGCCGGCTCCTCGACGAGCACTGCACCCTCAAGCGGTTCTACTCCTTCGCCACCGCCTGAGGCTCCCGGGTCGCGAAGGCCTCCCGGGTGGCCTCGGGGACCGCCGGGAGGCGCGTCCGGCGCACCGCCAGCGCGTAGCCGGCGAGGACCGCCGTCGCCGTGAGCGGGTAGACCGCCGACAGCAGCATCTGCCCCGCGTTCTGGTCGAGTTCGGGACGGCCCGGGTCGTGGGGCACCCACCACAGCGCGAACGAGGCGAAGGCCAGGCCCACCGCGCCCGTCACCGCCCACGCGCGCGTGGAGCGGTCGTACAGCAGGATCAGCAGCGGGACGCACCAGACCCAGTGGTGCGACCAGGAGATCGGCGAGACCATCAGCGCCGTGAACGCGGTGACGACCACGGCCACCGCCTTGTCGCCGCGCACCGCCGCCCGCACCGCGAGCGCCATCGCCGCGCCGCCCAGCAGGACCGCCGCCGCCAGCCACCACAGGCCGGGCGCGTCCGTGTGCATCAGCCGCGCGAGGACCCCGCTGAGGGACTGGTTGGCGGTCTCCTCCTTGTGCCCGACCCGGCCGGTCTCGAACAGCGTCCGCGTCCAGAAGGTCCGTGAGTCCGCCGGCAGTGCCACCACCATGGCCAGCGTCGTGACCAGGAAGACCCCGGTCGCGGTGAGCGCGGTGCGCAGCCACTGGTTCATCGAGCGGTCGCGCCGCCACAGCAGCAGCCCCGCGGCGAGGAGCAGCACCACGAAGAGCCCCGGTGTGAGTTTCACCGCGGTCGCCAGGCCGATGCCGAGCCCCGCCCACCGGCTGCCCTCGCGGCGCGTGAAGTCCCACAGCACGGCCACCGCGACCAGCAGGTTGATCTGCCCGTACCGCAGCGTCGTCCACACCGGCTCGCACCAGACCACGACCGCGGCGACCCACAGTGTCGTACGCCACAGGTCGGCCCGCCGGGCGGGCGAGGCGAGGACCGGGCGGACCAGCCGGAGCGAGAGCCGCACCAGCGCCACCACGAGCAGCAGGTTCCCCGCCGTGGAGAGCGTCCGCATCAGGGGGACGTCCACCAGCGTCAGCGGCAGGAACAGCACGGCGGCGAGCGGCGGATAGGTCATCGCCAGGTTCGCCGAGGTGGCGCGCATCGCGTACAGGTCGCCGCCGGCGCGGAGCGTCTCGGCCTCGGCCCGGTAGACCATCACGTCGAGCATGTTCACGTGGGCGACGCGCTGCGCCACCCAGAAGGCCGCGAACGAGACCAGGCAGGCGGCCGCGGCGGCGACCAGGGGCCACGGCCGGGCGCGGGACGGGGAAGGTGCGGAGGGGGACACAGGGGGCGACCCTACCCGGAGCCTCCGACGGGGCCGGAGAAACGGATTTGGAGTTCTGCCCGGCGGCCGGTTAGTGTTCTGTCCGTCGCCGCGAGGAGGACCCGAGAGGGAGCCGGGCGGAGACGATCTTGAGGGGCTATAGCTCAGTTGGTAGAGCGCCTGCATGGCATGCAGGAGGTCAGGAGTTCAATTCTCCTTAGCTCCACAGAAGGGCAGACGGGCCATCCGCATCGGATGGCTCTCCGCGCTTCTGCGGTAAACTGATCGCCGCACAACTTCACAAGGGGCTATAGCTCAGTTGGTAGAGCGCCTGCATGGCATGCAGGAGGTCAGGAGTTCAATTCTCCTTAGCTCCACAGAAGAGAAGCGGGTCATCCACACCGGATGACCCGCTTCGTCGTTCCCGCCGCAGGTGAACACCGATGCGGCCCGCGCGGGCCCTGCGGTACCCTGGCGCCATGCGTGCCGTACGCCTCCTGCTTATCGAGCCGCGCTGACCAGTCCCGACGGGCGGAAGAGTCCCCGTCGGAGTCGGCGCGGCGTCCCCTCCTGTGCGAGGGGATTTTTCATTTCGTGGCAGTTCGTGGCAGTGGGCAGAGACGATCGATGGAGCTTCTAGGACCATGACCGAGATCAACACGGCCGCCGAGACGGCGGCCCCGCATCGCTACACGGCGGCCATGGCCGCCGACATCGAGGCACGCTGGCAGGACGTCTGGGACGCCGAGGGCACCTACGAGGCGCCGAACCCCTCCGGTGACCTGGCGGGCGACCCCGAGGTCGCCGCCCGTCCCAAGAAGTTCATCATGGACATGTTCCCGTACCCCTCGGGTGCGGGCCTCCACGTCGGCCACCCGCTCGGCTACATCGCCACCGACGTCTTCGCCCGCCACGCGCGCATGAGCGGCCACAACGTGCTGCACACCCTCGGCTTCGACGCCTTCGGCCTGCCCGCCGAGCAGTACGCGGTGCAGACCGGCACGCACCCGCGCGTGTCCACCGAGGCCAACATGGAGAACATGAAGGCCCAGCTGCGCCGGCTGGGTCTGGGCCACGACAAGCGCCGGTCGTTCGCCACGATCGACGCGGACTACTACAAGTGGACCCAGTGGATCTTCCTCCAGATCTACAACTCCTGGTACGACACCGACGCCGCCAAGGCCCGCCCGATCGCCGAGCTGATCGAGCAGTTCGAGAACGGCACCCGCGAGATCCCCGGCACCACGCGCGCGTGGGCCGAGCTCTCCGCCGCCGAGCGCACCGAGGTCCTGGGCGAGTACCGCCTGGCGTACGCCTCCGAGGCGCCGGTCAACTGGTGTCCCGGCCTGGGCACCGTCCTCGCCAACGAGGAGGTCACCGCCGACGGCCGCTCCGAGCGCGGCAACTTCCCCGTCTTCAAGGCCAAGCTGCGCCAGTGGAACATGCGGATCACCGCCTACGCGGACCGCCTGCTGGACGACCTCGACGGCCTGGACTGGCCCGAGGCCATCAAGCTGCAGCAGCGCAACTGGATCGGCCGCTCCGAGGGCGCCCGCGTCGACTTCCAGGTCGGCGACACCGGTGCCATCACCGTCTTCACCACCCGCCAGGACACCCTGTTCGGCGCCACCTACATGGTCCTGGCGCCCGAGCACGACCTGGTCGACAAGATCGTCCCGGCCGAGTGGCCCGAGGGCACCCACGCGGTGTGGACCGGCGGGCACGCCACCCCCGGCGAGGCCGTCGACGCCTACCGCAAGCAGGCCGCCTCCAAGTCCGACGTCGAGCGCCAGGCCGACGCCAAGGAGAAGACCGGCGTCTTCACCGGCGCGTACGCGACCAACCCGGTCAGCGGCGAGCAGGTCCCCGTCTTCATCGCCGACTACGTCCTCATGGGCTACGGCACCGGCGCCATCATGGCCGTCCCCGCCCACGACGGGCGCGACTTCGCCTTCGCGCGCGCCTTCGAGCTGCCGATGCGCTGCGTCGTCGAGCCGAGCGACGACCGCGGCACCGACCCGTCGACCTGGGACGACGCCTTCGGCTCGTACGAGGCGAAGCTGGTCAACTCCGCCAACGACGAGATCTCCCTGGACGGCCTGGGCGTCGTCGAGGCCAAGGCGAAGATCACCGACTGGCTGGCCGACCGCGGCATCGGCGAGGGCACCGTCAACTTCCGCCTCCGCGACTGGCTGTTCAGCCGCCAGCGGTACTGGGGCGAGCCCTTCCCGATCGTCTACGACGAGGACGGCGTCGCCCACGCGCTGCCGGAGTCGATGCTCCCGCTGGAGCTGCCCGAGGTCGAGGACTACTCGCCGCGGACCTTCGACCCGGACGACGCCGACACCCAGCCCGAGACCCCGCTCTCCCGCAACGAGGAGTGGGTCAACGTCACCCTCGACCTGGGCGACGGACCGAAGAAGTACCGCCGCGAGACCAACACCATGCCCAACTGGGCGGGTTCCTGCTGGTACGAGCTGCGCTACCTGGACCCGCACAACGACGAGAAGCTCGTCGACCCGGCCATCGAGCAGTACTGGATGGGTCCGCGCGACGGCATGCCCACCGGCGGTGTCGACCTGTACGTCGGCGGCGCCGAGCACGCCGTGCTCCACCTGCTGTACGCCCGTTTCTGGTCCAAGATCCTCTTCGACCTGGGCCACATCTCCTCGGCCGAGCCCTTCCACAAGCTCTACAACCAGGGCATGATCCAGGCCTTCGTCTACCGCGACGCCCGTGGCATCGCGGTGCCGGCCGCCGAGGTCGAGGAGCGCGACGGCGCGTTCTGGTACGAGGGCGAGAAGGTCAGCCGCGTCCTCGGCAAGATGGGCAAGTCCCTGAAGAACGCCGTGACGCCGGACGAGATCTGCGTCGAGTACGGCGCCGACACCCTGCGCCTGTACGAGATGGCGATGGGCCCGCTGGACGTCTCCCGCCCGTGGGACACCCGTGCCGTCGTCGGTCAGTACCGGCTGCTCCAGCGGCTGTGGCGCAACATCGTCGACGAGGCGACCGGCGAGGTCACCGTCGTCGACGCCGCGCCCGACGAGGACACGCTGCGCGCCCTGCACAAGGCGATCGACGGGGTCTCCGGCGACATGGCCGGGATGCGCTTCAACACGGCCATCGCCAAGATCACCGAGCTGAACAACCACCTGACCAAGGCCGGCGGCGCGCTCTCCCGCACCGTCGCCGAGCAGCTGGTGCTGCTGGTCGCCCCGCTCGCCCCGCACATCGCGGAGGAGCTGTGGCACCGCCTGGGCCACGCCGACTCGGTCGTCCACCAGGACTTCCCGGTCGCCGACCCGGCGTACGTGGTCGACGAGACGGTGACCTGCGTCGTGCAGATCAAGGGCAAGGTCAAGGCCCGCCTGGAGGTCTCCCCGTCGATCTCCGACGCCGACCTGGAGGCACTGGCCCTGGCCGACCCGCACGTCGTCGGGGCCCTCGGCGGCGCCGAGATCCGCAAGGTGATCGTCCGCGCGCCGAAGCTGGTGAACATCGTGGCCTGAGTGCCACGGCGGGACTAGGGGTTTCCCCTACGGGCAGGTTGGGGGTTCCGATGGAACCTCCGGCCTGCCCCTTCCGTTTACCGTGGAAGAACCACAGCCGTGGGACGCCGACGGAGACTGAGGAGCCGCCCACATGGAAGCCACGATTGTCACGATCCTGGCGCTGCTCTTCCTCGCGTTCGTGGCGCTCGGGGTCTACGCCACGGTGAAGGTCGCCAAGGCGGCCAAGCGCGGCGTCGACCGCACCCTCGACCAGGCCCGCCGCACGGTGGAGGACACCACGCTGCGGGCCAAGAGCTTCGGCCAGGCCGGCGCCGCCGCCGAACTGGCGAGGCTGAGGCTCTCCCTGCGCACCTCGATGCGCGCCACCCAGGACGCCCTCCAGGCGGGCGCCGTCGAGGACGCCTCGCTGCGCGAGTCGCTCGGCCTCTTCGCCCGGCTCAGCGCCCACGGCCGCGAGCTGGACGAGGACCTCAAGCGCCTGGAGCGCGAGCCGGACAAGGCGTACGTGGCCGGACAGCTGCCCGACCTCACCGAGCGGACCGAGCGGATCACCGGCTCCGCCGAGGCGCTGCGGCGGGCCGCGCGGGACCGCGCCCGGCGGTTCGCCGAGGACGACCTGGACACGCTGAGCGCCCAGATCGACGTCGAGACCGGCGCGCTGCGCCACTGGACCACCACCGACCGGGACACGGCAGCGCCGGAGACCGGGCAGGCCGCCTGGTACGAGTCGACCCCCCAGCCGCAGGAACAGCCGCAGGCCGGGGAGGCGCCGCAGGCGATCACCGCCCCGGATCCCCGGGCCACCACCTACCCGTGGGAGAAGACCGCCCGCCCGGAGTCCGCGGGCTGACCGTTCGCGAGCTGCCCGTTCGCGAGCTGTCCGTTCGCGGGAGCGGGGGTGGGAGCGGGAGCGGGGGCGGGGGTGGGCAGGGGTGGGGGTTCCGGCTGACCGGCGGGCAGCCGGAAGGGTCGTGACCGGGGCCGGGCTGCCGAGCGGCGGCCGCGGCGGGTAACCTCCCGCTCATGTCCCGGCATGTCGCGATCGTCACCGATTCAACGGCCTACCTGCCACCCCAGACGATGGAGCGGCACGCCATCACCGCGGTCCCGCTGACCGTCGTCATCGGCGACCGCGCCCTCCTGGAGGGCACCGAGATCTCGGCCAGATCGCTCGCCGAGGCGCTGCAGAAACGTCGGCCCGTCACCACCTCCCGGCCCAGCCCCGAGGTCTTCGCCGCGACCTACCGCGAGGCCGCGGAGGCGGGCGCGAGCGGGATCGTCTCCCTCCACCTCTCCGCCGAGGTCTCCGGCACCTACGACGCAGCCGTCCTCGCCGCGAAGGACGCCCCCGTGCCGGTACGGGTCGTGGACACCCGCATGATCGGCATGGCCCTCGGCTTCTGCGCCCTCGCGGCGGCGGAGGTCGTGGAGGCCGGCGGCTCGCTCGACGAGGCGGTCGCGGCGGCCGAGAAGCGCGCCGGGGCCACCTCCGCCTACTTCTACGTCGACACCCTGGACTACCTGCGCCGGGGCGGCCGGATCGGGACCGCGCAGGCGCTTTTCGGTTCCGCGCTCGCCGTGAAGCCCCTCCTCCAACTCGACGGCGGACGCATCGAGCTGCGGGAGAAGGTGCGGACCGCCTCGAAGGCGATCGCCCGGCTGGAGGAGCTGGCCGTCGAGCGGGCCGGCTCCGGTCCCGTCGACATCGCCGTCCACCACCTCTCGGCGCCCGAGCGGGCCGAGGCGCTGGCCGAACGGCTCCGGGAGCGGGTGACGGGCATCGCCGAGTTGCACGTCAGCGAGGTCGGCGCGGTCATCGGCGCGCACACGGGCCCCGGGCTGCTCGCGGTGGTCGTCTCACCGCGCTGAGACGACTCTCTCGCTCGTGTGGGTGAGGGAGTTGTCCACAGGGGCGGTGCTCTCCACGGAAGTGGACGGGTGACGGCACGGGGACTCGTCGGGTCCTAGCGTCGCAGGCATGGATCTTCGTCCTCGTTCCTCGGTTCTCTCGCGCTCGTCGCGTCCTTCGGGTTCCTCGCGTCCTTCGGGTTCCTCGCGTCCTTCGGGTTCCTCGCGTCCTTCGGGTTCCTCGCGTCCTTCGGGTTCCTCGCGTCCTTCGGGTTCCTCACGCTTCTCGGGTTCTTCACGCCCCTCGGGTTCCTCGCGTCCGTCGGGTTCCTCGCGTCCGACTCGGAGCGGGCCGGGTTCCACGGGGCCTCGACGGGGTGCTCCGCCGAGGCCTTCACCGAGTGCTTCACCGGGCGCTCCGCCGGGTGTCGTCCGGGCGCGGAGGGACGCGTTGTTCCCGTCGGCTGCTCCCGGCGCGGTGGGGGTGGCCGGTGACGAGCCGGTCGCGGATGTGTCGGATGGGGAGGTGCCGGACGGGGAGATGCCGGTCGGCGGGAGGCCCGTCCTCGCGGGGGAGCGGCGGTGGCGGGCGGCGGTGCGGGAGCGGTTGCCTCTGTGGGTGCAGACGCGGTGCGGGCTGGAGCCGCGGTCGCTGGCGGCGCTCGCCGTGGTGCTGGTGGTGGCCGCCTGCGCGGCCGGAGGCTTCTTCTGGGCGGGAAGGCCGGAGGCGGTGCGGGCGCCGGACGTCGTCCGGGCGGCCCCGGTCGCGGCGCTGCCTCCGGCGTTGGCCACGTCGGCCGATGGTGCCGGAATCGGTGCGGGTGTGGGTGCGGCTGGCGGTGTCGGTGGTTCGGGAACCGTCGGTGGGGCGGGCGGGGGCGGTACGGCGAAGGTCGTCGTGGACATGGGCGGGAAGGTCCGCAGGCCGGGGGTGCTGACGCTGCCGGCCGGGTCGCGGGTCGCCGACGCGCTGCGAGCCGCCGGAGGCGCGCGGGCCGGGGCCGATCTGACGGGGCTCAACCGGGCCCGGGTGCTCTTCGACGGCGAGCAGGTGCTCGTCGGGGTGCCCGGGGCACCGGTCGGGGGCGGGGCGGGCAGCGGGGCGCAGGGTGCGGGGCCGGCCGGGGGCGGGGTGCCGCTGAGCCTCAACACGGCGACCGCCGAGCAGTTCGACGGGCTGCCCGGGGTGGGGCCGGTGCTCGCCCGGCGGATCGTCGACCACCGCACGGAGCACGGCGGCTTCCGTGCGGTCGAGGAGCTGCGCGAGGTCGACGGGATCGGCGAGCGGCGCTACGCGGACCTCCAGGCGCTGGTGCGGCCGTGACCCGGGTCGAGCCGGCGGTCGCGGTGCCCGACGGGGCGGTCGCGGTGCCCGACGGGGCCGGGGTCGGGGAGGCGCGACGGGAGGGAGCGGCCGATCTGCGGCTCGTTCCGCCCGCGCTGGCGGCGTGGGCCGCCGCCGCGGTCGCGCTGGGCGTGACGGGCTGGTGGACGGTCGCCGGTGTGGCCCTCTGCCTGGCCGGAGCGGCGGTGCTGCTGACGCCGGGCGTGGCGCGCGGGTTGTTCCGGGGGCCCGCAGGGAGTGGCCGGCCGACCGGGGGATCCGGCCCGGGGCGGAGTCCTGGTTCCGGTGCGGGGGTGCCGGGCCGGCTGATGCGGACGACCGTCTGGGGCGGGGTGCTGTTGTGCGCCGCGGCGGGGGCGGCGTCGGCGGGGCTGCACGCGGCGGACCTGCGGCGGGGGCCGGTGCCGGTGCTGGCCCGGGAGCACGGGAGGGCGTGGGTGGAGGTGGCGGTGACGTCGGATCCGCGGCTCACCAGGCCCAGGGTGAGCGGGCGGGCGGCGGTACCGGTGTCGGTGGTGATGGACGCCGAGGTGGTCCGGGTGGAGCGGGCGGGCGGCGCGGCCGTGCGGACCAGGGCGCCGGTGCTGCTCGTCGTGCCGCCCGGGGAGGAGCGGGACGCGTGGCTGCGGCTGCTGCCGTCCACCCGGCTGCGGATCGGCGCCCGGTTCGCGCCGCCCCGGGCACCCGGGGATCCGTACGCGGCCGTGATCAGGGCCGGAACGGGGCCGCCGGCGGTCGTGGGGGCGCCGAGCGCGATCCAGCGGGGCGCCGGAGAGCTGCGGGCCGGGCTGCGCGCGGCGACCGACGGGCTCGCGCCGGACGCGCGGGCGCTCCTCCCCGGTCTGGTCGTCGGGGACACCTCCCGGATCGGCACCGAGCTGAGGGACGCCTTCGAGGCCACCGACCTCTCGCACCTGCTGGCCGTGTCCGGGAGCAACCTCTCGGTGGTGTTGCTGCTGCTCGTGGGGCCGCCGGGGCGGGCACGGCAGGCGGAGCGGGGCGGGCTCGCTCCCCGGATCGGACTCTCGCTGCGGGGGACCGCGCTGGCGGGGGCGGGGCTCACGCTGGCGTTCGTGTGCGTGTGCCGGCCGGAGCCGAGCGTGCTGCGGGCGGCGGCATGCGGGCTGGTCGTGCTGCTGGCCGTGGCCACCGGCCGCAGGAGGTCGCTGATCCCGGCGCTGGCCGCGGTGGTCCTGGTCCTGGTGCTGTACGACCCCTGGCTGGCGCGGAGCTACGGGTTCCTGCTGTCCGTGCTGGCCACCGGGGCGCTGCTGGTGGTGGCGCCGGGGTGGAGCGAGGCGCTGCGGCGCCGCGGGGTGCCGGGCCGGCTCGCGGAGGCGCTGGCCGCGGCGCTGGCGGCGCAGGCGGTGAGCGCCCCGGTGGTGGCGGTCTTCGCCGGCCGGATGAGCCTGGTGGCGATTCCGGCCAACCTCCTCGTGGAGCCCGGGGTGGCACCCGCGACGGTGTTCGGGTTCGCCGCGCTCGCGGTGGCGCCGGTGTGGGCGGAGGGCGCGGGCGGCCTGGCGTGGGTGGCCGGGTGGCCGGCCGGGTGGATCGCCGGGGTGGCCCGGGCGGGCGCGGCGCTGCCGGGTGCGGAGGTGGCGTGGCCGGGCGGCTGGTGGGGCGGGGCGGCGCTGGCGCTGGTCACCGCCGGGGCGGTGGCCGGGATACGGCGGCTGCGGCACCGGACCTGGCCGGTGGTCGGGGTGGTCGTGCTGCTGGTGCTCGTGGTGGTGCGGCCGGTGCCGCTGGTGCGCTGGGTCACCGGATGGCCGCCGCCCGGGTGGGTGTTCGCGATGTGCCAGGTGGGGCAGGGCGACGCCACGGTGCTCGCGGCGGGCGAGGGGGCGGGGGTGGTGGTGGACGCGGGGCCCGACCCGGTGGCGGTGGACCGCTGCCTGCGCGAACTGGGTGTGAGGCGGGTGCCGTTGCTGGTGCTGACCCACTTCCACGCCGATCATGTGGCAGGTCTGCCGGGGGTGTTGAGGGGACGGTCGGTGGGGGCGGTCCAGGTCACCGGGCTCGACGAGCCGCCCGGGCAGGCGGAGTTCGTGCGGCGCGTCGCGGGCGCGGCGGGGGTGCCGGTCGTGCGGGCGCAGGAGGGGGAGCGGCGGCGGGTCGGGGAGCTGGAGTGGCGGGTCCTGTGGCCGCGGGCGGGGCCGGGGCCCCCGGAGGGCGGGCCGAACGACGCCAGCGTCACGCTGCTGGTCCGCGGCCCGGGCGGGGTGAGCGTCCTGCTGCTCGGGGACCTGGAGCCGCCGGCGCAGCGGGCCCTGTGGCGGGCCCATCCGGAGCTGCGAGCGGTGGACGTGCTGAAGGTGGCCCACCACGGGTCCGCGCACCAGGACCCGGTGCTGACCGCGGCGGTGCGGCCTCGGCTGGCGCTGATCTCCGCAGGACGGGACAACGATTACGGCCATCCCTCGCCCCGGACGCTGGCGGCGCTGCGGGCCGGCGGGGCGCGGGTGCTGCGGACCGACCGGGACGGGGCGATCGCGGTGGCGGGTGCGGGGAGAGGGCTCATGGCCGTGGCGAGGGGGTGGTGAGCGGCCGGGGGAGGGGCGGCGGGGGAGAGGGGGTGGGAAGGGGGTGGGGTGGGAGGGGAGGGGAGGGCCCCGGGGAGGAGGTGGCGTTCTTCGCGGGGCGGTGCCACGTGCGTCCTGGGGGCGCGGGCCTGAAGCGTTCGGGAGGGCACGTCAGAGAGGGCACGCCAGAAAGGGCGCGGCAGAGAGGGCACGTCAGAGAGGGCACGTCAGAGAGGGCACGTCAGGGAGGGCACGTCAGGGAGGGCGCGTTCGGGAGGGCGTGGCGGGGAGGGTCTCCGGGAGAAGCGTGTAAAGGAATGCTTGTAAAGAAGTCTTTCTATAGATAGCTTTACATCATGCCGGAGAACAGCGCACCGCAGGCCGGGGGCGAGCAGGCCCACAGTGTCGAGCTCACCGATCCCCGGGCCCTGCGGGCCTACGCCCACCCCCTGCGGATGACCCTCGTCGGCCTGCTGCGCCGGCACGGGCCCTTCACGGCCACCCGGGCCGCCGAGCTGACCGGCGAATCGGTGGCCAGCTGCTCGTACCACCTGCGGATACTCGCCAAGTACGGGCTCGTGGAGGAGGCGCCGGGCGGGCGCGGCCGGGAGAAGCCCTGGCAGGCCACCGCGCGCTACACCGAGTGGCCCAACCACAGCGAGGACCCCGCGGTCGCGCAGGCGACCGACGCGCTCAGCGCGGCCGCCGCCGAGCTCTACTTCACCCGGTTCGTGAACGCCCTCGCCCACCGGACCGACGTGCCGAAGGAGTGGCGGGAGGCCGAGGCGTTCGGGGACGTCCTGGTGTACCTCACCCCCGATGAGCTCACCGCGGTCAAGGAGCGGATCGACGAACTGTTCCGGCCCTACGAGGCCCGTCAGGACGACCCGGCGCTCCGCCCGGCGGGCGCGCAGCCCGTCAGCTTCATGAAGATCGCCTACCTGGACCCGGACATCGACCCGGGCACTGCCCCGGGCACCGACGCGGGCACCGGTCCGGATGCCGACGACGAGGAGGAGTGACGGGATGGCCCTCACCGCACGGGTTCCGGCGCTGCTGCGCGAGCGGACCTTCCGCCGCTACTGGACGGGGCAGACCGTCTCCCTCGTCGGCGACCAGATATCCCTGATGGCGCTGCCGCTCGCCGCCGTGCTCGTGCTCGGCGCCGACGCGGCCCAGATGGGCTGGCTCAAGACCCTCGAACTCCTCCCGGCCCTGCTGCTCAACCTGCCCTTCGGCGCCTGGGTGGACCGCCGGGCGAACCGCCGCCGGATCATGATCGCCACGGACCTGGGGCGGGCCGCACTTCTGCTCACCCTGCCCGTGGCGTACGTCCTCGACCTGCTGACGCTCGGCCAGCTCTATGCCGTCGCCTTCGGGGTGGGCGCCCTCTCGGTGCTCTTCGAGGCCTGCAACTCCACGCTCTTCGCCGCCCTCGTCCCCACCGAGCGCTTCGTCCAGGCCAACTCGCTGGTGAACGGCAGCCGTTCGATGGCCTGGCTCGCCGGGCCCGGCATCGGCGGCGTCCTGGTGCAGGTGCTCACCGCCCCGCTGGCGCTGCTGGCCGACGCCCTCACCTACCTGGCCTCGGCCGGCTACCTGGCGAAGATCCGGCCGGTCGAGCCCGCCCCCGCGCCGCCCGCCAAGGGGCACTTCACCGAGGGGATGCGCTGGGTGCTGCGCGAGCCGTCGATGCGGGCGCTGTTCGCCGCCTCCGGCACCGTCCAGTTCTTCAACTACATGTTCCACACCCTCTTCGTCCTCTACGTCACCAAGGACCTCGGTCTCGGCGCCGGCCTGCTCGGTCTGGTGCTGGGCGCCGGCGCCGTCGGCGGTCTGCTCGGAGCGGCGTGCAGCGGCGCGGTCGTCCGCCGGATCGGCATCGGCGGCTCCCTCGTCGCCGGCTTCCTCGGCTTCACCCTGCCGTTGGTGCTCATCCCCGCCGCGGACGGACCGCTGCCGCTCGTGGTGGGCGTCCTCTTCGCCGCCGAGTTCCTGTCCTGTGCCGGAGTGATGATCGTCGACGTGGCCGCCGGATCCTTCCAGATGGCGCTCATCCCCGACGCCATGCGGGCCCGTGTCATGGGGCCTTCCGCACCCTCAACCACGGCTTCCGTCCGATCGGCGCCCTCGTCGGCGGTCTGCTGGGCACCGCGATCGGCACCCGCCCCACCCTGTGGGTCGCCACCGTGGGTGCCGTCTTCGCGGTTCTGTGGCTGCTGCCCTCGCCGCTCCCGCGCATGCGCGAACTCCCCACCCGGGAGCGGGAGAAGACCGCCGCCACTCCGTGACGAGCGGCGAGCGGGCAGACTGCACCCATGAACGATCGCGAGAAGTCCGAGGGGCTGTCGGACGCCGACGTGGAGCGGTACCTGGAGCGCATCGGCGCCGCGCGGCCCGAGCGGGCGGACGCCGGGGCGCTGCGGGAACTGCACCTGCGCCACCTGCTGACCGTGCCCTTCGAGAACCTGTCCATCCACCTCGGGCAGGACATCGTCCTCGACGAGAAGGCGCTGGTCGACAAGGTGACCGCGGCCCGGCGGGGCGGGTTCTGTTACGAGCTGAACACCGCGTTCGCCGTACTGCTCCGGGCCCTCGGCCACCGGGTCGAGCTGCTCCAGGCGAGGGTCGTCGGCCCGGACGGGCGGGTGGGGATCCCGTACGACCACATGGCGCTGCTGGTGGAGACCGAGGACGGCGGGCGGTGGCTCGCCGACGTGGGATTCGGGGACCACAGCCACCATCCGCTCGCCTTCGACGAGCGCGGCGAACAGGCCGACCCCTCGGGCGTCTTCGTGATCCGGGAGGTCCCGGGGGCGGAGGGCGACCTCGAAGTGGTGCGGGACGGCAAGCCGCAGTACCGGCTGGAGCTCCGGCCCCGGCTGCTCGCGGACTTCACGGCCGGCGCCTGGTACCACCGGACCTCGCCGGACTCGCACTTCACCCGGGGGGTGATCTGCTCCCTGCTCACCGAGGACGGCCGGATCTCGATCGGCGGCCGGAAGCTGTACCGGACGGTGGGGGGCGAGCGCACCGAGCGGGAGCTCGGCACGGACGAGGAACTGCGGGAGGCGTACCGGGAGCACTTCGGGATCGTGCTCGACGCGTTGCCGGCCTCGCCCGGAGGAGACAAGCGGAATCCATAATTCGGACTCGTCGGCAATAAGGCCGCGTTTGCCTCGAACGCCCCAGGGGTGATCGAATGCGAACTCGTTGCATGGTGAACGAGTCGCACGGGGGTGCGTGAAGGATGTTCGGTGGTCTCTTCGGGAAGCGCGGGAGCGCCGGCGGCGGCCGGGGCGGCGCCCTCGCCGGGATCGCCGTGCCGGCCTCGGCGGGCGTGCTGACCTGCCGGGTGCTCGACCCCGTGCACGAGCCGGTCCGGCAGGCCGAGTTCGCGCTCACCGACACGGCGGGGCGCAAGGTGCTGGGCGGTGAGACCGACCCGTACGGCAGCCTCCTCGCCACCGTCCCGGCCGGCGAGTACCGGCTCGCCGTCACCTCCGACGGCTACACGCCGCACCACGCCACCGCCGTGGTCGAGCAGGGGGCCCACGCCGACCTCGGCGACGTCCTGCTCCAGGTCGCCCCGCAGCCGCCGCTGCCCGATGCGGGGGACTGGGAGATCGACCCCACCCACTCCCAGATCGGCTTCACCGCCCGGCACATCGGCCTGGCGCGGATCCACGGGCGCTTCAACAGCTTCGCCGGGGCGATACGGATCGCCGACCGCATGGAGCACTCCGCGATGCACGTCGTGATCGACGCGGCCTCGATCGACACGGGCGTCCAGATGCGCGACGACCACCTGAGGTCCGGGGACTTCCTCGACGTCGGCGTCCATCCGACCATCGAGTTCTTCAGCGAGCGCTTCACCCACCGCGGCGGCGCGCGCTGGAACGTCACCGGGGCGCTCAGCCTGCACGGAGTGAGCCGCACGGTCACCCTCGACACCCAGTACCTCGGCCTCGGCAGCGGCCTGGAGGGCGAGACCCGCGGCGCCTGCCGGGCGACCACCGAGCTCCACCGCGAGGACTTCACCCTCACCTGGCAGACCCTGCTCGCGCGGGGCATCGCGGCGGTCGGCTCCAGCATCTCCATCGACCTCGACGTCCAGATCGTGCCGAAGGCCGCCGGCCGCTAGGGCCTGTCTGACCGGGGCGCCCCCGCTACGGGGCCTCCAGCCAGCCCTCGTACTCGGCGGCGAAGTCGTCCAGCGCCGCCGGGTCGAGCCGGCCCTCCGGGTCCTCGACCACCACCAGCCACTGCGCGTCCTCGGCGTCGTCCTCGCCGGCCAGCGCGTCCCGGACCAGCTGCGGCTCCTCGGCGACCCCGAAGCGGCCGGACAGCTCCTCGGCCAGTTCCTCGGCGGCGTCGCGGTCGGGGAGCACCAGTACGTGTCGTTCACTCACCCGGTCATTCTCGCCCGGGGCGCCGTCGGGGCCTCGCCGGGGTTCGCTGTCGGTGGGGCGTGGGATGCTGGAGCGCGATGGCCACCAGAAAGACTTCCAGCGACGACCTCCTCGGCCCCGTCACGCTCGCCGTGGGCCAGGAGGACCTGCTCCTCGACCGTGCCGTCCGGGAGGTGGTGGCGGCCGCACGGGCCGCCGACGCCGACACGGACGTGCGGGACCTCACCCCCGACCAGCTCCAGCCCGGCTCCCTGGCCGAGCTCACCAGCCCCTCGCTCTTCGCCGAGCGCAAGGTGCTGATCGTGCGGAACGCGCAGGACCTCTCGGCGGACAGCGTCAAGGACGTCAAGGGCTACCTCGACGCACCCGTCGAGGACATCACGCTCGTCCTGCTCCACGCCGGCGGCGCCAAGGGCAAGGGCCTGCTCGACGCGGCGCGCAAGGCGGGGGCGCGGGAGGTCGCCTGCCCCAAGACCACCAAGCCCGCGGAGCGGCTGGCCTTCGTCCGGCAGGAGTTCCGGACGCTCGGACGGTCCGCCACCCCCGAGGCCTGCCAGGCGCTCGTCGACTCCATCGGCAGCGACCTGCGGGAGCTGGCCTCCGCGGTGACGCAGCTGACGGCGGACGTCGACGGGACCATCGACGAGGCGGTCGTCGGGCGCTACTACACCGGGCGGGCCGAGGCCTCGTCCTTCAACGTGGCCGACCGGGCTGTCGAGGGGCGGGCGGCGGAGGCGCTGGAGGCGCTCCGCTGGTCGCTGTCGACCGGGGTCGCGCCCGTCCTCATCACCAGCGCCCTCGCCCAGGGCGTACGGGCCATCGGCAAGCTCTCGTCCGCGCGCGGCGGCCGGCCCGCCGACCTCGCGCGCGAGCTGGGCATGCCGCCGTGGAAGATCGACCGGGTGCGGCAGCAGATGCGGGGCTGGACCCCGGACGGCGTCGCCCTGGCCCTGCGGGCCGTCGCGGAGGCGGACGCGGGGGTGAAGGGCGGCGGGGACGACCCCGAGTACGCCCTGGAGAAGGCGGTCGTCGCCGTGGCGCGGGCCGCGAGGCTGCGGCGGAACTGACGACGCGCCCCCGCGGGGCGGTCCGGACGCGCGGGTCGCGGTCGGGGGCCCGCGCGGGCGTTCCCGTCGGGGCGGCCGGTGCGGGGCGGCCCTCCTCGTCACCGATCCCGGGTCGGTCCGCGCGCCGCGTCAGCGCCTTCGGCGCAGGCGCCGCAGCGAGCGGAGCCCGGAGCCGCGGCGGCGGGTCCGGGGCACGGCCGTGCGGTCGCGGCGAGGACCGGCCGGGTACGGGGAGCGCCAGGCGCCCTCGGGGGAGAGGAGCGGCGCCTTGCGGGTGACCTGCGCCTGGATCTCCACGTAGGACTCGTGGGCGGTGACGCGGAACGCCTCGTCGTGGGCGGCCATCGCCGCCGCCATGGCCGCACCGGCGCCGCCGCGGCGGCGCGCCACCACGGCCAGTCGGGTCAGCAGCGCCAGGACCCCGGCGATCGCGGCGCCCATCACGAGCAGCGGCAGGAACTCGGCCATGCCGGTGATCCTAGGCCCGGCACGGGGCGCCGGCCGAGGCCGGGCGCCTCCGGCGTGGGACAGGCATCGGCCGACGCGCCGGACGCCGTGCGCGCCACGGCCCTGCCCGCCACCGGGCGTCCGGCGCCGGGCACGGTGACGTGGCCCGAAGTCTCCGCCGCCTGCCGCCTGCCGCCTGCCGCCTGCCGCCTGCCGCCTGCCATCCGCCGGCCGCCGTCCGCCGGGCGTCCGCCTTCGGGCGGGGCCCCGCACGGGGCGCCGGACGCTCGGTGGCGGGCGGGGCACGGGTTCCGCGCGTCCGGTGGGGGGTGTGCCGAAGGCCCCGGCCGCTCCTGGGGAAGGAGCGGCCGGGGCCTTCGACGTCACTGCTCTGTGGTCCCGTACACGCGTGGCGAACGCGTCTCGCGTACGGACCGGGTGGCCGGGCGGGAGCGGTAGAGAGGGTCCGCTGGGTCCCGTACGGCCGGATACGGCCTGAGATCAGGAGATCCGGACTCAGCCCTGGAGGGAGGCAACCTTGATCGCCAGCGCCGACTTCTTGTTGGCGGCGGCGTTCTTGTGGATGACGCCCTTCGAGACGGCCTTGTCGAGCTGACGCGAGGCGGCACGGGTGGCCACGGTGGCCTTCTCGAGGTCGCCGGCGGCGACAGCCTCACGGGCCTTGCGGATCGCGGTCTTGAGCGACGACTTGACGGCCTTGTTGCGCAGGCGCGCCTTCTCGTTGGTCTTGTTCCGCTTGATCTGGGACTTGATGTTCGCCACTGAAAGAGCCTTTACAGGTTCGATGTTTCCTCAGGTATGTGCCACGCAGCTGAGAGGGCACACGAGACACAGCTGTCCACGGTATCAGGCGCCCTCGTGGCGGCCCAAACGGGGGCGGGGACCGCCCGAAACCGGACGCCCGGCGGCGGGCATGGGACGATGGGGGCTACGTACCCGTTCCGAACACCGCCCGAGACGAGAACCCTGCGTGCCCGCGACTCCTACCAACGTGCCCGAGCCGAGCCGTACCGACCCGGCTCTGATCCGCAACTTCTGCATCATCGCGCACATCGACCACGGCAAGTCCACGCTCGCCGACCGGATGCTCCAGCTCACCGGTGTGGTCGACCAGCGGCAGATGCGCGCCCAGTACCTCGACCGGATGGACATCGAGCGTGAGCGCGGCATCACGATCAAGTCCCAGGCGGTCCGGCTGCCCTGGGCCCCCACCGAGGGGCCGGAGCAGGGGCGCACGCACATCCTCAACATGATCGACACCCCCGGGCACGTCGACTTCACCTACGAGGTCTCCCGGTCGCTGGCCGCCTGCGAGGGCACGATCCTGCTGGTCGACGCCGCCCAGGGCATCGAGGCGCAGACCCTCGCCAACCTCTACCTGGCGATGGAGAACGACCTCACCATCGTCCCGGTCCTCAACAAGATCGACCTCCCGGCCGCGCAGCCGGAGAAGTTCGCCGAGGAGCTGGCCAACCTCATCGGCTGCCAGCCGGAGGACGTGCTCAAGGTCTCCGCCAAGACGGGCCTGGGCGTCGAGGCGCTGCTCGACCGGGTCGTCAAGGACGTGCCGGCGCCGGTCGGCGTCGCCGACGCGCCCGCCCGCGCGATGATCTTCGACTCCGTGTACGACTCGTACCGGGGCGTCGTGACCTACGTCCGTGTGGTCGACGGGCAGCTCAACAAGCGCGAGCGCATCAAGATGATGTCGACCGGCGCCACCCACGAGCTGCTGGAGATCGGCGTCTCGTCCCCCGAGATGACGTCGTCCGACGGTCTCGGCGTCGGCGAGGTGGGCTACCTCATCACCGGCGTGAAGGACGTCCGCCAGTCCAAGGTCGGTGACACGATCACCTCGCAGTCCAAGGGCGCCACCGAGGCGCTGGGCGGCTACAAGGACCCGAAGCCGATGGTCTTCTCGGGCCTCTACCCGCTGGACGGCTCGGAGTACCCCGACCTCCGCGAGGCCCTGGACAAGCTCCAGCTCAACGACGCCGCGCTCGTCTACGAGCCGGAGACCTCCGCCGCCCTCGGCTTCGGCTTCCGCGTCGGCTTCCTCGGCCTGCTCCACCTGGACGTGATCCGGGAGCGCCTGGAGCGCGAGTTCGGACTCGACCTGATCGCCACCGCCCCCAACGTGGTCTACCGCGTGGTCATGGAGGACGGCAGCGAGCACACGGTCACCAACCCGAGCGAGTTCCCCGAGGGCAAGATCGACGACGTGTACGAGCCCGTCGTGCGCGCCACGATCCTCGCCCCCAGCGAGTTCATCGGCGCCATCATGGAGCTCTGCCAGACCCGTCGCGGCACGCTCATCGGCATGGACTACCTCTCCGAGGACCGGGTCGAGATCCGCTACACCCTGCCGCTGGCCGAGATCGTCTTCGACTTCTTCGACCAGCTGAAGTCGAAGACGCGCGGCTACGCCTCGCTCGACTACGAGCCCACCGGCGAGCAGGCCTCCAGCCTGGTCAAGGTCGACATCCTGCTGCACGGCGACAAGGTCGACGCCTTCTCCGCCGTCACCCACAAGGACGCCGCCTACGCCTACGGCGTCCGGCTCGTCGCCAAGCTGCGCGAGCTCATCCCGCGCCAGGCCTTCGAGGTGCCGATCCAGGCCGCCATCGGCTCCCGGGTCATCGCCCGCGAGACCATCCGCGCCATCCGCAAGGACGTCCTCGCCAAGTGCTACGGCGGTGACATCTCCCGGAAGCGGAAGCTGCTGGAGAAGCAGAAGGAAGGCAAGAAGCGCATGAAGATGGTCGGCTCGGTGGAGGTCCCGCAGGAGGCCTTCATCGCCGTCCTGTCGAGCGACGAGTCGGGCGGCAAGAGCAAGAAGTAGCCGTCCCGGCCGACACGAACGGGTCCGCGTGCCACCGGCGCGCGGACCCGTTCGTTATCCACAGGCCCTTACGTACCGGACGTCGGCGCTCTAATCTGAAGCCCCCCGAAGGTTACTCGTGAGTTAGTTACGCATTCCCGCGTGAGTGCGTCCCGCATCCGTAGTTGCACCGCCAACAGGCACCGCCGCCGCCCGGAGGACGACGTGAGCGACAACCAGACCCAGATCGACAACCGGCCGCCCTCCGTCGCGGCGCTCTTCCTCGAACGGGTCGAGCGCACCCCCGACGCCGAGGCGTACCGCTATCCGGTCCCCGCCGCCTCCGGCACCGGGCCGGACGACTGGAAGTCGCTCAGCTGGGGTCAGGCCGCACAGCGGGTCTTCGCCATCGCCGCCGGCCTCGTCGACCTCGGCGTCCGGCCGGAGGAGCGGATCGCCCTCGCCTCCGCCACCCGGGTCGAGTGGATCCTCGCCGACCTCGGCGTCATGTGCGCCGGCGCCGCCACCACCACGGTCTACCCGCAGACCAACGCCGAGGAGTCCGCCTTCATCCTCTCGGACTCCGAGTCGAAGGTCCTCATCGCGGAGGACGCCGCCCAGCTGGCCAAGGCGGTCGAGCGCCGCGCCGACCTGCCCGGCCTCCACCACGTCGTCGTCATCGACGCCGAGGGCGCCGACACCTCCGACGAGTGGGTCCTCACCCTCGCCGACCTGGAGGCGCGCGGAGCGGCGTACCTGGAGAAGCACCCCGAGGCGGTCAAGGAGCGGGTCTCCGCGATCACCGCGGAGCAGCTCGCCACCCTCATCTACACCTCCGGCACCACCGGCCGTCCCAAGGGCGTCCGCCTGCCGCACGACAACTGGTCGTACATGGCCAAGGCGATCGCCGCCACCGGCCTCGTCACCCGGGACGACGTGCAGTACCTGTGGCTGCCGCTCGCCCACGTCTTCGGCAAGGTCCTCACCTCCGGCCAGATCGAGGTCGGCCACGTCACCGCCGTCGACGGCCGCGTCGACAAGATCATCGAGAACCTGCCGGTGGTCCAGCCGACCTACATGGCGGCCGTCCCCCGCATCTTCGAGAAGGTCTACAACGGGGTCGCCGCCAAGGCCCGGGCCGGCGGCGGCGCCAAGTACAAGATCTTCCAGTGGGCCGCCGGCGTCGGCCGCGAGTACGCCAAGACCACCCAGGACAACTTCCGCCGCACCGGCACCGCCTCCGCGCCCTTCGGCCTCACCGCCAAGCACAAGATCGCCGACACCCTCGTCTTCGCCAAGATCCGCGAGGCCTTCGGCGGCCGGCTGCGCGCCTGCATCTCCGGCTCCGCCGCCCTCGCCCCCGAGATCGGCTACTTCTTCGCCGGCGCCGGCATCCACATCCTGGAGGGGTACGGCCTCACCGAGTCCTCCGCCGCCTCCTTCGTCAACCCCGGCGAGGCCTACCGCACCGGCACCGTCGGCAAGCCGCTCCCCGGCACCGAGGTCCGCATCGCCGACGACGGCGAGATCCTGCTCCGCGGCCCCGGCATCATGCAGGGCTACCACGGCCTCCCCGAGAAGACCGCCGAGGTCCTGGAGGCGGACGGCTGGTTCCACACCGGCGACATCGGCGAGCTCTCCGCCGACGGCTACCTCAAGATCACGGACCGCAAGAAGGACCTGATCAAGACCTCCGGCGGCAAGTACATCGCGCCGGCCGAGGTCGAGGGCCAGTTCAAGGCCGTCTGCCCGTTCGTCTCCAACATCCTGGTCCACGGCGCCGACCGGAACTACTGCACCGCGCTGATCGCCCTCGACGAGCCCACCCTCCTCGGCTGGGCCGCCGATCACGAGCTCGCCGGCAAGTCGTACGCCGAGGTCGTCGCCGCCCCGCAGACCCAGAAGCTGATCCAGGGCTACGTGGACCGGCTCAACGAGGGCCTCCAGCGCTGGCAGACGATCAAGAAGTTCCGCCTGCTCCCCCGCGACCTGGACATCGAGCACGGCGAGCTCACCCCCTCGCTCAAGCTCAAGCGGCCGGTCGTGGAGCGCGAGTACAAGGAGCTCATCGAGGAGATGTACGCGGGCTCCCGCGAGGCCTGACCGGGCGCGGCCCCCGACACCTCGGGCGGTACGGGACAATGGACCCCATGCCTTCCGTACTGCCCGATGGTGAGCCCGTGCCCGAGGACGGGGCGCTGCCCGCGCGCGCCCTGGAGGGGGCCGGGGACCGGCCGCTCGGGTTCTATCTGCACGTGCCGTACTGCGCCACGCGGTGCGGCTACTGCGACTTCAACACGTACACCGCGAGCGAGCTGCGCGGTGCCGGCGGCGTGCTCGCCTCGCGGGACAACTACGCGGGGCAGGTCGCCGAGGAGATCCGGCTCGCCCGCAAGGTGCTCGGCGACGACCCGAGGCCGGTGCGGACCGTCTTCGTGGGCGGCGGCACGCCGACGCTGCTGGCCGCCGGCGACCTCGTCCGGATGCTGGGGGCGATCCGGGACGAGTTCGGGCTCGCCGACGACGCCGAGGTGACGACCGAGGCGAACCCGGAGTCCGTGGACCCCGCCTACCTGGAGGAGCTGCGGGCCGGCGGGTTCAACCGGATCTCCTTCGGGATGCAGAGCGCCCGGCCGCACGTGCTGCGGATCCTCGACCGGACCCACACCCCCGGCCGCCCCGAGGCGTGCGTCGAGGAGGCGCGTGCCGCCGGCTTCGACCACGTCAACCTGGACCTGATCTACGGCACCCCCGGCGAGTCCGACGACGACTGGCGGGCCTCCCTCGACGCGGCCATCGGCGCCGGTCCCGACCACGTCAGCGCCTACGCCCTGATCGTCGAGGAGGGGACGCAGCTCGCCCGGCGGATCCGCCGGGGCGAGGTCCCGATGACCGACGACGACGTGCACGCCGACCGGTACCTCATCGCCGACGAGGCCTTCGAGAAGGCCGGGTACGCCTGGTACGAGGTGTCGAACTGGGCCACCTCCGAGGCCGGGCGCTGCCTGCACAACGAGCTGTACTGGCGCGGCGCCGACTGGTGGGGCGCCGGACCCGGCGCCCACTCGCACGTGGGCGGGGTGCGGTGGTGGAACGTCAAGCACCCCGGTGCGTACGCCGCCGCGCTCGGGGCCGGGAAGTCGCCGGGCGCCGGCCGTGAGGTGCTGTCCGAGGAGGACCGGAGGGTCGAGCGGATCCTGCTGGAGCTGCGGCTCCGGGAAGGGGTCGAGCTGGCGCTGCTGAAGCCCGCGGGGCTCGACGCGTCGCGGAAGGCGCTGGCCGACGGGCTGCTCGACGCGGAGCCGTACGCCGCCGGGCGGGCCGTGCTGACGCTGCGCGGGCGGCTGCTGGCCGACGCGGTGGTGCGGGACCTGGTGGACTAGGGGACCGGCGGTGCCCCGTTCCGCCGGCCGACCCCGGCCCGGCCGGCGGGTCACCGCCCGGCGGGTGACGGGACGCCGCCCGGCCCGACCGGTGGGGCACCGCCCGGCGGGCGGCAGGGAGCCGCCTAGTGGGGCGGGCCCGCCGTCACGAAGTCGATGAGCTCCTCCACGCGGCCCAGCAGCTCCGGCTCCAGGTCCCGGTAGGACGTGACGCGCTTCAGGATGGCCTGCCAGACCGCGCCCGTGTTGTCGGCGGGCCAGCCGAGGGCCCGGCAGGTGCCGGTCTTCCAGTCCTGGCCGCGGGGGACCTCCGGCCAGGCGGGGATGCCGAGGACGGACGGCTTCACCGCCTGCCAGACGTCGATGTAGGGGTGGCCGACCACCAGGACGTCGGGGGAGGCGATCCCGGCGGCGATGCGGGACTCCTTGGAGCCCGGGACCAGGTGGTCGACGAGGACGCCGAGGCGGGCGTCCGGGCCCGGGGCGAAGCCGGCGACGATCTCCGGCAGGTGGTCGACGCCCTCCAGGTACTCCACCACCACGCCCTCGACGCGCAGGTCGTCGCCCCAGACCCGCTCGACCAGCTCGGCGTCGTGCCGGCCCTCCACGTAGATGCGGCTCGCCCGTGCCACCCGGGCCCGCGCGCCGGGGACGGCGACCGAGCCGGAGGCCGTACGGGCCGGGCGGGCCGGTCCGCCGGAGGCGGGGCGCACCAGCGTCACCACGCGCCCCTCCAGGAGGAAGCCGCGGGGTTCCATCGGGAAGACCCGGTGCTTGCCGAAGCGGTCCTCCAGGGTCACCGTGCCGGCCTCGCAGCGGATCACCGCCCCGCAGAAGCCCGTCGTGACCTCCTCGACGACCAGCTCCGGCTCGGCCGGGACCTCGGGGGCGGCGGCCTGCTTCTTCCAGGGCGGCGTCAGGTCCGGGTTGTAGCTGCGCATTCCGGGGACGCTACGACACCCGGAAGCGGCGTGCCAGTTCATCGCGCTGGCGTCGGACGAAAGCCGCGTCGACGACGGCGCCGTGGCCCGGGACGTACAGGGCGTCCTCGCCGCCGAGGGCGAGGAGGCGGTCGAGGGCGTCGGGCCAGCGGGTGCCGATCGCGTCGGGTCCCGCCTGGGGCTCGCCGGACTCCTCGACCAGGTCGCCGCAGAAGACGGTCTCGCGCTCGCCCGGCACCAGGAGCACCAGGTCGTGGCCGGTGTGGCCGGGGCCGACGTTGGCGAGGAGGACCTGCCGGCCGCCCAGGTCGAGGGTCCGCTCGCCGGTCACGGTGTGGCGCGGGGCCACCAGCGCCTCCGCTGCCTCGGCCGCCGCCCGCTCCTCCACCCCCTGCCGTACCGCGTCCGTGCAGAGCTCCTCGCGGGTCCGGGGGGAGGCGAGCAGCTCGTCCATGCCGACCGCGCCGAAGACCTCCGCGCCCGCGAAGGCGGCGGTGCCGAGGACGTGGTCGAAGTGGGGGTGGCCGAGTGCGATGTGCGTCACGCGCCGGCCGCCGGTGATCGCCTCCGCCTGGGCGCGGATCTCGGCTCCCTCGGCGAGCGTGGCGCCGGTGTCGTAGAGCAGAACGGCCTTGTCCCCCACGACCAGTCCCGTGGTCGCGTCCCAGCCGGGGAGCCGTCGCCGGCCCACCCCGTCCGCCAGTCGTTCCCACCCCTGAGCCGCCCAGACCGCCTGTTCGATGTCCATGTGCCCGACGCTAGCGGGTCCGCCTCCTTGCCAGGAGCGACCGGCCCGGCCGTACACTGGCCGGGGGTTTCCTGGCACTCGGGCAGGGCGAGTGCCAAAAGCGGAGCAACCGGAACGGCTGGAGCGGGAGGTGTGCGCGTGCTGAGCGAACGCAGACTCGAGGTGCTGCGCGCCATCGTCCAGGACTACGTCGGGACGGAGGAGCCGGTCGGCTCCAAGGCGCTCACCGAGCGCCACAAGCTCGGCGTGTCGCCCGCCACCGTGCGCAACGACATGGCGGTGCTGGAGGAGGAGGGGTACATCGCCCAGCCCCACACCAGCGCCGGGCGGATCCCCACCGACAAGGGCTACCGCCTCTTCGTGGACCGGCTGGCCGGCGTCAAGCCGCTGTCGACCCCGGAGCGGCGCGCCATCCACAACTTCCTCGACGGTGCCGTCGACCTGGACGACGTCGTGGGCCGGACGGTGCGGCTGCTCGCGCAGCTGACCCGTCAGGTCGCCGTCGTCCAGTACCCCTCGCTCACCCGCTCCTCCATCCGTCACGTCGAGCTGCTGTCGCTGGCCCCGGCCCGGCTGATGCTCGTCCTCATCACGGACACCGGACGGGTCGAGCAGCGGGTGATCGACTGCCCCGCGCCCTTCGGCGAGACCTCCCTCGCCGACCTGCGGGCCCGGCTCAACGGCCGGGTCGGCGGCCGTCGCTTCGCCGACGTGCCGCAGCTGGTGCAGGACCTCCCCGAGTCCTTCGAGGAGCCCGAGGACCGCGCCACGGTCACGACCGTGCTCGCGACCCTCCTCGAAACGCTCGTGGAGGAGCATGAGGAGCGGCTGATGATCGGCGGCACCGCCAATCTCACCCGCTTCGGACACGACTTCCCGCTGACGATCAGGCCCGTCCTGGAAGCTCTGGAGGAGCAGGTCGTGCTCCTCAAGCTGCTCGGCGAGGTCAAGGAATCGGGCATGACCGTACGCATCGGGCACGAGAACGCCTACGAGGGGCTGAACTCCACGTCCGTCGTCTCGGTCGGCTACGGTTCGGGCGGCGAGGCAGTCGCCAAACTCGGCGTGGTCGGACCGACCCGCATGGACTACCCCGGAACGATGGGAGCGGTACGCGCAGTGGCACGTTACGTCGGACAGATCCTGGCGGAGTCGTAAGTGGCCACGGACTACTACGCCGTGCTCGGCGTGCGCCGCGACGCTTCCCAGGACGAGATCAAGAAGGCCTTCCGGCGCCTCGCCCGTGAGCTTCACCCGGACGTCAATCCGGACCCGAAGACGCAGGAGCGGTTCAAGGAGATCAACGCCGCCTACGAGGTGCTGTCGGACCCGCAGAAGAAGCAGGTCTACGACCTCGGCGGCGACCCCCTCTCCGCCTCCGGCGGCGGTGGCGCGGGCGGCTTCGGGGCCGGTGGCTTCGGCAACTTCTCCGACATCATGGACGCCTTCTTCGGGCAGGCCTCGCAGCGCGGACCGCGCTCGCGGACCCGCCGCGGCCAGGACGCCATGATCCGTCTGGAGATCGACCTCAACGAGGCGGCCTTCGGCACCACCAAGGACATCCAGGTCGACACGGCCGTCGTCTGCACCACCTGTTCGGGTGAGGGCGCCGCGCCGGGCACCTCCGCGCAGACCTGTGACATGTGCCGCGGCCGCGGCGAGGTCTCGCAGGTCACCCGGTCGTTCCTCGGCCAGGTCATGACCTCCCGGCCCTGCCCCCAGTGCCAGGGCTTCGGCACCGTCGTCCCGACCCCGTGCCCCGAGTGCGCGGGCGACGGGCGGGTCCGGTCGCGCCGCACCCTGACGGTCAAGATCCCGGCCGGTGTCGACAACGGCACCCGGATCCAGCTCGCGGGCGAGGGCGAGGTCGGCCCCGGCGGCGGCCCCGCCGGCGACCTGTACGTCGAGATCCAGGAGACCCCGCACGAGGTCTTCCAGCGGCGCGGCGACGACCTGCACTGCACCGTGACCCTCCCGATGACGGCGGCGGCGCTCGGCACCAAGGTGCAGCTGCAGACGCTCGACGGGCTGGAGGAGATCGACATCCGTCCGGGCACGCAGTCGGGCCAGTCGGTCCCGCTGCACGGCCGCGGCATCACCCACCTGCGGGGCAACGGGCGCGGCGACCTGATCGTCCACGTCGAGGTCCAGACCCCGACCAAGCTCGACCCCGAGCAGGAGCGCCTGCTGCGCGAACTGGCCAAGCTGCGCGGCGAGGAGCGGCCCACGGGTCAGTTCCAGCCGGGGCAGCAGGGGCTGTTCTCCCGGCTGAAGGACGCCTTCAACGGGCGCTGAGCGGACGGGACCGCGTGACGGACGCACGAGCCCGCGCATGACCGGTGCGTGAGAGGGGCGGCACTCTGAGTGCCGCCCCTTTCCCGTGCCGGGGAGGGGGCATGACACGATGCCCATATGTCCACCACCGCGCTGAACGATCTCTTCCGGTACCCGATCGTGCAGGCCCCCATGGCGGGTGGCGCTTCCACTCCCGCGCTCGTCGGCGCCGTCGCCGCGGCGGGCGCGCTCGGCTTCCTCGCGGCCGGGTACAAGACGGCGGGCAGCCTGTACCAGGAGATCAAACAGGTCCGCGGGCTGACCGGACGGCCCTTCGGCGTCAACGTCTTCATGCCCGGGACCGGCCCCGGCGCCGACCCGGCGGCCATCGAGGTCTACCGCCACCAGCTCGCCGGGGAGGCCGGCTGGTACGACACCGCGCTCGGCGAGACCGACGACGGCCGCGACGACGGGTACGAGTCCAAGCTGGCGATCCTCCTGGAGGACCCGGTCCCCGTCGTCTCCTTCACCTTCGGCTGCCCGAAACCCGAGACCTTCGAGGCCTTCGCCCGCGCCGGCACGTACACGATCGTCACCGTCACCTCCGCCGAGGAGGCCCGCACCGCCCTGGCAGCCGGGGCCGACGCGCTCTGCGTGCAGGGGGTCGAGGCGGGCGGCCACCAGGGTTCCCACCGCGACGACCCGGCCGACGAGCAGCCCGGCACCGGCCTCCTCGCCCTGCTGGGCGTGGTGCGGGAGACCACCGGACTGCCGCTGGTCGCCGCCGGCGGCCTCATGCGCGGCGCGCAGATCGCCGCCGTGCTCGCCGCCGGGGCCGCCGCCGCCCAGCTCGGCACCGCCTTCCTCGGCTGCCCCGAGTCCGGCGCCCACCCCCTGCACAAGCGGGCCCTGACCGATCCGCTCTTCACCCGCACCGCCCTCACCCGGGCCTTCTCCGGCCGCCCGGCCCGCGGGCTCGTCAACCGCTTCATGCGCGAGCACGGGCCGTACGCCCCCGCCGGCTACCCCGAGATCCACCACCTCACCGCCCCGCTGCGGAAGGCCGCCGCCGACGCGGGCGACGCCCAGGGCATGGCCCTGTGGGCGGGCCAGGGCCACCGTCTGGCCCGCGGGCTCCCCGCGGGGGAGCTCGTCGCGCTGCTCGCCGCCGAACTCGACACCGCCCTCACCGACCTCGCCGATCCGGCTCCCAGGAGTGCCTCATGACCGCCCCCGTCTTCGTCGTCGACGCCGTCCCCGGCGCCGGCACCTTCGTCCTGGAGGGGCCCGAGGGGCGGCACGCCGTCTCCGTGAAGCGGCTCCAGGCCGGCGAGGAGCTCGTCCTCGCCGACGGCCGGGGCCGCTGGGCGGAGTGCGTGGTGCGGGCCGCCGAGGGCAAGGACCGGCTGACCGTCGAGGTGACCGCCGACCACGAGGACCCCGCGGAGGAGCCCCGGATCACCGTCGTCCAGGCACTGCCCAAGGGCGACCGGGGCGAGCTCGCCGTCGAGACCATGACCGAGACCGGCGTCGACGCGATCGTGCCCTGGGCCGCCTCCCGCTGCATCACCCAGTGGCGCGGCGACCGCGGCCTCAAGGCGCTCGCCAAGTGGCGCGCCACCGCCCGCGAGGCCGGCAAGCAGTCCCGCCGCACCCGCTTCCCGGAGGTCGCCGAGCTCGTGACCACCAAGCAGGCGGCCGCCCTCCTCGCCACCGCCGACTTCGCGGCCGTGCTGCACGAGGACCGCGACCACCCCAGCGGCGCCCTCGCCACCGCCGGACTCCCGGCCGCCGGCTCGATCGTGCTGGTCGTCGGCCCCGAGGGCGGGGTCTCCCCGGAGGAGCTGGCCGTCTTCGAGGCGGCGGGCGCGAAGCCGTACCGGCTCGGCCGGAGCGTCCTGCGCACCTCCACGGCCGGCACGGCGGCCGCCGCGCTCGTCCTCGCCCGCACCGGCCGCTGGAGCTGACCCCGCCCGGGGGAGGGGAACGAGCGGGGGACCCGCCGTCCGAGCGCCGGGCGGCTCTTCCGGGCCGGCCCCCGTCCGGGGGAGGGAGCGAACGAGGGGACCCGCTGTCCGAGCACCGGGAGGCTTTTCTAGGCTGACCCCCATGGCCGACGAGTCCCCCCTGATCCGCAGTCTGCGCGCCGCGGTCGCCGCCGCGCCCGGCGACGTTCCCCTCCGCCTCCACTTCGCCGAACTCCTCCTCGCGCAGGGGCGGAACGACGAGGCCGTCGCGGAGGCCGCCGCCGCCCTCCAGCACGCGCCGGGGGACGCGGACGCCCGGGCCCTGATGGTCCGCGCCATGGGGATGCCGCCGGTCCCGCCCGCCCCTGCGCCCGCTCCCGCGCCGGAGCCGCCCGCCCCCGCGCCGGAGCCGCCGGCCGCCGCGGAGCCGCCCGCGCCCGCCCCCGTACGGTCCGGGGCGAAGGACCCGTTCGACTGGGCCGCCGCCGAGGAGCAGGTGTCGGACCTGGTCGGGCCGCGCTTCCTGGACGAACCGCAGGCCGACGGCGGGGACGGCCCCGCCGGGGACGCCGCGGCCTGGGACGTGGACGCCCCCGGAGCCGTACGCCTCGCCGACGTCGGCGGCATGACGGACGTCAAGGAGCGCCTGGAGGCCGCCTTCCTCGCGCCCATGCGCAACCCCGAACTCCGCCGGCTCTACGGCAAGTCGCTCCGCGGCGGCCTCCTCCTCTACGGCCCTCCCGGCTGCGGCAAGACCTTCATCGCCCGGGCCGTCGCCGGCGAACTCGGCGCGAACTTCCTCACCGTCTCGCTCTCCGACGTCCTCGACATGTGGATCGGGGCCTCCGAGAAGAACATCCACGACATCTTCGAGACCGCCCGCCGGCAGGCCCCCTGCGTCGTCTTCCTCGACGAGCTGGACGCCCTCGGCGGCAAGCGCTCCCGCACCCACAGCAACGGGCTCCGCAACGTCGTCAACCAGCTCCTCACCGAGCTCGACGGCATCGCCTCCGGCGCCGGCAACGAGGGGATCTTCGTCCTCGCCGCCACCAACGTCCCCTGGGACGTCGACATCGCCCTCCGCCGCCCCGGCCGGCTCGACCGCACCCTGCTCGTGCTGCCGCCGGACGCGCCCGCCCGCGAGGCGATCCTCCGCTACCACCTGCGCGAGAGGCCCATCGAGGCCGTCGACCTCGGCAAGCTCGTCAAGGTCACCGAGGACTTCTCCGGCGCCGACCTCGCCCACCTGTGCGAGACCGCCGCCGAGACCGCCCTCCTCGACTCCGCCCGCACCGGCTCCGTCCGGCTCATCACCACCAAGGACCTGCTCGGCGCCGCCCGGCAGCTCCGGCCCTCCACCGAACCCTGGTTCGCCGCCGCCCGGAACGTCGCCATGTTCGCCAACGAGGGCGGTCTCTACGACGACCTCCTCGCCTACCTGAAGCGGAAGCGCAAGCTGTGACCACGCCCACCGCACTGGCCAGGGCCGAGGCGCTCTACGAGGCCGGCCGGTACGAGCAGGCCGGGGAGCTCGCCGCCCGGCACCTCGCCGGCGACCCCGAGGACGCCGACGCCCTCACCCTGCTCGCCCGCTGCCGGCACCGGGCGGGCGACCACGCCACCGCCCTCGTCGCCGTCGAGCAGGCCCTGCGCTCCGAGCCCGAGCTGGTCATGGCGCACCTGATGCGCACCCAGATCCTGCTCGCCCTCAAGCGGTACGGGGACGCCGAGGCCGCCGCCCACCGCGCCGTCGAGCTGGCCCCGCACTTCTGGGGCACCCACTACGCGCTGGGCACCGCGCTCGCCACCACTGCCGAGGCGGGCCGCGGCCGCGACCGGGCCAGGACCGCCGCCGCCTACGAGGCCGCCCGCACCGCCGTCGCCCTCGGCCCCGAGGAGGACGCCGCCCACTTCCTCGTCGGCCTCACCGCCCAGCGGCGGGGCGACCACGCCACCGCCCGGCAGGCCTACGAGACGACCCTGCGGCTCAACCCGCAGAGCAGCGAGGCCCACAACAACCTCTCCCTGATCCGGCTGCGCCGCCGATGGCTGCGGCGCGGGGCCTGGACCCAGGCCGCCGAGGGCTTCGTCGCCTCCGCCGCGCTCGACCTCACCGACCGCAAGGCCCGCTTCAACCTGGAGGCGATGGCCTGGGGAACCGCCGCCGGCGCCCGCTGGGTCGCCCTGCTCGGCTTCATCGCCTCCGCCGTCGGCTCCGCCCCCGCCCGCACCGGGGCGACCGGAGCCGACGCCGTCGTGCCCTTCGCCCTCGGCGCGGCCGTGGTCGTCGGCTCCTGGGCCGGCTGGGCCGTGTGGATGGGACGCCGGGTGCCGCCCCGGCTGCGCCGCCCGCTGCTCCTCGTCGCCCGGACCTGCCGGCCGGTCCTCGCGATGGCCGCCGCCGTCGCCCTGCTCGGGCTGCACTCGGTCGCCACCATGGCGCTGTGGTCCCTCGACTCCGGGGTGGTCGCGGCCCTCGGCACGGCGCTCTTCTGGGCCGTGATCATCACGTACTGGGTGAGCCGCACGGTCCTCAACCGGCGGATGCCCAAGGACTGACCGGGGCCGCCGGATAGCATGCGCAGGTACTGACCACCCGAGGGCGAGGAGGCCCGGAGCATGGCCGGAGAGCCGCAGAGCGACTGCCTGTTCTGCAAGATCGTGGCGGGGGAGGTGCCGGCGACGCTCGTCCGCGAGACCGAGACCACGCTGGCCTTCCGCGACATCAACCCGCAGGCGCCCACCCACGTGCTCGTCATCCCGCGCCTCCACTACCCGGACGCCGCCTCGCTCGCCGCCGCCGCGCCGAGCGTCGCCGCCGACGTGCTGCGCGAGGCCGGCGAGGTCGCCGAGCAGGAGAAGATCGACGGCAGCGGCTACCGGATCGTGCTCAACACCGGCGCCGGCGCCGGCCAGACCGTCTTCCACGCGCACGCGCACGTGCTGGGCGGCCGCGGTCTCAACTGGCCCCCCGGATAGCCACGTGTCCGTCCGCGAACTGGTCGTCCTCGGCACCGCCAGCCAGGTCCCGACCCGCCACCGCAACCACAACGGGTACCTGCTCCGCTGGGACGGCCACGGCCTCCTCTTCGACCCCGGGGAGGGCACCCAGCGGCAGATGCTGCGGGCCGGGGTCGCCGCGCACGACCTGGACCGGATCTGCGTCACGCACTTCCACGGCGACCACTCGCTGGGCCTGGCCGGGGTGATCCAGCGGATCAACCTCGACCAGGTCCCGCACCCCGTCACCGCCCACTACCCGGCGAGCGGGCAGCACTTCTTCGAGCGGCTGCGGTACGCCACCGCCTACCGCGAGACCGTGCGGCTGACCGAGGCGCCGGTCGCGGAGGACGGCACCCTCGCCGTCACCGACGCCTTCACCCTGGAGGCCCGCCGGCTCTCCCACCCCGTCGAGTCCTTCGGCTACCGGCTGACCGAGCCCGACGGACGCCGGCTGCTGCCCGAACGCCTCGCCGCGCACGGCATCAAGGGCCCCGACGCGGGCCGGATCCAGCGCGAGGGCGCCCTCGGCGGCGTCACCCTGGAGGAGGTGAGCGAGGTCCGGCACGGCCAGCGCTTCGCCTTCGTCATGGACACCCGGCTCTGCGACGGCGTCCACGCCCTCGCGGAGGGCGCCGACATGCTCGTCATCGAGTCGACCTTCCTCGACGCGGACGTCCGGCTCGCCGAGGACCACGGCCACCTGACCGCCGGACAGGCCGCCGCCGTCGCCCGCGACGCGGGCGTCCGCCACCTCGTCCTCACCCACTTCTCGCAGCGCTACTCCGACCCGTCGGAATTCGAACGGCAGGCCAGGGCCGCCGGATTCGAGGGCGAACTGAGCATTGCCCAGGACCTCATGAGGGTCCCCGTACCGAAACGAACGTGAACATGCCCGTCCCCAAGGCCGAACTGCACCTCCACATCGAAGGCACCCTCGAACCCGAGCTGGCCTTCGCCCTCGCCGCCCGCAACGGCGTCACCCTGCCCTACGCGGACGCCGGGGAACTGCGCGCCGCCTACCGCTTCGGCGACCTCCAGTCCTTCCTGGACCTCTACTACGCCCTCATGGCGGTCCTGCGCACCCCCGAGGACTTCACCGACCTCGCCGACGCCTACCTGGAGCGGGCCGCCGCCCAGGGCGTCCGGCACGCCGAGATCTTCTTCGACCCGCAGGCCCACACCGCCCGCGGCGTCCCCCTCGGCGCGGTGATCGAGGGCCTGTCCGCCTCCCTCGACCGTGCCGAGGAGCGGTACGGGATCTCCACCCGGCTCATCCTGTGCTTCCTGCGCGACGAGTCCGCCGAGTCGGCGCTCGCCACCCTGGAGGCCGCGAAGCCCCACCTCCACCGGATCACCGGCGTCGGCCTCGACTCGGCCGAGGCCGGGCACCCGCCGGCGAAGTTCCGCGCGGTGTACGAGGAGGCCGCCCGGCTCGGCCTGCGCCGGGTCGCGCACGCGGGCGAGGAGGGACCGGCGGAGTACGTCCGGGAGGCCCTCGACGTCCTCGGCGTGGAACGGATCGACCACGGACTGCGCTGCATGGAGGACCCGGAGCTCGTCGAGCGCCTCGTCCGCGAGCGGATCCCGCTCACCCTCTGCCCGCTGTCGAACGTCCGGCTCCGGGTGATCGACACCCTCGCCGACCATCCGCTGCGGGCCATGCTGGACGCGGGGCTCCTGGTCACCGTCAACTCCGACGACCCCGCCTACTTCGGCGGCTACGTCGGCGACAACTACGACGGGGTGCGGGACGCCCTCGGGCTCTCCCCGGAGCAGTTGCGGGTCCTGGCGCGGCACTCCTTCGAGGCGTCCTTCCTCGACGACGACGAGCCCCGTCGCGCGCGCTACCTCGCCGAAGTGGCCGCCTACGCCTTCTGAGCCCTCCGGCGCCCCGCCGCCCCGCTGCGGTCCCGCCGTTCCGTCGGGCGCGGGCCCGGGGCGGGGTCAGGGGGTCTGGGAGGGGCGGGCGAGGCGGAAGGCGGATCGGGTGGGGCGGCGCGCGGACACCGGCGGCGCGATGGCCGCGATCTCCTGCTCCGGCGCGCCGACCTGGGGCACCAGCGCCGTCGGAGCCGGCGTCGCGCCCGCCACGAAGGCCGCGGGCGCGCCCCCGCGGCGGTGGACGGAGCCCGGTACCAGGGGGCGGCCGGAGGCGTGCCGGGCGACCGCCGTCAGGGGCGCCGCCACCAGGAGCAGCAGGCCGCCGAGGACCGCGCCCATGCCCGGATAGCCCGCCGTCTCGGCGAGGACGCTGCCGGCGACCGGGCCGCAGGCGGTGCCGAGGGAGGAGGCCGAGCCGACCAGGACCGCCCACCGGCCGCGCGGGTCGAGGGAGGCGGCGAGGCCGAGGAGGTAGGAGAGGACGACGGGGTAGACGGTGTTCCAGAGGATCTCGCCGCCGGCGAAGGTGGCGAGGCCGCGGGCGTTCGAGCTGAGCAGCACGCAGAGGGCGATGAGGACCGTGCCCGCGCCGATCGGGACCGCCCGGCCGAGCCGGGAGCCCAGGGCGCCCGCCGCCGTGACCCCGGCGAGGCCCGCGCCGAGCGCCAGCGCGAAGACGGCGCCGACCGTGACCTCGGAGAGACCGGCCTGCCCGGTGCCGATGCGGCCGCTCACGCCCCACAGGGCGTTCTGGGCGAGGGACCAGCACAGGATGCCGCCGGCGAGCACGGCGCCGGCCCGGCGGTACGGCAGCGGACCCGCGGCCCTCGCGGCGGGGGCGCCGTCCCGCGCGCGGGGGGCGCCCGGCAGCCGCCCGGTGACCGGCCAGACCAGGACCGCCGCGCCGGCGAGCGCCAGCAGCGGCAGGGAGTGGCCGCCGCCGAGCCGCGGCAGCGTCAGGTACAGCGCGCCGGCCGTGGCGGAGACCGAGAGCAGGCCCAGCGTGGAGGCGCGGTGCGGGTCCGGCTGCCCGGCGATCCCGGAGGCCGCGACGGCCGTCGCCGTGCCCGAGCCGAAGCCGCCGAGGACCACACCGGCGACGACCAGCGGCAGGGTGCCGGTCGCGGCGGCGGAGCCGTACCCCAGGGCCATGGCGAGGAGTCCGAGGCGGGCGGCCCGGCGCGGGCCGATCCGTTCGACGCGTGCGGCGAGGGTGAAACCGGCGGAGGCGGAGCCGAGCAGGAGCACCGAGCCGACCAGGCCGGCCTGGGACGGGCCGAGGCCGAGTCCGGCGGCGAGCCGGCCGACGACGGTCGGCAGCAGGTACGGGGCGAGGTATCCGGCCGTGAAGAGGGCGACGAGGGCGGCGAGGGCCCCCCGGGCGCGCGGGCGCGACGGCATGGGCGTTCCAGGAACTGAACGGGGGAATGAGACGGCGCCCGGTGATCCACGGGGTCGCGGCACCATGTGTATCAAGCAACCGAATGAGCGGAGAAGGTGCTCTCCCCCGATTCGTCCTGTGAGACGGGACACAATCGGTTTGGGAGGTGTGGGCCGGGGTAAGCGGGGGCGTTCCGTCGCGTCACCCCCGTCACCCCGACCCCATCGGGCACACTGTCCGGATCGGCACCCGGTGCCGATCCCGCCGCACCACGACCGGGGAGTTCGCCGTGAGCACAGCCAGCGGAGACCAGCGCGGAGAGCCGTACGGAGGCCAGCGCGCAGACCGGCGCGGGGCGCCGCCGCAGGGGGACCGGCCCGTCGACCCGCTGGAGACGGTCCGCGAGCCCGCCGACCCGGCCTGCGACGTCTTCCTGACCGGCACCGTCTTCCTCGACATCATCTTCACCGGCCTCGACAGCGCCCCCGTCCGCGGCACCGAGTCCTGGGCCCGCGGCATGGGCTCCAGCCCCGGCGGCGTCGCCAACATGGCCACCGCCCTCGCCCGCCTCGGCCTGCGCACCTCCCTCGCCGCCGCCTTCGGCGACGACCACTACGGCGAGTACTGCTGGGACGCCCTCGCCCAGGGCGAGGGCATCGACCTCTCGCTCTCCCGCACCGTCGAGGGCTGGCACTCCCCGGTCACCGTCTCCATGGCCTACGAGGGCGAGCGGACGATGGTCTCCCACGGCCACGAGGCCCCCCGCCCCGACGGCGACGCCACGGTCCGCCCGCCGCTGGCCCGGGCCGCGGTCGCCTCCCTCGCCCCCGGCCGCGCCGAGGAGTGGGTGGCCCGGGCCGCCCGGGACGGGGCCAAGGTCTTCGCCGACGTCGGCTGGGACGACACCGGCCGCTGGGACCTGACCGGCCTGACCGACCTGGAGCACTGCGAGGCCTTCCTGCCCAACGCCGCCGAGGCGATGCGCTACACCCGCACCGACTGCCCCCGCGCGGCCGCCCGCGCGCTCGCCGAGAAGGTCCGCTACGCGGTCGTCACCCTCGGTGCCGAGGGCGCCTACGCCGTCGACGGCGCCACCGGCGAGACCGCCGAGGTCCCCGCCATCCGCGTCGAGGCCCTCGATCCGACCGGCGCCGGCGACGTCTTCGTCGCCGGGTTCGTCACCGGCACCCTCGCCGACTGGCCGCTCGCCGACCGCCTGGCCTTCGCCGGCCTCACCGCCGCCCTCTCCGTCCAGGAGTTCGGCGGCTCCCTCTCCGCCCCGACCTGGGCCGAGATCGCCGCCTGGTGGCAGCGCGTCCAGCACGACGGCCGCCAGGACCCCGAGCCGCTGCGCGCCCGCTACGCCTTCCTGGAGGGCCTCCTGCCGGCCCCCGCCCGTCCCTGGCCGCCCCGCCGCGCGGTGCCGACCATCGGCTTCCGGGCGGCCGTCCCGTAAACCGCTTCGGGCACACGGCCACCAGGTCGTACGCTGGGACGCGAGAGGTTGTCGAGCAGCGAGAACCCCGCAGCAGGAGGTATGCGCAGGCCAGAGTGCCGGCCCATGACGCAGACACCCACAGCACCCAACGGAACGCCGGGCGAGGCCCGTGCCCACTTCGCGGTGCCCGCGAAGCACCCCATGGTGACCGTCCTCGGTTCCGGTGACAGCCTGCTCCGCGTGATCGAGCAGGCCTTCCCCCGGGCGGACATCCACGTCCGGGGCAATCAGGTCAGCGCGGTCGGCGACCCTGCGGAAGTCGCCCTCATCCAGCGCCTGTTCGACGAGATGATGCTGGTGCTCCGCACCGGACAGCCGATGACGGAGGACGCAGTGGAACGCTCCATCGCCATGCTCAAGGCGAGCGAGAACGGCGAAGGCGCCGACGAGACCCCGGCCGAGGTGCTCACCCAGAACATCCTCTCCAGCCGCGGCCGCACCATCCGCCCCAAGACCCTGAACCAGAAGCGGTACGTCGACGCGATCGACAAGCACACGGTCGTCTTCGGCATCGGTCCCGCCGGCACCGGCAAGACCTACCTGGCGATGGCCAAGGCGGTCCAGGCCCTGCAGTCCAAGCAGGTCACCCGGATCATCCTGACCCGCCCGGCGGTCGAGGCCGGGGAGCGGCTCGGCTTCCTGCCCGGCACGCTCTACGAGAAGATCGACCCGTACCTGCGCCCGCTCTACGACGCGCTGCACGACATGCTCGACCCGGACTCCATCCCCAAGCTGATGGCGAGCGGGACGATCGAGGTCGCGCCCCTGGCGTACATGCGCGGACGGACGCTCAACGACGCGTTCATCATCCTCGACGAGGCGCAGAACACGAGCCCCGAGCAGATGAAGATGTTCCTCACCCGGCTCGGCTTCGACTCGAAGATCGTCATCACCGGTGACGTGACCCAGGTCGACCTGCCGAACGGCACGAAGAGCGGTCTGCGCCAGGTCCAGGACATCCTGGAGGGCGTCGAGGACGTCCACTTCTCGCGGCTCACGTCCCACGATGTCGTCCGGCACAAGCTCGTCGGCCGTATCGTCGACGCGTACGAGAAGTACGACAGCGCCAACGAGCAGCGCACCGGCCGCAACGGGAAGTAGAAGCACCGCACATGTCGATCGACGTCAACAACGAGTCCGGCACCGAGGTCGACGAGCAGGCGATCCTCGACGTCGCCCGCTACGCCCTCGGGCGCATGCGCATCCACCCGCTCTCCGAGCTCTCGGTGATCGTGGTGGACGCGGAGGCGATGGAGCAGCTCCACATCCAGTGGATGGACCTCCCCGGACCGACGGACGTCATGTCCTTCCCGATGGACGAGCTGCGCCCGCCGGCCAAGGACGACGAGGAGCCCCCGCAGGGGCTCCTCGGCGACATCGTGCTCTGCCCCGAGGTCGCCAAGAAGCAGGGCGAGGACGCCCCGACGAACCACTCCATGGACGAGGAGCTCCAGCTCCTCACCGTCCACGGCGTCCTCCACCTCCTCGGCTACGACCACGAGGAGCCGGACGAGAAGGCCGAGATGTTCGGCCTCCAGGCCGCCATCGTCGACGGCTGGCGCGCCGAGAAGGGCCTCACCGGCCCGTCCCCGGCCCCGACCGTCAACTGACCCCGCGCGCCCGATGAGCATCCAGCTGATCCTCGGCGCGGTCGCCCTGGTCGTCGTCGCCTGGCTCGCCGCCTGCGCCGAGGCCGGGCTCGCCCGCGTCTCCAGCTTCCGCGCCGCCGAGGCCGTCCGCTCCGGACGGCGCGGCGCCGACAAGCTCGCCCAGGTCGCCGCGGACCCCACCCGCTACCTCAACGTGGCGCTGCTCGTCCGCGTCGCCTGCGAGATGGCGGCCGGCGTCCTCGTCACGTACGCCTGCCTGGAGTACTTCCCGGAGACCTGGGAGGCGCTCCTCGTCGCCATCGCCGTGATGGTCCTGGTCAGCTACGTGGCCGTCGGGGTCTCGCCCCGCACCATCGGCCGCCAGCACCCGCTGAACACCGCGACCGCCGCCGCGTACGTCCTCCTGCCGCTGGCCCGGATCATGGGGCCGATCCCGCAGCTGCTGATCCTCATCGGCAACGCGCTCACCCCGGGCAAGGGCTTCCGCAAGGGCCCCTTCGCCTCCGAGGCGGAGCTGCGGGCGATGGTCGACCTCGCCGAGCAGGAGTCGCTGATCGAGGACGACGAGCGCCGCATGGTGCACTCGGTCTTCGAGCTGGGCGACACCCTGGTCCGCGAGGTGATGGTGCCGCGCACCGACCTCATCTGCATCGAGCGGTACAAGACCGTCCGGCAGGCCCTCACCCTCGCCCTGCGCTCCGGCTTCTCCCGGATCCCGGTGACGGGGGAGAACGAGGACGACATCGTCGGCATCGTGTACCTGAAGGACCTGGTCCGCAAGACGCACATCAACCGCGACGCCGAGGCCGACCTGGTCTCCACCGCGATGCGGGCGGCGGCCTTCGTCCCCGACACCAAGAACGCCGGCGACCTGCTGCGCGAGATGCAGCAGGAGCGCAACCACGTCGCCGTCGTCATCGACGAGTACGGCGGCACCGCCGGCATCGTCACCATCGAGGACATCCTGGAGGAGATCGTCGGCGAGATCACCGACGAGTACGACCGGGAGCTGCCGCCCGTCGCGGAGCTCGGGGACGAGCGCCACCGGGTCACCGCCCGCCTCGACATCGGCGACCTCGGCGAGCTGTACGGCTTCGGTCCCGACGAGTTCGACGACGAGGACGTGGAGACCGTCGGCGGACTGCTCGCCAAGGCCCTCGGCCGGGTCCCGATCTCCGGTGCCTCGGCCGTCGTCGCCCTGCCGGACGGACGGGAGCTGCGGCTGACCGCCGAGGCCCCGGCCGGCCGCCGGAACAAGATCGTCACCGTGCTCGTCGAGCCGGTCGCCCCGGTCGGCGCGGAAGGAGGGGACCCGGAGTGACCCCGGACCGGCTGCGCGCCTTCTGCCTGGAGTTCGACGACGCCACCGAGGAGTTCCCCTTCGGTCCCGAGACCTCGGTCTTCAAGGTGGCGGGGAAGCTCTTCGCGCTCTCCCGGCTGGACGGCGAGCCGCTGCGGGTCAATCTGAAGTGCGATCCGGAGGACGCCGTCCGGCTCCGCGAGGAGCACCCGGCGATCACCCCCGGCTACCACATGAACAAGCGCCACTGGAACACGGTCGAGGTGGCCGGGCTCCCGGACCGGATGGTCCGGGAGCTGGTCGAGGACTCGTACGACCTGGTCGTGGCCGGGCTGCCGAAGGCGGTACGGCTCCGCCTCGACCGGCCGTAGCCACCGCCGCCCGGAGGCTCCCTCCGCCCTACCGGGCGCGGCGCAGGCCCAGGGCGACGAGCACCGCCGCGCCCAGCACGATCGCCGCGTCCAGGACGATCACCGTGCGCACCCCGTCGTACAGGCTGCCGCCGGTGGTGGCGAGGGTGCCCAGCAGCGGGATGCCGACGGTCAGGCCGACCTGCTGGGTGGTGGTGACCAGGCCGGTCGCCAGTCCCTGCTGCTCGTCGGGGACGCCGGAGGTGACGGTGACGCCGTACGAGACGATCGCGACCAGGTGGAACATCGAGGCGATCGAGACGGCGGCGGTCGCCAGGACCGCACCCGACCCGGTGCCGATCCCCAGCAGGGCGGTGACGAACAGGCCCTGTCCGGCGAGCCCGGCCGCGAGGGTGCGGCGGGCGCCGAAGCGGCCGATCAGCCGGGGCGCGAAGGTGCCGGCGAGGACCGACAGGACGCCCTGGACGCCGAAGACCAGGCCGGTGGCGAAGCCGGAGAGGCCGAGGGTCTCCTGGAGGTACAGGGTCAGCGCGAAGACCAGCGTCGACATCATCGAGAAGGTGACGAGCCCGCCGAGGTTGCCGAAGGCGACCGTGCGCCGGCGCAGCATCGGCAGCGACACCAGCGGCGCCTCGCTGCGGGACTCCACGACGGCGAAGGCGGCGAGCAGCACGACGCCGGCGACCAGGGTGACCGTGACGTCCGCGCCGCCGAAGCCGCGCTCGGCGGCCGTGGACAGGGCGTAGATCAGGGCCAGCAGACCGCCGGTGACGGTCACCGCGCCGGGCACGTCGAGCCGGGGCCGCTCGGGGGTGCGGGACTCGGCGAGCAGCCGGGGCGCGAAGGGCAGCACCAGCGCGCCGAAGAGGGCGAGCAGGCCCATGGTGGAGCGCCAGCCCAGGGTGTCGGTCATGACGCCGCCGAGGATCATGCCGACGGTGAAGCCCAGCGAGAGCAGGGTGCCGGAGATGCCGAGCGCCCGGTCGCGCAGCGGGCCCTCGGGGAAGGTGGTGGTGAGCAGGGACATGCCGGTCGGCACGATCGCGGCGGCGCCGAGGCCCTGGAGGGCGCGGCCGGCGAGGAAGGAGGCCGGGTCCCAGGCGAAGGCGGCGAGCAGGGAGGCCGCCCCGAAGACCGCGAGGCCGGTGAGGAAGAGCCGCTTGCGGCCGTAGAGGTCGCCGATCCGGCCGAAGAGCAGCAGGAAGCCGCCGGACGGCAGGGCGAAGGCGGTGACCGCCCACTGGAGGGCGGAGGGGCTGAGGCCGAGGTCGGCGCCGAGCGCGGGCAGGGCGACGTTGAGGACGGAGAAGTCGAGCGACACCATGAACTGGGCGGCGCACAGCACGACGAGGACGAGCCGGGACCGCCCGGTGAGGGCCGGGGGAGCGGGGGGCGCGGTCGTGCCGGGGGCGGAGGTGACGGTTGCCATGGCCACGACTCTCGTCGGCCGGGAACAACGCTGGGGAGCGGGAACTTATCCTGTTGGTCGCACCACCAGGCGTCCGGGGGAGGAAGCAGACGTGGCCACGGCGAGCGAGAGCGACGCGTCCAAGCGGCACCGGCTGGGCGAGCTGCGCGAGTTCCTGATGAGCCGTCGGGCCCGGGTCGGTCCGGCCGAGGCGGGACTGCCGGACGGCGGCCGGCGGCGCACGCCGGGACTGCGCCGCGAGGAGGTCGCCGTCCTCGCCGGGGTCGGGGTCAGCTGGTACCAGTGGCTGGAGCAGGGCCGGGACATCACCGTCTCCCCGCAGGTCCTCGACTCGGTGGCGCGGGTGCTGAAGCTGAGCCCCGCGGAGCGCCGCCACCTGTACGTCCTCGCGGCGCTGAACCCGCCGGCCCTCGAAGCGGCCCCGGAGGACCGGGACATGTGCCACGGGCTGCGCCGGCTGATCGAGGCGTGGACGCCCTTCCCGGCGCACATCATGGACGTGTACTGGAACACGGTGATGTTCAACGACGCGGCGGCGGCCGTGCTCGGGATGCGGTCGGACGCCACCCGGAACTGCCTGATCGACTTCTTCACCGACGAGCGGTACCGGTCGCGGATGCGGGGCTGGGAGGAGCTGGCGCCGAAGGTCGTGGCGCAGTTCCGGTCGGCCTGCTCGGAGTGCCCGGACGACGACGGCTTCCGCGCGGTGGTCGAGGAGGCGCGGGCGGCGAGCCCGGAGTTCGCCGAGCTGTGGGAGCGCCGGGACATCCGGCCGGGCGGCCAGAACCGCAAGGAGATGGACCACCCGGTGGCCGGGCTGCTCGTCATGGAGGCGACCCAGCTGCGGGTGCCCGCCCGGCCGGACCTGGTGATCGTGCTGCACACCCCGCTGCCGGAGGCGCGGACCGCGGAGAAGCTGGAGTGGCTGGACTCCCCGGAGGGCCGGCGGGGGGCGCTGTACCCGCTGGCGGGGTGAGCCGGGGCCCCGACCTATGCTCGCTCCATGACACTCAGCAGTGAGCACGGCGACCTCGGCGCCGAGGACCTGAAGATCATCACGCTGGCGCGCAGCGCCCGCGCCCGCAACGGCGTGCCCGAGGGCGCGGCCGTACGGGACGAGACCGGCCGCACCTACGTGGCGGGCACGGTGGAGCTGGAGTCGCTGAAGCTGAGCGCCCTGCGGACGGCCGTGGCGATGGCCGTGGCGAGCGGGGCCGAGTCGCTGGAGGCGGCGGCCGTGGTCTCGGCCGGCGAGGCCGTGTCCGACGAGGACCGGGCGGCCGTGCGGGACCTGGGCGGGCCGCGGACGCCGGTGCTGCTCGCGGGCCCCGACGGGCAGCTGCGCACGGCGGGCACCGCGGGCTGAGCGGGGCGCGCCGGCACGGGGGTCCGGCCGCGGCCGGACCCTTGCGCGTTTGTGAAGGATCTCCGCACATTCTCTTGCCTTCCCGTGCCGTCTGCGTCTCAATAGGCGGCGGACGGCCCGACGGGCCGTCAGATGTCCGCCATTCCACGCAGTGCCCGCACCCCTGCGTTCGTCATCGGAAGGGGTACGAACTCGCCATGAGAAGAAGCACCTGGGGAGCGGCCGGAGCACTCGCCGCGGGCCTCGCCACCGCCTCCCTCGCCTTCGCCCCCACGGCCTCCGCGGCCGTCTCGCCGGGCACGGCGACGGCCACGTACGACTGCGGGAGCTGGGGCGGCGGCACCGCCACCCTCACCATGACCCACTCCGGGACCACGGGACAGGTCTCGATCACCGCCCCCGTCACCACGCCGGTCGCGGTCGGCGCGGACACGATCGGCTCCACGCTGATCCTGGACAACACCACGGGTCCGGACCGGGTCTTCACCGGCAAGAAGAACCCGGCCATCCCGGCCGGCGGCACCGCGAAGCTCGGCCCGCTGACGGCCGCCAACGTGGTCGCCGGCGACAGCCTCAACTCGTACTTCGCCGGCGTCGCCCTCAAGCTGGTGATCTTCGGCATCACCGTGAACTGCGACGCGGTCACGTCGCAGTCCCCGGGGCCGTTCGTCATCAGCTGACCCACCGCACCACCCGGGACCGGTGCCGCCGAGGGCGGTGCCGGTCCTCGGCATGCCACCGGACATGCCGGAGAAGTCGGCACATCGACCGATCCTGCCATTATCTGATGGGTCATCAGTCAATGGCTTCCGTCGTTATTGACTTCTCTCGCCCCCCGGCCGTCAATGGCGCCCTCTCGACCCTCAGGAGGGGGCACACACATGGCACTCACCCGAACCCGGGCGGCGGCCCGAAGACGGCGCTGGACCGCCGTCCTCGGCGCCACCGCCCTCGCGTTCGCGGCCGGCGGCGGGCTCGCCGCCCCCGCCCACGCGACCGGCGCCGGGCAGTCGGTGGAATTCCCCACCCGCTGCGTCCCGCCGCCCATCGCCGGCATCCCGCCCATCGAGGGCACGACCACCGCCGTGATCTCGGTCGACAACGCCAGCCCCAAGGTCGGCGACAAGGTCAACGTGACCTACTCGATCACCAAGCCCGCCGCGTCCAACCCGGTCGACCTCGCGCTCCCGGCCGACATCCTCACCCCCAGCGGCAAGGTCGTCCTCGGCGGCGCGCAGAGCGGCGCCATCAGCGTCACGGGCCCCAAGAAGAACCCCCCGGTCCCCGGCAAGGGAGCCTTCCCCGGCTTCTCCATGACCGGCAGCTTCACGGTCACCACGGCGGGCGCGATCACCCTCTCGCCCGGTGACTACAACATCCACACCAGCTACCTCATGGAGCTGGACACCCCCTGCACGGTGCTCAACCCGCCCGCCCCCGTCTCCCAGACGGTCCAGGCCGGCGACCAGCCCGTGCCCAACGAGCGGACCCTCGAACTCGGCACCGCCTCCGGCGCCCCCGGCGTCCGGGTCACCGTCACCGGCGCCCGGTTCACCCCGCTCACCGAGGTGACCGTGGCCGCCCGGGCCGGGGCCGCGGAGACCGCCGACCGGATGACCGTCACCACCGACAGCGCGGGCGGCTTCGTCGCCCGGCTCAAGGTGAACGACCCGGCCACCACCGGCGTCGTCGCCTACGAGGGCGGGAGCTGGAACGCGGAGAAGGGCGCCGGCCCGATCCCGTACCAGGTGATCGACGACACCCCGACGCCGCCGAACAGCCAGAAGATCACCGCCACGGTCACGGCGGGCGAGCTGTCCATGACCCAGGCCGGGGACGCCGTCGCGCTCTCCTCGGTCGACTTCGGGCAGGGCGGCGCGGCCACCGGGGCGCTGCGGACGGTGACGGTCAAGGACTTCCGCGGCGGCCCCGCGGGCTGGTCCGTGACCGGCAAGGTCACCGACTTCACCGGTCCGGGCGGTGCCATCGGCGCCGACCGGCTCAGCTGGAGCCCGGCCTGCGTCGCCAAGGAGGGCAGCCCCAGCGCCTGCACGGCCGGCTCGGCCGGACCCGTCGGCGCCGGAGCGACCCTCGCCTCCACCGCGAACGGCACGGTCACCGGTGGCGAGTTCACCGTCGACGCCGGACTCTCCCTGGACGTCCCGGCGTTCACCGCGCCCGGAAGCTACGCGGGCGTGCTGACGCTGACCCTGTCCTGACGACGGCCGGCGGGCCGGCCGGGCGCACCCCCGGCCGGCCCGCCGGCGGCCCCGTCCCCGCACCTCTCCACCGGCTCCACCGCACCCACTCCTCCCCACCGCACCCACCGGGGGTTCCGCACCGTGCGACGCAAGCTGTACGTCCTCCTCCTGAGCGCCGCCCTGCTGCTCCTCGGGTCCCCGGCCGCCCAGGCCGCCGAGAACGGCGAGTGGGCCGTCTACCCGGCCGCCGCCCGCCTCGGCGAACGCCCCTACTTCTTCCTCACCGCCGACCCCGGCGCCACCCTCCGCGACCGGGTCACCGTCGCCAACAAGACGGCCGAGCCGCTCACCTTCCGGCTCTACGGCGCCGACGCCTACAACACCGAGCGCGACGGCGGCTTCGCCCTGCGCACCCTGAAGGAGCCGCAGACCGGCACCGGTGCCTGGATCAAGCCCGAACGCGCCACGGTCACCGTCCCGCCGCGCTCCGCCGTCACCGTCCCCTTCACCCTCACCGTCCCCGCCGACGCCGACCCCGGCGACCACCCCGGGGCCCTCGTCGCCCTCGACGAGCGGATCGCCCCCGCCGACGGCGGCTCCGTCGCCCTGGGGATCCAGCGGGCCGTCGGCGCCCGCGTCTACCTCAAGGTCAGCGGCCCCGCCGTACCCGCGCTCGCCGTCGAGGACGTCACCCTGGAGCAGGACCGGCCGGTCGTCCCCGGCGTCCGGGACGGCACCGCCGTCGTCACGTACACCCTCCACAACCGCGGCAACGTCACCCTCAACCCCCAGGTCGTCCTCTCCGCCCAGGGGCTCTTCGGCCGCACCCTGCTCGACCGCGACCTCGCCCAGGTGCCGTCCGAGCTGCTGCCCCGCCAGCGGATCCGGCTGACCGAGAAGTGGATCGGATCACCGCAGTTCGACTGGGGCGAGGTGACCCTCACCGCCACCGCGAAGGACGTCCGCGAGAGCGCCGGCGTCTCCTTCGTCGCCCTGCCCTGGCCGCTCGCCGGAGTGCTCCTCCTGGCCGCCGGGGGAGGCCTCGCGGGGTGGCGGATCCGGCGCCGCGCGGCCCGGCCGGGACACTGAGTACGTGAGGCGGCCGCTCATCGGGGAGAATGGCCCCCATGAGCGTGCGCCGTGATGAGACCGATGAGAACACCGCCCCCCACCGGGCGGGCTTCGCCTGCTTCGTCGGGCGCCCCAACGCGGGCAAGTCCACCCTCACCAACGCTCTGGTCGGACAGAAGGTGGCGATCACCTCCAACCGCCCCCAGACGACCCGGCACACCGTGCGCGGCATCGTGCACCGCCCGGACGCCCAGCTGATCCTGGTGGACACCCCCGGCCTCCACAAGCCGCGCACCCTCCTCGGCGAGCGGCTCAACGACGTCGTCCGCACCACCTGGGCCGAGGTCGACGTGATCGGCTTCTGCCTGCCCGCCGACCAGAAGCTCGGCCCCGGCGACCGCTTCATCGCCAAGGAGCTCGCCGAGATCAAGAAGACCCCCAAGGTCGCCATCGTCACCAAGACCGACCTGGTCGACTCCAAGACCCTCGCCGAGCAGCTGATCGCCATCGACCAGCTCGGCCGGGAGCTCGGCATCGAGTGGGCGGAGATCGTGCCCGTCTCCGCCGTCGGCGACAAGCAGGTCCGGCTCGTCGCCGACCTGCTCATCCCGCTGCTCCCGAAGTCCCCGCCGCTCTACCCGGAGGGCGACCTCACGGACGAGCCGGAGCAGGTCATGGTCGCCGAGCTGATCCGCGAGGCCGCGCTCGAAGGCGTGCGCGACGAGCTGCCGCACTCCATCGCGGTCGTCGTCGAGGAGATGATCCCGCGCGAGGGCCGCCCCGCCGACCGGCCGCTGCTCGACATCCACGCCAACGTGTACATCGAGCGCCCCAGCCAGAAGGGCATCATCATCGGCCCCAAGGGCAGCCGCCTGAAGGAGGTCGGGATGAAGTCCCGCAAGCACATCGAGGCCCTCCTCGGCACGCCCGTCTTCCTCGACCTGCACGTCAAGGTCGCCAAGGACTGGCAGCGCGACCCCAAGCAGCTGCGCCGCCTGGGCTTCTAGCGGTGCTCGACCCCGGGACCGAGCGCTTCGTCGACGCGGCGCTCGCCCTGCCGCCCGCCGCCCTGGCCGCCGCCTTCGACCGCATGGTCGAGGACCGCTCCCGGGGCGGCCGGGAGGCGAGCCTCGCGGCGAGGCCCTCGGCGGCACAGGACTCGGCGCTCACGCGGCGGGTCCGCGGCGGACTGCTGGCCCGCGCCGACGAGCTCGACGAGCACCTCACGGGGCTCCTGTCCGACGCCAAGTCCGCGATCTGCATCGCCGGCCGCGCGGTCCTCAAGCGCGGCCGGCTCACCCCGGAGCAGTACGCCCTCCTGGTCACCCCCTTCACCGCCCTCGGCGTGCCGGCCCCGCCGCATCCGACCGTGGACCCGCCCCGAGACGGCGTGCCAGCATGACGCCGTGACGCAGATCAGCAAGGGGGAGGACCTGCCGGTCCCCGGGCAGCCAGGACAGGGCGGGCCGGTCCCGCTGGAGATCCCGCACGGAGCCGTCGGCAAGTCGGCGGGCGCGGGCGCCGGAACAGGCTCCGGTACGGGCCCGGGCGCGGACGCCGGTACGGGCTTCGGCACGGGTACGGGCACGAGCTCTGCGGCGGACGGCTCGCCGGCCGGTTCCGGCCCACCGGGAGAGGACGGCGCACCGCCCCCGCGCCGGGTCGACCGCGCGGCCGGCGGATGGTGGGCGGACCTGATCGCCGCCTCTTCCACCCCCTCGCCCGCTCCGGCCTCCGATCCCTCGGCCGCTCCGTCGACCGGGAGGGCCGCGCCGGCCGGGATCCTCGACGGCGGAGGGTTCGACGACCTCGTGTACGTCGGCAGGGGCGATGCCAGGTTCGCCATGGAGGAGGTCCCGCCGCCCGGCTACGTCCTGGTCGAGTACGCCTGGAGGGGGACGGGCTTCTTCATGCTGGACTCCGTCGACTGGAACGGCAGGGACGCCGTCGGACTCGGCGGCTCGCATCCGGCCGGCCGGTTCGCGCAGCGGGTGATGTGGTGCGACGACCTGTACCCGCTGCGCTTCCGCCTCCGGTGCGGCGACCACGACGAGTGGGTGATCGTCGTCCGGCCCGTGACCGGCGTGCGCGAGCTCGGGGCGGGCGCCACGGGGCGGGGGACCGAGGTGCTGCTCCACACCGGACCCGCCGGTGAACTGCGCACCCGGCTCCGCCCGGCGGGGGCCGACGCGTCCCTGCGCGTCCTGGGCCACAAGCCGCGTCGTCCCGGCGCCCCCGCCCCGTTCCCCGACACGCTGGCGAGCGACCACGCCCGGCGCCCGGAGGACGCCCGGAAGCTGCCCGAGGGGCCGCTGCTCGTCGAGGTCGTGAACGCCGACGGCGAGTGGTCGTTCGAGGTCGGCCCCGTCCGCCCCCCGGAGGAGAGGAAGCCCGGCTTCTGGGGCCGTCTCTTCGGGCGCTAGCTCAGGCGCCCTCCTTGAGGACCCTCGTGACCAGCGTCCGCTGGTCGTCCGTGAGGTGCGGGTCCGCGCACCTCACGGTCCGGCCGTCGACGGTGATCTCGTACGAGAAGCCGTCCGGGACGACCCGGGTGGCCTCCGGCGCCGCGAGGACGGCGGAGGCCAGGGACTCCCACTCGGGGCCCGAGACCTCCACCTCCGCCGACCGCTCGATGCCCGCGAAACCACCGGTGCGCCGCACTCGAATCCGCATGGGGCCTGTCTACCAGCCGGCTCAGTCGGTCGGTACGCCCACGGTGGCCCACGCCTTCGTGACGGCCTGGATCTCGGCCGCGTCGCCGTACCGCGCCCTGGCCGCCGCCACCGTCGCCGCCGCGAACTCGGCGAACCGGGTCTCGGGGGCGAGCACCCCGCTGGTCATCACGTCGTACCAGATCAGCCCGGCCCGTTCCCAGGCGTGGCCGCCGAGCTCGGTCGCCACCAGGTAGAAGGCGTGGTTGGGGATGCCGGAGTTGATGTGCACCCCGCCGTTGTCCCGGCCGGTGCGCACGTAGTCGTCCATGTGGGCGGGCTGCGGGTCCTTGCCGAGCACGTCGTCGTCGTACGCCGTCCCCGGCGCCTTCATCGAGCGCAGCGCCGTCCCCTGCACGGAGGGGTGGAAGAGGCCCTCGCCGATCAGCCAGTCGGCGCGGTCTGCGGTCTGGCCGAGCGCGTGCTGCTTCACCAGCGCGCCGAAGACGTCGGAGACCGACTCGTTGAGCGCGCCGGACTGGCTGAAGTACTCCAGGTTCGCCGTGTACTGGGTGAAGCCGTGGGCCAGCTCGTGCCCGATGACGTCCACCGGAAGGGTGAAGTCGAGGAAGATCTCGTCGTCGCCGTCGCCGAACACCATCTGCTCGCCGTTCCAGAAGGCGTTGCCGTACTTCTCGTCGTAGTGGACGGTCGCGATCAGCGGCAGCCCCGCCCCGTCCATCGAGTCGCGCCCGAAGGCGTCCCGGAAGAGCGCGAAGGTGGCGCCCAGGCCCGCGTAGGCCCGGTTGACGGTGGCGTCGGCGGTCGCCGCGTCGCCCTCGTCGCGGACCTTCACGCCGGGCAGGCCGGTGCGGCGCTGCGCGTCGTGGACGGTGCGGCGCGGGGCCGCGGGCTCCGCCGGCGCGCCGGGCGCGGCGGCCGCGGGGCGGGGGAGGAGCCGGGCGGTGCGGGCCGAGGCGTCGGCGATCAGGGTGCGGCGCGCGGCCGCCGCGACGGCCGGGTTCTCCGAGGCCGCGAGGTGCTCCAGCAGGTGGGGCGGCACGATCGTGCAGAAGGGGGAGGTCATACCGGCAATGTGGCACTCCGTGACGCCGGAGTCACTACAGGCGACGAGGATTGGCGAAATGGAGTGATGAGTCACCTTTCGGGCTTGACGTCACCGCCGTCCCGCATACTGAAACAGGACGTCCGCCGTCCCCGGTCCTGGGCTATGGTGACGCACATCATGCGTTTCGGGCTGCTTCTCCTTAGCTGCCGCGGCGAGGGCCTGTAGTCGTAGGCCGACCCCCTCCCCGCGGGTTTCGGTGTTGCGTTCGACAGTCGGCCGTCCCCCGTGAAGGACCCGAGGAGCCCTACGCAATGTCCCAGTCTCCCTTCGTCAGCCGGCCCACTCCCGTCACCAACGCGACGCACGCGCAGAAGCCGTCCGGGATGCCGATCCACAAGTACGGCCGGTACGAGGCCGTCGAGATCCCCGACCGCACCTGGCCGGAGCAGCGCATCACCCGGGCGCCCCGCTGGCTGTCGACCGACCTGCGCGACGGCAACCAGGCGCTGATCGACCCGATGTCGCCGGCCCGCAAGCGCGAGATGTTCGACCTGCTGGTACGCCTGGGCTACAAGGAGATCGAGGTCGGCTTCCCGTCCTCCGGCGAGACCGACTTCGCCTTCGTCCGCTCCATCATCGAAGAGGGCGCGATCCCGGAGGACGTCACCATCTCCGTCCTGACCCAGGCCCGCGAGGACCTGATCGAGCGGACCGTGGAGTCCCTGGTCGGCGCCCGGCGCGCCACCGTCCACCTGTACAACGCCACCGCGCCGACCTTCCGCCGGGTCGTCTTCCGCGGCTCCAAGGACGACATCAAGCAGATCGCCGTCGACGGCACCCGCCTGGTGATGGAGTACGCCGAGAAGCTGCTGGGTCCGGAGACCGCCTTCGGCTACCAGTACAGCCCGGAGATCTTCACCGACACCGAGCTGGACTTCGCCCTGGAGGTCTGCGAGGCCGTCTGCGACGTCTGGCAGCCCGGCCCCGGCCGCGAGATCATCCTCAACCTGCCCGCCACCGTGGAGCGTTCGACCCCCTCCACGCACGCGGACCGCTTCGAGTGGATGTCCCGCAACCTGACCCGCCGCGAGCACGTCTGCCTGTCGGTCCACCCGCACAACGACCGCGGCACCGCCGTCGCCGCCGCCGAACTGGCCATCATGGCCGGCGCCGACCGCATCGAGGGCTGCCTGTTCGGCCAGGGCGAGCGCACCGGCAACGTCGACCTGGTCACCCTGGGCATGAACCTGTTCAGCCAGGGCGTCGACCCGCAGATCGACTTCTCGCAGATCGACGAGATCCGCCGCACCTCCGAGTACTGCAACCAGATGGAGGTCCACCCGCGCCACCCCTACGCGGGCGACCTGGTCTACACCGCCTTCTCCGGCTCCCACCAGGACGCCATCAAGAAGGGCTTCGACGCCATGGAGGCCGACGCGGCCGCCCGGGGCAAGACCGTCGACGAGATCGAGTGGGCCGTCCCCTACCTGCCCATCGACCCCAAGGACGTCGGCCGCTCCTACGAGGCCGTCATCCGGGTCAACTCGCAGTCCGGCAAGGGCGGCATCGCCTACGTCCTGAAGAACGACCACAAGCTGGACCTGCCCCGCCGGATGCAGATCGAGTTCTCCCGGATCATCCAGGCCAAGACCGACGCCGAGGGCGGCGAGGTCACCCCGGCCGCGATCTGGTCCGTCTTCCAGGACGAGTACCTGCCCAACCCGGAGAACCCGTGGGGCCGCATCCAGCTGCGCGCCAACCAGTCCACCTCCGACACCGACGGCACCGACACGCTGAAGATCGAGGCGGTCGTCGACGGCGCCGAGACCGTCCTGACCGGTTCCGGCAACGGCCCGATCTCGGCCTTCTTCGACGCCCTGCAGTCGGTCGGCGTGGACGCCCGCCTGCTGGACTACCAGGAGCACACCATGAGCGAGGGCGCCTCCGCGCAGGCCGCCTCGTACATCGAGTGCGCCATCGACGGACGCGTCCTGTGGGGCATCGGCATCGACGCCAACACCACCCGCGCCTCCCTGAAGGCGGTCATCTCGGCGGTCAACCGCTCCGCGCGCTGACCTCACGCTCCGTACGCCCGCCCCGCCCCCTCCGCGAGGGGGCGGGGCGGCGCTTTTGTGAGGTGCGTCACGGTTTCAGGTCTACTTAAGGAAGATCATGGCGACATGCCGGAATCGGCGCCATATGCGGTGAGTTGACGGCACATCACGGTGTGACGGATGGTACAGACCACTCCCCCCGGGACCCCCCACTCCTTCCCTCCCCGCACTCCCTGACCTGGAGTTCCGCATGCGCACGTCCGCTGCCGTGGCCACCGTCCTCGCGGTGACCGGAGCCGCCCTCGCCTGGGCCCCCGCCGCTTCCGCCGACCCCGCCGCATGCGCGCCCCGTCCGCTCGGCACGGCCGGGCTGTACGCGGAGTTCGTCGAGGGCGACTCGGTGCGCCACTCGGACTCCGAGGGCGCGGTGGCGGTCGGCGGCGACGCCAGGTTCGGCGACCCGGCGCAGTCGTCCGGCTTCTCCGTCGGCCACCAGCTCACCTCCGCCGACCTCGGCAGGCTGCCCGGCGGCCACAGCCTCGTCGTGGGCGGCACCCTGACGGCCAACCAGGTCGTCATCACCAAGGGCACCGGCGTGGCCGGCAAGGTCGTGAACGCCTCCGGCGGCAAGAACTTCGGCGTCGACGGCCCGATCGCCGAGGGCGCCTCCCCGGTCGACTTCGGCAAGGAGTTCGCCGAGCTGCGCACGCGCTCCACCGCCTGGGCGGGCGAGAAGCCGAACGGCACCGTCTCCGCCGCCGGCGACGGCCTCTTCCTCACCGGCACCGACGCCCGGCTGAACGTCTTCGCCGTGGACGCCGCCGACCTCCAGAAGGCCCGCGCGATCACCTTCGACGTGCCGGTCGGCGCCTCCACCCTGGTGAACGTGCTCGGCACCGCGTACGACATGAACACGAACGCCACCTACGGCGTCTACTACAAGAACCTCGCCGGCGGCCTGCCCGTCGTCGACGACTACGACGTGCCGGACCAGGCCTACCGCACGATCCGCTCCCAGCTGCTGTGGAACTTCCCGCAGGCCACCACGGTGAAGAAGAACTACACCTCGTGGCCCGGCACGATCCTCGCCCCCCGCGCCACCGTCCACATGGGCGGCCCCGGCGTCGGCCCCGGCCACGTCAACGGCGCCGTGATAGCGAAGAACCTCGTCACCGTCCCCGGCGCCGAGACCCACCAGATGACCTTCGCCGGCTGCCTCCCCGGCGAGACCGTCCCCGGCCCGGTCGTCACCCCGGAGACCCCGAAGCCGACCGACACCCCGGTCCCCACCCCGCCGGCCACCACCGAGCCGCCGGCGCCCACCACCCCGGCGCCCACCACCTCCGCCCCCGGCACCCCGGAGACCGGCGTGCCCGCCCCCTCCGAGACGCCCTCCGGCACCCCCGCCGGGACCACCGCCCCGGCCGGGACCCCCGAGGAGACCGGGGCGCCGGCCCCGTCCGCGACCACCCCGGAGGGTGATCTCGCGACGACGGGTTCGGCCATCGGACCCGGCGTCATCGGCGCGGCCGTCGGCGCCCTGGTGCTCGGCGGAGGCTTCCTGGCCTTCGCGAAGCGCCGCCGCCGGGCCTGAAACCCCGGTGACGTGTCTCGGCCATCTCCGGTGCGAAGTACGGACGAGGTGCTGACGCCACATCATGGATGTGGCTAACATCACGCCAACGCACCGGCAGTGCAGCCGGGCCGTTGAGGAGGTGCGCGTGCGTTCTGCCCGGGAAACACGTGGTGGCAAGCTGACCGTCTGCGGCATCCGCACCTCCTGGAACACCATCGGGGACGGCGAGTTCTTCTGCGAGGAGTGCGGCGGGGACCGCAACTACCGGCGGCGCACCGGCCGCCGCCGGTTCGCCGTCCTCGGCGTCCCGCTCGTGCCCCGGGGCTGTACCGGGCCGGTCGTGGAGTGCGCCGCCTGCCACACCCACTTCGGCACCGAGGTCCTGGAGCGGCCGACCACCGGCCGCTTCTCCGCCATGCTGCGGGACGCCGTCCACACCGTCGCCCTCGCCGTCCTCGCGGCCGGCGGCACCGGCTCCCGCGAGGTCCTCGACCGCGCGGTGCACGCCGTCCGCTCCGCCGGATACGCCGACTGCACGGCCGTCCAGCTCGTCGACCTGGTCGAGGCGCTGGAGGCCGACACCGGGCGGTTCATGCCGGAGATCAACCCCGAGGGCGCCCTCCTCGCCATCGAGATCCACGAGGCCGTCGCCCCGCTCACCCCGCACCTGGAGCCCGCGGGCCGCGAGGCGCTGCTGCTCCAGGCCGCCCGGATCGCCCTCGCCGACGGCTGCTACAGCCCGGCCGAGCAGGAGGTCCTGGGCACCGTCGGGACGGCGCTCGGCCTCCTCCCCGAGGACGTCCTGCGGCTGCTCGCCTCCGCCCGGACGGTCGCCTGAACCACGCTCACGGCACGATGTTCTGGTTGAGCCGGAAGACGTTGCCGGGGTCGTAGCGGCGCTTCACCTCGCGCAGCCGCGCGTAGTTCTGCCGGTAGTTCACCCGGACCCGGTCCTGGTCGTCGGCGTCCATGAAGTTCACGTACCCGCCGGCCTCGGTGTGCGGGCGCAGCGCCCGGTCGTAGGCGCGGGTCCAGGCCACGCCGGCCGCCGTGCCGGACGGGTCGGTCCAGGTCGCGCCGATGGAGTGCGAGACGTCCGCGTCCCGGTAGGCGAAGGCGGTCTCCTCCGGGCCGGTGCGGTGGCAGGCCCCGTCGATCGGGAAGAGCGCGGTGTCCGACTCCATGGTCGGCATGGTCGCGCCGTACGCGGCGTGCGCGGCGACGGCCCCGTCGCTCAGCCCGCGGCTGAAGTTCCCCTTCCAGTAGTGGTACAGGCCGGCCGGCAGCTGCTCGTCGAAGAGCGTGTTGATCACCGGGTACGGCATCCGCTCCATGAAGCGGCCGACCACCGGGCCCAGCCCGTCGAGCAGGGCCAGCACCTTCTCGTCGCCCTCGCGGGGGCCGCTGAAGCAGGTGAAGGCGGCGCAGACCGGACGCCCGTGCCAGCGCTCCGGCAGGAACGGTTCCTGCGGGCCGAGGGCCAGCACCAGGATGATGTTCAGCTCCTCGGGCGCGGCGGTGGCCGCCTCGTACCAGGCGCGGATCACCGCCTCGTCCTGCGGGTAGCAGGTCAGCCCGCCGAGCACCTCCGCCAGCGGGTGCAGCCGGTAGGCGAACTCGGTCACCACGCCGAAGTTCCCGCCGCCGCCGCGCAGCGCCCAGAACAGGTCGGGGCGGCGCCCGGCGTCGCAGGAGACGAGGTCCCCGTCGGCGGTGACGACCTCCGCGCCGATCAGGTTGTCGCAGCTCAGCCCGTACCGGCGGGCGAGGTGGCCCATGCCGCCGCCCAGGGTCAGCCCGGCGACCCCGGTGGTGGAGACGACCCCGCCGGTGGTCGCGAGCCCGAAGGCGTGCGCCGCGTGGTCGAGGTCGCCCCAGGTGGCGCCGCCGCCCGCCCGGGCCGTGCGGTCCTCCGGATCGACCCGGACCTCCCGCATCGGGGAGAGGTCGACCACCAGGCCGTCGTCGACCGTGCCGAAGCCGGCGACCGAGTGGGAACCGCCGCGGACCGCGAGCGGGAGGCCGTGCTCCCGCGCGTGGCGGACCGCCGCGCTCACGTCGCCGGCGTCCGCGGCGCGGACGACGACGGCGGGACGGCGGTCGTGCAGGGCGTTGTAGACCCGCCGGGACTCCTCGTACGAGGGGTCGCCGGGGGTGACGACGGTGCCGCGCACGGCACCGCGGAGCGCGTCCAGGGTCTCCGTCGAAGTGGTCATGCTCCCGGTGTACGCGTCCGGTCCCGGCGGCCGCATCGCCCGGACCGCCCATTCCGGCACCGCCGCGGGATGGGCGATTCAGACCAGGCCGTGCGCGTAGGCGTAGGCGGTCGCGGCGGCGCGCGAGGAGACGCCCAGCTTGGCGAAGACGTTGTTGAGGTGCCGGGCGACCGTGTGCTCGCTGATGACCAGGGCGCCGGCGACGCCCTTGTTCGTCGCGCCCCCGGCGACCAGCCGCAGCACCTCGGCCTCCCGGGCGGTCAGCCCGCCCGGCAGCCGGCGGCGGGACGCGGCCGTCAGCAGCGCGGCGGCCCGGCGGGCGTCGGGACCGGCGCCGAGCCGCTCGAAGGCGTCCCGGGCGGAGGCCAGCTCCAGCCGGGCGGCCTCCTGGTCCCCGGCGGCCCGGTCGGCCGCCGCGATCAGCATCCGCGTCTGCGCCGCCTCGTACGGCACCCGCAGCCGCAGCCACCCCTCCAGCGCCCGCCGCAGCGGGGGCAGCGCCTCCTCGGTCCCCCCGGCCAGGGCCACCGCGCCGGCCGCCGTGTCGGCGAGGGCGCGCAGCAGCGGCACGTCACCGGCGAGGGCGTCGAGCTCCGCCGCCGCGTCCGCCGCGTCCCGTACGCCTCCGCAGGCGAGGGCGACCTCGGTGGCGGCGGCGAGCAGCCGGGCCCGGGCCAGCGGGCCGCGGTGGGCGTCCTGGCAGACCAGGGCGAGGCGCAGTCCGGCCGCCGCGGCGTCGGCGCGGCCCTGCGCGAGGCGCAGCAGGGCGAGTCCCGGCTGGGGGAGCCGGCCCAGTTCGTGGGCGTGGGCGTAGGAGCGGGCGGCCTCGTCCAGGCGGCCCTGGCGGCGCTGCACGTCCCCGGCGGCGCAGTAGGCGGCGGCCGCCGCCTCCAGGCAGTCCACGGGCACCTCGCGGCAGGCCCGCCGGGCCTCCTCCTCGGCCGCCCGCCACTCCCCGAGGAGGTCCAGGACGTCGACCCGGTGGGCCCGGCAGACCCCGCGGAAGGGGTTCTCGCCGGTGTCCGAGGCGGCGCACCACTCCATCGCGGTACGGGTCCACTCGGCGGCCCGGCCGAGGTCGGCGGCCTCCATGCACTGGGTGAGCGCCAGGCAGTAGAGCCAGCCGGTGAAGACGCGGCTGAGCTCGCCGGCGGCGGCCGCGCACATCGCCTCGTCGAGGAGGGCGAGCCCTTCCGCCCGGCGGCCCTGGGCGAGCAGCGCGGCGCAGGAGGCCTGGCGGCTGAGGGCCAGCAGGTCGGGGCTGCCGGACCCCTCGGCGAGGCGGGTCATGAGGCCGGTCGCGGCGAGCGCGGCGGTCCCGTCGCCGCGGGCGGTGGCCTCCTCGGCGTCGGCCCAGGCGAGGAAGGACTGCTCGGGACAGGGCGGCAGCCCGTCCAGGTGGTGGCGGGCGCGGTGCAGCCAGCCGGCCGCGACGGCGGGCCGGCCCAGGCCCGCGTACTCGTAGTGGAGCCACCAGGCGGCCATCCCGGCGCCCCGGTGGTCTCCGGCCGCCACGTGGGCGGAGTGCGAGCGGAGCCGGGCGGCGACGGACTCGTCGAGGTGGCCGGACCACCAGGCGGCGTCGGAGAGCGCGCCGAGGTCGTCGGCGGTCAGCGCCTCGTCGGGCTGCCGGTCGCGGGCGTGCAGCAGCGCGTACGCCTCGGTCCAGGCCTCGCGGGACACCGCGTCACGGGCCCGGCCGGCGCGGTCGATCACGGGTGCGGACACGGCCCTCACCCCTTCCGGTCCTTCCAGCGTAGGACCGGACGCGGGAAGGGGGCACCCGGTGGGCGCCCCCTTCCGTCGCGCTCCCGGCGGGGGAGCGCCGCGTCAGTCGATCGCGCCGCTCGCGCGGAGCATGTCCTCGCGCTCGACGATCTTCACGCGCTCGCGGCCCTGCGGCTCGCCCAGCGCCTTCTCGGCGGCGTCGAGGGCGTACCAGCCGTCCCACGTCGTGTAGGTGAGGCCCTTGCCCTCCAGGAAGCCGACGACCGCGTCGGTCTCCGGGCTGGCCGGGGCGAGGAGGCGGCCGGCGGCGAAGTCCTCCAGGAGGTGGGCGACGGTCTCGTTGGCGTCGCCCTTGGTGTGGCCGATGAGGCCGACCGGGCCGCGGCGGATCCAGCCGGTGACGTAGGTGGAGGCCATGGGCTCGTCGCCCTCCATCACGCGCCCGCCCTGGTCCGGGACGGTGCCGCTGACGGCGTCCCAGGGCAGCTTGGGGAGCTCGTCGGAGAGGTAGCCGACCGCGCGGTAGACGGACCGCACGTCCCAGTCGGTGGTGACGCCGGTGCCCTTGACGTTGCCGGTGCCGTCGAGCTCGGTGCGCTCGGTGCGCAGGCCGACGACCTCGCCGTTCTCGCCGAGGATCTCGACCGGGGACTCGAAGAAGTGCAGGAAGAGCTTGTGCGGGCGGTCGCCGACGTCGCGGATCGCCCAGTTCTCCAGGGTCTTGGCGACCATGTCGGTCTGCTTGTTCTTGCGGCGCTCGGCGATCGAGCCCTCGTCGTAGTCGATGTCCTCGGGGTTGACGATGACCTCGATGGTGGGGGAGTGGTCCAGCTCGCGCAGCTCCATGGGGCTGAACTTGGCCTGGGCCGGGCCGCGGCGCCCGAAGACGTGGATCTCGACGGCCTTGTTGGCCTTCAGGCCCTCGTGGACGTTGGCCGGGATCTCGGTCGGCAGGAGCTCCTCGGCGGTCTTGGCGAGGATGCGGGCGACGTCGAGGGCCACGTTGCCGACGCCGAGGACGGCGACCTTCTCGGCGGACAGGTCCCAGGTGCGCGGGACGTCCGGGTGGCCGTCGTACCAGGACGCGAAGTCGGCGGCGCCGAAGGAGCCGTCCAGGTCGACGCCGGGGATCTTCAGCTCGCGGTCGAACATGGCGCCGGTGGAGAAGACCACGGCGTCGTAGAAGGACCGCAGGTCGTCCAGGTGGATGTCGGTGCCGTAGTTCACGTTGCCGAAGAGGCGGACCTGCGGCTTGTCGAGGACCTGGTGGAGGGCGGTGACGATGCCCTTGATCCGCGGGTGGTCGGGGGCGACGCCGTAGCGGATCAGGCCGAAGGGGGCCGGCATCCGCTCGAAGATGTCGATGGACACGCCCGGCTCGGTGGCGGTGTCGGACTTCAGCAGCGCGTCGGCGGCGTAGATGCCGGCGGGGCCGGCGCCGACGATCGCGACCCGGAGGGGGCGGGGCATGACTGGGTTCCCTTCGCGTACGGGGTGCGGCGGAACCGCCGACACTTAGGCCACCCTAATTAACGCGGGGGCGAAAGTGGTACCCGACCCCGGTCTATGGCCCCATAAGGCGAACTTATGACTTCCCAAAGATCGGCCTGGGGCGGGGCCGTCGGCAGGGCGTGATCGCAGGGGGCGGGGGTGCGCCCGGCCGTCCCTTCCCGGCCGGGCGCCTCCGGTCATCCCCGCGCGGCGAACACCGCCAGGGCGATCAGCAGGACGGCGGCGACGGCGGCCGCCACCGGCCCCCAGGCGACGCCGCGGGCCGCGGGGGGCTCCGGGGCGCGGGGCGCGCGGGTGGTGACGAGCTCGGCGCCGTCCGGGGCGGGCTCCGCGGGCAGGGCGGCCGTCACGGCCTCCCCGAAGGCGAGCGCGGCGGCCTCGTCGACGTCGGTGACGCGGTAGATCGTGGGCTCGTTCGCGCCCGAGGCCGTGAGGACGATCGCGAGGGACCGGCCCTCGGCGTGCACGAACGAGATCGCCGCCAGCGGTATGTGGTGTTCCTTGTCCGGCCGGTGCAGGGTGACCGGCCCGCCGGCGAAGCGAAGAACCGATTCGCCACCGCGCAGGACCAGAGAAGGGGTGGCCGTCATCGTCCGCAGTCCTCCGCCGCCGTCGGTCGGTCCCGGGGCGCCTCCGGGCGACAGGGCGGCGCTCCCGCGCCGATCGTAGGGGCACCGGCCCGCCCCGCACCACGTCCGGCCCGGTGGCGCCGTCCCGCGGGGCGGAAACGGGGCGCTCCGTGCGCCCCCTGTGCGCGCCCCGGCGTGCGCCGGGGCGAAAACAGGGGGCGCTCCGGGAGCAATTCCGAGGCCGCCGAGGACGGCCGTTCGGAAATCCCCCGAATGTGCGGTGCTCCGCCGATTTCGCGCCCGACTCGGCGGCCGCGAATCGAATTATCCGCTCGAACATCCCGCCCGGGTGGCGTGCGGGAACGTCCCGAACTCCCTTGGTGCGTCCCCCGATTCTACGGATCACCGGTCACCCGGGAGTGGGGAAGCGGGAAATGGATTCAGAAAGGCATACGTTGGTGAAGGAAGACACCAGGAGAGAACGACCACGGGGGAAGTCGGAGCGGCGCGGCACGCGGAGCCGGAAATGCGCGGGAACGGCGCGAGGGGATCCCCCGCCCGGGACCGGCGGCCGGACCGCGGCCCCGCCGTCCCCCGCGGCCGCTCGTTCGCACAGGGACACCGCACGGCGGACCCGCCCGGCCACCGCCGGGCCCGGACCGCCGGGGAGGAGGGCCGGTCATGACACTGCCGATCGGGGCGTACGTCGTGGAGATCCGCACCGGACGGGTCGCGAGAGTGATGGGCCACGAGGGCCCGTACGTCCAGATCCGCCCGCTCGGCGGCGGACGCGAGTGGGACGTGGAGCCCGAGGAGGTCCGCGAGGCCACCTCCGCGGAGCGCCTCAGCGCCGCCACCGCCCACGTCAACGCCCGCAGCCGCGGCGAGGTCCCCTGATCCGGCCCCGGCCTGCCCGGCCGCCCCGCCCGGCCTTCCCGGCCGCCCCCGCCCGGGCCTCCGGCCGCCGTCCCGCCCGGGCACGGTCGCCGGCCCCGGACGCGGCCGCCGGCCCCGCCTCCGGGGTGCGGCCCCCGGCACCCGGTCCCCTCCGGCACCCCGGCCGCCCCGAGTCCGCCCCGGCCGCCCCGAGTCCGCCCCGGGGCCCATGCCCGCCTCCCCGCCCCGTCCGCCTCCGGGCCGGATCCGGAGGACCCGCGCCCGGGCCGCTCCCGCGTACGGGAGAATGGGCCCATGAGTCTGTTCCGCGACGACGGCATCGTGCTGCGCACCCAGAAGCTGGGCGAAGCGGATCGCATCATCACGATCCTCACGCGCGGACACGGACGGGTGCGCGCCGTCGCGCGCGGGGTGCGCCGGACCAAGTCGAAGTTCGGCGCCCGTCTCGAACCCTTCTCCCACGTGGACGTGCAGTTCTTCGCCCGCGGCAGCGAGCTGGTCGGACGGGGACTGCCGCTCTGCACCCAGAGCGAGACCATCGCCGCCTACGGCGGCGGCATCGTCACCGACTACGCCCGCTACACCGCCGGCACCGCGATGCTGGAGACGGCGGAGCGCTTCACCGACCACGAGGGCGAGCCGGCCGTCCAGCAGTACCTGCTGCTCGTCGGCGGGCTGCGGACCCTCGCCCGCGGCGAACACGCCCCCCACCTCATCCTCGACGCCTTCCTCCTCCGCTCCCTCGCCGTCAACGGCTACGCGCCCTCCTTCTCCGACTGCGCCAAGTGCGGCCTCGACGGGCCGAACCGCTTCTTCTCCGTCGCGGCGGGCGGCGTCATATGCGGCGACTGCCGGGTGCCCGGAAGCGTCGTACCCTCAGCGGAGGCCATCGGCCTGCTCAGCGCCCTGCTCACCGGCGACTGGGCGACGGCGGACGCGTGCGAGCCGCGTCACGTCAGGGAGGGCAGCGGACTCGTCTCCGCCTACCTGCACTGGCACCTGGAGCGCGGCCTGCGCTCCCTGCGGTACGTAGAGAAAAGCTAGGAGAGACCACGTCATGGCCATCGCACGACTCCTCGGTCGCCAGCGCCGGGAGTACAGCACCCCCGAGCCGCACCCGTCCGGCGCCCGCCCGCCGAAGCTCCAGTCCGAGCTCGTGCCGGAACACGTCGCGATCGTCATGGACGGCAACGGGCGCTGGGCCAAGGAGCGCGGCCTGCCCCGCACCGAGGGCCACAAGGTCGGTGCCGAACAGGTCCTCGACGTCCTCCAGGGCGCCATCGAGATGGGCGTCGGCTCGATCTCCCTCTACGCCTTCTCCACCGAGAACTGGAAGCGCTCTCCCGAGGAGGTGCGCTTCCTGATGAACTTCAACCGCGACTTCATCCGCAAGAGCCGCGACCAGCTCGACTCCCTCGGCGTGCGGGTCCGCTGGGTCGGCCGGATGCCCAAGCTGTGGAAGTCCGTCGCCAAGGAGCTCCAGGTCGCCCAGGAGCAGACCAAGGACAACACGAAGCTCACGCTCTACTTCTGCATGAACTACGGCGGCCGCGCGGAGCTCACCGACGCGGCGCAGGCGCTCGCGGAGGACGTGAGGGCCGGCCGGCTCGACCCGTCGAAGATCACCGAGAAGACGATCCAGAAGTACCTCTACTACCCGGACATGCCGGACGTCGACCTCTTCCTGCGGCCCAGCGGCGAGCAGCGCACCTCCAACTACCTGATCTGGCAGAGCGCGTACGCCGAGATGGTCTTCCAGGACGTGCTGTGGCCCGACTTCGACCGCCGCGACCTGTGGCGGGCCTGCGTCGAGTACGCCCAGCGCGACCGCCGCTTCGGCGGCGTCGACCCGGCCGACCTCGCCGTCCTCGACAAGGGGTGACACCGGCCCGCCGGCGGAAGCCGCTACGATCCGGCGCGTGAACGGGACACCGGACGACTCCACGCACCACGACCGGGTCGAGCTCGCCTACCCCGTCGTCCTCGCCGACGTGCGCGAGGCGGTGCGGGTCAGCCTGGGGGCGGCCCGCTGGTGGCGGGTGCTGCGACGGGTCGCGTACGGCACCGCGGTCCTCGCCCTCCTGATCGCCGCCCTGGAGCTGCTGCTCCCGGGCGCGAAGGAGACGGGGACCGTCGTCGAGATGACCGCGCTCGGCGTCGCCGTCGTCGCCGTGCTCCACCTGACGGGCTGGGCGGTCGCCCGGGCGTTCCACCGGGCCGCCCGCGCCCAGGGCGGCGAGGCCGGCGTCGTCGTCGACGCCGAGAGCGTCCGGTGGACCTCCCGGGAGGCCGACGCCGTGATCCGCTGGGCGCTGCTGCCCCGGTACGTGGAGACCGACCGGCTCTTCGTCCTGCTCACGCCCCGGTCGACCGGCTCCGGCTTCGCCTACCTGCCCAAGCACGGCCTCGCCGACCCGGACGGCGCCGACCGGCTCCGGGCCCTCCTGGACCGGCACAGCCGGCGCCTGTGACCCGACGCGAAAGGGCCCGCACCGGATCGCTCCGGTGCGGGCCCGCTCGTATGTCAGGTCACTTCGCCGCGCACTCCGCGCAGGTGCCGAAGATCTCCACGGTGTGCGCCACGTTCACGAAGCCGTGCTCGGCCGCGACCGTCTCGGCCCACTGCTCCACCATCGGGCCCTCGACCTCGACGGCCTTGCCGCAGGCGCGGCAGACCAGATGGTGGTGGTGGTCGTCCGAGGAGCAGCGGCGGTAGACGGTCTCGCCGTCGCTGGTGCGCAGCGCGTCCACCTCGCCCGCGTCCGCCAGGGACTGGAGGGTGCGGTAGACGGTGGTCAGGCCGACGGAGTCACCGCGGTGCTTGAGCATGTCGTGCAGTTCCTGCGCGCTGCGGAACTCGTCCACTTCGCTCAGCGCTGCGGCCACGGCGGCGCGCTGCCTGGTCGAGCGGCCGCGTACGGGGGGTCCTGCCGTCGCCACGGGGGCCTCCTTGATGTATCCGTTGCCCCCGCCATTCTGCCAGTCCCCCCTGACCCGGGTCAGACCCTGACGTCGTCCGCGGGCTTGCGGCCCCCCGGGACGGTGGTGTCGCAGCCGTCGCCGGCGGCGGCCGCGGCGGCCCGGGCCCGTCGCCGGGCGAGCGGGGCGGCCAGCAGCGTCATGAGGACGAAGACCCCGATCGCGTACAGGACGATCGTCGCGCCGGGCGGGACGTCCTGGTAGTACGAGGTGACCGTGCCGGCCAGGGTGACGGTGACGCCCGTCGCCACGGCGAGGACGAAGGTCGCCCGGAAGGACTTGGACAGCTGCTGGGCGGCGGCGACCGGCACCACCATGAGCGCGCTGACCAGGAGCAGGCCGACGACCCGCATCGCGACGGTGACGGTGACGGCGGCGGTGACCGCGATCAGCAGGTTGAGCAGCCGCACCGGCAGGCCGGTGACGCGGGCGAACTCCTCGTCCTGGCTGACGGCGAAGAGCTGCCTGCGCAGGCCGACGGTGACCAGGACGACGAAGGCCGCCAGGACGCCGATCGCCGTGATGTCCTCGGGCGAGACGGTGGAGAGCGAGCCGAAGAGGTACGAGGTGAGGTTGGCGTTGGAGCCGGTCGGCGAGAGGTTGATCAGCAGCACGCCGCCGGCCATGCCGCCGTAGAAGAGCAGCGCGAGCGCGAGGTCGCCGCGGGTCTTGCCGTACGACCTGATCAGCTCCATCGCGACCGAGCCGGCGACGGCGACCAGGGTGGCCATCCAGACCGGGCTGGAGTTCAGCAGGAAGCCGAGGCCGACGCCGGTCATGGCCACGTGCCCGATGCCGTCGCCCATCAGCGCCTGGCGGCGCTGGACGAGGTAGATGCCGACGGCGGGCGCGGTGACGCCGACGAGGACGGCGGCGAGGAGCGCCCGCTGCATGAAGGCGGGTTCGAGGAAGTCCATGGTCAGGTCAGCAGTCCCGTGCGGAGCGGCTCGCCGGCCGCGTGCGGATGTACGTGGTCGTGACCGGGCAGCGCGTGCTGTCCGACGCCCTCGGGCGGCGGCCCGTCGTGCACGACGCAGCCGTCGCGCAGCACGACCGCGCGGTCGATGAGGGGCTCCAGCGGGCCCAGCTCGTGCAGGACGAGGAGGACGGTGGTGCCGCCGGCGACCTGCTCGCGCAGGGTCGTGGCGAGCACCTCCTGGCTGGCGAGGTCCACGCCGGCCATCGGCTCGTCCATGATCAGCAGTTCGGGCTCGGAGGCGAGCGCCCGGGCGATCAGGACCCGCTGGTGCTGGCCGCCGGAGAGCGCGGAGACGGAGTCCCCGGCCCGGTCGGCGAGGCCGACGAGCGCGATGGCCCGCTCGACGGCGGCCTTGTCGGCCCTGGTCGCGAAGCCGAACCCGCGGCGGGAGAGCCGGCCGGAGGAGACGACCTCGCGGATGGTGGCGGGGACGCCGGCGGCGGCGGTGGTGCGCTGGGGGACGTAGCCGACCCGGGCCCAGTCGCGGAAGCGCCTGCGCTCGGTGCCGAAGAGCTCGATGGTGCCGCCGGTCAGCGGGACCTGGCCGATGACCGCGCGGACGGCGGTGGACTTGCCGGAGCCGTTGGCGCCGAGCAGCGCGACGACCTCACCGCGGTGGACGGTGAGGTCGACGCCCCGCAGGACGGGGCGCGCGCCGAGGGCCGCGGTGGCTCCGCGGACGGAGATGACGGGCTGGTCGTCGCTCACGAGGGGGGCCTCCTACTCGGCGCCGAGAGCGGTCTTCAGTGCGGCGAGGTTCGACCGCATGACCTCGAAGTAGTCATCGCCCCTGGACTTCTCCGTGATTCCCTCCAGCGGGTCGAGCACGTCGGTCCTCAGACCGGTGTCGGCCGCGAGGGTCTTCGCGGTCTTGTCGCTGGCGAGCGTCTCGAAGAAGACGGTGGAGACCTTGTCGGCCTTCGCGACGTCCTGGAGCTCCTTGACGCGGGCGGGGCTCGGCTCCGACTCGGGGTCGACGCCGGTGATGCCCTCCTGCTCCAGGTGGTAGCGCTCGGCGAGGTAGCCGAAGGCGGAGTGGGTGGTGATGAAGGTCCGGGTGGCGGTGGACTTCAGGCCCGTCTCGAACTCGGTGTTCAGGTCGCCGAGCTTCTTCACCAGGGCGGCGGTGTTCTTCTCGTAGTCGGCGGCGTGGTCCGGGTCGGCCTTGGCGAAGGCGGCGCCCACGCCCTTGGCGACCTCGGCGTACTTCACGGGGTCGAGCCAGACGTGGGGGTCGGTGCCGGCCTCGGAGCCGTGGTCGTGGTCCTCGTGGGCGTCGCCCTCGTGGGACTCCCCGCCCTCGTGGGCGTGGTCGTGGCCTTCGCCGGCCGAGGCGCCGTGGGCTTCGAGGGAGGTGAGGGTGGCGGCGTCGACGGTGTGCTCCACGCCGGCCTGGGCGATGGCCTCGTCGACGGCGGGCTGGACGCCCTTGAGGTAGAGGAGGACGTCGGCGTCGGCGAGCTCGCCGACCTGCCGGGGCTTGAGCTCCAGGTCGTGGGGCTCGACGCCGGGCTTGGTCAGGGTCTGGACGGCGACGTGGCCGCCGCCTATCTGCTCGGCGAGGTACTGCACGGGGTAGAACGAGGCGACGACGTCCAGCTTGCCGTCCGTCCCCTTGTCCGCGGCCGAGGAGCTCCCGCCGCAGGCGGAGAGGGTGACGAGCGCGAGGGTGACGGCTCCGGAGACGGCGGTGGCGGGTATCAGACGGCGTACGTTCATGACACTCATTTTCAACAAAACTGGAAACGGTTGTCAATTGCCGAAGCTGTGGTCCGGGCCACGCGCTCCTCGGGGCCGCCGGCCACCGAACCGATTTGATACGGGGGGTGCGGGCGCCGGTAACCTGTGGCATTCGCACTTCGTCGTCGTAATGAAGAGAGCACCGTGGCCGCCGACAAGATCGACACCATCGTCAGCCTGAGCAAGCGCCGTGGCTTCGTCTACCCGTGCAGCGAGATCTACGGCGGTCAGCGTGCCGCCTGGGACTACGGACCGCTGGGTGTCGAACTCAAGGAGAACATCAAGCGCCAGTGGTGGCGTTACATGGTCACCGCGCGCGAGGACGTCGTCGGCATCGACTCGTCGGTCATCCTGGCGACCGAGGTCTGGGAGGCGTCCGGTCACGTCGCCACCTTCACCGACCCGCTGACCGAGTGCACCTCCTGCCACAAGCGCTTCCGCGCGGACCACCTGGAGGAGGCGTACGAGGAGAAGCACGGCCGCCTCCCCGAGAACGGCCTCGCCGACCTCAACTGCCCCAACTGCGGCAACAAGGGCACCTTCACCGAGCCGAAGAACTTCTCCGGCCTCCTCGCCACCCACCTCGGCCCGACCCAGGACAGCGGCTCCGTCGCCTACCTGCGCCCGGAGACCGCGCAGGGCATCTTCACCAACTTCGCCCAGGTCCAGCAGACCTCGCGCAAGAAGCCCCCGTTCGGCATCGCGCAGATGGGCAAGTCCTTCCGGAACGAGATCACTCCGGGCAACTTCATCTTCCGGACCCGCGAGTTCGAGCAGATGGAGATGGAGTTCTTCGTCAAGCCGGGCGAGGACGAGGAGTGGCAGGAGTACTGGATGCAGCAGCGCTGGAACTGGTACACCGGCCTGGGCCTGCGCGAGGAGAACATGCGCTGGTTCGAGCACCCGCAGGAGAAGCTCTCCCACTACTCGAAGCGCACCGCCGACATCGAGTACCGCTTCTCCTTCGGCGGCAGCGAGTGGGGCGAGCTGGAGGGCGTCGCCAACCGCACCGACTACGACCTGAGCGCCCACTCCAAGGCCTCGGGCGCCAACCTGACCTACCTCAACCAGGAGACGGGCGAGCGCTACACGCCGTACGTCATCGAGCCCGCCGCCGGTGTCGGCCGCACGATGCTCGCCTTCCTGCTCGACGCCTACACCGAGGACGAGGCCCCCAACGCCAAGGGCGTCATGGAGAAGCGCGTCGTGCTGCGCCTCGACCACCGCCTGGCCCCGGTCAAGGCCGCCGTCCTGCCGCTCTCCCGCAACGCGCAGCTCTCCCCGAAGGCCAAGGGCCTCGCGGCGGACCTGCGGCAGAACTGGAACATCGACTTCGACGACGCCGGCGCCATCGGCCGCCGCTACCGCCGTCAGGACGAGATCGGCACCCCGTTCTGCATCACCGTCGACTTCGACACCCTCGAGGACAACGCGGTGACCGTGCGCGAGCGCGACACCATGAAGCAGGAGCGCGTCTCCCTCGACCAGATCCAGGGCTACCTGGCCAGCCGCCTGATCGGCGCCTGACCCCGGCGGCGCCCGGCGCGCCGCGAAGCCCCCGGTCCGGGTTCCGGACCGGGGGCTTTCCCGTGCGCGCGGCGGCTCAGGCCCGGCGCAGCGCCCTCAGGACGAGGGAGAGGACGGCCTCGAAGGCCGGCTCGATGCCCGGGGCGGACCAGTCGGCGGCGTGGGCCGGGTCGTGGAAGCGGTCGGTGGCGTCGAAGACGGCCCGGGCGGTGGTGGCGACGTCGGGGTCCGCGGCGGCGAAGGCCCCGTCCCGGATCCCGTCCGCGACGATGGCGGCGATCTGCTCCACCAGGTGGTCCACGTGGCGGTCGACGACCGCGCTGTTCTCACCGATGAGGACCATGTACGTCGCCATCAGCTCGGGGTCGCCGCCCGCCTTCTGCCGCTTCATCGCGAAGAGGTGGCGCAGCCAGCCGCCCAGCCGCTCGTCGGCGGGCCCCCGGCCCTCGGCGTACGGGCGGAGCTCGACGACGTTCCGCTCCAGCCAGCGCTCGGTGACCGCCTCGCGCAGCGCCGCCTTGGTGCGGAAGTGGCGGTAGACGCTGCCGTGGCTCACGCCGAGGACCCGGGCCACGTCCACGACGGTCGCCTTCGCGGGCCCGTACCGCCGCAGCACCTCCTCGGTCGCTTCGAGGATGCGCTCGGCGGTGAGGGTTTCGGTGGCGGCCATGGACCCGACAGTACCCGTCAGTGCTCGCTGTCCAGGTGGGCCATCTGCGCGGCCGGGTAGCGGTCGCCCGCGGCGGCGCCCGCCGGGACGGCCGCCTCGATCGCGGCCAGGTCGGCCGGGTCGAGCACGACCTCCAGGGAGCCGAGCGCCTCGGCGAGCCGGGCCCGGGTGCGCGCGCCGACCAGCGGCACGATGTCGTCGCCCTGCGCCAGGACCCAGGCGATCGCGGCCTGTGCCACCGAGACGCCCTTGGCCTCGGCGACGGCCCGCAGCCGGTCGACGAGGTCGAGGTTGCGGTGCAGGTTCTCGCCCTGGAAGCGGGGGCTCATGCCGCGGAAGTCGCCGGGGGCGAGCGCCCGGTCGCGGGTGAAGTGGCCGCTGATCAGGCCGCGGGAGAGGACGCCGTACGCGGTGACGCCGACGCCCAGCTCGCGGGCGGCCGGCAGGATCTTCTCCTCGATGCCCCGGGAGACCAGCGAGTACTCGATCTGGAGGTCCGCGATCGGGGCGACGGCGGCGGCCCGGCGCAGGGTGTCCGCGCCGACCTCGGAGAGGCCGATGTGCCGGACGTGTCCGGCCTCGACCAGCTCGGCGATGGCGCCGACGGTCTCCTCGATCGGCACGTCGGGGTCGACGCGGGCGATCCGGTAGACGTCGATGTGGCCGGTGCCGAGCCGCTGGAGCGAGTACGCGGCGAAGTTCTTCACCGCCGCCGGCCGGCCGTCGTATCCGGTGAAGCCGCCTTCGACGGTCCGCAGCGCGCCGAACTTCACGCTGGTCAGCGCCTGCTCGCGGCGGGCGGCGGGCGCGGTCCGCAGCGCCTCGGCGATGAGCAGCTCGTTGTGCCCCATGCCGTAGAAGTCGCCGGTGTCGAGGAGGGTCACGCCGGCCTCCAGGGCCGCGTGGATCGTCGCGACCGATTCGGCCCGGTCGGCCTCGCCGTAGAGCGCGGACATGCCCATGCAGCCGAGCCCGAGGGCGGAGACGGCGGGACCGGTGGTGCCGAGGGAGCGGGTGGGAAGCATGGCGGTCTCCTGAGGGGAGGAGGGGTGGGGGTGCCCTTCAACCATGACATGACCGATGACAGATTTCAATATTTGTCATTCAATGGGTGATGGCGGTGGCGGTGACGAGGACGGGGAGGGCGGCGCCGGCGGCGGGCGGCCGGAAAACCGGATGCGCCGTCCGGGGCCGCGTCGGTACGGTGCGGGCATGTTTGCTCACCTCCCGATCTACGAGTGAGAGCGGCGCGCAGGCCGATCCACCGACCACCGCCCACCTCATCGAAGGGGAGAACCCCATGGCGAAGAGCCGCAACAACCTCCTCGGCGTCGGCGGACAGCGCAAGAAGCTGTCCCGCGCCGAACAGCACGGCGCCGGCCAGGGCCGCACCGCCGACCGCCTGTCCGCGGAGGAGCGCAAGCAGGACCTCCTGAAGAAGATGCGCGAGCGCAACCAGGACCCCGCCACCGAGTAGTCGCCGATGCCGGGGGCCCGGTCCGCAGCCGCGGACCGGGCCCCCCGCCGTCCCCGCCCGGCCCTCCGCCGCCCTCGCCCGGCCCTCCGCCGTCCCCGCCCTGCCCGCCGCCCGCGCGTGCCGGGCGCCCGCCGTCGAGGAGTGAAGCGTCACGGGCACCCGCGGCGGCACCGTCGCGGCACCCTGTGCCACCGGGTCCGGAGGCGGGCCCGCCACGGGTCCGGCCGTCGCCGCCGGCCGCCGGACCCGGTGGCCGGCACCGGTGGGGAGGCCCGGCCGTGCCCGGCTCCCGGGGCGGGCGGGGGCGGATCGCCGGGCCGTCCCCCGGGCGGTGCGGCGCGGTGCGGGACAATGGGGCCATGACCGCGTTCTCCCCCCTCTCCATCGGCCCGCACGTCGTGCAGCCGCCGGTGGTGCTCGCGCCCATGGCCGGCATCACCAACGCCCCCTTCCGCACCCTCTGCCGCGAGTTCAGCGGAGGCAAGGGCCTCTTCGTGAGCGAGATGATCACGACGCGGGCGCTGGTGGAGCGCAACGAGAAGACGATGCAGCTCATCCGCTTCGACGCGACGGAGCAGCCGCGGTCGATCCAGCTCTACGGGGTGGACCCGGTCACCGTCGGCAAGGCGGTGCGGATGATCGTCGACGAGGACCTCGCGGACCACATCGACCTGAACTTCGGCTGCCCGGTGCCGAAGGTCACCCGCAAGGGCGGCGGCTCGGCGCTGCCGTACAAGCGGCCGCTGCTGCGGGCGATCCTGCACGAGGCGGTGACGAACGCCGGGGACCTGCCGGTCACCATGAAGATGCGCAAGGGCATCGACGACGACCACATCACCTACCTGGACGCGGGCCGGATCGCGGTCGAGGAGGGCGTGACGGCGATCGCCCTGCACGGGCGGACGGCGGCGCAGCACTACGGCGGCACGGCCGACTGGGACGCGATCGCGCGGCTCAAGGAGCACGTGCCGGAGATCCCGGTGCTGGGCAACGGCGACATCTGGTCGGCCGACGACGCCGTGCGGATGATGCGCGAGACCGGCTGCGACGGCGTGGTCGTGGGGCGCGGCTGCCTGGGCCGGCCGTGGCTCTTCGCGGACCTGGTGGCGGGCCTGGAGGGCACCGGGGGGTACCGGACGCCGCCGCTGCGCGAGGTCGCGGACGTGATGGTGCGGCACGCGACGCTGCTGGGGGAGTGGCTGGGCGACGAGCAGCGGGGCGTCGTCGACTTCCGCAAGCACGTGGCCTGGTACCTGAAGGGCTTCTCGGTCGGTTCGGAGATGCGGAAGAAGCTGGCGGTCACCTCGTCCCTGGAGGCGCTGCGCGCTCAGTTGAGCGAGCTGGACCTGGACCAGCCGTGGCCGGTGGGCGCGGACGGCCCCCGGGGCCGTACGTCCGGAAACAACCGTGTCGTCCTGCCCGACGGCTGGCTGAAGGACCCCTACGACTGCGCCGGAGTGAGCGAGGACGCCGAGCTGGACACGTCCGGGGGCTGAGATTTTCGGCCTTCCGGGGGAGTGATCCTCGCCACCCTTGAGGTGGGCGCCGCTCAGATGAGCAGGTTACGAAGGCTGCACCGCTTGAAGGGTGGCACTGGGTGCCACCCTTTTTGCGTTCAAGAGTTGAACGCAAATGGGCGGGAAGGCTGCTCATGTGAGCGGATCGTCCCTGGATTGGGTCAAGCGGGCTTCGGGGCGTGAAAGCGGAAGCTTCACCTCGGTAACTTTCGAAGTGGGGGCGGACGGGTGGTTAAGACCGTGTGACCGGTAGGCGTACCTCCCCAGAAGCCTTCGATCTGGGTATGTTCCTCGCCGTCAGGGCAGCCAACCGAGTCGTCGAGGAGTCGAGACCCGTGTCGGAAAACAATGATCAGAAGTTCGTGTACGACTTCACCGAGGGCAACAGGGACCTGAAGGACCTGCTCGGTGGCAAGGGGGCCAACCTCGCCGAGATGACCAACCTCGGTCTGCCGGTCCCCCCGGGCTTCACGATCACCACCGAGGCGTGCAAGGTCTACCTCGAGTCCGGTTCGGAGCCCGCCGCCCTCCGCGACGAGGTCTCGGCCCACCTCGACGCCCTGGAGCGGCAGATGGGCAAGAAGCTCGGCCAGGCCGACGACCCGCTTCTCGTCTCGGTCCGCTCGGGCGCCAAGTTCTCCATGCCGGGCATGATGGACACGGTCCTCAACATCGGCCTCTCCGACGAGTCCGTGAACGGCCTCGCCCGCCAGGCGGACAACGAGCGCTTCGCGTGGGACTCGTACCGCCGGCTCATCCAGATGTTCGGCAAGACCGTCCTCGGCGTCGAGGGCGAGCTCTTCGAGGACGCCCTCGACGAGGCCAAGGCCGCCAAGCGGGTCGCCAGCGACACCGACCTGGACGCCGCCGACCTGCGCGGGGTCGTCGAGCACTTCAAGGCGATCGTGAAGGCCGAGACCGGCCGCGACTTCCCGCAGGACGCGCGGGAGCAGATGGACCTCGCCATCGAGGCCGTCTTCAACTCGTGGAACACGGACCGCGCCAAGCTGTACCGCCGCCAGGAGCGCATCCCGGGCGACCTCGGCACCGCCGTCAACGTCTGCTCGATGGTCTTCGGCAACCTCGGCCCGGACTCCGGCACCGGCGTCGCCTTCACCCGCGACCCCGCCTCCGGCCACGAGGGCGTCTACGGCGACTACCTCCAGAACGCGCAGGGCGAGGACGTCGTCGCCGGCATCCGCAACACGGTGCCGCTGGCCGACCTCGAGTCGATCGACAAGAAGTCGTACGACCAGCTCATGCAGATCATGAACACGCTGGAGACCCACTACAAGGACCTCTGCGACATCGAGTTCACCATCGAGCGCGGTCAGCTCTGGATGCTCCAGACCCGCGTCGGCAAGCGCACCGCCGGTGCCGCCTTCCGCATCGCGACCCAGCTGGTGGACCAGGGCCTGATCGACGAGGCCGAGGCGCTCCAGCGCGTCAACGGCGCCCAGCTGGCCCAGCTGATGTTCCCCAAGTTCGACGAGAACGCGAAGGTCGAGCAGATCGGGCGCGGCATCGCCGCCTCCCCGGGCGCGGCCGTCGGCAAGGCCGTCTTCGACTCGTACACGGCCGTCAAGTGGTCCCGCTCCGGCGAGAAGGTCATCCTGATCCGCCGCGAGACCAACCCGGACGACCTGGACGGCATGATCGCCGCCGAGGGCATCCTGACCTCGCGCGGCGGCAAGACCTCGCACGCCGCCGTCGTCGCCCGCGGCATGGGCAAGACCTGTGTCTGCGGCGCCGAGGAGCTGGAGGTCGACACCAAGCGCCGCCGCATGACCACCGCCTCCGGCGCGGTCATCGAGGAGGGCGACGTCGTCTCCATCGACGGCTCCACCGGCAAGGTCTACCTCGGTGAGGTACCCGTCGTACCGTCCCCGGTCGTCGAGTACTTCGAGGGCCGCATGCACGCCGGCGCCGACGACGCCGACGAGCTGGTCCAGGCCGTCCACCGGATCATGGCCTACGCCGACCGCGTCCGCCGCCTGCGGGTCCGCGCCAACGCCGACAACGCCGAGGACGCCTCCCGCGCCCGCCGCTTCGGCGCGCAGGGCATCGGCCTGTGCCGCACCGAGCACATGTTCCTCGGCGAGCGCCGCCAGTACGTCGAGCGCCTGATCCTGGCCGACACCGACGCCGAGCGCGACGAGGCCCTCAAGGCCCTGCTGCCGCTCCAGAAGACCGACTTCGTCGAGCTCTTCGAGGCCATGGACGGCCTGCCGGTCACGGTCCGCCTGCTCGACCCGCCGCTCCACGAGTTCCTGCCCGACATCACCGAGCTGTCGGTGCGCGTCGCCCTCGCCGAGTCCCGCAAGGAGCCGCACGAGAACGACCTGCGCCTGCTCCAGGCCGTGCACCGGCTGCACGAGCAGAACCCGATGCTGGGTCTGCGCGGCGTCCGTCTCGGCCTGGTCATCCCCGGCCTGTTCACCATGCAGGTCCGGGCGATCGCCGAGGCCGCGGCGCAGCGGATCGACGCCAAGGGCGACCCGCGCGTCGAGATCATGATCCCGCTCGTCGGCACCGTCCAGGAGCTGGAGATCGTCCGCGAGGACGCCGAGCGGGTCATCGCCGAGGTCGTGGCGGAGACCGGCGTGGAGCTGAAGCTGGCGCTCGGCACCATGATCGAGCTGCCCCGCGCGGCCGTCACCGCCGGCCAGATCGCCGAGGCCGCCGAGTTCTTCTCCTTCGGCACCAACGACCTCACCCAGACGGTCTGGGGCTTCTCCCGCGACGACGTGGAGGCCAGCTTCTTCACCGCCTACCTGGAGAAGGGCATCTTCGGCGTCAGCCCCTTCGAGACCATCGACAAGGACGGCGTCGGCGCGCTGGTCCGCTCCGCGGTCGAGGCCGGCCGGGCCACCCGCCCCGACATCAAGCTCGGCGTCTGCGGCGAGCACGGCGGCGACCCGGAGTCGGTGCACTTCTTCCACGAGGTCGGCCTCGACTACGTCTCCTGCTCGCCGTTCCGGATCCCGGTGGCGCGCCTGGAGGCGGGCCGCGCGGCGGCCGAGGCGAAGGGCAGCGACAGCCGCTGACCCGAGGGGCCCGCGGGCCCCGCGAAGCCCCCGGGGCCGCCGTCGGTCATCCCTTCCGTACCCTCACCGGCGGACGGCGGTCCCGGATCCGAAAGAGACGGGACGGACACCTTGTGCGGAGGTGTCCGTCCCGTCGTTTTCACGTCAGATTCATGCGCAATTACGTCCGCATTGAATTATTGGAAATTGAACGTCTGTGTTTGCGGCCGTTTCGGCTGCGGCCCCCGGATCCCCACCCGGGGGCCGCACCCTTTTTCACGTGTCGGGCAGGTGAGCCGCAACCCTCGCCGACCGCCGCCGGACGGGCAAAGCCCCCCACGGTCTTCACCACGTCACCTCGGTCCTGAAGGTTTCCTGCCCGACCTGCACAGCATTTCCGTTGGGCCCTGTTCGCCGCGATGCTTTTCAACTGTGGCTGAAACACCCTGGTAACGTGCAGTGATGGTGTGCATACTCGATCGCGGGGTGGTTGCGAGTGCACAGGTGGGGACTTCATGCTTCGTATTCATTTCACCGCGGACGATCTGGTGGGGGTGCGGATCGCCGCCCGTCCTGACGTCCTGTGGGAAACGATTCTCAGCTTTCACCGTTTAAGGGACCGGCGCGGTCCCGTGGTGTTCGGCGGGTGGCGCACGGAAACGAGGGCGCGGCTCGGCGGGGAGACCAGGCTGCTCGCCGCGCTCGTCCCGAGCCGGGGCTATTTCCCCGACTTCCTCACCCCGGCGGAGGGACTCCACGGCCTCGACGACGGCCTCCAGGCGGTCCGCGCGACCGCTCCGGGCCGGCTCCGCTCGGAGCTCTCCCTGCTGGCCGCCGACCGGTCGGGCGGCCGCACGGTGCCGCACTCGCTGCGGGCCCTCGCCGACGGCGGCCCGGAGCCCTTCGACCGGCTGACGGGCGCGCTGCGGAGCTACCACCGGGCGGCCGTGGAGCCCTACTGGGCGCACATCAGGGCCCGGGTGGAGGCGGACCGGGCCCGGCGCGGCCGGGCCGTCCTGGACGGCGGTGCGGAGGAGCTGCTGGACTCGCTGCCGCCGATGCTGAGCTGGCGGGCGCCGGTCCTGGAGGCGGCCTACCCGGTCGACCGGGACGTGCACCTGGACGGGCGGGGGCTGCTGCTCCAGCCGTCGTACTTCTGCCGGGGGACGCCGGTGATGCTGCGCGACCCGGCGCTGCCGCCGGTGCTGGTCTACCCGGTGACCCACGGGGAGGCGCCGACGGTCCGCCCGCCGCGGGTCTCCTCGCTGGCGAAGCTGGTCGGCCAGACCCGGGCGGAGGTCCTCCGGGCCATCGGGGACGGCGGGACGACGAGCGAGCTGGCCCGGCGGGCCGGGGTGTCGCTCGCCTCCGCCAGCCAGCACGCGGGCGTGCTGCGCGAGGCCGGTCTCATCGCCACCCTCCGGCACGGGAACGCGGTGCTGCACACGCTGACGCCGCTGGGCGCCGCCCTCCTGGGGGGAGGCGGGACCCAGCGGCGGGAGGAGCGCTGTTACGCGCGGAACGGGCCGGTCACCTCGTAGGTGATGCCGCCCGAGGAGCTGCCCGAGGTGCCGCGCTGGCTGGAGAAGTACAGCCGCGTGCCGTCGGGCGAGAAGGCCGGTCCGGTGATCTCGGAACCGGACTGGCCGGTGATCCGCAGGAAGGGCGCGACGGTGTCGTCCGGCGTGATCAGGCAGATCTCCATGTTGCCGCCGTCCTCGGCGACGTAGAGGTCGCCGGAGGAGGCGCCGGTGACGTTGTCCACGCCGGTGAGCGGAGCGGCGCCGCCGGGCACCAGCGAGTCGTCGTAGGCGAGCTCGTAGGTGCTGTTCGTGAGGTTCAGCTGCCAGAGGCGGTTGTCGCCCTTGGTGGTGAACCAGACCTTGTCGTCGGCGTAGTGGCAGCCCTCGCCGCCGCTGAACTTCTTCGCGCCGGAGACCTGGCTGCGGGTGGTGGTCGGGGAGCCGTCCGGGTCCGGCACGTTCTGCCAGGTGAAGGAGCCGGAGGTGGCCGTGCCGGCCTTGAGGACCTGGAGGGTGCCCGAGGAGAGGTTGCCCCAGGTGGACGGGACGAAGCGGTAGAAGCAGCCGTCGGTCTCGTCCTCGGTCAGGTAGACGACCTTGCGGACCGGGTCGGCGGCGGCCGCCTCGTGCTTGAAGCGGCCCATGGCGTCGCGGCGGACCGCCGCGTTCACGCCGTAGGGGTCGGTCTCGTAGACGTAGCCGAGGCTGACCTCCTCGCAGGAGAGCCAGGTGTTCCACGGGGTCTTGCCGCCGGCGCAGTTCTGCCGGGTGTTCGAGAGGATCCGGTACGCGCCGGTGACGGTGCCGGTGGCGCCGAACCTCAGGGCGCTCGCGCCGCCGCTCGGGTTGATCTCCGAGTTGGAGACGTAGATCCACCCGGTGCCGTCGGCGTAGCAGGCGCCGCCGTCGGGGGCGTTGTGCCAGGTGTACGAGGTGCCGGGGACGGTCTGTCCCGAGCGGGCGACGATCCGGCTGGTGAAGCCGGCCGGCAGCAGGATGCCGTTCGCGTCCGCCGCGCCGAGCGCCCCGTAGGGCCCGGCGCCGGGCTGGGCGGGGGCCGCGTAGGCGGCGCCCCGCATCAGGGTGCCGCCGAAGGCGGCCGCCGACGTGCCGATGACCGCTCCGCGCAGGAAACTGCGTCGCTCCACGTCTTCTCTCCAGGGGTGTGGTGACCGCCCGCCGCACGGTCAGCGGCGGGGCCGCGCGGAGAGTGAACCTAGGAGCCGGGAGTTGACTGGGCATCAACAACCGGTGACGGGGAGGGGGCGGCTACGGGGCGGCGGGGGTGAGCCCCGCGCGGACGGCGGGGCGCCCGCCCGCGGGGCGGGACCTTCGGCACTGGGGGCGGCGGGCCCGGCCCGGCAGACTGGACGCATGCGCGAGACCCGGGAGCTCACCGACATCGGCGGCCGCGACGACCTCGACGTGCTGCTGCGCCGCTTCTACGCGGCGGCCTTCGCCGACCCCCTCATCGGCCCGTTCTTCACCGAGGTCGCCGGCACGGACCTGGAGGTCCACCTGCCGCGCATCACCGACTTCTGGGAGCGCGCCCTCTTCCGCACCGCCCCCTACGGGCGGGACGCCTTCGCCCCGCACGCCGCCCTGCACTCCGTCCGCCCGCTCACCCCCGCCCACTTCGGGCGCTGGGTGCAGCTCTGGCACGCCACTGTCGACGGGCTCCACCGGGGACTGCTGGCGGACCGGGCCAGGATGACGGGGGAGCGGATCGCCGTCTCGATGCTGAAGCGGCTCGGCGGCCCCGGAGCGGAGGCCGCGGCGGCGACCGGCGGGACCGGCGGTTTCGTCCCGCTGGCGGCGCTCACCCTGCGCGCGGCGGCCTGAGCCGGAAGAATCCTCCGGCGGAGCGATGAGTTCGGGCCGGCCGGTCCGTCTTACCTCTCGACAGCACCGCACGACGGAGAAGAGAGCACGCCATGGCCCCGCAGATGATCTTCGTGAACCTGCCCGTGAAGGACCTCGCCACGAGCCGCGCCTTCTACGAGAAGCTCGGGTACACGATCAACCCGCAGTTCAGCGACGACAGCACGGCCTGTGTGGTGATCGGCGACACCATCTTCGTCATGCTGCTCACCGGGGAGAAGTTCGCCACCTTCACCGCCCCCGGCAAGGAGGTCGCCGACGCCGCCGCCACCACCCAGGTGCTGCTCACGCTCAACGCGGAGAGCCGCGAGAAGGCCGACGAGCTGGCCGACCGGGCCCTGGAGGCGGGCGGCGCGCCGGCGAAGGAGCCGATGGACATGGGCTTCATGTACGGCCGCTCCTTCGCCGACCCGGACGGCCACCACTGGGAGGTCTTCTGGATGGACCCGGCCACGACGCAGGGCTGAGGGCCCTCGTGGGCGGGCTCAGGCGGAGACGCCGCCGTCGACCACCAGGTCGGTGCCGACGGTCGAGCCCGCCGCGTCCGAGGCGAGGTACAGCACCGCCGCCGCCACCTCCGCCGCCGAGGAGATCCGGCCGAGCGGCGACTGCTCCTTCATCCGGACCTCCCGCCCGGCCTCCGTCTCGCCGGGCAGCAGCGACATCGCGGACTCGGCGGCGCCCGGGCTGACCGCGTTGATCCGGACCCCGTCGCCGATGTGGTCGAGGGCGGCGGCGCGGGTGAGCGCCGAGACGGCCGCCTTGGAGACCTGGTAGCCGAAGAGGCCGGGGAGGCGGACGTGCGGACCCAGGTTGGACGAGACGTTGACGATCGCGCCCCCGCCGTGCGCCCGCATGTGGGCGACCTCGGCCTGGAGGGCGTGCAGGACGCCGGTCACGTTGGTGTCGAGCAGCGCCCGCCAGTCGTCGAGCGGGAAGTCGGCGGCGCTGTGCCCGCCCCGGAAGATCCCCGCGTTGTTCACGGCGACGTCGAGTCCGCCGTAGGTCTCCACCGTCCGCCGGACCAGCGCGCGGGTGGACTCCGGGTCCGTCACGTCGGCGGTGACGGCGGTGGCGGTGCCGCCCTCGGACCGGATCAGTGCGGCGGTCTCCCCGACGGTCGCGGCGGTGCGGCCGGCGACGACCACCCGCCCGCCCTCGGCGGCGAAGGCGCGGGCGGTCTCGCGGCCGAGGCCGGAGCCGGCGCCGGTGACGAGGACGACGCGGCCGGTGAAACGTGCGGTCATGGGAACTCCCCTGGAGGCGTGGGTCACGTGGCGAGGCGGACGGTGAGGAGGGCGAGGCCGGCGAAGAGCGCGGCCGCCGCGGCGAGCGGCGCGCTGTCGCCGCCGAGGGTGAGCAGGGCGGCGAAGAGCACGGTCGGCCCGAGCTCCATCGCCGTGTTCAGGACGCCGCCGGCGAGCCCGGCCCGGTCGGCCCCCACCCGCTCGGTGGCGAGGACGGCGGCGCCCGCGAAGGAGAGCGCCCCGCCGGCCGGCAGCAGGAGCAGCCCCGGCAGCAGCCCGTACGCGTAGGGCGCGGCCGGGTCCGCGGCGCCGGCCGCGAGCAGCGCGAGCCCGGCGGCGGCGGTGCCCAGTCCGGCGGTGGTGACCCGGGCGGGCCCGAACCGCGCGAGCAGCGGCCCGGCGGCGCGGCCCGCGCCGAGCAGCGCGGCGGCGAAGGGCACGAAGGCGCCCGAGGTGAGCAGCGCCGACCAGCCGCGCCCGTGCTGGAGGGAGAGCGAGAGCAGGACGAAGACGGTGGCCGTGCCGGCGGCGGTGAGCGCGATCGCGGCGAGCCCGAGGAGCCGTCGCCGGTCGCGCAGGAAGTCCGGCGGGAGCAGCGGGTCGGCGGTCCGCCGCTCGGTGCGGGCGAAGACGGCGAGCAGGGCGAGGCCGGTGAGCAGCGGTACGAGGACGGGCGCGGAGCCCCACGGGTGGGCGTCGGTCAGCACCAGTCCGGTGCTGGCGAGGGCGATCCCGGCGGTGGCGAGGAGCGCGCCCGGCAGGTCCAGGGCGCGCTCGGCGCCGGGCGGGGTGGCGGGCAGCAGCCGGGGCGCGAGGAGCAGCGCGGCGACGGCGACGGCGACCGGCACGGCGAAGGAGGCGCGCCAGGAGAGGGCGGCGGTGAGGACGCCGGAGAGCAGGTTCCCGGCGGTGGCGCCCAGGACGGAGAGCCCGCCCCAGGTGCCCATCGCCCGCCCGTAGGCGGCCGGTTCGGGGTGGAGGGCGCGCAGCGCGCCCATCGCCGCGGGGGCGACGAGCGCGGCGCCCGCGCCCTGGGCGAAGCGGGCCGCGAGCAGGGTGCCGTACCCGGGTGCGAAGGGAGCGAGGGCGGAGGCGGCGGCGAAGAGGAGCAGGCCCGCGGTGAGCGCCCGGCGCGCGCCGTACCGGTCGGCGAGCCGTCCGCCGAGCAGCAGCAGCCCGGCGAAGGAGAGTCCGTAGGCGGCGCCGAGGAGGATCAGCCCGCTCCGGTCGAGGCCGAAGGCGGCGCCGATCCGGGGGAGCGGGACGGCGAGCGAGGCGAGCGTGAAGATGAGCGTCGCCTGCACGGTCCCGAGGAGCGCGAACCCCCGGCGGACGCCCCGGGGGTCCGCCGGGGCGGCGGGTGCCGCGGTCGCCGTGGTCCTTCCGTACGTCGTCATGCCGTCCCCCATCTGTACTTGACCGTACATTCCAGAATCACCCCCGGAAAAAGGCGCCCCGAAGGGCGCCCGTCCCCGTGGCCGCTCAGTCCAGCAGCCGCAGGGCCTCCTCCGCCGCGTCCCGGACCCTGGCCGGGTCCGTCGACGCCTTGCCGACCACCCGGATCCCCTGGAGCAGGACCAGGAGCATCCGGGAGAGGGTGCGCGGATCGCGCCCCTCCGGCAGCTCGCCCCGGGCGCGGGCCCGGGTGAGCGACGCGTACAGCAGGGTCTCGATCTGCTCCCAGCTCAGCTCGACCCGGTGGGCCACCACCGGGTCGCGCGGGGCCAGTTCCGCCGCCGAGTTGGTGACCAGGCAGCCCCTCAGGCGCTCGCCCTCCGCCGCCGCCTCCGCGGCGAAGCGGCGGACCAGCGCCCGCACGGCCGGCAGGGCCGGGCCGGGCGCGGACAGCTCCTCGACGAGTCCCGGGTCCCGGGTCTCCAGGTAGCGCTCCAGCGCCTTCAGGTAGAGCTCGTGCTTGTTGCCGAAGGTCGCGTAGATGCTGGCCCGGCCGATCCCGAGGCGCTCCACGAGGTCCGCCATCGACGTCGCCTCATAGCCGCGCTCCCAGAACAGGTCGAGTGCCGCCTGGAGCGCGGCCTCGGGGTCGAATTCCTTGGTCCTGGCCACGAGGGGACCGTACGCCGATCTGGAACGATCGGTCAAGTATCCCTCAGGAGGAGAGGCGGACCTCGTACACCGCCACCGCCACCGCGTCGTCGTCCAGGCACCGCCCCGTCTCCAGGTCGAAGCGCTGCTTCAGGAGCGGCGAGGCAACGAACGGACGCCCGTCCGCCGTGCCGACCAGCCCCCGCGACAGCACCTGCGCCCCCGTGAACGGATCGCGGTTGTCGATCGCGTACGCCCGGCCCGCGCGGTCCCGGAACACCGCCGCCTGCCGGCCGTCCGGCAGCAGCGCCGCCAGCCCCCGGCCCGGGGTCAGCCGGGCCGCGTCGCAGACCGTCATCCAGGAGTCGGGCGTCGGGGAGAGTTCGAGAGTCGTCGGTGTCTTCATCGGGAGAGGGCTCCTTCCAGGGTGCCGATCGTCAGGATCGTGAGGTCGGGCTTGATCTGGTCCCGCTCCGGCACGAACCGCACCGTCGGGTCGGGCGTCTCCGGGGCGTTCACGAAGGAGACGAAGCGCCGCAGCCGCTCCGGGTCGTCCAGGGTCTGCGCCCACTCGTCCCGGTAGTCGGAGACGTGGGCCGCCATCAGCGCCTCCAGCTCGTCGCAGAGGCCCAGCGAGTCCTTCACGATCACGTCCCGGAGGTGGTCGAGCCCGCCCTCCAGGCGCTCCAGCCACACCGACGTCCGCTCCAGGCGGTCCGCCGTCCGGATGTAGAACATTAGGAACCGGTCGATGAGCCGGATCAGTTCGGCGTCCGACAGGTCCTGCGCGAGCAGGTCCGCGTGGCGCGGGGTCGCGCCGCCGTTGCCGCCCACGTACAGGTTCCAGCCGTTCGCCGTCGCGATCACGCCGAAGTCCTTCGACTGGGCCTCGGCGCACTCGCGGGCGCAGCCGGAGACCGCCGACTTCAGCTTGTGCGGGGCGCGCAGCCCCCGGTAGCGCAGCTCCAGGTGGATCGCCATCTTCACCGAGTCCTGCACGCCGTACCGGCACCAGGTCTGCCCCACGCAGGACTTCACCGTGCGCAGCGCCTTGCCGTAGGCGTGCCCGGACTCGAAGCCGGCGTCCACGAGCCGGGTCCAGATGGCCGGGAGCTGGTCGACCCGGGCGCCGAAGAGGTCGATCCGCTGACCGCCGGTGATCTTCGTGTAGAGGCCGTAGTCGCGGGCCACCTCGCCGATCACGATCAGCTTCTCCGGCGTGATCTCGCCGCCGGGGATGCGCGGCACCACCGAATAGGAGCCGTTGCGCTGGAGGTTGGCCAGGTGGTGGTCGTTGGTGTCCTGGAGCGAGGCCTGCTCGCCGTCGAGGATGTAGCCGTTGTTGAGGGAGGCGAGGATCGAGCCGACGGTCGGCTTGCACACCTCGCACCCCTCGCCGCCCTTCGCCGTCTCCCGCCCGTGCGAGTCGAGCAGGGCGGCGAAGGAGGTCGCCCGCAGGGTGCGGGCGATCTCGTAGAGCTCGCTGCGGGTGTAGGAGAAGCAGCCGCAGAGCCCCTGGTCGGCCGCCTTCGGCAGCAGCTTCTCGATCACCTTCACGCAACTGCCGCAGCCGGTGCCGGCCTTGGTGCACTTCTTCACCTCGGCCAGCGAGCCGCACTGGCCGATCGCGTGCTTCGTCACGTTGTGGCAGGAGCAGATGACGGCGTCGTCCGGCAGCGCGGACGGGCCGAGCGCCACCGGCGCCCCCGCGCCCGCGGGCAGCACCAGCTGCTCGGGGGAGACCGGCGGCTTCGTCCCGGTCAGCGGGCGCAGCAGGCCGTACGACTCGGCGTCGCCCACCAGCACGCCGCCGAGCAGCCGGCCCTCCGGGTCCACCACCAGCTTCTTGTAGACGCCGGCGCGGGAGTCCGAGTAGACGACGTCCAGGCAGCCCTCGGCGGTGCCGTGGGCGTCGCCGAAGGAGGCCACGTCCACCCCGAGCAGCTTCAGCTTGGTCGACAGGTCCGCACCGGTGAAGCCGGTGTCCTCGCCCGCCTCGTCGGCGAGGACCGAGGCCACCGTCAGCGCCATCTCGTACCCGGGCGCCACCAGGCCGTAGACCCGCCCGTCCGAGGCCAGCGCGCACTCGCCGATCGCGAAGACCGCGGGGTCGGAGGTGCGGCACAGCTCGTCCACGGCGATGCCGCCGCGCTCGCCCACGTCCAGCCCGCACTCCCGCGCCAGCTGGTCCCGGGGGCGCACACCGGCCGAGAACACCACCATGTCGACGGCGAGTTCCGAACCGTCCGACAGGCGCATGCCCGTCACGGACCCGTCGGCCGTCACCACCTCCTGGGTGCCCGTGCCGGTGTGCACGGTCAGCCCCATCCGCTCGATCGTCCGCAGCAGCGCCGCGCCGCCGCCCTCGTCGACCTGCACCGGCATCAGCCGCGGCGCGAACTCCACGATGTGCGTGTCCAGGCCGAGGCCCTTCAGCGCGCCCGCCGCCTCCAGGCCGAGCAGACCGCCGCCGACCACCGCGCCGGTCGTCGCCGTCCCGGCGTACTCCTCGATCGCCAGCAGGTCCTCGATCGTCCGGTAGACGAAGCAGCCGGCGGCGTCCTTGCCGGGCACCGGCGGCACGAAGGGGTACGAGCCGGTGGCCAGCACCAGGTGGTCGTAGGCGACGACCCGGCCCGACCGGGCGGTCACCGTCCGCGCCTCCCGGTCGATCGCCACGACGGGCTCGTCGGTGTGCAGCTCGATGCCGTGCCGCTCCATGAAGCCGTCCTCGACCATCGACAGGTCGTCGGGCGTCTTCCCGGAGAAGTACGAGGTCAGCTGGACCCGGTCGTACGCCGGACGCGGCTCCTCGCAGAGGACCACGATCCTGGCCCGCTCGGTGACGCCCCGGTCGGCGAGCGCCTCCAGGAACCGCTGGCCGACCATTCCGTGGCCGACCAGGACGATGGTGGGAGTGGTCATGAGGAGCCTCCGTCGTGGGTGAGCAGGTGCAGCAGGGGGGCCTCGGGAAGGGCTTCGTCGCCCTCCCAGGCCCGGGCGAGCGCGCCGACCGCGGCCAGGTCGCCGAGGAGGACGCCCCCGACGAGCCGGTTGTCGCGGACGACGACCTTGCGGTACGCGCCCCGGGTCGCGTCGGTCAGCTGGACGACGTCGTCGCCCGGCCGCGGGGTGGCCTCGCCGAACGCCGCGAGGTCGAGCGGCCGCGCTCCGCCGAGGGTCAGCCGGGTCAGCGCCCGGGTGCCGGTGTAGCGGGACCCGGCGGAGCCGGCGAGCACGTCCGCGAGGACGTCCGCCTGCTCCAGCGCCGGACCCGCCAGGCCGTAGACCCGGCCGGCGTGCTCGGCGCAGTCGCCGACCGCGTGGATGCAGGGGTCCGAGGTGCGCAGCTCGTCGTCGACGACCACCCCCGTCCGGACGTCGAGCCCCGCCTCGCGGGCGAGCGCCACCCGGGGGCGGACCCCGCAGGCCAGGACCACGACCTGGGCGTCCAGGACGAAGCCGTCGGCGAGTTCCACCGCCGTCACCGCCCCGTCCCGCTGCCGCAGACCGCTCACCCGGCACTCGGTGTGCGTCTCGACGCCGAGCCCGTCCAGGTGCTCCCGCAGCAGCGCGGAGGCGTGCGGGTCCAGATGCCGCTCCATCAGGTCCTCGCCCTGCTGGGTGAGGACCACCTCCGCGCCGAGCGCGGCCAGCGCCCGCGCCGCCGACACCCCGAGGAGGCCGCCGCCGACGACGACCGCCCGGACGCCGGGCCGGACCACGGCCCGCAGGGCGAGGCAGTCGTCCAGGGTGCGGAAGGAGTGCACGCCCTCGGGCAGCTCCGGCCCGCGCAGACCGCGCAGCGGCGGCAGCACCGGGTTGGAGCCGGTGGCCAGGACCAGCCGGTCGTAGCCGACCAGCGACCCGTCGGCGCACTCCACCGCGCGGGCCGCCCGGTCGATGCGCACCACCCGCGTCCCGCGGCGCACCGGCTCGCGGGGCTCGGGCAGGGCGATCACCTCGGGGGCGTACCGCCCGGCGAGGACGTCGGCCAGCAGCACCCGGTTGTACGGGAGGTGCGGCTCCTCGCCGAGGAGGGTGACCGGCAGGCGCTGGGCGAGGCGGAGGCCCGCCGTCCCGCCGCCGACCACCACGATCCGTGTACTCATACCGGGAAGGGTGCGCGGCCGGTGTTTCCCGGTGGCATCCCGACTGTTTCCCGTACGGAACGCTGATCTCCGACGGGGACCGGGCGGGCTGTGAGGGCGGCCCGGACCCCGCGGGGTTAAGGCGTGATCAGCCGTGCCTCAAGCCCGGCTTAAGCACCCCGGTTCCCGTATACGGGCCGCCCTAGGGTGACGGAGGTGACCACCGAGGCCCGCCACCACCCGCTCTACACCCCCGTGCCCGTGCCGCTCGCCCCCCACGGCTCCGGGCCCCGCACCGCACCCCCGCCGCGGCCGGCCCCGGCGCCCGGCCCGGCGCCCGCTCCCGTGCTGCGGCTCGCGCCCCGGCGGCTCCAGGACGGCATCCTCGGCGGCGCCGGGGCCGTCGCCCTGCTGTGGGGCGTGCAGGCCCGCCCCTCCGCCCGCCTCGACGCCTTCTTCGCCACCGGCGCCCACCTCACCGGCCTCCTCGCCGGATACGGCGTCCTCGTCCTGCTCCTGCTGATGGCCCGGGTCCCGGCGATCGAGCACGGCGTCGGCGCCGACCGGCTGGCCCGCTGGCACTCCCGCGGCGGCCGGTACACCCTCGGCCTGATCGCCGCCCACACGGTGCTCGCCCTCTGCGGCTACGCCGTCCACACCCGCACCGACCTCGTCACCGCCACCGGCGACCTCCTCTCCTACGGGGCGATCGCCGCCGCCGTCGCCGGCACCCTCCTCCTCGCCGCCGTCGGCATCACCTCCGCCCGCGCCGTCCGGGGCCGGCTCCGCCACGAGACCTGGCGCGCCGTCCACCTCGGCGCCCTGCTCGCCGCCGCCCTCGGCTTCGTCCACCAGCTCGCCGGACCGGACATCGCGGGCGGGCTGCTCACCCGCTGGCTCTGGTCGATGGCCCACGCCACCGTCGCCGTCCTCCTCGTCTGGTACCGCCTCGTGGTGCCCGCCCGGGCGGCCCTCCGGCACGACCTGCGGGTCAGCGAGGTGCGCGACGAGGCGCCCGGCGTCGTCTCCGTCCTCGTCCGGGGCAGGGGAGTGGCCCGGCTGCGCGCCGAGCCCGGCCAGTTCTTCCGGTGGCGCTTCCTCAGCCGCGGCCTGTGGGCCACCGCGCTGCCCTTCTCGCTCTCCGCGCCGGTCCGTGACGACACCCTGCGGATCACCGTGAAGGTGCGCGGCGACCACACCCGCCGGGTCCGCCGGCTGCGCCCCGGCACCCGCGTCCTCGCCGCGGGCCCCTTCGGCGCGTTCACCGCCCACCGCCGCACCCGCCGCAAGGTCCTGCTGCTCGCGGGCGGCGTCGGCATCACCCCGCTGCGGGCCCTCTTCGAGACGATGCCCGGCGGACCCGGCGACATGACCCTGCTCTACCGCGCCTCCGACGAGGGCGGCCTGGTGCTGCGCGCCGAGCTGGAGGCCATCGCCCGGGAGCGGAAGGCCGCCCTGCACTACCTCCTCGGCCCCTCCGACGGCTCCTACGACCCGCTCGCCCCCCGCGCGCTGCGGGCCCTCGTCCCCGACCTGGCCGCCCACGACGTCTACCTGTGCGGGCCGCCCGCGATGGCGCGCGCCGCGACCGCCTCCCTGCGCAGGGCCGGGGTGCCGGCCTCCCGCATCCACGCCGAGAACTTCGAGGAGCAGGCCCCGTGACCCGAGCAGCGATCCGAGCCGCCCGCCGCACCGCGCCCGCGGACGTCCCCCCTGCGGTGCCCCGCGGCCTCCCGTCCGCGGGCGCGCCCGGACCCGCGACCGCGGTCCCCGGGTCCGCTCCGGCCCGGCACCGGGCGCGGCCGAAGCCGCCGACCGAGGAGCGGCTGCGCCGCAGGCTCGCCGTGGTGCTCGCCGCCACCGGGGCGCTCGCCGCGACCCTGCTGACCGGCGTGGACCCGGCCGCGCCGCCCGCGCCCGACCGGGAGCCGGGGCACACAAGCTCAGACCTTGCTCAATGATCAGGAGATCGATGGACGGGGCAACGATCCCGTCCCTAGGCTCGCGGGCATGCCCGACATCGCCCTCAGCACCCTCGTCCTGCTCTGCCTGGCCGCGCTCGTCGCGGGCTGGATCGACGCCGTGGTCGGGGGCGGCGGACTGCTGCTCCTGCCGGCGCTGCTGATCGGGCTGCCGAACGCCTCGTACCCCTACGTCACCGGCACCAACAAGGCGGTCGCGATCGTGGGCACGACGGGCGCGGCGATCACCTACGTCCGCAGGACGAAGGTGCCGGTGCGGACGGCGGTGCGGGTCGGTCTCGCGGCCCTCGCGGGCTCGACGGCCGGCGCGCTCTTCACGACCGCCGTCGACGAGGAGATCCTGCGGCCGCTGATCATCGTGGTGCTCGTCGCGGTGGCGGCCTTCGTGATCCTGAGGCCCTCGTTCGGCGCGCGGCCCGAGGGCGGGGACGGGGCGCCCCTCACCCGGGCCCGGGTGGTCACCGCGATCGTCCTCGTCGGCGGCGGGATCGGCTTCTACGACGGCCTGTTCGGGCCCGGCACCGGCACCTTCCTGGTGCTGGCCCTGACCGCCGTCCTCCACCTGGACCTGGTGACGGCCTCCGCCACCGCGAAGATCGTCAACGTCTGCACCAACGCCGGCGCCCTCGCCATGTTCGCCTACCAGGGCACCGTCTACTGGCAGCTGGCCGCCCTCATGGCCGCCTTCAACCTGACCGGCGGCATGGTCGGCGCCCGGATGGCGCTCAGCAAGGGCTCGGGGTTCGTCCGCGGGGTGCTCCTGGTGGTGGTCCTCTCCATGGTGGCGAAGCTCGGGTGGGACCAGTGGGCGTGAGACCGGCTCAGCGCACCCCGATGAGGTGCCCGAAGGCCACCACGTTCCCCTGGTAGCCGCCGCTCTTCTCGGAGAAGCCGCCGCCGCAGGTGATCACCCGGAGCTCGGCGCGGTCGGTGGCGCCGTACACCTTCTCGTCGGGGAAGGCGTCGTTGGCATAGACCTCGACGGCGTCGACGGTGAAGACCGCGGTCCTCCCGTCCTCCCGGTCGATCTCGATCCGGTGCCCCTTCTTCAGGGCGCCGAGCGTGTAGAAGACGGCGGGGCCGCCGGCGTTGTCGACGTGCCCGGCGACGATCGCGGTGCCCTCGGCGCCGGGCGTGACGCCGTCCCCGTACCAGCCGGCCAGATTGCGGTCCTCGGCCGGCGGGACCTCCAGGGAGCCGTTCGGGGCCAGGCCGAGCCGGGTCATCGGGGCGTCGACGTCCGTCTCCGGGATGCGCAGCCGCACCGGCGGGGACGGGGGCAGCGGGTCGGCGGCGGCGTCGGTGTGCACGCTCGGCCCGGCGGCGAAGGCCTGCGCGGCGGAGGGGACGGGCGGGGTGACGTCCTGCGAGCCGTTCTGGACGAGCCAGATGCCGGCGCAGGCGGCGACCGCGATGCCCCAGCCCTTGCTCCTGTTGCTCACGTCGCTTCCTCACGGGTGTCGAGGGGAGAAGAAGGTCCCGCCCCCGGCCGGCCGTGTGCGGGAGCCGGCGCGGGGGCGGGACGGGCGGTGTGATCAGTGGCCCTGGGCGCCGCTCGCCCGGCGCCGCATGAGCCACACACCGCCGACGGCAGCCGCGGCCAGCACCGCCGCGCCTGCCGTGACCTGGGCGGTGTCGGGGCCGATGCTGCCGCCGACACCGGTCTTCACGTGACCGCTGGGCTCGCGGTGCTTGACGGTCAGCTCGCCCCGGGCCGTCCGGCCGTTGTCGCAGGCCACCGCGATCCAGTGGGTGCCCGGCCGGGCGTGCTGGGGGAGCGTGAACTGCCCGACCACGACCTCCTTGTGGGTGCTCGGGCTCAGCTGGAACTCCCCGGCGCCGACCGAGTTGGCGTCGCCGACGCCGTGCCCCTTCTTGCCGCACGCCAGGGTGTTCACGGTGACGGTCGTGCCGGGCGAGGCGGAGGAGGGGTAGATCTCCAGCGTCTGGGGTCCGTCGTTGTTCGCGTACGCCGACGGCGCGGCGAACGCGCCGAGCGCGACGACCGTCAGCGCGGTTCCGGTGAGCAGGCGGGCAGTGGGGCGCATGGTGGGGTCCTCCGGGGCGCGCGGTCGTTCGGTCTTCCGTAGGACCGAGGTAACGGCCCCGGCGCGCCCCGCGCCTGCTGATGGGGCATCAGGATTGCGCCGTCCGATACGGCGCGTCGACTGGAATCCGGGCGTTTGTGCAGCTCGGAGCGGGTTTCGAGTCGTCGGTCACCACGTCGTGCCGAACGGGTGAGCGGGACGGGGCGGGACGGGCGGGAGGGGTGGGCCCGGGGCCCGCGGGCCCCGGGGACGAGCCTTCCAGGGGCCCGCGGCCCGGCGCCCCGCGGGTCTCCGCGGGGTCACGGGGGTGCGCCCCCGCGCCCCCGCGGGCCCGGGGCGCGGGGGCGCGGCGGGGGTCAGTCCTCGTCGCGCCCCGTGCGCTTCAGGACCGTCAGTTCGCCGAGCCACTGCCGGGCGTCCGCCGTGAAGTCGCGGGCGCCGACCTCGTGGTGGGCGGCCACGTACCGCAGGGCCGGCGGCTTGTTCTCCCAGTACTTCCCGGTGGCGTACTTCCGCAGGAAGATCTCGCTGCCCACCGCGTTGGTGTGGAAGGTCAGCTCCACCTCCCGCAGCCGGTCCTCCGTCGCCTCCGGCCGGGTGAGCCGGAAGCCCTGCCACGCGTAGAGGTGCCGTTCGACGTCGGGGATCGTCGTCCCGTGGACCTGTGCCCCGTCGACCGCGTACCCCTCCGCCACGAACGCGTCCAGGACCGCCTCGTGCAGCGGCAGCGCCTCGATCCGCACCGGGTCCATGTCCGTCTGCGCCTTGACCCCGGCGGCGTCGACCTCGGTGCTGATGCCGATGACGACCCCGAGGTCCTGCCCGCGCAGGTCGTTGACCGGGGTCTCCCAGCCCAGGCGGAACGTGAGCGGGACGCGCTTCTCCTGGCCCTTCCCGATCTCGAACCAGCCTCTGACGCTGGGGCGTCCGATCGTGTCGCCGCTGCCCTGGCCGTCGCCGTCGCCCTTGTGGAACAGCGGCGCGTTCGCCACGAGCCGGAGCTGTATGGACTCGATCTCCAGGTCGCGCTCGGGTGCCCGCACCACCACCTCCCCGCGCAGCAGGCCGCCCGGCCGCACCGGGCCGGGCTCGATGATCGTGTCCACTTCGAGCGGGATGCCGCCGCCGAAAAGCCTCTTGAAAACCATGGGCGCAGGCTAGCGGGCGGATCCGTCCGCGTCCCCGGAAGCGATCTCCTCGCCCGGAACCCCCGCGTAGGTGCCGGCCACCCGCGCCATCAGCTCCTCGTCCACCGGGTACGTCACCCCGTCGATGCCGGTCACCGGCGCGATGGTGCGCGCGTTGGCGGTGAAGGCGGCCCGGAAGGAGGGGAGTTCGGCCAGGCCGACCGCGCGGTGCGCCGACGGCAGCCGGGGCGCGAGCAGTGCCATCGTGATCCCGGTGAGATGCGGCGCGGTCGGCCACACCACCGAAGTGCCGTCCCAGAAGGCGATGTTGGAGACGGCGGCCTCGGCGACCTCGCCCGCGGGGGAGGTCAGCAGCGCCTCGTCGAAGCCGGCCCGGCGCGCCGCGTCGCCGTGGTACCTCTGCGCGAAGCCGCCCAGGTGCTTGAGGTGCGCCGCCGGGCGCAGGTAGTCGACGGCCGTCAGGCGCTGCGGGGCGCCGGGACCGTCGGGGGCGGCCTCGCGGACGGTGACCGCGACCAGGACCCGGGGCCCGTCCCCGTACGCGTACACCCGTGCCGAGGAGTCCCGCCGGCCCGAGGACGCGACGGCCCGCGCGAGGAGCTCCCGGACCCGCTCCCCGGGCAGGGGGCGCCCGAACAGCTCGCGGGTGGCCCGGTCGAGGCGGTCGAGGTGCAGACCGAGGCCCTTCACCCGGCCGCCCCGCACCTGCATCGCGGTGAAGTGCCCGTACCCGCCCATCACGGCGGCGAGGACTCCGGGACCGGCGGCCGGGACGCCGTCGACCTCGACGTGGACGGGGGAGGGGGCGGGCGGGGTCGTCATGGGCCCACGGTAGTCGGAGGGGCCCGGGGACCCGCTCCCGGAGAACCCTTCGGAACCGCGCTTGACCTCAACCAAACTTGAGGTACCACGATCATCCGCATGGACACCACGAACTCCGCCGCCGCGCGGGCCGCCGCCCCCCTGACCCTCGCCCTCGTCGTCGCCAGCGACCGGGAAGGCCGCTTCGCCCCCGTCGTCGCCGACTGGTTCCGCGGCCGGGTCGCCGAGCGCCCCGACTTCGCGCTCACCGTCGTCGACCTCGCCGAGATCCGCCTGCCCACCGCCCTCTCCTACGACCCCGACCCCGGCGTCCGCGCCGAACTGGCCCGCGTCACCCCCGTCCTGGAGGCCGCCGACGCCTACGTCGTCCTCACCCCCGAGTACAACCACTCCTTCCCGGCCTCCCTCAAGAACCTCATCGACCGCCACTACACCGAGTGGCGCGCCAAGCCCGTCGGCTTCGTCTCCTACGGCGGCATCTCCGGCGGCATCCGGGCCGTCGAGCAGCTCCGTCAGGTCTACGCCGAGATGCACGCCGTCACCGTCCGCGACGGCGTCGTCCTGCCCAACGCCCAGGGCCTCTTCGGCGAGGACGGGGCCTTCCGGGACCCGGCCGGACCGGAGGCCGGAGCCAAGCTGATGCTCGACCAGCTCGCCTGGTGGGGCCGCGCCCTCAAGGACGCCAAGGCCGTCCGCCCCTACGGGACCTGAGGATCCGCCATGACCCTGCTCCGGCTCCTCGCCGGGCGCCTGCGCCCGCACCGCGCCCCGCTCGCCTTACTCGTCCTGCTCCAGCTCGCCCAGACCCTCGCCTCCCTCGCCCTGCCCGCCCTCAACGCGGGCGTCATCGACGAGGGCGTCCTGCGCGGCGACACCGGCCGCGTGCTCTCCGGCGGCGCCGCCATGGCCGCCGTCACCCTCCTCCAGGCCGCCGCGGCCGCCGCCGTCACCTGGACCGCCGCCCGGATCGCCCTCGCCGTCGGCCGGGACCTGCGCTCCGAGGTCTTCCGCCGGATCCAGGACCTGTCCGCCCGGGAGCGGGGCCGCTTCGGCACCGCCTCCCTCATCACCCGCGCCACCAACGACGTCCAGCAGGTGCAGACCTTCGCCGTCCTCGTCCTCACCCTGCTCGTCGCCGCCCCGCTGCTCTGCGTCGGGGGGCTCGCCATGGCCCTGCGCCAGGACGTGCCGCTCGCCCTCGTCCTCCTCCTCTTCGTCCCCGTCATGACCGGGGCCGTCGGCACCGTCGTGCTGCGCATGCGGCCCCACTTCCACGGCATGCAGAGCCGCCTCGACCACGTCACCCGGGTGCTGCGCGAGCAGATCACCGGCGTCCGGGTGGTCCGCGCCTTCGTCCGCGACCGGCACGAGCGGGAACGGTTCGCCGCCGCCAACGACGGGCTCCTCGACGTCGGCCTGCGGGCCGGCCGGCTCCAGGCCGTCATGTTCCCCGTCGTCCTGGTCGTCTGGGAGGCCACCACCCTCGCCCTCATCTGGGGCGGCGCCCACCGCATCGAGGCCGGCGCCCTCCAGCCCGGCGGGCTCGTCGCCTTCCTCGGCTACCTCCTCCAGACCGCCATGTCCGTGATGATGGCCCTCTTCCTCCTCATGCACCTGCCCCGGGCCGAGGCGGGCGCCGCCCGCGTCCGCGAACTCCTCGACACCGTCCCCGCCGCCACCGTCCCCGCCGACCCGGTCACCGTCCTCGACGGCGCCGGCCGCCTCGACCTGCGCGACGTCTCCTTCCGCCACCCCGGCGCCGAGGAACCCGTCCTCGGCGGCGTCACCCTCACCGCCGGCCCCGGCACCACGACCGCCGTCATCGGCTCCACCGGCTCCGGCAAGTCCACCCTCCTCGCCCTGGTGCCCCGCCTCCTCGACGCCACCGGCGGAGAGGTCCGCGTCGACGGAGTGGACGTGCGCCGGCTCGATCCGGCGCTGCGCGCCGGGACCGTCGGCCTCGTCCCCCAGAAGCCCTACCTGTTCTCCGGCACCGTCGCCTCCAACCTGCGCTACGGCCGGCCCGGCGCGACCGACGACGAGCTGTGGCACGCCCTGGAGGTCGCCCAGGCCGCCGACTTCGTGCGGGGCCTCGACGGCGGCCTGGACGCGCCCGTCACCCAGGGCGGCGCCAACCTCTCCGGGGGGCAGCGCCAGCGCCTCGCCATCGCCCGGGTCCTCGTCGCCCGGCCCCGCGTCTACCTCTTCGACGACTCCTTCTCCGCCCTCGACAACGCCACCGACGCCCGGCTCCGCGCCGCCCTCCGCCGGGAGACCGCCGACGCCACCGTCGTCCTCGTCGCCCAGCGCGTCTCCACCATCCGCCACGCCGACCGGATCGTCGTCCTCGACCGGGGCCGGGTCGTCGGCTCCGGCACCCACGAGGAGCTCCTGAGGACCAGCCCCGCCTACCGCGAGATCGTCCGCTCCCAGCCGACCGAAGAGGAGGCGGCCGCATGAGCACCGCCGCCACCCCCCGCTCGACCCCCGCCTCCTCCCCGCCCGCCCCTTCCGACGCCTCCCGGCCCGCCGCGCCCGCCCGCCGCGGCCCCGCCGCCCGGGAGCGGCTCCCCGGCCCGGCCGGCGGTCCCGCCCCGGAGCGCTCGGTGCGCTTCCGCGCCTCCGCCCTCCGCCTGCTGGGGGAGCTCGCCGCCGACCGGATCCGGCTCGCCGGCGTCCTCGCCGCCGGCGTCACCGCGGTCGGCCTCTCCGTCCTCAGCCCGCTGCTCCTCGGCCGCGCCACCGACCTCGTCATCCGCGGTGCCACCGGCCCGGGCGGCGTCGACCATCCGGCCGTGGGCCGCTACCTCGCCCTCTCCGCGGCGGTCGTCGCCGGCGGCGCCCTGTTCACCTGGGTCCAGCAGCGGCTCGCCACCACCGTGGTCCAGCGGGCCGGCCACCGGATGCGCGCCCGGGCCCAGGCCAAACTGGCCCGGCTGCCGCTCGCGTACCTCGACGGGCAGCCCCGGGGCGAGGTCCTCTCCCGCACCACCAACGACATCGACAACGTCACCCAGACCCTCCAGCAGGCCCTCAGCCAGACGGTCCGCGCCCTGCTCACCCTGGTCGGCGTCGTCGCCATGATGTTCTGGATCTCCCCGGCGCTCGCCCTCGTCGCGCTCGCCCTCGTCCCCCTCTCGCTCGGCCTCGCCGCCCTCGTCGGCCGCCGCTCCCAGCCCCAGTTCGCCCGGCAGTGGGCGGTGACCGGCCGGCTCGGCGGCCACGCCGAGGAGATGATCACCGGTCACACCGAGGTCGCCGCCTTCGGGCGCCGCGACGAGGCGGTCCGCCGCTTCGACGCGCTCGGCGAGGAGCTGTACCGGGCGGGCCTGCGGGCCCAGACCGTCTCCGGGCTCGTCCAGCCCGCCGTCACCCTCGTCGGCAACCTCACCTACGTGCTGATCGCCGTCCTCGGCGGCCTGCGGGTGGCGAGCGGCACGCTGAGCATCGGCGACGTCCAGGCCTTCGTGCAGTACTCCTACGAGTTCAACGGGCCGGTCAACCAGCTCGCCGCCATGACCGGCCCGCTCCAGTCCGGCGTCGCCTCCGCCGAGCGGGTCTTCGACCTCCTCGACGCCGAGGAGGAGCGCCCCGACCCGCAGCGCCCCGAGCGGCCCGCCGGGCCGCGCGGCCGGGTCTCCTTCGAGCACGTCTCCTTCCGCCACGTGCCGGACCGGCCGCTCGTCGAGGACCTCTCCCTCACCGTCGAACCCGGCCGCACGGTCGCCGTCGTCGGCCCCACCGGCGCCGGCAAGACCACCCTGGTCGACCTCCTGCTGCGGTTCCACGAGCCGACCGGCGGCCGGATCACCCTCGACGGCACCGACACCGCCGCCATGAGCCGGGAGGAGCTCCGCTCCCACATCGGCATGGTCCTCCAGGACACCTGGCTCTTCGGCGGCACCATCGCCGAGAACATCGCCTACGGGGTCCCCGGCGAGGTCTCCCGCGAGCGGATCGTCGCCGCCGCCGAGGCCGCCCGCGCCGACCGCTTCGTCCGCACCCTGCCCGACGGCTACGACACCCTCCTCGACGAGGACGGCAACGGCCTCAGCGCCGGCGAACGCCAGCTGATCACCCTCGCCCGGGCCTTCCTCTCCGACCCCGTGGTCCTCGTCCTCGACGAGGCCACCAGCTCCGTCGACACCCGCACCGAACGCCACGTCCAGCGGGCGATGTCGGCCCTCCGCTCCGGCCGCACCAGCTTCGTCGTCGCCCACCGGCTCTCCACGGTCCGCGACGCCGACACCATCGTCGTCCTGGACGGCGGAGGCATCGCCGAACAGGGCGGCCACGAGGAGCTGCTCGCCGCCGGCGGCGCGTACGCCCGCCTGTACCAGGCCCAGTTCGCGGCCGGGTGACGGATCAGTACGGTGAGGGCGTGACCACCACTCCCAGCGCCCCCACCGTCCTCGCCGTGACCACCACCACCGACAGCCGGGCCAAGGCGGAGGCGCTCGCGCGCGGCGCCGTCGAGGCCCGGCTCGCGGCCTGCGCGCAGGTCTCCGGCCCCGTCACCTCCGTCTACCACTGGAAGTCGGCCGTGGAGACCGCGGAGGAGTGGCGGGTCGACCTCAAGACCACCGAGGGCCGGTACGCCGCCCTGGAGACCCACCTCCTCGCCGCGCACGACTACGAGACCCCGGAGCTCCTCGCCACCCCGGTCGTCCGCGGCTCCGCCGCCTACCTGGAATGGCTGGAAACCGAGGTCGGCACCGCGTGACCCTGCCATTCTTCGTCTACGGCACGCTCCGCCCCGGCGCGCGCCATCACGACCGGCTCCTCCTCGGCCGCACCGCCACCGAGGAGGACGCCCTCCTGACGGGCGCGCTCCTGCACGACGGCCCCGGCTACCCGTACGCCGTCCGCGGCGGGGGCACGGTCCGCGGCAGCCTGGTGACCCCCCTCCCCGAGGCGTACGCGGCGCTCCTCGACGCCCTCGACCGGCTGGAGTCCGGGGCCGGGTACGAGCGGGTGGCGGTCGACGCGGTCCGCACCGGCGACGGCGCCACCGTCCGGGCCTGGGTCTACCTCGCCGCCCCCGGGACCGCCGTCGGCCCGCTCATCGCCTCCGGCGACTGGTTCAGCCACGCTCCAGACGCACCGCGCACACCTTGAACTCGGGCATCCGGGAGACCGGGTCGAGGGCCGGGTTCACCAGGGTGTTCGCCCGGCCCTCCCCGTACCAGTGGAAGGGCATGAAGACGGTGTCCGGGCGGATCGCGCCGGTGATCCGGGCCGGCGCCACCGCCCGCCCGCGCCGCGAGACCACCGCGACCGGCTCGCCCTCGGCGACCCCGAGGCGTTCCGCCAGGCGCGGGTGGAGCTCGACGAAGGGCCCGGGCGCCGCGGCGTTCAGCTCCGCCACCCGCCGGGTCTGCGCCCCGGACTGGTACTGGGAGACGACCCGGCCGGTGGTGAGCACCACCGGGTAGTCCGCGTCGGTCTCCTCGGCGGACGGCCGGTGCGTCACCGGCACGAAGCGGGCCCGCCCGTCGGCGGTCGCGAAGCGGTCCAGGAAGAGCCGGGGCGTGCCCGCGTGGTCGTCCTCCCCGGCACCGGTCCCGGGGCAGGGCCAGAAGACCCCCTGCTCCTCCTCGATCCGCCGGTAGCTGATGCCGGAGTAGTCGGCGGGGCCGCCCGCCGAGGCGCGGCGCAGCTCGTCGAAGACCTCCTCCGGGTCGGTCGGGAAGCCCTTCTCCCAGCCGAGCAGCCCGGCGAGCGCGTGCAGCACCTCCAGGTCGGTGCGGACCCCGGCCGGCGGGGTGAGGGCGCGGCGGCGCAGCAGCACCCTGCCCTCCAGGTTGGTCATCGTGCCGGTCTCCTCGGCCCACTGGGTCACCGGGAGGACGACGTCGGCGAGGGCGGCGGTCTCGGAGAGCACCACGTCGGCGACGGCGAGGAAGTCGAGCGAGCGCAGCCGCTCCTCGACGTGGGCCGCGTGCGGCGCGGAGACGACCGGGTTGGAGCCCATCAGGAGCAGCGACCGGACCTCGCCGCCCAGCGCGTCGAGGAGTTCGTAGGCGCTGCGCCCCGGTCCCGGCAGCGACTCCGGGGGGACTCCCCACACCCCGGCGACGTGGGCGCGGGCCGCGGGGTCGTCGAGCTTGCGGTAGCCGGGCAGCTGGTCGGCCTTCTGGCCGTGCTCGCGGCCGCCCTGGCCGTTGCCCTGGCCGGTGAGGCAGCCGTAGCCGGAGAGCGGCCGGCCGGCCCGCCCGGTGGCGAGGCAGAGGTTGATCCAGGCGCCGACGGTGTCGGTGCCCTTGGACTGCTGCTCGGGGCCGCGGGCGGTGAGGACCATGGAGTCGCCGGCGTCGCAGAAGAGCGCGACCGCCTCGCGCAGCAGCGGCACCGGGACGCCGGTGATCCGCTCGACGTGCTCGGGCCAGTGGGCCATGGCCCCGGCCCGGGCGGCCTCCCAGCCGGTGGTGCGCTCCGCGACGAACTCCTCGTCGACGCGGCCCTCGGCGACGATCAGGTGGAGCAGGCCGAGGGCGAGCGCGAGGTCGGTGCCGGGGCGGGGGGCGAGGTGGAGGTCGGCCTGTTCGGCGGTGCGGGTGCGGCGCGGGTCGACGACGATCAGCTTTCCGCCGTTCTCCCGCAGCTCGGTGAGGTAGCGCAGGGCCGGCGGCATGGTCTCGGCCAGGTTGGAGCCGACGAGGATCACGCAGCCCGTCCGCGGGATGTCCTCCAGCGGGAAGGGCAGGCCCCGGTCGAGGCCGAAGGCCCGCTGGTGGGCGGCGGCCGCCGAGGACATGCAGAAGCGCCCGTTGTAGTCGATCTGCGAGGTGGCGAGGACGAGCCGGGCGAACTTGCCGAGCGTGTACGCCTTCTCGTTGGTGAGTCCGCCGCCGCCGAAGACCCCCACGGCATCGGGGCCGTGGTCGGCGCGGGTCCGGCGAAGCCCCTCGGCGACGGCGGAGAGGGCCTCCTCCCAGGAGGCCGGTGCGAGCGCCCCGGTGTCAGGGCGGCGGACCAGGGGCTCGGTGAGCCTGACCCGGGAGGAGAGTACGGAGGGGGCGGTGCGGCCCTTGCCGCACAGGGCGCCCCGGTTGACCGGGAAGTCGGTCCGCTCGACCACCTCGGCGGGCGACTCCGCCGTGCCGGTCGGGCGGAGCCGCATGCCGCACTGCAGGGCGCAGTAGGGGCAGTGGGTGGGGACCGCGGTGGCGTCGGACATGCGTTCCAGGGTGCGTCGGGCGTGTTACGCGCGAGCGCGTCCCGGATTACGGGCGCGGGGCTCTCCCCTCAGGCCGGGCGGCCCCCGGAGGTGAGGCCAGGGCCTCGGTGACGCCGGTCTCGCGGGGGCCGAGGAAGCGGGGGTCGGGCCGGAGGGCCGCGTCGAGGGCGGCCTTGCCGGCGGCGAAGAGCTCGCGGGTGGTGCCGTAGTACCAGGTGACGTCCTTCGGCTCGGCGACGCCGACGCCGTACGAGGAGACGCCGGCCCGCTCGCAGAGGGCCACGGCCCGCTTGACGTGGAAGTCCTGGGTGACGAGGACGGCCCGGTCGACGCCGAAGACCTCACGGGCCCGCACGCAGCTGTCCCAGGTGTCGAAGCCGGCGTGGTCCCCGACGACCCGGTCGTCGGGGACGCCGCGCTCGGCGAGGTAGGCGCGCATGGCGCCCGGCTCGTCGTACTCGGTCCTGCTGTTGTCGCCGGTGACGAGGAGGACCTTCACCTTGCCGGTGCGGTACAGCTCGGCGGCGGTGTCGAGCCGGTGGGCGAGGTACGGCGTCGGCCGCCCCTCCCGGAGCCCGGCGCCGAAGACCACGGCGACGTCCCGGGCGGGCACGTCGGCGGTGGTCCGCAGCCTGCCGGCGGCGGCGGTGTGCATCCAGGCCGCGGGGAGCAGGGCGAGGACCGCGGCCGCCATGACGGCCTGGACGGCGCGGCGGCGGGCCCGGACGGTGCGGGGGAGCCGGACCTGCATCGCGGGCCTCCGGGGGTCGGGGACGGGCTGTCACCCCGTCCGACGCGCCGCCGCCGGCTTTGGTTCGGCCGCGGCCCGATCCGTGCCGTACAGCACACCCGCCACGCCCATGCCGAGGAGCATCCCGAGGAGCTGGGCGGCGGCGTAGGAGGGCACCGAGGCGGGGGCGATGCCGGTGAAGGAGTCGGTGAGGGAGCGGCCGACGGTGGCCGCCGGGTTGGCGAAGGAGCCGGAGGAGGTGAACCAGATCGCCGCGCCGATGTAGCCGGCGACCGCGACGGGGGTCAGCTGGGGGCGGCCGATGTGCCGCAGGCCCTGGACGACGAGGACGAGCCCGGCGGTGGCGATCGCCTCGCCGAGCAGCAGGTGGAGGGCGGCGCGCGGCTCGGTGGACCAGGAGCCGGGCGCGCGGCCGAACATCGCCTCGGCGAGGACCGCGCCGGTGACCGCGCCGGCCACCTGGGCGGTGACGTAGGCGAGGACCGCGCGGCCGCTTCGCGGGTCGCGGCGGCGGGACCACCACTCGGAGAGGGTGACGACGGGGTTGAAGTGGGCGCCGGAGAGCGGACCGAGGAGCGCGATGAGCAGCCCGAGGCCCAGGGCGGAGGCGGCGGCGTTGGCGAGCAGCCGGACCCCGACGTCCTGGCTGAGGGAGTCGGCGCGGAGGCCGGAGCCGACGATCACGGCGACGAGGGCGGCGGTGCCGGTGAACTCGGCGGCGGCGCGTCGGGGGAGCGACGCGGGGGACATTCTCATAGTGGAAAAGATATTCCGTGATTCGGAATGAAAAAAGGGGGGAGGGGAGGGGTGCGCACTCCGTACGATCCGTCGGTGATCAACGACGAACTGCTGACCGCCGCCGTACGGAACAACGCCGAGTGGTGCGCGGGCATGTGCCGGGCCCACGGCCTGGCCACCACCACCGGCCCCCGGGCCTGGACGAGCCCCCGCCGCACCCCGCTCTACTACCCGGACGCCGTCTCCCTCACCGGCGACGCGACCGCCGCCGACGTCGTCGCCGGCATCGACCGGACCGCGCCCGGAGCCTCCGTGAAGGACTCCTACGCCCGCCTCGACCTCGCCCCCGAGGGCTTCCGGCCGCTCTTCGACGCCACCTGGATCGGCCGCCCCGCCGGTGCCGGCGCCGGTGCCGCGCCGGCCGCCCCCGTGCGCACCCCCGAGGCGCTCGCCGCCTGGGCGCACGCCTGGAGCGGCGGCGACGCCGACGAGGCCGGGCTCTTCCGCCCGGCCCTCCTCGACGACCCGGCCGTCACCGTCCTCGCCGTCCCCGGTCCCGGCGGGACGGTCCTCGGCGGCGCCGTCCTCTCCGTCGCCGCGGGCGTCACCGGAGTCTCCGACCTCTTCGCCGCCGACGGCACCGATCCCGCCGCCGTCTGGCCCGCCGTCCTCGCCGCCGCCGACCCCGCCCTTCCGGTCGTCGGCTACGAGTCCGGCGACGACCTCGCCCCCGCGCTCGCCGCCGGATTCCGGCCCCTCGGCCCGCTCCGCGTCTGGCTCGCCGCCTGACACCCCGCGCTCACGCGCGCGGCACGGGCCCGACGCCCGGTCCGCCCGCGCGGCACGGGCCCGGGGCCCCGGCCCTCCCGTGCGCGGCGCGGGCCTGACATCCGCCGCCACGCGCGCGTGAGCCCGGCGAAACACCCGCGTGCCGGCCCGGAAAGGAGCCGTGACCGCCGTGCAACGGGCAGGCAACCTGCCCCCGTCAGGATCGGTCCATGACGGAGCCGGACAGCACGTTCGCGGACGCCGCCGCCCTGCTGGGGCGGATCGCGCGGCAGCTCGGACTCCAGCTCCGCCAGGTGCGTCCGTACGGCGCCCCGGCGGGGAAGCCCGAGCAGGAGGTACCCCGATCATGCAGCCGTCCGCACCGTCCCCCAGCCACCGCCCCGCCCTTCCCGCCACCACCGCCCCCGTCCTCGTGGCCGTCGGACACGGCAGCCGCGACCCCCGCGCGCGTGCCGCCCTCGCCCGGCTCCTCACCCGGGTCCGCGAGCTGCGCCCCGGACTCGACGTCCGCCTCGCCCACATCGAACTGAACGCGCCGCTCCTCGACGAGACCCTGGCCGGCCTCGCCGCCGAGGAGCACGAGGCCGGAACCGGTGCCGGCGCCGTTCTCGTCCCCCTCCTGCTGGCCCCCGGCCACCACGTCACCCACGACCTGCCCGCCGCGCTCGCCGCCGTCCCCGGCCTGCGCGCCCGCGTCGCCGACCCGCTCGGCCCGCACCCCCTCCTCGTCGAGGCCCTCGCCGGCCGGCTCGCCGAGGCCGGCTGGACCCCCGCCGACTCCGCCTCCGCCGCCACCGGCGTCGTCCTCGCCTCCGCCGGCTCCCGCGACCCCCGCTCCGCCGCCACCCTCCGCCGGATCGCCGCCGACCTCGGCGAACGCCTCGGCACCCCCGGCGCGCCCGTCCCCGTGATCTCCGCCCACACCTCGGCCGCCGCCCCCACCGTCCCCGAGGCCGTCGCCGCGCTCGCCGCCCGGGGCCGCCACCGGGTCGCCGTCGCCTCCTGCTTCACCGCCCCCGGCCTCTTCGCCGCCCGCGCGGCCGCCCACGCCCCCTGGATCGCCGCCGACCCGCTCGGCGCCCACCCCGCCCTCGCCCGTCTCGTCCTGCACCGCTACGACCGGGCCCGCACCGGCCGCCCCACCACCCCCGCGCGGGAACTCGCCGCCATCTGACCCCTTTTGTCGGCGCGTCCGGTTACCGTCGAGACATGGCAGGCTACGACGGCACCAGCGAGACCCCCGGGTACGACCCGACCGCGACCGAGCGCTGGGCGACCGAGCCCGACAAGCGGCCCGGCCGCACCGCCTTCCAGCGCGACCGCGCCCGCGTGCTCCACTCCGCGGCCCTGCGCCGGCTCGCCGGGAAGACCCAGGTGGTCACCCCCGGCACCCGCGGATACGCCTGGGACGCCACTCCCCGCACCCGGCTCACCCACTCCCTGGAGTGCGCCCAGGTCGGCCGCGAGCTCGGCGCCGCCCTCGGCTGCGACCCCGACCTCGTCGAGGCCGCCTGCCTCTCCCACGACATGGGCCACCCGCCCTTCGGGCACAACGGCGAACAGGCGCTCAACGACGTCGCCAAGGACTGCGGCGGCTTCGAGGGGAACGCCCAGTCGCTCCGCCTCCTCACCCGCATCGAGCCCAAGCGCTTCGTCAGGGACGCCGACGGCGAGCCCGTCAGCGTCGGCCTCAACCTCACCCGCGCCGCCCTCGACGCCGCCACCAAGTACCCCTGGCCGCGCGGCGGTCACCCCACCGACCCCGGCTCCTCCAAGTTCGGGGTGTACGAGGACGACCTGCCCGTCTTCGAGTGGATCCGGCGCGGCGCCCCCGACCAGCGCAAGTGCTTCGAGGCCGAGGTCATGGACTGGTCCGACGACGTCGCCTACTCCGTCCACGACTTCGAGGACGGCCTGCACGCCGGCCACATCGACCCCAACCTCCTCCACGCCGAGCCCGAGCGCGCCGACGTCTTCGCCGTCGCCGTCGGCCGCTACGTCCCCGAGGACACCGACCCCGCCGAGCTGGCCGAAGCCCTCGACCGCCTCCTCGACCAGGACTGGTGGCCGCACGGATACGACGGCTCCGCCGTCGCCCAGGCCCGCCTCAAGGACGCCACCAGCCAGCTCATCGGCCGCTTCTGCCTCGCCGCCGAGGGCGCCACCCGCCAGGCGTACGGCTCGGGCCGCCTCTCCCGCTACGGCGCCGAACTGGTCGTCCCCCGCGCCGCGCGCAACGAGTGCGCCGTCCTCAAGGCCGTCGCCGACCGGTACGTGATGCAGCGCGCCGAACAGGAGGCGCTCCGCGCCGACCAGCGCGTCGTCGTCGCCGAGCTCGCCGAGGCCCTGGTCGCCCGCGCCCCCGACGGACTCGAACCGCAGTTCCGCGCCCTCTTCGCCGCCGCGCCCGACGACCGTTCCCGCAAGCGGGTGATCGTCGACCAGATCGCCTCCCTCACCGACGCCTCCGCCCGCGCCCTCCACGCCCGCCTGCGCACCCCCCGGGGCTAGGCCTTCACCTCCCGGATCCTGCCGGGCCCGCGCCGCCCTGCGAGACCCGGGAAGAGACGACCCGGGCGCCGTTCGCCCCCTTTCGCCTTCCGGCGGCGTGCGGGACCCTCGCATCCGGGTCCCGGACGGTGCCACCCGGGCCGGGCCCGGGGGCGTAGCGTAGAGAACCGGTCGCAACGAGGAGGAATCAACGTGGTCGACGCAGATCAGACCTTTGTCATCGTCGGCGGAGGACTGGCCGGTGCCAAGGCGGCGGAGACGCTCCGCGCGGAGGGCTTCAACGGCCGGGTGATCCTCATCGGCGACGAGCGCGACCACCCCTACGAACGCCCCCCGCTCTCCAAGGGCTACCTCCTCGGCAAGAAGGACCGGGAAGCCACCCTCGTCCACGAACCCGGCTGGTACGCCGCCCACGACGTCGAGCTGCACCTCGGCCAGACCGTCACCGCCATCGACCGGGACGCCCGCACCGTCCGCCTCGGCGACGGCACCGTCATCCGCTACGACAAGCTGCTCCTCGCCACCGGCGCCGAGCCCCGCCGCCTCGACGTCCCCGGCACCGGCCTCGCCGGCGTCCACCAGCTGCGCCGGATCCCCGAGTCCGAGCGGCTCCGCGACGAGCTCAAGGCCCTCGGCCGGGACAACGGCCACCTGGTCGTCGCCGGCGCCGGCTGGATCGGCCTGGAGGTCGCCGCCGCCGCCCGTACCTACGGCGCCGAGGTCACCGTGGTCGAGGCCGACCCCACCCCGCTCCACCGGGTCCTCGGCCCCGAGCTCGGCCAGCTCTTCGCCGACCTCCACGCCGAGCACGGCGTCCGCTTCCACTTCGGCGCCCGCATCACCGAGATCACCGGCCAGGACGGCATGGTCCTCGCCGTCCGCACCGACGACGGCGAGGAGCACCCCGCCCACGCCGTCCTCGTCGCCGTCGGCGCCGCCCCCCGCGCCGCCCTCGCCGAGAACGCCGGCCTCGCCCTCGTCGACCGTGCCGACGGCGGCGGCATCGCCGTCGACTCCTCCCTGCGCACCAGCGACCCCGACGTCTACGCCGCCGGCGACGTCGCCGCCTTCGAGCACCCCTTCCTCCACCACCGCATCCGCGTCGAGCACTGGGCCAACGCCCTCAACGGCGGCCCCGCCGCCGCCCGCGCCATGCTCGGCCAGGACGTCTCCCACGACCGGATCCCCTACTTCTTCACCGACCAGTACGACCTCGGCATGGAGTACTCCGGCTGGGCCCCGCCCGGCTCCTACGACCAGGTCGTCGTCCGCGGCGACACCGGCAAGCGCGAGTTCATCGCCTTCTGGCTCAAGGACGGCCGGGTGATCGCCGGGATGAACGTGAACGTGTGGGACGTCACGGACCCGATCCAGAAGCTCATCCGCTCCCGGGCCACCGTGGACCCGGACGCCCTCTGCGACCCTTCGGTCGCCCTGGAGAGCCTCACCTGACCACGGCGGCGACACGCCCGGGGGGCGGCCCCCGGACCCCCGTACACTTTCCTGCGTGGCAGGCAGGATCAACGATGACGACGTGAAGGCGGTCCGGGACGCGGTCCCGATCGACTCCGTGGTGTCCGAGTACCTCCAGCTCCGCAACGCCGGCGGCGGGAACCTCAAGGGACTCTGCCCCTTCCACGACGAGAAGTCGCCCTCCTTCCAGGTCAGCCCCAGCAAGGGACTCTTCCACTGCTTCGGCTGCCAGGAGGGCGGCGACACCATCGCCTTCGTGATGAAGATCGACCACCTCTCCTTCTCGGAGACGGTCGAGCGCCTCGCCGCCAAGGCCGGCATCACCCTCCGCTACGAGGAGGGCGGCTACAACCCCGGCCACCAGCGCGGCGAGCGCATCCGCCTGATCGAGGCCCACAAGATCGCCGCCGACTTCTACGTCGCCCAACTCGACTCCCCCGAGGCCGAGACCGGCCGGAAGTTCCTCGCCGAGCGCGGCTTCGACCAGGCCGCCGCCGAGCACTTCGGCGTCGGCTACTCCCCGGCCGGCTGGGACCACCTCACCCGCTTCCTGCGCGGCAAGGGCTTCTCCGACAGGGAACTGATCGTCTCCGGCCTCTCCCAGGAGGGCCGCCGGGGCCCCATCGACCGCTTCCGCGGCCGCCTCATGTGGCCCATCCGGGACGTCGGCGGCGAGATCGTCGGCTTCGGCGCCCGCCGCCTGCGCGAGGACGACAACGGCCCCAAGTACCTCAACACCCCCGAGACCCCGGTCTACAAGAAGTCCCAGGTCCTCTACGGCGTCGACCTCGCCAAGAAGGAGATCGCCAAGACCAGCCGGGCCGTCGTCGTCGAGGGCTACACCGACGTCATGGCCTGCCACCTGGCCGGCGTCACCACCGCCATCGCCACCTGCGGCACCGCCTTCGGCGGCGAGCACATCAAGATCCTCCGCCGCCTCCTGATGGACAACGGCTCGGCCCGCGTCATCTTCACCTTCGACGGCGACGCCGCCGGCCAGAAGGCCGCCCTGCGCGCCTTCGAGGACGACCAGAAGTTCGCCGCCGAGACCTACATCGCCATCGCCCCCGACGGCATGGACCCCTGCGAGCTGCGCCTCGCCAAGGGCGACGACGCCGTCGCCGACCTGGTCGAGCCCCGCACCCCGCTCTTCGAGTTCGCCCTCCGCCAGATCGTGAACCGGTACGACCTGGACACCCCGGCGGGCCGGGCCGCCGCCCTCGACGAGGCCGCCCCCGTCGTCGCCAAGATCAAGAACGTGGCCTCCCAGCACGAGGTCGCCGTCCAGCTCGCCGGCCTCGTCGGCATCCTCGACACCCAGTTCGTCGTCCGCCGGGTCGCCCAGATCGCCCGCTGGCAGCGCGGCGGCGGCAAGGAGCAGGGCGGCCCGCAGCGCGGCGACGGCCGGCAGCAGCGCACGTACGGCGACGTCCGGGCCCCCAGCGGCCCCGCCGGGCCCGCGCTCAACCTGCGCAGCCCCGCCCACCGCACCGAGCGCGAGCTCCTCAAGCTCGCCCTCCAGTACCCGGCCCTCGTCTCCCCGGCCTTCGACGCCTACGGCGCCGACGAGTTCACCGCCCCGCCCTACGCCGCCGTCCGGCAGTGCATCCAGGACGCGGGCGGCGCCGACGGCGCCCCCGCCGACTACCTCGACGCCGTCCGCGAGGCCGCGCCCGACGACACGGTCCGCGCCCTCGTCACCGAACTCGCCGTCGAGGCGATCTTCGCCAAGACCATCGACGAGGTGTACGCCGGCGCCCAGCTGGTCCAGGTCCGCCTCCGCGCCGTCGACCGGCGCATCCGCGACGTCCAGGGCACCCTCGCCCGCCTCGGCGCCCACGGCGACGCCGAGCGGCACGCCGCCGTGCAGAACGAGCTGTGGGTCCTGACCCAGTACGGGCAGTCCCTCCGCAACCACGGCGCCGCCGCCCTCTGAGGCCCGCCCGGCCGCAGCCGCCCCGCGGCACGTTCGGTCACGGCCCGGCCGCAAAAAGTCACCGCACGCCCCTCGTGGCGGCGATGTGTCGTACCCCACACTGGGCGGGGTGACGGTGCCGTTCCGCCCCCTCCTGGAGGTCGCCCCCCGTGCAGACCGAGATCCAGACCACCGAACCGGACGAACTGCCCCCGCTCCCCGAGGTCCCGGCCCAGCGGCGCCGCGCCACCGGTGACACCGGCGGCAACGGCCCCTCCGCCGACCTCTTCCGCCAGTACCTCCGGGAGATCGGCCGGATCCCCCTCCTCACCGCCGAGGAGGAGGTCGAACTGGCCCGCCGCGTCGAGGCCGGCCTCTTCGCCGAGGAGAAGCTGGCCCGCACCCCCGACCTCGACTCGCAGCTCGCGTACGACCTCGACCGGCTCGTCGTCCTCGGCCGGATCGCCAAACGGAAGCTCATCGAGGCCAACCTCCGCCTCGTCGTCTCCGTCGCCAAGCGGTACGTCGGCCGCGGCCTGACCATGCTCGACCTCGTCCAGGAGGGCAACCTCGGCCTCATCCGGGCCGTCGAGAAGTTCGACTACGCGCGCGGCTACAAGTTCTCCACCTACGCCACCTGGTGGATCCGCCAGGCCATGTCCCGGGCCCTCGCCGACCAGGCCCGGACCATCCGCGTCCCCGTGCACGTCGTCGAACTCATCAACCGGGTCGTCCGGGTCCAGCGCCACCTGCTCCAGGAGCGCGGCCAGGAGCCCACCGCGGAGGAGGTCGCCGACCAGCTCGACCTCACCCCCGAACGGGTCCGGGAGGTCCTCCGGCTCGCCCAGGAACCCGTCTCCCTGCACACCCCCGTCGGCGAGGAGGAGGACGTCGACCTCGGCGACCTCATCGAGGACGGCGACGCCGCCTCGCCCGTCGAGTCCGCCGCCTTCCTGCTGCTCCGCCGCCACCTGGAGGACGTCCTGTCCACCCTCGGCGAGCGCGAGCGCAAGGTCGTCCAGCTCCGCTACGGCCTCGACGACGGCCGCCCCCGCACCCTGGAGGAGATCGGCCGGATCTTCGGCGTCACCCGCGAGCGCATACGCCAGATCGAGTCCAAGACCCTCGGAAAGCTCCGCGACCACACCTACGCCGACCAGCTCCGCGGCTACCTGGACTGACGTCCGCCCCCGCACGCGCGAGGGGCCCGCGCCGCACCCGGCACGGGCCCCTCCACGGCGGACGCCCCGGTCAGTCGACCTCGGCGACCGCCGCCGCGAACTGCGCCGCGTACAGCCGGGCGTAGGCCCCGCCCGAGACCAGCAGCTCCTCGTGCGTGCCCTGTTCCACGATCGAGCCGTCCTCCATCACCAGGATCACGTCCGCGTCCCGGATGGTGGAGAGCCGGTGCGCGATGACGAAGGAGGTGCGGCCCTGGGCCAGCCGGGCCATCGCCTTCTGGATCAGCACCTCGGTCCGGGTGTCCACCGAGCTCGTCGCCTCGTCGAGGACGAGGATCACCGGGTCGGACAGGAACGCCCGGGCGATGGTGATCAGCTGCTTCTCGCCGGCGCTGACCCCCGCGCCGTCGTCGTCCACCACCGTGTCGTACCCGTCCGGCAGGGTGCGGACGAAGCGGTCGGCGTGGGCCGCCCGCGCGGCCGCCTCGACCTCCGCCCGGGTCACCTCGCGGGTGGCGCCGTACGCGATGTTCTCGGCGATCGTCCCGCCGAAGAGCCAGGTGTCCTGGAGGACCATGCCGATCCCGGCCCGCAGCTCCGCCCGGGGCATCGACGCGATGTCCACGCCGTCCAGGGTGATCCGGCCGCCGGTCACCTCGTAGAACCGCATGAGGAGGTTGACCAGCGTCGTCTTGCCGGCCCCGGTCGGACCGACGATCGCGACCGTCTGGCCCGGCTCCACGGCGAGCGACAGGTCCTCGATGAGCGGCTTGTCGGCCTCGTAGCGGAAGGAGACGTGCTCCAGGGCCACCTTCCCCTCGACGTCGCGCGGCTTGCCGGTGACCGGCGCGTCCGGCCGCTGCTCCTCGGCGTCGAGCAGCTCGAAGACCCGCTCGGCCGAGGCGACGCCCGACTGCACCAGGTTCGCCATCGACGCCACCTGCGTCAGCGGCATCGAGAACTGGCGCGAGTACTGGATGAAGGCCTGCACGTCGCCGATGGAGAGCGTGCCGCTCGCCACCCGCAGACCGCCGACCACCGCCACCAGGACGTAGTTGATGTTCGAGACGAAGAACATCACCGGCTGCATCATGCCGCTGGTGAACTGCGCCTTGAACCCGGCCTCGTACAGCGCCTCGTTCTGCTCACGGAAGCCCTGCGCGGCCTCCTCCTGCCGGCCGAAGACCTTCACCAGGGTGTGCCCGGTGTACATCTCCTCCACGTGCGCGTTGAGCGCGCCCGTCGACTTCCACTGCTGCACGAAGTGCGGCTGCGAGCGCTTGCCGATCCTGGCCGCGACCACCACCGACACCGGCACCGTCACCAGCGCCACCAGCGCGAGCAGCGGCGAGATCCAGAACATCATCGCCAGCACGCCGACGATCGTCAGGAGCGAGTTGATGAGCTGGCCCATCGACTGCTGGAGCGTCTGGCCGATGTTGTCGAGGTCGTTGGTCGCCCGGGACAGCACCTCGCCGCGCTTGGCCCGGTCGAAGTACGACAGCGGCAGCCGCGCCAGCTTCGTCTGCACGTCCTCGCGCATCCGGAACACGGTCCGGTTGATCACCTTGATCGACATCCGGGTGGAGACCAGCATCAGCAGGCCCGCCACCACGTACACCGCGAGCGCGAGGAGCAGCACCTCGCCGACCGCGCCGAAGTCGATGCCCCGCCCGGGGGTGAAGGCGACCCCGGACAGCATGTCGGCCATCCCGCCGTCGCCGTCGGCCCGCAGCTTCGCCAGGGCCTCCGCCTTCGTCACGCCCTCGGGCATCTGCCGCCCGACCACGCCCGCGAAGATCAGGTCGGTCGCCCGCCCCAGGATCTTGGGGCCGACCACCGCGCCGGCCACCGACAGCACACCGGCGACCAGCATCAGCCAGAGCGCGGTGCGCTCCGGCGCCAGCTGCCGCAGCAGCCGCTTCGACGACCCCTTGAAGTCCATCGACCGCTCACCCGGGGTGCCCCCGGCCATCATGCGTCCGCCAGGACCGGCCATCAGGCTGCCTCCGCCTCGGTCAGCTGGGAGAGCACGATCTCCCGGTACGTCTCGTTCCCCGCCATCAGCTCGTGGTGCCGCCCGGTGCCGACGACGCGGCCCTCGTCGAGGACCACGATCCGGTCGGCGTCCCGGATGGTCGACACCCGCTGGGCGACGATCACCACGGTCGCGTCCGAGGTCTCCTCCGAGAGCGCCGCCCGCAGCCGGGCGTCCGTCTCGTAGTCGAGCGCGGAGAAGGAGTCGTCGAAGAGGTAGATCTCCGGGCGCTGGACCAGCGTCCGCGCGATCGCCAGCCGCTGCCGCTGGCCGCCGGAGACGTTGGTGCCGCCCTGGGCGACGGGCGCCTCCAGGCCGTGTTCGAGGCCCCGGACGAAGTCGGCGGCCTGGGCCACCTCCAGGGCGTGCCACAGCTCCTCGTCGGTCGCGTCCGGCTTGCCGTACCGCAGGTTCGACGCCACCGTCCCCGAGAACAGGTACGGCTTCTGCGGCACGAGCCCGACCGTCCGCGCCATCAGCGCCGGGTCCAGCGTCCGCACGTCGACGCCGTCGACGAGGACCTCGCCGCCGGTCACGTCGAACAGCCGCGGCACGAGCCCGAGCAGCGTCGACTTGCCGGAGCCGGTCGAACCGATGATCGCGGTGGTCTCGCCCGGCCGCGCCACCAGCTCCACGTCCCGGAGCACGGACTCCTCCGCGCCCGGGTAGCGGAAGCCGGCCGCCCTGACCTCCAGGTGCCCGCGCCGCCCCAGCGCCGTCACCGGCTCGGCCGGCGGCACCACGCTCGACGCGGTCCCGAGGACCTCCTCGATGCGCTCGGCGCAGACCTCGGCCCGCGGCACCATCATGAACATGAAGGTGGCCATCATGACGGCCATCACGATCTGCATCAGATAGGCGAGGAAGGCGGTCAGCGCGCCGATCTCCATCCCGCCGCTGTCGATGCGGTGCGCGCCGAACCAGACCACGGCCACGCTGGACACGTTCACGACCGTCATCACGGTCGGGAACATCAGCGCCATCAGCCGGCCCGTCGCCGTCGACACGTCGGTCAGCTCGGCGTTGGCGCCGCGGAAGCGCTCCTCCTCGTACCCGTCCTTCACGAACGCCCGGATCACGCGGTTGCCGGTGATCTGCTCGCGCAGCACCCGGTTCACCGTGTCGAGCCGCTCCTGCATGGTCCGGAAGAGCGGCCGCATCCGCTTGACGATCAGCGAGACCGAGACGCCGAGCACCGGCACCACCGCGAGCAGCACGCCGGAGAGCGGCACGTCCTGGCCGAGGGCCATCACGATGCCGCCGACGCACATGATGGGCGCGGAGACCATCAGGGTGAACGCCATCAGCACCAGCATCTGGACCTGCTGGACGTCGTTGGTCGTCCGGGTGATCAGCGACGGCGCGCCGAACTGCCCGAGCTCGCGCGCCGAGAAGGACTGCACGCGGTCGTAGACGGCGCCGCGGACGTCCCGGCCGACGGCGGAGGCGGTCCGCGCGCCGTAGTACACGGCCCCGATGTTGCACAGCACCTGGATCACGGAGACGCCGATCATCAGCGCGCCGAACCGCAGGATGTAGCCGGTGTCCCCGGTGACGACGCCCTCGTCGATGATGTCGGCGTTCAGGGTCGGCAGGTAGAGGCTCGCGCAGGTCGCCAGGAACTGGAGCAGGACGAGCAGGGCGAGGGGTTTTCGATGGGGTCGCAGGTGGGTTCGGAGAAGTCTTATGAGCACGGTTCCCACTATCGCCCGAGCGTGCGAACCGTTACGAGCGGGTTTACGGCGCCCGGCCCAGCCCTGGGAAAGACTTTACGAACCGTCCCGCCCGCCCGTCAGCCGCCGAAGGCCCCCGGATGGATCCGGTCCCGCGCCGCCGCGTACTGCCGGCGCACCGCCTGGCCCGCCGGCAGCTCGTCGCCCGGCTCCAGGATCTGCGCCGCGGCGCCCTGCCAGGCCGGCGGGGCGGAGGGGGAGAGGGTGCCGCGGGCCACGCCGAGCGCCCAGGCGGCCTGCTTGGCCGCGCCGAGCGCCGCGTAGTCGGCCGGCTGGGGGACGACGACCTGTGCGCCGAGGAGCGCCGGCGCCAGGGCCTGGACGGCGGGCAGCGAGGCCGCGGCGCCGAGCAGGAAGATCCGCCGCACCTCGACGCCCCGGCCGCGCACCACGTCCAGGGCGTCGGCGAGCCCGCAGAGCATCCCCTCGAAGGAGGCGCGCGCCAGGTGCTCGGGCCGCATCGACTCGCGGCGCAGCCCGGTGAGGGTGCCGGCGGCGTGCGGCAGGCTCGGCGTCCGCTCGCCCTCCAGGTAGGGGAGGAGCACGAGTCCGGAGGCGCCCGGCGTGGACTTCAGGGCCAGCGCGGAGAGTTCGTCCAGGGACTCGGCGCCCAGCAGCTCGGCGGTGCCGCGCAGGGTGCGGACGGCGTTGGTGACGGAGACGACCGGGAGGTGCCTGCCGGTGGCGTCGGCGTAGGAGGTGACGGAGGCGCCGGGCCGGTCCAGGGCCTCGTGGTGGACGGCCATGACGGAGCCGGAGGCGCCGAGCGAGACGACGGCGTCGCCGGGGCCGAGCCCGAGCCCGAAGGCGGCGGCCATGGTCTCGCCGGTGCCGGCGGAGATCAGCAGGCCCTCGGGGGTGGTGCCGGCCGGCTCGGCGGGGCCGAGCACCTCGGGCAGCGCGACGGTGTGCCCGAGCGCCAGCTCGACGAGGTCGGGGCGGTAGGCGCCGGTGCGGGGCGACCAGTAGCCGGTGCCGGAGGCGGCGCCGCGGTCGGTGGTGCGGCGGGCGGGGCGGCCGAGGAGCTGCCAGACCAGCCAGTCGTGCGGCTGGAGGACGGCGGCGATCCGCCGCGCGTGTTCCGGTTCGGTACGGGCCAGCCAGCGCAGCTTCGCGACCGGGAGCCCGGCCTGCGGGACGGTGCCGACGGCCTCGGCCCAGGCCTCGCGCCCGCCGAGCGCATCGACGAGGTCGGCGGCGGCGACCTGGTCCCGCTTGTCGTTGCCGACCAGCGCGGGCCTGACCAGGCCGCCCTGGGCGTCGAGCGGCACGACGCCGTGCGCCTGCGCGGAGACGCCGATGGCCTCCACGCCTTCGAGGAGCCCGCCGGTCGCGGCCTCCCCGAGCGAGAGCAGCCAGCTCTGCGGGTCGACGTCGGTGGCCTTGGCGTCCACCGGGTGCGGGGCGTGCCCCTGCCGCAGTACGGCCCCGGTGTCCGTGTCACAGACCACGATGCGCGTGGCGTCCGAAGAGCTGTCGAGTCCCGCGACTATCCCCATGGGCCCGATTCTGCCGCACGCGGGCCGGTTGCGGGTCAGGTGTTGCTGGTGCCCCAGTCGTCGTCCTCGGTGACGTGCCCGTTGGAGCGGACGCGTCCGCGCAGGGCGGACACCCGGTCGGTGACGGAGGCGGGCAGGCGGTCGCCCACCTTGTCGCCGACCACGTGCGCCGCCTTCCCCGCGTACTGCCGGCCGGTCTGCGCGGCCGTCTCGGCGGCGTTGCGCACCGCGGGGTTCCGTGCGAAGTCCTTGGCGGACTTCTTCATCCGTTCGTACCGCTCGCGGCCCGCGCGCGTGCCGATCACGTAACCGAGCGCGAGACCCGCGGCGAACGTCAGCTTGTACCGCACGCTGCGATCCTTCCCTGGAGGGCCCTGGGGATGTCCTGGGGATACCGATTGGCGGAGCACCCCCCTGCTTGCGCTAATGTATGTCTCGCAGCGAGCGACCGCCGCCCGGGACGACCCGGGCAGGACCGTTCGGTGCACCGCAGCAATCCCCTGTAGCTCAATTGGCAGAGCAGCCGGCTGTTAACCGGCAGGTTACTGGTTCGAGTCCAGTCGGGGGAGCGCGATCCCCTGTAGCTCAATTGGCAGAGCATTCGGCTGTTAACCGGAGGGTTACTGGTTCGAGTCCAGTCGGGGGAGCAGAGCGAAAGAGGACCCTCAGGGGTCCTCTTTCGCGTTCCCGGGAACCAACCGTTCCGCTCCGCGGTCTTCATGGTCGAGCAGCACCGATCGTCCCGATCTTCCGGAGCAGGAGATCGTATGAGCGGCTATGCTGCGGCAGGACGGCGCGCACACTTGTACGCGCGTCGGCGTCGGGGGCGGTAGCTCAGCCGGTTAGAGCAGCGGACTCATAATCCGTCGGCCGTGGGTTCGAGTCCCACCCGCCCCACAAGGAAAAATCGTTCTGACCAGGCGCTTGGCTGGTCAGACGTGAGTACGAAGGGCCTTGGCGGCCCGTCCCGGGCAGGAAATCACACCTGTGGGGACACAGCCGGGACGCGGGCCACGCGACGCGCCCGAACCGCCCGTTCGGCGCATCGGTGACCGCGTCCCGCGTCACTTCCGGGCCTCTTCACCGGTCCCGTCCTCCCGAACCCGGACGCGGTCGCTCCCGACGGCCGCGACCGCCCCGGGCGGCGTCTGACAGCCCGGCTCCGACACGACCGCGTCGGCGGACGACGGCGACCGGGCGGACGGCACGCGGCACGGTCCGGCCGCACGTCATCTCCTGCGGCCGGACCCGCTGGGCGGACCGAGGTGCTTCCCGGCGCGTGGGCAGGACAAGCGGTGGGCCGGCCGGATCCCCTCGGTCTCTCCTCGGACCTCGGGACCCGGCCGTCCGCCATGGTGGCGGCAGGGGTCAGAACAGGTGGTTGTAGGTGTTCCAGCCGCCGCCGATCTGGGTGCGGCCGGTGTACGGGCGGGTGGTGTCGCCGGTGCCCTGGTACAGCCACAGCACCCCGGCCCGGTCCCGTGCCAGCAGGTCGGCCCGGCCGTCGCCGGTCAGGTCGGCGCCGCCGGCGAGCCGGTCGTACGCGCCCCAGCCGCCGCCGACGCGCACCCGCGCCGTGAACCGGGCGCCGGTGAGGCTGCCGGTGCCCTCGTAGAGCCACAGGACCCCGGCCTTGTCGCGGGCGAGGAGGTCGGCGTATCCGTCGCGGTCGAGGTCCCCGGCGCCGTCGATGCGGTCGTAGACGTTCCAGCCGCCGCCGACCTTGACGCGGGGGGCGAAGGGCTTTCCGCGGACGAGCTGGCGGTCGTAGTACCAGAGGGTGCCGGACGCGTCACGGGCGACGACGTCGCCCAGGCCGCGCGTGCGGGCGGAGGGCTTCCGGTCGGCCCAGTAGTAGCCGCCCTGCTTGAGCGGGGAGAGCGAGGTGAGGGCGGTGTAGGTCTGCCAGCCCGAGCCGATCTTGTACGGGCCGGACAGGGGCGCTGCCGCCGAGCGGGTGCCGCTGTAAGAGAACAGGGTGCCGGCGGTGTTGCGGGCGAGGAGGCCGTGGGAGGGGCGGATCGTGCGGCCCTGGACGGCGAAGGGCGCACTCACCAGTTTGACGTCGGACTCGTCCCACACGGCCAGGTCGTAGATGTCGTAGCGGGTGTGGGCCTGGAGCTTCTGGGCGTACTGCCCCGCGGTGCCGGTCAGCGCGTAGCCGATGACGTGGTCACCGGGTTCCAGCTCGCAGGCCAGGTTGGGCACGTCGTCGGGCAGGGTCGCGTAGTGGATCTCGCAGGTGGCGCCCGGGCCGGTGGTGATGGCGCCGATGCGGACGGCCAGGTTGGCAAAGAGCTGGCCGTCGGCCCGGCCGAAGCGGAGTGTCAGCCGTCCGGCGTCGTTGGCGTGGACGCGCAGCTGCTGGCGGACGGTGCCGCCGTCGGGGACGGCCGGGGTGTCGAAGGCGATCGTGTTCAGCAGCGCGTGCGCGCGGGACTTCACGGTGACCTTGCCGGTACCACGGCGCCCGTCCGCGGGGAGGCTGCCGGCGCTGCGGGCCTCCTTCACGGCCGCCGCGAGGTCGCCGTCGGCGGGCATGTACGCGAAGCCCCAGTACAGGGTGGCGTCCGCGGCGCCCGAGGGAACGATGGTGGCGGGCTGCTGATAGGGCACGCCGTCGCACACGAGGACACCGGTGTACCCGGCAGCCGGGGTGCAGCTGTTGTTGCGGGAGTCGTACCCCGCCGGGAGGCCCGCCCCGGCGCCCGCCGGGTCGGTCATCGGCTTGGTGCCGACGGTGATGACGACTTTCCCCCAGAAGGTCGTGCCGGACTCGACGGTCGGGTAGAACCGCGGTGCCGAGCCGGGTGCGGCCACCACGTCGTACCCCGACAGCTTCAGCTCGTCCGCCGCGCTGGCGGTGGGCGGGGCCAGGAGGGTGGCCGTGGTGAGGAGGCCGGTGGCCGCGGTGAGCGTGGCCGTGCGTCGGGTGAGGCGTCTCATGTGTCCTTCGCAGGAAGGTAGGGGCCGCAGGCTGGGTGTGTGCTGCGGTCGGAGCGGACCGGTGGTGAGGCGGCCGGTGGACGGCAGGTGTGCCGTGCCTTTCTGAGGCATGGCACACCTGGGTCCGTTCGTGGGCTGTGGACGCTAGAAGATTCCGCGGATAGTAGTGGCCCATCCGGCGGTTCCCGCAAGGCGGGGTGCGCCGTGGGCGGTCTTGCCGCCGGGGTAGATGAGCAGGCATCCGGTGGGGCACAGGATGCTCTTCGCGGTACCGGTGGAGTCGACGTAGTTGACCGGGGTGTCCGGGGCAGCAGGGGTGGTGGCCCAGATGTCGCCGGCTTCCTGGCCGACGGTCGGGATGAACCGCTTGAAGTAGTAGGTTTTGGGCTGGTTGTCCGGGTGGTCCGGAGGGAGTTCGTTTGAGGGCTGTGAGGTGACCTCGTCGGCCAGCAGGGTGCCCTGGGTATTGCCGGGAGAGGTCAGGTAGGGGCGCTGGTTCCAGCCCCCGTTGCCGTAGACGGTGCGGGGGAGGAACTTGTAGTCGCTGCCAGGGCAGGCGACGGCGTCGTTGACGCAGCCGGGGTAGAGGTAGAGCGTGCCGTCGCTGGGGTCACGGGCGACGAGGTCGGCGTAGGAGTCTCCGTTGACGTCGCTGACGGCGAGGTTGGTGAGGTCGCGCCAGCCACCGGTGCCCAGGATGATTTTCTTGTCCCAGTCGAAGGGAATCGCCTGGTTCTGGCCGCCGTCTCCGCTGATCCCGTTGCCGCTGTAGAGGATGAGACGGGCGCTCACGCACGTGCGGTCCTCTGGCTTGATCGTGTCGTCATTCCAGATGCACTCGACGGTGATGAGGTCGTTGCCGGGCTTTCCGTCGATATTGCCAGGGAGCAGCATCTGGCGCAGGCCGCGCCAGTCACCTTCGGAGGGGTGGGCGAGTTCCTTGCGGGTGTAGATCCAGGGAGAGCCCACGCCGTTGCCGGGGTAGAGGTAGAGCTTGTTGTCGGACAGCCGGACGAGGAAGTCTTCGTAGCCGTCGAGAGCCGTGTCCTCGAAGTTCATGCTCTTCAGGTCGCCGCGGTGGGCGATGAGTGCTCCGGTCCAGCCGCTGGTGCCGACGAGCTGGCGGGTTGCTGGCGTACCGAGGTTGCCGTTGCCGCCGTAGAACCAGAGCTTGCCCTCGGCATCGTTGGCGACGAAGTCGGCGAAGCCGTCCCCGTTGAGGTCTCCCGGCCGATCATGCTTGGCGCCGGGAACGAGGGGGTCGGAGTTCTCCTTCTCGTACACGAACGTCGGAGGGGGTCTGCTGCAAAGTTGGGTGACAGGTTCGGTCACGCGGCCAGGGTGGCCGGTGTGGTCATGACGGTTTCGTATTCGACGGGGGTCAGTCGGCCGAGTGCGGTCTGTCTGCGGCGCCGGTGATAGGTCCGTTCGATCCAGGTCACGATCGCGATCCGCAGTTCCTCACGGGTGGCCCAGGTGCGGCGGTTGAGAACGTTCTTCTGCAGCAGGCTGAAGAACGACTCCATGGCGGCGTTGTCGCCGGCCGCTCCGACTCTCCCTATCGAGCCGGACATCTGATGCCGTCCGAGCGTCCGGACGAACTTTCGGGACCGGAATTGCGACCCGCGATCGCTGTGCAGAACGCA